>NZ_CATNLY010000001.1 GCF_950100655.1 Pleomorphomonas sp. T1.2MG-36
GAAAGATTCGCCGATTTCGTAGATGCGGTGAACGTGTTCTTCCGGAAAACTTTACCAAGCCAATGGCTCAAGTTGAGAGACTTTATATCCGATGACTTCCATATCATCGATCCGAGAAATTTCCGGGTTTTGATGTAGGCCGGGTATATCAAGAAAATATGGGAGTAATTTTTATTATATCACGGGACCTGCCAATGTGGGCGGCGATCTATCCCCACATCGAGGTCCCGACGATGAAGCTCTATTTCGCCCCCGACACCTGTTCGCTCTCGCCGCACATCGTGCTTCAGGAACTCGGACTGCCCTACGAGCTCGTCCGCGTGAACAATCGGACGAAACGCACATCCACGGGAGAGGACTTTCTTGCCGTCAATCCGAAGGGCTATGTCGCGGCACTCGAACTCGAGACCGGCGAGGTTCTGACCGAAGGACCGGCCATCGTTCAGTATTTGGCCGACCTGAAGCCGAAAGCGGGATTGGCTCCGACCGCCGGTACGCTGGCGCGGGTTCGGCTGCAGGAATGGCTCAACTTCATCACCAGCGAGGTCCATGCCGGATCGAGCCCGCTGTTCAATCGAGCCTTGCCGGAGGAGGCGCTGGTGATCTTCCGGGACCGGCTGTTCCGGCGCCTCGACTTCATCGAGGTGAACCTCGCATCTCAAGATTATCTGGTGGGCGACGGCTTCACGGTCGCCGACGCCTACCTTTTCACCGTGCTCGGCTGGATGAAGGGGTTTTCGATCGATCTCGACCGTTGGCCGGCGACCGCGCGCTACATGCAGCGGATCGGCGCGCGAGAGTCAGTGAAAACTGCATTGGCGCGGGAGGCGGAGACGTCTCCGGTGGGATGAAGAGGGCCGCAGCACAGGACCGACGCTGGCTATGGACTGGCAGCTCCATTGAGGGTTGGCTTCGCGCCGACCCTCAATGGCTTATCGAGACTCTCGCCTCTCAGCGATCGCCCGAGCGCTTAGTGAGATAGGAGGCGCAATGCGGCGACGAGCGAACAATGGCCAGGAGGTCGTTGATCAACAGAATGCGCTGTTGAGAGGCCGCATCCCCCTCGTGGCGCTGATCCAGACGCTGTCCGTTGCCGAGTATCTGAATTTTCGACATGCGGCGAATGCTCTCGGCGTCAGCCAGTCGAGTGTGAGCACCAGGATCAAGGCGTTGGAAGAGGATCTCGGTGTTGTTCTGTTCGAGCGTCGCCACCGCGGTGTCCGCCTGACTGATGCAGGCCGAAGCTTCATTGCGGAAGTGGCGGCGGGGATCGGCCATCTCGATCTCGCGATCAAGACCGCAGGGTCGGTCATGAACGGCGCGGTTGGTCACTTGTCGATTGGGCTCTTGTCTTCGATCGGGCCGGGGTTCCTGGCCGATCTGCGCCATCGGTATCGGGACGAACATCCGGAAATCGAACTCGCCCTCTTCGAAGGACGCTCAGACGAAATCATTCGTCAGGTCCGCGAGGCCAAGCTCGATATCGCCTTCGTGGTAGGGGCCGTGGACGCACCCGATTGCCATTCGCGGCAGCTATGGTCGGAAACCTTGATGGCCGTGCTGCCGCAGGACCATCCATTGACGTGCGCGGAGCGTCTCGTGTGGCACGACCTTGCCTCAGAAACCTTCCTGGTCCGGCAAGCCGGTGCCGGTCCCCAGGTCCTGGACCACATCGTTCGCAGGCTCGTCGAACGAGAGAAGACGCCACGCATTCGTCGGTGCGATGTTGGTCGAGACACGCTGATGCACATGGTTGCAGATGGCGAGGGGATCACGCTGACGAGCGAAGCCGCGTCTCACGTCCCGTTTCCCGGCGTCGTGTTCCGGTCTATCGCCGATGAGCCGAACCGGGCCAGATTCAGCGCGGTCTGGTCGCCACACAATCGCGATCCGGCCCTCAGACATCTGCTTGATCTTGCTACCGAGATGAGCAGATTGCGCCCACCCGGTTAAGACAGACACTCGTCAATTGACCGAACGTGACCCAACGAGGGCGGTCTGTCTCGTTCGTCTGGAACGGAAGCTTTGCGCTTTCCATTTGGCCATTCGGGCCGACTTTTCGTTTCCCCAAAAGCTAACAGTCCACCCCACCAGCCGCAAGGCGGAAACGGGGTGGGAAGGCGACTGTCCGGTTTGGGTGAGCCCACACCAGAAAGCCGACGTGTATTACAACACTGTGGGCACCTCTTTATAACTGGAGGTCAATCAGGGTAACCATCATCTGTGTCCCATCCGTCAGGTGGTACGGGACTAGGCAGCATTCTCCCCCCTTTCTCAATACGCCGGATGTTTTCAGCCATCCACGCAGCCTTTGCACGCTCCCTCCGCAAAGCCTCCTGGCTATAGATGTGCAAGCTCAAATTTCCGGTCCAGCGGCCATGGCCTTCAAGATCAAAATCGACCTCCAAGCGCAGACGGTCGTCAACAGGCGTTGCGTCCGGGATCCGCACGCCGAGGACGTGCCTGACGCACACTAAGGGAGGGTATTCGCTGGCTTGTCTTCCGAGCCTGGCTGGAGCGGGCACGCAGGCGAGGCGTACCAGTTCGCACTTCACGAGATGCTCAAACCAAGTTGATCCGCGTAACGCATCATAAAGCTCGGAAAGGTGACTTCCGCCCTCCATGTTGGCAAACCAGGTGGCGGGCGGCTGCTCAAGGACCGCCTCAAAGGTCTGTTTCCAATACTCCTCTCCGGAAACCACCTTGCCGGTGTGTCGGCTCATTCCCGCAAGCTCCGACGCAGGCCGGCGGCGGGCACCGGGCAGCCATTGAAACGTCATGTTCCACGCTACCCCTTCGCGCGCGACTTCCGGTGCTTCTGCAAGGAGTCCGCCGAGGCCGAGTTCACTCAGTAGAACGTACCGGGACAGCGCCGGCTGCGCGTCGAAATGGCGGACGAAGGAGAACAGATCCTCGGCGGAACCCTGCAAGAAGAACGCCAAGTGCAGAACGATGCCGGACGCATTGAAGCGGACAACCTGCCCACCAGCGACAATATTCGGTCCGATCGCGATCAGCCCGACCTCGGTCTCGACGCGCGTTCCCAAGCGGGCGAATTCGGTGTGGTCACGCCGGATGCGCTTCAGGGTTTCGGGTGGAAAGCGCACGGCATCTCGATCAACGATCCCGTCGCAACTACGGCACAACCATATTCCATTGTCGATATCTGATCTTTGCTCTGGCGTGAGCGAAGAATCGTATCGTCTCGCACCCTGTCCCGGCGCTGCTGCAGTGATGTGGGACGCGATACCGACATTCATGAATGAAGCAGGCGACTCGTCGCTAGGCCCGGTCGTCGGCGTCTTGCAGATCGAACAGCGATGCCCTGCTCGTCCGGCGAGAGCCCTCCTGGTTGCCTCGGAAAAGTCGTCTCGATTTGAACTCACGATTTGGCCTCTTTGACTTGATGTGCTGAGAGGAAGCTACACGGCCGCGCATCGCTATGATCGAGCGCATCAGGGGCCCGCCGTCGATTGGTATTTTGATACGCCGCTCCCCATATCTTTGATAACGAGCATGCCAGAAGGGGAAACCATGTCAGCACGAGAGGATTGCATCGTTACCGGCGATCGGATCACACCTGCGAATAACTCGAAAGCGCACGTAATCCCGAGCGCGCTCGGCGGGCGCCTGAAGCCAAAGGACATCCTCTCGCGCGTCGGAAATGGGATCCTCGACGACAAGTTCGACTATCCGCTGATCGAAGCCTTCCAGGCGATCATGAACCTGATCGGCGGGTCGGCCGACCGTTCGAAGTCGACTATAGAGACCAGGATGCAAGGAGAGGACGGCAAGATCTTCGTTTTCTCCTTTGGGGAGCATCTAACGCCTCTGCGTCATGAGTTTGTCGAGGAGGAAGTGGGTAACGAGACTCGTTTCACAATCGCCGCGAGGACGCTCAAGGAGGCAAAAACTCTCTTGGGAAGGATCAAGAAGAAGCATCCGCAATTCGATATCGATGAGGCAATGAAACATGCCATCACCGAGCACCGTTGGCCGGAAGGACCGCTGCATCTCAACATGCAGATGGGACCGAGAATCCTTTTCCCTTGGGCGTTCACCGCCGCCGCAGTCTTCGCGACCTATCACGGGCAGGCAGTTCCACCTGGTTTCCACACGTATGTCGATCGGTTCGATCTTGATGCGCCAACTCTTCCGCCCGACACATTCTTCTTCATGCCGCAAAGCCGATGGATCGAAGCGGCGGGTGAAGTGACACATCGCCTGGCACTTGTCGGCGACCCGACAAAAGGGCGGATGCTTTTCTACGCGGAGTTGTTCGATGCCTTCGGTGTCGGCGTCACTTGGCAGTTTGACGGCGATGAGCCAGTTTGCGAGACGTATGCTGTGGATGTCATCGCCGGTAAGGAAATACCGGTAACCGTGGATATGCCTATGATTATGGCGATGCCATGGGCCGCCACGCATAAGCTCGGCGATACCGAACTGTATAAACGGACGACGGACCGCATCGGACGCCTCATGCAGGTGTCTGTTAAACGGCAGTTCGACCGCGAAGTCGAAGACGCTCTGACGCGCGCGTGGGGGCCGATAGATGGCAGGCGGCTAAGACCAGAGGATTGGGTTAGGCTTCTTGAGGAGTTTGCCAAGCTGACCGAAAACATTTGGACTAATCCCGCCGTCACGCCGGACATTCGCGCGCGGATGATCGAAGGGTTCGCCGAAGTCAGCGCCAACATAGCCCAGAAAGTTCCAGTGCCGTTCCGTGCAGCTTTCGGCCAACTTCTGAACCCTCTTCAGGATCGGCTCGTCAGGATCCACCGTGCCGCGACCGCCCGTGAGGCATCCGCGGCCGTGTAAACGCGGGTGGCTCCAGGCGACATTCCGGCCCTTCCATCCGATAGCCGCAATGTCCCTCCAGTCCGACTTCTTTCCCTCCGCGCGGGTGCCCCTGGATCTGTCCTTAGTCCTGCTGGCTATGCGAATGGCAGATATTGAACGATCACTGAGACGCGATGAATGACCACGATGGGGTCGGACGCGGTCATGAAGAATTCCCAGGCTAATATGGCAACTATACCTTGACCGGCTTCAAGACCGGCTAGTCCGCTCAGAGCCCCATGGCAACCGCAGCACAAATGGCGACCGCATCCAGATGTTAAGCGGGACCGCCTTTGCCGGATGCGCAAGGAACCAAATCAGCGCGATTTGGCTGACTCCTTCAAAAGCTCACCCGGCTCAATTCCAAGCGCCTCTGCAATCTGCCCAAGAACCGTGACGCTGGCGGAAACGTCGGCGCGCTCGATCGCGCCGATATAACGCGCGCTCAGGCCGGACTGGTCGGCCAGCTCTTCCTGCGTCATTTGCTTGTCATGGCGCAGCCGACGCAGATTGACTGCCATAACCTCCTTGAGATCCATGGCGAAATGAGAGCCTGCGTCGGAATGATCGTTCCAGGAACGATCATTCCGATTCGCACTGAACCGTGCTATAGATCCGCTCGGCCAAACGATGCATTCCAGCCCGCTACCGGAAAAAGGCGTGGTTCACCAAGCTGTTTGTCTCAAAATTGAAGAGCTGTTGAACTATTCCTTGCGGGCCGCTGTACTGTCGAAAGGAGGGCCATCCTATGCGGATACGCCCCGCACTCGATCCCGATGTCGACGATCTCGCTCCCAGCGGGCCAGAGATCACGGTCTACGACGAACGCCACTTCGTCACGTATCTGCGACTGCTCGATGCTGAGACGGATGGGGCGGACTGGACCGAAGTGGCTCGTATCGTGCTGCATCGTGATCCCGGGACTGAAGGGGAACGCACGCACCTCTGCTGGCAAAGCCATCTCAATCGTGCTCGCTGGATGACGAAGGCCGGCTATCGCAAGATACTGGAACAGGCGGCGACCGAGGCGCTTTCGGCGCGGCACTGAGCGTCCTTTTTCTTCGCCGTGGTATCCGAAACCCCGATGTTTCGGATTTTCTGTTGCTTCTGGCTGGCACGGCTATTCTCTGATCGGCTCCGTCTCTTTTGCCGGTTGGAGCCTTTATGTCCGGAAGCCGCGTCCTGTGGGGACAAGTCGCCATCGTTCTCATGATCGTGCTCACTGCCATCTGGTGCGCGACGGAGTGGACGGCATGGCGGCTCGGCTTTCAGGCACAGCTTGGGCAGCCCTGGTTCGATCTAGCTGGCTGGCCGATCTACTATCCGCCGCTCTTCTTCTGGTGGTGGTACTGCTACGACGCCTATGCGCCGCCGATCTTCATTGAAGGCGCCTGCATCGCCGTGTCGGGCGGCTTCGTCTCGATCGTCGTCGCCATCACCCTGTCCGTGATCCGCGCTCGGGAGGCGAAGAACGTCGCCACCTATGGCTCGGCGCGATGGGCGGAGCCGGAGGAAATCCGCGCTGCTGGATTGCTCGGCCCCGATGGCGTGCTGCTCGGCAGGCTCGACGGCGACTATCTGCGCCATGACGGTCCCGAGCATGTACTGTGCTTCGCGCCAACCCGATCCGGCAAGGGCGTCGGCCTCGTCGTGCCGACGCTGCTGACCTGGCCGGGCAGCGCGATCATCCACGACATCAAGGGTGAGAATTGGGGTCTGACGGCCGGCTTTCGGTCGAAGCATGGCCGCGTGCTGTTGTTCGATCCGACCGATCCGGCTTCGTCGGCCTATAATCCGCTGCTGGAGGTGCGGCGTGGCGACAAGGAAGTCCGCGACGTGCAGAACATCGCCGACATCCTCGTCGATCCAGAAGGTGCGCTCGACAAGCGCAACCATTGGGAAAAGACCAGTCATTCGCTGCTGGTCGGCGCGATCCTGCATGTTCTCTACGCGGAGCCGGACAAGACGCTGGCCGGCGTCGCCAACTTCCTCTCCGATCCGAAGCGGCCCGTCGAAGCGACGCTGCGCGCCATGATGAGCACGCCACACCTCGGCAAGGCCGGTGTCCACCCGGTCATCGCGTCTTCGGCCCGAGAGCTGTTGAACAAGAGCGACAACGAGCGGTCTGGCGTGCTCTCCACCGCCATGTCGTTCCTCGGCCTCTACCGCGATCCCGTCGTCGCGAAGGTGACGGCCCACTGCGACTGGCGCATCGCCGATCTGGTGGAGGGGGAGAGGCCGGTCAGTCTCTACCTCGTGGTTCCGCCTTCAGACATCAACCGCACTAAGCCGCTGATCCGCCTGTTGCTCAATCAGGTCGGACGGCGGTTGACCGAAGACTTGAAGACCTCCGCCAACCGGCATCGGCTCCTGTTGATGCTCGACGAGTTTCCCGCGCTCGGCCGGCTCGACTTCTTCGAGTCGGCTTTGGCCTTCATGGCGGGCTACGGCATCAAGAGCTTCCTGATCGCGCAGAGCCTCAACCAGATCGAGAAGGCTTATGGCGCGAACAATTCGGTGCTCGACAATTGCCATGTGCGCGTCGCCTTCGCCACCAATGACGAGCGCACCGCCAAGCGGGTGTCGGACGCGCTCGGCACCGCGACCGAGATGCGCGACTCCACCAACTATGCCGGACATCGGCTGTCGCCCTGGCTCGGGCATCTCATGGTGTCGCGGCAGGAGACGGCCCGGCCGCTGCTGACCCCCGGCGAGGTGATGCAGCTTCCACCGGCCGACGAACTGCTGCTGGTCGCGGGTGTGCCGCCGGCGCGGGCGAAGAAGGCCCGCTACTACGAGGATGCCCGGTTCCGCGAGCGCATCCTGCCGCCGCCGAAGGCAGCGACAGCGACCCTGCCGGCAGCACAGTTCGCGGATGATTGGTCGGCTCTGGCGATTCCGACCGCATCGGCTGGAGCAACATCCGACCACGGGAATGCCGTGAGCGTCGATCCGGCCAATGCCGGCATTCGCCGCGAGCCGGAATTGCCTGAGCATGAAGAGATCGCACCACCCGAGCGATCCCCCCTCAGCGAGTTCGATGTCCTCGAAGACGATTCCGATGTTGACGCCGCCCGAGCCAGCCGTTTGCGCCGGCAGGTCACATCGAATGCCCGGCAGGCGACGATGGACCCGGCCGATGGCCTCGAATTGTGAGGACGGCCATGCAGACCAAGACCCGCATGAATGTCTATTTCGACCCCGACCTCCTGAAGAAGGTCGAGGCGCTGGCGCTTCGACGCAACATTTCCAAATCCGCCGTGATCGAAGCCGCCGTCGCATCTTTCCTATCGGCTGATGCATCCGAGCGGCTGGAGGCCGTGTTTGCCCGCCGTATGGACCGGATCGGTCGACAGATTGACGGACTGGACGAAGACCTCGCCATCCTCGGAGAGACGCTTTCGCTGTTCATCCGCTTCTGGCTGACCATCACGCCGCCATTGCCCGACAGCGCGCAGGCCTCGGCGCGGGCGAAAGGCGCAGAGCGCTTCGAGAGCTTCCTGCAAACGCTCGGTCGAAGGCTCGCGACTGGGGATCGCTTTCTGAAAGAGCTGTCCCGCGATGTCGACGCGATCCAAGAGGAGACGAACGCGAGCACCTAACTCGCCTCGCATGGGACAGCCTTCGTTCGGGACTGTCGGTCGACGAGATTTACCCCTAGCGCTGCAAGCGTGCAGACGCCGAGCAGAATGGCCGCGTTGATGGTGTCCCCACCTCCGATCCAGCCGGCGACGATCGGCGCAAGCACGAGCAGCGCACCGTTGTTCATCGATTCTGACGACGCCAGCACGAAGCCGGCATCGGTTCCGGCTCGGCTCGCCTGAATGGCGGTGTTGGCGGGGGCGGCGAGGCCTGATGCAAAACCCCAGAGAGCCAATAGTCCGATTGCCAAACCGAGGCTCGGGTCGATTGCGAGGAAGGCGCTCTGCGTTACGAAGATAAGCGCGATGGCGAAGATGAGGACAGTCTCTGGACGTCCGGCCCAGGCGGTGAGGCGACCGATGGCGAGATTGCCTGCCGCGAGGCCAACCCCGAAGGCGGTGACCGAGAGTCCGATCATGCTGGTCGAAAGGCCGTAGCGGCTGCGCAGTACCTCGCCGGAGATCAGGAAGCCGGCAATCGTTGCACCGAGCCAGAAGCCCTTGGAGAGGTTGGGCCGGAGGATCGCGCCTTCGAGCAGGCGAGCCGCCGAGGCTTTGAGCGGCTGGCCCTGCCGCGCAACAGACGGCGGCAGGATGCGCGCGGCCAGCACGAGAACGGCGAGGCAGCCGCAGGCGACGGCGATGAACGGTGCTTGCCAATCGAAGGCATCGGTGAGGAGCCCCGCGAAGGTCGGCCCGGTGGCAATGCCGAGGGTCAGGCCGAAGAGGACGAGGCCCATGGCGCCGGCTTGGCGGGGTTCGGGAACCGTCTCGGCGATGAGGGCGAAGGCGGTCGGTGTCAGGGCTGCGCCCGCTGCGCCACCGAGAATGCGGGCAATGATCGCGAAAGTGAGCGACGGCGCGAAGGCGACGGCCAGCGCATCGGCGGTAAACAGAGCCAGTGCCGGCAGGAGCAGGCGGCGGCGGCCGATCCGGTCACTGAGGAGGCCAATGAGCGGGGCGAGCACGGCGTAGGACACCGCATAGGCCGAGACGAGCCAGGCAATGTCGGCGGGCTTAGCGGCGAAAGCCGACGCCAATGGCGTCAGCATCGGTGCGAGCATGAATTCAACCGCGCCGACGAAATAGACCGCGAGCGCCAGGGTGGCGAGGATGAGCGAGGGTGATGGGGCTGGCTTCGGCATGGGCAAGCGTCTCCGGTACGCTGGTGTCGTCCTGACCGGAGGCAGCCTTCAGGGTGATGAGAAGCTTCTGGCGACGGGTTTCGAGATCGGCCATCTGCCGTTCGATCGCCGCGAGCTTCAACCGATGTGCAGCGGCCACCTTCGGACAGGCGGTGACCGTGGCGGGATCGTCGACGATGCAGTTGAGAAAGGTCGCGATTTCCTCGGTGGTGAAGCCGAGCCGGATCATCCGGCCGATGCGGCGCACCAGAAGCACGTCGGCTTCGTCGAAATCGCGATAGCCGTTCTCCTCGCGGGTGGCGCGGATCAGGCCGACCTTCTCGTAGTGACGGATGGAGCGCACGCTCGCCCCCGTCCTTTTTGCAGCGTCTCCGATCTTCATCCGCCCTCCTGCTGTATCTCGTAACCCCTGACATCAATGTCAGGGTCAAGGGTAAATCGATCAAGGAGCAATCGGCATCAACTTGCGCCGATCGTTCTCAAGGCGAATACGAGATTCCGCCGATCGCCGCCTTTTCTTCGCCAAGGCCGCACGTCATCAAATCCTTGTTGAATCAGCCCAATTTCCGGCCCTTTTAATCGACCCCGTCTGGGGACTGTCTGACTTCTCCCCGGCGAGATCGGGGATCGGATGGCGGCTTCGCACCACAATTCTGAAGGGCTTGCACGCGGCGCGCGGATGCTGCGCACGGCGCTCGGCCCCGCCATCACGCGGTTACTAGAAGACCCATCCGTCGTCGAAGTGATGCTGAACCCGGACGGGCGCATCTGGATTGATCGGCTTTCCGAAGGGCTGTCGGATACCGGCGAGCATCTGTCGCCGGCAGATGGTGAGCGCATCGTGCGCCTGGTCGCGCACCATGTTGGCGCTGAGGTTCATGCAGGTCGTCCGCGCGTCTCGGCCGAACTGCCGGAGACCGGCGAACGTTTCGAGGGGCTGTTGCCACCCGTGGTCGTGGCCCCGGCCTTCGCCATCCGCAAGCCCGCTGTCGCCGTGTTCATGCTCGACGATTACGTCGCTGCTGGGACCATGTCGGTGGCCCAGGCAGCGGTATTGCGAGCCGGCGTCTCCTCCCGCGCCAACATTCTCGTCGCGGGCGGCACTTCGACCGGCAAGACGACGCTGACCAACGCGCTGCTGGCGGAGGTGGCGAAGACATCCGATCGCGTCGTCATCATCGAAGATACGCGCGAGCTGCAATGCGCGGCACCCAACCTCGTCGCGATGCGAACCAAGGACGGCGTCGCCTCGCTCTCCGATCTCGTTCGCTCTTCGCTACGCCTGCGCCCGGACCGCATCCCGATCGGTGAAGTGCGCGGCGCCGAGGCCCTCGACCTCCTGAAGGCCTGGGGCACCGGCCATCCCGGTGGCGTCGGCACGATCCACGCCGGCAGCGCCATCGGTGCTCTACGGCGCATGGAACAGCTCATCCAGGAAGCCGTCGTCACCGTTCCGCGCGCGCTGATCGCCGAGACCATCGATCTCGTGGCCGTCCTTTCCGGCCGTGGCTCCGCCCGCCGGCTCACCGAACTCGCCCGGGTCGATGGCCTTGGTCCGGACGGCGATTACCGCGTCGTACCCGCCGTCGACAACGCATCGAACGCGATCAGCACCACCCCGGAAGGAGAAGCTCCGTGATCAAAGCCGCACGCCTCGCGCGCCAACGTCTCACCATGACCGTATCCGTCGTCGCGCTCGGCGTGGCGGTGACGGCACCCGCCTATGCCTCCGGCTCGTCGATGCCGTGGGAACAGCCGCTGCAGCAGATCCTTCAGTCGATCGAAGGCCCGGTCGCCAAGATCATCGCGGTGATCATCATCATCACCACGGGCCTGGCACTCGCGTTCGGCGACACCTCGGGTGGCTTCCGTCGCCTAATCCAGATCGTCTTCGGTCTGTCGATCGCGTTTGCCGCCAGTTCGTTCTTCCTCAGCTTCTTCTCGTTCGGCGGCGGGGCGCTGGTCTGATGGCGGGTGTCGGCGACCAGAACGGCGAAGTGCCGGGCTTCACCGTGCCGGTTCACCGGGCGTTGACCGAGCCGATCCTGCTCGGCGGCGCGCCGCGCGCCATCGCGATCATGAACGGCACGCTCGCTGGCGCGGTGGGCCTTGGTCTGCGTCTCTGGCTGGTCGGCATCGCCATCTGGGCGATCGGGCACTTCGCGGCGGTGTGGGCGGCGAAGCGCGACCCGCTGTTCGTCGAGGTCGGTCGCCGCCATCTGCGCATCCCCGCGCATCTCTCGATCTGAAGGGGAGCGCAGCTATGATGAACCTCGCCGAATATCGCAACCGCAATCGACGGCTCGCCGATTTCCTGCCCTGGGCGGCCTTGGTCGGCACCGGCATCGTGCTCAACAAGGACGGCAGTTTTCAACGCACCGCAGGCTTCCATGGTCCCGATCTGGACTCGGCTGTGCCCGCCGAACTGGTCGCCGTTGCTGGCCGCCTCAACAACGCCTTCCGTCGTCTCGGCAGCGGATGGGCGATCTTCGTCGAAGCACAACGCCATGCGGCCGGCATCTATCCTGCGAACCGCTTCCCTGATGCTGCGTCGGCCTTGGTCGATGCCGAGCGGAAAGCCGACTTCGAAGAAGCCGGAAGCCATTTCGAATCCAGCTACTTCCTGACCTTCACCTATCTGCCGCCGGCTGAGGACGCCGCGCGCGCCGAGACCTGGCTCTACGAAGGCCGCGAGAAGACCGGCATCGACGCGCACGAAGTGATGGCCGGTTTTGCCGACCGCACCGACCGGCTGCTGCATCTCATCGAAGCGTTCATGCCGGAATGCCGCTGGCTCGATGACGGCGAGACACTGACCTATCTGCATGGCTGCGTTTCCACGCACCGGCACCGCGTCCGCGTTCCCGAAACCCCGATCTATCTCGACGCGCTGCTGGCTGACCAACCGCTGACCGGCGGGCTGGAGCCGCGGCTGGGAGCGCAGCACCTGCGCGTCCTCACCATCACCGGCTTCCCGACCGCGACCACGCCGGGCCTGCTCGACGAGTTGAATCGACTGGCATTCCCGTATCGCTGGTCCACCCGCGCGATCCTGCTCGACAAAACCGACGCGACGAGGCTGCTCACCAAGATCCGCCGCCAGTGGTTTGCCAAGCGCAAGTCGATTGCCGCGATCCTGAAGGAGGTGATGACCAACGAGCAATCCGTGCTCATGGACACCGACGCCTCGAATAAGGCAGCGGACGCCGACCTCGCGCTTCAAGAGTTGGGCGCGGACTATGCCGGCATCGCCTATGTCACCGCGACGGTGACAGTGTGGGACATCGATCCGCGTGTCGCCGACGAGAAGCTGCGGCTGGTCGAGAAGGTCATCCAGGGCCGCGATTTCACAGCGATGGTGGAGACCATCAACGCGGTCGATGCCTGGCTCGGCAGCCTGCCGGGGCATGTCTATGCCAACGTCCGGCAGCCACCGATTTCCACACTTAATCTCGCCCACATGATCCCCCTCAGTGCCGTGTGGGCGGGGCCGGAACGGGACGAGCACTTCGGCGCCGCCCCCTTGCTCTTCGGCAAGACCGAAGGCTCGACCCCGTTCCGGTTTTCCCTTCATGTCGGCGATGTCGGCCACACGCTGGTTGTTGGTCCGACCGGTGCCGGCAAATCCGTGTTGCTGGCGCTGATGGCCCTGCAGTTCCGCCGTTATGCCGGGGCTCAGGTCTTCGCCTTCGATTTCGGTGGTTCGATCCGCGCCGCCGCACTCGCCATGCACGGCGACTGGCACGATCTCGGTGGCGGCCTGACCGACGGCTCGGAAACCTCTGTCAGCCTGCAGCCGCTCGCACGTATCGAGGAGACTGCCGAACGCGCTTGGGCTGGGGACTGGATCGTCGCCATCCTCATCCGAGAGGGCGTCGCCATCACGCCGGAGGTGAAAGAGCACATCTGGACGGCACTGACCTCATTGGCGTCCGCGCCGATCGAGGAACGCACGATCACCGGCCTCTGCGTCCTGTTGCAGTCGAACGACCTGAAGCAGGCGCTGCGGCCCTACTGCATCGGCGGAGCCTGGGGCCGGTTGCTCGATGCCGAGAGTGAGCATCTCGGCTCGGCCACGGTACAGGCGTTCGAGACCGAAGGGCTGATCGGCACCGAAGCTGCGCCCGCCGTGCTCGCCTATCTCTTTCACCGGATCGAAGACCGGCTCGACGGCTCGCCGACGCTCATCATCGTCGATGAGGGCTGGCTGGCGCTCGACGACGACGGCTTCTCGAGCCAACTCCGCGAATGGCTGAAGACGCTGCGCAAGAAGAACGCCAGCGTCATCTTCGCCACGCAGTCGCTCTCCGATATCGACGGCAGCACCATCGCGCCAGCCATCATCGAGAGCTGCCAGACGCGATTGCTGCTGCCGAACGAACGCGCGATCGAGCCGCAGATCACCGCCATATACAGCCGTTTCGGTCTCAACGACCGTCAAATCGAGATCATCGCTCGCGCCATGCCTAAGCGCGACTACTACTGCCAGTCCCGGCGCGGTAACCGGCTGTTCGAGCTGGGCCTGTCGGACGTGGCGCTCGCCCTCTGCGCCGCGTCCTCGAAGACTGATCAGGCGGCCATCGCGAAGATCGTTGCCGAACACGGCCGCGACGGCTTCCTCGACGCCTGGCTGCGCCATCGCGGTGCCGGCTGGGCCGCCGACCTCATTCCCGACCTCACCAATCTGGAGACACGTCCATGACCCTGCGCCGTTCGCGCGCGGCGCGCTTCGCCGCTGCCTTGCTTTCCGCCTCCGTCGCTGTCGCACCGATGCTGCCGATGCCGTCTCATGCGATCATCGTGTTCGATCCCTCGAACTATGCCCAGAACGTCCTTCAGGCTGCCCGCGCGCTCCAGCAGATCACCAACCAGATCACCTCGCTGCAGAACGAAGCCCAGATGCTGATCAATCAGGCCCGCAATCTGGCGAGCCTGCCGTATTCGTCGCTCCAGCAGCTTCAACAGTCCGTGCAACGGACGCAGCAGCTTCTGAGGCAGGCGCAGAACATCGCCTACGACGTTCAGCAGATCGATCGGGCCTTCCAGCAGAAATACTCGACCACCTCGATGTCGGCGTCGGACCAGCAACTCTTCGCCGATGCCCGCTCGCGCTGGCAGAACACCGTCGGCGGTCTGCAGGACGCCATGCGCGTGCAGGCCGGCGTCGTCGGCAACATCGACACCAATCGTGCGCAGATGTCGACGCTGGTCGGCGCCAGCCAGTCGGCAACCGGCGCGCTCCAGGCGACACAGGCCGGTAATCAGCTTCTCGCCCTCCAGGCACAGCAACTCGCCGACCTCACCGCCGTCGTCGCCGCCAATGGCCGGGCACAGGCGCTCAGCGATGCAGAGCGCGCGGCCGCCGCCGAACAGGGGCGTGAGCAGCGCCGCCGCTTCCTGACGCCGGGCACGGGCTATCAACCCGGTTCGGCCAAGATGTTCTACGGCAGCAACTGAGGGCGCGGCGATGGACGGCAAGACCCTCGCACGCATCGGCGCCGTCGCCTTCGTCGCGGTGGCGATCACCGCGACGGTGATCGAACTGACGCGCACCGACGAGGTGACGCAGATCCAGACCGTCAGCCGTCCTCACGTCGGTGATCCCGGACCGCTGCGCACCACGCTCCGGCATTGCCGTGACATCGGTGAGGCCGCCAGCCGTGATGCAAGCTGCCTCAAGGCCTGGGCGGAGAACCGGGATCGGTTCCTCGGCCCCACCTCGTCGGAGGCGCATTGACCATGGGCGGCTCCGGCGTCATCGACCACTTCCTGGAGGTCTTCACCCGCTACATCGACAGCGGCTTCGGCCTGTTGCAGGGCGAGGTGGCCTTCATCGCCACGACGTTGATCGTCATCGACGTGACGCTGGCCGCGCTGTTCTGGTCGTGGGGCGCCGACAACGACATCATCGCGCGGCTGATCAAGAAAACCCTCTTCGTCGGCGTCTTCGCCTACATCATTGGCAACTGGAACAGCCTCGCGCGTATCGTCTTCGAGAGCTTCGCTGGGCTCGGCCTGAAGGCGTCCGGCACGGGTTTTTCGGTCAGCGATCTGATGCGTCCCGGCAAGGTGGCGCAGACCGGCCTCGACGCGGGCCGGCCGCTGCTCGACTCCATCTCGGACCTGATGGGTTGGGTCTCGTTCTTCGAGAACTTCATTCAGATCGCCTGCCTGCTGTTCGCCTGGGCGCTGATCCTGCTCGCCTTCTTCATCCTCGCCGTGCAGCTCTTCGTCACGCTCATCGAGTTCAAGCTGACGACGCTCGCCGGCTTCGTGCTGATCCCTTTCGGCCTCTTCGGCAAATCCGCCTTCATGGCCGAGCGGGTGCTCGGCAACGTGATATCCAGCGGCATCAAGGTGATGGTGCTTGCCGTCATCATCGGCATCGGCTCGACGCTGTTCTCCGAGTTCACCGCCGGCTTCAACGGCGCGACGCCGACGATCGACGACGCCATGGCAATCGTGCTGGCGGCGCTGTCGCTGCTCGGTCTCGGCATCTTCGGTCCCAGCATCGCCAACGGCCTCGTCTCCGGAGGTCCGCAGCTCGGTGCGGGCGCGGCGATCGGAACGGGCCTTGCCGCTGGCGGCATGGCGATGGCGGGTGCCGCGACGGTCGGTGCTGTCGCCTCCGGTGGCGCGGCATTGGCAGGAGGCGCTGCCGCAGCAGCGCGTGGTGGGGCGGCGCTCGCAGGCGGAGCATCGTCTGCCTACAGCCTCGGCGCGGCCGGACACACTGGCGTCTCTGGCGTCGCCTCTGGCCTCGGCAATGTCGCCAGCACTGGTGCCGCCAAACTCGGCTCTGCCATCGCCAGCCCATTCCGGCGTGCCGCCGCGTCGATGAAGGACAGCTTCGAAGCGGGCGGGCGATCGGCTGTCGGCGAGGGCGGCGCCTCCGATGCCGCCGCATCCTCATCCGCAACCACCGACGGCCCGCCCGCTTGGGCCAAGCGCATGAAGCGCTCTCAGGCGATGTCGCACGGCGTCCAGGCTGCCGCCCATGCGGTCAAGTCCGGTGACAGCCACGGCGGCGGTGCTTCCGTCCATCTCTCCGAAGGCGACCGCTGATGTTCAAACGACCGTCCACCCATTACGGCAAATCGCCCGAACCCGAGACACCTTATCAACACGCCGCCCAGATCTGGGACGACCGCATCGGCTCGGCCCGCGTGCAGGCGAAGAACTGGCGCCTGATGGCCTTCGGGTCACTGGCCTTGTCGGCGGGGCTCTCCGCCGCCTTGGTTTGGCAATCGCTGAGCGGCTCGGTCGTGCCGTGGGTGGTTCAGGTCGATAAACTCGGCCAGGCGCAGGCCGTCGCTCCGGCGACCGCCGACTATAGGCCGACAGATCCGCAGATCGCCTTCCATCTCGCGCGCTTCATCGAAGGGGTCCGCTCGATCCCCGCGGACGCGATCATCGTCCGTCAGAACTGGCTCAGGGCCTACGATTTCACCACGCAGGCCGGCGCATTGGCGCTCAACGACTACGCCCGCGCCAACGACCCCTTCACCAAGGTCGGCAAGACGCAGATCGCCGTCGATGTCTCGAGCGTCATCCGTGCGTCACCCGACAGTTTCCGCGTCGCCTGGGTTCAGCGGACCTATCAGGACGGCTCGCTTGCCTCCACCGAGCGATGGACCGCCATCCTGACCGTCGTCGTTCAGGTGCCGCGCGACGCCGAAAAGCTCCGGGCCAACCCGCTCGGAATCTACGTCACCGCCATCAACTGGTCGAAGGAGCTGACCCAATGACGCCGACCTTCCGTGAAGCCGGGAGGCCGGCTTTCCTCACCTGCAGTTCTCAGGCTTTCCGTAAATCCGCCTTGCCGCTTCTCTTGGCTTGCACATCCGTGCTCGCCGGCTGCGCCACGGCGCAGAAGCCGCCGGAAATCTCCTATGACGATGCCATGCCTGCGGTTCAGACCGCCGATCCGCCGGCGCCGGTTCGGGTGGTGGAGTTGCCGAAGCCTCTGCCGCTGCCCGGCCAGTTGAAGCCCGTCGGCAAAGACGGCAAGCCGACGCCCGAACTGCCGGACCCCGCCGCGCGGGTGAACGAGGCCAACGCCGCCGCGCGGATGCAGCCGGTCCGGAACGGCTTCATCAACGCCATCCAGGTCTATCCCTTCGTCGATGGCGCGCTCTATCAGGTCTACACCGCGCCTGGTCAGATCACCGACATAGCCTTGCAGCCGGGCGAAACGCTGGTCGGCTCCGGTCCGGTCGCCGCTGGCGATACGGTGCGCTGGATCATCGGCGACACTGAGAGTGGCGCGGGCGGGACGAAGCAGGTTCATATCCTCGTCAAGCCGACGCGGCCCGAGCTGATGACCAACCTCGTCATCAACACCAATGCGCGCACCTACCATATGGAGCTGCGCTCGACCGAGAAGACCTACATGGCCTCGGTCTCCTGGCAGTATCCGCAGGACCAGCTCATCGCGCTGCGTCGGCAGAACGCCGAGGCGCAGGCTGTCCAGCCAGTGGCGACAGGCATCGATCTCACGCGCGTCAACTTCCGCTACGAGGTGACCGGCGACCGCGCACCGTGGCGGCCGCTCCGCGCCTTCGACGACGGCAAGCAGGTCTTCATCGAGTTCCCGCGCGGTATCGGCCAGGGCGAGATGCCACCGCTCTTCGTCGTCGGTCCGGAGGGTGACACCTCGGAACTGGTGAATTATCGCGTCCGCGACAACTACATGATCGTCGATCGGCTCTTCGCCGCCGCCGAGCTGCGCTTCGGCGCCGACAAGAATCAGAAGCGCGTTCGCATCTCCCGTAGCGACGGGAGGCCGGCGTCGTGAGCGAGATCGAACTCGATCGTCAGAAGCCGGAGGCGGAAGCAGATGCCCGACCGCTGACCGGAGAGCCGGTCGCGCCGATGCGGCTGCGGCCCGAACCGCCGCGCGTGACGCGCCTCTCGCGAAAGGTGCTGATCGCGCTTGGCCTGCTTGCCGGTACCGGCATCGGCGGCACGTTGATCTACGCGCTCCAAACCCGGCACGGCGGCAAGACGAACGAGGAGCTCTATTCGACCGACAACCGGACGACGCCCGACGGGCTCGCCGCCTTGCCGAAGGACTATGCCGGTATCCCAAAGCTCGGCCCACCGCTACCGGGCGACCTCGGCCGGCCGATCCTCAGCGCCCAGAACGCCGGCCAGACGGTGCCGACGCCGGGGATCGCGACGCCCAATCCGGGGATCGGTCAGGAAGAGCAGCGTCGAATCCAAGAGCTGGAGGCCGCGCGGACGGCGCGTCTCTTTGCTTCGACCGAGACGCGGCCAGCCAGCACTGCTGTGGCACAGCCGCAAGTTACGGTCGCGCCGCAGGCGGACCTCGCCAGCCTCGGGCTCGCACCACAGCCGGCGACGCCTTCCGCGCAGGATCGCCAGCTCGCGTTTCTGAACCAGACACCCGACAAGCGCACGGTCTCACCAGATCGTGTCGGCGCGCCCGCGTCGGCCAATGTGCTGCAGGCGGGAGCGGTCATCGCGGCAGCACTCATCACCGGCATCCGCTCCGATCTTCCCGGTCAGATCACTGCGCAAGTGACGGAGAACGTCTATGACAGCCCGACCGGGCGAATCCTGCTCGTGCCGCAGGGCACGCGGATCATCGGCCAATACGACAATGGCGTCGGATTCGGTCAACGCCGCGTGCTGCTGGTCTGGAACCGGCTGATCTTCCCCAATGGCCGCTCGATCGTGTTGGAGCGCCAGCCGGGGGCGGATGCCGAGGGCTATGCCGGGCTCGAAGACGGCGTCGACTACCATTGGGGTGAGTTGTTCAAGGCCGCGGCGCTGTCGACGCTGCTCAGCGTCGGCGCCCAATCCGGATCATCGAGCAATGACAGCGACATCATCCGCGCGCTGCGCAACGGCGCCTCCGACAGCATCAGCCAGACCGGCCAACAGATCGTGCAGCGTCAGCTCAACATCGCGCCGACGCTGACCATCCGGCCGGGCTTCCCCGTCCGCGTGATCGTCACCCGCGATCTCGTTCTTGAGCCCTACGGAGGCTGATATGGCAAAGCTGAAACTCGGTCCTATCGCCGACGACAAGCCGGTGAAGGTCACGCTGGAGCTGCCCGCCAGCTTGCATCGCGACCTGACTGCCTACGCCGAAATCCTCGCTCGCCAGGCGGGCCACGCCGCTGCCGATCCCGTTCGCCTGATCGTGCCCATGCTGGAGCGGTTCATTGCAACGGACCGAGGGTTTGCGAAGGCGCGGCGGGGTAAAGCTGATGCCTAGATTTTCGGGCCTGTTTCATCGGTTGAAGTCCGGCTTAGTTGCCTGATTGTGTTGCGGCATACCTTCCTTTAGGAGGAGAGGCGTGATACAAAAGCTCGGATAATAGCACCAACTCTCCGAGCTGACGTATCTTGCCCGAACCCGTGTCCCAACGCCGAATTGCCCAGACTGTGCTGAAAGCGCGTGGCATCGCGCGCCTGGCGGAACTGCGCGCGGAGGGCGTGACGGCCGCCACCATGAGCCGCATGGAGCGTGATGGCGAGGTGCTCAGGCTCGCGCGGGGGCTATATCAGCTCCCCGATGCCCCGTTCGACGCTCATCATAGTCTCGCAGAGGCCGCAAAGCGCCTGCCAAAAGGGGTTGTCTGCCTCGTCTCAGCGCTCGCGTTCCATGACCTTACAGATCAACTGCCCAGGCATGTGTGGATGGCCATCGGCCAAAAGGATTGGGCGCCCAAGGCTGACGGCGTGTCAATTCGGCTCGTACGATTCACGGATCGCCTGCTAGCGGATGGTGTCGAGTCCCACACCGTCGAGGGGGTGTCAGTGAAGGTCTTCGGCGTCGCCAAGACCATCGCTGACTGCTTCCGGTATCGGAACAAGATCGGCCTGTCCGTGGCAATCGAAGGCCTCCAGGAAGCGCTGCGTCAACGCAAGGCGACCCCAGATGAAATTGCTAAGCAGGCCGGGCGTGGTGCGGTCGCGACCGTCATTCGCCCCTATCTCGAGGCGCTGATCGCCAATGGCTAAAGAGCTCAAGAATATCGGAGCCTCGGTGCGTGCCCGGCTGCTGCAACTCGCCAAGGCGAGTGGACAGAGCTTCGATCTCGTCCTGACACGCTTCGCCCTCGAACGGCTACTCTTTCGGCTCGGTCAATCCCCGTATGCCGATCGCTTCGTTCTGAAAGGCGCGATGCTGATGATGAGCTGGTTTGACGACCCTCATCGTGGCACACGCGATCTCGATCTGTTGGGTTTTGGAGATTCTGAAGCCGAACCAATGCTGGCGACGTTCCGCGAAATCATGGCGCTGGAAGTCGCTGATGGCGTGGAATTCGACATTGCGGCGCTGCGTGTCGATCGCATCCGTGAGGAGCTGGAATATGGGGGCCTGCGGCTGCGAACAACGGCCTCGATCAGCGGAGCCCGTATCGGTTTGACGATCGACATCGGCTTTGGTGACGCGATGGAACCTGGGGCCGAGGTGCTGGACTATCCTTCTATGCTGGAATTTCCCGCGCCACGCCTGCGGGCCTATGCGCGCGAGACGGTGATCGCCGAGAAGTTCCAGGCGATGGTAGCGTTGGGGCGAGCAAACAGCCGGATGAAGGACTTCTACGACATCTGGATTCTCAGTCGGTCCTTCACCTTCGACGATGATAGATTGCCGCGAGCGATTGCCGCCACGTTCGCGCGGCGTGGAACACCGATTCCTCAAGAGCCGCCCGATGCGTTGACAATGGCCTTTGCCGAAGATGCGCAGAAGCAGCAACAATGGCGGGCGTTCGTCGGAGACGTCGCTCACGATCCTGGTGATCTAGGGACTGTCGTCAGAGATTTGGCAGCTTTCCTTATGCCTCAAGCCGTTTCAGCAGGGAGCGTGAGCAAATGAGTGGCAAGATCGCAATTGCCGGATTGCAGGCTGCGAAAGAGGCGCGCCCAGGTCTGAAGCGGCTAAACGAGGCCGTGATGAAGCCTGGCGATATCGTTCTCACGACCACGACTGCTGCAGTAAGCAAAGCCATCCGCGTCGCAACCGGCAGCGACATCTCTCATGCCATGGTGTGCGTCGAGGACAGATCGATCATCGACGCGACTGGCGAGGGTGTTCATGCGCGCAATACGCAGCGACTGTTCTTCGATGGAGATTGCTCGGTCTACGTCCTGCGTCTGCGTGAAGGCCTTTCCGATCAGCAGCTCGCGGCGGTTCGAAACTACATGCGCGGGCACATCGGCACGCAATATTCCACCAGAGAGGCGATGTTGACGTTGCTGGGCGGGGCGCGCCAATGGAGCAAGAAACAGTTCTGCTCCCGCCTCGTCGCGCAAGCCTTCGCATCTGCGGGTATCCATCTTGTCGCTAATCCCAATTTCTGTTCACCCGCCAATATTCAGAGTAGCCCGCTCCTGGCTTCGGTGGCAGATGCGACCGTGCCTGTGACTGCAGAAGAAGCCGCATGGTGGGATGGAAACGACGACGTCCCGCAGCTCATGCGGGATGCGATCAACACCGTTCTTGGTGGCGCGCGTGCAAAGAGCCCTGATATACAAACCTTCGATGATCTCCATCGTCATCTGGTAAGCCATCCGGAATGTGATGGCGACTTCTGCCGACTGCTTGAGACGTCGAATTACCTCTCGCTCTGGAAGGTCGAGCGGGACAAGAATCCCTGGCAGTATGATCTCGCCCTACTAAATGCCGCGCCGGCCGATCAGGCCGAGGCTTATTGCTGGAGTGTGCTGGAGAACGAGGATGGAGGGCCGAACCGCTATGTCGTCAATCGCGGCGGATATCTGCTTTTCTCCCGGCAATACGACCTTCAGTTTTTCCGGGTAATGGCGGCGCTGTACGAGCATCTGGCGATGCTCCACCAACAACGCATAGACGTTGCGGCTGAATGGCTCCAAGCAAATGGTCATTTCTCACGATCGGCGCCAAAACATCTCACGCCGCATACGCCGGAATGGTTCAGTGCCCTGGAGCAATGGGACCCACCAAAGGCGATGATGACGCGCAAAGTCATCGAACTCGCCGGCCGAATGGACGTCTGTTCAATCTGCGGCGACGATCCCGCCAAGGACTATCGGTTGGAGGCAAGCCGGCCGCCGGGCGGAGTTGACACGCTCCGCCTTTGCGATGACTGCGTCGCTATCCGCAGACAGGCAGGTGAACCGTTCATACTATTATTTGACGCGGCAAACGGTGATGTTGGCAAGGGCGCGTAGATTTTCCCCGCACATGCCATGTTCAACGCGGTAATAAAAGCGGGAGAGGCTATTACGTGCGCGAAATTAATAGTGAAAAAATAGAATGGCAGGAAGGCCTCTGGAAATATTTCAGAATGGAGCGTTTCATTTCCACCCTTGAGACCAGCCAGATCTATTTTGCGTCGGCCAATCAGTTCTCTGACCCTTTCGAAGGGGCGGTTGCGGTCCAGATGGACGCAGCTCCCGTTGACCCGCGGTATGCAGAGATGGAGTGGGGTGAGAAGGCGTTCTTCGAACTGAAGCGACTGACGAAGATAAGCTGTTGGCATCGCGCCGCATATGAAAGCGATGCTATGTGGAAGCTCTACGCCGGGGAACACAAGGGCATTGCCATCTGCACGACCCCTGAGCGCATGCGTGCCGCTTTCGGTCCGTTTCGTCTGCGGGCGGACTACGGGATTGAGGATTTATGGGCGGGGCCCGTCGACTATGTGGATCTCACACAGATCCGCATGAGGGGCGCCGGAATGCTTGACAGGTTCTTCTTCAAACACCGTGCATTCGAATCGGAGCGTGAGTTCCGGCTAGCGATTTCGCTTCGGATGGCAGAGGAGTTCGGCGTCGTTGTTCCGGCCGATGGAATCTTGGTGGACGTTGATCTCAGGGTGCTGATCGAGAGAATTGTGCTTGGGTCGACTACCTCAGAAGAGGAGCGCGAGATCGTGACGAGGCATGTCGAGAAGGCGGGCCTCGGGGGGCTGCTGCGGCAATCTTCGCTGCTTGGTTTGCCACGGTATGTTTGAGCGAGCTGCGCGCATTTTTCCTCACTCAAGTCCTTGAGCTGGTGGATTTCCGACTGGGTCTATTACTTCCCGCCATGGCACCATTCAGAATACTACTCATTGGGCACGTCAGATCATTGTCGCTACGACTCGGCGGTCAGGTAGTTCAGAGACCGCAGGCTCAATTGGGCTCCTGTTACGCCGGGGTGGTGATTTTGTGAAACACCCAGAGGCGATCGAAGAAGCGCTGAATCAAGGCTGCTGCGGACCCTCCGACAAGCTCATTGGAACCGAAACGGTAGATCTCGTAGCCAGCTAGGCGCAGATCACGATCCGCCGCAACCATTTCCGAATAGGCGGCAAGCGAGGGTTTACCGCCTTGGCTGAAATGTTGTGACCCGTCGACTTCGACGACAATGCGCTGGTGGTTCGGCAGCAGAAGCAGAAAGTCCATTCGCTGCCGTGATAAGCCGGCCCGGTGGCGCAGTAATTTGACGACTGCAGGATCGTAGTGAAGATAGACCTGCGGTATGAGTGCGGGCAGCGTCGTTCCAAGTTTCGCGCGATAAAGCCTGAAATATGTGTCAAACAGATTGCGCTCTGCATCTGAGGCTAGGGAAGCGCGCAAGCGAAGCCCCAATGTGCGGGCGGCTTCGTCAGGCTCAACGCCGGCGACGCCGCGCCACCATTCGACCAACTCACTCCATAACAGGCCGTCGCGCCGGATCGGTCGATCGTAGACGAGGCAGCTCGCAGCATTCGACAGGATGACGATGTCATTGTTGATCGCGTCGCTGAAGCCGATCTCGGGCTTTGGGCCGTTTGACGCGAAGATGAGATTCTTCGGCGATCCTGTTGGGCCTCGACCAAGGGGGACGACCCGATAAATCGGATATCCGGATTCCTCGTCCACAATGTTGAGTACATATCCGTCTCGTCGGAGAACCACGTTGAGTTCATCGACCAATGCCGCTTGTCCAGGTCCTCTGCGTCCGAGGGGGTGAAGCGCCGCCTCGATGAGGCGGTTGAAGCGATCTCGCGAACAGGCGAGCGCACCGATCTGATCGAAGAGAAGCTCGACGCTCCAGTCGCCTTGGTTACGGATCATGTGCTGTTCGATATCGCGCGCAAGGCTTCGACTGGAGAAGAAATCTGCGCCCATCGTGTCGATCGGGAAGAGCTTGCGGACGATTTCCACTACATCTTGTTCGCCGCAAAGATCGTCGCCGAAGCATTTGGCCGCGTCGCGTCGGGTGATCTCCGTGATGGCTGCTGTGCCGTGTTCGAGAACGGCGAGTCCCGCTTCCTCAAGCGCAAAGTCGCCGAACTGCACACCAAGTAGGCGCGCGATCTCGCCCAACTCTCGATCGGTCTTGCCCGCGAGAGCCTGGCGGGCCCGATCTTTCTTACTCACACCCTCTTCGTAGTCGGGGACCACCAGGCCGGCACCCATCGCGACGGATGGCATCTGGTCATTGGTCGCACGCTGTTTCAGCGCTTCGGCGATGAGTTCTGATAGTTGCGATGCTCCGCTCATATCGCGATCTCTGGCACGCCGGCGTCCGTAAGCAGTTGGAATAGCTCGGCGACGCGGCGGCGCTGACCGCGCTCCTGGCAGAAGGCGAAAATCGCGCGCTGCTTGGCGCGGGAGAGCGCTACGAAAAAGGTAGCAAGGCCTTCCGGGTTGCCCGGCGTGTGTGCCCACCATGCTTGATCATCAAGGCCGATGAAAATGATGGTGTCGTATTCGAGGCCTTTACTTTTGTGGACCGTCATCAACGGGATCTGTTCGAGACCTTCGAAAGCGTCCAGGCAGGCCGTCCACGTGGCAGCGCCGTTTGCCGATGCAGCCAGATGCTTTTGGAGCGCATCGACCATGATCGCCAGGAGATCGCCTGACGCGTATTCGAGGTAGGTTCGAGCGACAGCGCCCAAATCGAGGAATGCCAGGATGCGCGCGACGAAGATCGCGGCGCTCGCCGGCGACGGTGCCGTGTTGGCCATGTCAGCGCGCAGCATCGTCAGAAATGCCGTGAGATCGGCCTCGGTGCGCGCCTCCGCGACATCGTCCCCGGACGTGATAGCCCGTATCTCCAATAGCGCAGCGGAGCACAGTTGCCACGCAACCGGTGCGCGATGAGTAGCTCCCAGGCGGAGCAGGGCGATCGCGACTTTCGCGAACTGATCAGAGAGGAGATCTTGAAGTGTCGTGCGTCCGAGGGTGTGGCTCTCGTTTCGCAGCCGCAAACCTTGCTGCGCCAGTGGCGCCGCAAGATCGGCTTCGAAGTCGTCGGACTTCTGCTTGACCAAAATGGCGTAGTCGCGAGGCGCGCGACCTCTGGTCGCCATGTCGTTCGCCAGCCATCGCGCAAGGTGCTCGGCTTCACGTGCCTTGGTCGGGCTGTTCCAGACTTGGGCGACATCGCCGTCCACTTGCCGCACAGCTTGGGCCACCGTTGCCACCGTGTTCGGATCAAGCGCTCTCGCCACGACATGCTGAATTCGAACGAGATCTGGTGAGGATCGGAAATTGAACAGGAGTGGGATCCGAACGGCCACAAAATCTGCGGCAATGCGGTCGAAGGCGTCGACCCGTGCGCCGGCCCAAGTCATGATGCGCTGTTTGTCGTCACCAACGGCCGTGATGGCGATATTGGCGCCGCTGAACGCCGAGAGCAGGAAATCGTACTGCGCGTAGGTCGTATCCTGAAATTCATCGACGAACACGAAGGGATAAGTCACCTGAAGCGCACGGCGAATGTCTGGACTCGCCCGCAACAGGAGCTCCGCGAGCCGATTGATGCTGACAAAGCTCAGGGCCGATTGGGGGTGGGCTCCGAGCTGACCTTCCCACCAACGGTGAACGGTGAACTCAATGCCGGCCTGCGGTGCCGGGCGCACTATCGGCAGGCGGTAGGCACCAACATAGTGAGACTCGAAATTGCTCGCGCTAAGGCCAGCGATTTCGGCCTGCCATTGCGCCGGAGCCGCGATGCGGGAGAGGTCGAGGAAGCCTGCAGTCTGCCGGTATGCGGGAAACGCGATCTCATAGGGTCGGGTTGGCCGCCAATCGGCAGGTATAGCGCTCTGGAATCGATCAACCAGGCTTTTCGTGAAAGCGTCGAAGGTGAGCGATGTGAAGCGGTGCGCCAGTTCGGGTGGACAGCGCTTTCGCACACGGGCGGCAAGGTTGTCGGCGGCATCGCCTTTGAAGGAGATCGCCAGAACGCGATAGGGCGCTGGGCATAGCCCTGTCTCGAGAAGGTACGCCGCACGCTGCGCCAGAAATTCGGTCTTTCCCGCGCCGGGGCCAGCGACAACGCAGGTCGAGCCGTCATGGCGCAGGGCGCGCCAAGCATCAGGTTCGAGATCCTCAATCCCTCGTGGTCGCCAGTCTTGTGGGTGGATGAGCGGCATGATCAGGCCACCGGCTGTCGGCCCGGTGCTAGACGGGCTGCAATCGAGGTTAGAAGCGCCCGCAACTCCTCGGGGGCACCGGCGGCAAGAGCCTGAGGTGTCTGTCCGCTTAGGACGCGAACATGAGTGCTGGGCTTCCCTCGACCGAGGAACAGGTAGCGATACCAGCGCAACAACTGATCCTGGTCTGCCGCATAGAGATTGCCACGACCGGATTCACCGAGCACCGCGGTGCGAGGATCACCCAGCGGCGACGGTCCCTGCCGCCCCGGCTCGGCCAACTGGTATGCCGCTGGAAAGGCGCGCAACATTGAATAATCCAGATCGAGCGGCGCACTGAAGAAGACATGGAATTGGCGCAGCCAGTTGATCCAAGTCGTCATGTCGGCAGTGTTCTCGGCTAGCAGCGTGTCGAACGCGGCAAGGTTCGCCGCTGGTCCCGCGTCGTTAAGGTGCTGGCCGAAGATCGCTTGCGGCGGGACGCCAATCTCAAGAAGCTGCGTGCACGTGGTCTTGATACGACCCCAGCCGCCGCCATCGCGGCCCCAGTCGAGATCGAGAAGCGTCGCGTAGGGGATATCGAGATCAGTGAGGAGCCGCCAGAGGTGATTGACGTGGCGACCGCCGAGGGGAACGACCGCGACGAATGAGCGGTCGATGTCGAGGCCCATGGCCTCCGCAAGGCGCGGCAGGACCACTTCTTCTGAAGCTCCCTCGCCAAGCACGGCGAAGCGAGCAAAATATAGCTCGGGATAGGTGCGAACCGCTTCCCTCACGAATTTCGACGCTTCTTCTTGGCCGACGGGAAGTCGGATGGCGCGGACACGCGCTGTTCGATCCGCTGGGTTGAGGCGGAAATGCCTGACTTGCGACGGATCCACCCGTGCAAGAATGCTCGCAGAATGGCTGGAGACGACGGCCTGCGCTCGGGTTCCCTTCGTCAAATCCTCGATCTGCCGCACAATCCGCGAGAGATAGAACGGCGCGAGATTGTTCTCCGGCTCCTCTATGGCAATGAGTGTTAAAGCAGGCAGAGGAACGCCGCCAGGTTGGAATCCCGCGGCGACCGGATCGGCGGCGATGCTGCCTTCCACGTCCAGTGTGGCGGCTGTCATCGCCAAATGGAAAAGGGAGCGTTGCCCGTCGCTGAGGTCGTCGAGCGCCCGCTCGCGGCCTGCCTCGTCGGGGTAAAAGACCACCTCGACCTTGCGGATGAACTCCTGAAAGCGCAGATCGACTGGGCGAAAAAGCGGTGTCGTGTCGGTGCCGGCAGTATGGACCTCTTGCCAGCGTCGCCGCACCGCAGTGGCCACAATATCGACAGCGGCTTCAGCGGAAAAGGCGCCGTTGAGTGTGGCGCCCGCTTCGGAGAATGTGCCCCGAACGCCCTGCGACCAGTTGATGGCCCGCCAGAGGCGGCCGCGCAGAAAGGCCGTCACCTGGGATGCGCCATCGCGCGATGCGGGCACATAAATCATCTGAATCCGAGCGCGATCGATCGCCTTCAGCTCGATGCAGTCGGCTTCCACGAAATGACCGAATGCGCGAACAGCCCAGTATTTCTGCTCGATCGTTCCTTCGAGCGAACCATCGTCCGTCCAAGTGGCCTCCAGGCGCAACCGGCATTTCAGACGGCCGGCCTCGTCGGCCGCCATCTGTTGGAAGAACTCAGGAATGGCTCCCGCGTGGAGACCGCCGGGATCCAGTTCGGGAAAGGCAAGAATTGCCTCCAGAACGAATGTCCGTTGAAGCGGTGCGAGCAACTCCGTTGCCGGCACGTGGAAATCATGGCGCCGTAACCGGCGGTGATCGCCCGTGATGCCAAACAGGCGTTGAAGTGCTTGCATAACCGCAGTCTTGCCTGCGCCGTTGACGCCAACAAACGTGGTGAGGCCGGAGGTCAGTTCGATCGTCGTCGCCTCGGGGCCGAAGCAGCGAAAATTTGCCAGAGTAAGCCGTTCAATAAACATGGGCTACGGGCTCCCGCGATAGATGCCCAAAGGCGTGATGTAAATGACGGGCATGACTGTCCCCACTGTCTTCTTGTCCGTACTTTCCGAGCCGGTTCAGGTCTTTGTTTGCGATCCATCGTCGAGGTCGGCTGGATCAGCTGTTCCGTCGCCTGGGCCTTGATCCCGGAAGGCGCTACCCTTCTGAGCGCGGCCCCGCGCCACTTCGATGATCCGTTCGATGATGCGCTCGGAATCGCGCCATTTCAGAACTAGCTTGCCTGTGTCCATACCGTAGTCAGCGACGACGTCGCGTAACTGCTCGATGTCAAGCTTTGCGAGTTCGGATCGGAGTAGGTCCTCACCTTGCCTAGCCAGATGCACAGGATCGAGGACGGCCGGTGGACGGCGGTTGCTCGGCCGCTTGGGGTGCGGCGAGCTAGCATCGTGAGCCTTCGCTTCTGGCTTCTTCTTGTCGTCGAGACCCAATGCTGCTTCAACGCGGGCACGGAATGCAGGGTTGGTGTCTGTCTCTTGGACGATTTCCTTGAAGAGAGTGTTCAGTACTTTTTTCATATTCACAGTCCGCCCTCCAGCTGATCCCATATTTCGTGGGCGAGCTCATCATACTGAATAGCCAATTCGCTGCCGTATTTCTGCTTAAGTGTGCGCGGGTACGTCTGAAATTCCGCGGCTGCGGCCACCTGATTGGCCTGACGGATAATCGTGTCCATCACCACAGGGATTTTCTCATCGTCGCGAAGTTGTTTCAGCACGTTGTTGTGGACCGTCGAATTCGCCTGATACTTTGTGGCGACGATGCCGAACGGCTCGATCGTTTCTGAAATTGCCTCCGAGAAGTCCTTAATCCGAGTGACGATCTGCGGAATGCCGTAGGTAGAGAGGTGATCTGGAATGGTCGGGATGATGTATCCGTCAGAGATGCGGAGCCCGTTGAGAGTGATAATCCCCAGGTTCGGCGGGCAGTCCACCATCACAATGTCGTAGTCGTCGATACGTGTCTTAACAGCTCTCCAGAGGAGCTCGATCGGGTTGGCCGCATAGAACTTTCCAACTGGCGCCGATGCCAGCTTGTCCTGCACATCGATGAGGTCGAGGCTGGAGGGAAGTAGGTCCACCGTCTTCGCCGCGCCGACGTCCGACACACTCTTCTGAAGAGTTTTGTCGAGGTCGAACTTTCGATTGTCAGGGTCCATGGCGTCCTTAAATAGGCGGGCGAGTGTTCGCTCCTTGCCGTTCAGCTCGAACCACTTATCTTCACCAATCAGCATAAGCGTGGCGTTGGTCTGAGGATCTAGGTCTATTACTAGGACGCGTTTACGCATGTTCGCTGAGAAGGTTTCCGCCAGGGCCACTGTCGTGGTCGTTTTGGCCACGCCTCCCTTCAGATTGATTGTCGAAAACACGTGCGTCATTGGCTTTCCTTTACGTTTATTTCGCAGCAGCCAGGAGCGAATCTGAGAGCGCCGGAAGATCGGTCCAGACGCTAGCTCTGTCACCGGTAGAGGGAAATCTGAGACGCGCACTCGCCAGTTGGCGACTGCTTGCTTGGAGACCCCCGCCATGAGTGCGACTTCATTAATTCCGACAAGATCGTCAGTGTTCTTGGTCACGAATCCACCTGTGAATATCATTCACAAAGGCTGTGTACATCGTTCACGGTCGTACCGTCAATAGCTATCGATGTGATGATTTGGCTTACCCAGAAGGAATCGACAGCGCTTACGTCGGCGATCGGCTTCGGGCGGTGCGGGGGCGTGTGCGCCGCGAGTGGGGCGGGACGGATCAATAGCGATCACCGATAGCCGTTGGAGCTACTCGACGCGCCGGCGCCCCGCCTTCGCGCCTATCCGGTGACGACCGTGCTGACCAAGAAATTCCAGGCACTCGTCCAACTCGGCATCGCGAACAGCCGGCTGAAGGATTTCTACGATCTCTGGCTGATCGCGCAGACGTTCGAATTTGATCGGGCATCGCTTGCAGAGGCCGTTCGCCAGACCCTTGCGCGACGCGAGACCATGCTTCCAACCGAGAAGCCGATCGGTCTGAGTGACGCTTACGCCGATGCTTGGGGGCGGCAGTGGAAGGCCTTCCTGGGGCGAGAGCGAATGGCCGCGGCGCCGACGGAGCTGGCTGCCGTGGTGTCCGACCTCGCCGGATTTCTGCTTCCCCTGATTGAGCCCGCTGACGGTAATGAGCGTTGGAAGCCCGGTGAGGGCTGGAGGGCATCGAATGCGTAGCCTGCAGCGCAGCGAGGAACGCGCACACGGCATCGTTATCTATCGCAGTCAATCGCGAGCTTTTGCGATTGGCTCTAGCTAATTCTCCCGCACTTCGTATATAATGCGAACGAAGAGATTGATGTCACGCACCGCGCCACATTTATTGTGGAAAATCAATTGCGTGCGATTCTGACGGTATATCTGACGGTAATCGCCTGTTTCTCCGTTTTACACTTATCGAAACTTCAAATACTTACCGCTCCGGTTAATCATCGAGTGGGAATAAGGGGGAAACGGCCACGGGGGCTCAGTGGCGACTCCGGTCGCCTAACTCCTGCTCTCGTCCATCCGTCGCCTCCCGCTGACCGACGCTACTTATCGAGCAAATCCGGCGCTAGGCCGGTCTGAGTCCGGCCTAGCGACGTCCATCGACTTCGGCATTTTCCTGTCATGTGAACCCAAACCTTTGGTCTGGCGTTTAGCACGTGAGCATTTGGGGGTATGGCGAAGTGATGGTGGAGCTTCTTGCGGGCTATCGGGCCGAAGTCGCGCTTGGACTGGTCATCGCGCTCTTCGCGATGTTTGTCTGGGAGAAGTACCCAGCTGATGTTACCGCGGCTGGCGGAGCTGCCATATTCATCGTGCTTGGTTTCGTCCCGCCCGAAAAAGCGATGGCGGTCTATTCCAATTCGGCGCCTTTGACGATCGGCGCCATGTTTGTCCTTACAGGAGCATTGGTGCGCACCGGTGTTCTGGAAAGAGTCGCCGGCGTCGTGCTTGACCGTTCTAGGAGACGTCCAAAGCTGGCGCTCGCGGTTTTCCTGCTGACCACGCTTGGGGCCTCTGCATTCATGAACAACACGCCTGTTGTTCTGGTGCTGATCCCGATCGCCATTCGGCTGGCCGCCGCGCTGGATTTGGCTGCGACGCGGCTTCTGATTCCAATCTCCTATGCTGCCATTCTCGGCGGTACCCTGACGTTGATCGGCACGTCCACCAACCTTCTCGTCGATGGCGTTGCGCGCACGCACGGCCTTGAACCGTTTTCGCTCTTCGAGATCACACCGGTTGGTCTGGCTACCGCTCTCACCGGAATTCTGACCATGCTCGGGCTCGGTAAACTCCTTTTGCCCGACCGACGCGAAGACACCGGCGATCTCGATAGCCGGGACGAGGCTGAGTTTCTGTCCGAACTGACGGTGCTTGCCGATGGTCCCTTTACCGACAAACCGATCGGCGAAATCGCCGACTTCAAGCAAACCGGCCTGCGTATCGTCGGTGTTCGGACTGAAGGCAAGGTAATCCGCAAAGATTTTCAGAACATCGCCCTGAAGAAGGGGGATGGGTTAATTGTCCTCGCCAAGTCAGCCGTACTTCTGACGCTGAATGATCGCGAAGGGGTGCGCGTGGGCCAACGACGAGCCGCCACGGGCAGTGGTGAGAGAATTGTTGTTGAAGCCGTCGTCGCGCCTGGCCGATTGAGCCACGGAACGCTTCTGTCCAGCCTTTCCCTGGGCCGACGCTTTGGCGTGCGCGTCATGGGCGCCCACCGGAACCGGCACGTACCTGGTCCTGACCTCAGCAATGTGAGATTGCGCCCGGCAGACAAGCTTCTGATCGAAGGCACAACCGAGGCGCTCGACGAACTCTCGCACCAGAGTGAGCTGGTGTCCGTCACGCGCTCCACGGCACGTGCCTTCCGCCCCACCAAGGCTCCGCTGGCACTTCTGGCGCTGGGTCTCGTTGTGGTACTTGCGGCATTCGACGTCATGGATATCGGCATTCTGGCGATGATCGCCGTGCCGACCATCCTCATCCTGCGCTGCATCGATGCGGATGAGGCGTGGGGATCAATAGACGGCGGCATCTTGATTCTCATCTTCTCGATGCTTGTCGTCGGCAAGGGGCTGGAAGAGACAGGCGCGGTGACACTCATCGTGAATGCGGTCCTGCCCGTCATGTCTGAAGTCTCGCCGTTCTTCGTCCTGCTCCTCGTCTATGGGCTGTCCTCTACCCTCACCGAGTTCATAACCAACAACGCCGTTGCCGTTATTCTCACGCCCATCGCCATCGGTCTCGCCCAGCAACTGGGTATCGAACCGCGGGCGCTGGTCGTTGCGATCATGTTCGGCGCAAGTGCCAGCTTTGCAACGCCTATCGGCTATCAAACCAACACGCTCGTATACGGCGCTGGCAACTACCGTTTCAGCGACTTCGTCAAGATTGGGCTACCGATGAACGTCATCGTGGGTCTGGCGTCATGCTACGCGATATATTTGTACTACGGTGTCTGACACTATGGGTGGGCGTGCTCGTCTTGGGTATCCGCCCGGGAAGTGCGCGATGATCTGGCTTTGGGCTTTCCTCTTTTCACGAACACTGATGGGAGCCATCGACATGTCCGACGGTTTGCCTTATTGCGCAGCTACCACGGCACTCACTCGCGCCTCCGTTTCGTTTTCCAGCCAACACGGGCTCCATGATTCGTCTCGATAGCATCAGCAAGCAGAACGGCCATCAGATCTTGTTCATCGATGCGTCGATGAGCATCCTAAAAGGAGAGAAGGTCGGACTTGTCGGGCCGAATGGCGCCGGCAAGACGACGCTGTTCCGGATGATCGTCGGTGATGATCGACCCGACGATGGCCAGGTGGCGATCGATACCGGCATGACGATCGGCTATTTCAGCCAGGATGTCGGAGAGATGTCGGGCCAGAGTGCTGTTGCGACGGTGATGGATGGCGTCGGGCCGGTGAGCGCGCTCGCCGCCGAAATGGCCAAGTTGGAGGCCGCCATGGTCGACCCGGATCAGGCCGACGACCTGGACGCCGTTATCGAGCGCTATGGCGAGGTGCAGGGGCGTTTCGAGGAACTGGACGGCTATGCGCTGGAGGCCCGGGCGCGCGAGGTGCTTGCCGGCCTGAGCTTCAGCCAGGAGCGCATGGACGGTGATGTGGGTCTCCTGTCCGGAGGCTGGAAGATGCGCGTGGCGCTTGCCCGCATCCTGCTGATGCGGCCCGACGGCATGCTGCTGGACGAGCCCAGCAACCATCTCGATCTTGAAAGCCTGATCTGGCTGGAGAGTTTCCTCAAGGCCTACGACGGCGCCTTGCTGATGACCTCGCATGACCGCGCCTTCATGAACCGCATCGTTGGCAAGGTGGTGGAGATCGATGGTGGCTCGCTCACGACCTATTCGGGCAACTTCGATTTCTACGAACAGCAGCGGGCGCTTGGCGAGAAGCAGCGCGAGGCGCAGTTCGAACGCCAGCAGGCGATGCTCGCCAAGGAGATCAAGTTCATCGAGCGCTTCAAGGCACGTGCCTCGCACGCGGCGCAGGTCCAGAGCCGTGTGAAGAAGCTGGACAAGATCGAGCGGGTGGAGCCGCCCCGACGGCGCCAGTCCATTCAGTTCGACTTCCGCACCCCGCCACGCTCGGGCGAGGATGTGGCGAGCTTCAAGAACGTGCATAAGGGCTACGGTGGCAAGCCGATCTACGAGGGGTTTGACTTTCAGCTGCGGCGCAAGGAGCGCTGGTGCGTCCTCGGTGCCAATGGCGCCGGGAAATCGACGCTGCTGAAATTGGTGGCCGGCGCCACCGAACCGGACCAGGGCACGGTGACCATCGGCAGCAGCGTCAAGATGGGCTATTTTGCCCAGCATTCCATGGATTTGCTGGACGGTGACGAGACGGTTTTCGACTCGCTGGACGGTTCCTTCCCGCAGGCGGGACAAGGGGCCCTCCGCACCCTTGCCGGCTGCTTCGGCTTCTCCGGTGACGACGTCGAGAAACCCTGCCGCGTGCTCTCCGGCGGTGAAAAGGCGCGGCTGGTCATGGCCAAGATGCTGTACGACCCGCCGAACTTCCTGGTGCTCGACGAACCGACCAACCATCTGGACATGGCGACGAAGGAAATGCTGGTTGCGGCCCTCTCGACATTCGAGGGCACCATGCTGTTCGTATCGCATGACCGCCACTTCCTGGCGGCCCTCTCCAACCGCGTGCTCGAGTTGACGTCCGAGGGCATCCATCAGTTCGGCGGGGGCTACACCGAATATGTTGCGAGCACGGGCCAGGAAGCGCCTGGCCTGCACCCAGGCTGAGAAGGGGCGCGCCGACATGATCACCATCCGAGCGGCGTCCGAGCGGGACGCGGATGACCTTCCGGACATTGAACGGAGTTCCGGCGCGATCTTTCGTGGATGGGCTGGACTGGAGTGGATTGCCGACGACGATGTACAGTCTCCCGATCAACACCTGACCTTGATGTCTCAGGGCGTCGCTCTGGTCGCCGAGGATCGGGAGCGCGGGGCCGTCGGCTTTCTGAACGGGGAGATGACGCCTGACGGCCTTCACATCTGGCAGATCGCGGTGCATCTCGACTGGCAGGGGCAGGGCATCGGGCGAATGTTGATCGCGGAGGCAGGCCGGATTGCGCGCGAGAGCGGGGCAAAAGCCCTGACGCTGACGACGTTTCGCGACGTGCCGTGGAACGAGCCCTACTACCAACGTCTTGGCTTCCATACCCTAGCGGAAGAGGCAATTCCCCCGCGACTTCTCAAGGTTCTCGAGAACGAGGGCAAAGCCGGCATTCCGGTGGAGCTGCGGTGCGCCATGGTGATGCCGCTATAGCGGTGACAGGGACGGCGTCTCAGCGCTGGGCGAGGCTCATCGCGGATGAGGAGGCACTTTTCGTCGTTTGTCGTTTCAGCTATAGGTCGGCCATGATGAACGGCCCGATCCTTGGCACACAGTTTTGGTGGCGCGCTCGATAGAGCGCGGCCTGTCATCAATCATGACCTTTGCCGCTGCTGAAGAGCGGTGCGGTCATTATCCCGGTTTCCCGATCTGATGCAGCGGCTCCCCAAGTTGGAGAAATCGCATGTCATCGGAAATCAATGCCGTACCGGTCATTCTCACCGGCGACCGCACCACGGGTCCACTGCACCTTGGCCACTTTGTTGGCTCACTGAGAAATCGCGTCGCTCTGCAGAAAAGCCACCGGCAATACGTGCTGCTCGCGGATGCGCAGGCGCTGACGGACAATGCGGACGATCCGGGCAAGGTCCGCCAGAATGTCCTGGAGGTGGCTCTCGACTACCTTGCCGTCGGCATCGATCCGGAGCTGACCACGATCTGCGTGCAATCGGCGCTCCCGGCACTTGCAGAACTCACGATGCTGTATCTGAACTTCGTGTCGGTCGCCCGTCTGGAACGCAACCCCACGATCAAGGATGAGATCCAGATGCGCGGCTTTGGGCGGAACATCCCGGCAGGCTTTCTCTGCTACCCGGCGGCGCAGGCGGCGGACATCACGGGCTTTCAAGCGACGCTCGTCCCGGTGGGGGAGGATCAGCTGCCGATCATCGAGCAGACGAACGAGCTGGTCCGCAGGTTGAACCGGCAGGTCGGTCGCGAACTTCTTCTGGAAGCGCAAGCCCTTGTTCCCAAAACCGGCCGTCTCCCCGGCGTGGACGGAAAGTCAAAGATGAGCAAGTCGCAGGGGAATGCGATCCCGCTCTCGGCCAGTCCGTCAGACGTCCAGGCGGCCGTGCAGCGGATGTATACGGACCCGGACCACCTCCGAGCATCCGACCCGGGGCAGGTCGAGGGGAACATCGTGTTCGTTTATCTCGATGCCTTTGATCCGGACGAGGAGGCCGTGGCGGAGCTCAAGTCCCAGTATCGCCGTGGCGGCTTGGGCGACATGGTTCTGAAGCGCCGCTTGGCAGGCATTCTGGAAGAGACGATCGCGCCGATCCGCGAGCGTCGAGCCGAACTGGCCCGTGACCCTGACACCGTGATGGATGTGCTGAGGGCGGGCACGGCAAAGGCGACCGAGATCACGAACAAGACCAAGGAGCTGGTCGTCGAAGGCTTGGGGTTGTTCAGGTTGTGAAACACGCTGGCGGATCGCCAGACCTTCGATTGCGCACTCTCGCTTAGCAGACCTCGCTGGCGCGGAACCAGGAGCGCCATCTCCATGGCGCACCTGGAGCTGATACCGGAAATGCTGGGCTTATGCTGCGACCTAGTTCCTCGCTTCGGTCACCACAGCGTGTGCGACGGCTTTCTCAAGCGTCTTCTCGCCGGAAAGCGGTGGCGCCGAGGACGGCGAGCAGAATGATCGCGCCGCCGAAGTACTGCAGCGTAGAGAAAGATCTGTGCAGGATCAGCGCTTCGGAAAGGATGGTGACCACGGGATTGATGAAGGCCAGCGCGGCTGCCGTCCCCGGGTTGAGTTTCTGAAATGCACCGTAAAGCAGGATGTACATGAAGCCGGTGTGGACGACGCCCAGCGTGGCGATGCTCGTGATGGATGCCACATCGGTGGATGGAAGACTGCTCCCGATCAGTGGAAGCAGAACGACCGAGCCGGCGGCGAACTGTATCAGTGCGACGAGATGGGGCGGCATTCCTCTCAGCAGTTTCGCAGACAGCGCGGCCAGGGCGTAGAAGAACGCGGCGCAAACCGCGCAGCCCAGCCCAATCAGAAACTCGTTGTCGACGCCTTCATCGAGCCCCGCGAACGCCACGATCGCGAGCCCTGCCAGACCGACGCACGCCCACACGATGTGATCGCGTCGAGTGCGCTCGTGCAGGATCCAGGCGCTGAGGCCAGCCAGGATGAAGGGCTGTAGATTGTAAACGAGCCCGGAGATCGAGATGCTTGCTCGTCGGTAGGCGGCAAACAGGAACAGCCAGTTGGCGAGCAGGGCCGCGCCACCCAAAAGGGCAAGTACGACCGATCGGCGGCTGAGGTGCCGGGATGACAAGTATCCGCGGCGCCAGCAGACCAGGAGAAGAACCGCGCTACCCATCATGCATCGCCAGAGAACGATGGCGAACTCGGACAGACCGGAGAAATAGGCGAAGATGCCGATCGTGCCCGAAAGGGCCATCGCGACGATCATCTCCATTTTGCCCTGAGTTTGCAGATCCATTTGGTGCTCCATCTGAGGAGCACGCAGCCTAAAAGGCGCCCATCGTTCGGGACATATGTAAAGAAAGGAAATGCGTTCTGCTTTCCTATATAACCAAGCTCAGTGAGCCAAGGGACAGTTGAATCGAAATGGATGCCGTTGACCGCACCTTACTCGCCGCGTTGCAGGAGAATGCGCGCATTTCGACAAAGGACCTTGCGAGCAAGGTTCGCCTGTCTGCGCCGGCGACGGCGGAGCGACTGCGAAAGCTGCAAGAGGCGGGCGTAATCGAAGCCTTCACCGCGCTCTTGGATACGAAAGCGCTCGGCTACCACATCGAAGCGATAGTCCGCATCCGCCCGCTGCCGGGAAAGCTGCATGTCGTCGAGGCGCTGTTGCAAGACATGCCTCAAGTCGCGGAGTGCGACAAGGTGACCGACGACGATGGCTTCGTCGCGCGCATTCTGTGCCGTTCCATCGAGCATCTGGACGAGTTGCTCGAGACGATTGGCGAGAAGGCCGAGACGAGTTCGGCGATCGTTAAGCGAAAGATCGTGTCGCGCCGGCAGCCGGCATTGGCGGATGAAAAGTAAGCTCAGTCGATCTGTGGTTGCGGATGGCAAAGCTTCAATGTTTCAATGTCGCCGGTGGCGCGGCTCTGCTCGATTCCCCACTGATGAAGCATCTCGATCACCGGAGCGAGTGTTTTGCCGAGCTGCGTGAGCTCGTATTCTACGCGCACAGGAGTTTCCGCGTAGATCGTCTTGCTGACGAGGCCATGCTCCTCGAGTTCCTTCAGCTGCTGCAAGAGCATCTTCTGCGAAATGCCAGGGATAAGTCGTTCGAGCCGGCCGGGCCGTTGGGCGCCAGCCAGCAGATGAAAGACGATGAACAGCTTCCAGCGGCCGCCTATGATCTGCAGGGCTCTTTCGATCGGCAGGGAAGAAAGCCGGTTCATTCACTGACCCCATGGTGTGTAGCCCACCGCAAAGTCGGTGGAACCGCCGAATGGATTGGTTCAATCAAGTTGAGCTCTTCAACCCAGGAGATCTCGCTTGAAAGCCGTCATCATCGATCAATTTGGTGGCCCTGAACACCTGATTTTGCGCGAGCTGCCGACACCTGCCCCAGGCGAAGGCGAGGTGCTTTTGAAGGTTGCGTCCGTGGGCGTCAACTTTGCCGACACCATGATCCGATCAGGGGGCGCGGGCGTCCCGATGACGGACAACCTGATAATCGGCTCCGAAGCGGCCGGGACGGTCGTCGCGCTGGGCAGCGGCGTCGATCCGGCCATCCTGGGCAAAAGAGCCTTTGCCGCACCGTTCGCTGTTGGACGCATCACGGGGGCTTACGCAACGCATATCGCTCTTCCGGCGAACGGCATCTTCCTCCTTCCCGACGATATCACTTTCGATCAGGCGGTGGCGCTCGGTCTGTCCGGGATCGTTGCCCTTGAGCTCTCAAAGCTTGTGCCCATCGAAGGGCGAACCGTGCTCGTTCACTCGGCGGCTGGCGGCGTCGGGCACCTCCTGGCCCAGCTCGTGGCGATGCGGTCTCCTGGCCGACTGATTGGATCCGTGGGGGATGCCAGGAAAGCGGAGCTGCCCAACGCGATTGGTGTTCATTCGGTGGTGTCGACGCAAGGAGATTGGGTCGGCGATCTCCTGGCGCTCACCGATGGCGCTCCGCCCGATGTGATCTTCGACGCAATTGGCGGCGCCGTCAGTCGGCTGGGCTTGTCGAACTTGTCGATCGGCGGCCACTTCGTCGCTTATGGAGGAGCCAGCGGCGAGTACGCCGCGCTTTCGAAGGAAGACATGCCGTCCTTCGTCATGTCCGGCAAATCGCTGATTGGTTACTCCTTGGTGCCGCTCTTGGGCCACAAGGATGCTGCCCGGTATCTGCGGGATGATCTCGATACGCTGTTCAGCTACGTGACCCAAGGCGTGCTGCGGCCGCATGTCGGCCACCATTTTCCCTTGCATGAAGCGGCAGACGCGCATCGCCTCATCGAGAGCCGACGGTCGAGTGGAAAGATCATTCTGTTGCCGGAGGTCGGCTAAAACGGGATGTCGGTGTAGCTTCGGACATCTGTCCCGAATCCGGGGCGTCGTCCATGCCGATCGCTCGCTGCCAAGCGGAACTCCGAGGTCACGCGAAATGATTGATTTTCAGGCCTATTCCATTGAGTGGTGCGCTGCCTGGAATGCGCATGATCTCGACCGACTGCTCGGTGGCTTTGACGATTCGGTCGTCTTCAAGTCTCCAGCGGCGCGAAAGATCGTTCCTGGTTCCGATGGCGTCATTGTCGGCAAGGCAGCGCTCCGCTCCTATTGGAGCGAGGGCCTGCGCCTTATCCCCAACCTCCACTTCACGCTGGTGGGCACTTACGAGGGCATCGACTGCGTGACGATCGCCTATCGAAATCAGGATGGGCGCGAGGCGAGCGAGGTTCTGGTTTTCTCCGACGGATTGGTCGTTCAGGGCTTCGGAACATATCTGGTTTCGCCAAGCTCCTAAGCGGCTCCGGTACACGCGTGCATCTGAAGGAAGCCTGTCGGCACGTCATGGGGGCAATCGCTCACCCCGGGCCTTGTCAGCCTGAGCCGTTATCTCCCCGTCAAGCAGTTGGTCGCGACCATCGAAGCCCAGGACTCCGGTCCGCGTGGCAACCGGGTGCTCCCGTGGCGTAGGCCTGAACGCCTTCGCCACGTCCCGCCGCCTCACCCATCTCCTTGCATAGAGTGAAGGTTTCCCGCCGGTTTCGGCGCGCAATGAACCGTCTTGACATTCAATACGGACGTACGTATTAATCTCGTCATGGCTAGACAATCTCTCCGTGACGACATCATTTCCGCCGGGCTTCGCGTGATGCTCGTGAAGGGCTACTCCGCCGCCAGCGTTCGCGACATCGTCGCTGAAGCCGGGGCTCCGCAAGGCTCATTCACCAACCATTTCCCGACCAAGGAGGCGTTCAGTATTGCCGTGCTCGATGCCTACTTCGATCACGTCAAGACATTGGTCGCCCAAGCTTTCGAGAGTGGCACTCTGTCTCCAAGGGCCAGATTGATCCGCTATCTCGACATCATCACGGACATTTTGGAGCAGGACGGACTGCGGCGCGGCTGCCTGATTGGCGACTTTAGTGCCGAAGCAACTCAGCTCAACGAGGCCGTCCGGCTTCGGTTGGAGCGGATATTCGTCGAGTGGCGCGATCAGTTCGCCGCTTGCATAGCCGAGGGACAGTCCCTCGGAGAAATCGAGACGACCTTCGATCCGGCCGATCTCGCCGACTTTCTCTTGTCGTCATGGGAGGGCGCCATCCTCCGGATGAAGGTGGAGCGCCGCCGTGACGCCTTGGAACGCTTCAAGAAAATCGCTTTCGCAACAGTCTTTAAGGAGGTGAACTGATGGACGACAATCTCCACCTGAAGCGGCTGCCTGTGCTGGACTCTTTCATTTCCTACCGCGAAGTCGGGCACGGTGCGGACACCGTGGCGCTGTTCCTACACGGCAATCCCACCTCGTCCTACATCTGGCGAAACATCATGCCGCATGTGGCGCCGCTCACTCGGTGCATTGCGCCGGATCTGATCGGGTTTGGCCAGTCCGGAAAGCCCGACATCGAATATCGCTTTGCCGATCATGTCCGTTATCTCGAAGCCTTCATCGAGGCTGTCGGGATCAAGTCTGCCTATCTCGTCGCTCAGGACTGGGGGACGGCGCTGGCTTTCGTTCTGGCGGCGCGCCGTCCGGAACTGGTCCGAGGGCTCGCTTTTATGGAGTTCATTAGGCCGTTTGACGGCTGGGACGATTTCCACCAGTCCGAAGCTGTGCGCGATGCGTTCAGAATGTTCCGGACGGCGGGCGCTGGTGAGCGCGCCATTATCGAAGAGAACGTGTTCATAGAGCGCGTCCTGCCCGGTTCGGTTAAGCGCAAAATGAGCGACGCGGAGATGGACGCCTATCGCGCGCCCTTTGCTCTTGCGCGTGACCGGGTACCGATCTGGCGTCTTCCCAACGAGTTGCCGATCAGCGGCCAGCCGAAAGACGTCGATGCCATGCTCAGGCATGCGCACGAGCAACTGGTCTCGGCAAGCTATCCGAAGCTGCTCTTCGTGGGAGATCCGGGGGCGCTGGTGTCGCCCGCATATGCGGAGAGTTTCGCGGCCAAACTGAAGAGTTGCCGGCTCGTGCAGCTCGGCTCTGGCGCCCATTACCTGCAGGAGGACCACCCGGACACCATCGGCCGGACGATTGCAGACTGGATCGAGGAAAACGCCGTTTCGAGAGCCGCCGAGTAACCGCAATCAACTCCGATGAGAGGAGCGTCGAAATGACCAAGGTCGAAATCACCTATTGCCGGCCGTGCGGCTACGAGAAGCGGGCGCGAGAGGCGGCAACTGCACTCAAGCAGGCGCTGGGACTGGATGCCGAGCTTCATCCCGGTGGCGGCGGGATCTTCGAAGTGCGGGTCAACGATGGGGTCGTTGCCAAGCGCACCCGCGGCCATTTTCCCGACACGGCGGAGATCGTCGAGATCGTGTCGCAGACCCTTCACTGAAGCCGTCGAACGCACGCGATGCCGGTGGCGGTCCTTGGCACGGAAGAGATGCCCGATGAAGTTCGAGACATTCGACCCGGCCACCGTGTCAGCGGGAGGCCGCGCCGCGAGGAAGCTGAGACTGTTCGACGCGAGCGACGACGGCCCCCATGGTGGCCACGTTCTCGGCCAAGCGCTTGGGGCCGGGGTCACCATACTCGCCTATGGCAACGATAGCCCAGGTCAGGGGCCGGTCCTGCATGTCCACCCTTACGACGAGGTCTTCGTCATCTTGGAAGGGCGGGCGCGTTTCTACGTCGGGGATCAGGTCATCGACGCCGAAGCGGGAGATGTCGTCCTCGGACCTCGCGGGCTGCCGCATCGCTTCGAGAACCTTGGCCCCGGGCGTCTTCAGACCCTCGATGTCCACCACTGCGAACGATGGTACCAGGTGAACGTCTAGGCCCGCTCATCAGCGGGGCCGAAGTCGCTGGCATCATTAGCGGTCCAGCGCAACCGATGCACCGTGCTGATGCCGCCATAGCGCGACGGCCGAAGCTACAGTTCGTGTTCGGCGACCACCGCGAGAAAGACCTCTCCGTAGCGATCCAGCTTGGCCTCACCGACGCCCGGGATCTTCGCCATCTGCGCCCGCGAGCCGGGACGCGCGGCGGCCAGTTCGATCAGCGTCTTGTCATGGAAGATCACATAGGGCGGCAGGTTCTGGGCGCGGGCGATTTCGGTGCGCTTCTCGCGCAGCGCGTGGAACAGCCTCTGATCTGCCTCCGACAGCATGGTCGGCGCCGGCTTGTGAGCATCCTTTGCCCTGGTGGCCTTCGGCCTTGTCGGCACGCGCAGCATGAGGGGCGGCCTCTCGCGCAGGAACAGGCGGCCCGCCTCCGAAATCGACAGCCCACCGTGACCGTCCAGGTCGACATCGACAAGACGGAGCGCGATGAGCTGGCGCAGGATGGCGCGCCATGTGCGATCGTCGTGCTCCTTGCCGATGCCGTAGGTCGAGATGCGATCATGCCCGAACTGGGCAATGCGTTCGTCCGAGCCGCCCAGCAGCACCTCGGCAATGTAGGCTTGGCCGAAACGTTCGCCGGTCTTGTAGATGCAGGACAGTGCCTTCAGCGCCGCGATCGTGCCGTCGAACAGATCTGGCGGTTCCGCGCAGGTGTCGCAGTTTCCGCAAGGCTCGGAGTGGTCGCCGAAATAGGATAGCAGCGCCTGCCGCCGGCATCCGGCCGTTTCTGCCAGGCCCAGCAGCGCATCGAGCTTCTGTCGCTCGATGCGCTTGCGATGTTCTGGGGCGTCGGAATCCTCGATGAAGCGGCGACGCAGGACGATGTCCTCGGAGCCATAGAGCATCAGTGTTTCGGAGGGCAGACCGTCGCGGCCGGCGCGCCCCGTCTCCTGATAGTAGGCCTCGATGCTGCCCGGCAGGTCGAGATGGGCGACAAAGCGGACATCGGGCTTGTCGATGCCCATGCCGAAGGCGATGGTGGCCACCATGATGACGGCCTCCTCGCGCTGAAAGCGAGTCTGGTTTGCCTGACGCTCCGCCTTGTCCATGCCGCCGTGGTAGGGCAACGCGGTATAGCCCTGCTCGCAAAGCCAGGCGGCCGTCTCCTCCGTCTTTCGCTTCGACAGGCAGTAGACGATGCCGCTTTCGCCCGCGTGCGCCTTCAGAAAGCGCTTCAGCTGAGCCCTGGGATTATCCTTCTCGGCAATGGCGTAGCGAATGTTGGGGCGGTCGAAGCCGGCAATGAAGGCGTCGCTTTCGGCGATCTGGAGATGCGACAGGATTTCCGCGCGGGTCGGCGCATCGGCCGTAGCCGTCAGCGCCATGCGCGGTATGCCGGGGAACTCCGAGATGAGCGCGTCGAGTTGACGATAGGAGGGGCGGAAATCATGCCCCCATTGCGACAGGCAATGCGCTTCGTCGATAGCGATCAGCGACAGTTGCGTGCGGTGCAAGAGATCCAGAACATCGGGCCGCAGCAGCGTTTCCGGGGCAACGTAGAGGAGGTCCAGGCCGCCGCTCGAAATGTCTCGCCACAAGGCGTGGCGCTCGTCCCCCTGCAGATCGGAATTGAGCGCGGCGGCCTTGACGCCTGCCTGCCGCAGCGCCGCCACCTGATCGGCCATGAGAGCGATCAACGGCGAGACGATCAGGCCCATGCCGGGCCGGACCAGCGCCGGTATCTGATAGCAGAGCGACTTGCCGCCGCCCGTCGGCATGAGCACGAAAGCGTTGTTTCCGCCCACGACATGGTCGACGATTTCGGCCTGAGGTCCACGAAAGGCCTCGTAGCCATAAACGGTTTTCAGAATGTGCAGGGGATGAACGGTCACGACGACTCGGCGGGGATTGCAGGGAGCGGGCTTCATAGCAGGTTCGGCGTCGGGCTGCTCGTGCGGAGGGGGTGGCCTCAAGGAAGACGCGAGCTCTCGGGGGCGGGGCCTAGAGACAGGCTCCTCGATAGGATGGCAAACGGCAGGGAACCTTCTCGGAAAAACGCCGTTCTAGAGACGGGTTCGACGTTATGGATCTTCGGATGAAGCCAATGAAGCTTTCGGCTGGGCACGCCCTTTGGCCATTCAGACAGTCTAGGACAGCGGCCGAGACTCGGTGCGGATCGTACCCGACGACGACAGCCCAGCCGCGGGCGGCTTGAACCTTGACCCCCGGCAACTCCAAAATCGTGATCTACGCCGCACTGGCCGGTAACCTCGCCATCGCCGTGACGAAGTTCGTGGCGTCATGGTGGACGGGCTCCGGAGCCATGCTCAGCGAGGCGGTCCACTCGCTGGTCGATACCAGCAATCAGGGGTTTCTGCTTCTCGGCCTTCGTCGATCGGCTCGCCCGGCCAGCCAGCGGCACCCGTTCGGACACGGCATGGAGATCTATTTCTGGGCGTTTATCGTCGCCCTGATGATCTTCGCGCTCGGGGGAGCGGCTTCCATCTATGAGGGCGCGCAGCGCCTGCTCGATCCCGAGCCGATACGGGATCCCTGGATCAATTATCTTGTGCTCGGTGTCAGCTTCGCGATCGAGGCGACGTCGCTGCGGGTGGCCTGGCGGGAGCTGCGTCGCAGCCAACCTGGCCGAACAATGCTCGCGGCCCTCCGCGGGAGCAAGGATCCCAGCGTTTTTTCCATATTCTGCGAGGATTCCGCGGCGCTTATCGGCCTGTCGGTGGCCGCCGTCGGGCTCGCCTTGGCGCATGTGCTGCAAGAGCCGCGCTTTGATGCCATCGCCTCGTTGGCGATCGGCGGGATCCTGATCTTGACTGCCGTGTTCCTTGCCCGGGAAACGCTCAGTCTCATGACCGGCGAAAGCGCCTCGGTGGAGGTGCTGGCCTCGGTGCGTGCTGTGCTCGAAGGCGACCGCCGGATTCAGCGGATCGAAGAGATCCTCAGCATGCATCTGGGGCCCTCCGACATACTCCTCGGCATTTCGCTCGATTTCGATGACGAAATGACGAGCGAGGAGATCGAGGCCACCGTTCATGACCTTGGCAAAAAACTCCGTTCAACTCAGCCGTCGATCACCAGAGTTTTCGTGCGTCCCGTCCAGCCCGCGAAGAAGAAGGTGCTTGCCGGCTCGGCCACGAGCTGAGCACACATCTCTCCCGCAAACAGACCGCCGTTGGGCGAGGCGAGGACGAGGTATGTATCCGGGTGCAAATGCACCGTCTGGCCGGATGCAGGCTTGCCTGTTCCGCATGCCGGGACCGTGTTCGTTCAGCTCATTCCCGGCAACCGCCTGATCTGTTCGGCCAGGTAGTCGACCATCAGACGGACGCGTCCCACCTTGGCGCGTTCCGGCACCATCAGCATGTTGAGCGGGGTGGTGGGAAGAGAATGGTCCGGCAGCAACACCTCCAGTTCGCCGGTCGCCAGCAAGTCGTCCACCAGCCAGCGGTGCGTGGAGCCAATACCGCGCCCGCTGCTGAATGCCTCGCGCGCGGCGAGGCCGTGATCCACTTTCAGGTCGCCCTTGACCGAAACCGTGTGACGGTTGCCGTCCGGCCCGACGAACGTCATGGTCTCGCTGCCGGCCACGTTCGACATGCGGATGACGTTGTGGACGGCAAGGTCCGCCGGTTGGCTGGGCCTGCCGTGCACACCGAGATAGCCGGGGGCGGCGACCAGAAGTCGCGTGCTCTCCGCCAGATGGTGCAGCTTCATCGAGCTGTCCGCGAGCGGCCCCAGACGAAGGGCAACGTCGACGCCCTCCTTGACGAGGTCGATGCGCTCGTCGGTCAGACTGAGGTCGACCTGAATGCCGGGATGGCTCGCCTGGAAGGCGAAAATGAGCCGCGTGATGTGCATCACGCCGAGCGCCGCCGTGCATGACAGGCGAACGGTGCCGGAGAGTGCGTCGTGTTTGTCGCGAATTCCGTCGGCCGCCTGATCCACCAGACGGAGAACATGGGTGCAGTGATCGTAATAGCGACTGCCTTCCTCGGTCAGCACGACACGACGGGTCGTCCTGCTGAGCAGAGACACGCCGACGGCGTCCTCAAGTTCGCGCAAATGCCGGGTCACCGTCGATTGACCGGTTCCCAGTTCGCGGGCAACGGCCGACAGGTTCCCACGCTCGGCGACGCGGACGAAGGTGCGCATCCGCTCCAATGTGATGTCGGATCTATCCATATTTCGGCAATATCATATCCATTCCGTTGATGTATCGGAATATTCGGGGCTGGCCTACCTTGCTGGTCGAAATCTTCAGCCGGAGGGTCTTCCCGTGAACGTTCTTCTTGTCTTTGCCCATCCCGAACCGCAGTCGCTCGCCGCCTCTTTGCGCGATGCGGCGATCGGCGAACTGCAAGCCCAAGGCCACGAGATGCGGGTATCCGACCTCTATGCAATGCGCTGGAAGTCTGAGGTCGATCGAGCCGATTTCCCCCTGCTTGCCGCCGAACAGCGGCTGAAAGTCGCTTCCGCGTCCGGCCATGGCTTCGCAGCCGGCGCGCTCACTGAAGACGTGCAGGCCGAGCAGGACAAGCTTGATTGGGCCGATGTGCTCATCCTCCAGTTTCCAATGTGGTGGTACTCGATGCCGGCCATCCTCAAGGGATGGGTCGATCGCGTCTACGCCTATGGCTTTGCCTATGGTGTCGGCGAACACAGCGACCGACATTGGGGGGATCGCTTTGGCGAAGGTCGGTTCGTCGGCAAGAGGGCGATGCTCATCGTGACGACAGGGGGCTGGGAAGAGCACTATTCGCCACGGGGGATCAACGGGCCAATCGATGACCTATTGTTTCCGATCAATCACGGCATTCTCTACTATCCCGGCTTCGACGTGATGCCACCGTTCGTTGCCTACCGCGTGGACCGGCTCGACGCGCGGGGATTTGCGGCCATAAGCACCGACCTCAGGGAGAGGATGCGGACACTCGACACTGCTGAGCCGATTGCCTACCGCCGGCAGAACGGCGGAGACTACAACATTCCGAGCCTCGTTTTACGTCGCGATCTGGCCTCTCCCGAGGCGTCTGGGTTCGGGCTGCATCTGCGCCAAAGCGGGCCGTCGGATGAGGCAATCGAGGGTATGGCGGCCGACAGGTCACCGCGTTCCCTGCTGGTGGAGCCAAGCCAAGGCGGTTAGCTCGGCTTGGCAGTTGTTTGCATCCCGCCGTTGCTTGGCTCAGGCAGTGGGGACCGTGCCGCCGTCGATGGTGACCTCGGTCCCCGTGATAGCGCCGGCACGCGGCGACACGAGAAAGGCGATGAGGTCGGCGACCTCCCGTGGCCTGGCCGGTCGTCCGAGCGGAATGCCGCCGAGCGCCTTCATGATGAGCTGCTTACCGCCTTCGCGATCGGTGCCGGCATCGGCTGCCAGCCGGTCGGCCAGCGCCACCGCGGCCTCCGTCTCGACCCATCCCGGCGAAACGCGGACGACGCGAATGCCCTTGGGTGCCACCTCCTTGGACAGGCTTTTGCTGTAGGTCGAGAGGGCAGCCTTTGCTGCCGCATAGGCCGTCGTGGACTCCGGAAGCGGCAGCTCGTGCTGGATCGACGTGACGTGGATGACGACGCCGGAGGCCTGTTCGATCATCGACGGCAAAAGCGCCCGATCGAGGCGCACGGCCGGCATGAGATTGAGGCCGAGCTCTCTTGCCCAAACGTCGTCAGTCAGTTTGGCAAAGCCACCGGGAGGCGCCGAAGAGCCGCCCAACACGTTGACGATGATGTCGACCCCGCCCAGGCGCTGCAGAACGGCGCTGGCAACCGCAGCGCACCCGTCGGCCTCGGAGATGTCTGCCGCGATAAAGTGGGCACCCTTGGGTGCGGTGTCCGGAATGGATCGCGCCGTGCTGACGACGTTTACGCCGGCGTCGCAAAGGGCCGCCACTACGGCCGCGCCGACCCCACGCGTTCCTGCCGTGACCAGCGCGCGCCGGCCACCAAGCTCGAGGTCGAAGCTCATAGCATGATCTCCAAGCCGGAGATCTTGTCGCCCTTCAAGCGAAAGAAGAACCGAAGATCCACCGGGCTTCCGGGAAAGTTTCCGGTGAGCCGGCTGGTGACGATGGTTTTGTCGCTTTCTTTGGCGATCGCTTGTGGCGCGCTGACATAGCTGTACTTTTCGGACGATTCGGCTTTCCAGGCTCGAATGGCTTCCCGCCCCACATAGGTCTTGCCTTGGTCCCTGACGATAGCGTCGTCCGTGAAGCATTGCGCTACGGCTTCTGCGTTCTTTGCATCGGCGGCGAAGTAGTCGGAGATCGGTGCTGGAAGGTTGATCATGCTGTTTGTCCTCGGGTTGGCGCTTCCAGCTGGCCAGCGGATTGCGTAAGGCGGAAAATGGCTCTAGCCTTACGAAATGACAAGAACGCACGAAAAAGTTAGGTACTCACCTGAAAGTAAGCCCCATGCCCACACGCGGGAGACTGCCGCGGAGGGCGTAGAGCAAGCTCTGAAGCTGTTGGAGGGCAGGTGGAAGCTGGTGATCCTGTTTCACCTGTTCGGTGGTCGGATCATGCGCTTCTCCGATCTTGAACGCGCCATTCCCGGAATCTCCCAGAAGATGCTGATCCAGCAGCTTCGTCAGATGGAGGGCGACGGCATCGTCCGCCGCATCGTCCACCATCAGGTTCCGCCGAAGGTCGAGTATGCGCTGACGGACTGGGGCCAAGCCTTGTGCCCGGCTCTCGACGCCTTGCTGACGTGGGCAGCCAACCGTCCGGAAGCAGGCGATTCCGGCGATCTCCAAGCGTAAATTCACCTCGGGTCGGTTGGCGCGCGAGGCTAACGCCCGTGCGGACGGTCGATCCGAGCGAACGGACAGATCAGGTCTGCGCGCCCAGAACCTTGCGGAGAGAAGCCTCGATCCGGCCGCCGCAATAAGCGTTGCCATAGTCTTCCCGGGCTTTGGCGGCCAGTTTCGCCAATGGCGGCAGCGCGGCGATACGCCGCGTCAAGGCGGCGGCCTTGGGGGCGCTCTCGCCGAGGATCGTCCCGATGATGGGAAATCGATCGGCCATCGTCGACCACAGGGTCGCGGTGACGACATCGGCGATCCCCGGGTGCTCGCCGCCGAGCAGATACCCGGAATCGGCCATGAGACCATGACGTTCGCCGGTTTCCTCCCAAAGCGCCATCCACTTCTTGAGGCGCGGGACGAAGTCCTGCCACCGCTTTTCCGTCCACATCTCCCGACCGCCATCCAACGTGAGCTCGTCGATCACGTCGTTGGCGTCGTTGACGATCTTCATGGTCATGGCACGGAGAGGCAGCGTCTTGGGCAGCAGGTCCAGCGTCTCGCCGAGATAAAGGATGATGGCCGGCATTTCGGCGATGGCGAAGCCGGCCTTCTTGTCGACAAGCAAGGGCGGCCCCATGAACGGAACCGGCATCCTCTTCACGGGTGCGCCCATCAGGTCTGAGATCGCCACGTCGCCGGCCTCGCTCCAGCTCTTTCCGGCGTGAGCGAGAACGGCCCGCACGAACTGGCCTCTGAAGGGAACGGACCAATAGTAGAGTTCGTAATCGGACATCGCAGGTTCTCCCCTCGAAAAATGGCCATCAGCCTGGGACAGAACGCGGCTCGACGGCGACCAAGCGATCGCCGTCGAATACAGAGTACCTCTTTTAGGCCGTAAAGACCCGCTTCGGCTCACTCGTCGCGCAGCCGTCCGCCCAGAGCTGCGCTCACGCTGGCGATGAATGCGCCGATCACCAAGGAAAGCGCGGCCATCAAGGCAAAGGCGATACCCGCCTTGCGAGCCGTATCGGCCGCTTCCTGCGCCTTGGCCTTCGCTTGGTCGACCTGAGCGATCACGGCGTCGACCCGAGCGTTCGCGTCCGTTTCGGAAAGGCCGGTACGGGCAGCAACCAATTGGCCAAGATAGGTTCTGTCGGCAGGCGACATCTCGCCTGCGGCGGCGCTGGCGATCAGGATGCGCGAGGCTTGGGCTGCCGCCGCTGCGTCACCTTCAGCTCCCGGGGCGGCAAGGCGTGCAGGATCGTTCGGCCGGAAGAGGCTGTCGACGAAGTAGGACGTCGCGGTGTCTTCGGCCCCATCGCCGGCATTCGCCATGGTCCCGGCTGACGCGCCCATGGCGGCTCCGGAGGCGACGTTAGACGCGGCCTGCACACCCGTGCCAACGGCCGAGGTCAAGCTCGAGCTGGCGATACAGACGACGAGAAGCGTCGCGAGCGCCCAGGCAAGCAAACCGTGCGCGGTATCGCGAAAGAAGGTCTCGTCGGTGTGGACGCCGACCCATTTCACCCGCAACCGGCCGGTCATGTAGCCGCCGACGGCGGACGAGAGCCACTGAACGACGATCATCCAGATGGCGGCGGAGACGGCAAACGTGGTGATGCCCGCGCCGTGGTTCGTCCACGGAGAGACCATCGCCAGACCGAGGCCCGAGCCAAGCAGCATCAGGACGAAGGTGAGGGCGGCGGCCGATACGGCGCCGGCAATGATCGCAGCCCAGCTGATCGCCGACAAGGATGACTCGACGGCGGGCGCGCTATCGGGAGCAAGGGGGATGGAGGCCATGGTATTCTCCTGTCGCACGAGTGGCGGGGTATCCACCGCAATGACAGGTCCTGTGCCGCCGGTTGTCCGGCACGATGGACCTTGGCCTAATAAGTGCCGCCGAGGGAAAAAGGTTCCGCCTGACGGTCACTTGCAGGGCGCTGCGATGGCCCCCGCGATCTCGGTGGCAGTGCGCCGGTCGTACCTGGGCCGCTCTCAGACCGATGCGGACGGCGCGGCCGCCTCGACTTTCAGCCATTCGCCGAACGCCCTGACGAGCCGCGAGCGGACCCTGGCTTCCGGATAGACGAACCAGTAGGCCTTGCCGGCCCCCAGCGGCCGTTCCGTCAGCAACGCAAGCCGGCCGGTGGCAAGCTCGGCCTCGATCATGAACCGAGGCATCAATGCCACGCCCATGTCGGCGACGGCGGCTTCGGCGATCATCGAGAACTGGTCGAAGCGGGATCCCCGATATGACCCCGCCGTCGGCAAGCCGCCCGCGGCAAACCAGTCGGCCCAGGCGGTCGGCCGGCTCGACTGGTGAAGGAGTGGCGCTTGGACGATGGCCGCGACATCATCGAGGCCAAAGCGGTCGCGGATCGCCGGGGATGCGACCGGATAGACTTCCTCCGTGCAGAGAAACTCGCACACCGCGCCGGGCCATGTGGGCTCGCCGAAATGGATGGCGGCATCGAGTGACGCGTCGGCAAAGGAGAAGGGCTCGTTGCGTACCGCGAAGTTGACGGTGGCCTGCGGATGGTCTGCGAGGAACTTCGGCAGCCGGGGCACCAGCCAGCGCGCGGCGAAGGTGGGCAGCACCGCGAGATTGAGCACCTCGGCACCGCCGGCGCTGGCCATCGTGCGTTCGGTCGCAGCCGAAAGACCGGCGAGGATACGCGTCACCTCCAGCCGATAGGCCTCGCCGGCGTCGGTCAGGAAAACCCGCTGGTTGACGCGTTCGAACAGCGGCAATCCGAGCCGCGTTTCCAGTTCGCGTACCTGCCGGCTGATGGCGCCTTGCGTCAAATGCAGTTCGGCGGCGGCGCGAGAGAAACTGAGATGGCGGGCGGCGCTCTCGAAGGCAACCAGCGCGCCGATCGACGGCAGAAGATCGCGGGCCATTGTTCGTCCGGTTATGAGTTTTCCTCATGACCCTACCAGAAATGATCGTTTGCAGGGTAGGGGGCTCGGGACAATAACTTACGGACATTCAGCCCATCCCCGCCGTGCCGCCGGCCGGCGGCGCCGACGAGAGTGCCCGATGCCCGCTTCCAGCCTTGTTCAGGAAACCGCCGACCTGCTTGCCCGTCTCGGTGTTCGAGACAGCGCCCATACGGGTGGCAGCCTCATCGTCACGTCGCCGATTACCGGCGAACGGATCGCCGAGGTTCGTGAAACCGATGCGGCCGCCTGCGACGGCGCCATCGCTGCCGCGCAGGACGCTTTCCGAACCTGGCGTCTCGTGCCGGCACCCAAGCGCGGCGAACTGATCCGCCTGTTCGGCCTGGAACTGCGGGCGGCCAAGGCCGATCTCGGCCGGCTCGTCACCATCGAGGCCGGCAAGATCGTTTCTGAAGGCCTCGGCGAAGTGCAGGAGATGATCGACATCTGCGATTTCGCGGTCGGTCTCTCCCGCCAGCTATATGGGCTCACCATCGCCACAGAGCGACCGAGCCACCGCATGATGGAGACCTGGCATCCGCTCGGTGTCGTCGGCGTCATCTCCGCCTTCAATTTCCCGGTCGCCGTGTGGTCGTGGAACGCCGCCATCGCTCTCGTCTGCGGCGATACCGTCGTCTGGAAGCCGTCGGAGAAGACGCCGCTCACCGCCCTCGCCACCCAGGCGCTGTTCGAAAGGGCGGCGGCCAAGGCAGGGGCACCGTCAGGCCTGTCCGCCGTCATCATCGGTGGCCGGGCGATTGGCGAGGCGCTGGTCGATGACACCAGGGTCGCCGCGGTGTCGGCGACCGGGTCGACGGCCATGGGCCGCGCCGTGGCGCCGCGCCTTGCGGCCCGCTTCGCCCGTGCCATTCTGGAGCTCGGCGGCAACAACGGCGCCATCGTCGCTCCCAGCGCCGATCTCGATCTGGTGGTGCGAGGCGTCGCCTTCGCCGCGATGGGCACGGCTGGCCAGCGCTGCACGACGCTGAGGCGCCTGTTCGTCCACGACAGCGTCTATGACAGCCTGCTGCCCCGCCTCAGGAAGGCCTACGCATCAGTGACGATCGGCGATCCGCGCGAGGCCGGAACCCTGGTCGGGCCGTTGATCGACAAAGCCTCCTACGACCGCATGCAGGAGGCTCTCGGGAAGGCGCGTGCCGACGGCGCAACCGTTCATGGCGGCGAACGCACCCGCGAAGAGCTGGGCGGCAATGCCTTTTATGCTCGTCCGGCCTTGGTCGAGATGCCGGCACAGACGGAAGTGGTCATGACGGAAACCTTTGCGCCCATTCTCTACGTCATGCGCTACACCGAGTCCGACGCGGTTCTCGATGCGCACAACGCGGTCCCGCAGGGGCTGTCCTCGTCGATCTTCACCAACGACCTGCGCGAGGCGGAGACGTTCCTGTCGGCCAAGGGATCCGATTGCGGCATCGTCAACGTCAACATCGGCCCGTCGGGAGCTGAAATCGGCGGCGCCTTCGGCGGCGAGAAGGAGACCGGCGGCGGCCGCGAGGCCGGTTCCGACGCCTGGAAGGCCTACATGCGCCGGGCCACTAACACCATCAACTACGGCCGCGACCTGCCGCTGGCGCAGGGCGTCAGCTTCGACGTGGAGTGAGCCAATGACGATGCGTGTCATCGTGGCCGGCGCGACCGGCTGGACCGGTAGTGCGGTGGCCAGGGCAGTTCTCGCATCCGAGGACCTTACCCTGGCCGGGGCGGTTGCCCGCTCGGCTGCCGGGCGCGATCTTGGCGAGGCGCTGGGCGGATCGACCGTCGGCGTGACGGTGGTCGCCACCGTCGAGGAAGCGCTGAGGGCGGGAGCCGACGTGCTTGTCGACTACACCTCCCCCCAGGCGGTGAAGGCCAACGCCATCGCGGCGATTTCGGCCGGTGTCGCCGTGGTCATCGGCACCTCCGGGCTATCGGCCGAGGATTACGCGGAAATCGATGCGGCGGCACGGGCGAAGTCCGTCGGCGCGTTCGCCGCCGGCAACTACTCGATCACCGCCACGCTGATGACCAAGTTCGCTCTGATGGCCGCGAAGTATGTCGCCGACGTCGAAGTGATCGACTATGCCTCGGCAACCAAGCCCGACACGCCATCCGGCACGGCGCGCGAGCTGGCCGAGCGGCTGTCCTTCGTGCGCAAACCTGCCACCTCGAAGCCTGTCGGCGAACTCGGCGGCATCCGCGAAACGCGCGGCGGCACCGTTGGCGCGGTACAGGTGCATTCGCTGCGCATGCCGGGCTACGTGCTGTCTTGCGAGGCGCAGTTCGGCGCGCCCGGCGAACGGCTCCTCATACGCCACGATGCCGGTTCCGATGCAGCGCCCTATGTCGCGGGAACGCTGCTCGCCGTGCGGCGGGTGCGGGAGCAGGCGGGCCTGAGACGCGGACTTGACCTGCTGATCGACTGACCGTCTCGATAGTCTCGACATTCCGGTGGCGCACCGGTCGTTTTGGGAGTTCTCCATCTTGTCCCCGTCCATCCCGTCCCGCACTGGCGGTCAAATCCTGGTCGATCAACTGGTCCGACAGGGCGTCGAGCGGCTGACCTGCGTGCCCGGTGAATCTTATCTCGCCGCCCTCGATGCGCTGCACGATAGCCCGATCGACGTGCTGGTCTGCCGCAACGAGGCCGGAGCCACCATGATGGCCGAGGCCTATGGCAAGCTTACCGGCAAGCCCGGAATCTGCTTCGTGACCAGGGCGCCGGGCGCCACCAATGCCGCGCCCGGACTCCATATCGCCGAGCACGACTCGACGCCGCTGATCCTGTTCGTCGGCCAAGCCGAGCGCGGGATGCTGGAGCGCGGCTGTTTTCAGGAGATGGACTACAAGGCGGTGTTCGGCTCCATCGCCAAATGGGTGGTCGAGATCGACGATCCTGCGCGCATCCCGGAACTGGTGGCCCGCGCCTTCCGCGTCGCCACCCAAGGGCGGCCGGGACCGGTGGTGGTGTCACTGCCCGAGGACATGCTGACCGAGGCGGCCGAGGTGGCCGATGCGCCGGTGGTCGAACCGGTCGAGATCTGGCCGGGGCTTGCCGATCTTGCGCGTCTCCAGAAGCTGGTCTGGGAGGCCAAGCGGCCACTGATGATCCTCGGGGGCTCGCGCTGGAGCGAGCGGGCGCGCCGCGAGGTGATCCGCTTCGCCGAGCGGTTCGACCTGCCGGTGGCGACGAGTTTCCGTCGCGCCTCGCTGTTCCCGGCCGATCATCCGAACTATGCTGGCGATCTCGGCCTGGGTCCCAACCCTAAGCTGGCCGCCCGGGTTCGCGAAGCGGATGTGCTGCTGGTCATTGGCGGCCGCCTGTCGGAATCGCCGTCGTCGTCCTACACGCTGCTCGATATACCCCAGCCCAGGCAGACGCTGATCCACGTCTATCCCGACCCGGAAGAGATCGGCCGCGTCTATCAGCCGGCGCTCGGCATCGTCGCCAGTCCGCATGCCTTCGCCTCGGCGCTATCCACCGTGCACCCGCCGGTCGAAATTCCCTGGTCGGCCGAGACGAAGGCCGCCCGCGCCGATTTTCTGGCCTGGACCGACAAGCCCACGGTGTTGCCGGGTGAATTCCAGTATGGCGAGGCCATGGTCTGGCTGCGCGAGCACCTGCCGCCCGAGACCATCATCGCCAACGGTGCCGGCAACTATGCCATCTGGGTGCATCGCTATTGGCGGTATCGCAGCTTCACCGGCCAATTGGCGCCCACGTCGGGATCGGTGGGCTATTCGGTGCCGGCCGGCGTCATGGCAAAGCGGCAGTTTCCGGAGCGGCCGGTCGTCGTGTTTGCCGGCGACGGCTGTTTCCTGATGAACGGCCAGGAATTCGCCACCGCCGTGCAATACGACATCCCGGTCGTGGTGGTGGTCGTCGATAACGCCATGTACGGCACCATCCGCATGCATCAGGAGCGGGAGTATCCCGGTCGCGTTTCGGCGACCTCGCTGAAGAACCCCGACTTCGCGGCCTTGGCGCGCGCCTATGGCGGTCACGGCGAGACCGTGCGGACAACGGCGGAGTTCGCCCCTGCCTTCGAGCGGGCGATGGCCTCCGGCAAGCCGGCGATCGTCCATTGTTTCCTAGACCCGCAGGCGGTGACCCCGGCGAAGACGCTCGATCAGTTCGCCGGGCGCGGCTGACCCGAAATGCAAAGGCCCGGCCATGACGGCCGGGCCCAACGCATCTTTGTGGCAGATCAGTAGTCGGCGTGGATGTCGTTGTCCTTGGTTTCCCGGACAAACAGCATGCCGATCACCAGCGTGGCCGCCGCCACGACGATCGGATACCAGAGGCCGTAGTAGATGTCGCCGGTGGCCGCCACCATGGCGAAGGCCGTCGTCGGCAGGAAGCCGCCGAACCAGCCGTTGCCGATGTGGTAGGGAAGCGACATCGAGGTGTAGCGGATACGGGTCGGGAACATCTCGACCAGAATGGCGGCGATCGGGCCGTAGACCATGGTGACGTAGAGCACCAGCACGAAGAGCAGCAGCGTCACCATGACGATGTTGATCTGGGCAGGGTCCGCCTTGGCCGGGTAACCAGCCGTCGTGACGGCATCCGTCAGCGACTTGCTGAACACCTGCGCGGGCGTGGCCCCGTCGGCACCGGCTTCGGTGCCGAAAGTGACGGCGGTTGCGCCGATCTTCACGGTCGCCGGCGTACCAGCTGGCGCCGCTTCGTTATGATAGGGAACGCCCGCCTTGACCAGCGCCGCCTTTGCAACGTCGCAGGAGGTGGTGAACTTCGACGTTCCCACGGGGTTGAACTGGAACGAGCACTCGTTGGGGTCGGCGACGACGGTCACGGGCGCGTTGGCGACGGCCTGTTCCAGAGCCGGGTTGGCGTAGTGGGTGATGCCCTTGAAGATCGGGAAATAGGTGAGACAGGCGAGAAGCAGGCCGACCATGATGATGGGCTTGCGGCCGATCCGGTCGGACAGAGTGCCGAAGATCACGAAGAAGGGGGTGGCGAGCAGCAGTGACGCGGCGATCAGAAGATTGGCCGTCTGTGCCTCCACCTTCAGCGTCTGGGTCAGGAAGAACAGCGCGTAGAACTGGCCCGTGTACCAGACCACGGCCTGTCCCGCGACGAGACCGAACAGGGCAAGCAGGACGACCTTGAGGTTCTTCCAGCGGCCGAAGGCTTCGGTGAGCGGCGCCTTGGATGTCTTGCCCTCTTCCTGCATGCGGCGGAAGGCCGGGCTCTCGTTGAGCTTCAGGCGGATCCAGACGGAAACGGCCAGCAGCAGGATCGACACCAGGAAGGGAATGCGCCAGCCCCAGGCGTTGAAGTCCTCGGCCGACAACGCCGCGCGGCATCCGAGAATGACCAGAAGCGACATGAACAGCCCGAGCGTGGCCGTCGTCTGGATCCAGGACGTATAGGCGCCACGGCGATGATCGGGGGCGTGTTCGGCGACATAGGTCGCCGCGCCGCCATATTCGCCGCCGAGGGCCAGGCCCTGGAGGAGACGAAGCAATATCAGGATGACGGGTGCGATGATGCCGATCGACGCATAGTTGGGCAGGATGCCGACGATGAATGTCGACGCGCCCATGATCAGGATGGTGACGAGGAACGTGTACTTGCGGCCGATCATGTCGCCGAGACGGCCGAACACGAGCGCGCCGAACGGGCGCACCGCGAAACCGGCGGCAAAGGCGAGCAGGGCGAAGATGAAAGCCGCCGTCGGATTGACGCCGGAGAAGAACTGGGCGGCGATGACCGCTGACAGTGAGCCGTAGAGATAGAAATCATACCATTCGAAGACGGTTCCGAGCGACGAGGCGAAGATCACGCGCCGCTCCTCTTTCGTCATCGTGGTCGAACCAGGCGTCTTCGTCGGGTCGACGGTGACTGCTGTCATCGGTGTTCCTCCCAAAACGTGATGCTTTCACCCCGGTCTGCCCGATGGTCGAGAGCAACCGCCGGCTCCACCCAGACTCGGAGGTGAGACGTAATACTACGTATGCGGGAGTTATGCGTGAAGGTACTTATTCGGAATCTTTAGTCTACCAATGACCCAAATGGTTGAAATGACTTGGATTGGGCCTCAACTGCCAGCGCGACGGCCTAGGGCTGCGGCATCAAATTTGCCGGAGTTCATGATGTGGCGCCACGCGTCCGTTACGTCCTCGGGTATGTCGACATGCGGCAGGAATCCCTTGCCGCGCGGACCGTAGCCGTTTTCATCGTCGGTGAGCCGCTGGATCTCCCCCGTCAGCAGCGACAGGAAGCGTTCCGGTGCCCATTTCCGGCTGTTCGGGCTCTGGAGATAGTCGATGCCGCCGCCGCGATAGCCGAGGCGCGGCACCTGTACCGGCCAATTGACGAGTTCCGGGCACGTTGCATCCGCCCACGCCTGTCGGAACGACGCATCGGTCCGCCTCTGCATCAGCGGATCCTGAACGAGCAGGATTGCCGACGGCGCCAGACCACGCTCGTCCAGCAGGCGCCGTGTGAACAGAGCGTTCTCACCGCAGTTGGTCGAGACGTCTTCGAGAAGCAGCCGTGATTGATCGAGGCCGAGGAACATGGCTGCGATGTCGCCGAGCAGGCGCGCTTCCGAAGTCTGACCTGCCAATGCTTTCCGGTACACCGGATGGGCATCGACGGCTGTCGCCAGCAGGCTGGTGGAATGGCCGATACCACCGGAAATCAGCAGGGGCGCGCCGGTTGCCCTGGCCTTTTTCACCGCGCCTTCCAGCGTCCACAACAGCGCATTGCCGGCCAACACGACGAGGTCGAACGCCGGAGCATGGTCCTTGTCCCGGCCGCCAAGATCGTCGAGCGCCAGAAAGCGAGCAACGGCGTTGATCGCCGCGATATCGTCGGCGTCGAGCGGGCCGTAGGGACCGAAGAATGACATGAGAGGCTCCGCGTCTGTGGTGGTCGTGACCGACGAACCATAGCCAAGGCTTGTAGGGGGCGTGGCAGTAGTCGACTATTCGTGGCAGCGCTCATGGGGTTCGATCTGACGTTGCTAATCGATCCAGCGGCGAAGACTGCGAAGGAGCGTGCCCGAGCCTTTCGTCCGAAGCGGGCTTTCGGCTGCGGAGCGATGCTCGGTCGGGGGCGTCGCCGGGCACCAGATCCCTCGCGTGTTTTCCTGTTGCGGCCGATCTGCCGAGAAGATAGGCAACGAACACCCCTGCGGGCGGATGGGCCGCCCGCCCCTGGAAACGGAGAATCCCGCAATGGCGATCACCCGCATCGAGCCCGGCAAGCGCATGAGCAACGCCGTCGTCCACAACAAGACCGTCTATCTCGCCGGCCAGATCGGCTCACCGAAGGGTGACGTCAAGTCGCAGGCCGTGGAGGCGCTGGCCGAGGTGGATCGTCTGCTCGCCGCCGCCGGCACCGACAAGACGCGCGTGCTGCAGGCTATCGTCTGGCTTGCCGACATGTCCGACTTCGCCGCCATGAACGAGGTCTGGGAAACCTGGGTGTCGCCGGGCAATACGCCGGCGCGCGCCACCGGCGAGGCCAAGCTGGCCGCTCCGGAATACAAGGTGGAGTTCATCATCACCGCTGCTCTCCCGGACTGATCCGTCCGCAGGCCGTGGTGCCGGCATTTGCCGGCCCAAGGCCTGACCATTCGATCGGCGGGCGCTCGTGCAAGTCCGGAGCGCTCGCCGGCTCACGCTCCGAAGCGCCAGGCGTCTGCGACCGGAGTAGAAGACCGTCACTCTCGCGTGCTATCAGGAAAATCGCGGCTTGCCGCGCCTGTCAGGAGTGCCTGGTCCTTGCTCAACACCGAGATTCCCGGTTTCGTCTGGGCCTATCGTTTCGATGCCGCGACCGGCGCCGGCCATCCGCTGCCGCCGACCACGCCACGCGAGGAGCTGATCGTCGACGAAGGCTTCGTCTGGCTGCATCTCGCTCTCAGCGATGCTCGCGTTCCGAAGTTCCTGGAAGGCTTCCCCGATCTTCCCCAGGCGGCACGGGCCACGTTGACCGACCGCGACAATCATGTGGTGCTTGCGTCCGACGATGGCGTGTTGCACGGCGTATTCACCGACATCGAACGCGCCTTCGACTACGAGACCAACGATATCGGCTGGTTCCGCTTCGCCGCGTCTGAACGACTGATCGTCACGGCCCGGCTGCATCCCCTGCGCTGCGTTGAGGCGGCGCGGCTCGCCGTCGATCGTGGTCTCGCCATCCACGGGACGGTGGGCGTATTCGCCGCCGTCGTGACCGAGTTCGAGAAAGTGGTCGATGCCCTCATCGTCGAGATGGGCGACGAGCTCGATCGCATCGAGGACTATGTTTTCGAGACGGCCCCGCGCGACGAGCGCCGTCGGCTCGGTCCGGTTCGGCGCACCGTGGTCCGCTTGAACCGACTGCTCCGGGCATCCGTGGCGCTGTTCCGCCGGTATCAGCGTTGGGACGAGCCCGATCCGCTACCCACCGGTACGGTCGAAATGGCCGAAACGCTGGCCGACCTGCTCGGCTCGGCCTCCCAGGAGATGCAGGGCTTGCAGGATCGGGCGCGTCTTCTGCACGAAGAAATCGACTCCAAGATTTCCTCGGAGACCAACCGTCATCTCTACATTCTCTCGATCATGACGGCCTTCCTGTTGCCGCCGACGCTGGTGACCGGCTTCTTCGGCATGAACACCGGCGGCCTGCCTTTCGCCGGCGAGCATTTCGGCACGCTGCTTGCCTTCATGCTAGGCGGGCTTTCGGTATGGGGAGCCTGGTGGTTCTTGAAGCGGGTCGGCATTCTCTGAGGGGACGGGCCGCCTCGAGAGGCGGCCGTACCTCGGTCAGGCGGCGGCGGTCGAGAGCCGCATGCGCGGGAAAGCAAAGCCGTTTTCATCGAAGAGATGCAGACGATCGGCCGGGGCCGTCACCGTCAGCGTCGATCCCTTGGCGATCTCCACGTCGCCATCGATCTTGACGGTGATCGGCTCGGGAAGGCCTGTGTCGAGATAGGCCAGCGTCACCTCGCCGAGCTTTTCGACGATCGACACGGTCCCGGTGAAAAGTCCCGGTCCGTCGGTGGGCGTCAGGTCTTCGGGCCGGACGCCGAAGGTTGCCTTGGCATCGAGATAGGTGGCGGCGACCTCGGCATTGACGACGACCGGATTGCCGGTGTCCGGCTGCACCGTTGCCGGAGCGCCCGTGCTGGTGATGGTCGCCGAGACGATGTTCATGGCCGGCGAGCCGATGAAGCGGGCGACGAACAGATTGTCGGGCGTATGATAGAGCTCCATCGGCGTACCGACCTGCTCGACCACGCCGAAGTTGAGCACCACGATGCGGTCGGCGAGCGTCATCGCCTCCACCTGATCGTGCGTCACGTAGATCATGGTGGTGTCGGCCATCCGCTCGTGCAGCTTGGCGATCTCCAGGCGCGTTGCTACGCGCAAGGCCGCGTCGAGGTTGGAGAGCGGTTCGTCGAACAGGAAGACCTTGGGGTCGCGGACAATGGCCCGGCCGATGGCGACACGCTGCCGCTGGCCACCGGACAGTTGCTTGGGAAGGCGGTCGAGATAGGGCGTGATCTGCAGCATGTCGGCCGCTTCACGCACCCGCCGGTCCTGCTCGCCTTGCGATGCCTTCGCCAGCTTCAGGCCGAAGGCCATGTTCTCGTAGACCGTCATGTGGGGGTAGAGAGCATAGCTCTGAAACACCATGGCGATGCCGCGCTTGGAGGGCGGCAGGGTGTTGACGACGGCACCACCGATTTCCAGCGTTCCCTCGGTGATGTCTTCGAGGCCGGCGATGAGCCGAAGGAGCGTCGACTTGCCGCAGCCGGAGGGGCCGACGAAGACGACGAACTCGCCGGACTTGATGTCGAGGTCGATGCCGTGCAGCACTTGCACGGCGCCATAGGCCTTCTTGACTTGCTTGAGCTTCAGTCCGGCTGACATGCGCAACTCCTCCCTCAATTCCCGAAGGGTTCTCCCAACCCGGTTCCTGGAACCCGGCCGCCCCACGAAAGGGCAGCCGGTCATTCGTTCAGATCATTTCACCTTGGCGACGAAGGCGCTTTCGGCCGGCAGCGTCACCATGCCTTCGACAATCCTCGAGGCGAAGCCGAGGTCGGCGGTTGCCGCCACGGAAAGGTCCGCGGGCACGGGGAAGCCAGCACCCGTCCTGCCGAAGTTGAAGACGCAGAGCACCTTGTCGTCGCCTGCTTCGCGCAGGAAGGCGAGGATGTCGCCATCGGACTCGAGAAAGCGCACCGTGCCCTTGGTGAGCGCCTGGCTCGTCTTGCGCCAGGCGATCATGGCCTTGTAGAGCTCGTATTGGCTTTCGGGCTTGCCGACCTGCTGATCCACTGCCTTGGCGAGGTGGTCCTGCGACACCGGCAGCCAGGGCTTGGCAGTCGAAAAGCCGGCATTCGCGGCCTCGGCTTCCCAAACCATCGGCGTGCGGCAGCCGTCGCGCCCCTTGAACTCCGGCCAGAAGCGAATGCCGTAGGGATCGACCAGATCCTCGAAGGCGAGATCTGCCTCGGTGAGGCCGAGCTCGTCGCCCTCATAGATGCAGACCGAACCGCGCAGGCTGAGGTGAAGGGTCGCCATCAGCTTGCCCTGCTGCGCCGGGTTCTGCGCATAGGGCAAATGGCGCGTCGCATAACGGACGACGTCGTGGTTGGACAACGCCCAGCAGGGCCATGCATCGCCGGCGCCGGCCTCGAAGGTCTTCAGCGTCTTTTCGATATAGGCTCGGGACGGCTCTCCTCCGAGAAGGTCGAAGGTGTAGCTCATGTGCAGCTTGTCGCCGCCCGAGGTGTAGGCGATCATCGTCTTGAGGGACCGATCGCCGTCTCCGATCTCGCCGACCGTGGTGGAGCCAGGGTACTGGTCGAGCAGCTGACGCATACGCTTCAGGAAGTCGAGATTTTCCGGCTGGCTCTTGTCGTGGACATGATCCTGCCGGAGATAGGGATTGACCCGTGGCGCATCGATGGCGTCGACCGGTCGCGTCTGCGGCGGATTGGCGCGCAGCTCCTTGTCATGGAAATAGAAGTTCACCGTGTCGAGTCGGAAGCCGTCGACGCCGAGTTCGAGCCAGAACTTCAACACGTCCAACAGGGCATCCTGAACCGCGGGCGTGTGGAAGTTGAGGTCGGGCTGGCTGGCGAGGAAATTATGCAGGTAATACTGGCAGCGCCGTGTATCCCACTCCCATGCGGAGCCGCCGAAGACGGACAGCCAGTTGTTGGGCGGCGTGCCGTCCGGCTGGGCGTCCGCCCAGACATACCAGTCCGCCTTGGCGTTGATCTGGTCCTTCCGGCTTTCTGAGAACCACGGATGCAGATCCGACGTGTGGCTCAGCACCTGATCGATGATCACCTTGATTCCGCGCCGATGCGCCTCGGCGACCATCTTCCGGAAGTCGTCCAACGTGCCGAAGATGGGGTCGATGTCGCAATAGTCGGAAACGTCGTAGCCAAAATCCTTCATCGGCGACTTGAAGAAGGGCGACAGCCAGATGGCGTCGACGCCGAGGTCTTCGAGATAGCCGAGGCGAGCGGTGACGCCGGCGAGATCGCCGATGCCGTCGCCATTGGAGTCCTGGAACGAGCGCGGATAGATCTGGTAGATCACCGCGCCACGCCACCAGTCGGGATCGGCGGTCCGGTCGGCGCTTGCAACGGCTTTTTCGAGTGTCGTCATTCCTGTTGATCTTTCTCTTCATCGCGATGCCGGCGGGGAGGGCGTCGGCACGGTCCATCTTGTTCGAGCTGTGGCGCGGACGCAAAGCTTGCTTCGGCGTCCGGCCCCGCTTCGAGACGCGGCGTCTCTTCCTAGCCCTTGACGCCGCCGGCCGTCAGCCCCTGAACGATCTTGCGCTGGAAGATCAGCACCAGAGCGACGAGCGGCACGGTCACGATGACCGAGGCTGCCATGATGCGGCCCCAGGGAATCTCGTACTGGCTCGCTCCCGACAGCAGGGCGATGGCGACCGGCACGGTGCGCGTCTCGTTGGAGGAGGTGAAGGTCAGCGCGAACAGGAACTCGTTCCAGGCGGCGATGAAGGCGAGCAGACCCGTCGTCACCAGCGCCGGCCACATCAGCGGCATGAACACCTTGGTGATGATCACCCACGGGGTGGCGCCATCGACGATCGCCGCCTCCTCGATCTCCACCGGCAGGTCGCGCATGAATGTGGTGAGCACCCAGACGGTAAAGGGCAGGGTGAAGATCGTGTAGGAGAAGATCAGGGCGAACGGCGTGTTGAACAGGCCGAAGGCTCGCACCAGCTCGAACAGGCCGGCCAGCACCGCGATCTGCGGAAACATCGACACGGCGAGGATGGTCATCAGCAGCAGGCCACGGCCGCGGAAGCTGACGCGTGCCAGGGCAAAGGCCGCCGTCACGGCGAGAAACAGCGCCAGCACCACCACCGACGTCGCCACCAGGATCGAGTTGCCGAGGTTGCGGACGAACACGCCGGTGGTCAGAACGGCGATGTAGTTGTCGAGGCTGAAGTGGGTCGGCAGGTAGTTGATCTCGAACAGGGCCGTGCCGGATTTGAAGCTCGTCAGGATCGCGTAATAGAACGGAAAGACCGAGACGAAGACGATGATCGCCACGAGCATGTAGAAGGAGGCGGTCTTGGTATGGTTCCAGAGCATCACCGGTCTCCTCCGTCGAAGCGGACCTTGCCGAGCCAGATGTAGAGAATGGTCATCAGGGCGATGATCAGGAACAGCATGGTCGACTGTGCCGAGCCGTAGGCGAACTTGTCGAAGTCGATCAGGTTCTCGCGTGCCAGGACCGAGATTGTCTTCGTCTGTGAGCTATTGGGCGTCAGCACGTAGATCAGGTCGAAGATGCGCATGGCATCGAGCAGGCGGAAGATTACCGCCACCATCAGGGCCGGACGCACCAGCGGCAACGTCACTTTCCAGAAGGTCTTGACCGGGTGAACGCCGTCGAGAGCCGCCGCTTCGTAGATATCGCGCGGGATCATCTGCAAGCCGGCGAGAATGAGGAGCGCCATGAACGGCGTCGTTTTCCAGACGTCGACGATGAGCACGGCGATCATGGCCGTGTCGGACGAGGCCGTCCAGGCGATCTTGTGATCGATCAGGCCGAACATCAGCAGCACGTCGTTGATGATGCCGAATTGGTCGTTCAGCATCCATCCCCACATGCGGGCGGAAACGATGGTCGGGATGGCCCAGGGAATGAGGATGGCAGCGCGTACGATGCCGCGCCCCTTGAACTCGGCGTTGAGCACCAGCGCCACGACGGTGCCGAGGATGGTCTCGAGCGTCACCGACAGCACGGAAAAGCGGACCGTGTTCCAGACGGCGTTCCACCAGACGGGGTCGGCAAGCAGACCCGACCATATGATGCGGCCGCTCTTCAGCACCGTCCAGCCGAGGTAGTTTTTGAAGCCCACCAGCTCTGCGCCGTAGAGGTTGGTCAGCGAGGCATTGGTGAACGAGAAGTAGATGGTTCTGAGAAGCGGCCATCCGGCGACGATGGCGAGCGCGACCAGCATCGGAACCAGGAACCAGCCGGCGGCCCTCAGGCGCTGGCGCATCAATTCGGACTTGACCCGCTTGGGATGTCCGGTCGGCACGATCCGGATCGTCGATTGGGTGGAGGCCATGGCAATTCCTGCAATGGAGTGCGGAAGGCATCGGTGCCGTCGTGGCGGCATCGATCAAGCGCAGCCCGGAAACCGTGATGGTTTTCGGCAGCCGTCTCTTGGTCTGGAATAGTTCGGAGGGGCTCGACAGCCTTCGGTCCGAACCAGGTCCAGACAGGCAGGGAGTGGAGCGAACCACTCGGAAGGTGCGGCCGCCCGATCGCCGAAGGGGATGGCGTCGGACGGCCGTCGAGCCGAGGTCGGCTTACCAGCCGGACCCCTTGAGCTCGGTCAGCTTGGCCTCGAGGACTTCGAGGTTTTCGGCGGCGGTGCCATTACCCGACAGCGTGTCGTGCACGGCCGACCAGAACAGCGAGGATACCTCGTTGTACTTGACCTTGGTCGGGGCCGACGGACGCGGCACGGCGTTCATGAACACGTCCTTCCACTGCGGGATGATCGGCGCGGCCTTGGCCACGTCGGCATCGTCGTAGAGCGAGACGATGGTCGGCAGGTTAGTCTGGTTGATGGCGCGGTTCTTCTGCACTTCCGTCGAACCGAGGAACAGGGCGAGCTTGATCGCCTCTTCCGGATGCTTGGAGTACTTCGACACCGCATAGTTCCAGCCGCCGAGGGTGGCGGCGGGCTTGTCGTCGGCCGAGGCGGCCGGCAGGGTCGATACGCCGAACTTGCCCTTCACGGCGCTGTCGTCGCCGTTGCCGAGAGCGTAGGCATAGGGCCAGTTGCGCATGAACACCGCGTTGCCGGTCTGCCAGACGCCGCGCGCTTCCTCTTCCTGGTAGGCAAGCACGCCCGGGGGCGAAATCGTGCCGACCCAGCCTTTGACCGTATCGAGAGCCTTGGCCGCCTTCTCGTTGTTGATCGAGATATCGCCGTTCGCTTCGACGATCTGACCGCCACCGAACGACTTCACCCACTCCAGCGCGTTGCAGGTGAGCCCTTCGTAGGCGTTGCCCTGGAAGACGAGGCCCCAGAGGTCCTTGGAACCGGCAGCGCGCTCCTTGTCCTGGATGTCCTTGGCGGTGGCGGCCATCTCGTCCCAGGTCTTGGGAACCGGCTTGCCATACTTCTCAAGAAGATCCTTGCGATAGAACAGAGCGGGGGCGTCGGTGAAGGCCGGGATGGCCACCAGCTTGCCGTTGGCCGTCTGCGACTCGATGATCGACGGGAAGTGATCCTTGACGACATCCTTGGCGGCGTCGGTCAGGTCGAGGAACTGCTCGGAGAGCTGCGGCGCCCAGATGACGTCGGTCATGTAGACGTCGATGTCGGCATTGCCGGCGGCCAGCCACAGGCGGTACTGGCCGAACTGGTCGGTGGTCGACGGCGGCATCGGCACGATCTTGACCGTGTTGCCGGTCTTGGCCTCGAACTCCTTCAACTGGCTCTGCAGGAAGGCCAGTCCGTTGCCGGAGTCGCCAGACACGATCGCAAGCTCGGCGGCCATCGTGACAGATGCGCTGAAAACCGCACCGGCGAAAAGACCGGCACGCAGTGCTGAGTGATACATCAAGTCCTCCCTTGAATGCGGCACTTCTCCCGAATGCCGCAACTGGGTACGAAGCGCTCGAAACCTCCAAAGCGCTTTGAACGTCGAGATCATCCTTGAAAGCCGCGTTCCTGTCAACTGGTCAATGTAACCGTTTGCAGGGAGGATTTCGGGTAACGGGACAGGGCGTTCGGCCGTGCTGATCCTTTAAGCAGGCTGGACAATGGGTGTAACAATAACGCTACAAATGGTAAGGCACGCTCATCGGCGTCGGCTCCCGGTCCATGGGGGAAGAACGAGGCGGCTTCCGATGGCGACGGAAATTGACAATGAATCTTAAGGAATTGGCCGCCGAGCTGCATTTGTCGCAGACGACAGTCAGTCGCGCGCTCAACGGATACCCCGAGGTCAGCGAAAAAACGCGTGAAATCGTGCTCGCCGCTGCGCAACGTTTCGGATATCGGCCCAGTCCGGCGGCGCGACGGCTCGCGACGGGACGTGCCCACGCATTAGGCGTCGTCTTTAACGCCGAGCGAAACGCCCTGATGGATCCGCTTTTCGTCGAATATCTTGCCGGGGTGGCCGAAACCAGCGCCAAGCAGGGCTTCGATATTCTCATCAGTCCGTCGACGCCGCGCGACGAGATCGTCACGTTCGGGCGCCTTGCCCGCGACGGTACGGTTGATGCGGTCATACTCTCCGCCCCCCAGACCACCGACGAGCGCATTGCCCTGCTCAAGGAGCTGAAGTTCCCCTTCGTCGTGCATGGGCGGCCGCCGGATCCGACCGGCATCTCCTACATAGACATCGACAATTTCGGCGCGTTCCAGCAGGCGACCAGCTTCCTGATCCAGCTCGGTCATCGACGCGTCACGCTGATCAACGGTGAGGAGCACTTCACTTTCGCCCAGGATCGCTCGCGCGGCGCCGCCATTGCCTTTGCCGCCGCCGGATTGCCGCCGGACATGCTCGAAGAGCATTTCATGCCGATGACCGCCGAGAATGCCTATCGATGTGCCCGGCAGGCGCTGGAGAACGAGGACCGCCCGACGGCCTTCCTGTGCGGCTCCATCCTCGTGGCGCTTGGCGTGCTGCGAGCCGCCGCCGAACTCGGCCTCGAAGTGCCGCGCGATCTTTCCATCGTGGCTCACGACGATGAGATGCCCGCTTTCCCCGCAGATCAGTTTCATCCCCAGCTTACCACCACGCGTTCGTCGATCCGCGCCGCCGGAACCAGGGTGGCGGAGATGGCTTTGGCTCGCGTGGCCGGCCAGAAGCCGGGTACGGTCGCCGAGGTCTGGCCGGTGCAGCTTATCGTCCGGGGATCGACGGCTGCCGCGCCTGAGAAGGTGTGATGGCGAAGTTGCCGTGTTGTCGTTCCCGGTGATTAGAATACTAATCCAGTAGTTAATTGGCATTTCCGAGTGCCGGTCAAAGCAAAACGCGGCCGGCGGAAAGATTTTCTCTTTTCTGCTTTGGTCGGAGTGTGCGCTTTCTTGAGAGCAATGAGGGGACTTGGTACCGCTTTGCCAGTATCTCCGGTCAAAGGGGCTGGGGAATGAAGTCGCGAGGCCGGTCGCGCCCGAGGTGAGTTCAGGTGTCCCAGGATCGTCTGACCCATTTGAAGCGTCTTGAAGCGGAAGCCATACACATCATCCGCGAGGTCGCGGCGGAGTTCCGCAATCCCGTGATGCTCTATTCGATCGGCAAGGACAGCTCGGTGATGCTGCGCCTGGCGCTCAAAGCCTTCTATCCCGGCAAGTTGCCGTTCCCGCTGCTTCACGTCGATACCACCTGGAAGTTTCGCGAAATGATCGCCTTCCGTGACGCGACGGTGAGGCAGGAGGGGCTCGATCTTCTCGTCCACACCAACCAGGACGGCGTCGCCGCCGGCATCAGCCCCTTCACTCACGGTTCGTCCGTCTACACCAACGTCATGAAGACCGAAGCCCTCAAGCAGGCGCTGACGGCCCACGGCTTCGACGCGGCCTTTGGCGGCGCCCGCCGCGACGAGGAGAAGAGCAGGGCGAAGGAGCGCGTGTTCTCCTTCCGCACCGACACCCACGCCTGGGATCCCAAGAACCAGCGCCCGGAGCTGTGGCGCCTCTACAACTCCCGAGTCCGGCCGGGCGAGAGCATCCGCGTCTTCCCCCTGTCCAACTGGACCGAGCTCGACATCTGGCAATACATCCTGCTCGAAAAGATCCCGATCGTGCCGCTCTACTTCTCCGCCGAGCGGCCGGTGGTGAACCGTGGTGGCCAGTGGATCATGGTCGATGACGACCGCCTGCCGCTTCTTTCAGGCGAAAGCCCCGAACTGCGCCGCGTTCGTTTCCGCACGCTGGGCTGCTACCCGCTGACCGCCGCCGTCGAGAGCGATGCGGCGACCCTGCCGGAGATCGTCCGGGAGATGCTGATTGCCCGCACATCCGAGCGGTCCGGTCGCCTGATCGATCACGACGACAGCGCTTCCATGGAGAAGAAGAAGCGGGAAGGCTATTTCTGATGAACGCCATCGATCCGAATGTCGCCGCGGATGCGTCCGCTTTCACGGACTATCTCGGCCGGCACGAGAAGAAGAGCCTCCTGCGCTTTCTCACTTGCGGTTCGGTCGACGACGGCAAGTCGACGCTGATCGGCCGTCTGCTCTATGACTCCAAGCTGCTGTTCGAGGACCAGCTTCTGAGCCTCGAAAAGGACTCCCGCAAGCACGGTACCGTCGGCGACGACATCGACCTCGCCTTGCTCGTCGACGGCCTTGAGGCCGAGCGCGAGCAGGGCATCACCATCGACGTCGCCTATCGTTTCTTCTCGACCGACCGGCGCAAGTTCATCGTCGCCGACACGCCCGGCCACGAGCAGTACACGCGCAACATGGCGACCGGCGCCTCGACGTCCGACCTCGCGGTGATCCTGATCGATGCCAGGCGGGGCGTGCTGACTCAGACCCGCCGTCATTCCTTCATCGTCTCGCTGGTCGGCATCCGTCACGTCGTGCTGGCGGTGAACAAGATCGACCTCGTCGATTTTTCCGAGGCCATCTTCGAGGCCATCGTCGCCGACTACCGCGCCTTCGCCGCCCGTCTCGGCTTTGAAACGTTGACGGCCATTCCGCTCAGTGCCCGCTACGGCGACAACGTGCTCGAGCGCAGCCCTCGCATGCCCTGGTACGACGGTCCGACGCTGGTCGAACACCTGGAGACCGTGGCGGTGGATGACGACGCATCCGAGCGGCCATTTCGCCTGCCGGTGCAGTGGGTCAACCGGCCAAACCTGGATTTCCGCGGTTTTTCGGGCACCATCGCCTCCGGTACCGTGCGGCGTGGCGACGCCATGGTGGTGGCGAAGTCCGGCCGGACCTCGACGGTGAAGTCCATCGTGACCTTCGATGGCGAGCTCGACGTTGCCTCGGCCGGCGAGGCGGTGACGTTGACGCTCGACGATGAGATCGACATCTCGCGCGGCGACTTGCTGACCGGCGCCATCGATCGTCCGGAGGTGGCCGATCAGTTCGCGGCTCATTTGATATGGATGGCCGACGATCCCCTCCTGCCCGGGCGTCCCTATCTCCTCAAGATCGGCGCCCGTCAGGTCGGGGCCCAGGTGACGACGATCCGCCACAAGATCGACGTCAACACCGGCGGCGAGCTGCCGGCCAGAAGCCTGTCGCTCAACGAAGTCGGCGTCGCCCATCTCTCCCTGTCGGAAGCGGTCGCTTTCGATCCCTATGCCGTCAATCGCGAGACGGGCGCCTTCATCATCATCGACCGGCTGTCGAACCTCACGGTCGGCGCCGGCATGATCGACCATGGGCTTCGCCGGGCCGGCAACATCCACTGGCAGGCGCTCGACGTCGACAAGCGGGCGAGGGCGCTCGCCAAAGGACAGAAGTCGGCCGTCGTCTGGTTCACCGGGCTCTCCGGTGCCGGCAAGTCGACCATTGCCAACCTCGTCGAGAAGAAACTGACGGCGCTCGGGCGCCATGCCTACATCCTCGACGGCGACAATGTCCGCCACGGCCTCAATCGCGATCTCGGCTTCTCGGATGCCGATCGCGTCGAAAACATCCGCCGCGTCGCGGAAACGGCCAAGCTGTTCGTCGACGCCGGTCTGATCGTGCTGGTGTCGTTCATCTCGCCTTTCCGGGCGGAACGGCAACTGGCGCGTGAGCTGGTCGAGGATGGCGAGTTCGTCGAGGTTTTCGTGGATACGCCGCTCGATGTTGCGGAGGCGCGTGATCCCAAGGGGCTCTACGCGAAGGCGAGGGCCGGCGAGATTGCCCGATTCACCGGCGTGTCCTCGCCCTACGAGCCGCCTGAGGAGGCGGAAATCCGCCTCGACACCACCAATGCCGCTGCTGACGTGCTGGCCGAGCATGTCGTGGCCTATCTCCAAGAGGCCGGAATCATTCCCGGCGTCGAGGTGACGATCTGACGATCAGGCGGACGGGCCGGCGCGATGAATCCGGCCCATCCGAAGCGTCAGGGCAAGCGGGGGAAACGCCAGCAGAACCGCCGCGATGAAGGCGGCGACCATCGCGAACCGGAGTCCTTCCGGCGAAGGATCGGTTGCAAAGCCCGCGAGATTGCCGACGAGACCGAACACCGCCGAACCGGCCGCATAGCCCGCCGATTGCAACGTCGGCAGCAGCGCCGACGCCTTGTCGCGTTCGCCCTCGGGATAAGTTTCCATCACCACCTGGCAAAGGCTGCCCCAGGCGATGCCCATGCCGAGTCCGATCACCAACTGGCCGAGCATGACCAGCGAGAGCAGGTGTTCGGCCATGGATGCGAGGCTCACGAGGAGGCCAACCACCACCACCGCCGCGCCGATGGAGATGAACGTGAGACGCCTGCCCATGCCGTCAAAGTTCGCCACCGTCACCGCGCCGGTACTCCAGGCGACGGCCATGATGGCGCCGATGCCGCCGGCGACGGCCGGGCCGTATCCCCAGAGGTGCTGCACGGCATAGACCAGGAACACGCCGGTCACCGATTGGGCGAGCGGCAGGAGGAAAATCGTCCACAGGCCAAGCCCCGGCACGCTCGAAAGGCTGAAGGCGCCGCGCGGCAGGATCGAGACGCGAGCGGAAAGATCGATGCGGACGGCGACGGTCAGGCAGAGAGCGGCGCCGGCCACCACGAGGGCGGCCTGCCAAGGTTCATCGAGTGCGACGGCGGCCACCGAGATGGCCATCATGCCGAGCGCCACGAGCCCGAGTCTGACGCCGGGGAAAAGCCCCGCGTCATAATTGCGCTCCTCTTGCGGCACCGCCACGTGGACGAGAACGAGGAAGACGGCGACGATCGGCAGGTTGATCAGGAAGGCGGCGCGCCAGCTGATGAACTCGGTGATGATGCCGGCCAGAACCGGGCCGCCGAAGGCCGCTGCGGCCCAGACGATCGCCTCGGCGCCGAACAGCTTGGCAACGAGCCGCGACGGAAAGAGCTGCGGGATCAGCGCGAAGGCGATGGCGGCGACCAGGCCTTCGCCGGCGCCTTGTACGGCGCGCCCGACCAATACCATCTCCATGCTCGGCGAGAGAGCCGCGGCGAGCGTGCCGATGGCGAATACGCCGCTGGCGACGAACAGACAGCGGCGCGCCCCGAAGCGAGCCTTGAGCAACGGCGCCGAGGCGCCGGCTGTAATCGATGCGACGATGTAGACGGTGAGCGTCCAGGAAAGGTAGGCCTCGCCATGCAGCTCGCCCACCGCCGATGGCATCGCCGTGGACACCAGGAAGGCATTGAAGGCGAAGATCGCCGCGGCGAGCATGAGTGTCAGCGAGGCGGCAAGATAAGCCGGCGAAGCGAGTTCGGACCAACGGCCGGAAGAAGCGGAATTCATGACAAAAACGGCCAACATAATACCGGAAAAGGCCGCCTCCTATAGCAGCCTTCGGCAGTCGCGGATATGGCGGACAACCGGTAATCGTTTACTTTCACCGGGAAAATCGGCTACAGACGGGAACGGCAAGGGGCCTTTCGAGCTGCCCTTCTCTCTTCGTTATCCTGGAGAAATATCAATGTCCGGGCTCAGCCGAACGTCCGACGACCTTTCGCCGCGGCGCCGGAAAATTCTCTACCACGCCTGGCATCGCGGCACGCGCGAGCTGGACCTCCTGCTTGGTCGCTTTGCCGACGATTCCATCGGCACGTTGACGGAAGGAGAGCTGGACGAGTTCGAGGCCCTGCTGGAGGTCGATGATCGCGAACTGTTCGGCTGGATTCTCGGCAAACTGCCTGTTCCGGACACCGCGCCCAAGGCGGTGCTTGCCAAGGTGTTGGCCTTCTCGCAAACCAACCCGCTTGCCGGCTGAACCGGGTCAGGCCGTCGCCGACACGAGTTGGGCGATCTCTCCACGCTTTGCCGTGATCTGCTTGGGCGCAGGCTCCCTGCGATAGACAGCAATGCGGTCGCGACCATCGCTCTTCGCCTTGTAGAGAGCAACGTCGGCCGCACCGTGCAGCGTCTCGTAATTCGACCCGACCTCGGCGACATCGGCAACCCCGATGCTGACCGTTATGCGAAGCTGGCCACTGGCCGTGCTGAGCGCGAAGGCTTGGGTGAGCCGACGAATGTCTTCTGCCAGGGCCGCCGCCGTCGCGGCGTTGCCGTCGGGCAGAAACAGGGCGAACTCTTCGCCTCCGATCCGGGCGGCGACGGCACGTTGGGGCGTTGCCATTGCGAGAATGTTGGCGAATTCGACGAGCGCCCGGTCGCCGGTCAGATGGCCGTGGGTATCGTTGACGCTCTTGAAGTGATCGAGATCGAACAGGATCATGGCGCCGCGCGCGGGGGAACTCTCCAGATGCGACAGAACCTCGCCCAGGAAGCGCCTGCGGTTGGCCAGACCGGTCAGTCCGTCCGTCTCGGCTGCGACACGAAACCGTCTTTCCGACCGTTGCCCCACCAGCGCGAACTGCAAGAGGCCCAGGAAAACAACGAAGCCGATCGATCCGATCAGCGTCAGGACGACGGGCGTGCCCGAGGGCAGGGTGTCGGTGTTGGCATCGAGCGGATAGATCAGCAAATGAATGGTGCGGGCGATCAACAGGGCCTGCTGGACCGCGATGGCTGCCACCGTAAGCGATAGTGACGGCAAGGGTTCCTTACGCCTGTGCTCGACAAGATCGCGGATGATGGCAAGAAGATAGACGGACTGAGCGACCGAAACCGCGTGTGTTCTGAGATTGATGTCGGCAAAGAGCTTGTGGTGGCAGGCGAACGCTAGCCAGGCAAGCCCTCCGAGCAAGGCCAGAAACCGATCGTGACGGCCGATCTTCCCGATGAAACGCCGATAGCCGAACCACACGAGACCAACGGCCACCAACAAGAGAGCGTTGCTGACGACGATCGACAGAAATCCCGGGATCACTCCTCTGAGGCCGACCATGACCATGGCAAGCGTGCAGAGCCCGTAGGCGACACCCCAGAGCGGAACGCTGATCTCGTTTCTGACGCCGCGCCAAATCAGAAGATGGCTCGTTGAGACGCAGGCGCCGGCTACCGCGGCTGCGATCAGCAGGGATGGCACATGAAGCAGCATGCTCACGACAGGATCCTCTTCGGCGTCGACCGACGACAAATCGTCCCAGAGGCGGGACGAACCTTGACCGTGTTTTATAGGGTCATTGTTATGCGGATTGCCTAAAGGATATGGAAAAGTACGAGGTTTGCTGAAGAATGCGTGAACGGAATGGACGCCACCACGTCGCCATAGGCCCCCAATAGGATGTCTTTCGGGTGGTCGCTTGAGCCAAATTGCGATTGGAAATTTGCTAACCCATTGGAATTTAATGATTTATTGTTCCGTCTCGGGGTTTTCTTTTGCCGTTGGATGCTTTAGAAGATCACGTTTCCTCCCCTGAGCCGATATCCCTCCGCCATGCCCACTCCCTGGTCCAGCCTGCTGTCCGACTTTTCCGCCCTCACGGTTGCCGCCGTACCGGACGGAGCCGAAGCGCTCGCGCTCGCCGAACTGGTGCGTTCGGAAAAGCGCAAAGGCCTCGACGCGGTCTACATCGCCCGCGATGGCCAGCGGTTGCAGCAGCTCCAGCGCGCGCTGGCTTTCTTCGCGCCGGAAGTCGGCGTGCTGGAGTTTCCCGGGTGGGACTGCCTTCCCTACGACCGCGTGTCGCCAACCCCGGCCGTCGTGGCGCGGCGGATGACGACGCTGTCGGAACTGGCGGCGCACGCCGGCGATGTCAGGCCCTTCGTGCTTTTGACCACCGTCAACGCGCTGGTGCAGCGCGTGGTGCCGCCGTCCATGGTGTCGGGGCAGGTGATGACGCTGGCGCCCGGCAACATGGCCGACATGGGCAAGCTCACCGCCTGGCTTGAGGATGCCGGCTTTTCCCGCTCGTCGACGGTGCGCGACACGGGCGAATACGCCGTGCGCGGCGGCATTCTCGACCTTTATGCGCCGGGAACCGAAGCGCCGGTGCGTCTCGACTTTTTCGGCGACCAGCTCGAATCCATCCGAACCTTCGATCCGGAGAGCCAGCGCTCGACCGGGCAGTTGAAGCGCCTCGATCTCGTGCCGATGAGCGAGGTGCAGATCACGCCGGCCTCGATCAAGCGGTTCCGGCAAGGCTATGTCGCGGCCTTCGGCGCCGCGACCTCGGGCGATCCGATGTACGAGGCGGTCAGCGAGGGGCGCCGTTACGCCGGCATCGAGCATTGGCTGCCGCTGTTCCACGAACGGCTCGGCACGCTGTTCGATTACACCGGCGACGCTGCCGTCATGGTCGATCCGCTGGTGGACGAAGCCATCAACGAACGGCTGACCGCCGTGGCCGATCACTATGAGGCTCGGCTCGACACGCTGAAGACGGGCGGTTCCGGTGCTCCATACAAGCCGATGCCGCCGACCGCGCTCTACCTGGCCGAGAGCGAGTTGCAGGGGCTTCTGGCCCGGCGCGCCGTTGCTCGCCTGACACCGTTCAACCGCCCCGAACAATCATCGGTCAAGGTGGTGGATTTCGGCGGCAAGACCGGACGCTCCTTCGCTGCCGAGCGGGCGGCTGGCGACGTCAATATCTTCGACGCACTGGTGAAGCATCTCGCTTCGCTCGGAGCGGACAAGCGCCGGGTGATCCTTGCCTGCTGGTCGGAAGGGTCGCGCGACCGCCTCGCCCAGGTGATCCGGGATCACGGCGGTCAGGCCACCGAGCTCGCCCCCAACCTCGACGCGGCGCTGAAGGCGCCCCTCGGCGTGCTGCCGCTGGCCATTCTCGGCATCGAGACCGGTTTCGAAGTGCCTGGTTTCGTGGTGATCGCCGAGCAGGACGTCCTGGGCGACCGGTTGGTGCGCGGCGCCAAGAGCCGCAAGAAGGCCGAGAACTTCATCAAGGAGGCGACCAGCCTGGCCGAGGGCGATCTGGTCGTCCACGTTGACCATGGCATCGGCCGCTTCGTCGGCCTCAAGACCATCGAGGCGGCCGGTGCGCCGCATGATTGTCTGGAGATCGTCTATGCCGGTGGCGACAAGCTGTTCCTGCCGGTCGAGAACATCGAGCTCCTCAGCCGCTACGGTTCCGACGACGCCGAGGCGCAGCTCGACAAGCTGGGTGGCGGTGCCTGGCAGGCGCGCAAGGCGCGTCTGAAGAAGCGCATCCGCGAGATTGCCGACGAACTGATCAAGACGGCTGCCGCCCGGTTGCTCAAGACCGCGCCCGTGCTGTCTCCACCTGAAGGCCTCTACGACGATTTCGCTGCCCGTTTCCCCTATGACGAAACCGAGGATCAGCTCAGCTCCATCGAGGCGGTTGCCGGCGATCTCGCCTCGGGCCGGCCGATGGACCGTCTCGTCTGCGGCGATGTCGGCTTCGGCAAGACCGAAGTGGCGTTGCGGGCCGCCTTCCTGGCGGCCATGAGCGGCAAGCAGGTGGCCGTCGTCGTGCCCACCACTTTGTTGTCGCGCCAACATTTCCGTACGTTCCACGAACGATTCAAGGGGCTGCCGATCAACGTGCGTCAGGCCTCGCGTCTGGTGCCGTCCAAGGACCTCGCGGCCACCAAGGCCGGCCTCGCCGACGGCACGGTGGACGTCGTGGTCGGTACGCACGCGCTGCTCGCCAAGGGCATCGAGTTCAAGGATCTCGGCCTGCTGATCATCGACGAGGAGCAGCACTTCGGCGTCAAGCACAAGGAGCGGCTGAAGGAGCTGAAGTCCGACGTGCACGTGTTGACGCTCAGCGCCACGCCGATCCCGCGCACGCTGCAATTGGCGCTGACCGGCGTCCGCGAACTGTCGCTGATCGCCACTCCGCCGGTCGATCGTCTCGCCGTCCGTACCTTCGTCACGCCGTTCGATCCCCTGATCGTCCGCGAAGCGATCTTGCGGGAAAAGTACCGGGGAGGGCAGGTGTTCTACGTCTGTCCGCGCGTCGCCGATCTCGCCAGTCAGCGTGAGTTCCTGGAAAAGCACGTGCCGGAGGTGAAGGTGGCCGTCGCGCACGGGCAGATGGCCGCGACGCAGCTCGAGGACATCATGAATGCCTTCTACGAAGGCCAGTATGACGTCCTGCTGTCCACGACGATCGTCGAATCCGGCCTCGACATTCCTACCGCCAACACGCTGATCATTCACCGCGCCGACATGTTCGGTCTCGCGCAGCTCTACCAGCTCAAGGGGCGCGTCGGCCGCTCCAAGACGCGCGCCTACGCCATCTTCACGACGCCGCCGGAGAACCGCGTCAATTCGGTGGCCGAGCGCCGGCTCAAGGTGCTGCAGTCGCTCGACACGTTGGGCGCCGGCTTCCAGCTGGCGAGCCATGACCTCGACCTGCGTGGCGCCGGCAACCTGCTCGGTGAGGAGCAGTCCGGCCACATCCGGGAAGTGGGTTACGAGTTGTACCAGCAGATGCTGGAGGAGGCCGTCGCCCAGCTCAAGGCCGGCATCGTCGACGAGGTTGTCGAGGACCAGTGGTCGCCGCAGATCACGCTCGGCACGCCGGTGATGATCCCCGATTACTATGTGCCCGATCTTCAGCTTCGTCTTGGCCTTTACCGGCGTCTCGCCGAACTGGAAGACGGTGGCTCCATCGATGCTTTCGGTGCCGAGCTGATCGATCGCTTCGGTCCGCTGCCGGAGGAAGTCGAGCACCTCCTGAAGACCATCACCATCAAGAGCCTCTGCCGCAAGGCGAATATCGAGAAGATCGACGCCGGTCCGAAGGGGCTGGTGCTCTCCTTCCGGGAAGGCAGATTCGAAAACCCGGCGGCTCTGGTCCAGTACATCGGGGAGCAGGGATCGCTTGCCAAGATCCGGCCGGACCAGAAGATCGTACTGGCTCGCGACTGGCCCGAGGCCGAGCAGCGCCTGAGGGGCACTGCGGCCGTCTTGTTGAAACTCGTCCGAATGGTCGAGGATGCGAAGTCCGGTGTTTCGAAGACGCTGGCGCCGCTCGAGCCGCAGAAACTGAAGCTCAAGCCGACACCCCCTCCGCCACCGCCCGCACCGGTGGCCAAGGGTCGCTATCCATCTCTGACCTCGTTCAAAGGAAAGGGGCGACGTTAACCTTGGGCAATATTGGAAATTCTTGGTCCGGAACCTTGAATCCTACACTTTTCTGACACAATCGAGTATTGAAATGGCTCTCTCCGAGAGGTGACCCCGCTGTTCAATGGCGTGGAGGTCGTCATGGCCGAGCTGATCAACGTTTCGACCCTGTTATTGATCGGCGTGCTGGGCGGTATGACCGCGGGCACGACGTTTGGTTTTATTTGGCTGACGGAACGGCGGACCTTCGCCCTGGCCGTCTGGGCGGCTTCCCTTTGGTTCGGGGCCATTGCCTGTGCGTTCTACATCTTGCGACCGGTCGTGCCCGACTGGACTTCGGTTCTGTTCGGCAATGCCATGCTGGCTTTCGCCTATGGCCTGATCTGGCTCGGCTTCCAACTGTTCGAGGGCTGTCGGCCCGTGGTCTGGAAGGCGGTCATCGGCGCGGTCGCCTGGCTTCCATTTGCCGCCGTCCCCTTCCTTCGCGACGAACCCGCGCTGCATGGGGCTTTGGCCGCGTCGGTAATGGCCATCTATTCGTTGGCGATCGCCTGGAAGCTGCTGCAACGCCGACGCATCGAGCCGCTGCCGGCTCGCTTGCCCACCGCCGCGCTGTTCGCGGCCCACGGGACGCTCTACGCGCTGCGGGTGCCGCTGCTGGTGATCGCTCCCGATTTTGGCTTGGGCGCGGCGTTCGACCAGTCGCCACTGTTCATCTTCGGTGTGCTGGAAGCGCTGCTTTTCACCCTGTTCCTCGTCGTGGCCATGCTGACCTTGCTCGCTCAGCGCGATGCTCGGTTTCATAGGAAATCGGCGGACATGGATGCGCTGACCGGTTTGCCCAATCGGATGACGTTTTTCAGGGCCGCGGAGGCGTTATTGCAAGGCGGCGGTGAGCGCGGCGTGCTGATGGTGTTCGATCTCGATCACTTCCGGTTCGTCAACGACCGTTTCGGCCGGGAAGAAGGCGATCGGGCGCTGAAGGCGTTTGCCCAGGTCCTGCACCGCGAGGTGCGGTCGCCCGACATCGTCGCGCGGGTTGGCGATGAGGAGTTCGCCCTGTTCATGCCATCGATCAGGCTCGATGTCGGCTTGTCGATCGCCGAGTATCTTTGCCGGCGGACCGAGGAACTCAGGCTTCTGACCGAAAGCGGCGAGCATGTGCCGCTGACCACCAGCGCGGGTGTGGCGGCGGTGGCCGACGTTGGTGCCGACATCGGTTCCCTGATGGTGGCTGCCGATGCGGCGCTGACCGAGGCAAAGCGCGTTGGGCGCAATCGGTGCCGCGCCTATCGCGCGTCGTCCACCATGCACGACCGAATGGTGGACGATTGGCTCAAGGCTGGCTGAGGGAGCGTTCGGGCTATTGGGCCTGGATTGCTTTCGGCCGGACCGCCATGGTGCCGAGCAGCAGCGCGACGTAGGCCACGATGGCCGCGATGGTCAGCCATGCCGGGCAATGCAGCCTTTCGGTGGCCTCCATGGCATCGAAGGCGATGCGCAGGCCGATCGCCAATTGCAGCAGGACCGCCGGCAGATACAAAATCGGCACATAGCGAACCGGAGCGCCGGTGACGGCCGGCAGAATGATCGGCGCGTGGGCGAACACCATGGACAGGATGAAGCCCACGGCTATGGCGTGGATGGCGGCATCGTGACCGTAAAGGGCCTCGCCCGGCGGCAGCAGCGTCAGGCTCGCGGCGGCAACGATCAACCAGCCATAACCGCAGATCAACAGCAGGGCGGAGAAGCGCGCAAAGCCCTTGGTGCGGACGGTGCGGAGCGCAATGTCCTCCCTGAGTAGCCAAAGCGCGATGCCGGCCAGCGCCACGGAAAGAAGCGTCGAGCCGTTCCATGGCTGTCCCAGTCCGAGCGCCAGGGCGAACAGCGCCACGAGCAGAACCAGTAGGCCACGGGCGGCCAGCGTCGGTCTGAGCAGGCGCGACAGTTCGATCCGCTCGGCGACGACGGTCAGGATGAGGAAGCCGAGCCAGACATAACCGACTTCCGGCAGCGTGCGGCCGAGCATCCAGAACAGGGTGCCGAGCGGCCATAGCGCAGCGGCTGCCGTCATCAGCCCGGTGAACAATGTCGGCAGCTTCCACGTGGCCAGGCCGGTCAGCAGCGTCAGCCCCAGGCCGGCAACGAGAAACAGCGGCGCCGTCGCCTCGGCATAGCCTGACAGCAGCAGAACGGCCCCGGCCGCCGACATGGCGGGGACCAGCAGTGCCGCGAGGCGCCCGTCGGCGACCGCCCTTTCAAGTGAGATCAGGGTGCCGAAGAAGCCGGAGGCCATGATCGCCCCGTGCATGTCCGCCGTATCGCCGACCGGGGCGACGACGCCCAATCGGGCGAGACCGCCGGTGAGACCGGCGATCAGCGACGCCGCAGCCGTCACGGCGAGGACGATGCGGAGAAGCGGGGTGAGTTTCATGGGGGACTCCACGGAATATTCGGAAGAGGCGGCCGCTGGACGGCTTGGTCCTCAGCGCCCGAACAGGCCGGCGGCGAACTTCGACACCGCCGCTTCGAACCGTGACGGCTGGCGCTCGAAGCGGGAGCGAACGGCCGGATCGGCGAGCTCCGGCGACCATACGGCGGCCTTGTCGATGGTGACGCTGACGGTCCAGCCGGTTCCGACGACACGTTCCACGGCGGCGCGGGCGTTTTCTGCGATCAGGCTGCCGAGCGGGCAGGTTGGCGTCGTCATCATCAGTTCGACGGTGACGGAGCCTTCGCCGATATCGAGGCGACGGACAAGGCCGAGGGAGACGATATCGATGCCGAGTTCGGGGTCGTCGACGGTCGCGAGGGCGGCGAGGATCTCTGGCTTCATGGCTTATCTCCGGGTCAATCGGATGCGCCAGATCTCCGGGCCTTGTTCCAGATAGTCCCAGCCGAAACCGACCAGGGTCCGTTCTTCGAAGTGCTGGCGCAGCGGCACCGGATCGAAGTTGTTGATGATCTCCATCGACTGCCCCGGCTCAAGGGCGTCGAAACTCTCGATGATGGTGGCGCGGCGCAGCTCGCAGGGCAGGCGGCGCACGTCGAGTGTGCTGACGGGGGTGATCGTATCAAGGGACATCGGAGGGCTCTCCATTGTTTGTAGCCCGAACGTTACCCCCAGGTCGGATCGCGCTCGTTGTTGCGTCGCAAACTTTATCCATGGAAACGCAAACGGCGCCCCGGAGGGCGCCGTCAGCCTGCTTCGGCAGATCAGATCCTCAGAGGATCGATCTGTAGAGTGCCTCGATTTCCGGGATGCTGGTATCGCGGGGATTGCCGCCGGTGCAGACGTCGGCGAAGGCCGCCTCTGCGAGCGCCGGAATGTCCTCGGCCTTGACGCCGACTTCCGAAAGCTTGGCGGGAATGCCGACGTCCTTCGAAAGCGTCTCCACCGCCGTCACCGCCGCCTTGCGCGCCTCGGCGATCGACATGGCCTCGGTGCCCTTGACGCCGAGGGCGGCGGCGATCGCCCGGTACTTCTCGCCCGTGTAGTCGGCGTTGTAGGCCATCAGCGTCGGCAAGAGCACCGCGTTGGCGACGCCGTGCGGCGTGTTGTAGAAGGCGCCGAGCGGATGGGCCATGCCGTGCACAAGGCCAAGACCGACGTTGGAGAAGCCCATGCCGGCGACATACTGGCCGAGCGCCATGTCCTCGACGCCCTTGGCATCGCCCGCGCAGGAGGCGCGCAGCGACCGGCCGATGATCTCGATCGCCTTGATGTGCAGCGCGTCGGACAGCTCCCAGGCGCCTTTGGTGATGTAGCCCTCGATGGCATGCGTCAGCGCGTCCATGCCGGTGGCGGCCTTGAGCGGCGTCGGCATGGTGGCCATCAGCTCGCTGTCGATGATGGCGACCACGGGAATGTCATGCGGGTCGACGCAGACGAACTTGCGGCGCTTCTCCTCGTCGGTGATGACGTAGTTGATGGTCACCTCGGCGGCGGTGCCTGCGGTGGTGGCCAGCGCGATGATCGGCACCGACGGTTTCCGGGTGGGGGCGACGCCTTCGAGGCTGCGCACGTCGGAGAACTCGGGATTGTTGGTGATGATGCCGATCGCCTTGGCGGTATCCTGCGGCGAGCCGCCGCCGATGGCGACGAGATAGTCGGCCTTGGCCTTGGCGAAGGCGGCGACGCCTTCCTTGACGACGCCGATGGTCGGGTTGGGCATCACCTTGTCGAACAGCTCGTAGGCGAGGCCGGCCGCATCCATCAGGCCGGTCACCTTGGCCACCGTGCCTGCCTTCACCAGCACCGCGTCGGTGACCACCAGCGCCTTCTTGTAGCCACGGCGCTTCACCTCGCCCACCAGCTCGGCGCGAGCGCCGGCGCCGAAATAGGACGTCTCGTTGAGAATCATGCGATGGGACATGCTCTATCCTCCTGAGGCCGCGTTTGCCGGCCCACCGACGACCGCGACGGTGGAGGGCATCAGTTGGCCGGCGCCGTGAAAAATGCCTTCAGCACGGAAATCTGCTGAGGCTGAACCAAATTGAAAGGTATTGGCTGCCCCCGGCGCTCACAACCTCGCATGAACCCCTAGATTTTGATCGAATATGAGTGGTTTTGAAAAATAAACCGCAAACCTGATGGCAGGAGTCCGCAAACCCTGCGGATGTTCCGCATGGATATCGGTCCGCAATGCGCCGATTACGGCCTACTGCATCGGAGCGATCAGTCCAAGGCCTGCTGCCGGGTTTCGGTGTCGATCCTCGAAGCGGCGATCGCTGCAAGAACCAGCAATATGGCAAACAGCGCCACTGCGGCCCCAAAACTTCGGGCGATAAGCAACGACAGAAGGGACGGCGCCAACAGGCCGCCCAGCCGCGCCATTGCTCCGGCGGCCCCCATGCCGCTCGCGCGCGCCGCCGTCGGATAGAGCTCCGGCGTGTAGGCATAGAGAGCGCCCCATGTGCCAAGCAGCGAGAAGCTCATCAGCAGGATGGCCGTCGCGACCAGAGCAGCATTGCCGGCGACGACGAACAGCGCACAGCCGGCCGCCGACAGCAGCAGAAAGGCAATCAGGGTCGGTTTGCGGCCTGCCCGCTCGACGCCCCACGCGGCCAGCGCGTAACCGGGAATCTGTGCCAGCGCCACGATGACGAGGAAACCGTAGCCGCGCACGAAGCCGAAGCCCTCGCCGGCGAGGCGCGCCGGCATCCAGGTGAAGATGCCGTAGTAGCTGAGCGACACCAGGAACCATATGGCAAGCATCAGCAGCGTTCGCGCCTTCAGCGCCGGCGACAGCAGGCTGACGGCCTCGGATGTCTCGCCTGGAGCGAGCGGCTCGGAGAGCGGCGCCTTACCATTGGCTGTCAAAACGCGATCGATGACGGTGCGTGCCTCTTCGCCTCGCCCTTTGCGCAGAAGATAGAGCGGCGACTCGGGAACCATCAGGCGCAGCCAGAAGCCGACCAGGGCAGGTATGGCCGTGACGAGGAAAATGGCGCGCCAGGCGTCCGTCAATCCGGCTGAGGCCGCGGCCCAGGCGGTCAGCGCGACGACGACCGTCCCAACAGCCCAGAACGCTTCCAGCATCACCAGCCAACGCCCGCGCCGGTCCGACGGCAGGAACTCGGCCATCATGGCATAGTCGGCCGGCAGGGTGCCGCCCACGGCCGCACCGGTCAGAAAGCGCGCGACGAGCAGCAGCTCGAAACTTGGCGCGATTACCGAAGCAAGGCCGAAGATGCCATCGCAGGCCACCGTGACCAACAGAACCCGTCGGCGGCCGATACGGTCGGCGAGCCGGCCGAACAACGCCGCGCCAATCATCATGCCGAAGAAGAAGAGCGTACCGGTTTGCAGTGCTTCCGGCACTGAGAGATTAAAGCTGGCGGCGATCGACGGAGCCGTGAAGCCGACCGCCAGCACCTGCATGGCGTCCGCCGCCCAGACAAGGCCGAAGATGCCGAGGAGGCGCCGTTGAAACGGGCCGGTGCCGGCGTGATCAAGGGCGGAGTCGATGGCAACCGGCATGACGGCACCTCAAGTCGAGGATTGGTATTCTCTTTCTTAGACTAAAGTCTGAGAGAGGAAAACCGAACGTTTACCGAACCTGCAACTTCCATTGCCCGCCCAAAGCGCGCGCGACTTCGTGATCGCGCGAAGGGTGACTAATACTAAAGTAGTATGGTATGGCTCTGCCAACGAGTTTGACGACCAAGGTGAGAGGGGATCATGAGCGATTTGTCACAGGACGCGGTCAAGTGTCCGTTCATCCGGTGCCGCCATCCGGTACCACGGGCCTGGAGCGAAGGATGCGCCTCAAGCTGCTTTCTTCTGCGCAAGGATCGTCGGCGGATTACCGTTCGCCATACCTACGACTTCTAGCCGGCAGCTCCGGGCGTCCTCCGAGGGAACATCCGGACCAGAGCGTGAGATGAGAGTTGAGCAAAGGCTTCGGTGATTGCCGGAGCCTTTGTCGTATGACGTGGAGGTTGTCCCATGTCTCAGGGCCGGACAATGAGAAGATTGGTGAGCGCGGTGGGATTCGAACCCACGACCCCATGATTAAAAGTCACGTGCTCTACCGACTGAGCTACGCGCTCCCACCTCGATCGCAGCGGCTGGTGCCGCCTTTGCCGACTATACCTCGTGATGAGGCTGGCGCGAACGGGCTTTCACATACTCGACCGGAACCGACATGGCAACCGAGGGCAGGGCGTTTTCCGAAAGCTCCGAGGAGCCGGAGCCGCCTTCTGGTGTGACCGGGAAGGCACGGCGCCATGCCTAACGCATGGGAAGCGAACCCTGCCCGAACGGCTGTCGTTGCGCTCATGCATTGAATCGTTTTACAGCTTGTTTATCTTCCAGCGGATTCCCGTGCGAACCCGCCGCTTTCCCATTCGATCGGTGATACCCGTGTTTACCGCCCTGCGCATCGGCACCCTTTACTTCGGCTCGTCCTTTCTTACGGCCAACTGGCTGACGCGCATGCCGGATCTGCTTGCCCATCTCGGCATCGACAAGGCGACCATGGGGCTCGCGCTTTTTCTGGGGCCGGTCGGCGCGCTGGTCACGGCTCCGATCGCGGGTCCGTTGATGGACCGCTTCGCCGCCGCTCGCGTCGGCGTCTGGGGCTTGGTACTGGCGGCGATGATGCTGCTCGGCATCGGTCTTGCCGGCCACTGGATGGTTCTGGCCATCGTGCTGTTCTTCGCGGGTGCCGGCAACACGTTGTTCGAGATCGGCGGCAACGCCGGCGTCCAGCGCCTCGAGGTCACCACCGGCGGCAAGTACATGGCCCAATGCCATGGCTACTGGAGTCTCGGCTTCGTGGCCGGCGCGCTGTCGGCGGGCCTGTTCGGTCAGTTCGGCGTGCCGCTCGTCTGGCACCTTGCCATGATGGCCGCGCTGGGCGTCTTGGCTTGCGTCGGCATAGCGTTCCTTCTGCCGGCCCCCATGTATGAACGCATCCTGCGCCCCGTCGATGCCGCCAAGCCGCCGTTCTTCACCCTGCCGAGCGTCGGGTTGATCGGGCTTTGCATCATGGCGACCGGCGTCACCCTGGCCGAAGGCGCCGTCTACGATTGGGGGACCCTGTTCCTGCGCGAGCAACTGCAGCCCGGCCCCTTCTGGACGTCGGTCGCCTACGGGACCTTCCCGCTGACCATGTTCGTCGGCCGGGTGGCCGGCGATTGGTTCCGGGCCCGCTATCGGGCGTCGAGCATCGTTCGCATCTGCGCGACCATGACGGCCATCGGGCTCGCAGGCTTCATTTTTTCGCCGCACATCGTCATCTCCGGCCTGTCGCTGGCGCTGATGGGCGTCGGCGTGTCCCTGGTGATGCCGATCGGCGTGGCGGCGGCCGGCGACAAGCCGGGCGATGCGGCCCGCAACGTGGCGGCGATGTCGATGATCATCACCGCCATTTTCCTGCTGGCCCCGCCGGGCGTCGGTTTCGTCGCCCAGCATTTCGGCTTGACGGCCGCCTTCTTGCTGATGTTGCCGTTCGTCGCGATGTCTGGCGTGTTCGCCCGCGAGGCCGATCCTCCGGCAGGCGATCTCGTCGACCAACAAAAGATGATTGGCGAGCCCGCCGCCGTTGGTGGTACCAACGCTTCCACGACATAACCTCAAGGTTTCCTGGGAGTGCAGGCATGGTGAAGGCGATTGTCATCCGCGAGACCGGCGGACCCGACGTGATGTCTTTCGAAGACGTCGAGGTTGGTGCTCCCGGGCCGGGGGAGGTGCGCCTGAAGCACACCGCGATCGGCGTCAATTTCATCGACACCTATTATCGCAAGGGTCTTTATCCCGCCCCTGGCGGCCTGCCGTTCATCCCCGGCGCCGAGGCCGTCGGGATCGTCGAAAAGGCGGGGGAGGGCGTCGCCCAGTTTCGCCCCGGCGATCGAGTCGCCTATGCCGGATCGGTCGGCGCCTATAGCGAGGCGCGCATCATCTCGGCGCAGAAGCTCGTGCGCGTTCCCGACGACATCGATGGCTTCACCGTGGCGGCCAGCCTACTCAAGGGCATGACGGTGCAGTATCTCCTGCGCCAGACCTTCCAGGTCACGCGCGACCATACCGTGCTGTTCCACGCCGGCGCCGGTGGTGTCGGGCAGATCGCCGGTCAATGGCTGAAGTCGCTCGGCGCCACCTCCATCGCCACCGTAAGCTCTGAGGAAAAGGCGGAGATCGCCAGGGCTTGTGGCTACACCCACGTCATCAACTATCGCACGGAAGACTTCGTCGCCCGCGTTGCCGAGATCACCGGCGGCGCCAAGTGCGACGTCGTCTATGATTCGGTCGGCAAGGATACGTTCCCTGCCTCGCTCGATTGCCTGAAGCCGCGGGGCTTGTTCGTCTCTTTCGGCAACGCATCCGGCCCGGTGTCCGAGTTCAATCTCGGCATTCTGTCGCAGAAGGGCTCGCTTTACGTGACGCGACCGACCCTCGGCCACTATACCGCGACGCGTGCCACCCTCGATGCCTGCTCCGGGGACCTGTTCGAGCAGATTCGCAACGAAGTGCTGACCATCAGCGTTGGGCAGAAATTCACGCTCGCCAACGCCGTCGCTTGCCACAAGGCCATGGAGGCGCGCGAAACGGTGGGTTCGACCTTGCTGACAGTGTGAGCCCGGGGGTCAGACCGCAAACGAGGTGCCGCAGCCGCAGCTTGAGGTGGCGTTCGGATTGTTGATCTTGAACGCCTGCCCCATCAGGTCGTCGACGAAGTCGATCTCGGAGCCGTCCATGAACGGCAGCGACACTGCGTCGATCAGCACGGTCGCGCCATCGCGGGTGATGGCGAGATCGTCGTCGTTCTGGCTGTCCACCAGATCGAAGCGATAGGAAAAGCCCGAACAGCCGCCACCTTCGACCGAAATGCGCAACGCGGTCTTGCCTGGCTGCTTTTCCAGAACCTTGGAGATCCGGCGCGCCGCGCCGGCGGTCATGCTGATATTGGCGGCGAGAGCTTCCATGGCGGTCCCTAGGGGGCTCGAATGTCTTGAAAGTGTGAACCCTGCTGACATACGTAAGGCAGCGGATGGCAAAGTCAAATGACGGTAGTGAGAGCCCGTCATGCGGATTTGCGTGAACCGGGTAATGGCTTCGGGAGGCGACAGTGGCAAGTCTGGGGTTTGGTACGGAACCGCTGGCCCCCTTTGCGGTCCAACCGGAGGAGAGCCGGGGGCGGCGCTATCCCGAGCCGGCAAGTCCGACGCGCACGCCGTTCCAGCGCGACCGCGACCGCATCATCCATTCGACGACATTTCGGCGCCTGAAGCACAAGACGCAGGTGTTCGTCTTTCACGAAGGCGATCACTACCGGACCCGCCTCACCCATACGCTTGAGGTGGCGCAGATCGGCCGCGCGCTCGCCCGCGCCTTGCGCCTCAACGAGGATCTCGCCGAGGCGCTGGCACTCGCTCACGACCTGGGTCACACGCCCTTCGGTCACACCGGCGAAGACGCGCTCGATGCCTGTCTCGCCAACTTCGGCGGGTTCGATCACAACGCCCAGTCCTTCCGGGCCGTCACCGAGCTTGAGCATTCCTATGCCGAATTCGACGGGCTCAATCTGTCTTGGGAAACGCTCGAGGGTTTGGTCAAGCACAACGGCCCGCTGGTGGATGCCAGCGGCAAGCCGGTGGGCCGCCATGCCGAGCGAGGGTTGCCGGTAGCCCTTCTCGCCTATCCCGACCTCTATTCGCTCAAGCTCGACACGCACGCCAGCGCCGAGGCGCAGTGCGCGGCGATCGCCGACGATATCGCCTATGACGCGCACGACATCGACGACGGGCTGCGCGCGGGGCTGTTCTCCCTTGACGATCTCCGGCCGCTGCCGCTGATCGGTGGCTTTCTTGAGGCAATCGGGGCGAAGTATCCGGGACTCGATCGGCACCGTACCATCCACGAGATCACGCGCCGGTTGATCACCGCCATGGTCGAGGACGTCATCGTTGCGTCGGTCAACCGGCTCGCGGACCTCCGCCCCCGCTCATCCGACAACATTCGGCAGGCCGGCCGCACCATCGTGACCTTTTCCGACGAAATGGCTGCCATCGACGCTGCCATCAAGGGATTCCTCTTCCCTCGCATGTACAGGCATCCCGAAGTCATGCGCGTACGACGCGACGCCGATCGCGTGGTCAAGGACCTGTTCAACACCTATGCGGGCCACCCCGACTTCATGCCGGAGGAGTGGCGAAGCGACTTGGATGCGGGAGACGATGTGGCTCTTGCACGGCGGGTTGGCGACTACATCGCCGGCATGACCGACCGCTTCGCCATCCAGGAGCATCGCCGCTGGTTTGACGATACGCCGGAATTGCGCTAGGCCCCTCGCCGATCGGCCGGAAATCCGGCTCCCACGAGGTACCCGATGAATATCTTCCAGGTGTTCGGCGAGCGCGTTCGCTCCGCCATCGCTTCCTTGTCGCTTGACGTTCCGGCCGATGCGCTTTCCCGCGTTGCCGTCGAACCGCCGCGCGATGCGAGCCATGGCGATGTCGCTACCAACGCCGCCATGCTCCTGGCAAAGCCCTTGGGCCGGAAGCCGCGCGACCTCGCCGAGGAGATCGCCGCTGTGCTGAGGACCGATGCGGACGTGGAAGCGGTCGAAGTGGCCGGCCCCGGATTCATCAACCTCCGCCTGTCGCCGGCATTCTGGACGGGCTTCCTGAAGACCTCGCTTGCCCAGGGGCTCGACGTTGGTGCAACCCGTCTCGGCAAGGGCCTCAAGGTCAACGTCGAGTATGTCTCGGCCAACCCGACCGGTCCCATGCACGTCGGTCATTGCCGGGGCGCCGTGGTTGGCGACGCTCTCGCCCGGCTTCTGGCCAAGGCGGGCTTCGATGTCACAAAGGAATACTACATCAACGACGCCGGCGGCCAGATCGATGTTCTGGCCCGGTCCGTCTTCCTGCGCTATCGCGAGGCGTTGGGCGAGACGATCGAGATACCGGAAGGGCTCTATCCCGGCGACTACCTGAAGCCGGTTGGCGAGGCGCTCAAGGCCACCTGGGGCGACCGGTTGCTGACGATGCCGGAAGCCGAGTGGCTGCCGGTCGTCAAAAAACTCGCCGTCGACATGATGATGGACATGATCCGCGACGACCTGGCCCTGCTGGGCGTTCGGCACGACCTGTTCTTCTCGGAGAAGACGTTGCACGATCCGCGCGGCGCCGAGCCCTCGGAGATCGCCGAGATGATCGAGGAGTTCCGCAAGCGCGATCTGGTTTACGATGGCCGCTTGCCGCCGCCCAAGGGGCAGTTGCCGGAGGACTGGGAAGACCGCGAGCAGGTACTGTTCCGGTCCTCGACCGCTGGCGACGACGTCGACCGGCCGCTCGTCAAGTCCGATGGCAGCTATACCTATTTTGCGGCCGACGTCGCTTACATGCGCTCGAAGTATCTGCGCGGATTCAAGCAGATGATCTTCATTCTCGGTGCCGATCACGGCGGCTACGTGAAGCGTCTGGAGGCCGTGGGCAGCGCCATTTCAGGTGGCTCCATCGAAGTGATCGTTCGCCTGTGCCAGTTGGTGAAGCTCTATCGCGGCGGTGAGCCGGTGAAGATGAGCAAGCGCTCCGGCGATTTCGTCACTCTGGCCGAAGTCGTCGAGGAAGTCGGCCGGGATGCCGTGCGCTTCATGATGCTGATGCGCAAGAACGATGCGCCGCTGGACTTCGACTTCGTGAAGGTGAAGGAGCAGAGCAAGGACAACCCGGTCTTCTATGTCCAGTATGCCCATGCCCGCTGCCATTCGATCCTGCGGCAGGCGCGCGAGGTGGCGCCCGATGTCGCCGCGGCCGACGAGTCGAAGGCACCGCTTCACTTGCTGGCCGATCCGTCCGAACTGGCGCTGATCCGGAAGCTGGCGGAATTCCCTCGGATTATCGACGCGGCGGCCGATACGCACGAGCCACATCGCGTTGCATTTTATCTGTATGAGCTCGCCAGCGATTTTCATGGCCACTGGAACGCCGGCAAGGATAATGTAAGTTTGCGTTTTGTTAACCCTGATGAACCACTGTTGACTCACGCGCGCTTGGCTCTGGTCAGGGCAGTCCGGAACGTTCTTGCTTCGGGCCTTGAGGTTCTCGGCGTCAATGCGCCCGAAGAGATGAGGTAGCCTCGACGGATCGTTCGGTCCTGGCGATGGCGAAGAAAGACGGGAAGAGCTACGCCGATGGTTAGGAGCAGCGCAGCCGAACAATCGCAGATGCGGCCTGCCGTATCCGTCGACAACGAGCATCTTGCCGACGATGAGCGCTACTACGAGGATGTCCTGAACGGCCGCCAAGCCAGCGACGCCGACATGGACCAGTTCGTCGACGCCCTTGCCGCCGAACTGGAGCAGGACATCGCCTCGATGAACCCGGTCGATATGCGCACTGGCCAGGTCTACAAGCCGGTCAATGTTCGCAAGGCCAGCAAGGCCTACGATCCTTGGGACGATCAGGCGCTCGACGAGTTCATGGCCGAATTCGAGCGCGACGGCGTCGACCCGGTCGTCGACGAGTTCGGTGTTCTGCCGCCGCACACGGGTGGCGTCGAAGCCGAGCCATCCGAAACGCGTGGCCGTCGCCGTCTCATGGCTGCCGCCGCTGCTGCCGTTCTCTTGCTGGCCGCCGGCTTCGCCGGTTGGGCCTTCCTGGGCGGCGGTGCCGGGTTTGGCGAGGCGGTGGTGGTGAAGGCGCCGGACGGCCCCTACAAGGTCAAGCCCGACCCCAACGCCAAGGAAGTCGTCGCGTCCGCAGAAGGCGCCTCGGTTTACGACACGGTGGGTGGCGCTCCGCCCAAGAGCGAGGAACGTCTGGTTGCCCGTAGCGGCGACGTGCCTGAGTTGCCGTCCGTCACGCCGCACGTCTCGCGCATCACGTTGCCCGATGGCCAGGAGGTCGAGGCGGAGCTTCCGACCGGCTTCGACCCCAACGAGACCGGCCCCCGTCGTGTTCGCACGGTTCTGGTTCGGCCCGATGGATCTCTGATCGAAACGCCGGCCGACACGGCGGGCACCAGCGGTGCGGCGTCGCCGTCGCCCAGTGATGGCGCAGGCCAGATCATCGCCCGCAGCGAAACTGCGACCGACACGCCGAGCGCGAGCGACGATTCCGAGACGGGCATCGGCCTGCCGCCACTCGCTTCGAACAATCAGACGGTGGCTGCCGACTCGCCGGCCGCGCCGCAAGGCTTGCCGCCGAGTAACCTGACCGATGCATCGGGTCAGTCGATGCCGATCAATCTTGCCGCCGTAGCCGGTCCGGAAGCGGGTGCCTCGGTCGAGACGACCGCGTCGGTGCCGGCCGGGACTTTGGCGCCGTTGCCGCCCGCCAAGCCTTCGGCTCCGTCCGCCGCCCCGTCGTCCGGGCCGCTCGATCTGACGGCTGCCGCCTCGCAGCCGCAACCCGCCGCTCCCACCGAGGTCGCCAGCTTGCCGGCGGCCACGCAGGCGACGCCTGCGCCCGCGGCTTCCGGTGGAGCCGGCGCCTATGTGCAGCTGTCGTCGCAGCGAAGCGAAGAAGCGGCACGTTCGGCATTCGCCGCGCTTCAGCGCAAGTTTCCATCGATCTTGGGTTCGGCGACCGTCGACATTCAGCAAGCCGACCTCGGCTCCAAGGGTGTCTACTACCGGGCTCGTGTCGGTGCCCCGACCAGGAACGCCGCCGTGGATCTCTGCGAACAGCTTCGTTCGGCCGGTGGCGACTGCCTGATCGCGCGCTGAAGGCAGGCAGATGACAGTTGGCCGCGTCGAGGTGCCGGGATGGCATCCGGCGCGGTCTTCCATTTGGAGAACCGCCCATGTCTCGCGCTTTCGTGACCGGACTCGAGGGAACGGTGCTTTCGGTCGAGGAGCGTGCGTTCCTGGCCGAGGCATCGCCCTGGGGGCTCATCCTGTTCCGTCGCAACGTCGAAGGCCCGGACCAGTTGAAGCGCCTGACTGGCGATTTCCGCGATGCCGTGGGCTGGCAGGCGCCTGTTCTGGTCGACCAGGAGGGGGGGCGCGTACAGCGCCTGACCGCACCGCACTGGCGCAAGTATCCCTCGGGCCGCCGGCTGGCCGGCGCTGCGGCGCTGGCCGGCGATGACAGGCTGATCGCCGACGTCGCCCATCTGATCGGCGACGATCTCGCCGCCGTTGGAATCGACGTCGACTGCGCGCCCTGTCTCGATATCGCGACGCCGGACATGACCCCGGCGATCGGCGACCGCAGTTATGGCGAGCGGCCGAATTTGGTGGCCTCCGCCGGCCGGGCCTTTGCCGAGGGTCTGATGGCGGCCGGCTTATTGCCGGTGATCAAGCATGTGCCTGGGCATGGTCGCGCCTGTGTCGACAGCCATCACGAGCTGCCGGTGGTCGAGGCCGATCTCGAACGTCTTGCCGCCTCGGATTTCATTCCTTTCGCGGCGCTGGCTGATCTGCCGGCGGCGATGACGGCCCACCTCGTCTATACGGCCATCGATCCCGCCCGTCCGGCGACCCAGTCTCCAATCGTCATCGAGGACGTCATACGTGGCCGCATCGGTTTCGACGGTCTTCTCTTTTCGGACGACCTGTCGATGAACGCGCTGAAGGGAACCATCGCCGAGCGGGCGCGCGCAACGCTTGCCGCCGGTTGCGATATCGCGCTCCACTGCTCCGGCGACCTGACCGAGATGACGGCCGTCGCGGCTGAGTCGCCCGAACTCGTTGGAAAAGCGGCTGCGCGGGCGGAAAGGGCATTGAAGGCGCGCGGGGGATCGCCGCATGATGATGCGGACGGCGTTCTTGCCCGGCTTGACGCCGCGCTGGTCGCTTACGATGCCGTCGCCGTGTGAGTGGCGCAACGTGGGGTGAAACGGCCTTCCATGGCGACGAAGGACGAATGGAGCGAAACCCGGCTCGACATTGATGCGACGGCCGGAGAGGCTTTCGTGGTCGATGTCGACGGATTCGAAGGTCCGCTGGACCTGTTGCTGACGCTGGCTCGCAATCAGAAGGTAGACCTCGCCCGCATCTCCATCCTAGCCTTGGCCGATCAGTATCTGGCCTTCATCGAAAGGCTGGGCGAACGCCGGTTGGAGCTGGCGGCCGACTATCTCGTCATGGCCGCCTGGCTCGCCTACCTGAAGTCGCGGCTGATGCTGCCGCCCGACGAAACGCCCGGAGATGAACCTTCCGCCGAGGAGCTCGCCGGCATGCTGGCGATGCGCCTGAAGCGGCTCGAAGGAATCCGCATCCTGGCCGGACGGCTTGTCGACCGTTCGCGGCTGGGACGCGACGTTCTGCCGCGCGGCGCGCCGGAGGAAATGGGGCTCGTGCGGCGCTCTCTCTGGGAGGCCAGCCTGTTCGACCTGCTCGATGCCTACGGCAGGCAGCGGCAGCGCGACATGGTGCGCGTCCACACGGTACGAAAGCGGCAGGTCTGGGCGCTGGCGGACGCGCGCGATCTTCTCGAACGGCTGATCGGGGCGATTCCCGATTGGGCGCCGATCGAGGACTATCTGATCCGCTACATGACCGGCCCGGAATCTCGGGCCACCGTTCGTGCTTCGGCCTTTTCGGCATCGCTGGAACTGGTCCGTGAGGGACGAATGGAGCTGATGCAGTCCGCGCCTTTCGCCCCTCTCTACATGCGCAAGGGCAAGGGAGTCGCGGGCGTGCCGGATGAGGAGGGCGATCAATGAGCCGTTCGGGCACCAGCGACGATACGCCACACGGCCAGTTGCGTCTGTTTGCCGGCGATCGCGATCCGGCCGAGTACGAGGCCTGGATGACGGCGATTCGTGGCGCCGAAGCGATCCTGTTTGCCTCGGCGCAGCCTGTCGGGGCCGAGGAACTCGCCGAGCGGCTCGCGCCCGGCACCGATGTGTCCCGGGTGCTCGTCGATCTTCGCACCATTTACGCATCGCGGGGCGTCAACCTCGTGGAAGTGGCCGGCAAGTGGATGTTTCGAACGGCGCCCGACCTTGCCCATCTTCTGACACGCGAGCAGGTGGAACCGAAAAAGCTGTCGCGTGCCGCGCTTGAGACGTTGGCCATCATCGCCTACCACCAGCCGGTTACCAGAGCCGAGATCGAGGAGATTCGCGGAGTCGCCACCAACAAGGGAACGCTGGACGTGCTGATGGAAACCGGCTGGATTCGCATGCGCGGCCGCCGCCGTACGCCGGGACGCCCGCTCACCTACGGAACCACCGAAGCCTTCCTCGTCCATTTTGGCCTCGATGCGGTGACCGATCTCCCTGGCGTCGACGATCTCAAGGCGGCGGGCTTCCTCGAAGGGGCGGTGCCTCCCGGATTCCGCGTTCCGACTCCCAACGCATCGGACACGCTGATGCCCGACGAGGATCCGCTGACCGAACTCGATTTCCAGGACTACGAGCCTCTGCCACCTGAAGAATGATGCTTAGGGGCCTTGGGCTGGTCACTATCTTGAGAAAGCCGGAATTCATCCATAGCGTTGCCTCGGTTTCTTGCGAGGGGGCGTCCGTTGTGCAAGAGTGCCGCCACTTTTGGGCAAGCGTGCGCCCTCGGGAGACAAAAATGGGTTCGTTGAGCATCTGGCACTGGCTGATCGTCTTGGTCGTCGTCCTCATCCTGTTTGGTGGCCGTGGCAAGATTCCTGAGCTGATGGGTGATTTCGCCAAGGGCATCAAGAACTTCAAGAAGGGCATGTCTGACGACGACGAAACGCCGCCGAAGCCCGTCGAGAACAAGACCGACGATTCGCCGCGGGTCTGATCGACCCCTGTGACGTGCGTTCTTTTGTGGGGCGTCGCGCCGGGTGGTGCGGCGCGCGCCGATCGTGGGCGAGTGAGCGATGTTTGAAGTCGGCTGGACGGAAATCCTGGTGATCGCCATCGTCGCGCTCATCGTCTTCCCCACCAAGGATTTGCCGCGTCTCCTGAGGACCGTCGGCCAATTGGTGGGCAAGGCGCGGCGCATGGCAGGCGACATGCAGGCGCAATTCAATCAGGCGCTGCGCGAGGCCGAACGAGAGGCGGATATCGCCGACCTCAAGACCACCGTTCAGAACGCCAATCCGCTGACCGATCTCAAGAAGACCTTCGATCCCGTGCGCAATTTCGGTGACGACATCAAGAAGTCGGTCTCGGCGCCGATTCCTCCGAAGGCCGTCGAATCGACTCCAGCCGCCGCTTTGGCTGACGCTCCGCCTGCGGCGGTCGCCGAAACGCCCGTCGCCGAGCCGGTGCCGGTCGATACCGTTCGCCCGGTCGAACCATCGATTCCGGCAGAGACGGCAACGCCGGCTGAAGGGAAGGCACCCGAGGTCTCCGCTGCCGGCGGAAGCAAGGACGGGAGCGCCGCATGACCACCAAAGAAGAAGACGACCAGATCGAGGCGTCCAAGGCTCCTCTGATCGAGCATCTCGCCGAACTGCGGTCGCGCCTCCTGAAGTCGGTGGCGGCGATCCTTGTCTGCTTCCTGATCTGCTTTTTCTTCGCCCAGGACATCTTCAACATCCTGGTCATTCCCTATGAGCGGGCGGCGGGCGCCGAGCAGAGCGTCAAGCTTATCTATACCGCTCCGCAGGAGTACTTTTTCACCCAGCTCAAGCTGGCGCTGTTCGGTGCTCTGTTCGTCGCTTTTCCGGTCATCGCCAACCAGATCTACATGTTCGTGGCGCCGGGCCTCTACAAGCACGAGCGGCAGGCGTTCCTGCCATTCCTCGTCGCCACCCCGATCCTGTTCCTGCTCGGCGCGCTGATGGTGTTCTTCTTCGTCATGCCCGCCATCATGATGTTCTTCCTGTCGATGCAGCAGGCTGGCGGCAAAGGTCAGGCGGCGATCGAGCTGCTGCCCAAGGTATCCGAATACCTGGGACTGATCATGACGCTGATCTTCGCCTTCGGTATCGTCTTCCAGTTGCCCGTGGTGCTCACGCTGCTCGGGCGAGTTGGCGTCGTCACCGAGGCCGGACTGAGATCCTGGCGCCGCTACGCCATCCTGCTTGCCTTCATCGTGGCCGCCGTGCTGACGCCGCCGGACCCGATGAGCCAAATCCTGCTTGCGGTTCCGACGATGCTTCTCTACGAAGTGTCCATTATTGCCGTCAGGTATATCAACAAGCGCGGCGAGTCCCGGGACGTCTCCACCACCGAAGGCTGATGCGAGGGCTCCGGCGGACGTGCCGCGCGGGGAAAGCCAATGCTCGACATCAAGTGGATTCGCGACAATCCGGAAGCCCTGAAGCACGCCCTGATGCGGCGCGGCCAGTCGGCGGACTTCGCCGAAGCCACCGTATCGGAGGCCGTTCGTCTCGACGATGCGCGCCGGGCCAACATCAAGTCGTTGCAGGAGGCGCAGGAGCGCCGCAACGCCGCCTCCAAGGAAATCGGCAAGGCGAAGGCCGGCAAGGACGAGGCTCGCGCCGCCGAACTCATGGAGGAGGTGGCGCGCATCAAGTCGTTCATCCAGGACGGCGAGGCGAAGGAACGTGAGCTGGATGCCGCTCTGGACGCCGCGCTGTCGGTGATTCCCAACTCGCCGCTCGATGACGTGCCCGACGGGCCGGATGAAAGCGCCAACGTCGAGCATCATCGCTTCGGCGAGCCGCGCCAGTTCAACTGGGCCAAGGAGCATTTCGAGCTGGGCGAAGGACTCGGCATGATGGACTTCGAGCGGGCCGCCAAGCTGGCCGGCGCTCGCTTTACCGTGGTCAAGAGCCATCTCGCCCGCCTTGAGCGCGCGCTCGGCCAGTTCATGATCAATCTCCATACCATCGAGCATGGCTACACCGAGGTGATTCCGCCGCTGATGGTGCGCGATGAGGTCATGTATGGCACCGGACAGTTGCCGAAGTTCGCCGAGGATCTGTTCAGGACCACCGACGGTCGCTGGTTGATTCCGACGGCCGAAGTGCCTCTGACCAACCTCGTTCGCGAGGAGATCCTGGAGGAGAAGGATCTGCCGCTGCGCCTTACGGCTCTGACGCCTTGCTTCCGCTCGGAAGCCGGTTCGGCCGGCCGCGACGTGCGCGGCATGCTGCGCCAGCACCAGTTCAACAAGGTTGAACTCGTCTCCATCACCGCCCAGGAAAAGTCGATCGAAGAGCACGAGCGCATGCTGGCCTGTGCCGAAGAGGTGCTGAAGCGCCTGGGGCTGGCCTACCGCGTCGTGACCCTCTGCACCGGCGACATGGGGTTCGGCAGCCGCAAGACCTACGACATCGAGGTCTGGTTGCCCGGCCAGAAGAGGTTCCGCGAGATTTCATCCTGCTCCGTTTGCGGCGATTTCCAGGGACGGCGCATGAACGCCCGCTATCGTCCGACCGGCGAGCCGAAGGGAACCCGTTTCGTCCACACGCTGAACGGGTCGGGCGTTGCCGTGGGCCGCGCCCTCATAGCCGTGATGGAAACATGGCAGAACGAGGATGGCACGGTGACGGTGCCGGATGTGCTACTGCCGCTGATGGGCGGCGTCACGCGTATCGAAAAAGTCTGAACAGCAAGAGAAAGACCCGGCCATGCGCATCCTGATCTCCAACGATGACGGTATCCATGCACCGGGTCTCGCTGCACTCGAGAACATCGCCCGTGCGCTCAGCGACGACGTCTGGGTGGTCGCCCCGGAAACCGACCAGTCGGGCTTTGCCCACTCGTTGACGCTGCACGATCCGCTCAGGGCGCGGAAAATCGAAGAACGCCGCTTTGCCGTGCGTGGCACGCCGACCGACTGCGTGATCATGGGCGTCCGCCACCTGCTGCCCGGTCGGCCCGATCTCGTGCTGTCGGGTGTCAACGCCGGTACGAACATGGCCGACGATGTCACCTACTCGGGAACCGTCGCCTGCGCCATCGAGGCGACCTTGCTCGGCATTCCCGCAGTGGCACTCAGCCAGGCCTACGAGGATTTCGTGGGGCGCATTCCCTTCGAAACCGCCGAGGCTCTGGGTCCGGATATCCTCAGAAAACTGACGGAGCAGGGGATTGCCCACGGCACCTTCATCAACGTCAACTTCCCCAACTGCCAGCCATCCGAGGTGGCCGGCATCGAGGTGACCCGGCAGGGCAACTTTGCCTATGACCATGGCATCGACGTCGAGAAGCGTATCGACGCGCGCCATAAGCCCTATTACTGGCTCACCTTCCAGCGCGGTGAGATGCTGTGCGCGCAAGGGACCGACGCATTCGCGATCTCGCGCAACAAGGTCTCCGTGAGCCCGCTCCGTCTCGACCTGACGGACATGGCGGCCATGGAAAAACTGCAGGCCCTGTTCTGATCGAAACGCTTTTTCAAGGCTGTTCGTCTTACTTTTGACACCTCCGTCATAAATGCAACGTCGCAACTCATGTTTGTGGCATTGCGCGAGAGAATGGTGTCGATGAGGCCTTTCGAGCCTGACAAGGTGGCGATCGCGGAGCTCACAATGAAGCTCCGCGGCATGGGTGTCACCGACACCCGGCTGTTGCGCGCCCTTGAGCTCGTTCCGCGCCGCATGTTCGTGGCTGCGTCTCATCAGGCAAGCGCCTACCTCGACCGATCGTTGCCCATCGAATGCGGCCAGACCATCAATGCCCCGTCCACGGTGGCCTTGATGGTGTCTGCGCTGGCCGTCGAACCAAACGACAAGGTGCTCGAAGTGGGCTGCGGCTCCGGTTTCCAGGCGGCCATTCTTGCCCACCTCGCCGCCCAGGTGGTGACGATGGACAGGTTTCGCAGCCTGATCGACATCGCCGAGGACCGGCTTTCGGCTTTGAAGATCTCCAACGTCATCACTCTTCTCGGTGATGGGCTGGAGGGCTTCACCCGCCATGCGCCTTACAATCGAATCCTCGTCGATGGCGCGGTTGAAAAGGTGCCGACGGCGCTCCTCGACCAACTCGCCGACAAGGGGATGCTGGTCGCTCCGGTCGGGGCCGGCCACACGCAGACACTGGTCCGAATCTCGCGCGATGGACGACTGTTCCATCGTGCCGAACTTGGCAAGATCCGGCAGTTCCCGTTGCGGGAAGGTGTGGCCCGGCGACTGTGAGTCTCCGTGTTCGGATCGTGCTCGTTCACCTAAAGTCTTGAGGAAATCCGCCGTTTTCCCTGGGTTTGGCGGCTTCCAGGTGCGGGTCGCCCCTTCGCTTTAAGCCTTTGTCAACGTTACTGCGGCTTAATCATTACAGTTGAAGTCGAGCAGGCGAGACCTGATGATCATGAGTAACCTAGCGATCTGCCGGACCTCCCGCTTTCTGGTCCAGGTTGCCGCCGTTGCCATACTGGCCGGCTTTTCGGCCGGATGCAGCGGCGACGTCAGCCGTTTCGGAAACGTGTTTGCCGAGACGGACAACCAGGATCAGATCATTGGGCGCGCCGATCCGATGCCGACCGGATCCATAAACTCCCAGGCGACCTACGCGCAGCCCGCCTATGCGCAACCGGCCTACACGCAGCAGACCTATGCGGCGCCGGCCTCCACCTATCCGTCCTCGGGCGCCGTGTCTTCGAGCACGCTGCCCCCGGCGCCGGGTGCCGTCGTCAACAACGGTGCCTACGTTCGCCCCGGGCAGACCGCTGCGCTTCCGCCGCCAACGGGGGCGGTTCCGGCTACCCAGCCTTGGGCGCCTTCGAACGGGACCGCCGTCACCGTCAAGCCGGGCGATACGGTGCAGGTGCTCGCCCGCCGCTATGGCGTTGCCGAATCGTCGTTGTTGGCGGCCAACGGCCTCGTTGCCGGCGCTCAACTGGCGCCGGGGCAGAACATCGTCATTCCCGCCTACGGACAGCAGAGCGCGGCCGTTGCCGCGCCCGCCGCCGCAGCTGGTACCGCTCCTGGGCAGCAGATTCTCGGCCAGTTGCCGCCCACGAAGCCGCCGGCGCCGAAGTCGGTGTCGAGCGAAGTCGCCGCGGCGGCTCCCGGCAAGCCGGCGCCTGCCGCCACCACCACCGTGGCCACGGCAACGACCACCACGGCGACGGATGCCAAACTCGGCCTGTTGCCGCCGGCCGGCAACAAGCCCGGCCAGCAAGCCAATCAGCAGGTGGCCGCTCTGGCTCCCAGCCAAACCCAGCCGAGCGTCAAAGCCACGACGCCGACATCGTCGGGCGTGGAAAGCGCCGCCGATGGCAGCTTCCGCTGGCCGGTGCGCGGTCGCGTCATTTCCGCCTTCGGCGTCAAGCCGGGCGGCGAGCGCAACGACGGCATCAACATCGAGGTGCCCGAGGGCACGCCGATCAAGGCCGCGGAGGGCGGTCAGGTGATCTATGCCGGCAACGAGCTGAAAGGCTTCGGCAACCTGGTGCTGGTGAAGCATTCCAACGGCTTCGTGTCGGCTTATGCCCATGCCAGCGAAGTGCTGGTCCAGCGTGGAGACAGCATTCTGCGCGGCCAGACCATCGCCAAGGTCGGCGCCACCGGCAATGTCAGCCGGCCGCAGCTTCACTTCGAAATCCGCAATGGCAATCGGCCAGTCGATCCGTTGCCATACCTCAGCGGCTGAGCGCCGAGGCGCGAGACAGCACATTTTCCTCAATTCGGCGGCTTCGGCCGCCGTTTTTTTCATTTGCAACCTAGGGATCGGATCGCAGTCCTGCGTCCCGCCCTGTGCCCCACAAGGCCGATCGAGTGTCTCGGCAAGCCCGAAGTGTCTTCCAATAGGCCCCGGACATCAACGCCAGTCGCGCGGAATGACCCGTTCGTCATCCGTGACGCAGGCGAGCGAGGCGGCTGGCGCCTGATTGTCGCGGCCGGCCATATATGCGGCGCCGGCATCGCCGCCGCAGATCGGCTTTGCAATCACTTCAAATCCCGACCGGCGAAGGCAGCTACCTATGTAGCGTTCCCGCAACTCGGCATTGACGTCGCGTGTACTTCTGCTGCCGGGATAGACGAAGCCGCCGGTCTCGCGGCAGTAGCGGCGGCCATTCACCGGATCTTCCCGGCACTCGGTAAAGCCGGGTCGGTATACCGGCGGTCGGACGACCGTGATCATGGCCTGGGGGATTTTCTCGAGCGACTCGATGCGGCATTGATCGGCCACCGCCTGCCGCTCCGCAAAGCTCGATCCACTCTTGTAGACGACCGGCACCGGTGACGACACGCAGCCGGCGAGCAAGACCACGGCGCCTACCGCAAAGACACGGTTCATCTTCAATCTCCTCCCATGCGCGTCGGTCAGTCGGCGAGCCGCAGCCGGCCGGCGAGGTCCTGAACGTATTGCCAGGCGACTCTACCCGACCGCGCCCCGCGCGTCCGTTCCCACTCGAGAGCTTCCGCTCTTAGCAGGTCGGCATCGACATCGAGTGCCATGGCTGCGACGTAACCGCGCACCATTTCAAGATAATCATCTTGCGAGCAGTTGTGAAAGCCGATCCAAAGGCCGAAGCGGTCCGAAAGCGACACCTTCTCCTCGACCGCCTCGCCGGGGTTGATCGCCGTCGCTCGTTCATTCTCCATCATGTCGCGCGGCAGGAGATGGCGACGATTCGACGTCGCATAGAACACGACATTGTCCGGTCGCCCCTCGATACCGCCTTCCAGCACCGCCTTCAGCGATTTGTAGGAGGTATCGCCGTGGTCGAACGAAAGGTCGTCACAGAACAGGATGAATCGGTGCCGGCTGTCGCGCAGCATCTTCATGAGAATGGGCAAGCTCTCGATATCCTCGCGATGAATCTCGATCAGCTTGACCGGGGTGACCTCCGAAAGGCCGGCAAGGCGGCGATTGACCTCCGCCTGCGACGCCTTGACCAGCGAGGACTTGCCCATGCCGCGTGCGCCCCAGAGAAGCACGTTGTTGGCCGGGAGCCCGCGGGCGAAGCGCTCGGTGTTGGCGACGATCATGTCGCGATTGCGGTCGACGCCTTTGAGGAGACCGATCTCGACGCGATTGACCCGGTTGACCGGTTGCAGCGAAGCCGGCTCGGCGACGAAGACGAAGGCATCGGCTGCGTCGAAGTCGGGGGCTTCCAACCGGGCGGGCACCAGCCGCTCAAGAAGGCTGGCGATGCGCTCCAAGTGGTTGTTCAGGGTCTCGATGGGGGAAGCATTCACGTCGGTCATCCTCTCGCCCGTCTGCGTCGCCTTGTGTACCGTGCGGTACTCTCTCGGCATTTTCTAGTCCGCCCCGGGCGGTGATGCAAACCTTGGAGAGGCGTTTCCGGTACGCTTCACTGCAAATCCTGCCGGAGACTACCTAGAGGCCCCGATCCGGAGGCCGAGGCGCATAGCTTTGGTTTGCAAAGTCCAACGGCCTAGGTATATTCCGGCCACTTTCGAATGGGCGGCATGTCGCTCTCCCTTCGATGTCTCAATGCCTCGTCGGTCCGGCTTGCGGGCGACGGCGGGCCGATGGAGTTGACCCGATGTTCGTAACCCCAGCTTACGCCCAGGCGGCCGGTGCGGCCCCCGGCAGTACCGATTTCCTCATCCAGTTCGCGCCGTTCATCCTGATCTTCGTGATCATGTACTTCCTGCTCATTCGGCCGCAGCAGCGCAAGGCCAAGGAGCACCGCGACATGTTGAAGAATCTGCGGCGTGGTGACGTGGTAGTGATGCAGGGCGGCCTGATCGGCAAGATTCTCAAGGTCGTCGACGACAGCAACGAGCTTCTGCTCGATGTGGGCGACGGCACGACCAAGGTGCAAGTGCGCGTCGCTGCCGGTCTCGTCCAGCAGCTTCGCAGCAAGGGCGAGCCCGTCAAGGAAGGCAACTGACCGATCGGTCGGCACAAGATGAAAGGCGGGCAGCGTGGCTGCCCGCTTTCGGCCAATAAGGTCCGAGGCAGCAAATGCTCTATTTTTCCCGCTGGAAGGTAACCACGATCCTCTTGACGATTTTCGTCGCGCTCGTGGTCCTTATCCCCAATTACCTGACCTCGGACCAGATCAAGTCATACTGGCCCTCGTGGCTTCCGGGACGACAAGTTGTCCTCGGCCTGGATCTGCAGGGAGGCGTCTACCTTCTCTATCAGATCGATGTGACCGACTATAAGCAGAAGCGGCTCAAGGCGCTTGAGGGCGATATTCGCCAGGCGATGCGCGATGAACCCCGCATCGGCTACACCGGTCTGAGTGTCCAGGACGACGTCGTACAGCTGAAGATCCGCGATGCCGACAAGGTGGACGAGGCCGCCAAGCGCCTGGGCAATCTGCTCAATCCGCTGTCGACAGGCACACTTGGTGGCGCCGCCGTAACCGAGTTCCAGTTCGATCAGGGGGCTGACGGCCTGATGCGACTCGGATTTTCGTCGGCCGGCCTCGAGAAGCGGCTTGGCACCGTCGTTCAGCAGTCGATCGAAGTCATCCGCCGCCGCGTCGATCAGATGGGCGCCGTCGAACCGTCGATCCAACGTCAGGGATCCGATCGCATTCTGGTCGAAGCCCCGGGCGAAAAGGATCCGGCGCGTCTCAAGAACATCATCGGTCGCACCGCCCAGATGACCTTCCATCTGGTCGATCTCAACGTGTCGGCCGATGAGGCCGCCAAGGGCAACCTGCCGCCGGGCGAAATCCTTCTGAAGCAGAAGGAAGGCGGCATGCCGATGGTGGTCGACGAGACGCCGTTGATGACCGGCGAGGACCTCACCGACGCCCAGACATCCTTCCAGAGCCAGACCAACGAGCCGGTGGTTTCCTTCCGCCTGTCGACGTCCGGTGCCAGGAAATTCGCCCAGGTGACAACCGACAGTGTCGGTCGGCTGTTCGCGATCGTGCTCGACGACGAGATCATCTCGGCGCCACGCATCAACGAGCCGATCACCCAGGGTTCGGGCCAGATTTCCGGCCACTTCACCGTAGAAACCGCCAATGACCTCGCCGTGCTGCTGCGCGCCGGCGCGCTGCCGGCCAAGCTGTCGGTTGCCGAGGAGCGCACGGTCGGTCCGGGCCTTGGCGCCGACTCGATTGCCGCCGGCGAGCGTGCCGCGCTGATCGGTACAGTCGCCGTCGTCATCTTCATGCTGGCGGCCTATGGCCTGTTCGGCGTGTTCGCCAACCTTGCACTGGTGGTCAACCTGATCCTGATCATGGCGATCATCACCATATTGCAGGCAACCCTGACGTTGCCCGGCATCGCCGGCATCGTGCTGACCATGGGCATGGCGGTCGACAGCAACGTGCTGATCTATGAGCGCATTCGCGAGGAACAGCGGCTTGGCCGGTCGCCTGTGTCTGCCATCGATGCCGGTTTCCGCCGTGCGTTTGGCACCATCCTCGATGCCAACATCACCACGCTGATCGCTGCCATCGTGCTGTTCCAGATGGGGTCCGGCCCCGTCAAGGGCTTCGCGGTCACTCACGTGATCGGCATCGTCACCACCATGTTCACGGCCATCACCTTCACCCGACTGGTGGTGGCGACCTGGGTCCGCTATCGGCGGCCGTCCGTCGTTCCGCTCTGATCCGGACCCTGAGGCTCCATCATGCGCCTGCTTCGCCTATTTCCCGACGACACCAAGATCCCCTTCATGAAGTGGAGGAAGTGGAGCTTCCTCTTCTCCGGCCTCGCGTCGGTCATTTGCTTCGTAGTGCTCTATACCCACGGCATGAACACCGGCATCGACTTCCAGGGCGGTACGCTCATGGAAGTCCAGATGAAGTCCGGGGCTGCCGATCTGGAGGCAATTCGCAACCAGCTCAACGGTTTGGGGCTCGGCGAAGTACAGGTCCAGTCGTTCGGCGCGGAAGATGACGTGCTGATCCGCATCGCCCGCCAGGAGGGCGGCGACGAGGCCCAGACCGCTGTTGTCAGCAAGGTGCAGGCTTCCCTCGGTGATGGCGTGGACTATCGGCGCACCGAAATGGTCGGGCCCCGTGTTTCCGGCGAGTTGGCCCAGAATGGTATTCTCGGCATCATCACGGCGCTCGGCCTCATCATGGTCTACGTCTGGTTCCGTTTCGAGTGGCAGTACTCGCTCGGAGCGGTGATCGCGACGCTGCACGACGTGGTGATGACCATCGGCTTCTTTGCCATTACTCAGGTTGAGTTCAACCTGTCGTCGATCGCGGCCATCCTGACCATCGTCGGCTACTCGCTGAACGACACCGTCGTGGTCTACGACCGTATTCGAGAGATGCGCCGTAAGTACAAGCGTCTCAATCTCGTCGTCCTGCTCGACCTCGCCATCAACCAGACGCTGACCCGGACGACCAACACCGCGCTGACAACGCTTATCGCCCTTGCCGCGCTCGTGATCTTCGGCGGCGAGGTGATTCGCTCGTTCACGGGATCGATGCTGTTCGGCGTGCTGATCGGCACCTATTCGTCGATCTTCATCGCCGCGCCAGTCCTGATCTTCCTCGATCCGCAATTGGCAGGCGACAAGTCGGCGAAAAAAGTCGAGGATGACAGCGACGAGGCTGCCGAGCCGGCGTGAGTTCGGGCGTGCCTCCTCCGGAGCATCGCCGATGAAGCTGTTCGTGCCGCGAGGCCGTCCTTTGGAACGTCGCGAGCAGCATCTGCCCGAGCAGGTGCCGGTCGAAGCCTATGGCAACGGCGGCTTCCGCTTTGGCGGCATGTCACATCGCGGTTCGATCCTGATTCTTCCGTCCGGTGTGCATGGCTGGTCGGCGGTCACGCCCGCCGATATCACCGTCGACAGCCTCGCCCAGGTTTTCGACGAGGCCGTGGAACTGGACATGCTGCTTGTCGGAACCGGACGTGATCTCGTTCCGGTGACGGGCGGCCTAGCCGGGGTCCTGCGAGAACGCGGCGTCAAGCATGAAGCCATGTCGACGGGCGCCGCGGTCCGGTTGTTCAACGTCATGCTGGGCGAACGGCGCCGGTTCGCCGCTGCGCTTCTGGCTGTCGACTGATGGCGCCCGCCGCTCGCCTCGACGACGCCTATCGCTATTGCGAGGAGCTCGTTCGCGATCACGACCGCGACCGTTGGCTCGCCAACGGACTTCTGCCGGACGACAAGCGCCGGCACGCTTTCGCCATCCACGCCTTCTCCTATGAAGCCGCGCGCATCCGGGAGACCATTCACGAAGCGATGCCCGGTGAGATTCGTCTGCAATGGTGGGTTGACGCCATTGAGGGGGAGGCGAGAGGGGACGTCGCCGGGCATCCCGTCGCCGCCGCCTTGATCGACACCATCCGTCGCTTTTCGCTGCGGCGATCCGGCTTCGTCAACCTGCTGGAGGCGCGACGCTTCGACCTCTATGACGATGCCATGCCGACGTTGAACGATCTCGAAGGCTATGCCGGCGAGACGGCATCGGTTCTGTTCCTCGAGGTCGCGCAGGTGCTCTGCGAGGGCGCCGATCCGAAGGTGGCCGACGCCGCGGGGCACGCCGGAGTGGCTTATGCGTTGACCGGGCTGATGCGGGCTCTGCCGATCCACGCGCGCCGCAACCAGGTCTATCTGCCCGCCGATCTTCTGAAAGCAGCCGGGATAGAGCCGGACGAGGTGCGCCATGGCCGCAAGGCCGGAGAGCTTGAGGGTGTTCTCGCCAGCCTCAGGAGCAGCGCCGCCGGTCACCTCGACAGCGCGCTTTCCGCGCTCGCCGGGGCGGACGTGCGTGCCAAACCGGCGTTTCTGCCGCTCGCCTTCGTAGGACCTTATCTCAGAGCGCTGGCCAAGGCGCCTGCCTATGGTCCGGTGGCGGAAATTGCCGCGTGGCGCAAACCGCTGATTCTCTGGTGGTTTGGCCGACGCCTCTAGCCGCGGGCGCTCGCCTCGATGAGGCCGATCAGTCCCTTCAGCATGTCGATCGGCTCCGGCGGGCAACCGGAGATGACGAGATCGACCGGAATGACGTCGGAAACGGCGCCGATCACCGCATAGCCCTTGCCGAACACGCCACATCCGGCGGCGCAGTCGCCAACAGCCACCACCCATTTGGGGGCCGGCGTCGCGGCATAGGTGCGCTCGAGGCCCTCGCGCATGTTGGCCGTCACCGGTCCGGTGACCATCAGCACGTCGGCATGGCGCGGCGAGGCGACGAAGCGCAGGCCGAAGCGTTCGACGTCGTAGTAGCTGTTGTTGAGCGCATGGATTTCCAACTCGCAGCCGTTGCACGAGCCGGCATCCACCTCGCGGATCGACAGGCTGCGGCCGAGCCGCGCCTGCGCCGCGACTCCGAGCCGTTCGGCCAGCGTCTCGACCTCGACGTCGCTGACCGCCGGAACGCCTTCGGTCACCGGCCGTCGGAACAAGCCCTCGAGCAGCATTCTACGCATGATCGGTCATCCGTCTCAAAGATCGTGGCCGGAATAGGAACAGTTGAACGACTTGTTGCAGAGCGGAAAGTCCGCGACGATGTCGCCCTTGATCGCTGCCTCCAGAAGCGGCCACTGGAAGACCGACGGGTCGCGCACGGTTCCTCTCAGCACGCGCCCCGTCTCGTCCGTTCTGAGCCAGACCAGTATGTCGCCACGGAAGCCTTCGATCATCGCAAGCCCCTCGGTCGTACCATCGCGCGGCTCATTGGCCAGGCCGCCGGCCTGGGGCACCCGGCGCTCTCGCAACGCTGGCGCCAACGGGTAGGCGATCGGGCCGGGCGGCAGTCGGTCGAGGATCTGTTCGATCAGCTCAAGGCTCTCGTAGACTTCGTCGATGCGCACCCAAATGCGGCTGTCGACGTCCCCGTTCTCCCGTTTGACCATCTTGAAGTCGAGATCGCCATAAGGCGGATAGCCCGGTGCCTTGCGAGCGTCGAACGCCCGGCCCGAAGCCCGGCCGACCGGTCCACCGGCGCCGAAACGACGGGCGAGATCGGCCGACAGGCGGCCCGTCGAGACGGTTCGGTTCTGCAACGAAGCCGTGTTGTCGTAGAGCTCCACCAGACGAGGAAAGCGCTGGCGAATGTGGGCGGTCAGCGCCTTGATCGGCCCGGACTCATGAAGATCCGACGTGACGCCGCCGGGAACGATGCGGTCCATCATCAGCCTATGGCCGAAGACGGCCTTGGCCGCGCGCAGCACCTCCTCGCGCAGCATGCCGCAATGGGCGAGCATCAGCGCAAAGGCGGCGTCGTTGCAGATGCCGCCGATGTCGCCGAGGTGGTTGGCAAGCCGTTCGAGCTCGGCCATCAGCGCGCGCAACCAGATCGCCCTCTGTGGCACCCCGACGCCCAGGGCCGCCTCCGCTGCCCGCGCGAAGGCAAGGGAGTAGGCGACCGTGCTGTCGCCCGAAACGCGAGCGACCACCTTGGCCGCCGCCTCCAGCGTCGTGTCGGTCAGCAGTCCCTCGATTCCCTTGTGAACGTAACCGAGCCGTTCCTCCAGGCGCACGACGATCTCGCCGTTGGCCGAAAAGCGGAAATGGCCGGGCTCGATGATGCCGGCGTGCACCGGACCTACGGCGATCTGGTGCAAGGGCGGACCCTCGGCTTTCAGGAATGCGTAGGGGGCGCCGTCGGATGGGGCAGGGGTGCCCGCGCCAAGTGGGGCACGAACGCCCCAGCGGTCGTGATCGAGCCAGCGCCGATCGTCCGGCATGCCCTCGGGAACGAGGCCGTAAAGATCGACGATCGCCCGCTCGAGACGTTGGGCTGGCGGGTGAGTGAGGCCGACCGACGGAAAGCGGCCCTCGGGCGCGGCAAGACTCAGCACCATGAGCGCGCCGTCGTCGTCGTCAAGCAGGGCCATGTGTATGGCCCCCGGTTCGGCCCAGAGGCCGGAAAGCGTCGCGTTGCCGGCGGCGATCGCCAGTGTTGCCTGGCGCCAGGTGTCGGCGTCGACGGCGATGCGCGGCCAGGGCTTCTGCTCTTCGATGGTCAGAGCAGCGTTGAGAAGGGCAGTGCGGAGCGTGCTCATGGTCTCACCCCAGCATTCGGGCAACGTTCTGGAACCAGGCGACAAGCGGTCCCGGCAAGTAGAGGCCGGCGATCAGCACCAGAACGAGGTGAATGATGAGCGGCAGCATCGACGGTCGCCGGCCGGCGTTGACGACGCTGGGCGACGGCTTGCCGAAGGCGATGCCGGTCAATCGCCAGATGAGGGCTCCAAAGGCCAGCAGCAAACCCACCACCAGCGGTATGGCAAGCAGGGGCTCGCGGGCAAACGTCGAGCTGACGAGGAGGAACTCGCTGGTGAAGATGCCCATGGGCGGCAGGCCGGCGATGGCGGCGACGCCAACGACGAGACTCCACCCCAGCGTCGGATGGCTTTCGGTAAGCCCCCTGATATCGGCGATCTTCTGCGTTCCCTTGACCTGCGCCACCTGACCGACGGCAAAGAAAATGGCCGATTTGGTCAGCGAGTGCATGGTCATGTGCAGGAGACCGGCGAAATTGGCGAGCGGTCCACCCATGCCGAAAGCGAAGGCGATGAGGCCCATATGCTCGATCGACGAGTAGGCGAACAGGCGCTTGATGTCGCGCCGCAGGTACAGCATGAAGGCCGCGAAGATCAGCGACACGAGGCCGAGCGAAACGAGAAGCGGTCCCGGCGCCACGGCGAACGGATTGGCGGCGAGCAGCATCTTGAAGCGCAGGAGCGCGTAGAGCGCCACGTTGAGCAGCAGGCCGGACAGGACCGCCGAGATCGGCGTCGGACCCTCGGCATGCGCATCCGGCAGCCAGGCATGCAGAGGCGCGAGGCCGACCTTGGTCCCATAGCCGAGCATGAGGAACACGAAGGCGACGTTCAGAAGTTCGGGGCTGAACGAAGAGGCATTGGCGATCAGCGTCGTCCACACCATGGCATCGTGGCCTTCGCCGATGACCGGTCTGGCAGCCATGTAGATCAGGATGGTTCCGAACAGGGCCAGCGCGATGCCCACCGACCCCAGGATGAAGTATTTCCAGGCCGCTTCCAGCGCCGCCTGCGTGCGGTATAGGCCGACCATGAGAACGGTGGTCAGCGTTGCGAGTTCGACGGCCACCCACATCAGACCGACGTTGTTGGCCGTCAGCCCGAGATTCATCGAGAAGGACAGCGCTTGATACATGCCGTGGTAGAAGCGGATGTAGCCGGGCTTCAGCCGGCCTATCTCGATCTCGTGGCCGATGTAGCTTGCCGAGAAGATCGATGTCGTGAAGCCGACGAAGGTCCCAAGCACGATGAACACGACGTTGAGATCGTCGACGAACAGGATGCTGACGGTCGGGTCGGGGCGCTCGACGAGCAGCGTCAACGCGAACAGGAAGGTGATGCCCGATGCCAGCATGTTGACGCGGGCGCCGAGCTTGTACTGAGGGATCAGCGCCAGAAGCACGGCGGCGATGCCGGGCACCACGAGCACGGCATCGATCGGAGCGAAGGGGAGCAAGTGGAGAAAGGCGGTCATTCCCGACCCTCCCGGAAGTCGTCGAGGGCCTGAGTGTCGATGGTATCGAAGCGCTCGCGGATGCGGAACAGGAACACGCCGATGACGATGAAGGCGACCAACACCGAAAAGGCGACGGAGATCTCGACCACGAGCGGCATGCCGCGAGCGCCGGTCGCGGCCAGTACCAGGCCGTTTTCAAGGCTCATGAAGCCGACGATCTGACTGATGGCGTTCTGGCGCGTCACCATCATCAGCAGGCCGAGCAAAATTACCGAGAGCGCGAGCGCCAGATCCTCGCGGGCGATGGGATCGGCTTCGGCGGCGGCCGGCAGCATGACGACCATGGCGAGCGCCACGAGGCCGATGCCCATCAGCATGGTGAGGCCGATGCCGCCCACCGTCTCGATATCGCGGTGCACGCCAAGGCGCAGCACCATGCGATGAAGCGCGACCGGAATGATGATCGCCTTGAGGATCAGCGCGATGGCCGCTGTGACGAACAGATGCGGCGCCGCCTGGACATAGGCCTGCCAGGCGACGGAGAGCGACAGCACCACCGCATGCGCGGCGAACACGTTGAGAAGGCCGAGGATACGGTTCTGATAGAGCATCATGAAGCTCACCAGCACCATGCCTCCGGCCAGAAGATGCGCAGCATCGAGGGAAAAGCGTTCCATCAGAAGCTCCGCGAAACGAACAGCAACAGAGTGCCGAGCAAGCCGAGCATCAGCGCGCCGCCGACGAACTCCGGTACGCGGAACACCCGCATCTTGGCGATTGCCGTCTCGAACACCACCATCAGGAAGCCGCCGACCGCAAGCTTTCCGACCCAGGTGACACCGCCGATTGCCATTCCAATCAGGCCATCGTCCTGGCGCGCCATGCCCCAAGGCGCAAAGATGCAGGCGATCAGCGAGATGTAGAGCAGCAGCTTCAGTGCCGAGGCGAGTTCGATCACCGCGAGGTGGCGACCCGAATACTCCAGCACCATGGCCTCATGCACCATGGTCAACTCAAGGTGGGTCGCCGGGTTGTCGACCGGTATGCGCGCATTCTCCGTCAGCGCCACGATGATCAGACCGATCAAGGCAAGGCCCAGCGAGACGCGCAGCGTGCTGTGGTTGACCATGAAGGCCGCCACCGTCGAAAGCTGGGTCGACCCGGCCACCAGCGCTACCGTGAACACGATCATGATCATCGCCGGCTCGGCCAGCGTCGAGAACAGCATCTCGCGGCTTGAGCCTATGCCGCCGAAGGAGGTGCCGATATCCATGCCGGCGAGCGCCAGGAAGAAGCGGGCCGACCCGAGAAGCGCGGTGATGGCGATCAGATCGGCCGCCCAGGAGAAATGCAGACCGGAGGCGAAGGTCGGCACCAGGGCCGCCGCGACCCAGGTGGTGGCGAAGATCAGATAAGGCGCGTTGCGAAACAGCCAGGAGGCATTGTCGGCCAGCACCGCTTCCTTGCGCACAAGGCGCAGGAGGTCGCGATAGGGCTGCAGGATCGACGGCCCCTGTCGGCGGAGGAGACGCGCCTTCACCTTGCGGGTGAAACCGACGAGCCCCGGAGCAAGCGCCAGCACCAGCACCATCTGGATGCCCTGAACGAGGATGGCGAGGATCAGGCCCATGTTGCCACCAGCACGAGAAGGAGGACCAGCGCTGCGAAAACCAGGCTGAGGTAGCTGCGGATGGTCAGGAACTGCAAGACGTTGAGCCGTTCCGCGGCGTAGAGCACGGCTCCTTCGAGGGGGGCGTAGATGAACTCCCAGACGAGATCGCGCAGCGACAAGGTCAGGCGAGCCGGCTCCATGTCGCCCGGCAGAGGCATGGACAGATCGGTCTTGGCCCGGAAGGCGATCGGGCCGAACACCCTGCGGATCGGTTGGGCGAAACTGTCGGCCGTGTATTGCGTCACCGGTGACGGATCGGGAAAGCCGCAGTCCCAAGGTGGCGCCCGGCGTACGGCGCGCGAGGCGAAGTTGTGGATGACGCGGATCGCCGCCCAGCTCGCCATCAGGATGAAGAAGAACACCAGGAAACCGGAGTACGAGCTGCGGCTCTCGGAAATCGGAATGATCGAGAAGTGAGGCAGGATGGGCTGCTTCGGCATGGCGCCGCCCACCAGAAACTGCGACACCGGCGAGAGGGCATCCAGGAACGGGCCCGGGAAGACGCCGGCGACAAGACAGAGGGCCATCAGCGCATACATCGCCCGGATCTGCCAGCGGCCGACCTCGTGGGCCGTTTCGGCAGCCGGCGAACGCGGTCGGCTCAGGAAGGTTATGCCAAAGGCGCGCACGAAGCAGGCGGCGGCAAGTGCGGCGGCGAGCGCCAGCATGGCGCCCGAGGCGGGAACCAGAAAGCGCAGCGCCCATTGCGGCAGATCGGGACTGAGCAGGATCGCCTGCAGGATCAGCCATTCCGAGACGAAGCCGTTGAGCGGCGGCAGGGCCGAAATGGCGAGGCAGCCGCCGAGAAAAAGATAGGCCGTCTCCGGCATGCGATGAACGAGGCCGCCCAGCTTTTCGATGTCGCGCTCACCGGCGCCGGTCAGCACGTTGCCGGCTCCGAAGAACAGCAGGCTCTTGAATAGCGAGTGATTGAAAGCATGGAAGATCGAGGCCGTCACGGCAAGCGCCGCCGCGCCATCCATGTCGTTGGTCTTGAAAGCCAGCCCCAGCCCCAGGCCGATGAAGATGATGCCGATGTTTTCGACCGTCGAGTAGGCGAGAAGTCGTTTGAGATCACGCTGCAAGACGGCGTGCAGCACGCCGAGCACGGCCGACCCCGCCCCCAGGATCAGCACGATCACTGCCCACCACCAAGCCGGCTCGCCGGCAAGGTCGAACACGACGCGGATGAAGCCGTAGATGGCCACCTTGGTCATGACGCCCGACATCAGCGCCGACACATGACTCGGTGCGGCCGGATGGGCGAGCGGAAGCCAGACATGCAACGGAACGAGGCCGGCCTTGGAGCCGGCTCCCAGCAACATCAGCACCAGCACCAGCCCGGAAAGCCAGGGGACATGCTCGGCGCTACGCATGGCCGAGAAGACATAGTCGCCGTCCGGGCCGGCCAAGAGGCCGAACGCGAGCAACAGCATCAGCGTGCCGAATGACGCCATGAGCAGGTAGACATAGCCGGCCCGGCGGTTCTCCGCATCGTGATGATGCGCCATGACCAGCGCCCATGAACTGAGCGACATGAACTCCCAAGCCACCAGGAAACCGAAGGCATCCGCCGAGAGCACCACGAGGTTCATGCCGGCGAGGAAGGCCGGATAGAAGGGCAGCACGCGGCCCGGCTCCGCCTCGTGGGCGCCGTAGCCGATGGCATAGAACGAGGCGACCAAGGCGCCGAAGTCGACGATGACCAGGAAGGCGGCACTGAGCGGATCGAGGGCGAAATGCGCGCCGATCCACGGCAGGCCGACCGGCAGATGGACAGAACCTTGGAAGGCGCTGCCGCCGAGGAGGGCCAGAAGGCCGCATACAAGCAAGACGGCGGCGAGAACGAAACTCGCGCCGTAGACGATGGGGGTCGCCCAGGACATGCGCCGGGCGATGATGACCGGCGCAACCACGGCGACGCCGGCTAGACCGGCGACACTCAAAAGGGCCGCTACGATCGGCATGGTTACTTTCGTTCCCCGAACGGGTTTCCGGCCGCCTTTGGCGGCTCCGTGAGATCAACGTGCCAGAGTGCTTGCGCACCTGCTCGTCGAGGCGCCTGTCGACGCCGGCGAACCCGCTCCAAATGATGCGGGAACCGCATTCCCGCCCCGATCGGTATCGGCAACGGAAGAGGCGGCGGTCATTGAAGACTCAAAGGATGACGGAGAGCATATCGGGTCGCCGACGCCGCGGGAATTGTTTGTTGGTATTCAATCCATTCAGTTGGGCCGATGCCTCCGGGCTGTTGCACGGATGTCGCGACGCCGCGTCTCAGCAAATGCGCGGCAGCTGTTCTCCGGCCAGCCAGTCGACGATGCGGCCTCCGCCGAAACCCGTGGTCATCTGCACGAAGCGCTGATCGTCCTCCACCGTCTCGCCGATGATGGCCGCGTCCACGCCGAGCGGGTGTGCCCGCATCGCTTCCACCAGCCTTTCGGCGGCTTCGGCCGCCACCACGGCAACGAGCTTGCCCTCGTTGGCGACGTTGAGCGGGTCGAGCCCCAACAGTTCGCAGACGGCGGCGACCTGCCGCTTGATCGGAATGCGATCCTCGACGATGCGGAAGCCGACACCCGACTGGTGGGCCAGCTCGTTGAGCGTCGCGGCGAGGCCGCCGCGCGTCGGGTCTCGCATCAATCGAAGCTGAGGCCCGGCTGCTGCGACCATCGTCTCGACAAGGCCGTTGAGCGCCGCGCTGTCCGACAGGATTTCCGTTTCGAAGGTAAGGTTTTCGCGGCTCGACATGATGGCGACGCCGTGATCGCCCATCGAACCGGAAACGATCACCTTGTCGCCCGGTCTGGCCCGGTCTCCGGACAGCACGAGACCATCAGGTACTGCGCCGACGCCGGCCGTCGAGATGAAGACGCCGTCCGCCTTGCCGCGCTCCACCACCTTGGTGTCGCCGGTGACGATCATCACGCCGGCCGCCTTGGCTGCCGCGCCCATGGATTCGGCGATGCGCTTCAGATCGCCGAGGGGGAAGCCTTCCTCGATGATGTAGCTCGCAGAGAGGTAGAGCGGTTTCGCGCCAGCCATCGCCAGGTCGTTGACGGTGCCGTGGACGGCCAGCGAACCGATGTCGCCACCGGGGAAGAAGATCGGCGACACCACATAGCCGTCGGTCGTCATCACCATGCGACCGCCCGACGGCGTCGGGAAGCTTGCCTGATCGTTGCCCTGGTCGAGCAGCTTGTTGCCGAAGGCATCCTTGAAGATCGAGGAAATCAGCTCGGCCATGGCTCGGCCGCCGGCGCCGTGGCTCATGTCGACCCGACCTGCCTTCAGGTCGAGTTTGCGGCGGAAGGTCTTGGTCATGCGCTTCTCCGGAGGTCCGCATCGGTCTGGCGCGTGCGGAAGCGTCCATAGGTCCAATGGGCGGCGCAGGCGCCCTCCGACGACACCATGCAGGCGCCGGTTGGCGTTTCCGGGGTGCAGACGGTACCGAACAGGCGGCAGTCCGCCGGCTTCTTCTGCCCGCGCAGGATGGCGCCGCATTCGCAGGCCGGATTGTCCTCGGCCGGCTGCGTCTCGATGGCGAAGCGCTTTTCGGCATCGTAGAAGGCGAAGGCGTCGCGCAGCTTCAGCGCGCTCCTCGGCACCGCGCCGAGCCCGCGCCATTCGAAGCTATCGCGCAGCTCGAACACTTTGTCGCAGAGGTCGATGGCGACGCGGTTGCCGTCCGCGCGGACGGCGCGGATATATTGGTTCTCCACCTCGGCCCGCTGCTCGTTGACCTGACGGACCAGCATCAGGATCGCGTACATGACATCAAGCGGTTCGAACCCGGCGATGACCACCGGTTTGCGATAGTCCCGCGCAAACACTTGGTAGGGATCCATGCCGATGATGGTCGAGACATGCGATGGGCCGACGAAGCCTTCGATGGCGATCGGCGGTTCATCCGGCGTCGGCGGCATGTCGAGAATGGCCCGCATGGCGACCGGCGTCAGCACGTGATTGCAATAGATCGAGAAGTTCTTGAGGCCCTTGGCCTCGGCGGTCTTCAGCGCCACCGCCGTCGGCGGCGTGGTCGTCTCGAAGCCGATGGCGAAGAACACCACCTGCCGCTCGGGATTGGCCTCGGCGATGCGGATGGCGTCGAGCGAGGAGTAGACCATGCGGATGTCGGCGCCCGCCGCCTTGGCCTTCATCAGGCTGAGGCCGCCGGAGGCCGGCACGCGCATCAGGTCGGCATAGGTGCAGAGCGTCACCTCCGGCCGCTTGGCGAGACGGATGGCGTCGTCGATGCGGCCGATCGGCAACACGCACACGGGGCAACCCGGACCATGGATCATGCGCACGTTGGCCGGCAGCAGATCCTCGATGCCGTAGCGCGAGATGGCGTGGGTATGGCCGCCGCAAAACTCCATCAAGGCGTAGGAGCGGTTCGGTCGCACTTCGGCGGCGATGGCCGCCGCGATGTCGCGCGCCTTGTCGCCGTCGCGATATTCGTCGACGTATTTCATCGGACACCTCCGGCGGCGAGCGCCACGCCACGCGCCTCATCGAGCAGATCGAGGGTGCGCCGCGCCTCGTCGGGGTCGACCTTGGACAGCGCGTAGCCGACGTGAACAATGACGTAGTCGCCGACGGCGACGTTCTTCACCAGCGCCGTGGAGATGGGCATCGACACGCCATCGAGGCTGATCTTGGCCATGTTGTCGGGCAGAAGCTCGGTGACGAGGGCGGGAACGGCAAGGCACATGGGTCAGATCTCCGAGAAGGCTCGGCGGGCGAGAACGGCCTGCCCGAAGGAAAGGCCGCCATCGTTGGCCGGCAGGCGCCGGGCGAGGAGGGGGGTGAGGTTGGATTGGGTGAGCGCTGCCGAAAGACCTTCGGCCAAAATGCGGTTCATCAGACAGCCGCCGCCGAGCGCGATCGCCGTGAGGCCGGTGGCGGCAGCGCCATGGCAGGCGAGGGCGGCGAAGCCTTCGATCAGGGTGCCGTGGAACAGCGATGCTCCGGCGCGGGCATCGGGGCGTGCATGAACAAAATGGGCAAGAAGCGGCGAGAAGGACAGGACACCGTCGTTCAGGGTGAAACCGCCGGCCAGGGCGACCGGCTCGTCGACCAGCGCCTCCAGTTCCATCGCCGCCTGTCCCTCGTAGTCCTGCACGGACCGGACGCCGAGCAGCGCCGCCGCCGCATCGAACAACCGGCCGAGCGAAGTCGTTGAAAGACGGTCGGCGCCTGAGGCGACGCGATCGGCAACGGGACCGGCGAGCGGTCGATCCGGGAAAAGAATCGGCGCGAGGTCGGCCCGCCCGAGAGTGGCCAGGGCACCGGCCCCCATCCGCCACGGCTCGCGGGCGGCCCGATCGCCGCCGGGCAGCGGCAGCGGGGCGAGATGGCCGAGGCGGCGGTGCGCCGCACCATCGACCGCGAGCAACTCGCCGCCCCAGGCCCCGCCATCATCCCCAAGGCCATGGCCATCGAGGGCAAGGCCGAGCGAAGCCTTGGCAAGTCCGGCTTCGGCTGCCACGGCCACCACATGCGCTGCGTGGTGCTGCACGCGGATGACGGGCAACCCGAACTCCTCGGCCATCTGGCTGGAGCGGTAGTCGGGATGGAGATCCGAAGCGATCAGCTCCGGCTTAACGCCGACGATGTCGGTGAGGTGGGCGATGGTCTCGCGGTAGAACTTCAACGTCTCGGCGGTGTCGAGGTCGCCGACATGCTGGGAGACGAAAGCCTCGCGGCCGCGCGTCAGCGTCACCGTGGACTTGAGGTGCGCGCCAAGGGCCAGTGTTGCCGGCCCGTCTTCACTGAGCGGAATTGGTTCGGGGACATAGCCGCGCGCGCGGCGCAGGAACGACGAAGCCCCGGCGATGATCTGGGTTACGCTGTCGTCGGCGCGCACGACGATGGCGCGGTCGTGGGTGACGATCAGGTCGGCGATGCCGGCAAGACGTCGCGTTGCGTCCTCGTCGTCCACCACCAGCGGTTCTCCGCCGGGATTGGCCGAGGTGGCGACCAGCACGACGTCGTTGGCAGCGTGCGGATCGTGTCCGGCGAACTCGTGACCGGCCAGCGCTGCGAACAGCAGGTGGTGCACCGGTGCGTAGGCCAGCATGACGCCGACGCGGGACAGCCCGGGCGAGACGGCCGGCGCCAATACGTCGGGTTTCGCGCGCATCAGCACGATCGGCCGGGCGGTCGACGAACAGAGTGCCAGTTCTTCGGCTGAAGCTTCGGCGACGGCCGGGATGGAGGCGACATTGGCTACCATCAGCGCGAACGGCTTGAACTCGCGCGCCTTCCTGGCCCGAAGCGCCACTACCGCTTCGGCATTTCGGCCGTCGCAGACGAGATGGAACCCGCCGATGCCCTTCAGCGCCACGATGCGGCCGGCGCGGATGGCCGAGGCGATCTCGGCAAAGGAATGGCTGAGCTTCGGTCCGCAGGCCGGACAGGCGACCGGTTCGGCATGAAACCGCCTGTCGCGCACATCCGTGTAGGCAGTCGCGCAATCCGGGCACATCGGGAAAGGGGCCATCGACGTCTGCCGACGGTCGTAGGGCAGGCGGCGGGTGATGGTGTAGCGCGGCCCGCAGTGGGTGCAGTTGACGAAGGGGTAGGCGAAGTAGCGGCTCGTCGGGTCGAAGAGTTCGGCAAGGCAAGCGTCGCAGGTGGCCGCGTCGGCCACGATACGCGTCATCGTCTCGCCGTCGAGGCTCTCCCTGATGACGAACTCGGTGCCGCCCGTCACCGGCATGGTCTCACGATGGACCGTGTCGATGCGGGCAAGCGGCGGCGCTTCCGAACTCAGGCGCCGCGCAAACTCCTCGACGCGCGCACCCTCCACTTCGATGGTGACGCCATCCGCCCCATTGCGGACATACCCGGTCAGGCCGCACTCCGTCGCCAGCCGATGCACGAAAGGCCGCATGCCCACGCCCTGCACGGCGCCGTTCACCTTGATGAAAAGGCGTGCAGCAGAGGCAAAGGCGTCGGGAGTGGGCACGGCGGTCATCGTCTCGTCAGGCCCGCGCGACGGCAGCGGCGCGAGACAGGCTCGCACGCGCTTCGATCCAGGCATAGAAAGCGGCCATGCCCTCACCGGTTTCGGCCGAAACCACCAGAGTCTGGAGGTGCGGGTTGACCGTGAGCGCCGCCGCAAGGCACTTGCCGACGTCGAACTTCAGGTGAGGCAGCAGATCCGCCTTGTTGAGGAGAAGGAGATCGGCCACGGCGAACATGTCGGGATATTTCAACGGCTTGTCCTCTCCCTCGGTGACGGAGAGCACGACAACCTTGTGCGCTTCCCCGAGGTCGAAGCCGGCCGGACAGACGAGGTTGCCGACATTCTCGATGAACAGCAGTCCGCCCGGCTCGGCCTTGATGTCGTCGAGCGCGGCGCCAATCATGCTCGCCTCGAGGTGACAGCCTTTCCCGGTGTTGATCTGAACCGCGCGGGCGCCGGTCGCCCGGATGCGCTCCGCGTCATTGTCCGTCTGCTGGTCGCCTTCGATGACGGCAATCGGAAACTTTGCCTTCAGATCCTCGATGGTGCGCACCAGAAGCGTCGTCTTGCCCGAGCCGGGCGACGACATCAGGTTGAGCGCCAGCGTGCCGGTGGCCGCGAGGCGGCTGCGATTTTGCCGGGCTGCGTCATTGTTCTTGGCGAGGATGTCGCGCTCGATGCGGATCACCCGTTCGCTGTCGATATCGGGCTGGTGAACGGCGACGAGCGGTGCCGCATGCACATGATGGGTGTGTCCGTGATCATGTTCATGCGAGTGGTCGTGATGATGGTGGTCATGATCATGGCCATGGTCGTGCTCATGCGAATGGGCGTGATGGTGATGATCGTGGCCATGCTCGTGATCGTGGGGATGATCGTGCGAATGGCCGTGAAGCTCCGCCGGCGTCTTACCGTTGATCCTGTAGCCGGTGCCGCCCGACCCGCAGCCGCAATCCTTGCACATCACTCCACCTCCAATTCGCGCAGTCTGAGCTCGTCACCGCTGCTCATCTGCACGTGCCGGCGCCCGCAGTCCGGGCAGGCGCCGAAGCGTTCGGTCATCGGCACGGTCTTAGCACAGTCGAGGCACCAGCCACTGCCGGGAATGCGCTCGATGACCAGCCTTGCGTTCTCCGCAAGGGTTCCGTGGCTGACGGCCGAAAAGCAGAAAGCCAAGGCGTCGGGATCGACATGGCCAAGTACGCCCACCTCCAGAACCAGCGACCGAATGCGCTTGGCACCGTTTCTTTTCGCCTCGTCGACGGCGATCTCCACCGCCGCCTCGCAAAGCGACATTTCATGCATCGGCTGCCCCTTCGGGGACGACGTCAACGGCAACACAGGGAGAGAACTGCGCCGCCAACCGAGCGATCGCCGGCACGGCATCGCCTTCCGGCCGGAACCCCACGAGGGCGCGCGCAAACGGTCCATCGGGATGGAAGTTCCATTCCGTGGGAGCGACGACGCGGGCGTCTCGGAGCCGTCCATCTCCTTGCACCACGGCAGAATAATATAACCTGCCGCGTGGACTTTCCACTGAGGCGTATCCCGTATGGTTCTGCGTCCGATTTGCAGTAAGCCAGTTGCCGAAATCTCCGTCGCTACTGGCTCCGCCAAGAAGAATGCCGAGCGCTTCTTCCGCCTCGACGAGACGGGCGGCGTCGGTCGCGCCTCGAACCGAAGCGGACCAGCCGAGGCGGGCCGCCGGGCCGGTTTCGGGATGGCGGTCGGGGAGGAAGGGACGGGCCGAAAACTCGGTATCGGCCAAGAGCGCGGCCACGACGGGCTCATCGTCGGCCGAAGTCAACGCATCGGGCGGGGCCGGATGTTCCGGCAGGGCCGGCAGCCAGTCGGGCACCAGACCGAAGGCTGCGCCGATCGTCCTGATGTCATCGTCGACGACGCCCGTTCTCGCCGCCTTTCGTGCCGCCTCAAGAGCGTCCCGTACGATGGGGAAGGCCGCGACCGGCGCAAGACGGACCAGCTCGCGCAGGTGCTCGGCAACCCGTTCCGCGGCCAGCCGAATGTGCCAATGCTCCACCAACTCCACCGGAATCACACGATGGCCGGCCAGTGCGGCGGCGAAAGTCAGCGCGGCGGCATGCGACACGCCACAGACGGCGTTGACGAGACCGACCGCCTCGACCGCCTGCTCGACCGGTCGGCCGGCGAAGCGCGAGGCCAGCGACAACGGTCGTGCCGAGCGGATCGATGCTGCGGTAACCACGCCGTTCGTCAAGGAAAAGCCGACGGTTACCCGGCCCGGATCGATTCCGCTCATGACCCGCCGTCCGAGGTGCCGCGCCCGAATCCCAGAAGACGCCGACGGTCGAGGTTGATGGAGAGGGACGCCGTTTCGGATGGCTCTGTCTCCCCCAACAGCTCGTCCAGCGCGGCCATGGCGACCTCTTCGGCAATCACCTGATCGTCGAACTCGTCCATCGGCGAGAACAGAGACGCCGTGCCGTAACGGCCTCCGTCCTCCATCGACGCCACCACGAAATCGACCTCGCCGGCAGGCAGATCAAGCCGCAGCGTGACACCGTCGGGGGGCAGCTTGATGCCGGTATCGGGCACGGCGACGACGGCCATGCACCAAGGCGTGACCACGGCCGCGAAGCGGAAACGGCCGAAGCGCCGGATCGGCGTCACCATGACGGCAAGCGCCGGATTGTGAACGGGAAGGGCGGACATGCGGTTGTCGGCCGCTCGCCAGAAGTCTTCGAGACGGCGGACAAGTTCCTCGTCGTCGAGGTCGGACAGGAGCGCATCAGCGATCATCGTCGATCCTCATGAACCTGAGCTTGGATCCATCGCAGTTCGGACAGTGCCAGTCCTCCGGCAATGCCTGAAAGGGCGTGCCGGGCGGCACCTGCGCCACGTCGTCACCCTCGGCCGGATCATACACCGTCCAGCAGACACCGCACTCCCAACGATCTTCCGGGCGAAAAGTCATTGGAAATAAGCCTCGCCGATCTCGCGGAGACGGATAGCCGAGTCGCGAAAGTCCTCCACGGCTGCCTGCGCTGCGGCCGGCACGTCTCCAATCTCGACGGTGTCGAGCAGGATGGCGTCCATGGCATTGAAGAACTGCACCGACCAGACGTTGTGGATGGCCGTCGCCTGAACGCGGCAACTGCCGTAGCCTCGTGACACGATTTTGACCGGGCCGGTTCCAAGCCGATCGACCAGGAGGTCGAGATCTTCCGCCAGCATCGGCATCAGCGTCAGGGAGATGACATGGTTAGGCTCGCCCGGCCGGTAGGCCTCGGCGCGGTCGGCGATTTCCGCCAACACCGCCGGCGCATTCATCACCCCGTCCGGCAGGGCTTCGAGATCGAGGCTCGGCAGTGTCATCGCCGCGGCGCGGCGCACCGCCTGCGGCACGGCCGATACTTCGGCATAGTCGGCGATGATCGCGTGATCGGCGCCCAGGAAGCGGACGCGCCAGAGGCCGGCAAAGACGCTCTCGACGATCTCGGCCACCACGCCGTCCGGCAGGGCCACCGTGGCTGCCACTTCGCCCTCGCCGAGGATCTCGTTGAGCAGCAGCTTCTCGTCGTCGCTCAGAGGGGCGAGGTCGAACAGCAGGCCGGGCGCTGTCGCGGTCTGCCGTTCAAGCGCTGCCGCCATGTCCGGAAGAAGACGTGCGACACTGGGGCAGCGGGCAATCAGCACCTCGGCGTCGGACGTCGCCAGGAAGGCGAGGGTACCGGTACCCGTGGTTCGGCCGGTTGTCGGAAGATCCGTCGTCATGCCTCGTCCCTCCGGGCATTTGCAGTGATCGCGATGCGGCTCGGAGCGGCAAATGCCGGTGCGTCCTCCCTGAGCGCTGCTTCGAGACGGTCGAGATATTCGACCCAGTCGCGAATGCGAGGCAATACATCGAGTACCGTTTGGCCCCGCAGTACGACCAACGATGGAAAAACCTCGACTCGACAGCGAGCCTTCAGCGCCGCCTCGGCCGAGCGGTCGATCACGCCCGCCCGAAAGCGACCATGGAAGGCGGACAGCAGTTCCGGCAGCACCACGGCAACGTCGCCGCTGTCGCTCCGCTGGTCGGGGTCGCCAGTGAAGAACAGCAGCGCATGGTCCGGCTCGCCGGCAGCAGGCGCCAGGAAGGCGTCGAATGTATCGACGTCGATGGTCGGCAAGCCGTGGCGGCTTGCGAGAGCGGCGATCAATGCGGACATGGATTTGGCCTCACAGCCCCTTCAAGCGAGCGATGATGTAACGACCGACGCCGCGCGCCTGACGCCACGGCGTAAGGAGATAGTTCTCGGCGGCGATTCCAAAGTCGCTTTCACCTTCGGCGTTGCGAAGTGCCGGAATCGTCGGAAACAGGTCGGCCATGGACTCGAGGCGAACCCGCGTCCCCTTGATCCGGTTGGATACGTTGCCGCCGTGGACCACCTGCAACCAGGCCGGACGTCCTTCGAGCTGTCGGACCGGCGCCAATCGGGCGATGTTGACGTGAATCTCGCCCCAAATGGTCCGGGCGTCGAGCGCCATCGGCTCCAGGAGCGAGGCGAAGGGATTTTTGCGATCGACAATCCGATAGAGGCTCGGCGCGGTGCCGGCCGCCGACAGGATTGCGCCGTTTGGAAAGTTGAAAACCTGGGCGGTCCCAGCTCGCGCCGCTTCGCGGAGCCGGGCGACATGGTCGACGGCCAGAATGTCGTCACTGTCGAGGCGGGTGGTCAGCAGCCAGTCGCAGTCGGCATATCGAGGCAGAACGGCCGGAATGATCTCCGGCATCATGAAGAGATCGGTGAACTCGGCGTGAAATGGAAACACCTTCTGAAGGTCGACGATCACCTGCTTGAACTCGGCGGGCGTCTCCCGATCGAAGAAGATCACCCAGTCGAAATCCGTTTCCGTCTGCCGTGCGACGCTCGGCAGGCAGTAGTCGCGGAACAGGCGAAACCGATCGGCCAACCATCCCGGTTGCGAGCGGAGGTAGAGTTCCCGCCCCGGCGAAGGCACGTTGAAGCGTGTTAGGAAAACATGCTTGATCCTGGCACTCATACTGACTCGTCCTCGGTGCTTCGCAGATACTGGACGGGACGGTTTGCCCGGCCGGTGCCCTTGCTATCGTACGACTTCTCGACTGGCGATCTCACTTCCTGAGATGAACAGGCAGTTCCGGTTCGCGGTCCATGAGATCGGCGAAAAGATGCTCGAAGGGGCGCCCCTCGGCAGCCGCCGCGAGGCCATCGAGCGCCAGGCTGATCGCCTCGGCCTCCGCGTCGTCAAGCACGCGAATGGCGCTGTCGAGGTGCACGAGCAACCGGGCTCCGGGCGCCTGCCTGCCGACCAGCAGCGTCGAGACCCGCCGCGTCTCGCCGTGCCATTCGCAGAGAGCGGAAAAGTCGTCGCCATCGACGACGGTCATGGGCAGGCCAAGGCACATGGTTCGGCTCCCTCAGCCAGCGGCACGCGGCCGTTCGTAGGCGGCCCGATCGATGTCGTTGGCGAGCAGGCCGCCCTCCGGAGGAAGGGAAACCGCGCGCCGGACCGGAGGCACGCCCCAGTCCGAGAGTATGTCGACCGCACGGGCGATCGCCGGCTCGATGCTGGCGGCGACCGGAGCGGTCAGTGGCCCACCCCAGTCCTCAAGGTCGAGCGGCTGACAGCCGATCAGGGCGATATCGCCGGGATAGTGCCCCATCAGGTCGGCGGCGGAAAGAACTTCCTGAAAGCCGGTCTGATGCAGGCTCATCTTCTTGGCGCCGGTAAATTTCGGCACCTCGTCGCCGCGCACCACCTTCAGCGTGCCGGGGGCAAGGCCATAGTCGATGGCGTCGAATACCAGAAGGCGCTCCACCTCCGTGACGCGATTGACGAGGTAGAGACCTTGTGTGCCTCCGTCGAGCAGCTCGACGCCGTCGGCCATGGAATAGAGCCGGTGAAAGGCTTCGACCGCGCGAACGCCGAAACCCTCGTCGGCCCAGAGGATGTTGCCGATTCCCAAGACCAGTACGCTCATGCCGCTCAGCCCTCGCGCTCGTCGCGGAACTGCCGCTCGCCGGAGATCATGGTGGAGATCATGGTCTGACGGCTCATGATGTCCTCGCGCACCGCCGCGTAGATATGGACGATGGCAAAGATGACGATCACCCACATGCCGAGATGGTGCAGCGTGTGGACATCCTGAGAGTTCGGCCAGATGTCGAACACCCAGCCGAACACCTTGGCCTGCCAGCTATCGCGACCGGCCCCCTCGGAGTAGAGCGCAAACCCGGTGATGATCATGCCGAGGTTGAACAGCGTGAACATCGCAAACATGGCCGTGTGGGCAAGCGGGTTATGGCCAATGTACTTGTAGGGCTCCTTTTCGAGGAACAGGTACCAGCGCGCCTCGCGGATGACCCCCTTCCACCATGCCTTCTCCCATACCGGCAAGTAGAAGATCTGGCGGGAGTATTTGTTGCCCCAGAACGTCCACAGGATGCGGGCGAGGAAGGCGACGGCCAGCACCTGTCCGGCGGCGAAATGGGCGAAGCGGATGTAGCCGAACAGGAAGCTGCCCGAGGCTTCGCCCGGCATGGTCGGTGGCGGCGAACCGATGAAATAGCCGGTCACCGCCAGAATGGTGATGCAGAGGGCGTTGCCCCAATGCCAGAGGCGCACCGGCGCCTCGTAGACATAGATGGACGGGCCGGCGACGATGACGTCGTCGGTGGCGTCCATCACGCCGGTGAGCATCTTCGCGTCATGTGCCATGGCGTTGCCCTCAGCGGACGGTGACGGTTGCCATGTCCTGGCCGTCTTCGCTCATCACGTGGGTCGAGCAGGCGAGGCATGGATCGAAGGAATGCAGCGTCCTCAGGATCTCCAACGGCTTTTCGGGATCGGCCATCGGCGTGTCGAGCAGCGCCGCTTCGAAGGCACCGATGTTCCCCTCGGGGTCGCGCGGCGAGCCGTTCCAGGTGGTGGGCACAACGGCCTGATAGTTGTCGATCTTGCCATCCTTGATCTTGATCCAGTGGCCGAGCGCGCCGCGCGGCGCTTCGGTGAAGCCGACGCCCTTCGCCTCCTTCGGCCAGGTATCCGGCGTCCACTTGTCGGTGTTGGCGGTCGAAAGGTCGCCGGCTTTGATCGTGGCGACCAGCTTGTCCTGGAAATAGCGCAGCTGACGGGCGGCCCATTGGCATTCGAGCGCCCGCGCCGCGGTGCGGCCGAGCGTCGAGAACAGCGCGGTGAGCGGCAGGCCGAGGTCGGTGAGCAGCTTGTCGACCGGCTCCTTGAATTCGGGTTTGCCCTGGGCGTAGCCGATGACGTAGCGGGCGAGCGGGCCCACCTCGACCGCATGACCCTTCCAGCGCGGTGACTTGATGAAGGAGTATTTCGCCGCCTCGTCCAGAGCCTCGATGTTGGTCTTGGTCCCGCGCGCGTTGGGGCCAAGCTCGAAGTGCGGCTCGGTGATGCCGTCCCAGGGATGCAGCCCCTTGGTCTCGTCGGGATACTTGTACCAGGAGTGGGTGACGAACTCCTGCACTTCGTCCGGGTTGCCGAGGTCGATCGGGTGGATCTCGTCGAGCTTGCCGTTGAGGATGACGCCGCGCGGCAGCTTCAGCGACGCTTCGGAATAGTCGTTGGCATGCTCGGGGATGTCGCCGTAGCTCATCACCGAGGTCGACGACAGGCCACCGCCATGCAGCCAGTCCTTGTAGAAGGAGCCGATGGCCTTGAGGTCCGGCAGATAGACCTGTTCCGTGAAGGCGATGGCCTGATCGATGATCGACGAGACGAGGTTGAGCCGCTCCATGTTGATGGCACCGACGGCGCCAGTGCCGTCCACGTTGATCGGCGACGGAACGCCACCCACCAGCCAGTTGGGATGCGGGTTCTTGCCGCCATAGACGGTGTGGATCTTGACGATCTCCTTCTGGAAATCGAGCGCTTCCAGATAGTGGGCGACCGCCATCAGGTTGGCTTCCGGCGGCAGCTTGTAAGCCGCATGCCCCCAGTAGCCGTTCTTGAACGGACCGAGCTGCCCGCTTTCCACGAACTTCTTGAGGCGTCCCTGCAGGTCACGGAAATAGCCGGGCGAGGACAGCGGCCAATCGGAGATCGATTGGGCAAGCGCGCTGGTCGCCTTGGGATCGGCGGACAGCGCCGATACCACGTCCACCCAGTCGAGGGCGTGCAGGTGGTAGAAGTGGACGAGATGGTCGTGCACCTGCAGCGTCAGCTGCATGATGTTGCGGATCGAGTTGGCGTTTTCGGGGATGGTGATGCCGAGCGCGTTTTCGACGGCTCGTACCGATGTCAGGGCATGCGTGCCTGTGCAGACGCCGCAGATGCGCTCGGTGAAGGCCCAGGCGTCGCGCGGATCCCGACCTTTCAGGATAACCTCGATGCCCCGCCACATGGTGCCGGTGGAGACGGCGTTGCGGATGACGTTGTCGGCGTCGACGTTCACCTCGACGCGCATGTGGCCCTCGATGCGCGTGACCGGATCGACGACGATGCGACGGCCGGCATTGTCGAGCTTGAAGCCGTTGGGGGTTTCGATACCCATGGAAAACTGTCCCGTTCGTGAGAAGGCCGGCGGGGCGCAGGACGCCCGCGCGCCGGGCTGTTACTGCTGCTCGTGGCGACGGTGATGATCGTGCTTGCTGGTCAGCCGCTTGACGGCGGTCGCCGCCGTGTGCACCGCCACGCCAGCCACCACGACGCCGGCTGCGGTGAGGCCGATCTTGTCGGCTGTCGCCTCGACGCCGAACTGCCGGATGGTGGTCAAGCGGTCGTAGAATGACCCCTTGTCCCAGAAGCCCTCTTCCGAACAGCCGATGCAGCCATGACCCGACTGGATGGGGAAGGAGACACCGCCGTTCCAGCGGACCGTCGAACAGGCGTTGTAGGTGGTCGGCCCCTTGCAGCCCACCTTGTAGAGGCAATAGCCCTTGCGGGCGCTCTCGTCGTCCCAGCTCTCCACGAACTGGCCGGCGTCAAAATGCGGCCGGCGATAGCACTTGTCGTGAATGCGCTGCGAATAGAACATCTTCGGCCGCCCCTGGCGGTCGAGCTCGGGCATCTTGCCGAAGGTCAGGATATAGCTGATGACGCCGGTCATGACCTCGGCGATCGGCGGACAGCCGGGCACCTTGATGATCGGCTTGTCGCGGATCACCTTGTCAATCGGTACCGCCTGCGTCGGATTGGGCTTGGCCGCCTGTACGCAGCCCCAGGAGGCGCATGCGCCCCAGGCGATCACCGCCATGGCGTCGCCGGCCATCTCCTTCAGTTTCTCGACGAACGGTCGGCCGCCGTCGATGCAGTACATGCCGTCTTCGTTGAGCGGCGGATTGCCCTCCACGGCGAGGATGTAGCCGCCTTTGTACTTCTCGCGGGTTTCCTGGAGGATCTCGTCGGCCTGATGGCCGGCGGCGGCCATCAGCGTGTCGTCATAGTCGAGCGAGATCATCGACAGGATGACGTCCTTGGCCAGCGGGTGCGCCGAACGGATGAAGCTCTCCGAGCAGCAGGTGCATTCGAGGCCGTGCATCCAAATGACGGGGATGCGCGGCTTGGTCTCCAGCGCATGGGCCATCTCGGTGGCGGCCACCGGGCCGAGCCCGAGACTCGCCGCGGTCAGATTGCAGAATTTGACAAAGCTCCGCCGCGTGATCCCCTGTCTCCGGATCACGTCGTAAAAGGTCTCGGTCGCCGAACCCATGCTGTTCCCCCGAATAGCGAACCAATGCCAAAGACCGGGCGCTCAAGCGTCGGAAACGACGGCTTGCGCCACGACTCGCGAACATTAGCAATCGCTCATGCAGCTTAGTCTTCAGTTCAGAATGGGTCCAGATCACAAATCGTAGTGATGACTACGCGAGCCGGGTTTTCGTCGTTGAAATAAAGGCATAGTTTGAAGTTGAGCGGAGAGGATACGTGTCATCTCGTATGAAGCCATGCCCGCTTCCGGTTTCAAAATGGCGGGCCGAATACAACCAAGAGGTAAAGCGATGCCCATTACCGTCTATGGAATCAAGAACTGCGACACCATGAAAAAGGCCTTTGCCTGGCTCGATCAGCATGGCGTCGTCTACAGTTTTCACGACTACAAGAAGTCTGGCATCGCCGCCGACAAGCTCGCGACCTGGGTATCGCGTGCCGGGGGCTGGGAGCACGTGACCAACAAGAGCGGCCTCACGTTTCGAGGCTTGCCCGAAACCACTAAGGCGAGCCTCGACGACCAGCGTGCCATCGCCCTGATGGTCGAAAAGCCGAGCATGATCCGCCGCCCGATCATCGAGGCTGATGGCGGCAAGTTGATCATCGGCTTTTCGGAGGAGTCATTTACGGCGAGCTTCGATCCGTCCAACCCTGCGCCGTAGGCTGGGCAAAGGCCGTCAGGTGCCGCAGAAGGTCGCCATCACCCGGTCTTCCGGGTGTGGCGGCAGGGCTAGATCGGCGTCTTCGGGGCGGTCCTCGAAGGGGCGCGTCACCGCCTGCAGCAGGCGGACGTAGGACGAGCCGTCGCTCCCGTCGATGATGGCGTCGAGTGCCTTTTCCACCTGATGGTTGCGGGGAATGATAGCCGGGTTGATCGCCCGCATGTCCGCGGCAGACTCGGCCGGGGATCGGTTGCCTGTCGCGAGTCGCGCCCGCCAGGACGCCAGCCAGGGTTCAAGGCCGGCATTGCCGCCGAAGAGCGACAGGAGGGCCTCGGTATCCGCGTCGGGATCCGTCAGGTCGGCGAGGCGACGGAAGGCAAGTGTGAAGTCGGCCTTGCCCATCTGCATCAGGGAGAGCAACCCGGTGACCAACTCTCGGTCTCCGGCGCGCTCCTCGGCAATGCCGAGCTTTGCAAGAAAGCGCCCGAAGTAGGCCGCCTCGAAATGACCAGCGAAACCGCTCAGGCGCTCCACCACCATCTCCACCGCCTTGTCGCGATCGTCGGAGAGGAGCGGCAGCAGACACTCTCCTAGTCGGGCAAGGTTCCATTGGGCGATCTGCGGCTGCCGGCCATAGGCATAACGCCCCTGTCTGTCGATGGAGCTGAGCACCATGCTCGGCTCATAGGCGTCCAGGAAGGCGCATGGGCCGTAATCGATGGTTTCGCCGGAGATCGCCATGTTGTCGGTATTCATCACCCCATGGATGAAACCGACGGATAGCCAGAGGGCGATCAACCGGGCTTGCCGCTGGACGACTGCCTCGAAGAGCGCCGCGTAAGGGGCGTCACTGCCGGCAATGTCGGGATAAAGCCGCTCGATCACGTAGTCGGCGAGGCGGCGGATGCCATCCACGTCGGAGCGGTGGGCAAAATACTGGAAGGTGCCGACTCGGACATGACTTGCCGCGACACGGGTCAGAACGGCGCCTGGAAGGGGCCGCTCGCGCAAAACGGTTTCGCCGGTTGCGACGGCTGCCAGCGATCGGGTCGTCGGGATGCCGAACGCAGCCATCGCTTCGCTGATCAGATACTCCCGGAGGACCGGTCCGACCGCCGCCTTGCCGTCGCCGCGTCGCGAGAAGGCCGTGCGGCCCGATCCCTTCAATTGCAGATCGAGGCGACGGCCATCCCTGGCGATCACTTCGCCAAGCAACACGGCCCGGCCATCGCCGAGCGCCGGCACGAAATGGCCGAACTGATGACCGGCATAGGCGAGGGCGATCGGTTCGGCCCCTTCCGGCACGGCAGCTCCCGACAACGCGGCGACACCTTCCGGCGAAGCAAGCGCCTCGGCATCGAGGCCGAGCTCTGCCGCCAGCGTCGTATTGAGCACCAGCAATCCCGGCGACGGCGCCGGTTCGGGACGTACACGCTCGTAGAAGCGGGGCGGCAGGCGGGCGTAGCTGTTGTCGAAAGCGATTGCGAGCGGCAAGAACGGCTCCTCGAATCCGGACCGGTGGAACGGTCTTGGCAACGTGGGGCGGTTACCGGACACTTGGCCGGCTCATAGGCATTCTACGTAGAGTTCTAGATCATCCACTGCAAGGGCCAGCCCGGATATGCACGGATGGCACGCTGGGAGGCTCGGTGTTCGAATAAACTATTACAAGTCAAGATATTACGTAAAATTCTGAAACTAAAACTTCAAATTCCAAGCTCGGGCGTTTTTGACAAATTTGTTGAAGAATTCTTTGTATTTCATTGAAAAATATAACAAATAGCAGTTTGATCTAACCGCGGGAGGATGCCGCCGGGTTGTTGGTTGAAAACTCCAATTGGATTGCCCCAAACAATCGTCGCAGCCGAGTCCCTCGACAAATGCTCCTACCGATTCTGTGTCTCCGTCTCGATCGTTCGGCAGGGCCTCAAGAAGCCTTTCGACGAGAATCGCCGTTAGCTGACCACAGTCGCCGCGAATCCTCGGGGTCGTCCAATCAAAGGCGTCGATCTGCCGGAGGAGCCGGTTGCGCGTCGCCGCTATCTTAGGACACCTATGGCTGTGTTGAATCCGCAACAGGGCGGTCAATCTCGCGAAAACAGAAATCGTTAGGCATAAATTGCCCCTATTCAGCCATAAACGAACCTGACTTTATCGCTGTAAAACAAGCGTGGGAAAGCTTGGCGGTGGTCGTTGCCAAGCGCCTTCATCCCACGAAGGTTCGTGGGATGGGCGCGATGCTTCGGCATCGCCGACCGGAAAGCGGGCGGGGCGGAACGCCGAGAGTGAACATGTCGGGTGTCTGTGTCAGAAACGTCTGCAAGGTTTCCGTCGCCCTGTCTCTGGGCGTGATGTTCGGCTCGCAGGCCTTGGCCTTCGATCCGCAGTCCGCCGCTAGGCAGGATGCGTGTTGCGACGCCGCAACCATGTCCACGCTCCGCGAGGCCACCCGTGCCTACTACTCGGGTGACAAACGCGAGGCGGTTACGGGGCTGCTAGCCGCCGCCCAGAGTGGCCATCCGGCCGCGCAATGGAAACTCGGCCGCATGTACGCCAAGGGTGACGGTGTCGCCGAAGACGACATGAAGGCCTTCGAGTTCTTCAGCCAGCTGATTTCCGCTCATGGCGAAGATTCGCCTTCCTCCCCGGATGCCCCCTTCGTCTCAAGCGCCTTTGTCGAGGTCGGCTCCTATTATCTGACGGGCATAGCCGACACGGCCATCGTGCCGAACGTCAATCGCGCTCGTGAGATCTTCACCTACGCTGCTTCCTATTTCGGCGATGCGCTCGCCCAGCTCAAGCTCGGCACGATGTATCTCGACGGCGTCGGCGTCGACCGTGATCCGCGCCAGGCCGCCCGGTGGTTCCTGCTTGCCGCACGCAAAGGACAGGTGGACGCTCAGGCCAAGCTCGGCGAAATGCTGGTCAGGGGCGACCAGATCGAACCCAATCCGGTGCATGGCCTGATGTGGCTGACCATCGCCTTGAAGCGCGCCGAACTCATGCACCATGACGATGCAGCAATCCGGGCCTCCCATGAGGAAGCCTTCTCGCTGGCCAGCGAGGATGAACGCCGCAAAGCCATCGGGCTGGCCGATCAGTGGCTGATGGATAACGATGCGGCCTTTGCCCAGGCCTATGCGGCGCCGTCGGAGCGTCCCATCGAGGCTTCGGCGACGCGCTGAATGCGGTTCGCTCCCCAATGTGGCGATATCGACCGCATCACAAGTGACGATCCCATAGTTTCGAGCCGATCGGCCGCTTATCTCGCGCGGTGCGCCGGTCGACAGGCCTGCGTCAGAGCCTGAGTTCTACGACGACCGGCACGTGGTCGGACGGCTTGTCCCAATCGCGAACGTCGTCTTCGATCTCCACGCCGGCGATCCGGTCGGCCGCTTGGGGAGAGGCGAGGACATGGTCGATCCTTATGCCCCAGTTCCTTTGGCGGGCACCTGCCTGATAATCCCAGAACGTGTAGCGGCCGTCCCTGTCGTCGACCGCCCGTAGGGCATCGGTCCAGCCTAGGTTGGTGATCGACCTGAAGGCGGCGCGACTCTGCGGCAGGAACAGCGCATCGCCGGCCCAGACCGCCGGGTCGTGGCAGTCTCTCGGCTCGGGAATGATGTTGTAGTCTCCGCAGAGCAGGGTGAGTTCCTCGAGTGAGAGCAGTTCGGCCGAGTGACGGCGGAGGCGCTCCATCCAGGCAAGCTTGTAGACATACTTGTCGGTATCGGGGGGATTGCCGTTGGGCAGATAGATCGAGGCGACGCGCAGGCTGCCGGTTGGGACGGATACGACCGCCTCGATGTAGCGCGACTGAACGTCGCTGTCGTCACCCGGCAAACCGCGCCGAACCTCATCGAGCGGCAGGAGCGACAGAAGGGCCACGCCGTTGAACCCTTTTTGGCCGTGCAAGGCCACGTTGTAGCCGAGTCGCTCGAATGCCTCCGCCGGGAACGCCTCGTCGATGCACTTGATCTCCTGGAAGCAGACGATGTCGGGTCGGCTTCTCTCCAGCCAGGCCGATGCCGTTTCGATCCGTGCCCGGACCCCGTTGATGTTCCATGTGGCAACGCGCATGCAAACCCCTCCGGCCGCCGTTTTGGCGCCGCCGACTCCGCCGCTGCGCCCTTGGAAATCCTTCTCATACGCCCGTGAACGTTACAAGAACTATTGTATTTTGATCTAGGTTAAGGGCATGCTTGACGAACGAACAAAGATAGAACATTATGGGTTCTAACGCGGAACATGGAGGTGGGGATGACTGTGATAAGTGCCAGGGTTTCCATTGGCGAAATCGAGTGCGTGGTCGGTGTCCGCTACAACCATGTGTCGCACGAAAGGAACAAACAGGGATCATTTCCGCGAGCCGGTTGGGTTTTGCCCGGTTTTTCCGATGAGGAGACGCCGACAGTGCGCGATTTCACTCTGTCGCCGCGCGAGCGTCTCGCTTCGGCGATCACCTCGGCGGCAATCGTTCGCGACGTCGCTGCCCTCGGAGCTCTGGTGCTGTTCGGCACCATGCTCGTGCTGGTGCTGAGTTCGGCCGATATGCTGGTCTGAGCTATCGACGGGGTAGGGGGTTTTCCACAAGCGGGCCGCTTTCGGCAGGAAAACGCTCCGATCGTCAGGCCGGATGGGATAGCTTGTCGGCGTCGATCCGTCCGTCTCGAGGATCGGCCTCCAACCGGAACATGCGATGATTGGCGACGTCGGCTTCATTCACCTGCGCGTTCATAGCGCCTATTCGCTGCTCGAGGGCGCGCTGCCGCTGGTCAAGGCGCTGAAGCTGGCCGTGGCCGACAATCAGCCAGCGCTTGCCATTACCGACACCGGCAATCTGTTTTGCGCCCTGGAGTTTTCCGAAAAGGCCATCGAGAAGGGATTGCAACCGATCATCGGCTGCCAGATGTCGGTTGATTTCGGCGATGACAGCCCTGATCGTCGGCGTCCCGGCGGGCTGCCGCCGGCCTTGCCATCCATCGTGCTCATAGCGGCGACATCGGAAGGCTTTGCCAACCTGACGGTACTGATGTCCCGTTCCTTTCTGGAATCGGAGCCGGGCGCTCCGGCCAGTCTGCCGATCGGCCGGTTCGAGGGGCTGACAGGCGGCATCATCGCGCTGACGGGCGGCCCCAGCGGTCCGGTGGACAAGGCCATCTCCGCCGGCCTGATGCCCCAGGCAGAAAGTCGCCTCGCTTTGCTCGAAGAGCTGTTCGGCGACCGTCTCTATGTCGAGTTGCAGCGGCACGGCACCCCCGAAGAGGTGATGGTCGAGCCGCATCTCGTCGAACTCGCCTACGCGCGTGGTCTGCCTCTCGTCGCCACCAACGAGTGCTATTTCCCGACCCGCTCCGACTATGAGGCCCACGACGCTCTGATTGCCATTTCGGAAGGACGGATGGTCGCCGAGGACGACCGGCGACGTTTGACCGAAGAGCACTATTTCAAGTCTCGCGCCGAAATGCAGACGTTGTTTGCCGACCTGCCGGAAGCGCTTGAGAATACGATTGAGATCGCCCGTCGTTGCACGGTCCGGGCGCCGAAGCGCAAACCACTGCTGCCTCGTTTCGCCGGCGCCGACGTCGATGATGTTGCCGCGGCGGAAGCGGCAGAAGCTGCCGAACTTGCGAGCCAGGCCTTGGAAGGGCTTGCCCGACGCATCGAGAGCCACGGCCTCGCTCCTGGACTGACGCTTGAAGATTACCACAAGCGCTTGGAGTTCGAGCTCGGCATCATCACCCGGATGAAGTTCCCCGGCTACTTCCTGATCGTGGCCGACTTCATCAAATGGGCCAAGGCGCACGGCATTCCCGTCGGCCCCGGCCGAGGTTCGGGCGCCGGTTCGCTGGTCGCCTTCTCGCTCACCATCACCGACCTCGACCCCCTTCGGTTCGCCCTGCTTTTCGAGCGCTTCCTCAATCCCGAACGCGTGTCGATGCCTGACTTCGACATCGACTTCTGCCAGGACCGTCGCGAAGAGGTGATCCGCTACGTCCAGGGGAAGTACGGCCGTGCCCAGGTGGCCCAGATCATCACCTTCGGTTCGTTGCAGGCGCGCGCCGTGCTGCGCGACGTCGGTCGTGTTCTGCAGATGTCCTACGGCCAGGTCGACAAGCTCTGCAAGCTGGTGCCGCAGAATCCGGCCCATCCGGTGACCCTGGTCCAGGCGCTGGAGGACGAGCCGAGGCTCAAGGAGGCGCGCGAAGACCCGGTTGTCGACCGCCTGATCGACATTTCGATCAAGCTTGAGGGGCTTTACCGGCATGCGTCGACGCATGCCGCCGGCATCGTCATCGGAGACCGGCCACTCGACCAGTTGGTGCCGCTCTACCGAGACCCGCGCTCCGACATGCCGGTTACCCAGTACAACATGAAGTGGGTGGAGAGCACCGGTCTCATCAAGTTCGACTTCCTCGGCCTCAAGACCTTGACGGTGCTGAGGCGTGCCGTCGATCTCATCGAGCGAAAGGGCGTGAAGATCGACCTGTCGGCGCTACCGCTCGACGACCCGAAGACCTACGAGTTGCTGACCCATGGCGAGACGGTCGGCGTGTTCCAGCTGGAAAGCATGGGCATGCGCAAGGCCATTTCCGACATCAAGCCGGACCGCTTCGAGGACATCATCGCCCTCGTCGCGCTGTACCGGCCCGGTCCGATGGCCAATATTCCTGTTTACGGCGCCCGCAAGTTCGGTCTTGAGAAGCCCGACTACCTGCATGACTCCATCGAACCGGTGCTGAAGGAAACCTACGGCATCATCGTCTACCAGGAACAGGTGATGCAGATCGCCCAGATCCTTTCGGGCTACTCGCTCGGCGAAGCCGACTTGTTGCGCCGAGCCATGGGCAAGAAGATCAAGGCAGAAATGGACAAGCAACGGGTCCGTTTCGTCGACGGTGCCGTTGAGCGCGGTGTCGGCAAGGCGCTCGCCGACACCATCTTCGACCTCTTGGCCAAGTTCGCCGACTATGGGTTCAACAAGAGCCATGCCGCCGCTTATGCGCTGGTCGCCTATCAGACGGCCTATCTCAAGGCCAATCACCCCGTGGAGTTCATGGCGGCGTCGATGACGCTCGAGCTCACCAATACCGACAAGCTCAACGACTTCCGACGCGAGGCGATCCGCCTCGGGATCACCGTCGAGCCGCCGTCGGTCAACCGCTCCGACGTGGTGTTCGAGGTGGACGGCAAGCACATCCTCTATGCGCTTGCTGCCGTGAAGGGCGTCGGCCAGGCGGCTGTCGAGCATATCGTCGAGCAGCGGGGTGACAAGCTGTTCCGGTCGATCTCCGATTTTGCCAGTCGCATCAATCCCAAGGCGATGAACAAGCGCATTCTGGAGGCGCTCACCTCGGCCGGAGCGTTCGATTGCCTGGAGCCGAACAGGAATCGGCTTTTCCAAGGGCTCGACGCGGTGATGGCCGCCGCGGCCCATCGGCTGGAGCAGCAACAAAGCGGGCAGAACGAGCTGTTTGGCGGCGGAGGCGAGCCGGAGCCGGTCCGCCTGCCGTCGGTTCCCAACTGGCTGCCTGAAGAGAAGCTGCAGCGCGAGCACACGGCTATCGGCTTCTATCTGTCCGCCCACCCTCTCGACGCCTACGAAGCGCTGCTCGGCCGCCTGAGGGTGCAGACCTGGGCGCAGTTCTCGGCGTCGGTGAAGCGGGGAGCCTCGGCCGGACGGCTCGCCGGCACCATCGTTGCCAAGCAGGAGCGCAAGACGCGCACCGGCAACAAGATGGGAATCATCGGCGTTTCCGATCCCACCGGCCAGTATGAGGCGGTGATTTTCTCGGAAGGGCTTGCCCATTTCCGTAGCCTGCTGGAGGCGGGTCAGTCGGTGATCCTGCTGGTCAATGCCGAGGACAAGCCCGAGGGCATCTCCGTGCGGATCGATTCTGTGGAACCGCTCGATCAGGCAGCCGGCAAGCTGCAGAACGCGCTTCGCATTTTCCTTCGAGGCGCGGAACCGCTGCCGGCTCTTCGCGACGTGCTGAAGCCGGGCGGGGAGGGCGACGTGTCGCTGATCGTGCTCGGCGACGGCGGGCGGGGGGAGGTGGAGGTGAAGCTGCCCGGCGGCTACCGCGTGTCTCCCCAGCTCGCAGGCGCTCTTCGGGCGGTCGATGGCGTCGTGGATGTCGAATTGGCCTAAGTTGCCAAGTCGTCTGAAACACCGGACCCAGGCGGGATCCGACAGGAGACCGGATTTGTCGTCTGCGTCCGGCAGGACGCACGACGACTTAGCGGCTGTCGATATCCCGGCGCACGGCGGCGAAAACGGCTCGAAACATCTCCGGCGTCAGCACGCCCGTATTCGTGTTGTAGCGAGAGCAATGATAGCTGTCGTAGAGCCGGATGCCTGGCAGACAATCCAGCGTATGCACGGCCCCGTGGGCGAACTTATGACGGACAAGCGGCACCTTGAGCGTCTTCAGCAACTGGTCGTGAGCGATCTTGCCGAGCGCGATGATTGCCGAAAGGCGTGAAAATGTCGCCAGCGTCGCGGCAAAGAAGCGCCGGCAATTGTTGATCTCGTCGTTGGTTGGTTTGTTTTCGGGCGGTACGCAGCGCACGGAGTTGCTGATGGCGGCATCGACCAACTCGAAACCGTCATTGGGATCGGCGCGATAGACGCCGCGCGCAAAGCCGAACTCGCTCATGGTTTCGTAGAGAAGGTCACCGGCGTAGTCGCCCGTGAAGGCCCGTCCGGTGCGGTTGGCTCCGCGGAGACCGGGAGCCAGGCCGGCGATCAGCAGACGCGCATCCGAGGTTCCAAAGGTCGGGACGGGCGCATTGTGCCAGTCCGGATGCGCCTCGCGCTGCGCGTGCCGAAAAGCCACGAGGCGCGGGCAGAGGCCACAGTTTCGGTCGGGTTCGACCGGATGTCCGGCGAATTCGGCCACGACGCTTCTGTTTGACATGCAAATCCCCTGCGGCTGCCGGGACGGCGGGAATGTCTAGGCCTTCAGGGTCGCGGCCAGAACCGCAGCTTCCGGGATGGCGGCCGAGAAAAGTCGGGGACCAAATCCCGTCAGGAGGTCGTGAATTGTCTTGGGGCCGAACTGGACTTGCGCTCAACGACCAGCCGGCCGCTGGGCGAGATAAAACCCGCCCAGAAAGCGCCTAAAACCGCTGCGGTCCCAGCGTCCTCCGGCCGATGTCAGGCTTCGTCGGCCGCGCTGGTCCGGTCGTTGGCGCGTATCGGCCGTTCGTTCGGATCCCGGCTGATGCGTCCCGAGAGATTGGCAAGGTCGATGAAGTGGTCGGCCTGGCGACGCAACTCGTCGGCAACCATCGCCGGCTGAGTCTGCAGCGTCGAGACGACCGAAACCTTGCGCCCCTTGCGCTGAATGGCCTCTACCAGCGAACGGAAATCGCCGTCGCCTGAGAACAGCACGATATGGTCGACGTGCTCGGAGAGTTCCATGGCGTCGACCGCCAGCTCGATGTCCATCGAGCCCTTGACCTTGCGCCGGCCGGTGGAGTCGAAAAACTCCTTGGTCGGCTTGGTCACGACTTTATATCCATTGTAATCGAGCCAGTCGATCAATGGACGGATAGAAGAATACTCTTGGTCTTCAGCGAGTGCCGTGTAATACAGTGCCCTCAGAAGATATCCCTTGGCGCTGAACTCTTTTAGCAACCTACGGTAGTCAATATCAAATCCGAGAGCCTTGGCAGTCGCGTAAAGATTTGCACCATCGATGAAGAGGGCTATTTTTTCGCGTTCGTCAAACATTAGTTCTTTGCTTACCTCGCAACCGGCGGTCGTTTACAACTCTTCGTCCCGCTGAGCTATTGTATGTTCGTCCGAAGAAATTTTTCATGAAGCGACGTCAGCAGCCATCGTTTCGATCCGCTAAATTTCGCACATTAGTCCGCCTGTTATCAAGTTTTGGCGAAACAACCAAGTTAAAACGAATTGAATCGATGGATTCCCACGGAAAATGGCAGAAAAGGCTGCCAGATCGACCAAGGACGGATGCATTGGTCGAACGGTTTTGCAGCGAGAAAGATTGGTTCACCGAATTTTGAGGTCGCCGTGAATGCTCGCTGTCATCGTTGCCATGGAGTGTTGGCGTGCATCTCCGCTTGCTTTTCGGCCGTCCTCCGCATATTTACACCGTGAGTTCGGCAGCATTACCTCAAGCGCCGTTGGGGTGGGACTGCTGGTCGCGGAAATCGCGCTCTCTGGACGCTTGCCGGACGGGATGCCGTTCGCGCGAGCGAAATTTGTTTCTGGATCTGGAGTTGGACTATGGCACGCGTCACGGTCGAGGACTGCATCGACAAGGTGGATAACCGCTTCGAACTGGTGCTGTTGGCCAGCCATCGCGCCCGCATGATTTCATCCGGTTCGCCTCTTACGGTCGATCGCGATAACGATAAGAATCCGGTCGTCGCTTTGCGCGAAGTGGCGGAATCCTCGATTTCCCCACAGGATCTCAAGGAAGACCTGATCCACTCGCTGCAGAAGTATGTCGAAGTGGACGAGCCTGAGCAGGAGCCGGTGGCCGGTCTTCTCGGTGGGCCGGGCGATAGCGCGGACGACGACGAGATCGCCTTCGATCAGATGTCCGAGGAGGATCTGCTGCGCGGCCTCGAGAGCATGGTTCCGCCCGAGAAGGTCGAAGAGATCTGATCGCCGTTCTTGGCGGCTCTTTGGCGGGCGGACCGGCTTCGGTTCGCCCGTTTTCGTTTGTCTGCAACGGATTGAAAACGCTCGCCGTGCTTTTCCGCAGCGGCCCGCGCGAATGAGCTACTTTCCGGATTGGTGTTGCTATAGCTTTATTTTCGACGCCGACGCGCGTGGATTCGCACGTCCGGCTACGTGAGGAGTGACCGTCCCCGATGATGCGGCAGTATGAACTCGTCGAGAGGGTGCAACGTTATAACCCCAATTGCGACGAGGGTCTGCTCAACCGCGCCTACGTCTATGCGATGCAGAAACATGGCACGCAGAAGCGCGACTCGGGCGACCCCTACTTCTCGCATCCGCTCGAAGTCGCCGCCATCCTGACTGACCTCAAGGTAGACGACGCCACCATCGTCATCGCGCTTCTGCATGATACGATCGAGGACACCGACGCGACCCGGCAGGAGATCGACCAACTGTTCGGCGTCGAGATCGGCCAGCTCGTCGAGGGCCTCACCAAGCTTCAGAAGCTCGATCTGGTTTCCAAGCGCACGGCGCAGGCGGAAAATCTGAGGAAGCTGCTGCTCGCCATCGCCGAGGACTTGCGCGTCCTGCTCGTGAAGCTCGCCGACCGCCTCCACAACATGCGGACGCTGCATTTTGCGCCCGAGAGCAAGCGGGGCCGCATCGCTGAGGAGACGATGGAGATCTATGCGCCGCTTGCCGGCCGCATGGGCATGCAGGACATGCGCGACGAGCTTGAGGACATCGCCTTCAAGACGTTGCATCCCGACGCCTTCAGCGCCATCCAGGCCCGCCTCGACGAGATGGAGGCGTTGCAGAAGGACCTCATCGCCGACATCGAGAAGGAACTCCGCGAGAACCTGGAGGTGCGCGGCATCGTCGCCACCGTGAAAGGCCGGCGCAAGCAGCCTTACTCGATCTTCCGCAAGATGATCGACAAGCAGCTCGGCTTCGAGCAGCTGAGCGACATCTACGGATTCCGCGTGCTCGTCGATGATGTCGACACGTGCTATCGCGCCCTGGGTGTCGTCCACCAGCTATGGCGGACGGTGCCCGGGCGCTTCAAGGACTACATTTCGACCCCGAAGCCCAACGGCTACAAGTCGCTGCACACCACGGTCGTGGGACCTCATCGACAGCGCGTCGAGCTGCAGTTCCGAACGCACGACATGCAGCAGGTCAACGAGTACGGCATCGCCGCCCACGCGCTTTACAAAGACAAGATCAGCGAGAGCGGCCATCTGCCGCAGCTCGCCGACGACACGGCGGCTTATGCCTGGCTTCGCCAGACGGTCGAGGCGCTGTCGGAAGGGGCGAGTCCCGAGGAGTTCCTGGAGAACACCAAGCTGGAGCTCTTCCAGGATCAGGTGTTCTGTTTCACGCCGAAGGGGCTCCTGATCGCCTTGCCGCGAGGTGCGACACCCATCGACTTCGCCTATGCGGTTCACACCAACATCGGCAACACCTGTGTCGGCTGCAAGATCAACGGGCGCATCACCCCGCTGGTCACCGAACTGAAGAACGGCGACGAGGTGGAGATCATCCGCTCCAAGGCGCAAGTGCCGCCGCCCACCTGGGAGACCATCGCGGTGACCGGCAAGGCGCGCGCCGCCATTCGGCGGGCGACGCGCGAGGCGACGCGAAAGCAGTTCGCCTCGCTTGGCCGGCAGGTGTTGGAGACCGTGTTCTCCCGTGAGGGCAGGGAACTCACCGACACCCTTCTGGAGCAGGCTTTGCCTCGCCTGTCGCAGCCGACCGTGCCGGATCTGCTCGCTGCCGTCGGTCGCGCCGAAGTGCCGTCGACCGACGTGCTCAAGGCATGTTTCCCGGACTATCGCGAGGAACGGGCGGCGCGGCAGACAGCCACGCAACGCCAGGAGGGCGGGTGGTTCTCCTTTGCCGCGCAGGCTGGCATCAAGTTCCACGGCGATTCCGACTCGATCCGTGCCCATGGCCTGCCCATTCGTACCGTGGCGGCCGATCTGCCGGTCCGGTTCGCCCCTGACGGCGGTGCCGTGCCCGGCGATCGCATCGTCGGCATCGTCGAGCCGGATGTCGGCATCACAATCTATCCGATCCAGTCGCCCGCTCTGGTCGTGTTCGAGGACAAGCCCGATCGCTGGCTCGACGTCCGCTGGGACATCGACAGCGAGGACCCGATCCGCTTTCCGGCGCGCATATCCATCCAGTCGTTCAACGAGCCCGGCTCGCTGGCCCGCATCGCCAAGGCGATCTCCGATAGTGACGGCAACATCGACAACATCGGCATGGCGCGCCGCACCCCGGACTTTCACGAGATCGTCGTCGACCTCGAGGTGTGGGACATCAAGCATCTGACGCAGATCTTGAACGAGTTGCGCGTCCTGCCCAACGTCAGCAAGGTCGAGCGCGTCAACGGGTAGCCCATGATCATCGGCATCGGATCAGACCTCATCGATATCCGCCGTGTCGAGAAGACGCTCGAGCGCTTCGGCGAGCGCTTCGTGAAGCGCGTGTTCACCGATGTCGAACGCGAGCGCTCCGATCGCCGGGCCAATCGCGCCGCCTCCTATGCCAAGCGCTTCGCCGCCAAGGAGGCCTGCTCGAAGGCGCTGGGCACCGGAATTCGCATGGGCGTCAACTGGCGCGAGATGGGGGTCGTCAATCTTCCGACCGGTCAGCCGACCATGCGGCTCGAAGGCTCGGCGGCGATGCGACTCGCGGCGCTGACGCCGAAAGGGCTGGTTCCCCGCATCGACGTGACCATCACCGACGACTACCCGCTGGCGCAGGCCTTCGTGGTGATCTCGGCCTGGCCATCCGACTGGCCGACCATAGGCGGCGGGTGAGGCGCCACAATTCGGCTCGCTTTTCGGCTTTTCGTTGCGTCGCCGGTGCCGCTCCGATAAAAGGCGCCAAGGTCCGGGCCGCCGCGGATCGGCTGCCCTTGGCGCCGACGCGGGGTTCGGGACGTGACTCCGAATGAAGGGCAGCCATATGTCGGCGACCAAACAGCGCGCGGAATCCAAGGACGGCTTTTGGGAGACGGTCAAGGTGATCGTCGAGGCACTGCTTCTCGCACTCGTGGTGCGCACCTTCCTGTTTCAGCCCTTTTCGATTCCGTCGGGCTCGATGATGCACACGTTGCTCATCGGCGACTATCTGTTCGTTTCGAAATACTCCTATGGCTACAGCAAGTACTCGTTCCCCTTCGGACTTGCTCCGTTTGAAGGCCGCATCTGGGCAAGCGCCCCCAAGGCCGGCGACATCGTCGTGTTCAAGCTGCCTGCCGATCATTCGACGGACTACATCAAGCGGGTCATCGGCCTGCCGGGCGACAAGATTCAGATGAGGTCGGGCGTCCTTTACATCAACGGCCAGCCGGTTAAGCGCGAGAACACCGGCGAGTTCGCGGAGAAAGGGCCGTTCGGCAACGAGATCAAGGCGCAGATCTGGCGCGAAACACTGCCCAACGGCGTCTCCTACGACACGCTCGACATGGGCACCACGGCTGGCGACGACACGCGCGAGTTCGAGGTGCCGCCGGGGCATTACTTCATGATGGGCGACAATCGCGACAATTCCGCTGACAGTCGCATCGACGGGTCCGGCGTCGGCTACGTGCCATTCGACCATCTGGTCGGCAAGGCTCAGGTCATCTTCTTCTCGATCGACGAAAGCGCCAAGCCCTGGATGTTCTGGACCTGGCCCTGGACGGTACGCGTCGACCGCATGCTTTCCATGCTGAACTGATCCATGAACAATCATCAGGCACAAGTCCTGGAGGCGCTCGAAGGGCGCCTCCAGTATCATTTCAAGGATCGTACGGGGCTTCTTCGGGCGCTCACTCATCGCAGCGCCGTGCCCGGCGATCAGGTCGCACACGAAAGCTATCAACGCCACGAGTTCCTGGGCGATCGCGTGCTGGCTTTGGTGGTGGCGGAAATGCTGTTTTCCACCTATCCGCGCGAGGAGGAGGGCGATCTCGCCCGTCGGCTCAACCAGTTGGTTCGCCGCGAGACCTGCGCCGAGGTGGCCAGTGACCTCGATCTCGGCTCGGTGCTGCGGCTTGGAGCCGGCGAGCGCCAGTCGGGTGGCCGGCGCAAAGAAGCGATTCTTGGCGATGTGGCCGAGGCGGTGATCGCCGCCATCTATCTCGATGGCGGATTCGACGCGGCGAAGGATTTTGTCCTGCGCAACTGGAAACCCCGCATGGAGAGCCTCAGCGGCCCGTTGCGCGACTCCAAAACGCTCCTGCAGGAGTGGGCGCAGGGGCGCGGGCAGGGGCTTCCGGGCTATTCCATTGTTGAGCGTTCCGGTCCCGACCATGCGCCGATGTTTCGCGTCCTGGTCACCATCGACGGCGAAGCCGCGGGCGAGGGGCAGGGCAAGTCGAAGCGCGAGGCCGAACAAGCAGCCGCCGCCGAGGCGCTTGCCAAGCGGGCGGGGTGAGGCGGCCATATTGACCGCCCTTGTGCCGGTTGAGGTCGATCCGCCTATACGCCCGCTATTCAGTTGAAAAGGAATGACATAATCTTGGCTACCCTTCCGCCTCCGGAGAGAGACGCGATGACCGATGATGCCGCCCCGTCCGTCGACACCCCAACTCGCGCCGGCTTCGTGGCGCTGATCGGTGCTCCCAACGCCGGCAAGTCGACGCTTCTCAACCGCTTGGTCGGCGCCAAGGTGTCGATTGTCAGCCACAAGGTACAGACGACGCGGGCGATCATGCGCGGTATCGCCATGCACGGCTCGTCGCAGGTGGTCTTCGTCGACACGCCCGGCATCTTTGCGCCGAAGCGCCGGCTCGATCGGGCCATGGTCGACACCGCTTGGTCGGGAGCGGCCGACGCCGACGTCGTTTGCCTGCTCATCGATGCAAAGCGCGGCCTGGTGGAGGAGGTCACTCAGGTCGTCGAGAAGCTCGGCGAGCTCCGGCATCCCAAGGTGTTGATTCTCAACAAGATCGATACCGTGAAACGTGACTCTCTGCTGGCCTTGGCCGCGGATCTCAACGCTCGCGTCGGGTTTGAGGCGACCTTCATGGTGTCGGCGCTGAACGGCTCGGGCACCGAGGACCTCCTCGCCCATCTGGCGGCGCACCTGCCGGAAGGTCCCTGGCTCTACCCGGAAGACCAACTGTCCGATCTGCCGATGCGAATGCTGGCTGCCGAGATCACGCGCGAGAAGGTCTTCATGCGCCTCCACGACGAGTTGCCGTATTCGTCGACGGTCGAAACCGATCAGTGGAAGGATCAGAAAGACGGTTCGGCTCGTATCGAGCAGACCATTTTCGTCGAGCGCGAGAGCCAGAAGAAGATCGTGCTCGGCAAAGGAGGCGAGACCGTCAAGTCCATCTCGATCGCCGCGCGCAAGGAACTGACCGAGATCCTGGAACGGCCTGTCCACCTCTTCATTTATGTCAAGGTGCGCGAGAACTGGGCCGATGATCCCGAACGGTATCGCGAAATGGGCTTGAGCTTCCCCAGGCACTAACCGGAAGGCACGGCGCGTCTCTTTGGGCGCTCCCTGAGCTTGGCGGGCCGCTCCGCCAAGCTTTGTCTTAGCTTGTCTCCGACAGTCGCTGAAATCGTTGTCATGTCTGTCTCTTAGGACAGCACGTCAAACCCAGTTCTGTGCATCTCTGCGCGGTAATTGAACGTTATGTTTTAGCAACTGATTGACATCGGTGTCACAACCTGATTTTCTGATGCAACTGACAGCGATGTCGATGGCCGGGGGAGGGATCATTGGTTACGCTCAAAGACGTTGCTCGCGAGGCCGGCGTGTCGCCGAAGACCGTATCGCGCGTCGTCAACGACGATCCCGCCGTCAATGTCAAAACACGCGAGGCCGTAGCCGAGATCATCCGACGCATGCATTACGTGCCCGACCACGCGGCGCGGATGATGCGGATGGCGCATTCCACCGTGGTCGGCGTCATGACGAACGCAGTGGCCACCACGCCTTACTCGGTCGATATCATCCGTGGCGCGCAGTCCGGCTTGAAGGAACAGGCGCGCACCATGCTGATCGCCAACACGGACGGCGACCCGAAACAGGAGCAGGAGTACTGGCGGGTATTCCGAGCTCACAAGGTTGCCGGAGCGGTCTACGCCACCACCTATCATCGCCCCGTCGATCTGGGCACGCCGGATTTCGAGCGCGGCATCGTGCTTGCCAACTGCTACTCGGCCCGGCGCAGTCATTGCTCGGTCGTGCCCGACGACGAAGGGGGCGGCTACACGCAGGCTCGCCATCTGATCGAGCTGGGCCATCGGCGCATCGGCATCGTGTCGCTCAGCCCGGTGCTGCGTGCCACAGTGCTGAGGGGCGCGGGCTATCGCACTGCATTTGCCGAAAGTGGCCTTTTCTACGATTCGAACCTGGAGGTGCCCGGCTTCGTCACTCGGCCCGACGGAGGAGAGGATCTTGTCGCCTATGACGCCGCGCATGCTTTGCTGCGGCGCGCCGAACGGCCGACGGCCATCATCTGCGGCAACGACCAGATCGCCGTGCAGGTCTACGCTGCGGCCGCATCGCTTGGACTGTCCGTGCCCGAGGATCTTTCGGTCATGGGATTCGACGACATGACGATCATAACCCGCGCGCTGAAGCCCATGCTGACATCCGTGGCGCTGCCCTATTTCGAGATAGGCCGCACCGCGGTGGACTTGCTTGCCCGGATCAATGGAGAATCCGAAGGACCGGTTCCTCCGCAGGTGTTGGTGCCTTGCCCTCTGATAGAGCGGCAGTCCTGTCGGCACCTCTAGCCAACGGCAAGACCACGCTTACTTGACGGGGTGGTTGGCTTGGCGGGCAGCATCGACGATGCTTTCATGAAAGATCGTCTGTGCTCTGCCAAAGGCCGCGCGCACGTCGGCCGTCGCCTCCACCAAGGCCTCCGGATCGGGGGGGCTCGCAGCTGCCAGATGGAACATCCGTTCGCGCGCCTGACGCAGATCGGCTATCGCCGACCTCAGCTCACCGGCACGGCCGACGATCTCTCGGCGTACCAAGCGGCCGAAATCCGGCTCAAACCGTCGCGTGGACAGTTCGGCGAAGGCGGCTTGTCCGACGCGATCGCCAGCGAAGCGACTGACCGCATAGACATTGCCGAGCAGCGACAGGCCCAGCAATCCAACGAGCAGCAGAAGAATGGGTCGCGAGGCGGTCATGGCATGGTATCCAGGCTAAAAGCATCGCCGGCGATGGCCGTGGCGAGTTCAAGGTCTTCGGCAAGCCCAATGCCGCCGTCGTAGCCGGTCTTGAAGCCGATGGAGGCCACGAGAACGATGGCCAGTGCGCCCGCCGGAATCGACCGCCGCCAATGCCGCGCCAAGATGCTGTGCGAAGTGGGCTTTTGCGTCGCCGCCATGATCCGCCCCGCCAACGCCGCGACAGGCACTTCCGTTGCCAACCGAATGGCATTGTCGACCGCCTGCACCTCCTCGAGGAGGGCGCGGCTGTCCTTGTCGGCGGCGAGCAACTGTCTGGCGGTTTCGGCTTCCGCCGGCGGCCAGCGGACTAGATCGCTTCCCAAAATCATCAGCTTGTCTTCGAACTCAGTCCGATCCATCGGCTGGCTCCCTCATCGCGGCCCTGATGGTTCGTCGGGCGCGGGCAATCAATTGTTCCGCCGCGGGGCGCGATACGCCGAGAAGCGCGGCAATCTCCTCGGCCGTGCGATCGCCGACTGTGGCCAGCATCAACGCCATCCGCTGCCGTGGCGGCAGAGAGGCGATAACGGCCCCCACATCCCTGAGCGCCTCCGCCCCTGCAAGGGCACGATCCGCCGCGATGTCGCCCGAGGGCACATCGTCCGCCTCGTCGATGGGGCTCCATGGCCATCGGAAGCGCTGTCGACGGATGTCGATGCAGCGATTGACGACGATGCGATAAAGCCAGGTGGAAAGCGCCGCCTTGGTCGGGTCGAAGCGGCTGGCATGGCGCCAGACGCCGATCAAGGCATCCTGCACGGCGTCGTCGGCTTCGCCTGCGTCAAGGAACTGACCGGCGATCGCCCTGAGTTTCGGGCCATGGCGGCCGACGAGCCGGCGGAAAGCCCGCTCGTCTCCGGCCGCCACGGCCCGCATCAGATCGCCGTCCGATTGCTCCAACACACTGCTCCCAGCTCAGATCGGCATCAACGCGCGGCGCGCGCCGCTTCGATTCCGGCCATGAACTCGGCTTTCGAGACCTTTCCGTCGCCATCCTTGTCGAGCCGGGCTGCAAGGCCGCCCCCGGGGGAGTCCACGAACTCCTCGCGAGATAGCTTGCCATTGCCGTCCGCATCGAGCGCCTCGAACCGGATCGCCATCGCGCCTTCGAGCGCTTCGGCCTTGCGGAACATGCGGTTGCTTGCTTCCGCCTGTTCGGCCGCCGTGACGACGCCATCCCGGTTGATGTCGAGCCGCTCGAACCGCTGGGTGCGGGCTTGCCGCAACTCAGTCGCATCCAACTGGCCGTCTCCGTCGGCGTCCAGGCGAGTGAAGGCGATGCCGGCAAGGCGATCGGCGGCGGTGGCAGGTACCGACAGAACCGCAAGGGTGCCGGCAATGAAGATTTTGGTCAGTGATCGCATCTCAGTGCTCCGTCTGGTTGGAACGGTCCTGTTACGGCGAGAAGGATCGGCGGCTGACGCGGGATCCAACAAAAAAGTACCGGGAAAAACACACCGGCTGCGTCAGTCGCCTCGGACCGGCTCCGTACCAGCAACACTCCGAGAGCTGGCGCGCCAGATCACTCGGACGACTGAAACGACGGAGTCCACACATGCATCGCGCACTCACGACCATCGCGGCCGGCGTCGCCAGCTTCCTGTTCGTCACGGGCGCCGACGCCCAGACGTCGGTCACCACAACGGCCCTCAATCTGCGAACCGGGCCAGCCACCGCCTATCCGGTGATCGCCACCGTTCCGCCTCGACAGGCTGTCACCGTCTTCGGGTGCACGGCCGGTCCGGGATGGTGCGACATCGGATGGGCCGGTTATCGGGGCTGGCTGGCAGCGGCTTATCTTGGGCCTGTCGCCGCCTATCCGGTGGTCGTCTACGACCCGGTCATATACCACAACGCCTACTACGCTGGTCAGCCCTATTACGGCGTCGGCCCCGGTTTGCCTCCGCGCATGGAGGCGCGCCGCGACGCACGGATCGACTATAGGGTCCATCGGCGCATGGACCGGCGTTGGGATCGTTGGACAGGCGATTAAACTGCCAGCTGCGACCGAGAGGGAAGGGTGCCGAGATATTGTTCATCCATGAGGGACAATATGGTCACGGATGGCTATCTTGTTTCGCGACCGATGCCTTTCTAGATTCTAGCCGAACATGGCCGCGCCTTGCGCGGTGAGGGGATGATAAGCCTCGCGGCAGGGCCGCGGGGCAAAATGTCCTCCGGAAGGAAAATTCGATCATGGCTGGTCTCGGTCGTCATTTTGCAGATCTTCCCACCACCCCCCGCATGCCGACGCTTTTCGTCGGCCACGGCAGCCCGATGAACGCCATCGAGGATACCCCGTATAGCCGCGGCTGGCGTGAACTCGGCACCCGTCTGCCCGTGCCCAAGGCGATCCTTGTTGTTTCAGCCCACTGGATGACGCGCGGCGTCACGCTGGTGCATGTGAAGGATCACCCGGTCACCATCCATGATTTCGGCGGGTTCCCGGACGAACTGTTCGCCCAGCGCTATCCGGCACCGGGAGCGCCGGGATATGCCGAGGCGACCATCGACCTCGTGAAGAACCATCACATCGAGCCCGATGAGCGCTGGGGGCTCGATCACGGAGCCTGGTCGGTGCTGATCCAGATGTTCCCGAAGGCGGACATTCCAGTGTTTCAGCTGTCGGTCGATCTCAGCCGATCGCCAGAGGAGCATTTCGCGCTGGCTGAGGAGCTGAAGGCCCTGCGTGAGCGCGGAGTCATGATCATCGGCTCTGGCAATCTGGTCCACAATCTCCGAGCCGTGGCCTGGGGTGGTGGACCGGCCTACGACTGGGCCGAGGCGTTCGATGCCCGCATGGCCGACGCGATCGCCAAGGGCGACTACAAGTCCGTCGTCGATGCGCCAAAGCTCGGCCGCATCGCCCAGCTGTCGCATCCGACATTCGAGCATTTCTTCCCGGCACTCTATCCGCTGGCCGTTGCCGACAAGGCCGACGAACTCAGCTTCTTCAACGAGGGCATAGACCTCGGCTCGATTTCCATGCGCTCGTTCATGCTGGCTTGACGCTTGACACCGGCGGCTTGGGCTTGCGCAGACATGACCGCCGGTGCCGATCTGGAGAATGCTTCGTATTTCGACCTGTCCAACTCCGAGTCGCCCGATTCATCTGGCTTGTGCGTCATCGCTGGTCCTTGGAGAGACACGGCGCTGGTGTCGAGATCGGGGTGCGTTCTGGTCGCCGCGGAGTTGGCGCGAAGGCAACGTCGCCACTATCGAAGGCCACAGACCCATTCCACTGATGGTGATGGACTTCGAGCAGGGCGACCTTCGAGGCCGTCCGGATCGCCATATCCTAGATCCCGCGCCTGGATCTGTGATTCGCATAATAGATATTATGGAACCTAAATGTGCTGGCAAATCCGCCTTGGCATCGTACGGCCTGCGGCTTCAGGCTATGCGCCGGTCTCGGTTCGCGAGTTCCGGGTCAAGCCTCGCCATTTGCACGATGTCGCGATACTCGTCTCCGAACCGCGCCGCCATGCGTAGGACGCCCTCGCGAACGAACCCGCGCGTCTCATAAAGCGCGAGCGCTCGAAGATTGTCCGAGAACGCCGTAAGCTCGATCCGGTGGAAATCCAGCCGCTCGGCGGCGGCGATGGTCATGTCGAGCAACGCCTTGCCAATGCCTTTGCCGCGAAACTCCGGCAGAAGCCCGATGCCCAGCGTACCGACATGGGCCTCGATCTCGAACGAGTGGCGACAGACATCGCACCAACCGACGAGCTTTCCAGCCGCAACGGCCACGAGGTGCGGATTTCCGGAGCCAAGGCTCTTTTCGAGAAACTCGACGGTACTTTCCATCGGAGGTGCATCGGTAAAGCGCAGATAACGACGCTCGCGCGCCACAACACCGACCACATGATTGAAGTCGGCTGCATCTTCAATTGACAGCGGGCGAACGAGAATCTCGTTATCGGGCATGCAGGCGCTCGGCAATAGTGATGTTATTTCAATAGATTATTTGATTTTCTTGAGATATGCAAGACAACACGCCGCGCAACTCCTGGTCTTATGCCTGGAGACGCCGGGGCTTGGATCCGGAGACGTTCATGGCGCCGACCATCAGGTATGCTATCTTCGTTATCGCTGCCGCCCTCGTTACACAGGCTGCCGTTTTGTATGTCATGGGGCAACCGCCGATCTGCGCCTGTGGCACCGTACGTCTTTGGGCCGGTACCGTTCTCAGCCCGGAAAACTCGCAGCAGCTCACCGATTGGTACACCCCTTCGCATGTCATCCACGGCATGCTCTTCTTCGCGCTCGGCCGTCTGGTGTTTCGAGGGCATTGGTCCCCGGTCCTCGCATTGGCCTTGGCGCTCGGCATCGAGATCGCCTGGGAACTCGTCGAGAACTCCCCGCTGGTGATTGAACGCTATCGCGAACAGGCCCTGGCGCAGGGCTACTCTGGCGACAGCATCCTGAACTCGGTGTCCGACACCCTGGCGATGCTGGTCGGGTTCTGGATGGCGACTCGCCTGCCCGTCCGTGCCAGCATTACCCTCGCGCTGGCGGCCGAGCTGTTTACGGGCGTGATGATCCGCGACAATCTGACGCTCAACGTCGTGCAGTTGCTCGTACCGAGCAAAGCCATCTCCGCGTGGCAGGCGGAGGGTGGCGTCTACGGCGCCCCGTCGCAGGAGTGAGATGCGCTTCTCACAGCGCGCCGGGAAAGGCCTCCGCCAGGACTCCCATGGCCTCGCTCCAATGGCGAATGCGCGGATAGTCGGTGACGTTCACGTTGTGAGGTGACGAGAAGACGATCCCCTGCCCGCCGAACCGCTGGAAATGGCGCGCGTTATCGTCGATCAGGCAATCGGCGGCGATGATGCTCTTGTCGCCGCAGAACACGACATTGAGCGGGTCGACGAAGGGGAAATGCCGCTGCAGCCAGAGAAACTTCGGGCCAAGCGAGTTGGGGAACTCCATGGCTGCCGACGTGATGAACAGCTCGCAGCGAGACGCGATCGCCGCAAGCGCCGATTGGCTGCCCTCGACGATCGGCAGGTCGGCAAAGAAGGCGCCGTCGTGCATGGCCTCTCGGAGTGTTTCGGCGATCTCCGGGGTGAGCACATCGAAGATCTGTCGGCCCTGCAGCGAGGTGGGGCTCCATTGCGCGCCATGTCGGCCGACCAGCCAGCCCAGCATGGCGCCATAGGTGTCCGCGATGACCTCGTCCATGTCCACGGCGACGCGAATACGACTCAAGATCTCTCTCCCGGGTGACTTAGCGTATGAATCGAATCAAACTAGGCCCAGCAAGCTCGGGCGCGCAAGTTCGGCTTAAAGTTTCCGTCGCGATGTTCTATTGAGCGGCCAACAGGCAGCCGCTCCGCGGCCCAGTCCGTCAAGGAGGCACCGATGGCCCTCGACCGTATTCTTTCCGAAGCCTTCATTCCCGAGCTGCCCAACTACTACAAGGGCAAGGTGCGCGAGAATTACGATCTGCCGGACGGCAGCCGCGTCATCATCGCCACGGACCGCATCAGCGCCTTCGATCGCGTGTTGGCGGCCATCCCTTTCAAGGGACAGGTGCTGACTCAAACGGCGCGCTTCTGGTTCAATGCGACGGGCGACATCTGCCCCAATCACGTCATCGCCTATCCCGACCCCAATGTGGTGGTCGGCAAGCGGCTGGACATTCTGCCGGTAGAGGTGATCGTGCGCGGCTATCTGGCCGGCACCACCAGCACCTCGGTCTTGACGAAATATAGGGCCGGCGAGCGGCACATGTACGGACTGACGCTGCCCGACGGCCTCCACGACAACGAAAAACTCCCCTCCCCGATCCTGACGCCAACCAGCAAGGCCTTCGACGGGGGGCACGACGAACCGCTGAGCGGCGACGAGATTGTGGCGAAGAAGCTTCTGACGCCGGAGCAATGGGCCACCGTGTCCGACTATGCGCTGAAGCTCTATGCGCGTGGCGCCGAGATCGCCGCCGCGCATGGTCTCATTCTGGCCGATACCAAGTATGAGTTCGGCCTCGACGGCGATGGCACCATCGTGCTTGCCGACGAAATCCATACCCCCGACTCGAGTCGCTACTGGATCGCCGCCTCCTACGCCGAGGATTTCGCCGCTGGCCGACGCCCGAAGAGCTTCGACAAGGACTTCATCCGTGCCTGGGTGGGCGCGCGCTGCGATCCCTACAAGGATCCGATCCCCGAGATTCCGGAAAGCCTGATCGCCGAGACGTCGCAGGTCTATATCGACGCATTCGAGGCGATTACCGGCGAGACCTTCGTGCCCGACCTGTCCGGCAGTACCCCGCTCGAGCGAGTGCGAGCGAACCTCGCTCCCTACTTCAACCGATAGCCTGTCGCCCCCATAAGGCGACAAGGACGGAGGTGGCCAACCAGCAACCTCCTGTGAACCAATCTCGGTTTATACTACTGTCAAGGTTGAGAGAATACGGCTTGGGCTGCCGTTACGACACTGGGGTTGGGGGCAGAATTATGGGGCTGATCGCCAGCGGAGCCGCTCCGCTCGATGATAATCCAGGCTTGAAGAAAGCGCTCGACACCCTGGAGAAACTGACGTCGGTGCTGCGCAAGCCCGAACCGGCCCATACCATCGCCACCGGAAACCCCGTTCACGCCTTGCAGGCGACCACGGAAGCGGCGTTTGCCGCCGCACCGGCCGACAGCGAGCCAGCCCCGGCCCCTGGCCGGAAAGCCAAGCCTGCGACGTCGGCGACGCCGACGCTCCTGTCGATGAAGCAGGCGTCGGCCATGACCACGCTTTCGGTATCGTCGATCAAGCGCATGATGGCCGCGGGCACCTTTCCGAAGCCGGTACGTCTTGGCGAAAGCCGCATCGCCTTCGTCGACGCGGAAATCCATGCGTGGGTGCGCGCTCGCATCGCCGAACGCGGCTGAGCTCAAGCCTCCCGGACTGCCTGCGACACGGCACTCGCCGTCGTGAGGACCATCTCCGCCAGCGCCTCGTAGCGTTCCGGCCTGATCAGGTCCGCCTGACAGACGGTAGCGATGGCAGCCACCACACGGTTGCGCCGATCGAACACCGGCGCGGCGATGCATGATGTATCGTCAAGCGCTTCGCGCTCGTCGAGAGCCCAGCCGCGCTGGCGAACGAGCTCGAGTTCGCGCCGCATGGCGTCCGGCGACCCAATGGATCGCGGCGTCGTCTTCGTCCAGTCGAGGTCGGCGAGCAGCCGCTTTCTGTCCGCTTCGTCGAGGAAAGCCAGCAGTGCCTTTCCCGTCGCGACCCGGTTCAGCGGCCAACGCCGTCCTTCGCAACCCGCGCTTCGCGCACCGTCGCCGGGCCGGGCGCTGGCAAGGACCACGGCGTTCCGTCCTTCGAAAGTGGCGATCTCGCTGGAAAAGCCGGATTGAACAGCCAGAGATTCCAAGTGCTTGAGCGACAGGTTGTCGATCGTTCTCTGACGAATGCCGAGAACCCCGAGTTCGCAGATCTTCGGCCCCAGCACGAAGCGACCGTCAGCATGGACCTGAACGGCGCTGATATCCGCCAGCGCCTTCAGGAGTTGATGCGTCGTGCTCTTGGGAAGGTCGAGCGTCTTCTGGATCGTTGAGAATGTCAGTCTGCCACGACGTCCGAGCAGATCGAGAATCAGGACCGCTTTTCGCAGCGACGGAACGGCAACCGCGCGGGGAGATGCGGCCGTCTCTTTAGTTTCCTCACGGACCATTGCCCGCCCTCATCGAATTGTCATCGGTGACAAGCTTTACGACGTGCGGGAAAACCGGCCATCAGTGGCGACACGTGGATATGTACAAAAAATCGCATCCGTTGCGCGACAATGCTCTATGTAAAGGGGAAATTCGCTTGCGCCTATGAACGACTCCTTGCACAAACCGCTCAATTGTCGACAAGTCCTGTTCCTTGCCGCCTCGCCTTTCTCGTCCCGCCAAAGGGGTGACCGATCCGGTAGACTCATTGGCTGGAGCCCCGGAGCCGCAAATGCCAACCCTTCCCGAAGCGTCCGGAGAGGCGCCGTCGCTGCCGCCCCGGAATTCGGAGCGCACCTTGCTCGCCATCCTGCTGGTCGTCGGCTCGACGATCTTCTTCGCCGGGGGCGACGTCGGCGCCAAGCTGATGAAGGAAACGGCGCCGGCACAGCTTGCCACTTGGTTCCGCTATTTCGTGTTTTTCCTTGTGGCACTTCCCTGGGCCCTTTCCTCCAAAGGCCTGTCGGTCTTCCGGCCTGCCAGCTACCGCCTGCAGATAGGCCGCGGCCTTGCCGCCGTCGCCTCGACCAGCTTCTTCATCCTGGGCCTGGCTTACCTCGACGTGCCCTCCAACACGGCAATCCACTTCATTTCGCCGATCATCGTCATGGTGCTTTCCGTCTTCGTTCTCGGAGAAACGGTCGGAATCCGCCGTTGGCTGGCGGCGACGGTCGGGTTTGCCGGTGTGATTCTGATCGTTCGGCCCGGTACCGACAGTTTCCAACTGGCAGCCCTGTTTCCGCTCGGATCGGCGACGGCCTGGGCATTGGGAGCGCTCTTCACGCGCCTTATGAAAAACGAGCCAACAGAGGTCACTTTCATGTGGACCGGCATGATCGGCCTCGGCATCTCGACGCTTCTGGTCCTGCCGGTGTTCCACATTCCGACCGGCCGGGAGCTCGCCTATGGAATCGGTGGCTCGTTGAGTTTTACGCTGGCCCACATGCTGTTCATTTCGGGATTGAAATTGGCCCCGCTGTCGCTGCTGGCACCGATTACCTACGTACAGTTGGTATCGGCCGGTCTTCTCTCCTATCTGTTCTTTGGCGTTTTCCCGAGCTATTATACATTGTTGGGGTCAGCATTGATTGCTGGCTCGGGCCTTTATTCGGCCCATCGCGAGCGGGTTCGGCAGAGAATACCTGCGATGCCGGTCCCTCCCGTGCAATAGCGGTCCGCGCCCCTCTTGTCTGGGCGGAACCATAACGCGCAATCTTCGTTTGTTGTATGCGGCGCTGGCGGACTCTTGTTCTTCGGTGCTTTCAGAATTCAGCAAGCGATAGGAGAACACCCTATGAAGAGATCTTCAATTATTTGGGTCGTCATTGCGGTCATCGTGGTGATCGGCGCCATTGTCTACTTCTCGGGCAAAACCGGCACGACCACGCCGCCACCGCCGCCCGCGACGTCGACAGCGCCCGCTACCCCGTCTGCGCCCGCTGCGCCTGCGCCTGCAACCCCTGCCGCTCCCGCCGAACCAGCGGCTCCTGCCGCGCCGGCTACCCCGGCCCCGACCACGCCGGACGCTCCTGCGGCTCCTGCAACGCCTCCGGCTACGACGCCCTGACGAGCGTCTTGGAGCCTTGGCTCGGCGAGCAGTCGAGCCAAGGTTTCCCCTACCAGCACAAAAGCAATCGGCGCCCTATTTGGGGCGCCGATTTTGCATTGATGGCGGAAAGATCAGAGCTTGCGATCCAGAGCCGAGCTGCGCGCGGTGCCGCCCGTACCTTCCCAGGCTTCGATCATCGCCTGCATGCGCATGGCGAATTCCTGGCCGTCCTGCACAACGGCCGCATTGCCGGACGAGTCGGCGGGGTGTTCCGACGCCTTGCTTTGATCCGACATGAAGACCTCGAAGCCCGAGACCTGATCGAGTGGGCTCGCCTTCACGGTATTCGCCTTGGTCAGCGAGCTGGATGTCGAACCCGTGCCGTGCCCTTGAGACTTGTCCGTTGCCGTGTCGACGGCGTTCCCGTTGGTCTTCTCGGCAACCTTGACGGCCTTCTCGGCACGAAGGTCGGTTGTTGTCGACTGGTTCTGCTCGGTCGGCGTTTTCGGCACCGGCGAGGTCACACCGGTAAGGACCGGTTTTACGCTCCCGATATCCATGATCTGTCCTTTCGCGCCGGATAGCGGATGATCCGGATCATCGAAAGAACTCTACGCGCAGGACCTGAAAGGAGTGTTCTTGCCATCGCTAAATTTTTAACGATGTGCAACGTCAGTGTCATCGCCACTGGAAGTGGCCGCCTTGTCGCGGGGACGGCGGCCACTAAACCAGGGAGGTGTTAACGGCGGGTCAACAAGGCGACGGCAGCCGCCTTTCACGGCGCGGGATGGATGAACGGCCAAGGCGACGCTTCGCTGTCTGGCGGTACAGCGACATGAACGATCACGGTTTGCTCGGCGGCGAGTGCCGCCGGCAGCACGGAAGACAGCTCGGTCGGCGACCTCACCGAGTGCGCCTCGATGCCGAAGGCGCTGGCAAGCTTGAGGAAGTCCGGGTTGCGGAGCTCCGAGGCGATGAAGCGCCCTTCGAAACGGGTCCTCTGGTCTCGGCGGACGTTGCCATAGGCACCGTTGTCGAACACCACCACCACCACGCCAATGCCCTCCTGGACCGCGGTGGCCAGTTCCTGAACGCCGAACATGAAGCCGCCGTCCCCGCAGACAGCCACGACCTTGCGATTCGGGTTGGCGACCTTGACGCCGAGCGCCGTCGGGAAACCGTAGCCGAGCGTGCCCTGATAGCCTTCGCTGACGTAGGTTCGGGGCTGCCGGGCATCCCAGGCGAAATAGGAAGCAAAACCCGCCTGACAAAGCTCGGTCAGGAAGAAACCGTCGTCCGGCAAGGCCGCACGGATTGCCCGGAGATAGTCCACCTCCGGCTGAACCTTGGCGATCTCGGCCTCCACTGCAGCTTTGGCGGCGCGGATTTCGTCGCGAATGGCGTTTCCGTCACGTTTGGGCCCGTCCGCCGCCAGGCGTCGGATTGCATCGATCAGCGCGCGGGCGCCGCCCCTCGCATCGGCCACGATGGGCGCATCGGCCTTGAGGCGAACCATTTCCTCCGGATCGATGTCGATACGGACGAGCTTCCGGCCTCCCGGCAGATGGTCGTGGTAAGCCATCATGCCGGCCCAGCGCATGGTGGGCAGTTCCAGCCGCGTACCGATACCCAGCACGACATCCGTATCCGGATAAAGGTGATGCGCGACGGCCGACGACAGACCGAGCGGCTCGCTTTCGGACACGATGCCCCGACCGCCGCGCAGAGCCGTGACTGGCGCGTCGAGGAGGGCGGCGAGCGCCCTCACCTCGTCCGCGGCATGCTGGGCGCCGCTGCCGGTCATGATCATCGGCCGTCGAGCCGCAACGAGCAGCCTCGCCGCCGCTTCGATCGCGGCCGCCTCGGGTTCCGTCGGAGGGGGCAATGTGGCGGCGGCGAGAGGCTCCGCCACGGCCGTTGCGGCCATGGTGTCCCACGCCATCTCCAGCGCAACCGGGCCGGGCCGGCCGGTCAACATCTCTCGGAATGCCTGATTGACGAGGGCGGGAGCGTCCTCAACCCGCTCGATGCGAGCCGACCATTTGGTCATGCGCCGCAGAAGGCCAAGCTGGTCGGGAATCTCGTGAAGATGTCCGCGTCCCCTCCCCTCGAAGGTCGACGGAACGTTGCCGGTGATCAACAGGACGGGCGCGCAGCAACCGAGGGCCGTAATCAGCGCTGCGCCGGCATTCAGAACGCCGGGTCCCGGAACGACGGAAAACACGCCTGGCCGGCCGGTGGATCGGGCATAGCCGAAGGCCATGTAGCCCGAGGCCTGTTCATGACGGGCGCCATAGGTGCGGATGCGATCCGTGGAGAGCGCAAGCGCATCGAAAAATGGGTAGGTTTGTGCGCCCGGCAGGCCAAACACGGTGTCGACGCCATTTGCTATAAGCGCGTCGACGATCGCGCGACCGCCGGAGACGGCGTCACGGACTTGCAGCATGATCTTCCTCCCGAAAGAGTCTTTTGGTCAGCCGACGGGGTATCCCACGGCCTTGAGCGCCGTCACGAACGCCGGAATGTCGCGGACATGGAGACCGGCGACATTGATCCGGCCCGAACCCGCCATGTAGACGGCGTGGTCCTTTCGCAGGGCTAGAACCTGCTCCGGGCTGAGCGCCAGCGTCGAGAACATGCCGGTTTGCGCTTCGTGGGCCTTGAGGCCTGGGCCGGCTGCCGCGAGTGCCGAGCGCACACCGCGAACGCGGGCACCCATGCGGTCGATTTCCTCGCGCCAGACGCGCGTGAGCTCGGGATCTTCGAGAATGGTCCGCACGATGGCGGCGCCGTGGTCCGGCGGCATCGACCAGGACACCCGGCTGAAGGCGGCGAGGTTGGACATCACCACTGAGGCCGTTTTTTCGTCGCGCGCCTTGACATAGAGAGCGCCGACGCGCTCGCGATAAAGGCCGAAATTCTTGTCGCAAGAGTAGGCGACCATGACCTCGTCGAGGCTGTCGGTCAGAAGACGCACGCCGTAGGCGTCGCCTTCGAGCCCCTTGCCAAGGCCGTGGTAGGCGAAGTCGATCAGCGGGACGACGCCGGTCTCCTGGAGTGCCTTCAGCACCGTCCGCCAGTCTTCCGGCTCCAGCTCGCCGCCGGTCGGGTTATGACAACAACCATGCAGCAGAACGATGTCGCCGGCTGACGCGCCTTCGATCGCCGCCACCAGCGAGGCCACGTTCACCGTCTGTGTCTTCACGTCGAAATAGGGATGCGCCACCGCCTTGAGACGGGTGGCATTCAGAATCTGCAGATGGTTCGGCCATGTCGGCGCACCATAGAGGATCTTCGCATCGGGGCGCGCCAACGCCACGAGGTCGGCGGCGAGCCGCACGGCGCCGGTGCCGCCCGGCGTCTGAATCCCGGCGATACGGCCGCCGGGATCCTTGCCGAACACGATCGGCTTCAGGAGATCGGTGTAGACCGGGTCGCCTTCGGGCCCGAGATAAGCCTTGGTGGTTCGCGTTTCGAGAAGCACCTTCTCGGCCGCCTTCACGGCCGCCATGATCGGCGTGACGCCATTGTCGTCGCGGTAGACCCCGACGCCGAGGTCGAGCTTCTGAGGACGAGGATCGGCACGGTAGAGGCCGATGAGGGCGAGCAGAGCGTCGGCAGGCTGTTCGGGAAGGGTGTCAAACATGTGCGGCGTATCCGGATGGCGGTGAATGAGTCCACCTTATCGGGGTTCGGTGGAAATTTCTCTGCGATTTCCTGAAAGGCAATTGCTCATGGCGAAGATTTTCAGCACTATGCCGCCCGCTTACGCATGTTTCTTGCGTCTTTGCTTTCGGAGTTGCCGCCTTGGAAGAGTTGGATGTGTTCGACCTGCGTCTTCTCGCCGCCATCCAGACGAAAGGCGACATGACTCAGGCGGAACTGTCTGAAATCGTGCACCTGTCCCCCACTCAGTGTGCCCGCCGTCTGCAACGTCTCCGGTCCGATGGCTACGTTCGCGACATCGTCGCCATCCTCGATCCGGAGCGACTCGGCATCAACATCATCGCACACACTTTGGTGGGGCTTCGCAATCACGACGACGAAACGGGCAAGGCCTTCCGTGCGTTCGTCGATACCGCCGACGAGGTGGTGGAGTGCTGGTCGCAGACGGGCGACGCCGATTATCTTCTGAAGATCATGGTGAAGGATCTGGGAGAACTCGCCAGCCTTATCGAGCGTCTGATCACCGCGGTCGGCGGCTTCGCTTCGCTTCGCTCCTTTGTCGCTCTGAAGGCGATCAAACGCACGACGGCGGTGCCCATCCGCGCGTGATGCCCCGCTCGGCTCATGCGTCATAGCCGACCTTGAACATGATGCGCTGGCTGTGCCCGGGATGTTGCAAAGGGCATGCCGGTGCTTGCGCCGCATGCCGCACGCTCGGCCTATGAAAATCGGCGCGAACTTTCGTTTCATCTTCATTTAATTTCGTTTCTTTGCTAGCTTCGCAATCGCCTGCAAGCGCCGACGATAATGGTGCGGCAAGTGTGGAGACTGCGATGGCGGACGTGGACATCCTGGTAATCGGCGGCGGCATCAACGGTTGCGGCATTGCCCGAGATGCGGTGGGGCGCGGTTACTCGGTGCTGCTCGCGGAGATGGCGGACCTCGCGTCCGGCACCTCTTCCGCTTCCACCAAGCTGATTCACGGTGGCCTCCGCTACCTTGAGCACTACGAGTTTCGTCTTGTCCGGGAGGCCCTGACGGAGCGGGAAGTGCTTTGGGCCATGGCGCCTCACATCATCTGGCCACTGCGTTTCGTGTTGCCACACCATGCTGGCCTCAGGCCGGCATGGCTGCTCAGGCTCGGTCTTTACCTTTACGACCATCTCGGGGGCCGTCGTCGCCTGCCCGCCACCCGTTCGCTCGATCTTCGCACCGATGTCGCGGGAGGGCCGCTGAAGGCGGGATATGGCCGAGGGTTCGAGTATTCGGACTGCTGGGTCCAGGATGCCCGCCTCGTCGTCCTGAATGCCGCCGATGCCGCGGACCGTGGCGCCACCATCCTGACACGCACGCGCGTCACGTCGGCCATCCGGGCGGAGGGGCGTTGGATCGTTACACTCCGCGATGCGGAAACCGGCAACGAGACGACCGTATCCGCCCGTCTGGTGGTCAATGCCGCCGGGCCTTGGATCGACGATGTGTTGCGCTCGACCGCTGGCATGCCGGATGCGCGCCACGTCCGCCTGGTGCAAGGCTCCCATATCGTCGTCCGGAAGCTCTACGATCACGACCGCGCCTACATCTTCCAGAACGCCGATGGTCGCATCATCTTTGCGATCCCCTATGAGGGTGATTTCACCCTGATCGGAACCACCGATCGCGACTATTCCGCCGACCCGGCCGATGTGCGGATAACTGTCGAGGAAGTCGCCTATCTCAAGGCTGCCGCGTCGGAGTACTTCGAAAAGCCGATTGCCGATGCCGACGTCGTCTGGACCTATTCGGGCATCCGCCCGCTTTACGACGACGGCGCCTCGAAGGCGCAGGAAGCGACGCGCGACTATGTGCTGAAGCTCGCCGGCGAGGAAGGCGAGCCCAAGCTGCTCAATGTGTTCGGTGGCAAGATCACCACGTACCGCCGTCTCGCCGAGAGTGCGCTGACGTTGATCGGAGACGCGATTGGCGTGCGAGGCTCGCCCTGGACAAAGGGGGCGATACTGCCGGGCGGCAACATTCCGGCAGGCGACCTTGTCGCCTATCAGGCGCATATCGTCGCCAACCGGCCCGGCATCGATCCCGGCCTGATCGAGCGTTTGGTGCATACCTATGGCACCGGAACCGAGACGATCCTTGCGGGAGCGGCGGTCACCGCCGATCTCGGCCGCGACTTTGGGGCCGGCCTGACTGAGGCGGAAGTGCGCTATCTCGCTCGAAACGAATGGGTAAGGCGCGCCGAGGACATCTTGTGGCGGCGCACCAAGCTCGGACTGCGCATGACCGAGACCGCCCCGGCGGAAATCGACGCCTTCATCGCCAATCTGCGCTGAACCGGGGAGAAGCCGGAGGTCGGCGCTTGCACCGCCTCGCCGGACAACTAAAACTCAAGCAAACCAAGGGACGGGAGGAGACCGACCATGGCCGCATTCGTACTCGCGATCGATCAGGGCACCACCTCGACGCGAGCCATCGTTTTCGATGATGAATACCGCGTCAAAGGCGTTGGCAAGCAGGAGTTTCCCCAGCATTTCCCGAATTCGGGCTGGGTGGAGCATGAGCCGGAGGACATTTGGCACACCACGCTGGAGACCATGCAATACGCCCTGGCGAGAGCCGCGGTGTCGCCACAGGATATCGCCGCCATCGGCATCACCAACCAGCGAGAGACGACGCTGATCTGGGACCGCGACACCGGCAAGCCCATTCATCGCGCCATCGTCTGGCAGGATCGCCGCACGTCCGACCGCTGCGCCGCGCTGCGGGACGACGGCGCCGAGGGCATGGTGCGCGAAAAGACCGGCCTGTTGCTAGATCCCTACTTCTCCGGCACCAAGATCGCCTGGCTGCTCGACAACGTCGAGGGCGCCCGCGCGGCGGCCGAAGCCGGGCGATTGGCGTTCGGCACCGTCGACACCTTCCTGCTCTGGCGCCTGACCGGTGGACGAGTTCACGCCACCGACGCCACCAATGCCTCGCGCACCCTCCTGTATGACATCGCCGCCGGGGATTGGGACGACGATCTTTTGCGCCTCTTCGGCGTGCCGCGGGCCGTTCTTCCCGACGTGCGCGACAGCGCCGCAGACTTCGGGGAAACCCACCCCGACCTTTTCGGCGTTGCCATCCCCATCCGAGGCATCGCCGGCGACCAGCACGCCGCCACGGTCGGTCAGTCCTGCTTCTCGCCCGGCATGTTGAAGTCGACCTATGGTACCGGCTGCTTTGCGCTGCTGAACACGGGAACCGAGATCGTTCGCTCGTCCAACCGGCTGCTGTCGACCATCGCCTACCGTCTCGACGGCCACGTCACCTACGCCTTGGAGGGCTCGATCTTCATGGCCGGTGCCACCGTGCAATGGTTGCGCGACGGTTTGCGCTTCTTCGAACGGTCGGACCAGGCCGGCGCGTTGGCCGACCACGCCGACCCCAGCCAGAACGTCTATCTCGTGCCAGCCTTTACCGGGCTTGGCGCACCCTGGTGGGATGCCGAGGCGCGCGGCGCCCTGTTTGGCATGACGCGCAACACCGGGCCCGCCGAAATCGCCCGAGCGGCCCTGGAGGCGGTCTGCTATCAGACGCACGATCTGCTTGAGGCGATGCGTCGTGACTGGCCGGGCTCGTCGGAGACCGTGCTGCGTGTCGACGGCGGCATGGTGGCGAGCGACTGGACCATGCAACGCCTCGCCGATCTTCTGAATGCGCCGGTCGATCGGCCGCTGGTCCTGGAAACGACCGCCCTCGGTGCCGCCTGGCTGGCGGGTCACAAGGCGGGCGTCTGGCCTGACATGCAGGGCTTCTCGGCCAGTTGGAAACGCAACCGACGCTTCACTCCGCAAATGGACGATGCGATGCGGCAACGGAAGCTTGCCGGCTGGGCCGATGCCGTGAAGCGAACCCTGACGACTTGAGCCGCTCCGACCCGCCGTCCATCGGGGAGTACGGCGGGTCGGTTTGAATGGGGCCTCGTGCTTTCGCCCTCCCCTGCCTAATTCTTGTTCAATCTCCCTGTAGTATTTTCGCGGATTTGAAGATGGTATTGAGTATCAACACGATCGGCAGGGTCGTTCTTTCCTTCGATTGAAACCATTCGGGCCGGCGTTCGACTTGTTCGCAACGCGCCGGAGCAATCACATCCACGTAGTTTTGATCCATATCATCGCCGGAACTAGACTTAGGGCTAATCATGACGCATCGGACAGCGTGAACGTGGAGGTTTAAATGATCGATAAATCGTCCTCCAAGGCGGGTGGCGACGGTTGCGACTGCGATCGGGAGCCGGAGCTCATGCGTCGCATGGCAATGACACTGGATTCGGACCAGTTTCTGCAAGGCGTCGAGCGCAAGCTGGCTGCGGACCGTTGCCATGAGTGCACGGAACTCGAAGCCTGCAAGGTCTGGCTCGACATCACGGCAATCCGGGGCGCCGTGCATCCGCCCAAGTTCTGCCGGAACGCCGATCTCTTCGAAGAGATCAGCAACGACGCTGCCAACTCATCCTTCTGACCGCATCCCGGCAACGGGATCTAACCCATCTCAGGCGGCGTCGGCCTCGTCGTCGCCATCCTCATCGACCGAGACGGTCAACGAGGCGAAGCTGTCGGACACTTCGACCGGCTTGTCGGTCCGAGTTCCGAGACCGGACCTCGTGCGTTCAAGAGACTTCAGGGCGAACTCTCTGAAGGCCTTCACGGGGATCGGCGGCGAGTAGATGTAGCCCTGCGCCTGGACCACGCCGATCGATTTGAGATGCTCGACCTGATCGGGGCGTTCGACGCCTTCGGCGACGATGCCGAGGCCCAACTGATGGCCGAGTTCGACCAGGGTGTCGACGATCGTCTGTGACGAATGGTCGGTGCCGATGTGATCGATGAACATCTTGTCGATCTTGATGATGTCGACGCCGAGCTTCTGAAGATAGGCCAGACCGCCATGGCCTGTGCCGACGTCGTCGAGCGCGACAGAGGCGCCAAGCGCCTGGATGCGGCCGATGATGGCGCGCGACAGCGCGAGGTCCTTGAGGGGGTGCTGCTCGGTGACCTCGAAGCAGAGCTGTTCGTAACGAATCTTCGAGTTGCCGTAGATCCGCTTGATGTCGTCCATGATCTCAAGGTCGTTGAAATGCATGGCGGTCAGGTTGATTGCCAGCTTGAGGCCGGGATTCTTGTCATAGATGTCCGAGACGTCGGCCACCGTCTGCGTCATGAGCTGGCGGGTTATGTCGCGGATGGCGCCGGTTGCCTCGGCATACGGCAGGAACTGGCCCGGCGCCACCATCGTTCCGTCCGGACGCAACCAGCGGACCAGCACCTCGCAGCCGCGGATCTCGCCGGTCATCAGATCGAAAACGGGCTGGTAGTAGGGAAAGAATTCGTGATTGTCGACGGCGCGCGAGAAGCTGTCGCCATCGGACTGGCGCCACATCGACCACGTCACTATGATGAATACGCCGAGGCCGGCAAGCGTCGACAGGATGATGGTGATGGCACGAAGGCCGGCGATCGACTTCTGGGCGGCCGTCTCGTCCACGGCGACGCGCACCTTGATCGGGTAGCGCTCGGAAGAAACCGTCGAGACCAGCGCCGACGACTGATCGCTCTCCGACCATTTCCCGGCGAACTTGCTCCATTCGGAGCCATCGTCGAGATAGACGGACGTGGCGCTGGAATCCTCGAAATAGCTGGCGCCGGCCTCGATATCGAGCGATCGCGAAGCAAGGCGGGCCACCAGACGCAGATGGTCGTCCACGCGCAGGGTGACCACGGCTTGCCGCTTGTCCTTGCCGTCGCTCAACACCGACAGCATGACCGATGGATCGCCCTTCTCGGCCACCGGCAACCGAGCGGGAGCGGCGAGCGCACCCATCGGTTCCCCGCAGATCAGCGTCCCGGCCTCGTCGGTCAGGCCGATCTGTACGATGAACTCCGAGTTGAAGGCGGTCATTCCGAAATCGGTACGATCGGCAAGGCTGCACGTCACATGGCCGCTGGCCCTGAGGTCGGCGAGCACCCTGAGCGCTTCCGCGACGGTCGTCTCGGCGCGCGCCAGATAGCGCGCGGCCATCGAATCAGCTTCGGCCTGCCCAACGGAAATGGCGTGCTGAGAAAGAACGTAATCCGCAGCGGCGATCGGAACGGTCGTGACGACTGCCGATAGAGCCAGAAGCCTGAGCCATTTCAACCACCTGAACTTCACGACACATCCATTCGGTCTTCAGCCCGGCCACATGACGGCGCCACATCTTCGTTCGTGGAAACAGATGCCGCCGTTTCGATAATTTATCTTTGTTTGGGCCGGATGAAGAAATGGTTTCCCAAACCGAGCGGGTCCCCCTTTTCTTTGGAAAGAATGAAATCACCAGCACAATCGCCAAAATTGGTCGGAGGCATGGCTTGTGCGCCGACCGTCATTTAGCCACAATGCCGGTCTCGAAAGGCGTGCCTTATCTCTCTTTTGCGATAAAGACTTATTGGGAGTATCAAATGACGATTTCCAGTCGCTGGTCCCTTACCGTGGCTGTTGTTGCATTGACCGCCGGCCTCGCGGGGCCCGCCTTCTCGGCGGCGACGCCCGAGCAGGTGACAGCGGCGCTGACCAAACTGCTGTCGGAAGACAAGGGGGCGACCTTCACGTTGGGAGCGCCGACCCAGTCGGACGCGGGAGTCGTCTACAACAACGTCTCGATCAAGTCTTCCGATGGCGGCGAGACCAAGGTTGAGGTGCTGACCCTCGCCAATCCGACGGTTGAAGGCGACACGCTGAGCGCCGATTCCATGTTGGCCGAGAACATCAGCGGCACCAACAAGGGCGACATCTTTGCCGCTTCCTCTCTCGAGCTCACCTCCCCCGTTTTCACCGGCAAGGAGGAGGGCAATCGCATGGACGCCGTCTCCATCACCGGTATTTCGATGACCCAGGACGGCAAGGCGCCGGTCACGATCGATAGCGCCAACCTCGACCTGTCCGACTTTGCCGCCGATGTGCCGCATGCCATCGACATCTCCGTCGAAGGGATCGAGGTCGACCCGGCGGCCGTGGATGCGGACGGACAATTGGCCACTCAGTTGAAGGCCATGGGGTACGATAAGCTGACCCTCGGCTTCTACGGCTCCGGTTCTCTCGACGAAGCGAGCGGTGATCTCGCCCTCAACGAAATCACCATCTCGGGAACCGACCTTGGCACGATCACGGTGGCTGGAACCTTCGGCGGCCTGACCACCGACGTCATCAAGGAGCTCAAGCAGCCCAACCCGCCGCAGGACGCTCTCGGCAAGGTCACGCTGAAGCAGGCTTCGGTCTACTATGGCGACGCCTCGCTCGCCGGTCGGATCATTGCCGAGCAGGCCAAGCAGATGGGACAGGAGCCGGCTGCCTTCGTGAGCCAGATCACCGGCGCCCTGCCCCTGCTCTTGTCGGCGGTCGGCAATCAGCCGTTCCAGGACAAGTTGGCTCAAGGGCTGACGACCTTCCTGAAGGATCCCAAGAATCTGACGATCACGGCCAAGCCGGCCAACCCGATCGCCTTGATGGAGATCCTCGCCACCTCGCAGACCGCTCCGCAGACCCTGCCGGATGTTCTCAAGGCAGACGTCGTCGTCAATCAGCCGGAAACGGAAGACGACGAAACGGGCGAAGACACGGACGCGAACTGACCAAGGCCTGGCCCATCCCCTGCGGGGTGGGCTGCCTTTCAAGATCGCGCGCCGACATCGGCGACTTGTCCTTATCTTTAGCGAACACCAGGGGCCGGCCCGCCGGCCCCAGACACTGCGCATCCAGGAGGATCGTCGATGAGAACCAGCGCTTCGCTCGGCGTGGCTTTCGCGTTCGCCGCGTTTACTTGTCCTTCGCTCGCACAGGCCGAGACGCCACGGGAAACCTTGGTACGGCAATGGCTGACCTCCGCGTCTTTCGGGCTGCCGGTGACCGTTGGCGCCAGCACTTTCGATCCGGCGACGCAGACCGTCGTGCTGTCGGACGTCAGCATCGGCGATCTTGAGGATGATCTGGTCGCCGTCCATTTCGACGAGGTTTCCGTCGAGGATCCGCGCATGGCGCCCGGCGAGGCCTTTGCCGCCCATGCGGTCCGAGCTTCGAACTATACGGTCGATATCCACTTCGACGTCGGCAAATGGTTCCCCGGGCTGGCCGCCGTGGAGAGCGGAGCGAGCAAAGAGCTCGACAAGGTGACGCCGCCGGCTTCGAAACAGAAGCCCGTCAAGAAGATGCAGGAAAGCCAAAACGCCGACAAGGCGGACGACGGCGAAGCGACTGCACCCGAGACCGACGCCAAGGTCGCGGAGGAGAGTTCGAAGCCGCCGGTGGTGGATTACGCGCTCTCCGGCGAAACCCTGCTTATCGAGCGGCTGGTATTCCCGCAGCCACCGAAGAACCTGCCGTCCGGTCGGCCCATCTACGAGAGTATCTTCCGTTATGCCGAATGGATGAACGGGATCCGAGCCGATTGGGCGGAGATGAACAGCATCCAGGTCGAGACGACCGGCATGAAGGAAGGCGACACCATTACGACCTACTCGTTGTCGTATCTGTCGGGCATGCATGACGGTCGCGTCGAAAGAGCCGGCGTCAACTCGGTCGAGCAGAAGCCGAAAGACGAGACGTCGCCTCTGAAGGCCATGACCATCGACAGCACCTATGTCATCGGCGCCGACTTCGGCAAGGCTCTCGAGGCGCTCGACCCGGCGAAGTATGTCGGCGGTGTCGGGGACGGCAAGGCACGCACCGTCTACTCGCAATATGGCATCAACAACCTCGTTCTCACCTTCGATGGCGCGACAGCGAGTATCGGAAACATCGAGGCCAACAATATCTACCTGCGTCAGACCGAACGGCCGGTGGTGAAGCTCATCGTGGAGGCGCTCGCCGATCCCAAGCAAATCGAGGCCGACCCGTTCTCCTTCATTTCCAACGTCTTGCCCAATTACACGCAGCTGATGGGCGTGGACCTCATTCGGGCCAGCAAGCTTGAGGTGAAAACCGCCGGAGATAGCTTCGAACTCGCGGTCAACAGCTTCGATGGCAACGACATCAATGGAAACGGCATCGGGGCCTTCACTTTGCGCGACATCACGGCTGCGTCCAAGGATGCGTCCACGAAGGTCGGCCTCTCTCTCCTGACCCTCCAGGATATCCGGTTCGGCTCGCTTGCCGCTCTCATGGAGCTCGGCAAAAGCGCGTCCGAGGGCGACCAGCCATCCGGAAAAGCGATGCGCGAGGCTATCGTCAATGGCGGTACGTCCTTTGGCTTCGTCGAACTCAGCACGCTGTCGGTCGAGTCGCCGCTCGGATCGGTTGGGCTTGACTCGATGGCCCTGACCAGCGGCAGCTATCTCGGCACCCTGGCCCAACGCGGCGATTTCACCTTCACTTCCCTGTCTCTTCCGGTGGCGCTGCTGTCCGATGAGGCGGTCGTCTCCGAACTGACTGGCATGGGATACGAAACCCTCGACCTGTCGGGTGGCCTGACCGTGTCCTGGGATGCCGACAAGGGCGATCTCCACCTTGAGGATCTAACCCTCAAGGCGGCCGACATGGGCGTCATCTCAAGTGACTTCCATCTGAGCGGCCTGCCCCTGTCTCTCCTGGAAAAGCCGGCCGAAATCGAGGCGCGGATGAAGGACGCTGCCCTCGTTTCCGCATCGATCACCTACGGCAATGGCGGCATCGTCGAAAAGGCCTTCGAGGCCCAGGCGAAGAAGCTCGATCAGGACGGCGACAAGTTCCGCGAGAACACCGCCAGCGCCCTGCCGCTCATGCTGAACTTCCTTGAAGACCCCAAGCTGCAGGCCAAGTTCGAGAAGCCGATCTCCGACTTCATTCGGGATCCCAAGTCGATCACCCTCAGCGTGGCACCGGAGAAGCCGGTTCCCTTCGCCGAGCTGGAGAAGGTCAATACCGACAAGCCGAACGACCTCATTCGAGTGCTGAACGTCGGTGTGACCGCCAACGAGTGACACCTAATCGGCAACATGGACCACATGAAATAAAGGCCGGGGAGTCGCCTCCCCGGCCTTCTTCTTTTCGAAATCTCGCCGATCAGTTCGGCAGGTTCAGTTTGAGATGCAGTTCACGCAGCTGCTTGGTCGAGGCTTCCGACGGAGCGCCCATCAGCGGATCCTCGGCGCGCTGGTTCATCGGGAACAGCGTGATCTCGCGCAGGTTCTGCGCGCCGCACAGCAGCATCACCACGCGGTCGACGCCGGCCGCCATGCCGCCATGCGGCGGCGCGCCATACTGGAAGGCGCGGTACATGCCACCGAAGCGTTCCTCGACCTCGGCCTTGGACGTGCCGACCAGTTCGAACGCCTTGACCATGGTCTCCGGCGACTGGTTGCGGATCGAGCCGGAGGCCATCTCATAGCCGTTGCAGACCATGTCGTACTGGAACGCCTTGATGGTCAACGGGTCCTGATTGTTCAGCGCGTCGAGGCCGCCCTGCGGCATCGAGAAGGGATTGTGGGCGAAATCGAGCTTCTTCTCGTCGTCGTTCCACTCGTAGAACGGGAAGTCGACGATCCAGCAGAGTTCGAAGCGCTCGGTATCGACGAGGTTCAGATCGAAACCGACACGATTGCGCGCCTCGCCGGCAAACTTGTAGAACTTCTGGGGATCGCCGGCGACGAAGAACACGGCATCGCCCTCCGCGAGGCCGAGCTGCGCCCGGATCGCTTCGGTGCGTTCCGGCCCGATGTTCTTGGCCAGCGGACCGGCGCCTTCCAGCGCGCCGTTTTCCGACCGCCAGAAGATGTAGCCGAGGCCCGGCTGACCCTGCCCCTGTGCCCAGGAGTTCATGCGGTCGCAGAAGGCGCGGCTGCCGCCGGTTTTGGCCGGGATGGCCCAGACTTCCGTCTTGGGATCGGCCTCGATCATGCGGGCGAACACCTTGAAGCCGGAGCCGGCGAAATGCTCGGTCACCGCCTGCATCTCGATCGGGTTGCGGAGGTCCGGCTTGTCGGAGCCATAGAGGCGGATGGAGTCATCGTACTTGATGCGTCGGAACTGCTGGGTGACCGGCTTTCCTTCCGCGAACTCCTCGAAGACGCCACGGATCACCGGCTCCATGGTGTTGAAGACGTCGTCCTGCGTCACGAAGCTCATTTCCAGGTCGAGCTGGTAGAACTCGCCGGGCAGGCGGTCGGCGCGCGGATCCTCGTCGCGGAAGCAGGGCGCGATCTGGAAGTAGCGGTCGAAACCGGCAACCATCAGCAACTGCTTGTACTGCTGCGGCGCCTGCGGCAGCGCGTAGAACTTGCCGGCGTGAATGCGGCTCGGCACCAGGAAGTCGCGCGCGCCCTCCGGCGAAGAGGCGGTCAGAATCGGCGTCGAATACTCGGTGAATCCGGCGTCCTCCATGCGGTGGCGCATGGAACGGATGACCTTCGTCCGCTTGACGATGTTGCCGTGCAGCGTTTCGCGGCGCAGATCGAGGAAGCGATACTTGAGGCGTACGTCCTCCGGATAGTCCGGCTCGCCGAACACCGGCAGCGGCAGGTCCTTGGCCTGACCCAGCACGGCGATCTCGTTGGCAAACACCTCGATTTCGCCGGTGGAAAGGTTCGTGTTGACGGTCTCGGGCGTGCGGGCGCGGACGAGGCAATCGACCCGGATCACCCATTCGGCGCGCAACGTCTCGGCCAGCTTGAAAGAGCCGCTGTCGGGATCGACCACCACCTGCGTCATGCCGTAGTGGTCGCGAAGGTCGATGAACAACAGGCCGCCGTGATCGCGCACACGATGCACCCAGCCGGACAACCGCACATTCTGCCCGACGTCGCTGGCTCGAAGCTGGCCGCAGGTGTGGGTGCGATAGGCGTGCATGGTTATCGTCCTGTCTCGTTGAATCCGTTGGGAACGGCTCCGGATTCCCACCCTGGGGAGGCCGGATCTGTGGGCGCGACAAGCGCACGGCGGGGCGGATTTGTCAAGAATTCTGACGGCCGATTGCACGCTTCGCCGGCTTGCGGGCCTTACGGATCAAGCCGGGAAACCGGCCCGGTGTCGGCGAAAGGAATTTCCGTCGCCCGCGTTTTTCAAGGCACATGTTTCGCGCTTTGCCGGCTTCGTCGGAATAGTGTCATTCGATTGTGGGAAAAGCCTTCGCTCAGACGGCAGGCCGCATGGCGACTCACGGGTGGCACCCTCGCCGTCTGACAGGGATTTTTCCATGAGCAAGCAAAAGACCAAGGATCTTCTGGCGAACGCGGTGCATGCGAACAAGCTGGCCAGCAGGCAAGGTATGCTCGAACGCCTGTTCACATTCGCCTTTTCCGGCCTTGTCTATCCGCAGATATGGGAAGATCCGGCCGTCGACATGGCGGCGCTCGAGCTCGGACCGGACAAGCGCATCATCACCATCGCCTCCGGCGGCTGCAATGTCATGAACTACCTGATGGCCTCGCCGGCCGAGATCGTCGCCGTCGATCTCAATCCGGCCCATATCGCCCTGCTCAAGCTGAAGCTGACCGCGGCGCGCCATCTGCCGAACCACGAGAGCTTCTTCCGCTTCTTCGGTCATGCCGACGAGCGGGAGAATACCGCTCGCTACGATCGCTTCCTGCGCGACCATCTTCCGGACGATGCTCGCGCCTACTGGGAAAAGCGTGGGCTGACCGGCCGCCGGCAGATATCCATCTTCACCCGCGACATCTATCGCTACGGTTTGCTCGGTCGGTTCATCGGGATCATGCACCTGCTGGCCCGCGCCTACGGCAAGAATCCTCGCCTCATGCTGACGGCCCAGGGGCTCGACGAACAGCGGCGGCTGTTCGAGGAGAATCTGGCGCCGGTCTTCGACTCCCGGCTCGTCCGCTGGCTCTGTCGCATGCCGGTGTCGCTCTACGGCCTCGGTATCCCGCCCGCCCAGTTCGCCTATCTTTCCGCCGATGCCGGCGGCGATCTTGCCGGTCTGCTCCGGCAGCGTCTGGCGCGCCTGGCTTGCGATTTCCCGCTCGAAGACAACTATTTCGCCTGGCAGGCTTTCGGCCGCCGTTACGACCGCGAGAGCCGCCGCGCCGTACCTCCCTACCTCACCCATGGCGCCTACGATGCCATCCGCGCCAACGCCGGTCGCGTCACCGCCGTTCAGGCTTCGATGACAGACCGGCTCGCGACCATGCCGGCGGAGAGCCTCGACGGTTACGTGCTGCTGGATGCCCAGGACTGGATGACGCCGGCACAGATGGTCGCCTTATGGACCGAGATCGGCCGAACGGCTCGTCCGGGAGCCCGCGTCATATTCCGGACCGCCGGGCTCGACAGCCCGTTGGAGGCGGCCCTGCCGGCGGCGATCCGCTCTCGCTGGAGCTACGATCCCTCGACGGTGCCGGACTATGTCGCTCGCGATCGGTCTTCTATCTACGGAGGCTTCCATCTTTATGTGAGAGATGTCGCGTGAGCGCGTTCACGCCTCGGTCGTCGGCCGGCCAGAAGGCGGCCATGGACCGTATGTACCGCCTGACCCGGCACGTCTACGATGCGACGCGCAAGCCCTATCTCCTCGGCCGGGATCGGATGATCGCCGGACTTGAGGTTCCTCCGGGCGGCAGCGTGCTGGAGATGGGATGCGGCACGGGCCGCAATCTGGTCGCGGCAGGCCGCCGTCATCCGGGTATCCGTCTCTACGGCTTCGATATCTCCAGCGAGATGTTGAAGTCGGCCCGCCTCAACGTCGATCGGTCTGGTCTCGATATTCGTCTTGCCGAGGGTGACGCCTGCCTTTTCGATCCGGAAGCGGCCTTCGGCATAGCCGGCTTCGACCGCGTCTATTTTTCCTATACCCTGTCCATGATCCCCGACTGGACGGCGGCTCTGGCCCACGGCCTCACCTTGGTCAAGGATGGTGGCCGTCTGTCGGTGGTCGATTTCGGCTTCTGCGAAGGGCTGGGGGCTCCGGCCCGCAGGCTTCTGCACGGCTGGCTGACCCTTTTTCACGTCGCGCCGCGCGCCGATCTGGAAGCGGAAATGGCCCGCTTGGCGAACGCGAGCGGCCGGACACTCCATTTCGAGCGGCCGGCTCGTGGCTACGCGCAGCTTGGCAGCATCTTCTGAAATCAACCGGCTGCGCGGCACACGGCCTCGATGTTGTGGCCGTCGGGATCGATGATGTAGGCGGCGAAATAGTTCGCCGCATAGGGGCGCAAACCCGGCCCACCATTGTCCTCGCCACCCGCCGCCAACCCTGCGGCATGAAAGGCTGCCACCGCCTCGCGCGTCATGGCCGAAAAGCCGACGTGAAGGCGTCCCTTGCGGCTGGCGTCCGACAGCCAGAAGCCGGCGTGGCCATCCCGGCCATAGCCAGCATTGGAGGCTGCGCCGGAACTCGGGGCGATGCGCGTGATCAGTCTGGAAATGCCGAGCGGTGCGAGCAAGGCGTCGTAAAAGGCAACGGAGCGGCCGATATCGGTCACCGGACAGTCGATATGATCGAACATGATGGCTCGGGACGAGCCGCGACGAATGTGCCGCGGCCCCTCCCCCTTTTCTCATTCCGGCTTGTGGCAGACCGCCTCGATGTTATTGCCATCGGGATCCAGAACAAAGGCGGCGTAGTAATTGGGGTGGTAGTGCGGGCGAAGCCCCGGCCCGCCGTTGTCGCGCCCGCCCGCGGCCATCGCTGCCGCATAGAACGCGTCGACGGTTGCCCGGTCCTTTGCAACGAAGGCGACGTGAAAATGCATCACCTCGCCGGCGGGGCGGCCGGTCGACACCCAGAAGTCCGGCTTGCCGTCGCTGCCGTAGCCGGCAAAAGCGTCGCCGCCCGTCTCCTCGGCCGAGACGGACATCACGACCTTGACGCCAAGCGGCGCCAAAGCCGTGTCGTAGAACGCCTTCGACTTTTCGTAATCGACGGCAGGAAAGCCCATGTGATCCAGCATTTTCGCCTCCAGTGTTGATGGCGCCGGTCATAGCTGGTGGCCCCGCCAGACCTTGTCAGGAGTGCCTACTGACACAACTCGTCACGCGCCCTCAAAGCCGGCGAGCACGCCGACGGCGTTGTCGCCGATATCCTCGACCGCATAGCCCCCCTCCTGTACGAACAGCGTCGGCCGTCCGAGGGCGGCAACGCGGGCGCCGATTTTCGGGTAGTCCTCGCGCTTCAGCTTGAACTTGGAGATGGGATCGCCCTCGAAGGTGTCGAGGCCGAGCGACACCACGACGACATCAGGGCCGAAGACCTCGATCGCCCGGCAGGCATGGTCGAGGGCGGCGCCCCATGTGTCCCAGGCAGTGCCGAACGGCATGGGCAAATTGAGCGTGAAGCCCTCACCCTCCCCTTCGCCGATCTCGTCGGCACGGCCCGAAAAGAATGGGTAGGCAACGGCGGTGTCCGCATGGAGGTTGACCATCTGCACGTCGCCGCGCCGGTAGAAAATCTCCTGCGTGCCGTTGCCGTGGTGATAGTCGACGTCGAGGATGGTGACGCGCTTGGCGCCATGATCGAGAAACCACTGCGCCGCGACGGCGGCGTTGTTGATGAAGCAGTACCCGCCCATGGTCGAGAATCCCGCGTGGTGGCCCGGCGGCCGGCAGAGCGCATAGGCGGCCTTCTCGCCGCCGTGGATTAGCTCGGCGGCGCCCACTGCGGACCAGACGGCCGATTGCACGGCGTCCCAGGTTCCCTCCACGAAGGAGGCGCCACCATCGAAGGAGTAGTAGCCCATCAAGCCGTTGACGTGCTCGGGGCGGATATCGCGCTGGCCTCGCGCCGGCCAGACGTAGGGCATCGTCGGCCCGGTACGCCCTTCGGCGAGCCACATTTTCCAGAAGTCCGCCATGAACCGGAGGTAGCCGGCATCGTGCACCTTGGCGGCTGCCGCAACGACGTCGATGGCGCGCGCTTCGATCACATCGCCAAGACCGACCGTCGCGATCCGCTTGAGGATGAAGTCGACGCGCGCCGGCAGCTCGAAGGCGGGCGTGATGACACCGGCGTTGAGTTCCTGGTTGTCGGCGTGGAGGCGATGGCGAGGCGAGTACACGGTTTTCATGGGCGTTTCCGGTCAATCGGATGTCAGCGGCGCCGACGCTACACCGACCGCCCCATCCGGCAAGGGCGAAAAGGCGACAGGGAAGCGGAAATCCGCGCCAGCCGTCTTGCCTTTCGCGTCGGTTCGGGCGAAATCGCCGGGCCATGTTGATCATATCCGATCTCACCTACCGTATCGCCGGCCGCATCCTCATCGAGGGCGCCTCCGTCACCATTCACGACGGCGCCAAGGTCGGTCTCGTTGGCCGCAACGGCACGGGCAAGACGACGCTGTTCAATCTCGTCACCGGCGATCTTGCGGCCGAGAGCGGCTCGATCGATCTCAAGCGCGGCGCTCGCATCGGCCGCGTCGCCCAGGAGGCGCCGGGATCCGACATTTCGTTGATCGACTTCGTGCTGGCCGCCGACACCGAACGAACGGCTTTGATGGCCGAAGCCGAGACGGCCTCCGATCCGCACCGTATCGCCGAAATTCAGGTCAGGCTTGCCGACATCGAGGCGCATTCGGCCGAGGCGCGCGCCGCCACCATCCTGTCCGGTCTCGGGTTCGATGCCGCCGACCAGCGCCGCCCCTGCGCGGATTTCTCGGGTGGTTGGCGCATGCGCGTCGCCTTGGCCGCCGTGCTGTTCACCGAGCCGGATCTGCTGCTGCTCGACGAGCCGACCAACTACCTGGATCTCGAAGGCACGCTCTGGCTCACCAACTACGTCCAGCGCTACCCCTACACGGTGGTGCTGATCAGCCACGATCGCGACCTTCTCGACAGTGCCGTCGATCACATCTGCCATCTGTCGGAGGGCAAGCTGACGCTGTGGAAGGGCGGCTACACGTCATTCGCGCGCCAGCGGCAGGAGAAGATGCTGCTGCAGGAAAAGGCGCGCGAGAAGATCGAGGTGCGGCGCAAGCACCTTCAGGCGTTTGTCGACCGCTTTCGCTACAAGGCCAGCAAGGCGACGCAGGCACAGTCTCGCATCAAGATGCTGGAAAAGCTCGATATCATCGCCGAGGTGGTGGAAGAGCACGTCCAGCAGATCAGCTTTCCCAATCCCAGGGCCAAGCTGGCGCCGCCCATCGTCACCTACGACAAGGTCGACCTTGGCTATGTTCCGGACAAGCCGGTGTTGAAGCGCCTGACCCTGCGCATCGACGACGATGACCGCATCGCCCTCCTCGGCAAGAACGGCAACGGCAAGTCGACCTTTGCCAAGGCCCTGGCCGATCGATTGGTCCCGTTCTCGGGCAATATCGTCAAGGCCGGCAAGCTGGAAGTCGCCTTCTTTGCCCAGCACCAGCTGGACGAGCTGCACCCCGACGAGTCGGCCGTCGCCCACGTGCGTCGCCTAATGCCCGATGCGCCCGACGCTCGCGTGCGCTCGCGGGTTGCACAAATGGGCCTCGACACCAACAAGATGGACACGCCGGCGCGTGAGCTCTCCGGTGGCGAGAAGGCACGCCTTCTTCTCGGCCTTGCCACCTTCCATGGGCCGAATCTGCTGATTCTCGACGAGCCGACCAACCACCTCGACATCGACAGCCGTGAAAGCCTCATCCAGGCGCTCAACGACTTCGAAGGCGCCGTCATCCTGGTCAGCCACGACCGCCATCTGGTGGAGGCGACCATGGATCGTCTCTGGCTGGTGGACAAAGGCACGATTACCCCGTTTGATGGCGACATGGACGACTACAAGCGCTTTATCCTGTCCGGCCCGACCGATGCCGACCGGGCGGCGAAGGGCGAAGAGCAGAGGGTCACCAACGCCGATCGACGCCGCCTTGCCGCCGAGCGGCGCGCCCAGCTGGCGCCGCTCAGGAAGCGCATTCAGGGCATCGAGGCGGAAATGGACAAGGCAAGAAAGCTGATTGCCCGCATCGATGCCGCCCTCGCCGACCCCGCCCTGTTCACCAGCGACCCGGCCAAGGGAGCCAGGCTGTCCAAGGAACGGGCCGACGCCGTCCGCAGCCTCGATACGTCCGAGGAGGAATGGCTGACGCTGTCGTCCGAATACGAAGAGGCCGAGGCGGCGGACAGCTGATTGCCGCCTAGCCGCTTTTGCGTTGGATCGCGAGCCTGTATCGTCGATACGTCCGTCTCTTCGGAAGCCAGCCATGACGACCGCCTTCACGCCTTTCGATATCGCCGCCTTCGTCTGGTTCCTGGCCATGTGGTTCGGGCAGGCTTGGCTGACCGAAAAAAGCCCCTGGGCCGAGCACTCGCTGACCCACTTCATCAACATTGGCCGTCATGGCTGGGTGCGGCAGACGGCGAAGCGCGACTTGCGCATGGTCGATACCGCCATCGTCGCCGGGCTGCAGAATGGCACGGCCTTCTTCGCCTCGACGTCGCTTCTCGCCATTGGCGGCGGGTTCACGTTGTTGAACTCGGTCGATCATGCTGTCGGCGTCGTCTCGGCGTTGTCCGACCTCACGGCCACCAATCGCACCGCGTTCGAGTACAAGGTAGTCGGACTGCTCGGTATCTACGCCTATGCCTTCTTCAAGTTCGGCTGGGCCTACCGCATGTTCAATTTCGGCTCCATCCTGCTCGGCGCGCTGCCGCCGCCGGTCGAGGCGGAAACCACCGAAATGGACAAGGCCGTGGCGCGGGCATCATCGATCATCGTGGTGGCCGGTACCAACTTCAATCGCGGTCTGCGTGCCTTCTTCATGTCGATCGGCTATCTCGGTTGTTTTCTCGGGCCGATACCGCTGATCGCCAGTTCGACCTTCATCGCGGTGGTGCTTGCCCGCCGCCAGTTCACCTCCAACGCCGTCAAGGCCATGAGGAGATACGAGTGACCGACGTCGACCCGCACCGCGTGAAGGCCGGCCAGATCCGCGACGTTCTGTTGCTGATGGCTGCCGAGTCGCCCTCCGGAAAACCGATCGGCCCGGACGCCGTCGCTCGTGCCGTCGCCGGCAAGGACGAGAAGGTCTGGCGCCGGCTGATGAAGCCAATCAAGGACGAGGCGATACGTCTCGCCAAGGAGGGCAAGGTCATCCTCCTAAGAAAAGGCAAGCCAGTCGACCCCGACCGAGTGCGGGGGCTCTACCGTATCCGTCTCAGGGCCGAGGGAGAGCCTATGCCGGTTTACGAGGCGTCGAAGCCGGACGAGGATCTGCTTGACGATGACTTTCTTCTTGACGGTGACGACGAGGCATAACCGTCCGTCTCACGGCCGCGGCAGCAGCGCATCGGTGTAGCCGGCGAAGCGATAAGCGATGAGTCCGATCCATTCGCGGACGGCCATGTCGGTCATCGTCAGCCCCTCGGCGGCGGTGCGTCCGCCCAGCCAGTCGGTCGACGCGCCGTTGCGGTAGTCGACCGGCCATGCAACCACGCCGCTCCAGCCGGCGGCGCGGAAAGTCCCCATGGCGCGCGGCATGTGGAAGGCAGACGTCACCAGCAACCACTGCTCCTGAGGCTTCGGCTCGACCGTGGCGAAGCTGTCGATGGCATTCTCGCGGGTGTTGCGAGAGCGGTCCTCGATGGTGATCCGCTCGGCCGACACGCCTAACTCCACAAGCAGATCGCGGGCAATGGCCGATTCGGCGAGTTCGTCATTCTCAAACGCGCCATTGGAACCGCCGGAGAGCAGGATACGCGCGCTGGGATACTGCCGGGCCAGTTCTGCGGCGGCGATCAGTCGTTCGGCGCCGTCGATCAGCTCGACCGACCGCCGTTCGGTCGACAGGCCGGTGTCGACGACACCCCCCAGCACCAGAATGCCCGCTGGAGTGAGCCGGTCGGGATTTGTCGGTACCGAGAAGCGCTGCTCAAGTGGCCGCAGCAGCAAGGTTGGAGCGCCCGTCCATGCGCACACGACCAGCAATGTAAGCGCGATGCCAATCAACTCCGCGCCGCGCCGTCGCCACCCCAGCAATCGCATGCCGGCCCCAAGCAGCAACGCCAGGAGAAGGGCGTTGGAGGGACGCAGAAAGAGGAACCCAACCTTGGAGAGCACATAGAACACGCCGCTTGCCCTCCCTTCTCGAAACGACTGGGATGGTTCGATTATTGGGGCGTCAGGACCGTGCCGGGCACGTTGCCGACAACGCCGCCGTAGGAAACTTCGCACCATCGCGCGTCGAGCAAGGCCAGTTGGGCCTTGCGGCTGCCGAACTGCCAGGAGCCGAAGGGAATCTCATCGCGACACCAGCGCAGTACGATTCCCTTGGCGTCACCGGGAATGGAGCCCTTCTTTGCCGCCTTCTCGCTCATGTCGGAGTAAAGCGGCGATGGTTTGCCATCTCGCAGCGCGTAGGTCATGTCGTAAGGGCTGGGCGACTGAGCCTGCGCGGCTCCTGCCACAAGGCCGAAGCCGATCGAGAGAGCCATCATTCTCAAGGCGTTCAATCTCGTCCTCCCGGCCGTCGCCCGGCCCGCTGCCTTCCCGGCATGGAGAAGACCCGACGAACATAGGGCGGTCAATCCGTTGATCGGCCTAGGGTGTTCGTATCCCTCAACAAATTCGCAGAATGGCGAACAAACGTCGGTAATCGAGCCCGGTGCGTCCACCACTCTTTCCCGCGACCGGATCAACGGTCTACAGGCCGACGGAGCGGGACGGTCGGGCCGCCCCACTCCGGATGGCGTCAAATGTCCGCGGCGGTCCGAACCACCCGGCCGACCAGACCGTAGGCGATGCCCTCTTCGGCACTCATCCAGTAGTCGCGGTCGGTATCCTTCTCAATGCGCTCGACCGGCTGGCCGGTAGCTTGGGCAAAGATCCGATTGAGGCGGTCGCGCATCTTGATGATCTCGCGGGCCTGGATCTCGATGTCCGTGGCCATGCCACCCGTTCCGCCGGACGGTTGATGCAGCAGGAAGCGGGTGTTCGGGGTGCAGAAACGGCGTTCCTTGGGCACCGACACGTAGATGAGCGCGCCGGCGCTTGCCACCCAACCGGTTCCGATGATGTTCACCGGGGCCGCCACGAAGCCGATCATGTCGTGAATCATGTCACCGGATTCGACATGGCCGCCGGGCGACGACACGATGACGGTGATCGGATCGGTGGCGCTCGCTTCCGCCAGCGCCAGGAGGCGGGAGGTCACTTCCTTTGCCATCTCCTGGGTCACCTGGCCGGTGATCAGAACCGTACGCGACTTGAAGAGGTACTTGTCGACCTGTGGGGCCGGCGCAGCATCCTTGGCCTTCTCGTCCTTCTCCTCTTCCTCGTCGTCGAGGCGGACGTATTTCTGATCCTTGGAAATCATGTGGACCTTCTCGTGGGTGGCGGCCGCGACAAAGGAGTCGGGCCTCGGGACTCGCAAATCCTGATGGAGTCCATTCGTATCTCATCAGGGGAGCGGACGGCAACCCGACCGGATGGACAGGGTGAACGGCTCGCTCATTGATCGAGATAGGTACGAAGAGCGACGAGTGAAATATCGCGGGCACCAGTTTCGCGCATCATGCAGCCTGCGATGGCGCCGCCGTAACCCGTGCCGCCTTGCCAGAACGAACCCTCGATGTCGCAGGTGGCGTCGCGCACCGTCAGCCAGGCCCGCTGACTGTCGCGCAGCTTGCTCGCCTCGGCCTTGTCGAGACCGTCCATCAGCGCCTGATAGTCGTCGTTGAGACGCTCGTCCCAGATGGCTCCTTCCCGTTCGAGGCAGGCGGCCATCATCGGCGTGTTGTCGTTGTCGGGAGCCGCGAGGCAGGGATCGGAGACCATGCCGATACAGCCAAGCGGGCTGACATTTTCGTGCGGGGCGTTTGCCACGCACTCGGCGATCACCTGTCGGTCGGCATCGGTCGGCTCGGCCGGATTGCCGTCCTGGGCCTGGGCCGCGCTGCCAATAGCCATTGCAAAACAGAAAGCGACGATACCGCGCATCCGCGCCTCCAACAGAAATGCCGGCGAGGAGAGCTCACCGGCACTTCTTTATCTCTTTGTTTTCAGGCAAATTCCAGCGCAAACCGCTACACATTTGTGCTGGATTCGCCTCATCCGTCGGGATTGAGCCGTCCTTCGAGGAATGCCCGCCATTCACGGGCCGATCCGTTGAAGACGTTGCGATCCACCCTCCCCCGGATACCGGCCACTCGTCCGGCTTCCGTGTGTTGCCAGAAATTCCAGCGCAGGCTTGGATCTCGTACCACGGGGTGCCCCTTGTAGGAGGCGATCCACACGAAGTAGCCGGGGAAGGCGCCGCGCAGCCGGTCGTTATAGAAGCTGATCGACGTGTAGATGATCGGCCGCTTGCCGTAGTAGCGCTCGATGGCGTCAAGCCACGTCTTGACCTCTGGAATGATCGCTTCCCGCGGCGGATGGCCGGGACACGTCTTGGAGTCGACCCATTCTATGTCGAGCACCGGCGGCAGCGCATAGGGATCATAGGGCACGTTCTGCATGAACCAGCTCACCTGCTCCATGGCAGGGCGGCAGAAATACCAGAAATGGTAGGCGCCGCGCGGCAAGCCGGCCATGGCGGCGCCGTACCAGTTCTGCGCAAACTTCGGATCGGACCAGTCTCCCCCCTCGGTCGCCTTCAGCCAGGCAAAGGCGGTGTTGTCGGCCACGACGGAGCGCCAGTTGATATCCTCCTGGTAATAGGAGACGTCGATACCCTTCACGGGGTAGTCGTCAGGCCCCGGAGGGCCGAAATCGAACAGCGCGCAGGCGGACAGACCGACGGCAAGCGAGCCGAGAGCGAGCGGATTTACCAGGCGGGCTGCGAGGCTTGCCCAACGGCCGGCAATCGCGGGCGTTCTGCCGCCGCGTCGCCGCTTCGTTCGAAATGCCTTCTTTACCCAAGCAATATCCATGACGCGAGCCCGAGGAACGCCAGAAACCCCACGACATCGGTCACCATCGTCACGAACACCCCCGAAGCGACTGCCGGATCGATGTCGAACCGTTCGAACGCCAGGGGTATGAGAATGCCGGCCGTTGCCGCAGACAACAGGTTGACGATCATCGCGGCGCCGATCACGCTTCCAAGGAGAAGGTCTTGGAACCAGAGCGCGGCGGCCGAGCCGACGATCAATGCGAAACTGCCGCCGTTGAGTAAACCAACGCTTAATTCTCGACCGAAAATCCTCCAAACATTGTGTGCATCGAGATCCCGGGTCGCCAGGGCGCGCACCGTCACGGTCATGGTCTGCGTCGCCGCGTTCCCACCCATGGAGGCAACGATCGGCATCAGCACGGCAAGTGCCACCATCTTGGAGATCGACCCGGAGAACACGCCGATCACCGACGAAGCCAGGAAGGCGGTCAGCATGTTGAACAGCAGCCAGACCCATCGGGTTCGCAACGTGTAGAACACGGAGTCTGAAATCTCTTCGTCGCCGACGCCGGCCAGCGCGCGGATGTCCTCCTCGGCCTCGGCCTGGATGACGTCCACCACGTCGTCGACGGTAATGACGCCCACCAGCCGCTCCGATTCATCGACCACGGCCGCCGAGACCAGATTGTAGCGCTCGAACATGCGCGCCACGTCCTCCTGGTCGTCGGTGGCGAGCACCCGCTGCCGCTCGTCGTTCATGATGTCGGACATGAGGGTGGGGCGTGGGGCTCGCAAAAGCCGATTGAGCGCCACGGCGCCGAGGAACCGAAAACCGGGATCGATGACGAACACTTCGTAGAACTCGTCCGGCAGGTCCTTCTGATCCCTGAGGTAATCGATGGTCTGTCCGGCGGTCCAGAACGGCGGTACGGCGATGAAGTCGGTCTGCATCCGACGCCCCGCCGTTTCCTCCGGAAAATCGAGGCTGCGACGCAACGCCATGCGATCGACCGCCGGCAGCTTGGCGAGGATCTCCTCCTGATCCTCGTCGTCGAGGTCTTCCAGAATGTAGACTGCATCGTCCGAATCGAGATCGCGAACGCCTTCGGCCACCGCCTCGGGGGGCAGTTCCTCGATCAGCTGGACGCGGACGGTCTCATCGACTTCTGTCAGTGCCGCGAAGTCGAAATGCTCACCGAGCAGTTGGATGAAGGGCGCGCGCTCGTCGGGCGACAGAGCTTCGATGATGTCGCCGACGTCGGCCTCGTGGAGATCGGCGGCGAGTGCCTCAAGGGTGGACGTGTCCGCCGCTTCGATCGCCGCCCTGATGGCGTCGAGAAACAGCGGGGCGAGTTCACCATCCTCCGCTCTGAGCGGCGGCAGCCCGTCCAGGCTCAGCGTTTCAGGCGCGTTGGGCTCGGTTTCGGCCATGGCGCGTCTCCCGTGAATCTCAAGGTGGCGAACAGGTTGAATCGACGGCGACGGTCGGCGCCGTCGCGCGGGAGTTAAGTCCGACAAACCGGATGGCGCAAGGGAGAAATTCCCGCCTGGTCGGGGCGGTGGTGCAGAACCGACGCGCGGCCGATCCGCAAACCGCATGCCGGTTCGATTGTCGGCGTTCTAACTGACGGCGGTGTTGTCTTCGGGGCGCGTGGGCCATGTCATCTGGAGCATGGCGGACGCCTGCTCTGCCGGCACGGCACGGCTGAAGAGGAACCCCTGTCCCTGATGGCAGCCCAGAAGTTGAAGCGTCTCGGCTTGGGACGTCTCCTCGATCCCTTCAGCAATGGTCTTCATGCCCAGCCCGCGCCCGAGGCCGATCATTGCCCGAATGATCATGGCCTGTCGCGCGTCGTCCAGGAAGGAGGACACGAAGCTGCGATCGATCTTGAGTTTGTCGAATCTCAGGCGCGACAGTTGCGACAGGCTGGAATAGCCGGTGCCGAAATCGTCGATGGCAACGTGAACGCCGGCCCCGCGAAGCTCCTCGAGCATGGCGGATACCAGTTGGACGTCCTTCACGAACATCGATTCGGTCAGTTCGACCTCGAGCTGCTGCGGCGAAAGTCCTGTCTCTGCCAGCGTTTCCAGCATTTTCCGCCCGAAGCTGCGATTGCTGAACTGGGCCGGCGAAACGTTGAAGGACAACCGGATCGTACGCGGCCACTTGGCCGCATCCAAACAGGCCTGGCGGAACAGGACGTCCGACAGCTCGCCGATCATGCCGGTTTCTTCGGCCAGCGTTATGAACTCGGACGGCGGAACGAAGGTGCCGTCCGGCCGGCGCCAACGTGCGAGAGCTTCGAAGCCGACAATGCGGCCGGACGTCAGGTCGATCATGGGCTGATAGTAGGGCCTCACGTCGCCCGCCTTCAGCGCCGCTCGCAACTGTTTGTCGAGCTCCGCATATTTCGCCGTCGCCTCGTCGATGGCCGGATCGAACCATTTCGGCTCGCTGGAATGCTCGCGCTTTGCCGAGGAGACCGCAGAAAGCGCGCATCGCAGAAGGTATTTGATATTCGCGGCGTCATCCGGATACCGCGCCATTCCGATATAGGCCGACACCTCGTAATGGCGTTCGTTGACCAGAATGGGAACGGAGATCTGCTTGATGGCCCTCCGGGCCAATTTCTCCCAATCCTTGGTCTGGGAGCCTTCCTGCGCCGCGTAGAACTGGTCGCCTCCAAGCCTGAACAGGAAGCACCCGACAAAGACCTCGCGCAGCCGGTCCGCGATGTTCACCAGAATTTCGTCGCTCGTCTCGTTGCCGTAGATGTCGTTGATGTAGCGAAACCCCTGGACGTCGATCACCATGGCCATATGCGGCAGTTTGGCCTTGTCGCTCCCCCTCAGGCGCTCGATTTCCTGTTTGAGGCCGACGCGATTGGGCAGGCGGGTGAGCGGGTCATGTGCCGCGATCCAGGACACATCGCGCTCGGCCCGGCTGCGATGGGCCACCTCATCCTGCAGGTCGCGCAGTCGGCGATAGCCGAAGATGAATCCCAATAGCCCTAGGGTCAGAATCGCCGTGAGCAGTTCATCAAGTTGAATGAACTCGTGCTCTCTCAGGAAGGCGCCAAACGTCTCGTAAAAATTAAACCACTCGAAAGTAGCGAAAAGCACGATGCCGACGACAACGAGGGCTGCTGCATCTCGGGCCGCTCGTCCCGCCCTCATGAGTCGCATTTGCTCACCTCTTGCTACGCTTCGCGAACTGCAATGCGCCGCTTTTCGATCGATGAATACAAGAAACTGCAACCCCAACAAGCATACTTTGTACTCAGATGCATGTTTAATTAATATTTTCCAATCCGGTTCAGTGAATTTCGCAAGGGGCAACGCCGCTAGAGTTCGTCGAGTACCACGTGGAATGAGAGCCCTTGTTATCACGACCTCTGGAACAGGGAGAGGAAGAAAAACAAGACGATCGCAAGCGCTTGATGTTCAATTTCGGAGTAAAATGATGGGGCTCTCCAGTTAGTTGGATATAGTAATTTACTACATGATATATGTAAAAATTATCAGTGATATAAATATTTATAAGTAACGATCTGCAGTTCTCTACCTATAAACGTGCGATTAACAACTTCATGCAATTAAGTATTGCGAGCGCACAGTTCGGGCAAGCAGATCGAAGATGATTTGCGGCATTTCCGAGCGACTGTGGCTTTCAATCTCCCTGCGATGAAAAGGCCATAGGATGCAAATCCGCTGGAAGCTCTATTTGACGTTTGCCGCGATGGCTGCTTTCCTGGCCATTGAGGTAAAGGAAACGCTTGTTGCCGCCCTTGAGGCGAAGTCAAGCGCAAATGCCATCCTTCAATCGCAGTTGGTGCAAGACCAAGCGCTTGCGATCACGACGACATTTGCACTCGACCGAGGGCAGACGAGCGGTGTTGCCAGCGGAAAGCAGCTCTCGCCGGAGGTTGCTGACAAGCTGGAAAAGTCCCGTCTTGAGGCTCGGGGGGCTCTCGACAAGCTTCTTGGCAAGGCGAGCGGAGATCAAGCCGATGGCCTGAACGCCCTCGTTTCGGCGGCGGAGGATTTGCGCCGTCAGGTTTACGCTGCGGCTTCCTCCGGTGCGAAGGCGCCTGGCGATCTCGGTGCGCGCTGGTTTTCCGCTCAATCCCGCGCCATCGAGGCGGTCGACGATCTTGCCATGCGCGTGGCGGCCGATGGAGACGGAACGACAAGCCTGGCCCTTGCCCGCGCCACGGAGGCGCGCCGCCAGATATGGGAAGCCAGCGAGTACGTTGCCCGGGAACGCGGCAAGCTCAACGGCATACTCTCGGCCGGCCGCGCAGCCAGCCCTGCGGAGTTGGCCGAGCTGGCCGAATACCGCGGTCACGTGATGTCGGCCTGGAATGCGGCCTTCTCCCGTCTCGAGATGATCGGCGGGCCTGTTCGGACTCGCGCGGAAGACGCCAACGGGGTTGTCTTCGGCCGGTTCGAGGCGACGCGCCAGACGGTTTATTCCGCATTGACGAGCGGCGCCCCCGCCCCCCTGCCCGCGTCGGATTGGTTCTCGCAAGCGACCGAGGCGGTCAACGCGCTGGCCGGCGTGCAGTCCGCATTGGGTGAACACATCTCCTCGCAGACGGCGGAGCGACTGGCAGAAGCAGACTGGTCGCTGGCCTTGGCACTGACGGCCCTGTTCGCCACCCTCGCCGTTGTAGGCGTCACGGCTGCGGTGATCCATTTCGGCTTGGCAAAACCAATGGCCAGATTGACCGCCATCACGCGGTCGCTGGCGGGCGGCCATCTCGAAAATGAAATTGTCGTTCCGAAACGACACGATGAAATCGGCGAGCTGTTTCAGGCGACATCCGAGTTCCGGACAGCCCTTCTGGACGCCAGTCTGCTGCGCGCCGAACAGGAACAGACCAAGCGGCTGGTGGCGGAGAAGAAGACGCGCGACATGCTTCATCTGGCCGACAAGTTCGAAGCGACGATTGGCGTCGTCGTGGCGGCGCTCGGCACGGCGGGGCAGCAGTTGGAAGTGGCTGCCAACACGCTCGCGACCGGAGCGGAGGAAACGTCCAGTCAGTCGGCGGCCGTCGTTCGGGCCGCCGGATTCGCGGCTTCCGGCGTGCAATCGGCAGCTGGAGCCGCCGAAGAGCTCGCGGCCTCGGTTCGGGAGATCGGGCGACAGGTGGAAGTGTCGACGGACGCAGCGACCGCTGCGGTGGCCATGGCCGATACGACGGCAAAAGGGGTGCTTGGCCTTGCCGAATCCGCCGCCCAGATCGGAAACGTCGTCACTCTCATCAGCGATATCGCCGCCCGGACCAACTTGCTGGCTCTCAATGCGACGATCGAGGCAGCTCGGGCCGGCGAGGCCGGTCGAGGCTTCGCGGTCGTGGCGCAGGAAGTGAAGCAGCTTGCCGAGCAGACCGCCCGCGCCACATCGGAGATATCCTCTCAAGCGGCGACCATCCAGTCGGCGACCCGAACCTCTGCCGACGCAATCGGCACGATCGCCGCCCAGGTCCGCGACATCGGGCGCACCTCGACCGGCATCGCCGCCGCCGTGGCCGAGCAGGAAGCCGCTACGTCCGAGGTCGCGAGAGCTGTGGCCGTTGCCTTCCAGTCGACGCGAGAGGTCGACTCCAATATCGCCGGAGTGGCCTTGGCCGCACGGGAAACCTCGCAAGCCTCTACCGAGGTCAAGGGATCGGCGTCGAGCCTGAGCGAGCAGATCGACCAGTTGAAGATGGAAGTCTCGGAAGTTCTGGCGGGGCTGCGGGCGAGCTAGCGTCTCCGCTTATCTTTGAATCAAAAAAGCCAGACACCGAGTGTCTGGCTTTTTTAGATGGTGCGGTCGAGAATTGTGCCAAATGTATTACGGCATAAGGACTTATCTCAAAGTGCGGGGAAAAATCAGGCTTTGATTCATAAGGGAGAATTTAGACCTGCCCCTCCCCGCTTTTCCGAGTTTTTGCCATCAAAATGGACTCGCAATTTAGCCGGTAATGATCAGCTGCTTTGCGTCCGTCTGCCCCTTGCTGCTCAATGAAAAGGGGAGTCCCACACGCTCCATCTCGAAGCCTGCGAACACCTCCGGGCGGTCGTTGATGGAGAGGATAAAGTGCCTGCGAGTCATCTGCGGTTGGGCTGGGCAGGCCTCAGTGACAGAAGGGCCTGCGGCAGAGCGGAGTTGGCGTGTCCCGGTTGTTCGAGTTGCGGATGAATGTGCTCCACGTAGCCGCGGTGTCCGGGCATCACTCCAGGAACTCGCTCCGGCGCTACACGCACTTGCGCCAGCTCGGCGACCAGTGGGCGGGCTGGCAGTGGCTGGAAAGGATTGCGCCGGAGGCAGGGCAACAGGACGTTGCCACGCTGTAGGTCAGATCTTGCAAGCGGCAGTTCGTTTCGCTACTTGTAATAACAATCGTTATAACATGAGGCTCGAACTCTATGGTTCTCGCTCTGAAGCTGACCAAGGTCGGCAACTCGGTCGGCAGCGTATTCCCCAAGGAGGTGATGACGCGGCTTCATGTCGAGCAGGGGGACACGCTCTACTTAACTGAAGCGCCAGGAGGCTTTCGGATCACGCCCTACGAGCCGGAGTTCGAGGAGCAGATGGAAGCGGCCCGGCGGGTGATGAAGAAGCGCCGCAACGTACTCCGCGAGTTGGCGAAGTGACCGACGCAACCAAGTCGACAGTGATCTGGTTGAGCAAGGCCGTCGTGCTCGCGGCTCATGAAGAGCAGCTTTCCGAACATGGCGGCGCCGTGGGGCTTAGGGATGACGGGCTACTGGAATCCGCTTTGGCGCGCCCGAAGCACCTCCTTGCCTACACAGAACCCGAGCCCGACATTCCGGCTCTAGCCGCTTCCTATGCCTTCGGCATCGCGCGAGATCATCCGTTCACCGATGGCAACAAGCGAACCTCGCTTGTCGTCGCAGAAACCTTCATGCTTCTCAACGGCATAGAGCTGGAGGTCGGCGACGCCGAGCTTCTGAGCACATGGCTGCAACTTGCCGCAGGAGAAATCAGCGAGAGCAATTTGGCAGCTTGGCTCAGGGAACGAAGCGTGTCTCTCGGCTGACAGCGCCTCACTTGCTCGCCATCGCCCACTTGATCAGTGTTGGAGCGTAGGTCGAAACCGCTCCACCAATGAACAGCAGAAGGCCGAGCAGCAGCTTTGCCCCTTTCGCCTGATCGAGCAGGCTATTGAGGTGTTCGACTGCATCGGCGAGCCGCCGGATATCCTCCCCCATCTGTTCGACCTTCACTTCAAGCGCGATCACCTTGTCGCGGGTATCGTCCACGTCAGCCCCCTGCTTTGTGTGAGTGGACGGCAGGGCGCCCTGCCCCGCCGCCAGGATCGAGCGGTCACCGCGACCGCTTGATCATCTCGTCATTGCCAAGGATTCGCCGTAGTGCGGCCGGGTCGGTCTCGGCGAGACAGACGGCCGCCGCCGGCTGAAGAGGCGTGACGAGCTTCAGCCCGTCACCGAGCCGGCTGGTTGCCGGATTGCAGGCTGAGACAGCCAGCGCCGCCGCCGGCACGGCGACACAGATCCTCAATCGTCGCCCGATCGAGCTTTTCATCAATCACCACCCTTTCCCGGTGAGCTTCGAGGGCGTTGGCATTCTGCCGGGCAACCTCGGACGCGGCGCCGGCCGCGTAGATGCGCCAAGCGGCCAAGCCGAGCCCGGCCGCCAGCGCGAGGAGGAGGAGAAGCCGCCAGTCGCTCTTGACGAAGGCGAAGGCGGCGCCGAGAAGGCCGGTCACGCCAGGGCCTCGGCGAGTTCAGCCCGGCGCCGACGCGCCCACCAGCCGTAGACGGCGCCGCCGATCGTCAGCACGGCCGAGACCACGACGATGCCGGCGACGATGTTGCCGATGGTCGCGCTGCCGGCGGCAAGCGGGGTGAGTTGCGTTTGCGCCGTCTGGAGTGCGCCGACGATGGCGCTGCCGCCGATCGCGCCGCCACCGGTCACCGCATCGGCAAGCGCCGCCGAGGGCGCCGCCTTGGCGTCGGAGGGAAGCGCCTTGGCAGCACCGGCCGCGTCATAGACAACTTCCGGACCGACCGAGCCGCGCGCCCAGGCCTGCCCCACGGCGAGCACCTGCCGGAGGCGGTTCGTCCAGCCCTTGCCGAAGGTCGACCACGTCTTGAGCGCCTTCAGGAAGGCGTCGCGAAGCTTGAGGATGCGATCGATCAGCGCGTCATGGTCATTGACGGCGGCGACTGCTTGCAGCGTCTGCGGCCCGATCAGGCCATCGACACGATCGAGGCCGAGCGCGCGCTGGAGCCACTTCACCGATTGCGCCGGGCCGGAGTTGACCGCGCCATCGAAGACGACGAAGCCGACGCCAGGCGGCAGGCTGTCGCCCTTGATGAGGTTCCAGTAGCGGCTTCGATAGATCGCCCTCACCTCGTCATCGGAGATGCAACGGACACTCTGCCGGGCGGCGCCGACCGATTTCCGATAGGTGTCATAGACGGCTTGGGTAACGCCCTTCATGGTGGCGCGGCCGGGGTCTTTGGGGTGGTTTACGAAGCCGCCCTCAAGGATGAGTTCCTTGGCGAGTGCGCGGTCGAATTCAGCAATAGTCACGGGCTGTCTCCTCACAAAAAAACCACCCCGAAGGGTGGTTGATGGCGAAATTCTCCCGTTAACGGGGCGTGTCAGAAACCTTGGTGTGGAATCATCGGCTCGTCCGCAGCTACACGGGCAGAAGGATGGTGTTTACGATGGTGATGATTGGCTACGGTCGCATTGTTCAAGGCCGCAGAACATACTTGGTCTCATTCACCGGGCAGAAGGTCGACAGCTTCAGCTCATATGGCGAAGCAGTAGAGTTCGCGGCGTCCCTATGTGACGGACTTGGCTACACGGGAATGTATGTGGGCACGAGGAGCTGAGCCCTTTGCATCGAGCCGACGCGAGGGGGCGAACCCCATGCCCACAAAAACCACCTCAACCGGCGGGCATCGGTCATTCGGTGGTGTTGTGGCGGGCTATTCCGGCCAGACGATCACCGCTGCCGCGCTGATGGCTTCGGCGCTCTCCGCCGCGTCGATCGCCGCCTTGGCTTCGAGGCGAAGACGTTCGATCTCGGCACTCTTGATCTGCCAAGCCGCATGCATCTCGGTCACCACACGGGCGACGGCCTCGGCGGTCGCCCCGGTGATGCCGACCTCCGCGAAGATGTGCGGGCACTCGGCGGCCGTCAGGCTGGCGTCGGCGAGATAGGCTTTCGCCTCCGTGAGCTTCTGCTGGTAGGCCATGGCTTGCCCGGCACCCGGCGTGATGTAGGTCAGGCGGTAAGCCTCGGCGGAGGCATCCACGGCGGCCTTCGCCGAACCGCGGAGATCTTCGAGCGGCACTGACGGACCGGCTTGCGGCGCCCAGCTCTCGCCATCGACCGTCCATCCGATGCCGACCCCTTCCGGACCGAGAACTGCTCCGAACTCGATCGGGTCGGCATCGTCATCCAGCACGATGGCGTTGACCACCACGCCGGCCTCAATGATGTATCCGGTTTTCATGATCAGAACTCCCAGATCAGGATGCAACCAGGGCCACCAAGGACCGCAGGGGCGGTGGATGATGTGCCCGAGGCGGCGGCCTGACCACCTGCGCCGCTGCCGTAGCCAACGCCTGGATTTCCGGGTCCCGTCTGACCGCCACCATTAACCGACCCACCGGCGCCACCGGCGCCAAGGCCGAAAGGCCCGGCACCTCCGCTACCGGACATGCCAGAGTAGGAGACCCCGGGGCTGTACGATTGCGTGCCGGGGGCCGCTGGTATGGCTACGGCTCCGTTGCTCGTGGTCTTTGAGACTCCGCCAACGCTGAGCGACGTCGCCCCGCCGCTCGCCCCGATGGTTGCGGGGTAGGATGTTCCGTCGTTCACGCTGAGGACATGGATGCCGCCTGCACCGCCGGCCGCGCCATTTCGGAGGGTCAGCATGCCCCCGGCCGCGCCCATTGCCCCCCAGCCCTGCCCACCATCGACAAAAAACGCGACCCACTTGGTCACGCCCGCCGATGGCGTCACGTTTCCGGATGCCGTGATCAGGCGGATATTTTTTACGCCCCCCGCCGAGAAGCCCGCGAGAGCCGCCGCGATGGCAGCGTGAACGCCATCCGGCGCAACCGGTTTGTTGCCGATCTCGCCGGCAATGGTCTCCGTCGGTGTAGCGAGGTCGAGCCCCACCGTGACGGTCCCGGCAAGCGTCGCGCTCTCACCTCCGTTGATCTTGACGCCGAGGCCGCTGGCGATCGTCCGCGTCTCCGGCACCCATTGGCTCAAGGCTTGATGGGTGGCCGGGTCGATCGCGGCAATCGCCACGTCGCTCGCACCGTCATAGAGGTTGAGCTGCCACTCCGAGCCGGAATCGTCGATCCACATCATGCCCGGCTGAACGTAACCGGGTCGCGCCGGTCCTTTGTGGTTGGTCACCAGCGCCGGCACCACGCCGTTGATCCGCTCAAGCAGGGTCGATCCGCTGTCGGATGAACGGGAAGGCATCGGCCTTGATGACGGCCTCATCGCCGATCGCCACGAAGCCGACGTCGGCCGAAGGCAGCAGCGCCTCCACCTGGAGCGGACCGCCCTCGGGGACCACCACCGCGATCGACTGGCCGGCCGCCACCACCTGTCCCGGCGAGGTCACCGCGAGCTGCTGGACGACGCCATCGATCGGCGCCTTGATCACGAAGTGGCTGAGGCGATCGGCCAGCCCTTCGGCCTGCTTGTCGAGTTGTTCGATCTGCCGCTCTGCCGCCTGGATGCCACGCGTCTCCTCATCGAGGAACTGCTCGACCAGTTGCTTTTTCTCGCGCGTGATGCGCTCGACGGCAGCATCGATCTCGGCGAGCTGGGTGGCGGTGTCGACGAGATCGGCCTCCACCCGGAATAGTTGATCGTTGATGCCGAGCACAGCTGCCCGCGACCCGACGGCGGAATCGAGCAGCTTTTCCTGCATGCCCTGCCGCTCGGTCAGCACCGCCATCAGCTTCTCGCGTACCGCCTTGACACCCTCGGCCCGGACGCGTCGCGCCGATGCCTCCTGCGTCTCGGCCGTCTTGGCGGCGGTGGCGGCGTCGAGGGCGGATAGCGACGCTCTGAGGCTCGCTCGCTCGCGTTCGGCGACGTCAGTCGGGACCGAGGGATCGAAGGTGATGTCGACCGGACGTTTCCCGGAAACCGCCGCCTCGATGGCCGCCTTCCGCCTGATGCGCTCGGCCCGCCAGGCGGTCAGTGCCAGCATGGTGGCATCGTGCTCCGTTCGCACCGCCTTGTCGTCGAGCACCACCAGCGTCTGCCCAGCCTTTACCCGTTGGCCGTTCTCGACGGTGATCTCCGTCACGCTGCCCGCCTCCATCGGCTGAAGCAAGGCAGCGGGCGCCGAGGTGCGCACTCGTCCCACCGCGTTGGTGAACTCGTCGAGGCGGGCGAACGCACTCCAGGCGATGGCGGCGCCGGTCGCCGCGACAATGATGGCGATCAGCCCGACCACCGCCTTGGGCGTTGGCCGCGCCGCGATCTCTACGGCGGCCGGCAGGAACTCGACATAGCGAGCCGACACCTTGGGCAGCGCAGAGGTTGGCGCGCCCGGCGCCCCGTCTGACGGGCTGGTCATGACTGGAACACCTGCCGGTTCTGGTGCTGCAACATGCGGGCAAAGAAGCCCTCGCTCGTCCGGACGAGGTCCTGCGGCGCGCCGTCCTCGGCGATCTTGCCACGAGCCAGCGTGACGATGCGGTCGCAGCGCGTCACGGCAGCAAGGCGGTGGGCGATGATGATCACCGTGCGCCCCTTGGCGATCTCGCGCATGTTGGCCTGGATGGCCTCTTCGCTCTCATAGTCGAGGGCGCTGGTCGCTTCGTCGAGGATGAGAATGCGCGGATTGGTGGCAAGCGCCCGCGCGATGGCGAGCCGCTGCCTCTGGCCGCCGGAGAGGTTGGCGCCTCGCTCTTCAAGAATGGTGTCATAGCCCGCCGACAACTCGGCGATGAAGCCGCTGGCGCCGGCCAACTCGGCGGCGCGCATCACCTGACGGCGCGTCATGGCCGGATTGGCGAGCGCGATGTTGTCGTGGATGGAGCGGTTGAACAGGAAGTTCTCTTGCAGCACCACGCCGACCTGCCGCCTCAGCCAAGTCGGGTCGACCTGGGAGATGTCGATGCCGTCCACCAGCACCTGCCCGCGCTCCGGCACGTAGAGGCGCTGGACGAGCTTGGACAGCGTCGACTTGCCCGAACCGGACGGGCCGATGATGCCGATCGACGTGCCGGCCGCGATGTCGAGGGAGAGATTCTCGATCACCGGCGCGGTGTCGGCGCGATAGCGGAAGGTGACCTCGGAGAGGCGGATGTGACCGCGCGCCGGCGGCAGGGCGCCGAGGGCGCCAAGGCGGGGCTCGGTGGGGTGCGATAGCACGTCGCCCAGCCGATCGACGGCGACGCGTACCTGCTGGAACTCCTGCCAAAGCTGGGAGAGGCGCAGCACCGGCGCCGACACCTGAGACATGATCATGTTGAAGGCGACGAGGCCGCCGACCGTCATCCGCCCTTCCATCACCTCCCAGGCGCCGAACAGCAGCACCAGCGCCGACAGGCTGCGACTGATCCACTGGATCGCCGACTGGCCGACGGTGGAGAGCAGTACGCCCCGGAAAGAGGCATGGACGAAGGCGGCGAGCCTGTCCTCCCAGTCGGCTTGGCTCTGCGGCTCGGACGCCGTTGACTTCAAAGTCTGTACGCCCAGCACCGTCTCGACGAGGTGCTGTTGGCTGAGCGCGCCCTTCTGGAAGCGCTCCTCGGTGTTGGCGTGCAGCATCGGCTGCAAGACCAGCGCGACGATGATGTAGGCGGGCACGGTCAACGTGACGATGATGGCCAGCGTGGTCGAATAGAGATAGAGGCAGGCGATCAGAAGCAGCGCGAACACCACGTCGAGCCCTGCGGTCAACGCTTGCCCGGTGATGAACTGACGGATGCGGTCGAGCTCGCGCACCCGCGCCACCGTCTGCCCGGCTGCCCGCGTTTCGAAGTAGGAGACGGGCAGCTTGATGAGATGGCTGAATACCCCGGCGCCGAGCTCAACGTCGATGCGGCTCGCCGTGTGGGTGAGAAGATGGGTGCGGAGATATTCGGTCACCGTCTGGAAGACGACCAGCAGCACCATGGCGACGACGACGGTCACCAGCGTCGCCCGGCTATAGTGGACCAGCACCTTGTCGATGACGATCTGGAACAGCAGCGGCGTCGCCAGCGCGAACAGTTGGATCACCAGCGAGGCGGCCAGCACGAATGAAAGCTCCATCCGGTGCTTCTTCAGTGATGCCCACAGCCACGCGAACCCCAGCCGCTCCTCGACGCTGGCGAGGCGCCGCGTCACGAGAATCAGGCTACCGGAGGTCTCTTCCAGAAAGCGCTCCGACTCCATCTCTGTCAGGGCGCGGGTCGCCGGGTCGAACAGTTTTAGGCGGCTCGCCTCAATGGCGACCAGGATGCGATAACTGCCGTCGGCGAGGCCGACGATGGAGGGTCTCGGCGCCTTGATCAGGTCCTCACCGGTCTTGATGGTAAAACGCCGTGCCTTGAGGCCGGTCATTTTCGCCGAACGCAGCAGGTCGCGATCCCCGACCGGTTCACGGCCGAGAGCCAGCCGATGCCGCAACCCGGCTTCGTCGAATGGCAGACGGTGGTGGCTGGCCAGGGCGGCAAGCGCCGCCATGCCGCTGTCGGGGTTGAGGCGCGGTTCGGGCGCGTTCAAGATGCCGCTCCGGCACGTTTGGCGGCTAAATCGCCAAGCCTTTGCGCACTCGGAGAATTGACGCGTTGGGCCGTGCCTTCAGGTTGAGCCGCACTACTAATATGCGAATTATGCGTCACATTGGTACGTTTCTAATTGTATATGGCAACCGTTGACATACACAATTTTTACGATACCGTCCAGGCAATCGCGTGACCATGGGGATGAGAACGCCAGCGGCGTTTGCCTTCGCAGCATTATGAAATGCTCTCCGCGATAGGGGACTATTTTGGACGACATCAACAAGGAAACGGCAGTCGGCGGGCTGCCGGTCGATGGCGATATCGCGCCGTCGGGGCCAACGCCCGACGAAGTGGGCCTCCGGGTGCGGCTGCTCGAATCGCGCGACCGCGACAGCATCGGCCGCATCCTCAAGCAGCACCACGCCACCACGGTGTTTCGCAACCAGCCCTTCTCCGACTGGAAGCTCGACCGGCATTTCCAGTTGATCCTGTCGCGCCCGCCGCGCATGGCCTGCCTTGTCGCCGTCTGGAACGACGAAGTCCTAGGCGTCGCCTGGGCCAGCGCCGATAGCTACATGCTGAGCGACGGGCCGCTGTTCTCGACCGTCGAGGTGATCGCCGTGGATCTTGAACGCCCGCCGCTGCGTAGGGCGAAAGTGTTCCTCGCGCTGGTAGCGGGATTGAAGCAATGGGCGGCGTCGATGGGGGCTAGCCACACGTTTGTGCATGTCACCACTGGATCGAATCTCAAGGCGACGGACAGGCTCATGAGAGCTTCGGGCGCGCAGTTCATTGGAGGAGCATATGTGGTTCCCTAGAGCTAAAACGAAAGGCCTCTCAGGCTATATAGAGAAGCACGCTCCCCGACGCGCCGAAGTTTGTGAGAAATTCCCATCAAAGTTACTAATTATATTGGTGGTAGGCATAACTCTGTCTGCGTGCATATCGCACAAAAATATCAACTATGGAAACTGCTCATCCACCCCGACCGCAGATTCTTTGCCGTATATTTTAGATGTTGGAGACAACTATATCTCTGTAAACGGCAATCGAGTAATAAATACAGACAATAAACCGTCGTCATTCTGCAGAAGAAAAATCGGAAGTACTGATATATACAGTATGTTTTCCGAAAAATACAGGGTTTCAATACATTATGAACCTCATATAGGAAGATCAAAACTAAATTCATACTTGTCCGATAAGAGCGGACAGCCAGATATGGGCGAAACTCTTCTTAGTCTATTTTTTCTTAAATCTGGCGAAGATAGCTTGATTAAGGTTTATGTAGAGGAGTTTAGTCGATGACTGGGAAAGATAAAGTCAGTCAGATCGAATTCAAGTTTGACGATAGTGTCCCATCTTACGTCAGGGAGCAACTACAGGACCCTATTAATAGAATTAACCAACATATAGTCGATCTTTATTCTATCTCAAATGTAATACCTAGAACTGTAGAAATAACGTCCGACCCGATGAGGGCCAACTCCCCTAGATTAGTTGAAGTCGACAAAATAACAGGAAAGGCGCTTTATGAAAATCCACGTCTTGGTGGACTGACCGTCGGAAACAAGATATATATCGCAGTTCCTCCGCTTTATGGCGAAGTAAAACAATACCCATATTCTTTTCTTCATGAGTTTAGGCATGTGACGGTTCCCGGCACCGCAGGGCCGAATGACCCTCATTACGCATCTTGGTATGACGGCTTAATAGAGATGAAACGGATTCTTAATGTTGTTCCGCACGATACCGATGTTATGTATTCAAGTCAGCCTGACCTCCTCAAGTGCTTCACTGGTGATACATCTATTCAACTTGAAGGCGGGAATACATGCTATATTAGAGATATTAGGCCAGGAGATATAGTTCTGGCGTATGATTCAAGAAATGAAAACAGATATAATAGTCTAGTTCCTCGTCGAGTCACTCATTTATTTAACAACATCACTACTGAATGGGTAGTCCTAACTTGGCAGGAGAACGACTCCTCCCGCGAGTTAACCTGTACACCCGGCCACCACTTCCTGGACGAGTTCGGCAACTTCCCCACCATCGCAGACATTCTTAAGCGCAGCGGTGGCGATGAGGCGACCATCGTGCTTGCGGACGGTCAGCTGCAACGCGTTTCCGCCCGGCGCATCGTCTATTCCGCCGAGACCGCCCACCTATACGAGCGCGCCAGCAAGCTTGAGACGCCAGTCGTTGGCGGCCTCGCCCTGTCGCCCATCGTCGTTGAAGGCTGGGCCACCTACAACTTCGAAGTCGAGGATCTACACACCTACGTGGCTGGTGGCGTCCGCGTTCACAACACCTCTAATCCGTGGACACATGAGTCCACCAAGGAAAAGAAGGATGTCGCCGTGACCGAAGCGGCAATTCGGCATGGCGTCCCGGAAGACTACGCCATTGCGCTTGGCAAGGGATCGCTTGGTGTTGAGGAGCTTGGCGGGTCCAGCGGCTCGGGCGTCACCAAAGGCTCAAATAGTAGCACCAGTGGCGGCGGCTTGGTCTCCTACTCGACCTCGGGCCGCGCGATCTCGCTCGATCGCCAGACCTATGACAGTTACATTTCGTCGCATGGTGGCGACAGGGCCACTGCGAATAGTCGCGTGGAAGCGGCGGTGACGGCCGCGGTTGCTGCCGGCAAGTCGTACAAAGACGCGATGGCGGCCGGCATGGGTGAGGCCCGCGCAGCAGGCCTCGGGACCTCCGATTGGTCAACGAGCCGCACGGCCGAGAATGCTTATAATGCCGCCAAAGAGGCGGCCGCCAAGCAGCAGAAAACCCAGTCGTCCTCGACCTCCGGCTCATCCGGCAAGGGTAGTGGCTCCAGTGCCAACACTGCGCCTTCCGGTCAGACCTCCGGTAGTGGCTCCTCCAGCAGCGGCTCGTCCGGTAAGGGCAGCGGCGGCTCCGGCTCCAATAGCTCCTCATCTCCAAGTTCATCTGGCAGTGGCTCATCCGGCGGCAGTTCCGGCAAGGGCCATCCCGTCTTGCTTGATCTCGATGGCGACGGCTTTGACGTGACGCGGCTCGACCAGTCGAGCGTCTACTTCGACATCGGCGGCGATGGCTACAAGCATCGCACTGCCTGGGCTGGAGCCGGTGACGGCGTGCTGATGGTCGACGCCGACGGCGACGGCGTCATCTCGAACCGCAAGGAAGTGATCTTTACCGACTGGGACCCCACCGCCGACAGTGACATTGAGGCGCTGAGGCAGGTGTTCGACACCGACAAGAACGGTGTGCTCGATGCCTCCGACGCCGACTGGTCGAAGTTCAAGGTGATGGTGACGCGCCCCGACGGCACGACGGTGGCGAAGACCATGGCCGAGCTGGGCATCCGCTCGATCAAGCTGACGACCGACGAAACGCGCATCGCTCTCTCCGATGGTTCCTCGATCGACGGCGTGACGAGCTACACCAAGACGGACGGCAGCACCGGGCAGGCAGCGACGGCAACGCTGATGGTCGATAGTCGCGGCTATGCCGTCAGCACCACATCCTCGACGGACGGGGCCGGCGCGGTCACAGTGACCAGCAAGGCGCTGACCAGTGACGGTTCGCTCGCCGAGGAGATCGTGCGGACGACGACGGCCGATGGCCTCGGCGTGACGACCAGGTTTGATTCCAATGGAGATGGTGTCATCGATCGCGTGCTGACGGACGTGACGACGGTGAATGCCGACGGCTCGCGCCAGCGCGTCGAGACCAACAAGACGGCGGCCGGCGTGCTGATCGACAAGATCACCACCGCGACCAGCGCCGACCGCAAGACCATCACCATCGATCGCGACAAGCGCGGCGGCGGCTGGACCACCGAGCGCGAGACGCAGGTGACCGGCACCGACAACTCGCTGGTCGTCACGCTGGCTGCCTTGGCGCCGAGTGCCTCGACCATTGCCAAGACCACGACGACCATGAGCGCCGACCGTCTGCTCCGGTCCGTTGCCTTCGATCTGGACGGCAACGGCACGACGGAGCGCACGACAAGCGATCAGACGGTGATCAACAGCAATGGCAGCCGCGTCGAGACCGAAAGCGTCAACGCTGGGACGGGCGCGCTGCTGGCCAAGACGGTGACGAGCATTTCCGCCGACGGACAGTCGCGGACAGAGACGATCGACAGCGATGGCGACGGCCTTGTCGATCTCAACGTCGCATCGTCGACGGTACGGGACACGGCGGGAACGGCGACCGTGACGGAAACCAGGACGGCCCGCAGCGGCGGTGCCATTGGCAAGACGGTAACGACGACCAGCCGCGATGGCCTGACGAAAACCTCCTCATCGGACCTCAACTCGGATAGCGCTTTTGACCGGACCAGTTCGGATGTCACCACGGTCGCGGCCGACGGTACGCGCACGCAGGTGTTCTCGACGAAAAGCGCCAACGGCACGCTTCTGTCGAAGACCACGACGGTGCGTAATGCGGACGGGCTGACGCGCACCACAACGACCGATGCCAACGGCGACGGGGCGACCGATCGGACGGTGACTGTGGCCAAATCCGCTTCGAGTCAGGTCATCGAGACGACGACCGATTATGCCAGCAATGGCACGAGTGTGCTCAGGGCCGTCAAGACCACTTCGGCCGATGGGCGATCGACGCGAACCGAAACCGGTCGATTCGTATCCGGTGCATTCGAAATCGCCGAGGTCGGCATCGACACGACTGTCAAGAACTCGGACGGCTCTTCAACCGAGACGGTGGAACGACGCGCGCGCAACAATGCGCTTATCGACCGCACGGTCACCAACATCAGCGCCAACGGATTGACACAGTCGGTGACCCGCGACATCAACGGCGACGGCGCGGTGGATGCCTCGGCTTCCTCTGTCACGGTGGTCAACGCCGATGCGAGCCAAGTGAAGACGGTGGAAGCGCGGAGCGGCAACAATACGCTGCTCTCCAAGTCCACCACGACCATCAGCGCCGACCGCCGCAGCGTCATCACCGACATCGACGCTGACGGTGACGGCAAGCTCGATGGCAAGCAGACGACGACGGTCGCGACCGACGGCAGCACCACTGTCGAGCAGCGTGACCTAACCGACACGGGCGTGCTCCAGAGCCGCGTGACGGCCAAAACGAGCGCCAATGGCCTCGTCGTGACCACCGAGACGGATGCCGACGGCGATGGCACCATCGATCGCAAGGTGACGGATTCGACCAGCCTGTCCACGGACGGCAGCTCCACGCGCACCGTGTCCAGTTATGCTCGCTCCGGCGCGCTGCTGGTCTCCGAAAAGACGTGGGTGGCCGGCGACGGCTTCACCACAACCGGGTCGCGAGACAGAAACGGTGACGGTACGGCCGACGAAACGGTCACCTCCGACACGACCTTCTCCGCCGACGGTTCAACGAAGACCGTGACTTCGGCGAACAACGGCACGTCGCTGGTGTCGAAGTCGACGGTGACAGTCAGTGGCAACGGATTGTCCAAGACCATCGTTGACGACATCGATGGAAACACGACCACCGACCGGACGACGGCGGAGACCACGTCGCTGAATGCAGATGGCTCAACGGTGGTGACAAAGACCGTCAAGTCGGCCAACAACACCTTGATCGGCTCGTATGTTACGACGACGACCGCCAACGCGTTGACCGCGACCACGACAGTCGACCTCGATGGCAACGGCCAGACCGACCTGTCGAGCGTCAAGGAGATATTGGTCGACGGCTCAGCCAAGGTGACAGTCAAGGAGTTCAACGCGGCCGGTTCTCCGCAGAGCAGTGTCGTCACGCTCACATCGGCCGATGGGCTGACGGTGACGACCAGCATCGATTCCAACAACGATGGCACGGTGGATCGAACGCGCAGTCAGGTGACGGCCATCGGCGCCGATGGGGCCAAAACAACCACATCTTCCGAATACTCGGGGACATCCACTCTGACGGAAAGGTCGACGAGCACCGTCAGCGCCAACGGGTTGACCTCGTCGATCATCTGGACGGATGGGGCTGGCGCCCGGCTCGGCAGCGTCGAGCAGGCAACGGTGATCGCCGCGAACGGCGACAAGACGGAAACCAGCACCTACCGCAAGGCCGATTCCTCGGTCGAGAGCAAGGTGACGACGACCACGTCGGGCAACGGCAACACGGTGTCGGTGGTGCGCGACGTCAACGGAGACGGTAAGACGGACCAGACGGTCGTCACCGCGCTGGCCGACGACGGGACGGCCACAGAAGTGTCCTCGCAGTTCCAGGCCAATGGCACGACGCTGGCGAGCCGCAAAACGGTGACGCTCAGCGCCAATCGCTTGGTGAAGACCACTCTGTTCGATGCCGACGGCAATGGTGCCGCCGAAAAGCAGCTCGTGGAGACGACCGTCCTCAACGCCGACGGCAGCACGACCGCGACCACGGTCGAGAGCGTCATGAACGGCTCCTGGCAGGTCAAGTCGCGGACGCAAGACGTGACGTCGGGCAACGGTCTTTCCCGGACGACATCCTTCGACGATACCGGCGGCGGTACCTATGGTCTGACGCACGAGAACAAGGTGACGCTCGACGCCGATGGCACCCGCAGGACGACTGACACCTGGAAGTCGGGTTCGGCGGTTACCAGATCGTCGACGCTCGTCGAATCGGCAAATCGCCTGACGTCGACACTGTCGCTCGACAATAACGGCGACGGCACGACGGACCAGACCACGCAGACCACCAAGGTGCTGAATGCCGACGGTTCCACCACGGTAACCAGCATCAGCAAGGTCGGCACGGCGGCTCTTTCCAGCACCGTCACGACGACCAGCGCCGACGGACGTACCGTGACGATCGAGGACACTTCGGCCATTGCTGGCGTCGATGGCCGCAAGGCCACCCGAACGACCCGGACGCTGGCCGACGGTTCGACCATCGAGCGGAACGAGGTTCGCAACACTGCGGGCCTGCTGATCGAGGCGACGACGACCACGACGTCGGACGACAAGCGGCTTGTGAAGTATGAGCGCGATGTCAACGGCGATGGCACGTTCGATCAGGTCGAAACGCGACAGACCACCATCGACGGGCGACTGATCACTACTACTGAGAACCGCAACTCCGCCGGTACGCTTATGTTCGATGCAGGGAATGCCATGAGGAGCCGGGCGACCTCTCGAAGCGCGGTGACCGGATCGGGCTTGGCTTCGGCAAGCGGCGCGACCTCATCGACCAACCGCGACAAGATCGATCGTTCGGCCGTCGTAAGCGCCCGGCTCAGCGTCGGGGTCCGGCTCGCCGCGTCTTCGGGCCTCAAGGTGCGTTCCAGCTCGACCAGCGAGGGCGGCAACGAGAACGTCGTGGGGTGAAGCAGCTGCGGGGTGGGAAGTGCGGGACGGTTGGACATTGTTCGGCTCCGGCGCGGGCTTCAGGCGGTTGTCGCGGGCTTGGTAGACGGCTTCGGTGAAGTAGTTCCAGGAACGGATGCTCGACGGTCGCGCCCTGCTACATCGGGCTCGGATGGCTGGGAGAATGTCGGCCTGGAGGTCGCAGCCGTTGCGGATCCAGTTCATCGGATCGGACAGGACGAGGAGCCCCGGCGCCGCGGCTGGATTGACCAGCGCCCTACCCCCGGCATTTGCCAGTTCCCGACCGAGCGTTTCGTAATCCGGTTCCGAGATCGGCTCAGGCTCGGGCGCCGCGTCGCGCGTCTCGTCCGGTGTAGTCTGGGGGGATATAGGGGGGGTGTTAGGGGGTGTGGGGGAAAGCGGGGGGGAATGGGGGGTGTCGCGTGACTGTCCTGTGACTGTCGCGTGACTGTCACGCCTACGGTCACGCTCCCGGCGCTTGCGTTCGGCCGCTTTGGCGCGGCGCTCGGCGTCGACCGCGTCTCTTTCCTCGATCTCGCGAACGGCCATGACGATGGCACTGATGGGAGCACCAGCGGCGGCCATGTCTTCGATCAGGCGGGCGATGCTCATTGGTCGCCCTCGCTTGGCCGCGTCTTCACATCCGCCTCCAGTTCCGAAAGGAATTTGCCCAGGCTCGCCAGTGCTTCGAGCCGGTGTTCTTTGACCGAGATCGTTCCGAGGCTTGCCCGCGCTGCCCTCACCTCAAGGCTGTTGCCGTGTCGGGCAGCGGCCGAGCGGATGTTCTGGATGTGATCGCGCTCCTCGATGTAGAGGAGCCGAACCAGATCCATGTGGGCGGCGACCGAGGAGATCACCGGGTCAATCTCGGCTCTATTGCGGCTGCGATGGCCTTGCCCTGCCCTCGTCGGGTCGCATTCCCCGAAACGACAGCGTTACCGTTTGCCCTAAGCGACGTGGTCGCGTTGGTAGTGCCGTCGTTTCGGGGAGCGATTACGGGCATGGCTAGCCACGCGTGTTTCATCCGGTCCGCCTTCCCTGCAACGCTTTGAGCAGCTCGGAATTGCGGGCCTGCAGGTCGATGAGCATCTTGGTGAGCAGCACGACCTCGTTGTCGGAAATGATGCCGTCCTCAAGTGCCTCACTCACTGCGGAGCCGAGCTCGGCCGTCTTGATAATCAAGGTGTTCGCATCACGGCGAAGGTTGGTTCCGCGTTCGTCGGTCGCCAATGCGTCGAGTCTGTAACCAAGCGCGGCGGCGACCACGCGAAGGATCACCGGATCGCCTGCAATCTCATCGATCTTGGCGGCATCAGCGAGTGTGACGCGATCGCGAGCGTTGATGTCGGCGAGGCGCTGAATATGGCTCTTGCTGATGCCTGTCAGCTCGGCGGCGGCTTCCAGTCCCCCGAGAGCCGCGATCTGGCGTTTGAGGGCTGACTTGATCGGGATGTCGTTCATCATGATTCCGTGGCAGAAAGAGGGGTGTATGTGTGTCGCCGCAACTTTTGATGGGTGCTCTAGGAAAGCGCTGGCACCGAAATCAGGTGAGCGACGCCGACGTGGAACCAGATCGGCGGAGAGCAGAAAGGGGGGGCCCAAGTGACTCTAGATCTCACCACAGTTACGGCGGGAGCCGGTCTTGTATTTGGATTGATCGGCACTGCTCTCGGGGTGTGGAGTCGTGTCGATAGAATTCTTGATAAGAGAGAAAATGAACGCGCCACGCGGCCAAGAATGATTGTCGAAGCCACAGGCCAATCGAACGGCTGGACCGCCTTGACTATTCGCTTCATGCCATCCGGCATGGAAGGCTTTTGGATACAGGATATCCGGGTTGATAGAAAAGAAAGCGCATTAACAACAAGCATTTATGCCCCCTCTGAGCGAAGTGAGGTTGTTGTGCTTGTGGGCGGCATAGCCATGCCGGATGAGGTTGGGGCCGCCTCTTCTCTACCTGTCGGAGTAATGTGTGGCCCCATAGGCACAAATGCTTCACAGTTTGAGTGTTGGCTGCGTACAACAGCCAGTTCTGCGCAAATCACAGCAGTGTGCGTGAGAACAACATCGACCAACTCGGCCAAGGCCCTTAAGCGAAGAGAGGTTTCGATAGCTGCTATTGTCCCGATGACGAGCACGGCCAAGTGAAAGGCACCAAAGATCATCAGGACTTGGATGTCGTTCATGATGGTTCCGATGCATGTGGGAAATCGGACGCGGCTTTCCTGTTTCCGCGCACTAACACTTCGGGCATGTTCTCGTCAGAAGGTGCTGCCGCGCGAGGCGCTAGATTGGCAGTTCGTGCTGTGCGTTCGTGGCTTCTCCGCAGCTCCATAAAGGCGCGAACCTTGGCCTCGTTTTCTGGCCACATTCGCCCGCCTCTCCGGAGTCGCTTGACCAACTCCGAGGACCCCATCGAGGCCTTGCCAAAGTAGGAGGCGCCCATGTTCGTTTCGGACAGGAATTCCTCAATGTCCGAGAGGATGTCGGTTCGTTCTTGGGACATAAGATCGGAATATCCTTTATCAAGGATATAATCAACGTCCTTTTTTGCAGCCGTGCATATCCTCTGAGTTTAGCCCATATTGCCAACATGAACGAAACGGATTGGCGAGACCGACTCGCCCAGGTGATCAAAGACAAGGATCGAACCAAGCGGGACGTTTCTCTGAAGGCGGGAAACGGCCCCGGATATGTTCACTCCATTTTATCGGAAGGGCGCGACCCAACGATCGACAACCTCATTGGCATCTGCCAAGAGCTGGGGGTTAGCGTGTCTTATATCCTGTATGGCTTTGATATTTCTGCCGAACAGGAGGAGATTCTGAAGCTTCTGGAAAACGCGTCGCCGGAAGCGCGTGCGGGAATGATCTCTCTTCTGCGCGGATTGCAGCGGCCTTGAGGGCCTCAGCCAACGCTAGAAGCTCGTTTCTAGAGAGACTCCTCAAGACAAAAACAACCTCTCTAGCGAGCATTCCGTCCTCATTTCGTGTATGTGGATATGGAACGTAACGCGAACATACCTGCTGTACAAGCAGTACGCTCAATGGAACCAGCCGGAGCGCCCATCATTCCTGTGCAGATTCCCAAGCGGTAGGCATACCATCTAGGGATCAGAAATTATCTCCAAAAAAGGATATTTGGTATTGCTATATCCCGTAAAAAGGATATAACTCCTTCTCATGAACTGAGGCGCCCGTTTTCGAGGATGGCCGAGTGCGTACGGAACACCGATACGTGGCGCCAGTGGCCCCGGCGCATGCTCCGCCACAAGGCGATGATCCAGGCGGCCCGCTACGCCTTCGGCTTCGCCGGCATCATCGATCCTGACGAATGGGACCGCTCCCCCGAGAAAGCCGACGAGACGGCCATCAAGGCCCCGCCGGCACCACCCGCGCCGGTCATCGATGCCAAGCCCGAGCCGACACCTGAAGCGCCGCGTCCGCCGGTCACATGGTTCGAGCTGCTTGAAGCCGCGATGCAAGACGGCGAAGTCGCCCAAGTGTGGGCCGACTTCGATGTAGATCGCATTTGCGCCGACACCGAGGACCGGGCTGTCGCGCTCGCCATCGCCCGCCGGTTCGATGCGAACTGGCTGACCGAGGAGGCGTGATGTCGCGCGCCCTCCTCGTCCTGGCTAACGACGTGATCCGCCTCAGGGCAATCGAGTGGATCAAGAAGGCCCCGCCGGAAACCCGCGTGGAGTTCAAGGCGCCTCAACGGACGCTCGACCAGAACGCCCGCATGTGGGCCATGCTCACCGATGTTGCCCAACAGCTCCCCTGGCACGGCCAGAAGCTTTCGCCCGACGACTGGAAGCTTCTCTTCCTCGACGCCCTGAACTCCGAAATCCGCTTCGTCCCGAACATCGAAGGCAAAGGGTTCGTCAACCTCGGCCGTTCCTCGTCGGACCTCTCGAAAGGTGAGATGGGCGACTTCATGGCGCTCATCGAAGCGTTCGGCTCCAACCACGGCGTTACCTTCCACGGGAGGGAGCCATGAGTATCGCATCCGTTGTGTCCGTCTCCGGCGGTAGGGACTCAACAGCGACCTATCTTTTGGCGTTGGAGCGCGGTTTTCCCTTCCAAGCCGTGTTCGCGGATACTGGCCATGAACACCCTTGGACATCCCAGGCAAGAAACTTCCTGGACGCTATGCGCGGGCTGTTCCGTTGGGCCGTAGACATCGGTCTATTGGAAAACGATCCGACCGCCGGGATCAGCTATCCGAAGCGCCCCAAGGGGCAAGGATTCGCTGTCTGGGATGAGGACGACGTCGCCCGATATCAGGCCAAGTGGCCGATCGGCACCAAGGAGCGCGTTTGGCTCGATGTCCTGCTCTACACCGGCTTGCGCCGAGGCGACGCCGTGCGACTCGGCAGGCAGCATGTGAGAGATGGGGTCGCCAGTCTGAGGACCGAAAAGAGCCGCTACAACACCGAGGTCACAATCCCGATTCTGCCGGTGTTGCAAACGACGCTCGACGCCGGACCCTGCGGCGAGCTCACGTTCATCTGCGGCGACAGAGGCAACCCGCTTACCAAGGAGAGCTTCGGCAACATGTTCCGCGAGGCCTGCAATGCGGCCAAGGTGTCCAAATCGGCCCACGGGGTGCGGAAGATCGGGGCCACCAGGGCGGCTAACGCAGGGGCTACTGTGGCGGAGCTGGAAGCCCTTTTCGGCTGGCAGGGAGGCGCTATGGCGTCCCTCTATACGAGGTCGGCAGATAGGCGCAGGCTGGCCAAAGGAGCCATCGACAAACTCACGGGAACGGATCGGGAATAGTCTATCCCCGCACCCTCTCGGAAGTGCCCCGCACCTTGAAGAAAGATACAAAAAAACCAGGCACTTACGAGCCTGGCTTATTTGTTTGGTGCGGTCGAGAAGACTCGAACTTCCACGTCTTGCGACACAGCGACCTCAACGCTGCGCGTCTACCAATTCCGCCACGACCGCATCTTGGTAGTTGCCACCCCTTCCGGGCCGGCGCCGGGTATCTAGCAAGAGATTCTCCGGGGCACAAGAGGGAGGCAAGAAGAATTTTGCCAGCATCGGAAAAACCGCGAGATTCCGGGAAAAATACTCAGATCTTCACGACGTCGTCGAGGCGGCGATAGGAGGCGGGGCGCGCCAGCACCTCCGTGATCGAAACAGTCACGCGGTCGCCCTTCAGTACCACCTGCCCCTTCGCAACCGGTAGATTGTTGGCGAGGATATCGACGTCGTCGTCGGCGGAATGGTCCAGCTCGATCACCGCGCCGCGCCCCATGCGCAACAGCTGGTGAATCGGCATGGTCTGCCCACCAAGCACGACAGAGATCTCGACTTTGATCTTCTCCAAACTGGCCATCGGTCCTATCTTCCGTCTCGCCGTCGGCGGGTGCTTCGACGACCACCGGCGTCACCTCGAGCACGAAGCGGCAAACCGACGTATCATCCGTCAAGTGAGTGTTTGCGGCATAAGGTTACCGAATGGTTAACGAACGATCCGAAATCAGGACGGACATGCGCTCCGCCCCCGGTTCCCCCTCAGTCGAGTGGCGTATCGAGCCTGGGCTCGTCGATTACGAGGCCGGCGTCGCCTTCATGGAAGAGCGTGTCGCCGCCATTGCCGAGGGACGGGCCGCCGAACTCGTCTGGCTGGTCGAACACCCTCCCCTCTACACCGCCGGAACCAGCGCCGACCCGAGCGACCTTGTCGAGCCCGACCTGTTTCCGGTCCATCAGACCGGGCGCGGCGGACAGTACACCTATCATGGCCCAGGTCAGCGGGTGGCCTACGTGATGCTCGACCTCGATCGTCGCGGCAAGGATGTGAGGGCCTTCGTCGCGGCGCTGGAACGCTGGATCATCGGCGCGTTGGCCGCGTTCAACGTTCGGGGCGAAACGCGCGAGGACCGGGTCGGGGTCTGGGTTCGCCGCCCGGACAAGGGAGACGGCGCGGAGGACAAGATCGCCGCCATCGGCATCCGCGTCCGTCGCTGGGTCACCTTCCACGGGATAAGCCTCAACGTCGAACCGGACCTCAGCCATTTCGCCGGAATCGTACCTTGCGGCATCCGGGGGCATGGCGTGACGAGCCTTGTCGATCTGGGGCTTCCAGTGACCATGGAAGATGCGGACACGGCATTGAAGGCCGGCTTCATCGAGGTGTTCGGGGCTTGCGGGCCATGGGCGGGCTGAGCGCCGAGCGACGACGGCTCATCCGGTCGGACGACATGGACGGAAACCTTGGCCGAAAGGCGCAAGGCCTCGCCTGCGGGAACCAAATCCATCGACAGTGCCCGTTTCCACAAGACGGCATCATATGCGGTGAGAATATGGGGTCGTCTCGTCTGTCGGACCGCGAAGAATCGAATCTGAGATCGGGCGCCGCTTGCTCCCTGATGGCAATGCCCCAGACTTTTCAAGACAATTGGTCGTATCTCGATTTATTTGTCATACTTAAGAAATCGATTCAACATCAAAAGTTGAAAAGCGGAACAAGTCGATCATCATTGGATTGGACGATCATATCGCCGGTATTTTGCCAGAAGAGCCCTTAAAAACCCAAATCCAGACCCGGATATTATACCTTAGTATAGGTCTCAAATTCATGCGGATCAGCAGAATCTTCCATGAAGGAGACTGATTTGTCTCTTTTGCTAAAATGCCCACTGGGTTAACTTGTCCCTAGCCGGTGTGGAGGCCGGCGTCCGGGGAGTGATAAGGCCTTCGGCCGCTCCCGGATAAAATGTGGAGGAGAGAATGCGCACTCTTAACTTGCTCGCCGCGACCGCCTTTGCGACGGCTCTTTCCGTTTCGTCTGCCTTTGCGCTGACCGTTGGCTTCTCGCAGATCGGTTCGGAATCCGGCTGGCGCGCTGCCGAGACGAGCGTTACCAAGCTCGAAGCTCAGAAGCGCGGCATCGACCTGAAGTTCGCCGACGCCCAGCAGAAGCAGGAAAACCAGATCAAGGCCGTTCGTTCGTTCATCGCCCAGGGCGTTGACGCGATCCTGATCGCTCCGGTGGTCGCCACCGGTTGGGATGCCGTCCTCAAGGAAGCCAAGGAAGCCAATATTCCGGTGATCCTGCTCGACCGTACCGTCGATGCTCCCCAGGACCTCTATCTCACCGCCGTCACGTCCGACACGGTCTTCGAAGGCAAGGTTGCCGGCGATTGGCTCGTGAAGGAAGTCGGCGACAAGCCGTGCAACATCGTCGAGCTCCAGGGCACGACGGGCTCGTCGCCGGCCATCAACCGCAAGAAGGGCTTTGACGAGGCTATCGCCAGCCACGCCAACCTGAAGATCATCCGCAGCCAGACCGGTGACTTCACCCGCACCAAGGGTAAGGAAGTCATGGAAAGCTTCATCAAGGCTGAAGGCGGCGGCAAGAACATCTGCGCTCTTTACGCCCACAATGACGACATGGCCGTCGGCGCCATCCAGGCGATCAAGGAAGCTGGCCTGAAGCCGGGCAAAGACATCCTCGTCGTCTCCGTCGACGCCGTTCCGGATATCTTCCAGGCCTTCGTCGCCGGTGAAGCCAACGCCACCGTCGAACTGACCCCGAACATGGCCGGCCCGGCCTTCGATGCCCTTGACGCCTATCTCAAGGACAAGAAGGAGCCCGCCAAGTGGATCCAGACCGAGTCCAAGCTCTACACGCCGGCTGATGACCCGCAGAAGGTCTACGACGAGAAGAAGGGCCTCGGTTACTGATACCGTCCCGGAGCGCCGCCCCTTTTCGTAATGGGCGGCGTTCCCCTTTATTGCCGGGCCGCTTTTTCCGGCTGTCGGCGGGCTTGTCCCTCGGGGTGAGGCCGTCGCATCGGAGGGCGGCCCGTTTCTTTGATCGGCAATAGTTGGACCAGCTATCATGGCGAACGCTCAGCCCCTGCTATCCGTGCGCGGAGTCAGCAAGGCCTTTCTTGGCGTATCCGCGCTCGAAAATGTCGACTTCACGCTTCAGGCCGGTGAAGTGCACGCTCTTCTCGGCGAGAACGGCGCGGGCAAATCGACGCTTATCAAGATCATCACGGGTGCCTACCGCCGCGACGAGGGCGAGGTCCTGCTCGAAGGAACGCCCATCTATCCGCGCGACGTCGTCGACGCCCAGAAGCTTGGCATCGGCACCGTCTATCAGGAGGTCAACCTTCTGACCAACCTCACGGTGGCCGAGAACCTTTTCCTTGGACGCGAGCCCAAGCGTTTCGGCCTGACCGATGTGCGTGAGATGAACCGCCGCTCGCGCGCCATCCTCGACACCTATGGCCTCGGTATCGACGTCACAGCACCGCTCGCCAACTTCTCGGTCGCCATCCAGCAGGTTGTCGCCATCGCCCGCGCGGTCGACATTTCCGGCAAGGTGCTCGTGCTGGACGAACCGACCGCCAGCCTCGACGCCCACGAAGTGGAAATGCTGTTCGCCGTGGTCCGCCAGCTTCGTGCGCGCGGCATGGGCATCATCTTCATCAGCCATTTCCTCGATCAGGTCTACGAGATCGCTGACACCATTACGGTGCTGCGCAACGGCCGGCTGATCGATACCGTGCCTGTAGCCGGTCTCGATCGCTTGAAGCTGGTCTCCATGATGCTGGGCCGCCAGCTCGAAGCCGACATCAAGCGTACGATCGACCCCAACACGGCCAAGACCGAACCGCTGGTCTCGCTACGCGGGCTTGGCAAGCGCGGAAACGTCGATCCGATCGACCTCGACATCCGCCAGGGCGAAGTGGTCGGCATCGCCGGTCTCCTCGGCTCCGGCCGCACGGAAACGGCACAGCTCGTGTTCGGCATCGAGCGCGCCGACAGCGGCACCATCAGCGTCGCCGGCACGCCGGTCAACATGTCCTCGCCGCGCAAGGCAATCGCTCAGGGCTTCGCCTTCTGTCCGGAGGACCGCAAGACCGACGGCATCGTCGGCGACCTGTCGGTGCGCGAGAACATCATCTTCGCGCTTCAGGCTCAGCGCGGCTGGATGCGTCCCCTCTCCCGCTCCGAGCAGGAGGCGCTTGCCGATCGCTACATCGCCGCCCTGGACATCCGCACGTCCGACCGCGAGAAGCCGATCAAGTTCCTGTCCGGCGGCAATCAGCAAAAGGTCCTGCTGGCCCGCTGGCTCGCAACCAATCCGCGCTTCCTCATCCTCGATGAGCCGACCCGCGGCATCGACGTCGGCGCCCATGCCGAGATCATTCGCCTGATCATCGATCTCTGCGAGCGCGGGATGGCCCTTCTGGTCATCTCGTCGGAACTCGGCGAACTCGTCGGCTATTCCTCCCGCATCATCGTGCTGAGAGACCGCAAGATGGTCAGCGAGCTGACCGGCGAGGAGATTTCCACCGACCAAATCATGAAGGCCATCGCTTCGCATGGCGCGACCGGGGAGGCAGCGTAATGGCCGTTCCTACCATCGTCCGTGAGCGGACACCCCAGATTATCGTCCTGGCGGTGATCCTTGCGCTCAACGCGATCATTTCGCCGGGCTTCTTTTCCATCGAGATCCAGAACGGCCGCCTCTACGGTTCGCTGATCGACGTGCTCAACCGCGGCGCGCCGGTCACCCTTCTGGCCATCGGCATGACGCTGGTGATCGCGACCAAGGGCATCGATCTTTCCGTCGGTGCCGTAATGGCCATCGTCGGCGCCGTCGCGGCGTCGCTGATCACCTCCGGCTACTCGCTTCCTGCGACGCTCGCCGGAGCGCTGTTCGTCGGCCTCGTCTGCGGCATCTGGAACGGCGCTCTGGTCGCCCTGCTGGACATTCAGCCGATCATCGCCACGCTGATCCTGATGGTGGCCGGCCGAGGCATCGCCCAGCTCATCACCGAAGGCGTCATTCTGACTTTCAACGACAAGCCCGAACTGATCTTCGTCGGTTCCGGCTCGTTCCTGAACCTGCCGATGCCGGTCATCATCTGGATCGTCATTGCGATCCTGGCGATCCTGGTCATTCGGCGCTCGGCGCTCGGGCTGCTGATCGAGGCGATCGGCGTCAACCGGCGCGCCTCCACGCTGTCGGGTGTCAATTCCCGCGTCATCCTACTCGCCGTCTACGCGGTGTCCGGGCTCTGCGCGGCCGTCGCCGGCGTTATCGCCGCCGCCGATATCAAGGGCGCCGACGCCAACAACGCCGGTCTCTGGCTTGAGATGGATGCCATCCTGGCGGTGGTGATCGGCGGAACGTCGCTGCTCGGTGGTCGCTTCTCGCTTGTCGGCTCGCTGATGGGCGCCATGATCATCCAGTCGCTCAATACCGGCATTCTCCTGGCGGGCTTCCCGCCGGAGTTCAACCTCATCATCAAGGCGGCGATCATCCTGATCATTCTGATCGTCCAATCGCCTGCCAGCCAGGCGGCCATCGCCAACTTCCGGGCCAACCGGCAGCCGGTGGCGGTCAAGACCGAAAGCAGGGAGCACGCGGCGCGATGAAAAACTCCAAGTACCTGCCGCTGATGGCCACCTTTGTGGTCTTCGTGCTGGCCTACGTCATTTGCATCTCGGTGTTTCCGAACATGCTCTCGACGCGCGTCGCCGGCAACCTGCTGACCGACAACGCCTTTCTCGGCATCACTGCGGTCGGCATGACCTTCGTGATCCTGTCCGGCGGCATCGACCTGTCGGTTGGATCGGTGATCGCCTTCACCGGCGTGTTCCTGTCGGTGGTCCTGCGGGATACCTCCATCCATCCGCTGGCGGCCTTTGCCATCGTGCTGGTGCTGACCACCGCCTTCGGGGCGGCGATGGGGGGCGTCATCTTCTTCCTGGACATGCCGCCGTTCATCGTGACGCTGGCCGGCATGTTCCTCGCCCGCGGCATTTCCTATCTGCTGACGACGGAATCGGTGCCCATCACCCATCCGTTCTATTCGACCCTGCAGGACATCTACATCAGGATGCCCGGCGGTGGACGGTTGACGCTGATCGCCATGGTCATGCTGGCCGTATTCGCCCTCGGCATCATCATCGCCCAGCGCACCCGCTTCGGCACCTATGTCTACGCCCTGGGCGGCAACCTCACGTCCGCCCAGCTCATGGGCGTGCCTGTGGCAAAGACGACGATCGGCATCTACGCCCTTTCGGGCTTCCTTGCCGGCCTCTCGGGCATCGTCTTCTCGCTCTACACCTCGGCCGGCTATTCGCTGGCGGCCGTCGGTGTCGAGCTCGACGCCATCGCCGCCGTGGTGATCGGCGGTACGCTGCTGACCGGCGGCTACGGCTTTGTCGCCGGTACTTTCCTGGGCATCTGCATCCAGGGGCTGATCCAGACCTACATCGTGTTCGATGGTACGCTGTCGAGCTGGTGGACCAAGATCGTCATCGGTCTTCTGCTGTTCGGCTTCATCGCTCTCCAGCGCGGCCTGATGTGGATGTCCGAGCGCAGCGCCCGCAACATGCGCCACGCCTCGGCCGCCCAGCCGACAAGCGCCTGATCGAACGGCCCTAGCCAAAGTGGAACCGCCGCCGGAGCGATCCGGCGGCGGTTCCATTTCGGGCAGGCATTGAAGCGGATCGATTACCGATCGAGGTAATGGATGGTGGGCAGATCGCGCAGTCGCTGCGCGGCCGTCTCCGGCGTCAGGTCGCGCTGAGGCGAACCGAGCATCTCGAAGCCGACCATGAACTTCTTCACCGTCGCCGAGCGCAGGAGCGGCGGGTAGAAGTGGGCGTGGAACATCCACTCCTCATGCGCCTCTCCATCGGTCGGCTTCTGATGGAACCCCATCGAGTAGGGGAAGGACGTCTCGAACAGGTTGTCGTAGCGGATGGCGATATTGGACAGCGCGTCGGCCAGCGAGGCGCGCTCGCCGGTCGTGAACTCGTCGAAACCGCCCATGCGGCGCTTGGGCAGCACCATGGTCTCGAACGGCCAGATCGCCCAGTAAGGCATCAGGACGACGAAGTGGTCGTTCTGATGGATGATGCGCTCGCCGAGCTTCAGCTCCTTTTCGACGTAGTCGAGGAGCATCGCCCTTCCCTTTTCCTTGAAATAGGCGAGCTGACGATCGGTTTCCTTGGCGGTCTCGTTGGGCATATGTCGGCTCGACCAGATCTGCCCATGCGGATGCGGTTGCGAGCATCCCATCGCCTCGCCGCGATTCTCGAAGATCAGCACCGAACCGATGTCGGGTTTCGAGCCGAGGTCGACGAACTGCTCGATCCAGGCATCGACGACATAGGTGATCTCTTCGACCGACATGCGCGACAGCGTCTGGTCGTGGCGCGGTGAGAAGCACAGCACCCGGCAAAGACCGGATTCGCCTTCGGCGATCATCAGCCCATCGTCGTTCTGATAATCGGAGGGCGCATCCGGCGTCAGCGCTGCGAAGTCGTTGGTGAAAACGAAGGTATGCTTGTAGTCAGGGTTGCGCTCGCCGTTCATGCGCAGATTGCCGGTGCAGAGATTGCATTTCGGGTCGTGCGCGATACCCGCGACGGGCGGCAACTTCTCCACCTGCCCCTGCCACGGACGCTTGGCCCGGTGCGGCGATACCAACACCCACTCCCCCGTAAGTGGGTTGAACCGGCGGTGAGGATGATCGGCGAATGCGTTCATGATTGTTCCGTCCTGGCCGATGGATCGGTCGGCAACCGGCTGGAACGCCTGCGCGTCCCGGAAAGGGAACGGAGCGGACCGTCCGGCTACCGCTCCGCCGGTGCACTCAGCCCGCGAGCGGGCCCACTCCCTGCTGCGGCGAACAGGCAAAGATGGTCGACTTGAGACCGGTCGCCTTCTCGTAGGCCGCCTTCACGTTTTCCATGAAAGCATCGGCGGCGCCGGCTTCGACAAGGCTCACCGTGCAACCGCCGAAGCCGCCGCCGGTCATGCGAGAGCCGAACACACCGGGCTGCTTCTGGGCGATGTCGACCAGCACGTCGACCTCTTCGCATGAGATCTCGTAGTCGTCGCGCATCGAGGCGTGCGACTGGTTCATCAACGCGCCGCAACGGGCCAGATTTCCCGCGGCCAGCGCATCGGCCGCTTCAAGCACTCGCTCGTTCTCCGTGACGATGTGGCGGGCACGACGATAGGTGACGTCCGAGACCAGCGCCTTGTTCGCTTCGAGGTCGGCGGGCGTCACATCGCGCAGCGCCTTGATCGGTCCGAGCACCGGGGAGAGAAGGCGGACCGCCTCCTCGCAGGACGCGCGGCGCTTGTTGTATTCGCCCGAGGCCAGTTCATGGTGGACCATCGAGTTGGCGACGACGATGCGGGCCCGCGGATCGATCGGCACAGGCCGCTTTTCAAGGCTGCGACAGTCGATCATCAACGCATGATCGTGCTGGCCGTTGCAGGAAATGAACTGGTCCATGATGCCGCAGCGCATGCCGACGAACTCGTTCTCGGCCTTCTGGCAGAGCTTGGCGAGTTCGACCGTGTCGATAGGCAGCCCGGCAACGGTCAGAAGGCTATAGCCGATCGACACCTCGAGCGCTGCCGAGGACGACAGGCCGGAACCGACCGGAACCGACGAGGCGACCAGGATGTCGGCACCCTTGAGCGCCTTTCCGGCGCCAGCCAGCGCCACGGCCACACCGAACACGTAATCTGTCCAGTCGCGCTTCGGCTGGGGAGCAGGATCGTCCAGATCGAACTCCCGAGTCTCACCAATCTTGGCCGAGTGGACACGGAGGATTCTGTCCGGACGAGGCGCAACGGCGGCACGGGTCTCGTATTCCAGCGCCGCCGGCATGATGAAGCCGTCATTGTAGTCGGTATGCTCGCCGATCAGGTTGACGCGCCCGGGGGCCCTGATGAGAAACGGCTCGCTTCCGAAGATATCCCTGAATCCTGCCTTGAGCTCGTCGACGCTGAACATGTTGGCTTCTCGCCTCCCGAAGATCACGACCGGCGCCCCTCCGAAACGGTTGCCGGCATGGATGAATGCGCTGTATCGATCGCGCCGCTTCGGGCTCACGCAGCGAGGCGACACTCCTTTATAGACAGCATAAAACAACCCGGCAAGCACTGGCCGCTTGCGCGCCTTTGCGTACACCCCCGCGATTCCGCTCTCCATGGGGAAAGCGGACCGGGTGACGGCGAGCTCGATTTTACTTACGGCAAGCCTTGGGTGCGGCCATGTTCGGCCCGGAAGGCCTTGGGGCTGCACCCGGTGTAGCGGCGGAAGACGCGACTGAAATAGAGCGGGTCTTCGTAGCCGACCTGGGCGGCGATCTGCTTCACCGGGCTCGGCGTCACCAGAAGCAGATGACAGGCGAACTGGATCACCTGCTCTTCGCGCCATTTCAGGATCGACCGGCCGAGGGTCTGCGTGAACAGATGGGCCAGGCGCGACGGCGACAGGCAAACCGCCTGGGCGATTTCCGCCACCGAAAGTGGCCTGTGCAGATTGTCGGTGACGAACTTGCAGGCCATCAGCAGACGCTGATCGAAGTGCCCCGGCGGTGCCGTCGCCCGATCATTCTTGGCGCAGAGCAGTATCACCCGCTCCAGGAGGTTCATGGCGAGTTCCATGGAAAGCAGATCGGTGTTGGCCGACCAGCTTGCCACTTCCCCGAACAGCGCTTCCAGCGTTGCCACCAGCGACTTGTCGTCCACCCGCTGCACGAAGAATGCGCCGCGCGCTCCCCGCCAGGACAGCCAGCCGCTCCAGAAGGCGCGGGGCTGGAAATAGATCCAGCGGTGCCACCATTCCGATGCCCCCGGCGCGCGCCCGTAGTCGTGAATGGCCCCCGGCGGAAACAGCACGAGATCACCCGGCTCCACCGTGAAGCGGTTCTCTCCGTCGAAGACTTCGCCGCTGCCCTTGACCGTCAGGTTGATGATCCAGCCGCGCATGCCGTCCGGCCGCTCGATGCGGAAATCGAGCGGACCACCCCGTTCGATCGGCGTGATGCCGGCGACGAGACGTGTATCGAAGTGGAAACCGGGGAACAGCGGAGCGACGAAGGGGTCGGCCGTCGTCTCCCCTCCTGCCTGCAAGAGCGACAAACGGCGAATGACGCTCTCGACCTGAGCCGGTGCGGAAAGGGGGGCGGCAGTATCGTCCATGTAAAAAGCTGGATTAGCCCTTTGGGAAGCAGATGGGGCGCACTATAATCCTCTCAATCAAAATGAGCAATAACAGCGGCTTGAATTCGATCGCCGACAAGGAGGAAGAGGCTGGACGTTTCGCTTGGAGGGCGAAATTCGTCCGCATCACGGCTGACGCATAAGCGAAACCACGTGGCGTTTCTCGGCGCGTCGTTCGTTCAGTTTTGCCGGCAAGATGCGAAGCGATAGGATCAGACGCGAACGCAACGGTCCTGCGGCTCGGCGCTTCTGTCGAGACCCGCGCCCATCGTTGGGTTATCTAGCGCTGTTGGTCGTTACGAGTCGCGGCCGGCAAGTAAATCATGCTGAAGGCAGCCATCCATGAAACTCAAGGAACTCCGCGAACAGGTCTGCGAGGCCAATCTGGAACTCGACCGTCGCAAGATTGTCGTTCACACCTGGGGCAATGTCTCGGGCGTGGACCGCGAGAAGGGCTACATCGTCATCAAGCCGTCGGGCGTCTCCTACGACAAGCTGACGCCTGACAAGCTGGTGGTTGTGAACCTTGCCGACGGCAAGGTGCTGGAGGGCGATCTCAATCCCTCCACCGATACCAAGACGCATCTGGTGCTCTACCGCGCCTTCCCGACCATCGGTGGCGTCACCCACACGCATTCCCCTTACGCCGTTGCCTGGGCGCAGGCGCGCAAGGAAATCCCCTGCTTCGGCACCACGCATGCGGACTACTGCCACGGCGCCGTTCCGCTGACGGCTCCGCTTACGGCGGAAGAAGTGACGGCAGACTACGAAGCCAACACCGGCGAGGCCATCGTCCGCCGTCTCGGCAACGAGAACCCGCTTGCCAAGCCCATGGTGCTCGTGGCCGGCCACGGTCCGTTCACCTGGGGCAAGAATGCTCCCGACTCGGTGCTCAACGCCGTGTTCCTTGAAGAGATCGCCCGCATCGCCACCACCACCGTGATGCTCGCGCCCAATGCCGCCCCGGTCGAGGAATACGTCTCGGAATACCACTACCAGCGCAAGCATGGCCCTGGAGCATGGTACGGCCAGAAGAAGGCCTGATCATTCCCCCTGTTTCCGGGCACCGGAAACGAGGCAAGGACAACAATTTTCTAGGAGGCAAGGAAATGTCGCTCAAGGATATCACGCGGAAGCCCAAGATCGGCTTTCTCGGCATCATGCAGGAACTCTACGACAACACGCTGCCGAACATCACCAAGCGGCAGGAAGGCTATGCCCGCGAGGTTTCGGCCCGGCTCACCGGCGTTGCCGACGTGCTGTTCCCCAAGGCTGCTCGTTGCCGTGAAGACATTGAGGAAGTGCTGAAGATCTTCGCCGCCGAAGACGTCGACGGCATCATGATCGTCAACCTGACCTATGGTCCGGGCCTGCGCCTCGTCAACGCTTTCCGTGACGTGTCGCTGCCGCTGTTCCTTGCCAACATTCAGCCCGAGCCGCGCGTCACCAAGGCGTGGAACATGGACGACCTGACCTACAATCAGGGTGTCCATGGCGTGCAGGACACGGCCAACTCGCTGATCCACCTCGGCAAGCAGTTCTCTGTCTGGTCGGGCGACTGGAAGGACGACGAGTTCGTCAAGGCCTTCGACGTGTTCGCCTCCGCGGCCCACGCCGTCGCCGTGATGAAGGAGACCAAGGTCGCCGTCTTCGGCCGCATGCCTGGCATGGGCGACATCCTGACCGACCCGCACACCTTCATGCGCGTCATCGGCCCGCAGGTCGACCATATCGGCATGGGCTCGATCGCCGCCGAGATGGACAAGGTCAACACTCAGGACATCCAGGCCGTTATCGCCTACTGCAAGGCGAACTTCGACATGGATCCGAAGCTGACCCAGCCGCAGCTTGAGGAAGCCGCCAAGATTCAGGTCGCGATCACCAAGGTGCTCGAGGCCGGCGGTTATGACGCCTTCTCGCTCTACTTCAACGAGATCGGTCTCGACGGTCGCTTCAAGCAGACCCACATGATGGCCGCCTCGAACCTGATGGCCGACGGCTACGGCTATGCCGCCGAGGGCGACACCAACTGCGCCTCGCTGATGGTCGCCGCCCGCGCGCTTCAGGCCGATCCCCAGTTCACCGAAATGTACGCCATGGACTTCGAGCTCGATGCGGCTCTCCAGAGCCACATGGGTGAAGGCAACTGGAAGGTCGCCCGCAAGGACAAGAAGCCGCGCCTCATCGACCGTCCGCTCGGCATCGGTGGCCTCGACAATCCGCCGACCGTCCTGTTCCAGGGCGAGCCCGGCCCGGCCACGCTGGTCAGCCTCGTCTCGCTCGGCGCCGACAAGTACCGCCTCGTCGTGTCGCAGGGTGAAATCCTCGACACCGAGGAACTGCCCACCGTCGAGATGCCCTACTTCTTCTTCAAGCCGGCCACCGGCGTGAAGGAGTGCCTCAACGGCTGGCTGAAGAACGGCGGCACGCACCACCAGGTCCTGCATCTCGGCGACACCCGCGCCAAGTGGAAGGCCTATTGCGATCTCGTCGGCATTCAGTACGTCGAGGTCTGATCCCCGCTCCTCCCAAGCAAGCGGAACTGGGCCGGCGAAAGCCGGCCCTTTTGTTTGGCCCAAAGGCTAGCCGGTGATCTCCGTCACCGATGCCGGCCATCGCCAGAATCCATTTGCGCTCGCGTGTCCGAACGGCATTAATCTCCCCCTGAAATTAAAGCCGAAAGGCCAATTACTCGGGGAGAGAAGTCATGCAGTACCGCACGTTCGGACGTCTGCCGGTCGAGGTATCCGACATCGGCTTTGGCGCTTGGCAGATCGGCGGCGCCTGGGGCGAGGTGACGGAGGCCGACGGACGGGCGGCCCTTGAGGCCGCCCTTGAAGCTGGTGTCACCTTCATAGATACGGCCGACGTCTATGGCGACGGCCGATCCGAGCGCATCATCGCCTCGGTGCTGAAGGAGTGGACGGGCAAGCGCCCCTATGTGGCCACCAAGGCCGGCCGCCGCCTCAATCCACACGTCGCCTCCGGCTACACGCCGGAGAATATCGAGGCCTTCATCGATCGCAGCCTGGTCAATCTCGGCGTCGAGACGCTCGACCTCGTGCAGCTCCACTGTCCGCCGACCGAGGTGCTCTACACCCCCGCCCTGTTCCACGGGCTGGAGGCAATCAAGGCCAAGGGCAAGATTCGAAACTACGGCGTATCGGTCGAGAAAGTCGAGGAAGCGCTGAAGGCGATCGAGTACCCCGGCGTCGTCTCGATCCAGATCATCTACAACATCTTCCGCCAGCGGCCGGATCGCCTGTTCTTCGAGGAAGCCAAGAAGCGCGGCGTCGCCGTCATCGTGCGCGTGCCCCTCGCGTCCGGTCTGCTCTCGGGCAAGATCACGGCCGACACGAAGTTCGCCGCCGACGATCATCGCCTGTTCAACCGGCATGGCGAAGCTTTCGACGTCGGCGAAACCTTTGGCGGCGTGCCCTTCGAGGTCGGGCTGCAGGCCGTCGAGGAGATTCGGCAGCTGGTTCCGGTTGGCCAGAGCATGGCCGCCTTTGCGCTGCGCTGGATCCTGATGTCCGACGCCGTCAGCGTCGTCATCCCCGGCGCCCGCAACGCCGCCCAGGCCCGTGGCAACGCTGCCGCTTCCGACCTTCGCGCCATACCTGCCGACGTCATGGCGGCGACGCGGGACATCTATGCCCGGCTCGTTGCTCCCCACGTTCACCAGCGTTGGTAACGGCTTCGGCGACACTTTGGCTTGCGGCGGAAAGACACGCGATTTCCGCCGCTTGCCTTTGGGTTCCATCGGTTTGGCGATGCCGCACTTAAACGGGCGATCCTGCACAGAACATCGACCGGACAGGCACCGCCGGGGCTTGACCCAGTGCCGCAGAATCTCTAGACAACTTCGCAACGGAGCTGTGGCCGAGAGGCTGAAGGCACTGGTTTGCTAAACCGGCGTACGGGCTTAAACCCGTACCGAGGGTTCGAATCCCTCCGGCTCCGCCATAAACACCTGATTTATCGATATTATCTCGTTCAACTTCGCTCCGGATGCGACTGTTTCCGGCGTTTCTCGGTGTCACGATCGCTTTACGATGCGACGGGCCGAAGCTTTCAGCTTGCTGCTCATTTGCAATTCGGATGTATTGGCAACAGCGCCCATCGTTCATGAGGTCGATTGTTGACAGCGCCCGCACTTGAGATCGAGTCACTCAGCCGCCGTTTCGGCGAGACGGCTGCTGTGTGGAATGTCAGTCTTTCGATCGAGCGAGGAACGCTGGTTTGTCTTGCCGGGCATTCCGGCTGCGGCAAGTCGTCGCTTCTGCGCCTCGTTGCCGGCGTCGACGTGCCCGACGCGGGCATCATCCGAATCGACGGCGAGGAAGTGGCGGGAGCCAGGCGGTTCGTCGAGCCGGAACGGCGGCGCGTCGGGTTCGTGTTCCAGGACTACGCGCTGTTTCCTCACCTGACCGTTCAGGAAAACGTCCGGTTCGGCCTGAGGGGCATGACGAAAAACGAAGGCAACCGCCGGGTGGGAGATATGCTCGACCGCGTCGGGCTTGGTGGCCATGCCGATCGCTACCCGCACGAGCTGTCCGGTGGAGAACAGCAACGGGTAGCCTTGGCGCGGGCATTGGCACCCTCCCCTCGCCTGATTCTGATGGACGAGCCGTTCTCCAACCTCGATCGCGCGCTTAGGGAAGGCGTCCGGAGCGACACGTTGTCGCTGATCCGCGAGCTCGGCATCACCGCGATCATCGTCAGCCATGATCCGGAAGAAGCCTTGTCCTTGGGCGACAGGGTCGTGCTGATGCGGGCCGGCGAGATCGTCCAAACCGGAACCGCCTACGATCTTTACGATCGGCCGAATGGAACATATGCGGCCAGCTTTTTCGCGGCCTGCAACAACCTGCCCGGTCTCGTCCGCAATGGAACGATCGAAACGGCGATCGGCGTCCTCCCCCTCCGGGACCGCCTTCCCGATGGCGACCGCGTCGCCGTGCTGGTGCGTCCGTCGGCCATCGAAGTCGTTCCAGCCTGCGAGGGCGAGCGTCAGGCCTGCGAAGTGATGGCGCGCCAGATGCGGGGCGAGACGGAAGCCCTTTGGATCTCCGTGCCGGGTCTCGAGGCGCCGCTGGAGATCCGCTCCACGCGCCGACTGCCGGCCGGCGTGCGCCACGTTGCCATTCAGATGGTGCCGGAACAGGCCATGATCTTCAGGGCGTGAGACGCGCCGCGATGCCGAATCCGGCAGCACCCGGACGACGCTCCCAGCGGTCCCCGGGCGGTCTTCGCCGATTGGCGAGCTGCCACGCATTCACTCGATATGCCAATAAAAGCCGCTCTTTGTAATAAGAATAATTCTAATAATATGAGCTGTTTTCTCCTTCTCTCCCTGTCGAGTGAGCTTCAGGCCTAGGTGAGAAGGTTCCGTTGGCGCGGAAACCCCAGGAAAGGCTCTCATCGTCTGACGATTTGCCCCGTTTGTGAGCGACAGTTCTTGGGTGAATTCGAAAGGGTAGCCTGGATTCTGAATTTGACTATCATTTGCAAGTATGATTGCCTCCCGGTCGTCTGATATTGGGAGAACCAAACATGCGACAGATGCTCCTCGGCCTGACGGCGCTCGCCACCTTCGCAGCAGCCGGTCAAGCTGCCGCCGACGTCAACATTTACACGACGCGCGAACCGGGGTTGATCCAGCCGCTCATCGACAGCTTCAGCAAGACCACGGGCGTCACCGTCAACACCGTCTTTCTGAAGGACGGCCTCGCCGAACGCGTCGCCACCGAAGGCGAGAGTTCGCCGGCAGACATCCTGATGGCCGTCGATGCCGGCAATCTTGTCGACCTCGTCGACAAGGGCGTAACCCAGCCGATCGATTCTCAGGTCCTCAAGGACGCGGTGCCGGCCCAGCTCCGCGACGAGAACGATCACTGGTTCGGCCTCTCCTACCGCGCTCGCGTCATTTACGCGGCCAAGGATATCGACATCTCGACCTTCAATTACGAGGACCTGTCCGACCCCAAGTGGAAGGGCAAGGTGTGCATCCGGTCTGGCCAGCACCCCTACAACACCGCCCTGTTTGCCAGCCATATCGTCCATTACGGCGCCGAGGCCACCGAAACCTGGCTCACCGGTCTCAAGGCCAATCTCGCCCGCAAGGCGGCTGGTGGCGACCGCGACGGCGCCCGTGATATCCTCGGCGGCATCTGCGACATCGCCGTTGCCAACTCCTACTACGTCGGCCTGATGCGGTCGGGCAAAGGCGGGGAAGAGCAGGTGCAGTGGGGCGAGGCGATCAAGGTGATCCTGCCGACCTTCCGTGACGGTGGCACGCAGGTGAACATCTCGGGCGCCGCCGTCGCCAAGCATGCTCCCAACAAGGAAGAGGCCGTGAAGTTCCTGGAGTATCTCGTCTCCGACGAAGCACAGGAAATCTATGCCAAGGCCAACTACGAGTACCCCGTGAAGGCCGGCGTGGCGGCCGACCCGATCGTCGCCTCCTTCGGCGAGCTGGTTGTCGACAAGACGCCGCTGAGCGAGATCGTCAAGCATCGCAAGACGGCCAGTGAGCTGGTCGACAAGGTCGGCTTCGACAGCTGATTGGAGCGGGCGGGACGCATATGCGTTCCGCCCTTCCCCGCAAATGAGCGCTCTCGCAGAAACGTCCCTATCCGAGGCTATCCCGCGCCGTGCGTGGACGGGCTGGCATGTCACGGCCGGACTGACGTCCTTTCTTGCCCTGCTGCCGGTACTGGCGCTTGGCGCCGAAGCGGCACGAGGTTCGGCCGGGCTATGGTCGCATCTGGCCGGCACGGTCCTTCTCTCGGCACTCGCCGATACCATGGTGTTGCTCACCGGCGTCGCTCTGATTGCAGGTTGCCTGGGCGTGGCCCTCGCCTGGCTTGTCACGGCTTACGATTTTCCCGGCCGTCGCCTGCTTGAATGGGCGCTTCTGCTGCCGCTGGCCGTGCCGACCTACATCGTCGCCTACACTTATCTCGACATCCTGCATCCGATCGGAGCGGTTCAGGGCGCGATCCGCTGGTTCCTCGGCTACGCCGGGCCGCGCGAGTTTCGACTGCCCGATATCCGCTCGCTCACCGGCTGCGTGCTGCTGTTGTCGCTGGTGCTCTATCCTTACGTCTATCTGACCACGCGGGCGATGTTTCTCACGCAGTCGGCCAATCTCTGCGACGCCGCGCGCACCCTCGGCGTGCCGCGCCATCAATTGTTCCGGCGCGTGGCGCTACCGCTCGCCCGTCCGGCCATCGCCATCGGCGTCAGTCTGGCGTTGATGGAAGCGCTCAATGACGTTGGCGCCTCGGAGTTCCTCGGCGTCCGGACGCTGACGGTGTCGATCTACACGACCTGGGTCACCCGCAATGACCTCGCCGGGGCCGCGCAGATCGCCCTTCTGCTTCTTGTCATCGTCGTTGCGCTCGTCTCGTTCGAGCGCTGGGCGCGACGTCGGCAAGGCTATGCGGCGAGCGCGCGCAGTCGGCCGATGGCGCCCGTCGAGTATCGAGGCGTTCGGGGGGCTGGGCTTCTCGTGTTGGGCTCGCTGCCGGTGTGTCTCGGGTTCGCGGTACCCGCCGGTTACCTCGCCCTGGAGGCCTTCAAGCGCTGGCAATTTGCCGGTCTGTCGCCGCGCCTCGTCTATGAAGCGCTGAACACCGTTCTTTACGCGGGCGGAGCAACGGTGCTGACCCTCATCGCTGGTGTTACGGCCGCTTTCGCATTGCGCCTGTCGTCGGGGCGGCTATCTCCCCTGCTCTACCGTCTGTCGACGATCGGCTATGCCATGCCGGGCACGGTGGTCGCCATCGGCGTGCTGCTCGTCGTGGCTCCGGTCGACCGCTTTATCGACGGCACATCGAAGCAATGGTTCGGCATGTCCACCGGGCTGCTCTTCATCGGATCGGGCGCGGCGCTGGTCTATGCCTACGCCGTTCGCTTCCTGGCCATCACCGCCGGCAGTGCCGATGCCGGCCTTGCCCGCGTACCGCGATCTCTCGATGACGCGGCGCGCACGCTCGGCTGCACGGCAGGCGGCGCGTTGCGCGCCGTGCATCTGCCGTTGACGCGCGCCTCCCTCTCTGCCGGCGCGCTCCTGGTCTTCGTCGACTGCGTCAAGGAGCTGCCGGCGACCTTGCTGCTGCGCCCGCTCAACTTCGAGACGTTCGCCACTCATCTTTACGGCGAAGCGGCACGCGGCACCTACGAAGAAGCCTCGATCGCGGCGCTGGCCATCGTCGCCGTCGGCATATTGCCTGTCGTCGTGCTGTCGAGGATTGGGCGAAGGGCATAACGTTCGTTGTGCGAGATGAGCTCAGATCTGAATCGCGGGAATGACGGTCGACGGACGAACGATCTCGTCCTGGGCGGCAATCAGCACGATCTCGCGGCTGCCGGCCTCGACGGTCCGGCTGAGCAGCCCAAACACCGAGGATACCGAGCGGGACAATGCCTCCGGTACCGAGCGCGTCGCCAGCCAGTGCACGTAGAACAACGCCGCGATGGCATCTCCTGCGCCATTGATCGAGAGCGGCAGTCGCTGCGAGCGGGCAAGCCATAAGTTGCTGCCGTCGGACGCCACGATATCGAGCGCATCATCCGGCGTGCTGTCGACGATCAGCGACGTGACCAGCGCCACCTTGGGGCCGAGCGCATGCAGGTTGGCGACCGATGCCTTCACCGCGTCCATGGTCGTCGATGGCCGGCCGACCAGAAACTCCAGTTCGAAGTGGTTGGGAGTGACGAGGTCCGCCGCGGGGACCGCTTGGTCGCGGAAAAACTCGGGGACGCCGGGACGCACGAAAACGCCTCGCCCGACGTCGCCGATCACCGGATCGCAAGCGTAGGCCGCCCTTGGATTGGCGTCTCGCACCAGTTTGACGGCCCTCAGGATCGAGTCGCCGATGCCGGGTGCGCCGACATAGCCCGACAGGACGCCGTCGCAGTTGCCCAGCACGCCGCGCTCGGAAATGCCGTCGACGCAATCGTCGATCAGCGAACTGTCGAACACCTGCCCTTTCCACGAACCGTAACCGGTATGGTTGGAAAACTGGACGGTATGGATCGGCCAAACCTCATGTCCGAGACGCTGCATGGCGAACGCTGCCGAAGCATTGCCGACATGGCCATAGGCGACGTGGGACTGGATGGACAGAATGTTCATGGCTGGCACTTCGAAAGGGCGTTGCTGACCTGCGCCATCGGCGCAAGCGTCCCGCTCACGGCGGAACGGTTCCGGCCACTTTCAGGCAACGAGCGGAGTCGCGCAAGCCGATCGCGGATGCCACCGACCAGGATAGGTCAGGTCATTTCAGGCGGCTGCTGTGGCGCAGGACAAGACCCGCCGCGCCGAGGCAGTTGTCGTTGTCGAGGAACCTGCCAGCCTTGAACACCGGATAGTGGATCTCGTCCACGTCGTCGCGCTTGACGAAGGAGTGCTTCTCGTAGCTGGCGCGCAGCGGCGCCAGCAGCAGTTCGCCGGCGCTGGCCAGGATGCCCGATATGATGAACAGTGGCGGATTGATCATGGCGCCGACCATGCTGAGCCCCCGGCCGGCCGCCTCGCCGGCATCGGCGAGGAGGCGCCGGAACCCCGTATCCCCCTGTACGGCTCGTGCGACGATCTCAGTGACCGGTATGGATCGGCCAAGCCAATCGGCGGCCATTTTCGAAACGAAACCGGCCCCACAGTAAAGCTCGAGGCATCCCCGGTTGCCGCACCGACAAAGCGGCCCATGGGGATCGACGACGATGTGCCCCATTTCGCCAGCCGAACCGGAGGCGCCGACGAGCCCCTTACCGTCGATGACGACAGCGCCGCTGACGGCCTGGTTCAGCTTCAGCAACACGAAGTCGCTACACCCGCTGGCGGCGCCCCACATCATCTCGGCCAACGCCGCACAGTTGCTCTCGCTGTCGGCGAAGATCGGCTTTTCCAGAACCGGCTGAAAGGCGTCTCGAAAATCGGTGCCTTGCCAACCGGGCAAAGCAGAAGAGCGCATGACGCGGCCATCGGGGGCCAGCGGTGCCGAAAGGGCGAACCCGATGCCGATCAGGCTGGCATAGGCAAGGCTGTGCTCCTTGTAGAGCGTGTCGACGGCGTGCTTGACGACGCGGGCGGCCTTGGTGGGCGAATACTCCCGCTCGACCGGCATGGCGAGGTCGGCCACCACGTTGTGCGCCACGTCCGCCACGATCACCCTGATCTCGTCCACGTCCAGCAAGGCGCCGACACAGGTACCCGCTTCGGGGTTGAGGGAGTGGGCGACGGCCGGCCGGCCGGGACCGGGGTTGCGAACCTCCATTTCCACCACGAGATTCGACCGCTTCAGGTCGGCAAGAATGGTGGACACGGTCGATCGGGCAAGGCCCGTGTTGCGGGCGATCTGCGAGGTGCTCACTGCCCCATGTCCGCTTAGGGCTCTCACCACTTTCACAACCGGCGAGTCCAGCTCGCGGCCATAGAGCAGCCCCTCGAGTTCGCTGGTGAGCATGTTGGCCAATTTCGTCTCCACCGAACTTAAGGGATACTGTTCGCCGACGATTTAACGTCCTCTGTGACAAAACGGTAGTGCCGTGCCTTTTTGCCGTCAATCACATAATAGGGGCATTCCGAGTCCGAAAAATCTTATTTCCCACGGGCATATGGGTGAACTCAATCATATGACCCCTAAATTCGGCGTAAATGCCGCCCTGAATGACTGCTAATTATGTCATAAACGACAAAATGATCCTTGACAGAGGGTAAAGGCGAGCCATACTCCGTAATCAGTCGCGTTAGAAACGACTGGGAGGAATGCCATGACAATGAAATCTGCTGCCGCGCGCGCCGCACTGGTCGGCGGGCTGCTGCTGACCGGGACCAGCCTGGCCTCGGCTGAGACCCTCACGTTCTGGATGCTGAACTATAGCTCTCAAGCTTCAGCCGATATCTGGGCCAAGCTCGTATCCGACTTCGAGGCTGCCAACCCTGGCACCAAGGTCACTATCGTCAACCGCGGCACCGACGACCACAAGACGGCCATCCGCGTCGCTGCCGGTACCGACAAGGGCCCGGATATCTATTTCATGTGGGCCGGTCTGGGCCTCGGAGGCGAGTATGTGAAGGCTGGCCTCAGCCTGCCGCTCGACAAGTACTACGAGAAGTACAAGTGGGACGATGAGCTGATGCCGGCGGCACTTTCGTTCTCGCGCATGTACGCCGGCGGCCGCCACGGAGTACCGTCGACCTTCCGCGGTGAGGCGCTCTATTACAACAAGGCGCTGTTCGAGAAGGCCGGCATCACCTCGCTCCCGGCGAACTATGATGAGATGGTCGCCAGCGCCGAGAAGCTGAAAGCGGCAGGCATCCCGGCAATTACTTTTGGCGGCACCGTCAACTGGCACGTCATGCGCCTGATGGACGTCATACTCGAATCGAAATGCGGCGCCGAAAAGCACGACGCGCTGAAGGAAATGACTGCCAAATGGTCCGAAGAGGCCTGCGCGGCGGCCTCCTTCACGGAACTCGAGAAGTGGGGCGAGAACTACATCCTGTCGCCGTTCATGGGCATCGACGACTCTCAGGCGTTCAACCTGTTCGTTGCCGATCGCGCCGCGATGGTTCTTGAAGGCGACTGGCTGGTGGGCATGCTGGACGAGGCCGGCAAGCTTGACGATATCGACTTCTTCCCCTTCCCGACCGGAACCAACCGCCTCTATGGCTTCGCCGACTACAACTACGTGAGTTCGAAGAGCAAGAATCCTGACCTTGCCGCGAAGTTCCTCGACTACCTCGCTTCGACGCCGGTCCAGCAGGAAGCGCTGGGCTCGTTCGGCACGACGTCGGTGAACAAGAATGTCGTCTACGGCGAAATGCGGCCGCTCGACAAGAAGTGGCTCGACGTCTTCAACACCTACAGTGAGGTCTACCTCAACGGCGACCAGGCCTTCCCGCTCGATGTGACGACGGAGTATTTCCGCGTCATCAACGAGGTGGTGAGCGGCAACATGACGCCCGCCGATGCCGTCAAGGCGATGCAGACGTTCATCGACAACAAGGGCTGATCCTCCCTCCACAGCCCGATGCGGCCGGCCCCAGTTGTGCCGGCCGCTCTTCGTTCACGACGCGGCGAGGAGGTGTGCCGTGGCCAATAGAGCCATCCTGTCAGATACCCGCATCCATACCGCGCTTCTCCTGGGGCCGGCCCTGATCATCTATGTCGTCTTCGCCGTTTTTCCGATGCTTGACGTCATCTGGCTGAGCGCCTTCAAGTGGAACGGCCTCGACCCGGTGAAGGAGTATGTCGGCGCGACCAATTACGTCGACATCTTCACCAAGGATCCGGTGTTCTGGGTGGCCTTCAGGAACACCGTCATCTGGACCGTCCTGTCGGTTTCCATTCCGCCGATGGTCGGGCTCGCGCTGGCGCTGGGCCTCAACCAGCCGATCTTCGGCCGCAATTCGCTTCGCGCCGTCTACTATCTCCCGGTCATCATCGCCCCGATCGCCGTCGCGACCATGTGACGTTGGATGTACAATCCATTCTTCGGCCTGTTCGGCCAGATCATGACCTTGCTCGGCCTTGGCGCCTATGTGCCGGACTGGCTCGGCAGCCGCGACGTGGCGCTCTACTCGGCCTTTGCCGCCCACGTCTGGCAGTCGGTCGGCTTCTCGATGGTGCTTTTCCTCGCCGGCCTGCAAGAGGTCAACAGGTCGCTGGTCGAAGCTGCGCGCATCGACGGTGCCGGCCGTTGGGCCGTGTTCCGCTACGTGACGCTGCCTGCGCTGCGTACGACGCTGACCATCGTGCTGGTGCTCGCCATCATCTCTTCGCTCAAGGCCTTCGATATCGTCTATGGCCTTACCGGCGGCGGCCCCGCGCAGTCGACGCAGATGCTGGCACTCTGGGCTTTCACCCAGTCGATGCAGATCTTCGATTTCGGTCGCGGCAGTGCCATCTCCGTCGTCCTGCTCGCCGTAACGCTCGCCGTCGTCATTCCATACATGCGCTGGAGCCAGAAGCGCGAGGAGGCCGCGCAATGACGTCCAACCCGGCCCCCTTCGCCGACGAGACCATCATCAAGCCGCCGCGCGACTGGGTGCTGGTCGGCCTGTGGATCTCGCTGGTCGTCGTCGCGGCGATCTGGATCGCCCCCTTCGTCTTCATCGTCTTCACTTCGCTCAAATCGACGGCGCAGGTGACGACGACCAGCGCCTTCGCGCCGCCGGCGGACCCGCAGTTTGTCAACTACGCCAAGGCCTGGGCGCGTGGTCGCTTCGATATCACCTTCGTCAACTCGGCGATCATCACCGCCATCAAGGTACCGCTCGGTCTCTTTCTGTCGGCCATGGCTGCCTATGCACTGGCCAAGATACCGATGCGTTTCGGAAAACTGATCCTGCTGCTGATCCTGTTCGGAACCATGATCCCGTTCCAGGTAATGCTGGCGCCGATCTTCACGCTGGTGAACGGCCTGGGGCTGATCGATACCTATCCCGGCGTCATCCTGCCCTATCTGGCCTTCGGCATACCCTACCAGGTGTTCATCCTGCACGGCTTTTTCCGGAACATCCCGCAGGAACTCAGCGAAGCGGCTCGCATCGACGGCGCCTCTCACTTCGTGACCTTCCGGCGCGTGTTCCTGCCGGTATCCCTGCCGGTAATGGCGGCTCTGTTCATCCTCGACTTCGTTGCTACCTGGAACGAGTTCGCCATGGCGCTCGTCCTGCTGCAGGATCGGGAGATGTGGACCTTGCCGCTCGGCCTTTCCGCCTTCCAGGGGCAGTTCTCGCGCGACTACGGCCAGCTCAACGCGGCGATCGTCATGACCGTGCTGCCCGCCACCATCGTCTACCTGATCTTCCAGCGCTATTTCGTGTCCGGCCTGACGTCCGGCGCCGTCAAGGGCTGAAGCCTCAACCGGGAAAACAAGAGTATGTCCAAGCAGAACGTGTCCAAGTGGGATCTCTTTGAGGCCAGCTTCAGCGGCCCCGAGGCCGGGAACCCTTACCTCGGCGTCAGCTTCGAGGCGTTTTTCAAACAGAACAGCCGCGTCGTGCGGGTGCCTGGCTTCTACGACGGGGCTGGCACCTACAAGGTGCGCTTCATGCCCGACAACGAAGGCGAATGGACCTACACCACCATTTCCAACGTTGCCGCACTCGACGGGCAGACTGGCGCCTTCAGCGTCAAGGCGCCGGCGGCGGGGTGTCACGGTCCCGTCCATGTCGCCAATCAGTTTCATTTCGCCTACGTCGACGGCACGCCTTATCTCCCGTTCGGCACGACGAGCTACGCCTGGACGCATCAGCCTCTGGAATTGCAGGCCGAAACGTTGAAAACGCTGGCCGGCACGCGGTTCAACAAGATGCGCATGACCGTCTTCCCGAAGGACTATCCGTTCAACGTCAACGAACCGCTGTTCGACATTTTCGAGCGCGACGAAGAGGGCGAACTCGATTTCGATCGGCCGAACCCGCTCGCCTTCCGTCATTTCGAAACGCAGGTAGCCGCCCTTTGTGATCTCGGCATTGAAGCCGATATCATCATCTTCCACCCCTACGATCGTTGGGGGTATTGCGAGATGTCGGCCGAACAGGATTATCGCTTCGTCGCCTACCTCACCGCACGCCTTGCCGCCTACCGGAACGTCTGGTGGTCGCTCGCCAACGAATACGACTTCCTGCTCAACTCGAAGCCGATGTCGCAGTGGGACCGCTATTTCCAGATTATCGAGGAAAACGACCCCTACCGGCATCTCAAGTCGATCCACAACGGCGACGTCAAGGCCAACTACGACCATCGCAAGCCCTGGGTGAGCCATGTCTGCATCCAGAACTGGGACGTCAAGCGCACCCAGGAGTGGCGCGATGCCTATGGCAAGCCGGTGGTCAATGACGAGCCGGAGTACGAGGGCAACATCCTTCTGTCCTGGGGCAACATTTCGGCAGAGGAGCTCGTCCACCGCTACTGGATCACGCTGTTGCGCGGCGGTTACGCGGGCCACGGCGAAACCTTCATGCACCCGGAGGACATCCTGTGGTGGGCCAAGGGCGGCGTGCTGCACGGGGAGGCCTGGACGCGGATCGGCTTCCTGCGCGATCTTCTGGAGCAGGACGTGAAGAAAGGCCTCACGCCTCTCGCCCCATCCGACAACTGGCCGTGGAGCCGCGTTTCCGGCGCCAGCGACGGCGACGTCGTCTACATCTATCTCGGCGAGCATCAGCCGGTCATCTGGGCGCCGGGGCTGCCGACCGAGCCCGGCGACTACGAGGTGGATGTGATCGACACCTGGAACATGACGGTCATTCCGGCCAAGATCGTCGATGCGCCGGCCAACCATCCCACCCGGCATGGTGCGCAGACGCGGCCGAGGCGGCCGGACGCGGTGTTTGCCGTCGAACTGCCCGGCAAGCCGCATCTCGCCATCCGCGTTCGTCGACGCCGTTGAGGAGAAAGCAATGGCCAGCGTAACGATCAGCAACGTTCGCAAGAACTATGGCGCCGTCTCCGTCATCCACGGCGTCGACATCGACATCCGTCACGGCGAGTTCGTTGTGCTCGTTGGCCCATCGGGGTGCGGCAAGTCGACGCTCCTGCGCATGATAGCCGGCCTGGAGAATATCTCCGCCGGCACCATCGCCATCGACGACAGGGTCGTGAACCATCTGGAGCCCAAGGACAGGGACATCGCCATGGTGTTCCAGAACTACGCCCTTTACCCGCAGATGACCGTCGCCCAGAACATGAGCTTCGCGCTGGAGCTTGCAAAGGTCGACAAGGCGACGATCCGGAAGAAGGTGGATGCCGCCGCCGCCATCCTCGGCCTGGAGCCGTTGCTCGGCCGCAAGCCCGCACAGCTGTCCGGCGGCCAGCGCCAGCGCGTTGCCATGGGACGGGCTATCGTCCGCAATCCCAAGGTTTTCCTGTTCGACGAGCCGCTCAGCAATCTCGACGCCAAGCTGCGCGTTGCCATGCGCGCCGAGATCAAGGGGTTGCACCAGCGGCTGGGTACGACGGTCGTCTACGTCACCCACGACCAGATCGAAGCCATGACCATGGCCGACAAGATCGTGGTGCTGAATGCCGGACGCGTCGAGCAGATCGGGACTCCGCTCGAACTCTACGACCGTCCCGTCAACCGCTTCGTTGCCGGGTTCATCGGATCGCCGGCCATGAACTTCATTCGCGGTACGCTCCAGGCTGGCCAGGCCGGTCTGAAGATCGCCTCGGGGGCTGTCATGGCCGTCGGGGCCTATCCGTCGGAGTTTGCGGGACGGGAAGTGGAAGTCGGCATCCGTCCGGAGCACATCCAGATCGCCGCTGCCGCCGGCTTCGATGCCCAAGTCGAGGTGGTCGAGCCGACCGGCTCGGAAACGCATGTCGTTATCGACGCCGGTGGCGAAAAGCTGGTCGCCCTCATCCGCCGTCGAATGTCGATATCGGTGGGCGACAGGCTTCCCGTCGTCTTCGAGGACGGACAGGCACATCTTTTCGACGCCGATAGCGGCCAACGGCTCAACGTCGAGGCGGCGTCGCGCTGAGCGAGAGCCGCCTTGCCGGCGGATGTCGGTTTGGACCCAAAACGAAGGCGCCGGAAACTTTCGCCCCGGCGCCAGGAAGTAAAACGACAGACCTCGTCCCGGAGCATCCTGGCCGCGTCGATCTCAAGACGGAGACAATGTCGGCGCGGACGCAAAATGCCGGACGCGTGGGCTCAGTGCAACTCGCCGATCACGGCCTCCGCGTTCGGTGCCATGATGGACGTGTCGAGACCGGCCTTTTCCATCTCGTCGATGACGGCGGCCAGAGCGAGGTCGAGGCAATAGGAGGTGAACTCCGCGTTCAAACTCTTCGACGTCTGCCGGGCATAGATGATCAGGCGCGCAAGGGCGGCAAATTCTTCTGTATCGGCCAAGATGGCCTTGTCGGCGGTTCTATCCAGCATCTCAGTACCCTTCCTTGCCCACGAAACTGCGACAACGGAGGGGACATAACCAAGCCGACCGTGACAGGGCCGTTACAGGCGAGATACATGGGGCTACCTCTGGGTAGCAAGCATGTCGAAATATGACGTATGCGAGAACTCCCACGTCGGCGCCCCAACAGAGCGCACGTCATCGGCCTTTTCCACTGCCTTCACAAGCGCCGCCGCGTCGATGGCTTTCTGGTCGACACGAAAGCGCCGCACCAGGACGCCGATGTCAACGCGCTCGTCCGGAGAGAGCATCGCCGTGGCGAGGATCGCTCTCCAGGTCCGTTCCTTGTAGAAAATGGAAGACGCCGCTTCCAACAGCGCCTCTCGTTGGTGGTCACCGATCTGACCGGCTCCAAGCAGGCGGTCGAGCGTCGCCCGGATGTTGACCAAGGGTTCCGACAGCGGCGCATAGCCGAGCTCCCGCGGCGCGTGCAGAAGCGCCACCTCCGCGTCGTCCTCGACCAGACCTGCGGCATATGCTTCATAGATCGCACCAATGCCCGTCATGCCGAAAGCGGCGCATTCGGCGGCGCGTAGCGCGCCGATGCTCGCAGCTCCGAACAGACGCACACCACAAGACAGGGCGTGCAAGATTTCTTTGTGCCAGACCGCCGCCGTCGTTTCGAAATAGCCGTCGACAAGCCCGATGACGTTGGCGCCCTCCTCCACGGCCAGAAGGATGTCTCCTTTCGCCGCGGGAGGACGCAGTTGCGTACCCTGGGACATGCGGACATCGGCGCCATGGAACGAGGGACCAGCGAATATCAGCTTCATCGAAACACCAGAAGACGCGAGAGAGCCCTTGCACCGAACCGGCGCTGCCGCCGGCCCTCGGGATGTTCGAGACCCGACACGATCATCTTCACCACCGCGAAACGATCTTCCTCGGGGTTCATGCGAACGGCAATGACGCGGCCTATCCGCCTGTCCCGCAGCCGGTCGAGAACGTACGCCAGCATCGTCTCCACGTCGTCGCCGGGAGGACACAAGTTGCTGGAAATGCGCCCACGAGGACCGAGGCGCAGCTTCTGGCGGAGATAGTCCGACGCCTGGCTCAGGTAGACGTCATCCTCGACATCATCGCGCGTGCCGGTGATCAGGGTCAGGCGCGACTGGACGGCTTCCGTGATGGCGCGGAGCGCAGCGCGATAGGCAACGGGATGAGTTCCGCTGCCCATCGTCACATCGATATAGCGCAGGGATCGGCGCTCCAGCGCCTCGGCCGGCGACATCAGGACCGAAAAGGTCGGCACGCCCAGATCGCTGGTCATGTCGAAGAGCTGGAGTCGAAATCCGGCGCGCTCTATCCGGTCGGTGAGCGCGCTAACGACAGTGTCGCCGAAATCGTTGGCGGATACGCAGGTCTCGGCTTGCTGCTCCACGCGCCCCAGCGACCAGAGAGTGTCGGCATCGCGCTCTATGCGTTCCAGCAAGCCATGGAAGATCGCCTCGGTCTCCGTGTTGCCGGATGCGAGCCCGTCGGACGACTGCCAGAAATGCGAGGGGCGAGTGAAGTCGAGCAGAACGGCATCGAACGGAACCCAGACGACCGCGCCGTCCATCAGGTCTCGTCCTGCGACCCAGTTCAACCGGCAAGCACGATCCATCGGCTGATGGCCGATCGCGATGAGGTCATCGAGCGGATCGCAGTGCTCGCCGGCCCTGAGAAGCTCATCGGCTGAAGCCGCCCGAGCCGGCAGGCGCGGCCGCTCCGCGCAAGCCCGCTCGAGGGCTTCCATGACGGCCGAAGCCTTGGCGTCGATGTCGGTGATGCCCTTGCCCTGATGAACGGAAAGCGCACGGGCATTCGGGCGCAAGGCGTTCCAGACCGGAACGCCGATCCGGTCCAGGCCGGTCACCTTGGCGATACGCGTGACTCCATGCTCGGCAAGAGCGGGCGTCACGCGTGCCAAGGTTTCTTCCGGACGGCACATGCGGTCCGAATAGGTATGTCCGTTGGATGTCACTTAGGTCGGACCGCAGGCGCGTTTAGCCGTTGAGACGGCCCGAATAGGCACTGAGACGACCGGAGAACGCCTCGCCGTTTCCTGCGAATGCCTCATCGCCGCTGTCGAGCGCCACGGCCAGATCGACGCCGGCCACGAGCTTTGCGCCCTTGTCACGGGCGGTCTTGGAAAAATCGAACGGCTCCTTGGCGGTATCCGGCAGAGCGGACACCGTTCCGTTCTCGAAATCGACAAGCCAATAGCCGGACTCACCAGAGATACCCAGAACTGCCAACTTAGCCATGTTCGTCTCTCCTCAAAAACGGGCGTCACCTGAAGCCCGATCTGCGCAGGCCGTCTCGAAACATGTCCATCTTCCACTTTTCGCGGATGGGCACCTTCTTCAGCCAATCGTCGACGGTAAAGTCGGGATAGATAGCGAGCGTCCGGCGCATTTCCCTCTTGGCATTGCGCTGATCGCCGAGCATGGCGTAGGCCGCAGCCGCCAGCCGCCCCGCTTTCGCCTGATCCGCCATGCGGCCGATGCAGGCGATGGCCTCTCCAAACTCTTCCAGGAAAAAGTTCGCTCCGGCCGCCGTCCACCAATAGAGATCCGGGCACAGCGGATTGAGCTCGATCGCCCGCTTGATCTTGTCGAGGGCAAGGATGGGATCGGCCGCGTGGACCAGCGTGTCGGCGTGGTCGGCCATCAGGTCGGCGTGCGATGGCGCGCGGCTTTCCGCCTCCAGAAAGGCTTCCATGCTTTCGAAGAACTGCCCTTGATAAAGCTTGGCGACGCCGAGCTGGTGATAGCCGCCGGCATCGTCGGCGCCGATCCGGATCGCGTCCCGCGCATGAGCTTCCGCCGACAGAAGCAGTTCCTCATCGCCACGTGCCGTCAGGAGCCATTCGAGATGCTCGGTCCGCGCAAGTCCGGCGATGGCGGAGGCGTATTCCGACGTGTCGTGAAGGGCGGCGCGGAAGAACTTCCTGGCGCGGCGAATGCCGGGCAGATCGGCGACGGAAAGGCTGTGCTGGCCGAGAAGATAGTTCTGGTAGGCGGTCGGCTTCGACACCGTATGGATCTTGGCCAGTTCCTTCCTTTCGATCGAACCGGCGGTCTCCAGCACGATGCGGGCGACCAGCTCGCCATAGGTGTTGGGGAAATCGTCCGGGTGGCCGCGAAACTCTCCGACCAGAGAACCTCGTCGCCTGCAACATGGACGAGGGTCGCGTAGAGCGCCGCCTCGCCGGTCCGCTCCTGAAAGCGCGTCTCCAGAACGTAGGAAACATCGTACTGTCTCAGAAGGTCGATCTCCTCCGCCGCCATGGCGGCGATCCGCCTCGCGGTATAGGGAGCCACGATGGCCATCGTGCGGATTCGGCAGAGACCGATTGTTACGTCTTCGATCAGGCTGGATATGAGTGCCCAGTTGCGCTGTTCGTCGGGTCGCCTCGGCGGCAGCAGCAAGAGGCGCGGCAGATGCGGCCGCGATGTCGCCGGCTCCGGTTCGCGCTGGTCCGTTCGCTCCGGCGCCACGCTGACGGTGGCGACCCTCTTTTCCTCGTCGTTGAAAAGCAGACGGGCGAACCGAAGCATGTCTTCCGAAGGCTGGGTGTTGAGCTCGGACCACAGTTGCTGCCGATAGCGATCGTAGATGAGGCGAGCCTGCGACAATCTCCGGTCCTTGGCGTAAACCCGCATCAGAACCTGATGGGCGACATCGCTATAGGGATCGAGCTCGATGAGCCGCGCGGCGGCGGCCTTGATCGACGCTGCGTTCTGACGCGACAGCACGCCCGCCGCCTCTTCCAGAGCGGAAGCGAACTCGGCCAGCCAGAAATCGCGCCGTTCGAGAAGCCAGAGCTGGCCCGTTTCCGAAGGGATATCGAAGTCGGCGAGGAACTGGCCCGACATGTTGCGCAGAAAGGTCTCGAGGCGCGCGACCGAATCCGGGACAGGCTTCGGCTGCAACTCCTCGAAATCGAATCTGATGTCATCTCGGCAGAGCACGATGTCGGCGGACTCGATGTCGAGAAAGGTTGCCCCCAACTCGCGCTGGCGGATCCTGACCCGCGACAGAAGCTGGCGGAGGTTGCCAAGCGCCTTGGCTCCGCCGTCTTCGCCTTCCCCCCAAAGGAACGAGGCCAGTTCGGCTCGGGAAACCCGACCGGATGGACGGAATCCGAGAAAGACGCTTGCAATGAGTCCTTTGTCAGGGAACGTGGCCGGCTGACCGTCGCTCCCCGTCAACCGCAGTTCGCCGAAGGTTTTCAGTCCGAACGGCACGCCGGCCCTCTCCTTGGCTTGAAAACGCTTCGAGGCTCAGTTGGAGCGCAATCCACGGAAATCCGCATCGATCGAACGGCTCGCGAATGATGTCTCGCCATCATCGGCGAGCAGCTTCACGAGTTCGACGATGGACCGCCTGACTTTTGCGCTCCTGATGCGAACGAAAGCTTTGTTGAGCGCTACACCGTCCTGCGTCAGCAGCGACGCGTCGAGGACATCCGACAGGGGATCGGTCTCCTGGTGGGCATGATCGACGATAGCCTCGAAGAAGAAGCCCACGGGAACGCCCAAGACGTTGGCGATCGCCTGAAGGCGGGACGCGCTGATCCGGCTCATCCCCTTTTCGTACTTCTGCACCTGCTGGAACGTAACCCCCAACTGCTCTGCCAGCTTGCTCTGGCTCATTCCCAAGAGAAACCGGCGCATCCGTACGCGCGCACCAACGTGGATGTCGATCGGATTAGGCGACTTGACGGTCATTGGGGCCTCCAGCTTGGCGATGGTCGACGGGACTCGCGGCGATCAAGGGAGCTTGGGAAACAGGCCGAGTGAGCCACACCACAAATTAGTGTATTTGATGAGGCGCACAAAATAAAGTAGCAAGAACGCACTGATATTCGATGTTGAGGCAGGCTTGTAATTTGTACCGAGTCAGAAAAAGGAACGTGGAACCAAATTTTAGCTTTGCCAATCGCCCAATTGTTTGAATCCCTTCATTGCCCCGACGCGACGGAATGGACTACTATCACTGGACTTGAGGCAGGCGGGCGCAAGAATCCCGTCGCCGTAGGGAAGAAGCGAAAAAGGAGGCCTGGTACGAAATGACCGGGGCCGATTGCGTATTGGGCGTGGACTTGGGCACGTCATCGGTGAAGGCCGTGCTTGTCGACCGGGACGGTCGCATTCTCAGCCAGGGCCGAGCCGAGTATGGTTTCGTCAGCCTTCATAGCCTTTGGGCTGAACAGTCGTCGGACGTCTGGCTGCACGCCTTTACGGAAGCGGTGCGGGAGACGCTTCTCCGCTCCGGCGTATCTGCGCAAAATGTAAAGGGCATGGCGGTGTCGGCGATCGGCGGCGGCACCGGCATACCTGTCGACGTCGGCATGCAGCCGATCCGTCCCTGCCTGCTCTGGCTCGATCGCCGCGCCAAGATCGAGAGCGAGCGCGTCCGCCAGATGATCAGCGAGGAGGATCTCTACGCCATCACCGGCAACGGCGCCGACTCCTATTTCGGCTTCACCAAGATCCTCTGGATCAAGAACCACGAGCCCGAGGTCTGGTCGCGCATCAACTATTTCCTGCCGCCAAATGCCGACATCATTTACCGCCTGACCGGTGAAATCGCCATCGACCACTCGCAGGCCTGTAATATTGGCGGGGTCTATGATCTCGGCAAACGAGCCTGGTCCGAGGAAATGGCCGATATCCTGGACATCCCACCCTATTTCTTTCCGGAGCGGCTTGTCGGATCGCAGGAAGTCGTCGGGCGGCTACACAAGGCCGGAGCCCGCATGCTGGGGCTGGTGGAGGGGATGCCGGTCTGCGCCGGCGGCGTCGATGCCGCAGTCGCCACGCTCAGGGCCGGCGTCGTGCGGGAAGGCCAGCACGCCGCCATGCTGAGTTCGTCGACCTGTTGGGGGTTCATCCATTCCAGCGCCGGCCGCCTCCCCGGCCTTGTCTCGATGCCCTACGTGATCGACAGCGAGACGCTCACCTATTCCTACGGCGGTTCGGCGACATCGGGCTCGGTCGTCCAGTGGTTCCGCGACAATTTTGCCGACAACGAGCGCTTGGTGGAGTCTCTCACCAGCGGCGGCAAGCGGCGCATCTCGGCGTTCGATCTTTTGGACGAACATGCCTCGACCATTCAGCCCGGTTCCAATGGCTTGATGGTACTGCCCTATTTCATGGGCGAGCGCAGTCCGATCTGGGACGTCGACGCGCGCGGCACTATCACCGGGTTGACGCTCAACCATACCAAGTCGCACCTTTATCGGGCGATGCTGGAAAGCGTGGCCTATGCGCTCAAGAACAACATCGACTACGGCAGCGCCGCCTTTCGAGGCCTGGAGGATCAGCTGACCGTCGTCGGAGACGTTTCGAAATCCGATCTCTGGGTGGAAATCATCACCAACGTCACCGGCCGGCCGGTGCGCGTTCTGCCCAACAGCGGCAAGGCGGCCTATGGCGCAGCGGTGATCGCCGCCTACGGCATCGGCATGATCGACCGGCAACAGATGGGCGACTGGCTCACCGTCCAGCCGGCGCGGGTGCTGACGCCCGATGCCGCCGCGAACGTCGTCTACGAGCGCAGCTTCGAGAACTTCAAGCGGCTCTACGAGCACATGAAGTCCTACTTCCCGACGGCAACCGAGACCTGACGCCGCCTCAGGCGGCGGCGAAGCCTTCGAGCGGAAACTCGTATTCCTGCGCTTCCTGCGACTTGTGGCGGAACTCGCTGGGCGTGACGCCAATGACCTGACGGAACAGCCGGTTGTAGTTGGACACGTTGTTGAAGCCCACGAGGTAGCAGATCTCCTGGATGGAGCGAGACGTTGAGAACAGGTACTCGCAGGACTTGTTGATTCTCGTCTTGATCACGTAGCGGCGGAATCCGATGCCCGTGCATTCGATGAACCAGCGCGAGAACATCTTGTAGCTCATGCCGACGAGGTCGGCCGCCGTCTCCATCGACACGTCCTCCTCGATGTGCTCGCGGATATAGTCGACTACTTTGTTGAAGCGCCTCAGTGACGCGGTGCGCATGTCGATGAAGTAGCGCGACGTGCCGAGCACCGTCTTGCGGCGGCATTGTTTCAACTGGTCGATGATGCGCATGAACGAGATCAATCGCTCCAACGGCTCCTGCGTGTCGATGGTGTTCATCAGCCCGTAGACCGCCCGCTGCGTCTCTCCTCCATACTCGACGCCGAACACCGCCTCATCGAAGGCGGGGCGAAGAAGGCGCATCTCCGTCAGCACGTTGGCGCTGGCCTCGATCCACTCCTTTCGGAACTGCAGGATCAGGTCGCGTTCGGGAACCATGGTTCCGCTGCGGGCGTCGCTGACGAAGTTGTGCGGCGTGTAGGGCCCGATCAGGAACAGACTGCCGGGGCGGAAGCTCAGCACGTTGTCGCCGATGAACAGCTTGCCGCTGGTTCTGACGATCTGATGCAGTTCGTATTCGGGATGAAAGTGCCACCTGTCGCTGTCGTTCGGCCATCCGCAGCGCTCGAAGCGGAAGGAGTTCCCGAGGTTGTTGTCGTTCACCACGAGCGACGGCTTCATCTCCGGCATGGTCTGTCCTTCACCTTCGGCCGGTCCCGGCTCGTCCGACGCCAATGATCGGAAGCCACCGGCGCGGCTGTCAAGACGACCGCATCACTGCCGGCATCCACTGAGACCAAAGGCTAATCGGCGGAGCGGATTTCGTAGATGACTCAAGGGATGGGTGGAAAAAGTACAAGACAAATCAGGAAAATCGTCTAGGGGGCGACGTCGCGCTCAGCTAGAACGAATTCGCCGAAAGGCAATAATTACGGAGGAGACGTTATGAATATCAATGCAAAAGCGGTGCTACTCGCCGCTTCGGCGACGCTTGCCCTGTCGGCAGGCGCAGCTCTCGCCAAGGACGCTCCCAAGATTGGTGTTTCCTTTCAGGAAATGAACAACCCTTACTTCATCGTCATGAACGAGGAAGTCACGGCCTTCGCCAAGCTGCTCGGCGATAATACTGAAGTTTACGTTGCCGACGCTCGTCATGACGTTTCCAAGCAGCTCAGCGATATCGAGGACATGGTCTCCAAGGGTGTCAACATCCTCGTGGTGAACCCGACTGACTCCGAGGGCGTGCGCAGCGCCGTCGAAGCCGCCAAGGCCAAGGGCGTGACGGTGGTGTCCGTCGACGCGCAGGCCGCCGGCGTCGACGCTTTCGTCGGCTCCAAGAACTACGACGCCGGCGTGCTCGCCTGCGACGCGATGATCAAGGAAATCGGCGGCAAGGGAGAAGTCGCCATTCTCGACGGCATCGCCGTGGTTCCTATCCTGGAACGCGTACGCGGCTGCAAGGACGCCCTCGCCAAGGCGCCGGACGTCAAGCTGGTCGACATCCAGAACGGCCGTCAGGAGCGCGACATCTCCGTCGGCGTCGCCGAGAACATGATGCAGTCGCATCCGAACCTGAAGGGCATCTTCTCGGTCAACGACGGTGGCGCCATGGGCGTTCTCGCCGCCATCGAGGGTTCGGGCAAGGACGTGATCCTGACGTCGGTCGACGGCGCTCCGGAGGCCGTCAAGGCCATCGCCGCCGGTTCCGCCTTCAAGGCGACGGCCGCCCAGTTCCCGCGCGACCAGATGCGCATCGGTCTCTCCATCGCGCTTGCCAAGTACATGGGCGCCCATGTTCCGGCCGTGATCCCGATCGACGTCGAGCTCGTCGACAAGTCCAACGCGGAAACCTTCGCCTGGTAATCGATCCGCCGCGGGGAAGGTCAGTGCCCTCCCCGCGGCGAACCCGCTTCCCGGACAGTCCGATCAGCACCGCCGTCCCGGACGGCGCGTTCCGAGGGTTTCGCCATGCTCGAAATGAAACACATCACCAAGAGGTTCCCCGGCATCGTCGCCCTCAACGATGTCTCCCTCTCGCTGAAACGCGGCGAAGTTCATGCGCTGGTCGGCGAGAACGGTGCCGGCAAGTCGACACTGATGAAGATCCTGTCGGGCGTCTACCAGGCCGACGAGGGCGAGCTGCTGATCGACGGGGCGGCGGTACATCCGACACGGACGAGGGAGTCGGAAAAGCTCGGCATCAACATCATCTTCCAGGAATTCAGCCTGGTTCCCGATCTCAACGCCTTCGAGAACATCTTTCTCGGCCGTGAGATCCGCACGAAGCTCGGCACGCTTGACCGTCGCACAATGCGCCGCATGGCCCGCGAGGCTCTCGGCCGGCTCGACATGCATTTCCCGCTCGACTGCCCAGTGGCCGAGCTGACGGTTGCCGAGCAGCAATCGGTGGAAATCGTCAAGGCAACCATCTTCAAGTGCAACTTCCTTGTGCTCGACGAGCCGACGGCGACCCTGACACCGCGCGAAGTCAAAAAGCTGTTCGAGGTGATCGAGCGTCTCAAGGCGCTGGGCGTCGGCTGCTTCTTCATCTCGCACCATCTCGAGGAAATTTTCGAGATCGCCGACACCGTGTCGGTGCTGCGTGACGGCTGCCACGTCTACACCGGTCCCGTCGACGGATGCACCCAGGACGAGCTGATCTCCAAGATGGTCGGCCGCGAGGTGACGCAGGCCTTCCCGGCCAAGCGCGGCGTAGCCGACGCCGCCGAGCCGCCGATCATGGAAGTGCGCAAGTTGCGCTTCCCGGGCTCGGAGACCATCTCGTTCGAGGTGCGTCGTGGCGAAATTCTCGGCGTGGCGGGCTTGGTGGGTGCCAAGCGCACCGAGAGCTTCCTGGCCCTGATCGGCCGCGACGCCTCCATCGAGAAAGAGGTGCTGTTCCAGGGGCAACCGATCGATCTGCGTTCACCGCACGAGGCGCTGAGCCATGGCATCGGCTACCTGCCCGAGGATCGCAAGCGGACGGGCCTGTTCCTGCCGTTCTCCATTCGCTCTAATATCGTCATTAGCACGCTGACCCGGCTCACCAACAAGCTCGGCATGGTGCTGCCGCGCGAGGAGAAGGCGCTCAGCGATCGCTTCATCGAACGCATGCGCATCCGCACCACCTCCGATCTGAAGACGGTATCGGAGCTGTCCGGCGGCAACCAGCAGAAGGTCATCATCGCCCGCTGGCTGGCGAGCAACTGCAAACTTCTGATCTTCGACGAACCGACCCGTGGCATCGACGTGGGCGCGAAGGCTGAGATCTACATCATGCTGCAGGAGCTGGCAGCTCAAGGCCTTGGCGTCGTCGTGATTTCGTCAGACCTGCCGGAAGTGATCGGTCTTTGCGATCGCGTGCTCGTCATGCGCTACGGCTCAATCCGCGCCACGCTGACCGGCGCCGACATCAACTCAGAAAAAATAATGACTTACGCCTCGGGAGGTGAAAATGGGTGAAGCTGCTGCCACCGGCGCAACGCCGCGCGAAGAGCCCGCCGGACTGGTCGGCCTCGCCAAGACCGTCGTCGGCCGGCCGGAGTTCGTGTCCTTCGTGGCGCTGATCGTCCTGATGGTTCTGACCGCGACGATGAACGAGAACTTCTTCACGGTCGACAACCTGATGAACATCACGCGTCAGGTCTCCACCACCGGCATCATCGCCGTCGGCATGACTTTCGTCATCCTGACGGGCGGCATCGACCTCTCCGTCGGCGCCATCGTGGCGCTTGCCTCGACGCTGATGGCCGGCATGATCGCCAACATGGGATTTCCCTTCTGGGCGGCGGCCCTGGTGGCCATCTTCGGCGGCGCGCTGACGGGAGCCGTGTCGGGCTTCTTCATTGCCCGCTTTGCCCTGCCCCCGATCATCGTCACGCTGGCGATGATGGAAATCCCGCGTGGCCTCGGCCTCATCTACACCAACGGCTACCCGCTGCCGATCGACCGCGAGTTTGGCTTCCTGGGCCGGGAGTACGTCCTTGGCCTGCCGATCCCGACGCTGATCATGCTGATCGTCTTCGCGGCTGCCTATTTCGTGCTGAACCGCCTGCCGATCGGCCGCTACGTCTACGCCGTCGGCGGCAATGAAGACGCGGCCATCCTGTCGGGTATCCGCACCGCCCGCATCAAGCTGATGGTCTACGCCATCTCCGGCTTCACCGCCGCCATCGCCGGCATGATCCAGACCTCGCGTCTCCTGTCCGGCCAGCCCAACTCGGCTATCGGCGTGGAACTCGATGCCATCGCCGCCGTCGTGCTCGGCGGAACGGCGATCACCGGCGGTCGCGGACACATCGTCGGCACCCTGATCGGCGCCCTGTTGCTCGGCGTGCTCAACAACAGCCTCAACATGATCGGCCTGTCGCCTTACAGCCAGCGCGTCGTCAAGGGCGTGATCCTGCTGGTCGCCGTCCTCATCGGCTATCTCCGCAAGCAGAACTCGCGCTGATCCGGCATTCACGACCACCCGACCGGGCTCCGGCCCGGTCGGACAAAGCGGCCAGTCAGTCGCGCGTCCCAGCCCCATCTGACGTCGGCTGACCGCCAACCAAGCCGCCTGAACCGAACGAAAACACCCCAGCGCCGGACCGCCTGTCCGGTGAACGCCCTCTCCTTGCCCGGCGCCAGCCGGACCAGTCTCGCGTTTCTCCAGAGGACCAAGAGCCGTGACCTACTTTCTCGGAATCGACATCGGCGGAACCGTCATCAAGAGCGGCCTCTATGACGCCGAGGGACACGAAAAGGCCGTAGCCTCCGAGGTCGACAACGGCGTTGCCGCCCACCTTGGCTGGTCCGAGCGCGACATGAACGCCATGTGGCGGATCGTCGTCGGAACCATTCGCCGTGTCATCGCCGAGTCCGGAGTTTCCGCCGACGAGGTCGCCGGCGTCAGCTTCTCCGCCCATGGCAAGGGACTTTACGCGCTCGACGCCGATGGCGAGCCGGTGCGCAACGGCATCATTTCCTCGGACAACCGTTCGCTGTCGATCGTCAAGGACTGGAAGGCAAAGGGGCTCGACGCGGCGAGCTACCCCTTCGGCTATCAGCAGCTCTGGACAGGCCATCCGGTGTCCCTGCTCGCCTGGATGAAGGCGAACGAACCGGACAACTACAGCCGGACGCGCCACGTGCTGATGGCGCATGACTTCATCCGCTACAAGCTGACGGGCGTTTTCGCCGCCGAGGTCACCAACATCTCCGGCAGCAACCTCTACAACGTCGAGAAGGGCGCCTATGACTCCGCCCTGTTCAAGATGTTCGGCATCGACGAGATGGAAGGCTGCCTGCCGCCGGTCGTCGGGTCCGAGGAGTGCGTTGCCGGCTTGAATGCCAAGGCGGCCGAGGAAACCGGTCTCAAGACTGGCACGCCGGTGTTCGGCGGTTTCTTCGACGTCGTGTCGGCGGCGGTCTGCGCCGGTCTCGCCGATCCAAGCTTCGTCAACGTGGTAATGGGCACTTGGACCATCGTCACCTGGACGACCGATCGCATCCTGAAGCCGGAAGGCGACGCCTGGCCCTACATCTGGGGCCGCTATTGCATGCCCGATCGCTACTTCGTCCACGAAGGCAGCCCGACCTCGGCCGGCAATCTCGAGTGGTTCGTCCGCACGTTCCTTGGCGGCATGCCCGACTGCTATCGTCAGGCCGACCTGATGATCTCGGCGCTGCCGAAGGCCGGAACCGATATCCAGTTCCTGCCCTATCTCTTCGCCTCGAACCTTGGCGACGACCTGTCGGCCGGCCTGCATGGCCTCGCCAATGCCCATGGTCTCGGTCAGGTTCTGCAGGCGGTCTACGAGGGCATCTGCTTCTCCCAGCACGTTCACCTGGAACGGATCGTCAAGCTGTCCGGACGCGACAAGACGCTGCGCCTGACCGGAGGACCGACCCGGTCCAAGCCGTGGATGCAGATGGTCGCCGACATCTCGGAGATGCCGGTCGAGGTGATGCACGTCGAGCAGTCCGGCTGTCTTGGCGCGGCTATCGCGGCGGCGGTCGGGACCGGCGCCCACAAGGGGTTCGAGGAGGCCATGGCCGCCATGTGCCCGTCCGGCGCGCTGATCGAGCCCGACGCCAAGAGCTTCCCCGCCTATCGCGAGAAATACGCGGCTTTCCGCCGCCTGGCCGAAACCCTGTCCGCCCTGCCGGCCGGACGCTGAAAGCCAACAAGATCTGGAGGACGACGTGACCCGAGAGGCGTTGCCCAACCCGCTGGGCATCTACGAGAAGGCGCTGCCGAAGGACCTCGACTGGCCGGCGAGGCTGGCCCTCGCCAAGGCGCTGGATTTCGATTTCGTCGAAATGTCGATCGACGAAACCGACGAGCGCATGACGCGCCTGAGCTGGTCGAAAGCCGAACGCGCCGCCTTTTGCGCGTCGGTACGCGATCTGAACGTCGCCGTGCCGAGCGTCTGCTTGTCGGCGCATCGCCGGTTCCCGTTCGGCAGCCGCGATCCTGCGACGCGCGTCAAGGCACGCGACATCATGCGCCGGGCGATCGATCTCTGCGTCGACCTTGGCATCCGAACCATTCAGGTGGCCGGCTACGACGTCTACTACGAGGAAGCCGACGTCGGCACCAAGGAGCGGTTCATCGAAGGGCTCCAGTGGTCGGTGCGCGAGGCGGCCAAGGCGCAGGTGATGCTGGCGGTCGAGATCATGGACACCGCCTTCATCAACTCGATCACCCGTTGGCGCGAGTACGACCAGCTCATCCACTCGCCCTATTTCTGCGTCTACCCCGACCTCGGCAACCTGACGGCCTGGGGCAATGACGTCGACGCGGAACTCAGGGCCGGCATCGACCGCATCGTCGCCATTCACCTCAAGGACACGCGCAAGGTCACGGGCGACTTCCCCGGCCAGTTCCGTGACGTGCCCTTCGGCGACGGCTGCGTCGATTTCAAGGCCTGCTTCGCCACGCTGGCCGACCTCGGCTACCGCGGCCCCTTCCTGATGGAGATGTGGACGGAAAAGTCCGACGAGCCGGTGGTGGAAATCGCCACGGCACGACGCTGGATGATCGAGCAGATGCGCCTCGGCGGCCTGCTCCAAGCCGCATGAGACGATTTGAGGAAACGCCCAACAAACAAAGTGAATGTCCGTCGGAGACGGACGAAAGGAGACTGAAATGGCTGTGAGTATCGAAGGTAAGGTTGCCGCCATTACCGGTGGCGCGTCAGGCATCGGCTTGGCATGCGCCAAGGCCATGGCCGAGGCGGGTGCCCGTGTCGCCGTTGTCGACCGCGACGAGGAAGGTCTCGCCAAGGCCTGCGCCGAGATCGGCGCCAAGGCGTTCCCGGTTCGCATCGACCTCCTGGACCCCAAGAGCGTCGCCACCATGCTGCCGCAGATCATCGACAAGGCCGGCAAGCTCGACATCCTGCATGCCAACGCCGGTGCCTATATCGGCGGTGACGCCGCCACCGGCGATCCCGACGCCTGGGATCGCATGCTGAACCTCAACATCAACGCCGCCTTCCGCACCGTTCACGCCGTTCTGCCCTACATGATCGAACGCAAGCACGGCGACATTCTGATGACCAGCTCTGTTGCCGGCGTGGTTCCGGTGATGGTCGAGCCGATCTACACCGCCTCCAAGCATGCCGTTCAGGCCTTCGTTCACACGGTGCGGCGCCAGGTGGCCAAGCACGACGTGCGCGTCGGCGCGGTTCAGCCTGGTCCTGTCATCACAGCCCTCCTCAAGGACTGGGTACCGGAGCGGCTCGCCGCCCTGAAGGCCGCCGGCGGTCTCATCGAGCCCGAGGAAGTTGCCGATGCCGTCATGTTCATGCTGACGCGCCCGCGCAACGTCATCGTCCGCGATCTGGTGATCCTGCCGGCTCAGTTCGACATCTGATCCTCCCCAAGAAACGACACCTCCCCCACAAACTGACGGCGGCGCATCGGCAACGGTTCGCCGCCGCTTCTTGTTGAGGCATTCGTTTCTCGCCACCCACCGGCAATGTGGCTATTCTTGAATGGCGGGCCGGTGCCCGAGAAGGAGATTTTTCATGTCGCAGGTCCGGGTTCGCCCGATGGGTGCTACCGCCAGTCTCGATCGCAACGGCCACGGCGGCGTCGTCGCTCGCTCGGGCGCCAGCCTGACGCTGGCGGGCTCGCCGTCGATGGAGGGCTTCAACCCGTTGGAACTGCTGGACGCCTCGTTGGCCGGCTGTCTGGCGCTCAGCGTCCGCATTGCCGCCCGCAACCTGGGCTTCAACGAGCGCCTGGGGTCGGTCTCGGTGGAAGTGATCGGCGCCAAGGCCAGCGAACCGCCGTCCCGCATTGCCCGCCAAGCCTGCCGCTTTTCTATCGAGGGCGACTTCAACGACGCGGAGCGGCGGTCCCTCATCGAGGAGGCGCATAAGGTCTGCACCATCGGCAACAGCTATCATGCTTCGATAGACATCATTGACGGCGAGCCGCTCGCTTGAGCGCGGGCGATTGAGCCCGCTTGTCTATGGAAGGCTGTACGAGTAAGTTAATTCGATTATAGCTCGCTTTGCGCAAACCTGTTTCCTGACTGCCGGCCACTAGAGACGATGCCGACATTCTCATTTCCCCTGCCTCGGCTAGACTGGCCGCCAACAAGGTCGCCCAGTCGGCCGTCATCCGAGGAGAGAAACATGACCGCTTTGTCCGCCCGCGCCAACCGAACCCATCGTTCGGTCTTGAAAGCCACAACGGCTGCCATGCTGCTCCTCATGGGCGTTGCGCCGGCGCTGTCCGCCGAGGGCGGGCCTGACGCCACCATCAGCATCGGCTCGCTCTACGAGCCGCAGAACCTCGACAACACGGCCGGCGCCGGCCAGGGCATCAACGAAGCCTTCAACGGCAACGTCTACGAAGCGCTGTTCCGCCTCAACGACGACGGTTCCGTGTCGCCCAGCCTCGTCAAGGACTACAAGGTGTCCGACGATGGCCTCACCTACACCTTCACGCTCCAGCCAGGCGTCACCTTCCATTCCGGCGATCCCCTGACGTCGGCCGACGTCAAGTGGTCGATCGAGCGCGTGACGTCGGCCGACAGCAAGAGCTCGCGCAAGAACTCTCTGAAGCCGATCGCCTCCATCGAGACGCCCGACGACGCGACCGTGGTGATCAAGCTTTCCTCGCGTTCGATCTCCCTGCCCTACAATCTCTCCTATGTCTGGGTGATCAACGACGCGGCCAAGGACCTGCAATCCACCGAGGACGGCACCGGGCCCTATGCGCTCGATGGCTGGCAGCGCGGTTCCCAGCTTGCCGTCAAGCGCTTCGACAAATACTGGGGCCCGAAGCCGGAAAACGGCGAGGTGGTCTTCAAGTACTTCACCGAAGCGACCGCCCTCAACAACGCCCTGCTGACCGGCGCCGTGGACGTCATAACGTCCGTGCAGAGCCCGGACTCGCTGGCCCAGTTCAAGGACAATCCGGACTTCACCGTGGCCGAGGGCAAGTCGACCACCAAGCTGCTGTTGGCCTACAACGACCGCGTCGCCCCATTCGACAACGTCAAGGTGCGCAAGGCGCTGGCCCGCGCCGTCGATGACAAGAAGCTGCTGGAAGCGGTATGGGGCGAGTACGGTTCCCTGATCGGCTCCTTCGTGCCGCCGACCGATCCTTGGTACGTCGATCTAACCAAGGTCGATGCCTACGATCCCGAAGGCGCCAAGGCGCTCCTCGCCGAGGCCGGCTACCCCGATGGCTTCACCTTCACCATCGATACGCCCAACTACGACCCGCATCCGCTCGCCGCGCAGTTCCTGCAGGGTGAGCTTGCCAAGATTGGCGTCAAGGTGAACATCAACGTTATCACCGCCAACGAGTGGTACACCAAGATCTACAAGGCGCACGATTTCCAGGCGACCTTGCAGGAGCATGTGAACCACCGGGACATCGTCTTCTACGGCAATCCGGACTTCTACTGGGGGTACAACAACCCCAAGGTCGTCGATCTGATCAAGGCGTCCGAAGAGGCCAAGACGGTCGACGAGCAGACCGAGAAGCTGAAGGAGGCCAACATCCAGATCGCCGAGGACGCGGCCAGCAACTGGCTCTACCTCTATCCGCAGATCGTGGTGTCCAAGAAGTCTGTCAGCGGCTATCCCCTCAACGGTCTCAACTCGCAGTTCTTCGCCTACGGCATCAAGAAGGCGGATTGACCCTTCTCTTCGGGCCTCAGGCGCCGGTCGGCGCCGGAATCCGCTGACGCGGCTTCGTTCAGTCGCTCGACACCCATCGCCGCCCGACCTAATGTCGGGCGGCGTTTGACGCTGTTCCAAAGGTGCCGCCATTCTCGCCTATCTCGTCCGTCGGACGGCGATCCTCCTCGTTTCGGTGCTGATCGCCGCCGCTGTCCTGTTCCTGCTGCTGCGCCTTTTGCCGGGAGACCCGGCCAATGCGCTCGTCTCCGTCGGGGCCGATCCCGAGCAGATCGAGGCCGCCCGTCGTCAGGTCGGATCCGACTTGCCGATCGCGGCGCAATTCGTCCGCTATATCGGTCAGCTCGGCAGCTTCGATCTCGGAGCCTCCTTCGTGTCCGGCGTGCCTGTCCTTGAGGAAATCGGCCGCCGCCTGACCCTGACGCTGCCGCTCACCGCCCTCGCCTTCAGCTGCGCCATACTTCTTGCCCTGCCGCTCGGCATTCTCGCTGCGGTCAAGCGCGACCGCTGGTACGGCAACCTCATCTCGGTGATCTCGCAGTTTGGCGTGGCCGTGCCGGTGTTCTGGATCGGCATCCTCCTGGTCACGGCGTTCGCCGTGAAGCTGCGCCTCTTTCCGTCGAGCGGCTTTCCCACATCAGGCTGGCGCGATCCGCTCGCGGCCCTGCACCAGCTTGCCCTGCCCATCCTCACCATTGCCCTGGTGATGTCGGCATCGCTCATCCGCTACGTTCGCTCGGCAACTCTCGACGTCATCGGCTCCGACTATCTTCGGACCGCCAGGGCGCTGGGTGCCGGCTACGGCGAAGCGCTGATCCGTCACGGCATTCGCAATGGCGCGGTGCCCGTCATCTCCATTCTCGGCATCGAACTCGCCTCGACGCTGCTCGGCGCAGTCGTGGTCGAGCGCGTCTTCTCGCTGCCCGGCCTCGGCTCCATGCTGCTCAGCGGCATCGAGCAGCGCGACTATCCGAGCGTTCAGGGCGTTCTGTTCATCTCGACGCTCCTGGTCCTTCTCGTCGGCTTCGCGGCCGATCTCGCGCAGCGTCTGGTCGATCCTCGCCTGCGCGGGCCAAGCGGAGGCCGGTCATGACCGCCACGGTGCCCGTCCTCGCTCCTCCCACCTCCATGCGGGTCACGCCGACGTTCCTGATCGGCGCGACATTGGTCGGCCTTCATGTCGTCGTCGGACTGCTGACGCTCGTCTGGACGCCGTACGATCCGACGGCGATGACGGGTGGCCGCCTCGCCCCGCCATCTCTTGCCCACTGGGCCGGTACCGACCGGCTCGGCCGCGATCTCTTCACGGAAATCATGGTTGGCGCCCGCATCGCTCTCGCCGTTGGAACCGGTGCCGTGGCGATCGCCGCGGCCATTGGCGTCACGGTCGGACTTCTGGCGGCTTTCGCATCCCGAGCCGTAGATGACGTGCTGGCCGCGACGCTCGATATCCTGATCGCCTTTCCGACGCTGCTGCTCGCCATGCTGATCGTGGCGGCAAGCGACGGCGCGAGCCTCGGCACCGCCATCCTCGCCATCGGCATCGCCTCTTCGTCCATCGTCGCCCGCCTCACCCGCATTCTGGCGCGGCGCGTTCTCGCCATGGACTACATCACGGCGGCCCGCGTGTCGGGAACCGGCTGGCTCGGCATCGTTCGCATCCACGTGCTGCCCAACATCTGGCCGACGCTGATCGTCAACTTTGCCCTGCAGTTCGGATTGGCTGTCATTGCCGAGGCGTCCCTGTCCTATCTCGGGCTTGGCGCTCCGCCGCCCAATGCGTCATGGGGACGGCTTCTGCAGGAGGCGCAGGCGACGGTCTACACCGCCCCCTTCGGCGCCATCGCACCCGGCCTGGCTCTGGTCTCTCTAGTGATCGGCCTCAACCTTTTTGCCGACGGTCTCCGCGACGTCGCCGATCCGACGCGGCGGAGGCGCTGATGGACGACCTCCTCTCAATCGAAAGTCTCTCGATCCGTCATGCCGGTCGCTCTCTGGTCTCCGGCGTGTCGCTATCCGTCGCCGCCGGAGAGCGCGTCGGGTTGATTGGCGAAAGCGGGTCCGGCAAGTCGCTGACGGCACTCGCGGCCATCGGGCTCCTTCCCGAGGGAATGACCGCTTCGGGGTCGGTAAGACTCGCTGGCCGTCAGGTGATCGGCGCCACCGACCGTGAGGTCGTCGGCCTGCGCGGCACGGCCGTCGCCACCATATTCCAGGAACCGCTGACCGCTCTCGATCCGCTGATGCGGATCGGCGGTCAGATTGCCGAAGTCGTGCGTCGACGTGCCCGCCACGACGGGCGTTCCCTCTCGCGAGCCGACGTCTTTACCGAGGTAACGGGGCTGATGGCTCGCGTCGCCCTGCCCGATCCCGCTCGTCTTGCGCGCGCCTATCCGCACGAGATGTCCGGCGGTCAGCGCCAGAGGGCGGCCATCGCCATGGCACTGGCCTGTCGGCCGCACCTGCTCATCGCCGACGAGCCGACCACCGCACTCGATGTCACGACACAGGCCGAAGTGCTGAAGCTATTGGAAAGGCTGGTGCGCGAGGAGAACATGGGGCTCCTGTTCATCAGCCACGACCTGCCGGTAGTGGGCACCGCCGTCGATCGCGTGCTGGTTCTGCGAGCCGGCGAACTGGTCGAGGAAGGGCCTGTCGCCGAGGTGTTCCGTCGGCCGAGCCACCCCTACACCGTCGGTCTCGTCGAGGCGGCGCGCGCCTTCGACCAAGCCATAGGAGCGGCGCTATGAGCCTCGTCGACCTTACCGCCGTATCCTTCGCCTATGGGCGCGGCCGCACCGTGCTCGACGGCGTCGACCTTCGCATAGAGGCCGGCCGAAACCTGGGCATCGTCGGCGAGAGCGGATCGGGCAAGACCACTCTCCTCCGCCTGCTGCTCGGCCTCGCCCGACCGTCCTCCGGCCGGATCGCCTTTCGCGACGCTGCGCTCGATCCCGGCGACCGCTCGTTCATGCGCGGCTTCCGGCGGGCCGTCCAGGCCGTGTTCCAGGATCCCTATTCGTCGCTCGACCCACGCCAGAAGATCGCCGACATCGTCGCCGAGCCCCTGCGGTCGTTGAAAATAGCCACCGATGTCGACGCTGCGGTCGCCGAGGCCCTGGCCTCCGTCGATCTGCCGCTCGACGCCGCCGGCCGTTATCCGCACGAGTTCTCCGGCGGTCAGCGTCAGCGCATCGCTATCGCTCGCGCCATCGTCTCGCAACCCGAGCTGGTGCTGGCCGACGAGGTGGTCAGTGCACTCGACCTGACGACGCGCATCCGCATCGTCGAGCTTCTGAAGGCCCTGTCGGCAAAGACGACCCTGGTGCTGGTCTCGCACGACATCGGCTTCGTGGCCCTCCTCTGTCAGGATCTCGTCATCCTGGAAAAGGGGCGCATCGTCGAGCAGGGGCCGGCCCGCGACATCCTGTCGGCGCCAAAGCATCCCTACACGCAGCGCCTACTCGAAAGCACCCCGCGCCTGCCTGAGTTCGCTTGACGTCTGGTTACTGCGCGTCCCGGTCGCCGTCGACGAGACCGAGGCGCGTCATCTTGTCGTAGAGGGTCGATTTCGGAACTCGCAGAGCCTGGGCGGTCGGCCCGAGGCTGCCGCCACTGCGACCAAGCGCATCGACGATCATCGCCCGTTCGAACGCCGCCACTGCCTCGGTCAGCGACAATGGTTCCACGGCGGGCGCCTCGGCAAACGGCGGGAAGCCCGCCTCGATACCGAGGACGCAGCGGTCGGCCACATTGCGCAACTCGCGAACATTGCCGGGCCAGTCGTAGGCCATCAGCGTGCGCAGGCGGGCGTCGTCGAGCGCCGGTACCGGCCGGCCGTGCACGACAGAGGCCTGTTCGGCGAAATGGGCGAACAGCAGCGGGATGTCCTCGCGCCGATCCCGGAGGGCCGGCAGCGCCAGCGACGCGACGGCGAGCCGGTAGTAGAGGTCGGACCGGAAGCGCCCTTCGGCCGACATCTTGCCAAGGTCGCCCTTGACGGCCGCGACGATGCGGCAGTCGACGGGAACGGAGGTATTGGAGCCAAGCCGTTCCAGCGTCCGCTCCTGCAAGACGCGCAGGAGCTTGATCTGAACGCTGGCCGGCGTGGTCTCGACCTCGTCGAGAAACAGCGTGCCGCCACTGGCATGCTCGATCTTGCCGATGCGGCGCTTCGTCGCGCCGGTGAAGGCGCCGGCCTCGTGGCCGAACAGCTCGCTTTCGACGAGATGCTCTGGCAAGCCGCCGCAATTGATCGCCACGAAGTGGCCCTTGCGGCGGGGGCTCTCGTCATGCAGACAGCGGGCGACCAACTCCTTGCCGGTGCCGGTGTCGCCGCTGATCAGCACCGACGCGTTGGTGCTGGCGATATCGGCGATGACCCGGCGAAGCTTCACCATGGCGGGAGAGCGGCCGATGATGCGCCACTCGAGGCGACCGCCATCGGTGAGCTTGTGGCGGAGGCGGCGAACTTCGAGCGCCAGCGCCCGTTTCTCGCGCGCCCGGCGGACCACGTCGACCAGATGCTCGGGAGAAAAGGGCTTCTCTATGAAATCATAGGCGCCCGCGCGCATCGCCTGAACGGCGAGCGAGACATCCCCGTGGCCGGTGATCAGAATGACGGGCAAGTCGACGTCGGCCGCCTGCATGTCCTTGAGGAGCGACAGGCCATCGCGGCCGGGCAGACGCACGTCCGAGACGATGACGCCCGGTCGCGCCTCGGCAATCCGCCGCAACGCCTCCTCGACCGACCCCGTGCCGATGGTCGGCACTCCCTCCAGCTGAAGAGCCTGCTCGCAGCCGAGCAGCACGTCCGGGTCATCCTCGACAATCAGAACCCGCAGGTCGTCGATCGTAGCCTTCGTCATGTCGCCTCCCTGGCGCCCGCCGGAACTGTCATCGAGAACACGGCGCCCCGCCCCTCCGCGTTGGAGGCGACGAGCTCGCCGCCGAAGTCGCGAATGATGCCGGCCGAGATCGTCAGACCCAGGCCGAGACCGACGCCAGGCGCCTTGGTGGTGAAAAAAGGCTCGAACATATGGGTGAGCCGTTCCGGTGGCAGGCCCGGTCCACTGTCGCGGATATCGATCCGAGCAAAATCGCCCTCGCGCCGGGCCGAGAGAACGATCCGCTGATCCTCTTCGCCTTCCATGGCATCGACCGCATTGCCGATGAGGTTGAGCAGCACCTGCTCGAAGCGGTTGGCGTCGCACCAGAGGTCGATATCGCCGCCTTCGATGTCGATTGTCACCGCCACGCCCCCACGCGTCAGGCGATGGTTGAGCAGGAACAGCACGTCGTCAACGAGCTTGCGCAGCCCGATGAGCTGCGGTTCGCCCGACGACTTGCGGGCAAACGTCTTGAGCTCTCCGGTCAGGTGTCCCATGCGCTCGACAAGCGGACGGACACGTTCGAGATTGCTGCGCACGGTGCCGAACTCGCCACGCTCCAGGAATTTCACGGCATTGCCGGATAGCGTCACCAGCGCTGCGAGCGGCTGGTTGAGTTCGTGGGCGATCCCGGCCGAAAGCTGGCCAAGGCTTGCGAGCTTGCTGGCCTGCACGAGGCCGGATTGGGCGTCGCGCAAAGTACGCTCGGCACGTTCGCGCTCCTCCACCTCGCGCAGCAAACGCTCGTTGGTGGCCGACAGCGCCGCCGTCCTATCCGCCACCTCGCTCTCAAGATGGTCGTGGGCCTGTTGCAACGCGGCGCGCGCTGCCAGGATCTCGCGAAGATGCCGGCGGCGCTGGCGGTAGACCGCCAGAAGACCAAGGCACAGCAGACTGCCAAGACCGGCCAGCGCCGCCCAAAGTCGTGCGAGATCGTCCATTTCCGAGAGATTGGTGAAGACCGTCAGGGTCCAGGGCGTCTCGGGCATCGCACGGCTCTCGGCGAGAAAAAGGCCCTCCGTCGAGAAGCCGCTGTCCGAACCGGTGACGCCCGGCAGACGCACGATGCGCGTGCCGCTGTCGAGATCGCGCAAGGTGGAGAGGCCGATCGGCGCGAGCGATCGGTCGTTGTACTGCTGGGCCTCCGCGATCTCCTTGCGGGCCTTCTCGTCGAGCGCCACCAAGGTGCCATATTTCCAGGCCGGCACCGAGGAGAGCACGACGACGCCGTGCTCGTCGCTGAGGATGGCCGGCGACTCCGCCGACGCCCAGGAGCGTTCGAGCTGTTCAAGGCTGACCTTCACCACGCCGATGCCAAGTGTGTTGTTGCCCCGAACAATGGCCGTCGCCAGAAAATAGCCAGGCTGAAGGTTGGTGGTGCCGATGCCGTAAAAGCGCGACACCCGACCGACGCCGGCATTCTGATAGTAGGGGCGGTAGGAGAGATCGCGGCCGACGAAGCTGTCCCACTTGTTCCAGTTGCTCGATGCGATCACCCGGCCGGTCTTGTCGAGCAGAAACACGTCGAGCGTGCCGATGCGGTCGTTGAGCGCCTCGAGATAGCTGTCGACGCGATAACGCTGCGTCGAGTCCTTGGGGTTGTCGAGCAGCGCGAGGATTGTGCCGTCGAGCGCCATCACATACGGATAGCTCGCATACTTGCCGATCTCGCGCTCGAAACTCGCCGCATAGAGATCGAGCCGGTGGCCGGCACTGGCGCGGGTCGCCGAAAGCGACAGTTCGAAGACGACACGGTAGGCGACGAAAGCGACGACGGCCGCAATGGCAAGGGCACCTGCCAACGGCAAGATCGCCGCGAGGCGGAACCGGCGGCGTTTCGGTATGATGCTCTCGGTCTTCTCGGCCAATACGGCTCCTCCCGCCGTCTTCCACATTCCATCGATAGCGCAAGGCCGCCCGGCGGAAAAGCCGGACGGCCATGGCTGGCAAGAACTCGGGATCAGCCGAGGATCTTCAGGAGGAAGACCGCCAGCACCACCATGGCGGCGCCGCCGATACGGGTGGAGATCTGGGCGAAGGGCATCAGGCCCATGCGGTTCGACGCCGAGAGGATGGCGACGTCGCCGGTACCGCCGAGACCCGAATGACAGCAGGTGACGATGGCCGCCTCGACTTCATACATCTTGAGCAGCTTGCCGACGAACCAGCCCGACGACACCATGGCCAGGACCGTGGCGGCACAGATGGCGAAATAGGCCGGCGTGAAGGCGGCGATCAGATCGTTCCAAGGAACGTAGAGCGTGCCGAGGCCGACCAAGAGCGGGAAGGTCATGTTGGTGGTCATGAACTTGTACATCTGGTGGGCGCCGGTCTCCATCCGCTCGGGGATGAGCGCCGACACCTTGAGCAGGGCTGCGCCGATGATCATCAGGATCGGACCGGGAATGCCGGTGAACGGCGACAGGAAAGCGCCGAGGATGAACATGGTGCAGGCCATCAGGAGGCCGGCGCCCATCAGCGGCAGCTCGATCTTCTTCTCGACGGCCATCTCCTGCAGAAGTTCGTTGTCGTCGCCGGTGCGGACCAGAAGGCCGTTGCCGGAATACTGCGGCTTCTTCTCGCCGATGCGCTTCAGGACGCCCGAGGAGATGATGGCCACCACATTGCCGATCAGGGCCGCCGGGATCAGCGAGGCGATCAGTTCCGGTTGGGCCGTGCCGAGAATGTCGGCATAGGCGAGCGACAACGGCAGGATGCCCTCGCCGATGCCGCCGGCGACGATCGGCATGACGATGAAGAAGAAGGTGTGCTTGAACTCGTAGCCAAAGGCCATGCCGACGAGCCCGCCGGCCAGGACGGCGCCGAACGTGCCGACGGCGAGTGGCACGAACATCTTGAGAAAGCCCTGGATGAGCACCTTGCGGTTCATGCCGAGCATGGAGCCGGTCACCAGACAGGCAATGTAGAGGTAGAGGAAGTTCGACGTCTTCATCACCGCCTTGATGGCGTCCGACGTCGCCGGGTTCATGACCTGATAGCCGAGCATGGCCGACGGCACGAACAGGCAAAGGATGGCCGAGCCGCCGATGCTCTTCAGATAGGGAATGCGGCCGCCGATTTCTCCAAGCAGGAAGCCCAGCACCATGATGGCGGCAAAGCCGCCGATCATATCGGCCGGCAGCTTGCCGATCACCGAGGCGCCGAAGACGACGCTGGCAATCGCAAGATAGAGCGGAAGCGGTACCGGGCCGACCTTGTAGGCGGCGATGCGGGACAGAAGGCTGCCGCCCGTCTCCGCCGCGATCGCGTCGTTCTGAGTGATGTCCGTCATGTTCATTCCTCCTGCCCCGGCGCATATCGGTCTGTGGCGGGGCCTTGTCTGGGACTGTCCGGCGGTCCGATATCTCCGGCGCCGGAATGGCTTCGGTCCGAGGTTTGCGGCTTCCAAAGCCCGCATCCGCCAGCCGATATGCCCCGACCCTCCGTCCTCGTTCCCTCCTCGGAAGGCGATCGTCGCATGAGAAATGAATGGCATCAGGCGTGCCAATTCGCGCTGCCGGCTAAACGCCTGTTCCATCGATTTAATTTTGGGGGAGAGAGGGCGGGTGGTCCGGATTTCCGGACACGAGCCTCGGTCGACCGTCCGGAAATCCGCACGATCCTGAGCGGGCCATATAAGTGATACAACTGATTTTGTTGAAGTTTTCGACGGCCTCTCCAACGCGAAGCCCGTCCGATGCCCCTCAGGGGACTTACCTCCTCTTGAAACGATATGTAAGCTGGCGCAAACCGCCGGCCGAACGGATCGAGGCCTTCGGGAGATAAGGGACCGCCATGAAGACGATCAAGGGACCGGGCATATTCCTCGCGCAGTTCGTGAGCGCCGCGCCGCCCTTCGACAGCCTCGACGGATTGGCGCGCTGGGCGAGCGGCCTCGGGTACGTCGGGTTGCAGTTGCCGACGACGGCCGGACTTTTCGATCTGGAGAAGGCCGCGACGTCTCAGACCTATGCCGACGAGCTGAAAGGCCGGTTGGGAGAGGCCGGCGTCGAAATCACCGAGCTCTCAACCCATATCCAGGGGCAGCTCGTCGCCGTCCATCCCGCCTACGACCAACTGTTCGACGGATTCGCGCCCGAGGCGGTGCGGGGCAATCCCTCTGCCCGTACCGCATGGGCGACCCGCGAGCTGAAGCTCGCCGCCGAGGCGTCTCGCCGTCTCGGCCTTTCAGCCCATGCGACCTTCTCCGGCGCCCTCGCCTGGCCCTATGTCTATCCATGGCCGCAGCGGCCGGCCGGTCTCGTCGAGGAGGCCTTCGCCGAGCTTGCCCGCCGCTGGAAACCTATTCTGAACGCGTTTGAAGATGCCGGCGTCGATGCATGTTTCGAGCTGCACCCGGGCGAGGACCTGCACGACGGTGTGACCTTCGAGCGGTTTCTAACCGCCGTCGGCAACCATCCCCGCGCCAACATCCTCTACGACCCGTCGCATTTCGTGCTGCAGGCGCTCGACTACCTTGCCTTCCTCGACATCTATCACGAGCGCGTCAAGGCCTTTCACGTCAAGGATGCCGAGCTCAACCCCTCCGGTCGGTCTGGCGTCTATGGCGGCTATCAATCGTGGGTGGACCGTCCCGGCCGCTTCCGTTCGCTCGGCGACGGCCAGGTGGACTTCTCGTCGATCTTCTCCAAGATGGCCCAGTACGACTTTCCCGGTTGGGCGGTGCTCGAGTGGGAGTGCGCGCTGAAGCATCCCGAGGATGGCGCGGCCGAAGGAGCTCCGTTCATTGCCAACCACATCATCCGCGTCACCGAACACGCCTTTGACGATTTCGCCCAGAGTGGCGCCGATGCTGCCACAAACCGCCGGCTGCTCGGCATCGGTTGAGGACAGGACATGAGTCAAACCCGCATCAAACTCGCCATGGTCGGCGGCGGCGCCACGGCCTTCATCGGCGCGGTGCATCGCATCGCCATGCGCTTGGACGACCGCTTCGAGCTGGTGGCCGGCGCCCTCGACGTCGACGCCGAGCGGGGGCGCGCCTTTGCTGCCACGCTGGGCATTGCCCCGGATCGCGCCTACGCCACCTACCAGGAGCTGATCGACAAGGAGGCGTTGCGTCCGGACCGCGTCGACGCGGTGGTGATCGTCACGCCCAACTTCCTGCATTACCCCATCGCCAAGGCGGCGCTGGAAGCTGGGTTCGACGTGATCTGCGAAAAGCCGATGACCACGACGCTGGACGATGCGAAGGCTCTGGCGGCGCTGGTTCAGTCGACCGGCCGCCGCTTCTTCCTGACCCATACCTATACCGGCTATCCGATGGTGCGACAGGCCCGCGAGATGATCGCCGCCGGGGAGATCGGCAAGCTTCGCCGCGTCGAGGTGGAGTACCTTCAGGACTGGCTGGCCGCGCCGGTCGAGAACACCGGTGCCGAGGGCGCCGTGTGGCGCACCGACCCCAAGAAGGCTGGCGTCGGCGGCGCCATCGGCGATGTCGGCACCCACGCCTGGAATCTTGCCGCCTTCGTCGCCGGCGAAGAGCCGACCCACCTTCTTGCCGAACTGTCGACCCTGGTCGAGGGGCGCCGGGTCGACGACGACGCCGCCATCCTCCTGCGCTACGCGTCCGGCGCCAAGGGATCGATCCTGGCGAGCCAGGTGCTGCCCGGCAATGGCAACAACGTATCGTTCCGCATCTACGGCGACAAGGCCGGCCTCGAATGGTGGCAGGAAAAGCCGGAGGAGCTGTGGTTCACCCGGCTCGGCGAACCGCGCCAGATGATCCGCCGCAACGGCGCAGGCGCAACCAGCGCCGCCATCGCCGGCAGCCGCGTACCGGCCGCCCACCCCGAGGGCTATCTCGAAGCGTTCGCCAATCTCTACCGCGACGCCGCCGATGTCCTCTCGGGCAAAGCCGCCAGCACCGTGGTGCCGACAGCCCTCGACGGCGTCAGCGGCTCGAAGTTCGTCGAGGCCTGCCTGAAGTCCAATGCGGCCGGCAACGTCTGGACCGAGATCGGTTGACCGCCATTGTTCGCCGAACTGTTGCGGCACAAACAAGATCGGCTCGGATGAACCGATTTCATGAGCATCCGCCGATCAGGTCGAAACCGGCTTGATCGGCGGACACGTCAGTTTGCGCCAGAAGGAATGGGAATGGTCGACACGGATAACAACCTCGTCATCTTCGACACCGATCCGGGGATTGACGACGCCATGGCGCTTTTGTTCCTGAAGGCCCAGACAAGTCTGAAACTTGCCGCCATCACCACGGTATTCGGGAACGCCGAAACCGACGTCACCACCCGCAACGCCCTTTATCTTGCCCAACGCTTCGGCATCGACGTGCCGGTCTATGCCGGAGCGACCGCGCCGTTGACCATCGGTCGCCGGCCGGCGCCAACGTTCATTCACGGCGAGGACGGACTGGGAGACACCGCCGTTGCCCAGGGTTTCTCCGCCCGACCGGCCGATGGCCATGCGGCGGACCGGATGGTCGAGATCATCAAGGCCAACCCCGGTCAGGTGACGATACTCGCCGTGGCGCCACTGACCAATCTCGCTCTGGCTCTCAAGCGCGATCCGGGCATCGCCGCCTTGGTGAAGGACGTGGTGATCATGGGCGGCGCCTTCGCCTGGGGTGGGCGGCGCGGCAACGCCACCCCAGTGGCCGAAGCCAACATTCACAACGATCCACACGCCGCCGATATCGTCTTCACCGCCGCCTGGCCGGTGACGGCCATCGGCCTCGATGTCACCAGTCATTGCGTGGCGTCCCACGACGACGCGGCCCAGTTGGCGTCCTGCGGCGAGGCTGGCCGCTTCCTCTGGGATATCTCCCGCGGTTATGAAGCGGTCTATCGTCACTATAATCAGGTGGACGGTTGCTGCCTGCACGATGTGGCGGCGGCCGCGTATCTGGTGGCGCCGGAGCTGTTCAAGCTCCGCTCGGGGGCGGTGCGCGTCCTGACCGAGGGCATCGCCATCGGCCAGTCCATTCAGAAGCTCGATGGGCACACGTTCGGTCCCAATGCATGGGACGGACACCCATCCAAACTGGTCGCCGCGGACGCCGACTACGCGGGCATCGTCGAGAGCTACAAGTCCGCCATTCGCTCGCTCGGCTGAGGATAAGCCCATGTCCCTGGATCCACGCGTGCTCCTCCGCTCCATGTTCGATGCGGCCGTTGCCGCCGCCCAGCCAGATCGTTGCGTGCCGCCCTTTCTGCCGTCCCGCCCGAAGGGGCGATTGATCGTGCTCGGCGCCGGCAAGGCATCGGCTGCCATGGCGAGGGCCGTGGAGCGGCATTGGGACGGGCCTGTCGAGGGGCTGGTCGTAACGCGCTACGGCTATGCCGTGCCGACGGAGCGCATCGAGATCGTCGAGGCGGCCCATCCGGTGCCCGACGCCGCCGGCCTGCGGGCGGCGCAGCGCATATGCGACCTCGCCGCGAGCGCAGGCGCGGACGATACGGTGCTCTGCCTGATATCGGGCGGCGGGTCGGCCCTGCTGACGCAGCCGCTTGACGGCATCGGCCTTGAAGACAAGCAGGCGATCAACAAGGCCCTGCTGGCCTCCGGAGCGCCGATATCGGAGATGAACTGCGTCCGCCGTCATCTGTCAGCGGTGAAGGGCGGCCGCCTCGCCGCCCTCGCCCATCCGGCGAAGGTGGTGACGCTGCTGATTTCCGACGTGCCCGGCGACAACCCGATCGACATCGCGTCCGGCCCCACCGTCGGCGACCCGACCACGTCGGCCGATGCGCTCGCCATCGTCCGCCGCTATCGCATGGACCTGCCAGTGGCCGCCAAGGCGCTGCTCGAGGCTGGTGGCGGAGAGACCGTCAAGCCGGACGACCCGCGTCTGTCGCGCAACGAAACGCATATCGTTGCCGCCCCGCAGGCCTCGCTTGAAGCCGCGGCCGCGGTGGCCCGTGATGCCGGCTTTGCCGTGCATATTCTCGGCGATGCCCTTGAAGGCGAGGCACGTGACGTTGGCGCGGTGATCGGCGGCATTGCCGGTCAGGTCGCGCGACATGGCCAGCCGTTCACGGCGCCTTGCGTGTTGCTGTCGGGCGGCGAAACCACCGTGACGTTGCGCGGCAACGGACGCGGGGGACGGAACGTGGAGTTCCTCCTGTCGCTCGGCCTGCATCTGGGTAGGGCTCCGAACATCTGGGCACTGGCCGGCGATACCGATGGCGTCGACGGCGTCGAGGAGATCGCCGGCGGCTTCCTGGCGCCAGACAGTCTCTCCCGTGCCTGGGCGCTCGGCATCAATCCGCAGGCCGCACTCGACAACAATGACGGGCACGGCTTTTTCGGCGCACTCGGCGACGCTGTCGTCACTGGGCCGACGCTGACCAACGTCAACGACTTCCGGGCCATCCTGATCGCCTAGATCATGTGCGGGAGGAGTCGCCTTCCGGTTGGCTGGCGGTTGCTACTGCGGGCAGGGGTATCGCAAGTTTCTGCACGTTATTAGCGAATATTTCACCGACTTATGCACTCATCGTTGGTGTGGCCGCGTCCTGTCGGACGGGAACCGAAGCGCGCCGCCATCATGAGCTGCCGAAAAGGAGCTCCATCGATACGGGGGATAGGTGCTCTTCGCGATGCCAGTGGCCAGACAATACAGATGGTTGCAGAGCATTCAGAAGCGGATGGGACCCGACAGGTCCGGCGCCGTAAGCGTCATCTTTGCCCTTGTCATTCTGCCGCTGATGATCGCCGTGGGCGCTGCGGTCGACTATGCCATCGCGGCGCGAACCAAGGAGATGCTCCAGGCAGCCGCCGACGCCGCGGCGGTTGGCGCCATATCCATGAGTTCGACTGCCGTAAAGCAGGTCATTCAGAGCGGCGTATCCGGCGAGATCAAGGTGGCGGAAGCCGACGCCCTGAACATTGCCAACACCAACTTCAGCGGATCGAGGTTTTCAGGCATCACCTCGTCGCAGATTTCAGTGCAATACGTCGGAAACATATTCAGCTCCGACGTGACGCTGACGTCGATGGTTCCAACGTATTTTGTGCGCCTGTTCGGCGTGGACAGCGTCACGGTTTCGGTGCGAGCCACTGCGCAGAACAAGCCAGTCTATTACTACAATTTCTACGTTCTGATCGACAACAGCCCCTCGATGGGGCTCGGTGCCACGGCGGCCGACATTTCCGCCCTCGAAGCCGTGAACGGCGGTTGCGCCTTTGCCTGCCATATCACGGGCGCAAGCTACGACACCTACGCGCTTGCCAAGCAGCGGGGCATCACCCTGCGCTATCAGGTGGTGTCGCGCGCCGTGCAATCGATGATCACCAACGCTGCGGCAAGCCAGCTCGTCTCGAACCAGTACAAGATGGCTGTCTATTCGCTGGGAGCCGATGCGCAGGCGACAAAACTCACCACGGTTGCCGCGATGTCGTCGTCGCTTTCGTCCGTCGCCACGGCGGCGGCCAGCGTCGACCTGATGACGATTCCCTATCAGAACTACAACAACGACCAGCAAACCGATCTGCTCACCGCTCTCACCGATATCAAGAGCATCATAGGCACAAGCGGTAGCGGGCTGTCGGCCTCGGATCCGATCAAGGTCCTGTTTCTGATCAGCGATGGCGTCGAGGACGCGGAACGGCCGAAGAACTGCAAGGAAAAGCTCACGGGGAACCGTTGTCAGCAGCCGCTCGACACCACGCCCTGCGCCTCGATCAAGGCCAACGCCGTGAAACTCGCCAGCCTCTACACCACGTATCAGAAGATCCCGAGCAACACCTGGTACACGACATGGATCGCCCCGTTCCAGTCGAAGATCGCGACCAACATGAAAACCTGCGCTTCCACCGGTCTCTACGCCGAAGTCGCGCCATCCGGCGACGTCAGCGCCGTTCTTACCCAGTTGTTCGCCAATGTGGTGAACGAAACGCATCTCACCCATTGAGCCGGAGACAGCGATGAAAGGCATAGAGCTTTCGAGGCTGTTCTACCGCGATCTCGTCCGTCCCTGGCTGGACAAGGCGTTTCCGGGCCTCAGGCACGATGCGGGACTCTTCGGTTACGGCTCGGAACTCCTCGGCTTCGACGACGACATGTCGCGTGACCACAACTGGGGTCCCCGCGTCCAGATCGTGGTCGCTGAAGCCGACTTTGCGGCCCTTGCTCCGGCGATTGTCGACGGTTTCGACGCGATCAAGCCGGCGGTGTTCCTCGGCGAACCGATCGGCTACCGCTCGCGTCCCCATCCGCCGATCGTCGCCGGCGATGCCTTGGGGCGCTCCGAGCACGGAGTCGAGGTCTTCACCGCCGCCGGCATCCTGAGAACGCGCCTGTCCCTCGACCGGCTTTCGTCGCTCGACACCCTGACATGGCTATCCCTGCCCGAGCAAAGGCTGCTGGAGCTGACCGCCGGGGAGGTCTTCCACAGCGGGCTTGGAGAGCTCTCTCTCCTCAGGGAAACCTTCGCCAACTGCCCGCACGATGTCAGTCTCTACAAGCTCGCGGCCCAATGGCGGCGCATCGCCGACGAGCAAGCCTTCGTCGGACGAGCCGGCCATGCCGGTGACGACCTGGGATCCCGTGTGATCGCCGCCCGGCTCGTGCGCGACGTCATGCGCCTGTGCTTCCTGTTGGAACGGCGATACGCGCCCTATCCCAAGTGGTTCGGTTCCGCCTTCGCCCGCCTCGCCGGAGCCAGGGCGCTGGCGCCCCTGCTCGATGCGACGATCAAGGCCGAAACGTGGGATCAACGACAGATGCCCCTGGCGCAGGCCTACCTCGCCGTAGCCGAAATGCACGGACCGGCCGGCTTCCCGCTTTCCGTCACACCCAGGATCGGCCCCTTTTTCGGCCGCCCCTTCCTGACGATCAACGCGGAGGACATAAGCAACGGTCTCGCCACCGATATTGCCGATCCGATTCTTCGCGGACGGCCCGTTATCGGCTCGATAGATCAGATCACCGACGCCACGCCGCCGATCGAAGCGCCGGACCGGGCGCGGCGGATGATTGAAGTCCTCCATCCAACTTGACCCCGCAAACCCTCCCGTCCGTCACTGGGCACGAGCTTCGGACAAATGCCGCAGCTTGTCGGGATTGCGCGTCACGTAGATGGCGACAACCCGCCCGTCCACGAGGTGCAGAGCGGTGGTCTGCAAGACGCCGCCGGCCTCGATGGTGACGAAGCCGGGCAAACCATCGATCATCGCATAGCGGACGAGGTGTGAAGGCTGGACGGCAAAGCCACGGGCCATCTCGGCATGCCGGGCGATCACAGCCTTGAGGCCGATCAGCGGCGCCAGCGAGGCCTCGACTTTGCCACCGCCATCGGCGATCGCCACGACATCCTCAGTCAGGAGTGCGCGGAGAGCGGTCATGTCGCCACTTCTCGACGCGGTGAAGAACGCCCGCGCCAACTCAAGACCGCGATCCTTGTCGACGGCGAACCGCGGGCGAGCCTCTTGGATATGGGCGCGCGCACGACTGGCCAGTTTTCGGCAGGCGGGGGCTTCGCGCCCCACGATATCGGACACTTGGTCGAACGGCATTCCGAAGATGTCGTGCAATAGAAACGCCGCCCGCTCCAGCGGCGATAGCCGTTCGAGGGCGATCATCAAGGGCAAGGTGATGTCGTCCGCCGCGTCGCGATCCTCCGGATCGAAGATCGGCTCGGGCAACCAGGGACCGATATAGGTCTCGCGCCGGCGGCGGGCCGATTGCAGCTCGTTCAGACAAAGCCGCGTGACGATCTGCCGCAGGAAGGCCGCCGGCTCGCGCACCGACTGACGATCGGCGGCAAGCCAGCGAATGGCTGTCTCCTGAACGATGTCCTCCGCCTCCGCCAGCGATCCCAGCATGCGATAGGCAATCCGTATCAGGCCTGGACGCAGGCTCGACAAGATACGCTCGGGAGACTCTTCGCTCATGATGAGGACGCCTCCGCGTCACCTGTCGGCATGGACCGAGTTCACCCTATAGAGCGCGGGCGAGACCGATTTGGCCAGCGCCGAAAATCGCTGCAAGAGCTCCCTGGTCTCCGGCTTTTTCATGAAGGCTTCAAAATGCTCTTTCGAAGCCCATTGGGCATAGTTCACAACCTTCGTGCCATCGACACTGCTGTGGACGCTGACGGACAGGAAGCCCGGTTCCTTGCGAATGGCGCTGTCGGTGATCTCGGACAGCAACCGGGCGAGATCCGCCTGGTTGGTTGGCTCGACCTCATAAAGATTGATCAGCGTCAGGCATTGGGTTTCGGCGTCGATCGTCGCGATTGGTCCGCGGGGCATCTGCATCTCCTGTGCGGGTGTTGCACATGTCATGACAGGACAGACCAACGGGATGTGACATGGTCCGCTTTTTTGTGCGGCGCGTCGCAGCCTTGCGTCGCGGCAAATCCTTGCCTCCGGAGGTCGGCTCAGGGGCGGATCGAGCCGGCGATGAAATCAATCAATGGTTGTGATCGCAGTAGATGTCCGGATGCGAGGAAGACTTGCACCAGTTCGGCACACTTGTTGGGTAAATGATCACCAGAACGCTTCCGCGAGCGCCCTCCGGCCCGAATGTCGTAAACGCCGGCTCAACGCCCTAAGCATTTTTAACGAGGACATCAAAGAACGCAAACATCGTGTTAACGCCAGCTATGCTGGCAGAAGAAGCTGAAATAACATCTGGTTTAATAGCTTTTTACTTTCAATTTTATCTTTCAAACCACAAGCTTCGCGCAAGGGTGGCGGTGTTTCCTGCAAGCAATGACAGTGCTTCAGGAGATCAGCGATGAGTCTTTACGGTGTCTTGCGCAGCGGCGTTTCCGGAATGAACGCCCAGGGCAGCCGGTTGGCCACCACCGCCGACAATATCGCCAATGCCAATACCGTCGGCTACAAGCGCGCCTCCACCGAGTTCTCGTCGATGGTCATCGGCAATAGCCGCTCGGGCGCCTACCAGCCGGCCGGCGTCACCACCCAGACACGCTATGCCATCGGCGAGGCGGGATCCTATCTGTCGACCACCAGCGGCCTGGACCTTTCGGTGACCGGTTCCGGCTTCTTCGTCGTGCAGGATGCCGGTGGCACGCCGTATCTGACGAGAGCCGGTTCCTTCGTGGAGCAGACCGACGGCACATTGAAGAATGCCGGCGGGTTCACCCTGCTCGGTTACGATCTGTCGGCCGGCACGCCCTCCCCCTCGGCCAACAGCCTGACGGGACTGGTTCCGGTCAACATCAACGCCCTGGGAATGACGGCCTCGCCGACGACCAGTGGCTACATCACCGCCACGCTCAACTCCAATGCGACCGACGTCACGGCCACCGCGCCCCCGGGGGCGCCGGCCAGCGCCAATACCGCAGCTTCCGTCTACACCAACAAGACGTCGCTGACGACCTATGACAACCTCGGCAACGAGGTGATGCTGGACGTCTACTTCACCAAGACCGGTTCCAACGAGTGGGAGTATGCGGTGTTCGACCGCGCCGGAGCCACTGCCGGCGGCTTCCCCTACGCCGCAACCGGCACCCCGGCCGCCGGTCCGCTTCTCGCCTCTGGCACCCTCACCTTCGACGCCACCAACGGCAAGCTCACGACACCTGCGATCGCCTCCTTCTCCGTGCCGAACAATGGCTCATCGCAGACGATGACGCTGGATCTATCCGCCATGACCCAGCTCGGAACCCAGGAGTTCAACCCGACCGGCGACACCGACGGCAACGCGGCCCAGGCGGTCGACAGCATCGAGATCAGCGACAAGGGTATCGTCTACGCCATCTTTGGCGACGGCACCCGCAAGGCCACCTTCCAGATCCCGCTCGCCAACGTGCCGAGCCCGGACAATCTGACGCCCGTCGCCGGCAACGCCTACTCGATCTCCATGGACTCGGGCGATCCCAGCGTCGGCTTCGCCGGCTCGTCGAGCTTCGGCGTCATCAAGTCCGGCTCGCTGGAGCAGTCCAATGCCGACATGGCGAGCGAGCTCACGGCCATGATCGAAGCACAACGCGGCTACACGGCCAATTCCAAGGTTTTCCAGACCGGCTCCGACCTGCTCGACGTGCTCGTCAACCTGAAGCGCTGACCTCAAACCACTGGTGGATCCCTCCAATGTCCCTCTCGATGGCCCTCAACGTCGCCAATTCCTCTCTGCAGACCTCCGGCGTGCAGACGGCGACGACGTCGCGCAACATCGCCGGCGGCAGGGAGGATTCCTACTCGCGCAAGACGGCGACCGTCATCACCGGCATCGGCGGAACGGTCCAGGTGGTGTCCATCCAGCGCGCCACCGATACGGCCCTCTACAAGACCATGCTGAAGGCCACGTCGGCCTCGGCCACGCAGGACGCGTTGCTCGACGGTCTCACCAAGCTGTCCCAGACCATCGGCGATCCCGAGCTCGACCAGAGCCCGGCGGCCAAGCTTGGCGATCTCAATGACAAGCTGCAGCAATACGCCGCCAACCCCAGCAACACCATCCTCGCCCAGGCCGTGCTGAGTTCGGCCGCCACGCTGACGACCACGCTCAACCAGGCGACAACGACGGTGCAGGCCACCCGGGCGCTCGCTGACGCCGACATGGGCACGTCGGTGCAACGCATCAACGACCTTCTCGCCAAGATAGACACGCTCAACACCAGCATCGTTCATGGCACCGTGTCGGGCGCCGACATCACCGACAGCCTGGACAGCCGCGACAACCTGATCTCCCAGCTCTCCGAGGAAATCGGCATTTCCGTCGTGACGCGCGACAACAACGACGTCGCCATTTACACCGACGGCGGCGTCGCGCTGTTCGAGACCCATCCACGCGAGGTCACGTTCCAGGCGACCAACATTTTCAACGCTTCCACCGTGGGCAACGCCGTCTACGTCGACGGTGTGGCCGTGGTCGGCGGCCCATCATCGATGCCCAGCAGCACCGGCCGCCTCGCCGGCCTTGCCACCCTGCGCGACGAAGTGGGCACCACCTATCAGAACCAGCTCGACGAGATCGCCCGCGGCTTGATCGAAGCCTTCACGGAAAGCGACCCATCCGGCACCGGGCCGGACGTCCCCGGACTGTTCACATGGCCGGCGGGAACCATACCGGCCGGCGCCACCATCGAGACAGGCCTCGCCGGTGTTATCAAGGTCAACTCGGCCGTCGACCCGTCGACTGGCGGTAGCCTCGACCTCATCCGCGACGGCATCACCTACGACTACAACACGACCAACGAGGCCGGCTTCACCGAGCGGCTGAACACCCTGGTCACCGAACTCGGCGAAGCGCGTGTCTTCGACCCCAACTCCGGTGCCGATCCCACCAACACGCTGGCCGACTACGCTGCCTCTTCGGCGAGCTGGCTCGAGTTCAACCGACAGCAGGTCGATACCGCATCGACCTACCAGTCGACCATGCTGCAGCGCGCCTCCCAAGCGCTGTCCAACACCACCGGCGTCAACCTCGACGACGAGTTGTCGAAGCAGCTCGAAATCGAGCGCACCTTCGCGGCGTCCGCCAAGCTCATCGCTGCGGTCGACAAAATGCTTCAAGACCTGCTCAACGCCGTCTGAGAGAGGAGTGAGACATGAAAACCACCTACATCTCGACCCAGGCGGCGTCCACGGCGTCCCGCCTTTCCATCCTGAAGATGCAGACCGAGCTTGCCAAGAACACCAAGGAGTTGAGCTCCGGTCGGTGGGCCGATGTCGGCCTCGAACTTGGCAACAAGACGGGGCGCACCATTTCTCTGCGCCAGGACTACCAGAGGCTCGATGCGATCCGCGACACTAACGGACTGGTCGCCTCCCGTCTCGATACCAGCCAGGCGGCGCTCGATGGCGTACTGAAGAACGCTCAGGACTTCGCGGCCTCGCTGATCGCGGTCCGCTCCGGCAAGGTCGGAGCCGAAGTGATCGCCGACGACGCCAAGAACAATCTGCAATCGCTGATCGCCTCGCTCAACACATCGATCAATGGCGAGTATCTGTTTGCCGGCATCAACACCGACGTTCGTCCGGTTGCCGACTATTACGCAACGCCGACCTCGACGACAAAGGCGGCCTTCGACAGCGAGCTCGCCAGCTACTGCACCAGCGTCGGAGCCGCGACGCCGGGCGACCTTTCGGCCAGCGATCTTGAGGCGTTCATCGACGTCAACCTCGCCGGCCTGTTCGACGCCGCGAGCTGGTCCGATCCGGCGACCGGCTGGTCGTCGGCCTCGAGCCAGAACGTCAAGAGCCGCATTTCGACCTCCGAACTGATCGAAACCTCGGCCAACGCCAACGACGCGGCCTTCCGCAAGCTGGCCATGGCCTACACGATGATCAGCGAACTCGCCGACTCCGGCCTGTCCGAGAAGGCCTATCAGACCCTGATCGACAAGACCGCGCAGATCGTCGGCGACGCCACCGTGGACGTCACCGTCGTCAAGGCCCGCCTGGGCACCGCCCAGGAACGGCTCAGCAATGCCAACGGCCGCATCAAGGCGCAGATGGATATCCTCAACCGCAACATCAACAATTTCGAGCAGGTCGATCCCATGGAGGCTCAGACGCGCATATCCGCGCTGGAGACCCAGCTCGACATGGCGTTTGCCCTGACCAGCCGCATGCAGCAGCTCAGCCTGCTCAACTATCTCTGACCCATCCGGTTCGCCGGGGTCGCTCGTCCCACGTCAACCCGCAGGGTGTTTCATGCATCAGTTTTCCTACGCCGACATCGTCGGCGATGCCGTCAACCTCGCGCGCCAGCACGAGGCCGAGGCCATGGACCATGCCGTCGAACTGCTCCAACGGGCCAAGGCCAAGGGCAGCCGCTCGCGGGAGGCCACCGACGCCATCCTCTATCTCCGTCGCCTCTGGAGCTATCTCATCGAAGATCTCGCCAGTCCCGACAACGATCTGCCGGACAGGCTGCGCGCCGATCTCATCTCGATCGGTCTGTGGATCATCAAGGAAGCGGAACAGATCCGCCGCAACGAGTCCGAGAACTTCGACGGGCTGATCGAGATCAACGGCATCATCCGGGCGGGTCTCGCATGAGCAGCCGTTCCATGCACATCGGTCTTCGCGCCCGTGAGCGCCTCTACATCAACGGCGCGGTGATCCGCGTCGACCGCAAGGTCTCCATCGAACTCCTGAACGACGTGAGCTTCCTTCTCGAAGCCCACGTCATGCAGCCCGAAGAGACGACGACGCCGCTGCGCCAGCTCTACTTCGCGGTTCAGATGATCATGATCGACGGAGCCGACAACCGCAGCGCCCGCTCTATCGCCGCCGGCCTGATCGCCTCGCTCGACCGGACGCTGATCAACCCTGACATCCGCACCGGCCTGCGGGCCGTGGAGGCTCAACTCGCCGCCGAACGCCCCTTCGACGCCCTCAAAACCATCCGCTCGCTGTTTCCGGTCGAGGCCGGCGTGCTGGGCGGGCTCATCGCCGCCTGACCGGGAGACGCACCATGCAAGTCAACACCGCAAACAGCCAGAACTCGGGATCGCCTTCGACCTCGAAAACGTCCGGTTCGGGCGGCTCCCTCGACTATGACTCCTTCCTGAAGCTGTTCATGGCCGAGATGAAGAACCAGGACCCGACGGCTCCCACCAGTTCGACCGAATACATCGCGCAGTTCGCCACCTTCTCGCAGGTCGAGCAGTCGATGCAGACGAACACCAAGCTCGATGGTCTCCTGTCCTCGCTCGCGCTGTCGCAGGCCGACGGCATCATCGGCCGCACCTTGACCTCGGAGGACGGCAGCGTTTCCGGCAAGGTCACCGCGGTCCGCATCGTCAACGGCGGCGCGCTCGCCGATCTCGACTCCGGCAAGTCGGTGGTGCTCGGCCCCGGCGTGATCATCACCTGATGAACGAGTTCGACGCTCTCGACCTGGTTCGCGATGCCATCTGGACCATCATCATCGGCTCAGGACCGGCCGTCCTCGCCGCCATGACGGTGGGCGTGGTCATCGCGCTTCTTCAGGCGCTGACGCAGGTGCAGGAAATAACGCTGACCTTCATTCCGAAGATCGTCGCCATCCTGCTGACCATCGTCGCCACCGGCCCGTTCATCGGCGCCCAGATCTACGCTTTCACGGAAATCGTCTACGGCCGGATCGAGAGCGGGTTCTAGCGATAAGGCAACGGGGCCGATGCCCCGTGCCTTCTATCGGTCTTGCCTTGATCCCGGATGCATTCAGGAGCGCACCGCATGTCGAACCTCAGCCTGTCGCCCCCCGCCGGAGCCAAGAGCGCCTCCGGCTCCCGCGACATCGGCTTCGCCATCGGCATCGTCGCCATTCTGGCCGTGCTGTTCCTGCCGATCCCGCCGATCCTGATCGACACCGGCCTCGCGCTGTCGATCGCCCTGTCGGTGCTGATCCTGATGGTGGCGCTGTGGATCCAGCGCCCGCTCGATTTCTCCTCCTTTCCGACGATCCTCTTGATCGCCACGCTGCTGCGTCTCGCCCTCAACGTGGCGACGACGCGACAGATCCTGTCGGGCGGTCATGTCGGCGACGGGGCGGCCGGCCACATCATCCAGGGCTTTTCGCGCCTGGTGATGAGCGGCGACTTCGTCATCGGCCTCGTCATCTTCGCCATCCTGATCATCGTCAACTTCGTGGTCATCACCAAGGGCGCCACCCGCATCGCCGAGGTGGGGGCCCGCTTCACGCTGGATGCCATCCCCGGCAAGCAGATGGCCATCGATGCCGACCTGTCGGCAGGCCTGATCACCGACAAGGAAGCCCAGCTGCGCCGGCGCGAGCTTGAGGAGGAAAGCACCTTCTTCGGCTCGATGGACGGGGCATCGAAGTTCGTGCGCGGCGACGCCATCGCCGGCATCATCATCACCGCCGTCAACATCTTCGGCGGCATCGTCATCGGCTCCACGCGCCACGGCCTGCCGGTATCGGAAGCCGCCGACGCCTTCGTCAAGCTCGCGGTCGGCGACGGCCTGGTCACCCAGATTCCCGCTCTGATCGTCTCGCTGGCCGCCGGTCTTCTGGTGTCCAAGGGCGGCACCCGGGGCTCGGCCGAGCAGGCGGTCATGGGCCAGCTGGGTGGCTATCCTCGCGCACTCGTCGTGGCGGCCGGTCTGCTGGCCGGCTTGTCGCTGGTGCCCGGCCTGCCCCTCCTGCCCTTCCTCATTCCGGCTGTCCTGATGGGCTTCGTCGCCCGGGCCATCCCCAAGCGCCGCGCCGAGCGCGCCGCCGCCGAGGCCGCCGAAAAGACGCGTCTCGAGCAGGCGACCAAGTCGGAAACCAAGGACTCGGTCAAGGAGCAGCTCCGCACCAACGAGATCGAGCTTTGCCTGGGCAAGCAGATCGCCGCGCGCATGATGAACAATCATGGAGAACTGGCCCATCGCGTCGGCAAGATGCGGCGCAAGTTCGCCCAGCAGTACGGCTTCGTGGTTCCCGACATCAAGCTCGGCGACAGCGTGGCCATGCCGCAGAAGGAGTACCGCATCAAGATCCACGGCACCGTCATCGCCGCCCAGGAAATGCGGCTCGGCGAGGTGATGGTGATCACCGGCGACACGGCCGGCCCGGACGTTCCCGGCGACGAGACGCGCGAGCCCGCTTTCGGCATGAAGGCCATGTGGGTGTCGCAGGATTACGTGAACGAAGTGACGCGCGAAGGCTACACGCCGATCGACAGCATGTCGGTGATGCTCACCCACCTTTCGGAAGTGCTGCGCAACAACCTGCCGCAGCTCCTCTCCTACAAGGACATGCGCATCCTGATCGACCGCCTCGATCCCGAGTACAAGCGTCTCGTCGACGACATCTGCCCGTCGCAGATTTCCTTTTCCGGTCTTCAGGCGGTGCTGAAACTCTTGCTCGCCGAGCGCGTATCGATCCGCAATCTTCACCTCATCCTGGAAGCGGTCGCCGAGATCGCCCCCCACGTTCGCCGTGCCGAGCAGATCGCCGAACACGTCCGCATGCGCATCGCCCAGCAGATCTGCGGCGACCTCGCCGATGGCGGCACGCTCAAGGTGCTGCGCCTCGGCAACCGCTGGGATCTCACATTCCATCAGGGCCTGAAGCGCGACGGCAAGGGCGACGTCATCGAGTTCGACATCGATCCGCGCCTCGTCGAGCAGTTCGGCACCGAGGTATCGGAAGCGGTGCGCAGCCGCCTGTCGCAAGGCCACAGCTTCGCGGTGGTCACCGCGCCCGAGGCGCGACCCTACGTCCGGCTCATCGTCGAACGGCTGTTCCCGTCGCTGCCGGTACTGAGCCACGTGGAAATCGCGCGCGGCGTCGAAGTGGAAGCGCTCGGAACCATCTCATGACCGCTATCGGTTCGACCACCGTTCTGGCCGTCTGCCTGCTGTTCTGCCGCATCGGCGGCGTGCTGATGCTGATGGTCGGCGTGTCGAGCGCCCGCGTGCCGATGCAGGTCCGCCTGTTCCTCGCCTTCGGCCTGACGCTTGCGGTCGCTCCGCTTCTTCTTGGCCAGGCGTCGGCAGCCATCACCGACGATGCTCCGGTGACATTGCTGCGTCTCATCGTTGCCGAGACCTTCACCGGCCTCTTCATCGGCTTTCTCGGACGCCTGTTCTTTCTGGCCTTGCAGATGCTGTCCCACGCCATGGCGATGACCGTCGGCTTCTCGATGCCCGACACCGCCGTCGAGGATCAGGAGGCGCTGCCGGCCATGACCACCCTGATCATGCTGACGGCGACGCTGATGTTCTTCCTGACCGATCAGCACGTGAAGGTGCTGGAAGCGGTCATTTCCTCCTACCGCGTGCTTCCGATCACCGGCGCCTTCGATCCGCAGGGCAGCCTCATCGAAGTGACGGATACGCTTTCGGCCGCCTTCTGGCTGGCGCTGCGCCTTGCCAACCCCTTCATCATCTACGGCCTGGTGATCAACTTCACCCTCGGCCTCGTCAACAAGATGACGCCTTCCATTCCCGTCTACTTCATCTCGATGCCCTTCGTGCTGTTTGGGGGCCTGATGCTGTTCTACTTTACCGCTGTCGAGTTCCAGCAGCTGTTCGTACTGGGCTTTGCGGACTGGCTGGCCTCGCAATGACCGCACCCGCCAGGAAACGCCTCGATGCCATGCGCCGCATCGCCGAGCTTCGCCGGCAGCTCAAGCAGATCGAGGAGCTGCGCCTTGCCCGCGTGATGCGAGAGGAGGCCGAGATCGACGAGAAATGCGTCGCGCTGATCGCCACGCTCAACGACGATACGCCTCTGCACGGTCTGTTCGCCGGTCATATGGCCGGCCGCCTCAAGCGTCTCACCGAGCGGCGGACGCTGCTCGAACCGCTGAAGGCGCAACAGATCGCCGCGGTGATGACCGAGGCCCGCCATACGCGCTTCGCCGAGACGATGATCGGTCGGCTGGAGACTGGCGTCGCGGCCGAGGAGGAGAAGCGCCAGCTCGAAAGCCTCGTCGAAGGCGCGCTTGCCCGGCGCAATCACGCCAGCCTCGCTTAAGCTCGGCCGGCTAATTTGTTTCGCAACGTTTCCGGAGGACGCTGATGGCCATCTCTCCCCCGTCGGATATCATTCTCGACGTCGCCCGCGCCGCCGACCCAGAGCGGCTCAAGGTCGCCACCGCCAAGCTTGATCGGTTGGCGGAGACTGCCAGCACGGCCTTCGCCAGCCTGTTGCCAGCCGCATCCGATGCGGGCAACGCCCTTGTCGGGCTGGCGAGCGCCACGACCGCGATCGATCCCGCTCCCTCGGCGCCGTTCGACCTTCATCGCGCCCGCCTGCGTCTCCAGAACGAAACGGCCATGACCGCCGGTATGGACCGAACAGCCGCTGCCGTCGGCGATCGCCGAGCCAAGACGCTGGAGAGCTTCGAGGCGATGGTGCTGAGCACCTTCATCGGTTCGATGCTGCCGGAAGGCGCTGAGGATGTCTATGGCTCCGGCACCGCCGGCGACGTCTGGAAATCCATGTTGTCCGACCAGCTCGGTCGGCAGATGGCCAGGGCCGGTGGCATCGGCATCGCCGACCGCCTCGCCGCCGGACATGTCGCCAACCTCGAGCCTGCCTCGGCCGGCCCCTCGCCGCTCCGTCTCGCCGCCCTTCTCTCAACCGTCCCACGTATCTGACGTCCGACCCCATTTCGGAGTTTCCTGATGGACGAACCGCTCGCCGCCGTCGCCACCCCATTCGAACCCGCCGCCTCGACGGCGCTGTCCGCCAATCCCGACACCTGGAGCAATCCCGACGGCAGCACGCCGATCGAGGTTCTTGCCCTTCTCAAGGCCATCGCCCGCCTGGAACAGGTGGTGGATCAGGAGACACAGTCGCTCAGGGCCGGCGAGACGCCTGCCTTCGAGGACCTCAACTACCGCAAGAGCCATGGTCTCCTGGAACTGACGCGCGCCATGCGCCTCGTCGATCCCCTGAGCATCGGCGACGATCTTCGCGATCGGCTGGAAAGCTTCCGCGATCAGCTCGAACGCAACAGAATGCTGCTCAAGACCCATCTCGACGCCACGCGCGAGATTTCGGCCATCCTGACCGCAGCCATCCGCGATGCCGAGTCAGACGGCACCTACGCACCGCCGCAGCGCCTTTGGACGTTGCCGCAATGAGCCGCCTGTTTTTCACGGGCCTTTGGGTCTGCGTCGTCACGCTCCTGTCGGCCTATTGCGCGGCCTGGTGGCTGGTGAACGGCAGTCTGGCCAAGTCGGCGTCGGAGCCGACTTGGGAGGGGCTGCAATACGTCAAGACCGAGCCGATCAACGTACCGATGATCCGGGGCGGCAAGCTGATGGGCTATAGCGTCCTGGAGCTGGTGTTCACCGCCGACAGTACCCGTCTCAAGGAAGCTCCGGTGCCGCCGGAGCTGTTCGTCACCGACGAGGCGTTCCGCACGATCTACGGCGACGACAGCGTCGATCTCGATCATGTCCAGCGTTACGACCTCAAGGCGTTCGCCGACGACATTCGCCAGAAGGTCAACGTTCGCCTGAAGAGCGACATCGTCCAGGACGTGCTTGTCGATCAGATCAGCTACTTCTCCCGCGATGCGTTGAAGCAGTAATCCTGCGCGCCCCGCAACGGTCCACATAAAAAGGCGGCTCTCCATGTCGGAGGCCGCCTTTTTCGAGGTTATGACTGGCCGATCAACCCGTGGCCGGCGCCGGCTGCATTTTCTCGGCGAGTTCCCGGAAGGCATCCTGGCTGAGCGGATCCGTCGGGTTTTGGCGGAGGCCATCGTAGATGCGCGGCACCAGCGACACGGCCTGATCGAGCTCGGGGTCCTGCCCGGCCTGATAGCCCCCCATGAGGCGCAGGTCGCGGGTGTCCTCGAAGCGGGCGATCAGGCTCCGGAGCCGCAGCACCAGATCGCGCTCCTCGCGGCTCCAGACGTGCTGGGCAAGGCGGGAGATCGATCCAAGCACGTTGACAGCGGGATAGCGGCCTTGATCGGCGATTGCCCGGTCCAGCACGATATGGCCGTCGAGGGTGCCGCGAATGTTGTCGGCCACGGGATCGTTATGGTCGTCGCCGTCAACGAGAACGGCGAACACCCCGGTGATCGAACCGCCGCCCTCCTCTCCGGGGCCAGCCCGTTCCAGAAGCTCGGGCAGAGTGGTGAAGACACTCGGCGCATAGCCGCGCGCCACGGCCGGCTCGCCAGCTGCGAGCGCCACGTCACGAGCCGCATGGGCATATCTGGTCACCGAGTCCACGATCAGCAGCACTTCTTCGCCCCGGTCGCGGAAATACTCGGCGACCGCCATGGCGGTGCGCGGCGCGAGCCGGCGCATCATCGGGCTCTCGTCCCCGGTTGCCACCACCGTCACCGAGCGGGCGCGGTTGTCGCCGAGGGAGTCGTCGAGAAACTCGCGCACCTCGCGGCCGCGTTCGCCGACCAGGGCGATGACAACCGTATCGAAGGCGCGGGAGCGGGCAATCATCGACAGCGTCGTCGACTTGCCCACACCCGAGCCGGCAAAGATGCCGATGCGCTGTCCGGCGCAGATCGGCGTGAAAAGATCGAAGGCGCGTACGCCGGTGCGGATCGGCTTCTTGACGCGGGCGCGGCGAAGCGCATTGGGCGGGCGACCGTCCACAGGCACGGCCGCCATGCCGGGCATCAGCGGGCCAAGCCCGTCGACCGGCGCGGCCATGGCGTCGATGACCCGCCCCTTCCATGACGGATGCGGGGCCAGAACCACCGGCCCGGCGTGCCAGGCAGATGCACCGAGGCCGACATCGAGACGAGGCGCGAACGGCTTGACGGTGACGCCGTCACCATCGATGCGCAGCACCTCGGCAAGCCGCGCCCCATCCGAGGCGGCGATCTCTACGCGATCGCCAAGGCGAACGTGGCGCGACAGCCCCCGAAGACGGAACGCATCGGGAGCGACCTCCGACACGCGCCCGCCGACGCGGATGTAGCCGAGCTCGTGGGCAGCGGTTGCGACACGATCGGCGAGAGTTTCCAGGCCGGGGGATTTCGTCACGTGACCTGACCCAGTCTCTTGATGGCGTCCTGCATGGACTGTTCCGACTTGTTCGACGCGGCGGTGACCTGTTCGAAGGCCCGCGTCACCTCGATGAGGCGCGTCATCTCCAGCACGGGATTGACATTCGCCTCTTCCACAAAGCCTTGCGCGACGCCCTGGCCGACGAAGTCGACCACGGGAACGGCGGGCCTGTCGGGGATCACGCCGGAGTTGGTGCCACGCGCCAGCTTCGCCTCGTCGGGGATGGAGAACAGACCGAGGGCACCGATCGCCCGGCCGTTCTGGGAGATCATTCCGTCCCGGCCGATCGATAGACGGCCGGAATCGGGATCGACAAGGATCGAGGCCCCGCCCGGATCGAGGATGGGATTGCCCGCGACGGTCTGCAAAACGCCGTCGGCTGACACCTGCAGGCGGCCGTCGCGCGTGTAGACGTTGCCGGCGGGGGTTTGAACCGCCAGCCAGCCGTCGCCGTCCACCGCAACGTCGAGGTCGTTGCCGGTTTCGCGCAGCCCGCCCTTGTCGCTAGAGATAAAGGTCTCGCCCATCGAGGAATAGGCGACGGGATCGGTGCCCGCCCGCGACAGATAGGTATCGAACTTCACCTCGTCCGCGCGATAGGCGGCCGTGGAAAGGTTGGCGACGTTGCTGGCCAGTGTGTCCAGACGGTTGGCCAGCGCGACCTGCGCCGACAGCGAGACGTAAAGCGAACTCTGCACGGTTCAACGGCCTCCAAGCTTCAGCCCTTGCAGGCTCATCAATGTATCGGCGCTCATCACCGCGCTGCTCTGGCCCCTGATCAGCGTGGCGACGGAGGTCGTCGCCGTGGCGCTGGGGTTGGCGGCCTCCCACATGGCGGTAAAGCGGGTGATGAACTTCTTGAGGTCCTCGGGCTTCGAAAGACTTTCGATATCGATCCGGCTTTCGATGTACTTCGCCTGGACGTCGATATCGGCGTTGCCGGTCTGGGACGACAGCCCGAGCACCGTTTGCGCCACCTTGAGCAGAGCGGGATCGGCAAGAATGCTGTAGGCCGAGGTGATGGTCGGCACTTTGCGCTCGAAGTAGAGGGCAAGGCGCACCCCCTCGTTCTCCTTGCCGGCCTGAGTTTCGATCGTCTGTCGAAGATAGCTCGAGATCGTGCTCTCCACCTGCCCGCTCGTCTGGACCCGGACGGTCCCGTCCGCTGAAAAGTTGAAGGCGGCGGCGAAATCCCGCCATGCCGACTTGGTCTGGCGGGCGGCGAAGCTGTCGGCATCGTTGGGATCTGAGGTGAGGATGCGCCGGAGAAACGACTTGGCACTGGCCCCTGTGCCAGGCGGTTCGACGCCGAACGCCGTCGTGGCGTAACCAACGAGACTGTCATCGGCCAGGAAGTCGTCCACCGTCTTCACGGCCGGCAGGGACTGCTCGTAGGCGAGCGTGCCGAACTTGATCAGCGATTCAGAATCGCCCTGCTCCGCAGCCTTCTCGGCATATCTCGTCTTGATGTCGGACAGCGCATCCGGGCTTTGCGCCGACGGGTTCAGGAAGGAAAAGGCCTTGGCAAACTCCTGGTAGCGCTTGTCGACCAGCTTGTTGGCAAAGCTCTTGGAGTCGGTGAGGTCGCTCTCCAGAACCTTGCGCATGAACGCCTTGGCATACGTCATGTCCTCAAGGCCAAAGGCCTTCATGGCGTATGAGTAGAGACGGTGATCGTCGAAGAACTCCTCAAGGCTGGTCACCTTGCCGATATTCTCGCGGTAATATTCGGATGCCCGCTTGACGTCCGGCTGCGCCGCCGTGCGCTTCAGCGTCGCCGACATGTCGCGCGTGATCATCTGGTAGCTCAGCGGTGCCGACAGCATGACCTCTCTCCTTATCTTGCCTTGAGGAATGCCCGCCGAACCTTGCTCGTGGCTGGCGAGAGCGTCCCCAAGCCTCGCACAAGCCTCGCCGCCTAGACCGGGCGGCAGGCAACCACGAGAAGGAGCAGGGACTTGGGTAGTTTGATCGGCTTCATTATCGCGATCGGCTCCTTGCTCGGCGGCTACGCGGCGCTTGGCGGGCATCTCACCGTGCTATGGCAGCCGTGGGAGTTCGTGATCATCGGCGGCACGGCCCTGGGCATATTCATCGTCGGCAATACGCTGCGCACCGTACGCGATACGGGGCGAGGCGTGCTCGATGCGGTGTTGGGCAACGCGCCCCGGCGGGAGCACTATCTCGGTGTGCTCGAAGTTCTCTATGCCTTGATGCGCGAGCTTCGGTCGAAGGGCCGCAGCGATGTCGAGAAGCACATCGAGGATCCGGAGAACTCCGAGATTTTCCGCAAGGTTCCCTTTGTCGCCAAAGACAAGGAAATGCGGGCCTTCATCTGCGATTACTTTCGCCTGATCATCGTCGGAAATGCGCGGCCGCACGAGGTCGAGCAGTTGATGGACGAGGAGATCCAGACCATCGCCCACGAGCGGCTGATGCCCTATCTCGCCCTCGGCGCCATCGCAGAGGCGCTGCCGGCGCTCGGTATCGTCGCCGCCGTGCTCGGCGTCATCAAGGCGATGGGCGCCATCGACCAGTCGCCCCAGATCCTCGGCGCGCTGATCGGCGCCGCCCTGGTCGGCACCTTCGGCGGCATTTTCCTCTCCTACGGCGTGGTCGCCCCGATCGCCGGCAAGATCAAGGTGACGCGCGAACGCCAGCTCGCCCCCTACATCCTGATCAAGCAGACGCTGATCGCCTCCATGAACGGCGCCGTGCCCCAGATCGCCCTCGAATACGGGCGCAAGACCATCCCTGCCCACCAGCGGCCGACCATCGACGACGTCGAGGACGAAGTGATCTCCTCGCCCGCTCAGGCCGCCGCCAAGGCCGGTGAAACTGCCCAGCGGAGTGCCGCCTGATGGCAAGCCTGCATACCGCCACCCGTCCCGTTTCCGACAAGCTTCTCGATGCGAGCGGCATTTCCGTCGACCGCATTCCGATGCTGCACGTGGCCTTCGACCGTCTGGCGACGCACTGCGCCGACAGCCTGCGCCAGATGTCGTCGTCTCCGGCCTATTTCTCGCTGTCCAATATCTCGCCGTCGCGCATCGACGACGTGCTGGACGACTACGAGGCCAACGCCATCGCCGGCGTCTTCCACGTTCCCGCCTGGGACTCGCGCATTCTCGTCGGCTTTGACCGCGACTTCGTGTTCTCGATGGTCGAGGTCCTGTTCGGCGCCGACGGCAGCGAACCGCCGATCGACGTCGAGCGTCCGTTCTCCAACATCGAGATCAACATCGCCCAGGCGATCTTCGAGCGGATGGCCAAGGTGTTGCCGCTCGCTTTCGGCGCTCCCCACGATACCACCTTCAAGTTCGAGCGCATCGAAACCCGGATGGACTTTGCGATCATCGGGCGGCGCAACAGCCAGGCTCTGGTGGCCAAGTTTCTTCTGCAGGCGCTCAACCGCGGTGGCGAGATGTTCGTCATCCTGCCGCAGTCGGCACTGAATCCCGTGCGCGAAACGCTGGCCAACACCATGGCCGGCGAGGCGGCGCCGCGCGACCCGCGCTGGGCCCGCCAGATCCAGAGCGAGGTGCAACGCACCGAGATGCGCGTCGACGCCATCCTCGAGGAACGGTTCATCGACCTGTCCGACGTGACCAACTTCGAGGTCGGCCAAGTCATCGAGCTGCAGGCGACGCCGCGCAGCCGCGTCAAGCTGACCTGCCGCGGCGAACCGCTCTTCTGGTGCCAGCTCGGGCAGAGCAACGGCGTCTACACCATCAAGATCGACGAACACGTCGATGCCGATCAGGAGTTCCTCAATGACATCCTTTCTCGTTGAAAGCATCTTGCTGATCGCCCTGATCGGCACCATCGCCGGCTTGCTCGTCTTCCGGCGCGAGCTTCGTGAGCTCAAGTCCAACCAGGCGACCTACGCCACCTCGCTCGACGAGACCGGCGTTGCCCTGATGACGGTCGGCAATGCCATCCGTGAAATCAACATGCAGGGCCTGACGACGCTCCAGAACCTGATCGTCGAGATCGAACGAGCCCGAACCATGCTCGACGAGCTGGAGAAGGCCGCCGGCATCCCCGCGACCGAGCCGCTCAGAAGCGGCGCCCGCGCCGGCCGCTGACGGACGGCCCGGTTCCCCAGAACTTCAGCAAAAGGACAGGATCATGGCCCGCAGTTCCAAAACCCAGCGCGACATCGACGAGATCATGGCAGAGATGGACGGCCCGGCCGCTCCGACGCCGGCCGGCGACGTTCTGGAGGCGGTAGCCGTCGAAACCATCATCGACCGGGGCGGTGAAGACGAGCCCCGCGAAGAAAGCGGCCCCAGCCTCGAAGACAGTTTCGGCGCCGTGCGCAATCTCGAGGCGGTCATGCGAATCCCCGTCACCATCCAGGTTGTTCTGGGCTCGGCGATCATGCCGGTGGCCAATCTGATGAAGCTCCGGCGCGGCTCGGCCATTCCGCTCGACCATCGGGTCGGCGAGCCGGTCGACGTCGTGGTCAACGGCCGCACCGTCGCCCGTGGCGAAGTGGTTGTGGTCGAAGACGATACGTCCCGCTTCGGCATCTCGCTCACCGAGATCGTCGGCGGCAACGCCTCCAACGCCTGAACAGCGGACGGGAGATCATGGCAGCCTCGGCTTCGGCGAAAAAGAACAAGGGCAACCGCCCACTCCAGGGTCCCGACAAGGCGGCGGTGCTGCTGCTGGCGCTCGGCCAGCCGCTGTCGGGCCGATTGCTCTCCCACTTCGACACCGGCGAAATCAAGCAGGTCACTCGCTCGATCGCCGACCTAGGGGCCGTGTCGGCCAAGCAGATTTCCGACATCGTCGAAGAGTTCGCCACCCGGTTCACCGGCGGCAATCTCCTCGGCACGGTCAGCGACGTCGAGAAGATGCTGACGGGCATCCTGCCGCCCGACCAGGTGTCCGACATCATGTCGGACGTGCTCGGCTACGCCAATCGTTCCATCTGGGATCGGATCTCCTCGGTCTCCGAGGCGATCTTCGCCAACTATCTCCAGAAGGAGCACCCGCAAACGGCCGCGCTCATCCTGTCGAAGGTCCGCCCGACGTTCGCCGCCCGCACGATGAGCCACCTGCCCCAGCCGCTGCGCCACGAATTGATGCGCCGCATGCTGAACCTCAAGCCGATCGTCGAGGACACGGTGGCCATCGCCGAACGCACCCTGCACGAGGACTTCATGCTGAACTTCTCGCGCAACATGGGCGCCGACACCCATGCCCGCATGGCCGACATCCTCAACAAGATGGAGCGGCACGACATGGAGGATGCGCTCGAAGGCATCAAGAAGGTGAAGCCGGAATCGGCGGAGATGCTGAAGGGCCTGCTGTTCACTTTCGACGACATCATCAACCTGGCGCCGCGTGCCCGTCAGACGATCTTCGATCAGATCCCGACCGAGCGGGTGGTGCTCGCGCTCAAGGGAACGGATCTCGACTTCCGCGACGCCATCCTGTCGTCCCTGGCAACGCGTGCGCGCCGCATCGTCGAGAACGAGCTGGCCACCAGCGAACCCTCGCCGCAACGCGACGTGCTCGAAGCGCGCCGGGTCATCGCCGACCTCGCCCTCGACATGGCCGGTCGCGGCGAGATCGAGCTCAATTCCGATCAGGATGACGACACCTACATACGCTGAGGTGCGTCATGAGCGACGAGCCGGATCAAGACAGCAAAACCGAGGAAGCAACCCCCAAGAAAACCCAGGATGCCATCGAAAAGGGCAACATCGCCCAGTCGCGAGAACTGCCCATGCTGTTCTCCCTCGGCGCCATGCTGATCGTCATGGTTTGGGTGATCGGCAGCGGTGTCGGCCGACTGGCTGCGACCCTGCGTGGCTTCCTCGACAACCCCGGAGACGTCCGCCTTGAACAAGGACAGGATGCCGTTCTGCTGCTCGACGCGGTCGGTCTCGAAATGGGTACCTTCCTGGTTCCGACCATCGTCATCTTCGCGGTCGCCGGGTTGGCCGGTTCCTTCGTTCAGAACGTGCCGCAGGTGGTGTTCGATCGCATCAAGCCCGAACTCAGCCGTCTTTCCATCGCCAAGGGGTGGAAGCGTCTCTTCGGTGTGCAGAGCCTCGTCGAGTTCGGCAAAGCACTCTTCAAGTTCGGCGCCACGGCCCTCGTGGTGTCTATCATCCTCAAAACCGAACAGCATCGGATGGTGAACGCCATGTTCTCCGACCCCGGCGCTCTGGTCGACTCCACGGTCGGCATCGCCATCCACCTGCTCTCCGCCGTCTGCATCGCCACGGTGCTTCTGGTGGCCGCCGATCTGATCTGGGCGCGCATCCAGTGGCGGCGCAACCTGCGCATGACCAAGCAGGAAGTGAAGGACGAGTTCAAGAACACCGAGGGCGATCCACTCGTCAAAGCGAGAATGCGGTCGCTCGCCCGCGACCGCATCCGCCATCGCATGATGGCCAGCGTGCCACAGGCAACGCTGGTGCTTGCCAACCCCACCCACTATGCCATTGCGCTCCGCTACGTCTACGAGGAGGGCGGCGCGCCGGTGGTGCTCGCCAAGGGGCAGGACCTCGTCGCCCTGAAAATCCGCGAGATCGCCGAAGAGAACGGAATCCCGGTGGTCGAGGATAAATTGCTAACCAGGGCCATGTACGGTAAGGTAGAACTCGACCAGATGATCCCCGTCGAGTTCTACCGGGCGGTGGCGGAAATCATTTATCTGCTTCAGGCTCGGTCGACTGACAGTAACCTGCCTGCCATCGTCAACGGCCACCCATGACGGATACGCGACACGACCACCGTTCAGTTGCCCGCGAGAAGGCGATCGCCGAAGGCGTCAAGGACGTCGCGGCCGAGTTGCGCCTGATCGACATCGTCAATCTGGTCGTCTACATCCAGCTTGAGAAGCACGGCAACCTCGACGATCTCGTGGCCTCCTCGGTCGAGCTCTACTTCAAGCCCGATACGCTCCGCTATGGCTGGCGCGCCGCCGTCGATACGGACTGGTCCGGCCCGACCACGGTGACGCTCGACATGGAGTTCCAGAACCAGGGCGTGACGGTGTTCTTCAGCCTGATCCTGGGCCCGTTGAACGCAGGCATCGAGATTCACTATTTCGCCGTCTCGGATTCCTCGGGCGATCCGGAAGAGAACACCCGCCGCCTCGTCGAGGCGATCGTCGACGCGCGCCTGGTTCCGACCGGCTGATCGTTCGAGGCCGGTCGACGAGGCCAGCCTCGGGCAAGATTTCGCCCCCATGATCCCTCTCGAACATTCGGAGGGATCGTCTTGCAGCCCATCCATCTCTTTTCTGTCGCTTCCCGGCAAGCCGACTGGCTATCCATCCGCCAGGCGACCGTCGCGCAGAACGTCGCCAACGCCGATACGCCGAAATATCGGGCCGTCGACGTAGAACCATTTGGCGACGTCCTTTCCCAGACCCGGCTTCAGCTCGCCGCGACCAACCCGGCGCACATGGCGCCCAGCGGTCTCGACGCGGCCAAGGCGGACGTCCGCCGCGAGGATGCGTGGGAGATCACCCATTCCGGCAACTCGGTCAGTCTCGAACAGGAGATGATCAAGGCCGGCGACATCCACACCACCTTCTCCCTCAACCGCAGCATCGTCGCCGCCTTCGGCCGCATGCTGACCTCTGCCGTGAAGGGCTGACCGATGGACCAGCTAGCCGCCGCGCTCAGGATTTCCGGATCGGGCATGCAGGCCCAGTCGACGCGCATGCGCGTCGTCTCCGAGAACCTCGCCAATGCCCAATCGACCGGACGGACCCCGGGCGCCGACCCCTATCGCCGCAAGACGGTGACCTTCGCCGAGGAAATGGATCGCGCCATGGGCGCGCCGACGGTCGTCGTCAAGGACATCGGGTCCGATCGCAGCCCCTTCTCGGTGAGCCACGACCCCGGCAACCCGGCCGCCGACACCGACGGCAACGTCAAAATGCCCAACGTCAACGTGCTCATCGAGCTCAGCGACCTTCGCCAGGCCAATCGGTCCTACTCGGCCAACGTCGAGGCGATCAGTCAGGCCCGCTCGATGTTGACGATGAACATCGACCTCCTGAGGAACTCGTGATGCTGAACCCCATCTCCTCGCTCGATTTCAACCTTGATCGGTTGTCGCCGCCGACCGCCGCCCCGGCCGTTCGTACCCCGATGCCCACCGAAACCGCTGCCTCGGCGGTCGCCAAGCCGGTCGATTTCATGGATGTGCTCGCCGAAGTCTCAGGCTCGGCCATTGCCGACCTCAGGGCGGGCGAAGCCGCCTCCCTTGCCGGCATGGAGGGCAAGATGAGCGTGCAGCAGGTCGTCGAGGCGGTGATGTCCGCCGAGAAGTCGCTACAGACCGCCCTCGCCGTTCGCGACAAGGTCGTGTCCGCCTATCAGGAAATCGGCCGCATGGCCATTTGAGGAGCCAGAGATGAAAGCGCTCGCCATCGCCGCCACCGGCATGACCGCCCAACAGCTCAACGTCGAGGTCATCGCCCACAACATCGCCAACATCAACACGACCGCCTTCAAGCGTTCGCGTGCCGAGTTCACCGACCTGCTGTACCAGACCCAGCGCATGCAGGGCGTGCCCAACCAGGGCGGTCAGTCGGTCATTCCCGAAGGGGTTCGGCAAGGGCTCGGCGTCCGCGCCGCCGCCATCCGCAACCTGCATCTGCAGGGCGGCCTGACCCTGACCGGCAACACCTACGACATGGCGATCGACGGTCGCGGTTGGTTCCAGGTCGACGGGCCGAACGGCGAAACGCTCTATACCCGAGCCGGGGCCTTCAACAAGAATGCCGACGGCCAGCTCGTGACGCTGGACGGCTACGCGGTGCAGCCGGCGATCATCGTGCCGACGGACGCCACCGACCTGACGGTCAACGAATCCGGCGAGATCTTCGCCACCGTTCCCGGACAGGCGGCGCCGCAGTCGCTCGGCCAACTCTCGCTCGCCAACTTCACCAACGACGTCGGCCTCGAACCGATCGGCGGCAACCTTTACCGCGAAACGCTCGCCTCGGGCACACCGGTAGCCGGCATCCCCACCGACCCGGGCTTCGGCAAGATCCGCCAGAAGTATCTCGAAGCCTCCAACGTCGATCCCGTCTCCGAGATCACCGAGCTCATCTCGGCCCAGCGCGCCTACGAGATGAACTCCAAGGTCATCCAGGCGGCCGACTCCATGGCCGGCACCATCTCAAACGGGCTGCGCTGACGCCGGAAAGGCCGTTGCCATGAAACGCCTGCTGCTCATTGCCGCCCTTGCCTTCCTGGCTACCGGCCTCCTCGCGCTCCGGCCGGCCGACGCCCAGATGGTGTCGACGCTGCCGGTGCCCGGCATCACAATCTATCCCGGCGATCCGATCACCGATGACATGCTGACCGAACGCCGCTTCCGCCTGACGCGGGCGTCCCTCGAAGCTGTCGTCGCCGGTCGCGAAATGCTGGTCGGCAAGGTGGCACGGCGCACCCTGCTTCCAGGGCAACCGATTACCGTCAACGCGGTCGAGAGCGCCAAGTTGGTACGGCGCGGCGTCCCGGTACGTCTCGTGTTCGTCGAAGGCGGACTGACCATCATCACCTACGCCGAGCCGATGCAGTCGGGCAGCGTCGGCGAGGTGATCCGCGTGCGCAACACCGAGTCCGGCACCGTCATCGTCGGCGTCGTCCAGGCCGATGGCAGTATCGTCGTAGGAAAGAGCTGATGCGCGTCCTTATCGCCGGCCTCGTCGCCGGTCTCGTTGCCTTCCAGCCAGCCGCCGCCCAGGACGGTTCGCGGATGCCGATCACCCTCAACCCGCAGACCGGCGAGGTGATGAGCGTCGTCGACGGGCCCCTGCCCTTCGCCGGCCAGGACGGTCCGACGCTTCTGGCCGCCGACATGGCGCCGAACTCGCCTCTGCCGCCCCCGCCCACCGTCACCTCCGTGGTGCCGCGAACCGGACCGGAACCCAAGGCGCCGAGCACGCCGGACACCATGGTCCATTCCTTGGCGCCGGGGGACGTGCGCATCAAGGACATCGCCGCGATCGAAGGTGTCCGCGAGAACCAGCTCGTCGGCTACGGCCTCGTCGTCGGTCTCCAGGGCACCGGTGACACGTTGCGCAACGCCGCCTTTTCCGAGCAGTCGCTTCAGTCGATGCTGGAGCGCCTCGGCGTCAACGTCCGCGACAGCGCGCTTCGGACACGCAACATCGCCGCGGTGATCGCCACTGCGGAACTGCCCGCCTTTGCCGGTGCCGGCTCGCGCATCGACGTCAATGTCGCTTCACTTGGCGATGCCAGCTCGCTGCAGGGCGGCACCCTGATCATCACCCAGTTGGCCGGCGCCGATGGCGAGGTCTATGCCGTGGCGCAAGGGCCGATCGCCGTCACCGGCTACAGCGCCGCCGGCATGGCCGAGAGCGTCCAGAAGGGTACGCCGACGGCCGGGCGCATTCCGAACGGGGCGCTTATCGAGCGCGAGCTGCAGACAAATCTCGACGGGCTCGGCGCATTGACCTTCAAACTGCGTAACCCCGATTTCCGCACCGCCATCCGCATCACCGACGCCATCAACAGCTACAGCCGCCGCCGCTACGGTGCCGCGGTCGCCGAGGAGCGCGACTATCGCACCGTGGCACTGATCAAGCCTCGCGGCATGTCGGCGGCTCGCTTCATCGCCGAGATCGAGGGACTGCCGGTGCGGCCGGATTCGCCGGCTCGCGTCGTCATCGACGAGCGCTCGGGAACGGTGGTGATGGGCGCCGACGTCCGCATATCGACCGTCGCCATCACTCATGGCAACCTCAGCATCCGTGTCTCCGAGGCGCCGGTCGCCTCCCAGCCGGCACCGTTCTCGAACGGCGAAACGGTGGTGCTGCCCCGCACCATGGTCGATGCCAGCGAAAGCGGCGGCAACCTCGCCATCATCGGCGGGACCGACCTTCAGACCCTGGTTCGCGGCCTCAACCAGATCGGCCTCAAGCCGACCGGCGTCATCGCCATCGTCCAGGCCATGAAGACCGCCGGCGCGCTCCAGGCCGATCTCGTGGTGCAATGAATCATGTCCCTGCACGGGATCAGCCCCGCGCAAGTCTGCGGTGCGATCCTTCTCGGCATGAGTTCAACGACTGAAGAGGTTTTCGGCATGACGTCGATCCGACGGCGCCTTCCGGTTCGCCTGCTCGCGACCGTCGTGGCGGTTCTGTTTTGCCCGATCCTGACGCAGGCGGCGGAAACGGAAGCGAAGACGGTGTCGCCGGTCGAAACCGCCGCCACCAGTCACTCCGGCCTCGAAATGCGGGCACTGACCGAAGAGGCGCGCCAATATTGCGTCAACATTCGCGACGTCGCCGCCGATGCCCGTTACGCCTGGCAGAAGTCGACGTTGGAAGAGCTCGACAAGCGCGTGGAGGAACGGATCGCCGCGCTCGAGGAAAAGCGCGCCGAATACGAGAGCTGGCTCAAGAAGCGCGAGGATTTCCTCGCCGCTGCCCGCGACGACATCGTGGCCATCTACGCCAAGATGCGGCCCGAAGCCGCAGCCGGCCAGCTCACCGCCCTCGATGACGAGATGGCGGCCGCAGTGCTGGCACGGCTCAACGCGCGCGCGTCCAGCGCCATTCTCAACGAAATGGACCCTGCCCGCGCCTCTCAGCTCGCCAGCACGCTCGCCGGCATGACCGAACTGTCCGCAAAAGGAGAAACTCCTTGAGGCACGCCCTGCTTCTCATCGCCGGCTTCGCCCTCGTCGGCTGCAACACGTCCAACGATCTCAACACCGAACCGGCTATGTCGCAGGTTGGCGCGGCGCTGCCCCTCAATGCGCTCACCCCCGCGCCCACCATGTTCCGGGATCCCAACTCCACCTACGTCCACGGTGGCGAGGGACTGTTCCGGGATTCCCGTGCCCGTCAGGTCGGCGACGTCCTCACCGTTCTGATCCAGATGAACGACAAGGCCGCTCTCGACAACTCGTCGGAACGCTCCCGCGTTTCCACTGCCGGGTTCGGTGCCGGTTTCGGTTTCTCGGTTGCCGGCGAAGGGTCGGACGCCAGCCTCGACGGCAGCGTCAATTCCTCCTCGCGCTCGAAGGGCGCAGGCGCCGTCGAGCGCTCCGAGGCGATCAAGGTCACCTTGGCGGCGGTCGTCACCAGCGTTCTGCCCAATGGAAATCTGATCATCTCCGGTTCGCAGGAAATGCGCGTCAACTACGAGATGAGGGTGGTCAACATCCAGGGCATCGTTCGCCAGCGCGACATTTCCGGCACCAACGTCGTGCCCTACGAGAAGATCGCCGAGGCGCGCATTTCCTACGGCGGTCGCGGCCGATTGACCGAGGTGCAGCAGCCCGGCGTGCTGCACCAGATTTACGATCGCGTGGCTCCATTCTGAGAGGCAGCATGGCCAAGCTCCCGCTTCCAGCCGCCCGCGAGGCGACGCCCACCGAGGCCGACACGGAGATGCGCCGGTCGCCGCTGCCCGAACGCGGGGGCGTGCTGAAGCCGGCGTTCTTCCTCACGGTCCTGGCGGTCGCCGCCGGCCTCGGCCTCGGCGTCCATCTCGTCCGCTATGCGCAGATCGCCGACGCTGGCCAGCAGCAGGACGCCGCCGCCGGTGGCGAGCACGATCCCCTGACGTCGCGGCTCTATCGCCTGAAGCCGATCGTGACCAATCTGACGGAGCCCGCCGATGTCTGGCTGCGTCTCGACGCCGCGATCGTCTTCGAAGACGAGATGCCCAACTCCGAAATCGTCTCGGCTGAAATATCCGAAGACCTGCTTGCCTTCCTGAAGACGTTGAAGGTCGGGCAGCTCGAGGGCGCCACCCAGCTCCAGCACCTCCGCGAAGACCTCCGGGACCGGGTCGCCATCCGTTCGGGCGGCGACGTACGCGATCTCATCATCGAAAGTCTGGTCGTCCAGTGAAAAAAATCCTGCTCGCCATCCTGTTGTTGGCTGCCATGGGCACGCCGGCCCTCGCGCAGATTCCCGGTCTTGGCGGCAGCATCCCCGATCTCGGCTCGCTGATCCCCGCCGGCGAAGGATCGGCCTCCGGCCGCATCGTCCAACTGGTGGCACTCCTGACGGTGCTGTCGGTGGCGCCTGGCCTGCTGATCATGGTGACGAGCTTCACGCGCATCGTCGTGGCCTTGTCCTTCCTGCGGTCCGGAATCGGCCTGCAGACGACGCCGGCCAATCTCATCCTGATCAGTCTGGCGCTGTTCATGACCTTCTACGTCATGGCGCCAACCTTCGACCGGGCCTGGAACGATGGCGTGTTGCCGTTGACCCGCAATGAAATCTCCGAGGAAGTGGCCTTCGAGAAGATCTCCGATCCGTTCCGGGACTTCATGGCCCAGCGCGTCCGCGACAAGGACCTGAAGCTGTTCGACGATCTCGCCGCCGAACATCTCGGCATCAAGACCGAGAGCGGAGCGACGCCGCTGCGTGTCCTCATACCGGCCTTCATGATCTCGGAACTGCGGCGCGGCTTCGAGATCGGCTTCCTGATCGCACTGCCCTTCCTGGTCATCGACATGATCGTGGCGACGCTCACCATGTCCATGGGCATGATGATGCTGCCCCCGACCGTGCTGTCGCTGCCCTTCAAGGTATTGTTCTTCGTGCTGATCGACGGCTGGAACATGCTGGTCGGCGGCCTGGTGCGCTCGTTCTTCTAGCCACCACTCAATACTGCCTGCAAAAGCCCGCTTCCTCATCGGAGCGGGCTTTTGCATGTCCTCTTGCCGAAGATCGGCCCGCAAAATCGAGCTTTTGGGAGCCTTCTTGGCAGGTCAGCTTCGCGCAAGCCTCGTCTGACAAGGTAAGGCCATGGCAGGTTGGATCGCTCAGCCAACGAGGAGGATCCAAGGGCATGATGCCGCTCCTGCCATCCCGGTGAAAATCCGGAATGTCCCATCTCACTCATCCAAAAGGGACATACGAAAATGGCCAGCCTTCTGACCAACGCCGCGGCAATGACCGCCCTCCAGACCCTCGCGTCCACCAACAAGTCGCTCGACACGACGCAGAACCGCATTTCGACGGGCATGCGCATCTCGACGGCTTCCGACGGTGCCGCCTACTGGTCGATCGCCACCACCATGCGCTCCGACAACAAGTCGCTGTCCGCCGTGCAGGACAGCCTTGGTCTCGGCGCCGCCACGGTGGACGTGCAGTACACCGCCCTCGAAGCGACCGTCAAAGAGCTCACCGAGATCGGCAAGCTGCTCGTCAGTGCCAAGACCCCGGGTGTCAACCGCGGCCAGATCCAGGAAGACATCAAGGCCCGTCTCGGCCAGATGAGCTCCATCGCCTCGTCGTCGGTGTTCAATAGCGAGAACTGGCTGTCGATCGACTCCGCCGCCGGTGACTTCAACAAGGACAAGTCGGTCGTCGCCTCCTTCTCGCGCGTCGGCGACGCGATCTCGATCGAGACGATCAAGGTCGACGTGAACGAGATCAAGCTCTACGACGCCAACACCGCTGCGGCGCTTCCGACGCCGGCCACCGCGCCGACGGCTGCAGCCCCCGGTGCCGTCAAGATGGACGGTCGCGGCCTGTTCGACGCCAGTTGGCAGGTCTGGAACGACAATCTCGCCACGCCGGGCGTCGTTTCCCTGTCGATCAAGGATCTCGATATTTCGTCCCTGACCGACTCCGCCGACCATCAGGCGACACTGTCGTCCTACATCGAGATCGTCGATGCCGCCCTCAGCAAGCTGACCGACGGCGCCTCGAACCTCGGTGCCGTCAAGAACCGCATCGACACGCAGAAGGACTTCGTCCAGGCGCTGACCGATGCCATCGGCCGCGGTATCGGCCAGCTCGTCGATGCCGACATGAACGCCGAGTCGACCCGCCTCCAGGCCCTGCAGACCCAGCAGCAGCTCGGCATTCAGGCGCTGTCGATCGCCAACTCCAACAGCCAGAACATCCTGTCGCTGTTCCGCGGCTGAGCGAACACCACCCGCTCGAAGCCGTATGGAAGCCACGCCCTCCGGGGCGTGGTTTTTTTCTTGGCGGCGGTGCCCGCCTCGCTGGCGGCAATGCTCGCACAAGTTTCCCGACCGACACTTGGCGGCAAGACGCACCCGGACCGCCCGCCGGCTCCGACCCTGACGCAACGGACCGCATCGAGATCGACAGATGACCGCTCGCGAACATGCCGAAACCCTATGGCTCAATCTTCTCGACCTCGGTCCGCGGCGGCTAGCCGCCCTGGCCATGGTCGCCGTCACCATGATGGCGCTGATCGCCGGCTCGGCCTATTACCTCAGCCGCCCGCAATACACGGTGCTCTATACCGGCCTCGAGAACGGCGACGCCTCGCGCATCGGCTCCGCGCTGACGGATGCGGGCATCTCCTTCGACGTCAGCGCCGACGGCGCCACCGTCTACGTAACCCCGGCCCAGACCGCGCAGGCGCGCATGCTGCTGGCCGAAAAGGGGCTGCCGCGCAGCGCGGCGGCGGGCTACGAGCTCTTCAACGAACTCGGTTCGCTCGGCCTCACCTCCTTCATGCAGGAAGTGACACGGGTGCGCGCCCTCGAAGGCGAGCTTGCCCGCACCATCCAGACCATGAAGGGCGTCAAGGCGGCGCGCGTCCATATCGTTCTGCCCGATCGAGGCTCGTTCCGCCGCGACCAGCAGCCGCCATCGGCCTCGGTGATCATCCGCACCGACGTGCCGGAGGATGTTCGCATGGCCGAGGCGATCCGCCAGCTGGTCGCCGGCGGCGTGCCGGGCCTCGGTGTCGACCGCATCACGGTTCTCGATACGGAAGGCACCGTCTTGGCATCGGGCGAGGACGCAACCACGCTGCCGGGCAGCAAGACCAACCGCCTCGAGCGGACCGTGGCCACCGGCATCGAGGCCAACATCCGCCACGCGCTGACGCCGTATCTCGGCTCCGAGAACTTCCAGATCAGCGTTGCCGCCGAACTCAACACCGACCGGACCCGCACCAATCAGACGCTGTTCGACCCGGATTCCCGTGTCGAGCGGTCGATACGTACCGTGCGCGAAAGCGGCAACTCGCAGAATTCCAGCCAGGACGCGCCGACCACGGTCGAGCAGAACCTGCCGGAGGAGACGGTGCAGTCGGCCGATGCCGGAGAGCGCTCCAGCGAGGAGAACCAGCGCCGCGAAGAGCTGACCAACTACGAGATATCGACCACCACCAAGGAGGTGATCAGCGACGGCTATCAGGTGAAGTCGATGTCGGTCGCGCTCATCGTCAACCGCGCGCGCATCGCCCAGTCGCTTGGCGAGAATCCCACCGCAGAGGCGATCGAGGCGCGGGTGACGGAAATGCGCAACCTCGCCGCCTCGGCCGCCGGCCTCAATGAGGGGCGCGGCGATCGCATCCAGGTGACCGCCGTCGATTTCTCCGACACCTATGCCAACATGCAGCCGGTCCCCCCGTTGACCCTCAAAGACGTGCTGCTGCGCCAGGCCGGCACCGTGGTCAACGCCGTGGTCATCCTAACGGTCGCCCTGCTTCTCATCTGGTTCGGTCTCAGACCTGCGATGAACGCCCTGCTGCCGCGCCTCGAAGCGAAGGCCGAGGATAAGGAGGCGACCATCGCGCTGGCCGATGCCACGGCCGAAGCCGCCACCGCCCTGCCCGGCGTCGGTCAGACGGCGCTGCCGACCGGCGAAGGCGCCGGGGCTATGCAGCACCTGATCGAGGATATGAACGCCCGCATGCGCAACTCGCCGCTCAAGGTGCTCGAACAACTGGTCGAGATGGACGAGGAGCAGGCCGCCAGCATTCTGCGGCAATGGATGGATGAAGAGGAGGCCGCCTGATGCTTCGCTCCGCCATCGACGTGCTCGCCGTTTTTGATCTCGACCGGCCCGATCCTCCCCCCGTGGCACTGGAGGCGGAACCCCCGATCGAACCGCTTGGCTATTCCGTGGCCGAGGAGATCGAGCGCCATGTAGCCGAGGCTATAGCGACCGTGCGCGCCGAGGAGCGCGCGGATGCCGAGTGGCAATTGACCGAAGCCCTGGCCGAACAGGCAAGATCGCTCCGTGCCGAGCACGAGGCCGCGCGCAAGGCGTGGGTCGAGGATGAGGCCGACCGGATCGCCACGGCGATCGATGCGCGATTTGCCGAGCTTGGCGAGCGGCTCGGCGTCGCGGCCGCCCGCGCGCTCAGGCCGTTCCTCGTCGAGCGCCTCGTCGACCGGTCGGTCGAGGATCTCGCCAACTGCGTCGGGCGGCTCATGACCGACGGCACCGCTCCCCCCATCGAGATCAGCGGGCCTGTCGATCTGCTCGATCGGCTTGCCGAAAAGCTCGGCGGGCACGCCGCCGCCATATCCTTTCATCCAGGCGACCAGGCCGACATCGTCGTGACGGCGGGCGAAACCCTGATCGAGACCCGCCTTCGGGAATGGGTCGCCCGCCTCTTGCACAGTGAAGAGTGAGCGCCATGAGTGCCGAGCCCCCGGAAATCATCTTTGTTCGCCGGTCGCTGCATCGAAGAACCGAGGCGCCTCAGCACGGGGTCTGGAAGATCGCCTATGCCGATTTCATGACGGCCATGATGGCCTTTTTCCTGGTCATGTGGCTGCTGAACGCAACCGACCAGAAGACGCATGAGGCGGTTGCCAGCTATTTCAACCCGATCAAGCTCGCCGAGGCCACCGTCGACAAGAAGGGGCTGCGCGATCCGCTCGAAACGGAGAAGGAAGGCGCCCCCGACGGCAAGGACCAGCGGTCGGCGACGGAAAGCGTCGATGAAAGCTTGGAAGGCTACAGCCAGACGCTCGACAAGCCCCAGGAGCGCAAACCTCGCTACTCGGAAGCCGCGCTGTTTGAAGACCCCTACGCCGTTCTCGCCGCGCTGGTGGCCGGTTCGGAACCCGATCAGTCCGCCGATAATGTCGGCGCCTTCGAGACGCTCGGCCAGTCGGGAGAGCCCGGTCTCAACGGTGGCGACGCCCAGCGCGATCCCTTCGATCCGGTCTACTGGAAAATGTCGCGCACACCGGCGCCCGGAGAGGGTGAGGAAACCGGCGGCACCGATATCGTCGGCGACAAAGTCCAAGGCGAGCCGATCACGGCCCAATCCGGCGTGACCATCCCTGAAACCGCGGCAAAGGCGGATATCAAGAACGCCACTGCCCCCCTGCCCGCCGGCAAGCCGCCGGTCGATAAACCGGTCCAAAGCCCCGGCGTCGCGACCGCAGCGTCGGCTTCACCCGCCGCTCCGCCGCCCACAACCGAAACCGCCAATAATGCTCCATTGATCGTGGCACCAGCGGCCCCGGACCAGAAGCCCCCCCAAACCGTCAGCGGACCGGAAAAGACCACTACCGGCGGACCCGAACCGTCGATCGCTGCGGATCCTCAGAAGCAGGTCGTCGCCAGACCTGGCAGGTCGGCCGAGATCGCACAGGCCAAGACGGCCGTAGATGCCAAGGCGCTCGACCGCGATATTCACACGGCCGTCAGCAACATCGGCCCCACGCCCGACATCGAGGTGACCGAGGCGCCAGAAGGCTTGCTGGTAACGCTGATGGACGAACGCAAGTTCGGCATGTTCGCCGTCGGTTCCGCCGAGCCCGAGCCCGAACTGATCCGGACCATCGACGCCATCGGCAAGCTGATCGGCGAGCGCCCCGGCAAGATCGTTGTGCGTGGTCACACCGACGCACGCCCGTTCCGCAGCAAGGACTACGACAACTGGCGCCTGTCCACCGCCCGCGCCCATATGGCCTACTACATGCTGGTGCGTGGCGGCGTTCCGGAAACCCGTTTCGAAAAGATCGAAGGCTATGCCGACCACTGGCTCAAGAACGCCAGCGATCCCGAGGCGCCGGAGAACCGCCGCATCGAAATCCTGATCCGGGAGATGCCGACGTGATCCGCCGCATTCTCCTTCTCGTCGCACTGCTGGCAGCTGAACCGCTTATTGCCGCCGAGGCGAGGCCCGATGGCATACCGCCGTTCGAGATGGTGCGCACGCTGCAAACCTTGCAGGCGCAGATCGCCGGGGGTAATGCCGCCGCCGTCGCCGCGCAGCGCGAGCTGCTCGCGGTCATGGGGAAAACGTTTCTCGCTGCCGGTCCCGCCGTCTGGCAGGATGGGCGCAATGCACGCGCCGCCGTCACGTATACGCTTTCCGGCGGAAGCCCGCGGTTGATGCGAAGCCTCCTCGCGCTCAATCCGCCCATTGCCGTGGATGCCGATCTGGCCACGGGAGCGCTGGCCTACATCGAAAACCGGGAAGACGAGGCCCGCAAGCGCCTGTCGCCCCTCGACGCCCGCGCGCTGCCGATGTCGCTCGGCGGACAGGTGGCGCTGGTCCAGGCTGGTCTCGTTGCCCGGGAGGATCTTCCCAAGGCCATTCGCTTGCTCGACGATGCCCGCCTGTTGATGCCGGGTACGCTAGTCGAAGAGGCGGCCTTGCGGCGCGAGGTGTTTCTCGTCGCCCAGACCGGCAATCTCGATCGCTTCGAGTTCCTTTCGCAGCAGTATCTCCGCCGCTTCGGCACCTCGATCTATGCCGAGGACTTCCGGCAGCGCTTTGCGACCGCCATTGCCCGGCTCGGCATCGCCGACGGCGACGATCGCTTCCCCCGCCTGGAAGCCATCCTGAAATCCTCCGATCCGGAGAACCAGCGAGCGCTGTTCCTGCAGCTCGCCCAGGCGGCCGTCGTGCATGGCAAGCTCTCCACGGCCCGGTCGGCAGCAGCCGACGCGGCAGCGCTCGCTCCCCTCGGCGGCGGCGATGCCATGCGCGCCGGCCTATACGATTCCGCCGCCTCGATCGGCCCCGGCAAGGACATTGGTGTGGTGCGAAAGCGCCTCGCCGCTCTCAACCGCCGCCAACTCGGCCGCCGGGACGTCGACCTTCTCGACGCCGCCATCGCGGTTGCCGATGCCGTTGGCGACCTGCCGGCAACAACCGCGCCTCTCGAACCTGTTTCCGTCGTTGCCGCCGACACCAAACGCGGCGACGCGTGGGTGACCGGGACCATGCGCGCCGCAGAAGCTGGCCTTTCCACCGCCGATGCCCTCCTTGATAAGGCGAACAGCCCATGACCAGGATCGATACGCCGCTCGCCCAGCCCGCCGCGGACAAGCTGGTCGACAAGCCCATGGGCAAGACCCCGGCAAAAGACGGAGACGGTCGACAGGCCGCCTTCCGATCGCTGCTGCGACAACTCGGCGGCCAGACTGACGCCTCAAACGGCGACGCGGGCAAGGAAGCGAAGCCCGCTCCGGGTACTGCTTTGCGCGCGCCTTCGCCTCTTCGCCACCGCACCCCATCCAAGGAAGACAAGACGACGGCCGCGTCGGCGGACGCCGTTGCAGCCATGCCCGCTGTCGAACCGACCACGACCGACGAGCCGGCGCTCGACTGGCAGGCCATTCTCGGCACCGGCGAACGACAAGGACAATCCCCCGTGGCTGTGGATCTCTCGGTATTGGTTGCCTCCCGCGCGCCGGAAACGGAGGTTCCGGCCACACCATCGGGAAGGCCATCCCATGCGACCGATCGCACTGATCGCCAGTCAGGCGTGGCGCTGCCTTCGAATACGGCCCTCAACCTTGCCCTTGTGGATACGGCCAGTCCGGCGCCGGCCGAAGGGAGCGATCCATTTGCCGCGCTGTCGTCTCTGCTCGACCGGGCGACCGACACATCTGCCGATCCCGAAACCCCAGATGTCGCTCCCATAAAGATGTCGGTGGTCACGCGCGAAACGCATTTCGAACCGGTGGCGCGCCTATCTCCGGTGCAGCAGATCGCAACCGCGATCGGCGACGATCTCGCAACCCTCGCCGAGCCCCCCAAGGGAGACGTTGCATCGCAACCGACCGAGCCGAGCCGCCATTCCGCTGGGCCGCTCAAGGTGTTGCACGTCAAGCTCGAGCCGGAGGATCTTGGCGCCGTCGTCCTCAAGATGCGGCTTGTCGACAAATCGCTGGAGCTGGAGGTGGTCGCATCCCGCCAAGAGACCGCCGACCTCCTCGCCAAGGACAGGGATATGCTCACCCGGGCGCTGCGCGGTTCGGGCTACACCGCCGACGTCGTGGCCATCACCACCTCGACGGCGCCGGATGGCGGTCAGATGGCCGGCGATCGGTCCGGCGGCCAGACGCCATCCGGCCATGCCGGGGCACAGGCCGGCGACAATCGGAACCAGAACAATGCCGAAGGTGGCGGCCAGCGGCCATCATCTCGTCCGCAACCGACGCAAGGAGCGGCCCATGAAGAAAGCGGCGCTGGCCATTCTGGCGGCGATCTCTACCTTTAGCTCCGTCGGTCGCGCGCCGGCCGAGGAACTGACCATCTGCGAGCGTGAGATGCGGGCGGCGGCCGACGAGTATGGCATCCCGCTCGGGGTGCTCTACGCAGTCGGCATGACGGAGAGCGGTGGCAAAAAAGGGTTGCAGCCGCTGGCGATGAACATTGCCGGCAAACCTTATGTGGCGCCCAGCCTCGCCGAGGGCCTTGCCCGCTTCGAGCAGGAGCGGGCACGCGGCGTCAAGCTCATCGACCTCGGCTGCATGCAGATCAACCACCACTATCACGGCGAACGCTTCGCCTCGGTGGCCGAGATGTTCGATCCGCACAAGAACGTTCAATATGCCGCCCGCTTCCTCAACGAGCTGCGGGCCCGCCACGACACGTGGACGATGGCCGTTGCCCGCTACCACGCCGGCCCGAACAACAATCCGGCGCAGAAGCGCTACGTCTGCCTGGTCATCGGCAACATGGTGAGAAGCGGCTTCGGTGCGTGGACACCGAACTCGGCGGCCTTTTGCGGCCACAAGGCCAGTTAGTCCAGAACATCCTCTATATATGCAAATATACAGATCTCAAGCTTCTCGGGGCTTGACCAACAAGCCAATCGGCGTATACATGAATCCCATTGTGAATAGAAAATGAACTTCATCGACAATACTGCATAATTTTATGGAATTTTTCGATATTTAATAGCGCTCTTTGTCATACAAATCGATTGGTAGCGTTTCCATATACATAAACACATTTCCAGAAGCGCATTAGACACATATAGCAAATTGTTGACCAATCTCCACTTCTCAACCTAGCTTATCCCCGACGTTGATCTTTACCACCAGGTCGATTGACGGGGAATGTGAGCTATGTTCGTCATCATTGATGACCGGAAGATTGTAACTTCCGGCTATGCGTCAGGGTTTGAACGAGAAGGGGTTTCCTCGATCGGGTTTCGATCGCCGGAGTTCCGAGACTGGATGGGGGCCGCGCCTGACAGCGACCTGTTAACCATTGAGGGCTTTTTGCTGGGCAGTTGCGAAGATCGTCAGTCGGTGCCGAAAATCATCCGTGAGAGATGCGGCGCTCCTCTGATTGCCTTCAGCGACGTTCCCAGCCTCGAGCAGACGTTGAATCTGTTTGCCGTCGGCGTCGATGACGTCGTTCGGCAGCCGGTGCACGTCCGCGAAATCATCGCCCGGGCCGGCGCCATCCAGCGCCGGGCCGGCGGCCAGACCGACGATTGCCGGATCATCGGGTCGATGCGCGTCTTCTTCGACGGACGCGACCCGGAAGTGAACGGCGAACCCTTCGTGCTGCCGCGCCGCGAGCGCCGAATTCTTGAGTACTTGGTGCGAAACCAAAATAAACGCGTCACCAAGGAGAAGATCTTCGGCTTCGTCTACGGCTTCTGCAACGAAGAGGTCGAAGAGAGCGTTATCGAGAGTCACATCAGCAAGCTTCGCAAGAAGCTGCGGGCACGCCTGGGCTTCGATCCCATCGATTCCAAGCGTTACGTCGGCTACATGCTCGAAAACGGCTAAGCGAACCCAAAAAAAGTGGCGGCGGTTCGCAACGGATCGCCGCCGCCACAGCGAATGGATCTTAGAGCACCCTCCGCTCCTGCTGGTTCAGCCTGATCGGAGGGTGCTCAACGTATTGATCCAGTGGGTTTTCTCGTCGTCCTTACGATTCCGTCGGGTCGGGAAGGCCCTACACTCCCATACCCCGTAATCCCCTTTGTTGTGCCTCTACGGGGATCTGCTAAGTCTCGCGGTATGAGTAACTGTCGCGGATTTCACAGGTGGCACCATCGGGTGCGTGACGCGGAGCAACACGTCGTGTTCCCCGACGGCTGTCGAGACGTGCTGATCCTGCGCGGGCCCGAGGGAACCAGAGACGTCGTTCTCACGGAGTTCGACTTCGGACCCCGTCCAGCCAAGTTGCGCCCGGGAACCGAGATCGTCGGCTATCGCTTGAGGCCCGGCGCCGATGTGTCCCGACGCGTTGTCGAGGCGGTCGCCGCCAACCCCGACCTGGTCGAGGCGATCCTTGGCGAGGCGTGCGGTGGGTGGAACGACCTCGACGACGCCATCGCTGCACTCACCCTGCCGGGAGCAACGGTGGCGGCGGTGTCTCGAGACCTTGGCGTCTCGATCCGAACGATGCAGAGGCACTTTCTGTCCCGAAGCCTGCCTCCACCCGATTTCTGGCGGTTGTTGGCGCGGTCTCGTCAAGCGGCGAGATTGCTTGATGTCGCATCGCCGCTTGCCGAGGTCGCCGCCGAATGCGGCTTCAGTGATCAGGCCCACATGACGCGCGATTTCATGCGGTGGTTCGGGCTTACGCCGGCGCAGGTGCGCGGAAGTGCGCCATTGCTGAACGTCTTGAGTCAGCCGGCGCTGGGCAACTGGACCGGCGAGCAAATCTCGACGAGATAGCCATTGGGGTCCGAGACATAGGACGTCGTCTGTCCCCAAGGCTCGTTGCGAACCTCCTGTACTGGCTTTGCCCCAGCCGCTACCGCCCGGTCGAAAGCGGCACTCACGTCGTCGGTTTCGAAAGCGATCTCGAAGACGGGCGCTTGGGCGGACGGCTTGCCGGGCGTCTTGCCGAGTTGGGTCATCAGTGTGACCGAGGAGAAGGCGAGCTTAGTCTCGCCAGTCGCGAGCTCGCCATAATCGCCGGACTCGTGCAGGAATAGTCGCTTCAGTGCGAAGGCGCGCTCGTAAAAAGCCAGCGTGGCGGCAACGTCGGCGACGTAGAGGATTGTGTATCTCAGGATCATGTCGACTCTCCGAAAGCAGGTCTCAGAGGATTATCTGACGTCAGAGAGGCCTCGCGTCTTGAACAATCACGACACACGATCAGCCTGAGCATAATCTCCATCCGCTCGATGGCCCGCGAGCGCATGAACGCTCGGGTTATGCTTGGGAACGCCTGATCGCCTGCGGTGGCTGCCCGAAACGTCTCACGAAGGCCCTGCGCATCCGTTCCGGATCTCGAAAGCCCACGGTCATAGCTATCTGCTCGATCGGTTCGGACGAGCTTTCGACCCGCTCCCGTGCGGCTTCCAATCTGAGACGTTCGACCGCCTTTGCGGGACTGGTCCCAACCACGTCCAGAAAGGCGCGAGAGAAGTTGCGCGGGCTCATGGCCATGCGTTCGGCGAGTTGCTCCACCGTCAGCCTCTCCGAGAGGTTGGCCCGAATCCAGTCGAGCAGCGGCGAGAAAGCGGTGGTATCGCCGCCCAAATCTGCGAGTGCCGAGAACTGTGATTGCCCTCCGGGGCGACGATAGTAGACCACCATTTCCCGAGCCACCTGGCGGGCGACCTTTTCGCCCAGATCGTCGGCGATCAGTGCGAGGGCAAGATCGATGCCGGCGCTGATTCCGGCCGATGTCCAGATATCGCCATCGCGAATGTGAATGCGATCAACCTCGACATCGACGGCAGGAAAGAGCTGCTGAAGCAGTTGGGCCCGACGCCAATGGGTCGTCACGCGCTTGCCATTGAGCAACCCCGCCGCGGCCAGCGGAAATGCACCGGAGCATACGCTGCACATCCGCCGAGCTTCCGCAGCGCAGGCCCGCAGGAAAGCGATCGTCTCGGGACAGCGCATCGCGTCGCGGCAGCCATTGCCGCCGGAAACGATCAGCGTATCCAGCGGCGGGCCCTCGGCCACGGCCACACTGCCCATCGCGGCGCCGGACGAGCTCGCGACCGGCCCGCCCTTGATCGACAGGAGCGTCAGTCGATAGACGTCCGGCTTCACCCGCGCGGCAATTTCGAACGCGGTGATCGGCCCGGCGGCATCGAGAAGCTGAAAGTCCTCGTAGAGAAAGATGCCGATGTTTCTGGTCATGGCTGAAAACGAGGGATCCTTGTCATTTCTGCAAGTTGCTCGCTTGGGCATGATGGAGCAAGCAGAAAAGGGGAGTCACCCATGGCCGCGTCGTCGTTTCGGATCGTCTTCGCCGTCTATCCCGGCATGACCCAGCTCGATTTTACCGGACCGCATCAGTTTCTCTCGCGCCTGCCAGGCAGCGAGGTGGTCATCGGCAGCCCTGCGGGCGGAGATGTGCCGAGCGAAGGGCTGATCTTTGCGGCGACCCGACCGCTTGCCGACATTCCATCCTGCGATCTGATCTGTGTGCCCGGGGGCGTCAACGCCACGACCGTTGCGTTGGATGACGCGTTCATCCGCGATGTCAGGCGCTTGGCGCTCGGAGCGCGTTACGTCACGTCGGTATGTACGGGATCTCTGATCCTCGGCGCGGCTGGATTACTGAAGGGGCGGAGCGCAGCTTGCCATTGGGCATGGCGGCATTTGCTGCCGCTGTATGGCGCGATCGCCGACGAAGGCCGCGTTGTCCGCGACGGGAACGTGATCACCGGCGGAGGAGTAACGGCGGGCATCGATTTCGCGCTCACCGTATTGGCCGAGATCGCCGGCGCAGACGTAGCCCAAATGGTCCAGCTCGGGCTTGAGTATGCGCCGGCGCCGCCGTTTGACGCCGGTCACCCGGATCGTGCACCGGCCGCGATCCTTGCCGCCTATCGCCAGCGAATGGCCGGGCTGTTGCCTGTTCGGGAAGCCGAGGCCCGCGCCGCCGTCGAACGTCTCGACACCTGGGCGATAGAGTAAGGCGACGATCGTCGCCAACCAGCTACTGCCTCACACGCAGGCGGATTGTCGGTTCGCCAATACCGTAGTGCCGAGCGAGTTTTCGGGCTTTACGGATGCGAGAGGACATAACGCCCAGTTTCGTACGGGCTTGATGTCACAATCGGCAACGCGATTGGCATGCGCCCTCACCTCTACAACCTCTCGGCTGTAGTTGTTGCCTTGCCTGATTCTCGTGCGTCGACTGAAACCATCCGCAAATATACTGTAGAAAATACAACCTTAAGATTGTACCCCTAAATCCTCGCCGTGGAGGTCAACGTGATGGATTTCAGGGGCTATATTTTCGAAAACTACTTTATGTTCAACATGATCGTATTTACGATCGGTGTGCTCTGTCTGGCATTGATTGCAAGTTACCACATCCTTGCGAGCCTGCTAATTGCCCTTCCTTTGATGGTCCTTATCAGCACGATAACCACTGCTGCGTATATGATAGTGTTCACCAACGGTCGAGCAATAGATCTATTCTTTAATGATCCTGAAGGGGGGCGAGATTATTTGCTGGAGTCCGGAATTGAATTTGGCTTGACGGGTATTGTTCTAGCCCCAACGCTATTCCTTCTATTTTGGTTTTTCGGGAGAAAAGGAGACAAATCGAATAAGGAAGTTGACCAAAGTTGACCGGCTAAAGCCGAATGCTTGGTAGCATCTACGCTGCCGCCTGGGAAACTCCGGTCAGTAAACCATCTCGCTGCAACTCCGGCGGTTGTAGCGCGAGCGGTTTGTCAGAGACCACCGCCCTGAAATCCAACAAGCCGCGTCGAAAACACAGCTCCCATCACAACGTCAGTTGGATTTGGCGGACGGAGTGAGATTCGAACTCACGGAGGGCTTACACCCTCGGCGGTTTTCAAGACCGCTGCCTTAAACCACTCGGCCATCCGTCCATGCCGGCGCGCGACCATGTCGACTTTTCACCGTCTTGGCAAGGGGTTCGCTCACTCTCGCGAGCGAAGAAGCCTTGCCTTTTCCCGGTTCCAGTCGCGTTCCTTGGTCGCCTGCCGCTTGTCGTGCAGCTTCTTGCCTTCGGCCACCGAAATCTCGCACTTGGCCATGCCGCGCTCGTTGAAATAGAGGCGAAGCGGCACGATGGTCATGCCCTGGCGCTGGATCGAGACGATCAGCCGGTCGATCTGCTTGCGATGCAGCAGAAGCTTCCGGGGGCGGCGCAGCTCGTGATTGAATCGGTTGCCCTGAAGATATTCCGGGATATGGGCGTTGTAGAGGTAGACCTCGCTGCCCGCGACGCCGACATAGGCTTCGCCGAGATTGATGCGCCCGGCACGCAGGCTTTTCACCTCCGTGCCGAGCAGCATGATTCCCGCCTCCAGCTTTTCGCCGAGCGCATAGTGATAGCGCGCCGCCCTGTTATCGGCGACGACCTTCCGGTTCGGATCGGCCTTTTTCTTCTTCTGCGCCATCACCTGGTGCCCATCAGCTCAAGAGGCCGGCATGCTCGAGCGCCTTGCGCAGCGCCGTTTCTGTCGACGGCGCCACCGGCACCAGCGGCAGACGCAGCTCATTCTGCATCTTGCCGATCAGCGACAAGGCGTATTTGGCGCCCTGCGGATTCGGCTCGATGAACAGCGCATGGTGCAGCGGATAGAGCTTGTCCTGGATCGACAGCGCCTTGGCGAAGTCGCCCGCCAGACAGGCGTTCTGGAACTCCGCGCAGAGACGCGGCGCTATGTTGGCCGTCACCGAAATGCAGCCATGGCCGCCGTGCGCCATGAACGCCAGCGCGGTGCCGTCCTCGCCGGACAACTGGATGAAGCCGGGGCCCATCGCCTGCCGCTGCGCGGACACGCGCTCGACTTTCGCCGTGGCATCCTTGACGCCGACGATGTTCCTGAGCTCGTTGAGTCGGGCCATCGTCTCCACCGACATGTCGATCACCGACCGGCCGGGGATGTTGTAGATGAAGATCGGCAGGCCGACGGCGTCGTTGATCGCCTTGAAGTGCCGGTAAAGGCCCTCCTGGTTCGGCTTGTTGTAGTAGGGCGTGACGACGAGAAGCGCGTTCGCCCCGGCCTTTTCGGCAAACTGGGCGAGATCGATCGCCTCGGCCGTGTTGTTCGAGCCGGCACCGGCTATCACCGGCACGCGCCCCGATGCGACCTTGACGCAGGCCTCGACCACCCGTTTGTGCTCGTCATGGCTCAGCGTCGGGCTTTCGCCCGTGGTTCCCACCGGAACCAGGCCATGACTACCTTCCGTGACTTGCCAATCGACGAAAGCCTCGAAGGCCTTCCAGTCGATGGCGCCGTCGCGAAAAGGCGTGACGAGCGCGGTGATCGATCCCTTGAACATGATCCCTCTTCATGATGGACTGGGCAAGGTGCGAAAGTGCACCCCGGTCCGCAGCCGGCGGACAATAAGGCGAGGATGGGCGAAGAACAACTGCTCCGCCCGCCTTTGTGGAAATTTGCCACAAAGCCGTGTCACAAATCGGCTTCACCCCCTCCCCGTCGGCAGCGTCAAGGTTTCCTCAACAAAGTGGCGACATCTTGAAGTTAATTTTCACTTGATGAGGGTTGCCATGCTCAAGACGCCTTCGCTCGTTGCCGCACTGCTGATCGCCCTGCCGGCCCTGCTGTCGGAGCCGTTGCCGGCCCTTGCCGCCCCCTCGGCCGACATTACGGGCGCTCTGCCGAACGTGTCGCAAAGCAACATCGACGGCCTGCGCTCGGCCCTCAACGCACTTGATTCCAAGAACCTTTCCGGCGCCCTCTCGATTGCGGCCAACCTGCCCGTGATCGATCGTGACATCGTGACATGGATGGCCATTCGGCGAGGTGTCGAGGGCCTGACGCCGGCCAGCATCACCGACTTCGCCCGCCGTCGGCCCGACTGGCCGTCGGTGGAGCTGATGCGCCGCCGTGCCGAGCAGGCGCTGTCGGACATGAATCTCTCGCCGGCCGACGAGATCGCCGCTTATGCCGGCTCGGCCCCGATCTCCGACAAGGGAACGAAATCGCTCGCCCGCGCCTTGATCGCCGCCGGTCGCAATTCCGACGCCTCGGCCCTGCTCGGCGCCTGGTGGGCGCGTGAGCGCCTGTCGCCCGCCGAAGACAAGGCGGTGATCGCCGAGTTCGGCAAGGTGCTGACGCGCGCCCAGCACAAGGCGCGCTACGACATGCTGATGTATGCCGATCGCGTCACCCAGGCGGCCGCGCTGACGCCCTACCTGCCGAACGGCTTCGCCGACCTCGCCACCGCGCGCACCGCCGTGCTGCGCGGTGGAGCCGATGCCGGCCGCAAGCTCGATGCCGTGCCAAAGGCGGCCCGCAAGGACCCGCTCTACGCCTTCACGCTGGCTGAGTGGCATCGCCGCGCCGATCGGCCGGATCAAGCGGCCAAGGCCATTCTCTCGGTCGATGCCAAGGCCACCGCGCTGCACGGCGACGAGTGGTGGGTGGAGCGCCGCATCGTTTCCCGCGACCTCATGGAACAGAACAACCATCGCCTTGCCTACAAGGTGGTAGCCAACCACGCGGGGGGCGGTGAGACGACGCTGCAGGAAGCCTACTTCCATGCCGGCTGGTACGCCCTGCGCTTCCTCAAGGATCCGCAATCGGCACTGAAGCACTTCGGCCAACTGGAAAAGGTGTCGCAAAAGCCGATTTCCCGCGCCCGCGCCAACTACTGGATGGCGCGCGCCGAGGAGGCAGCGGGACGCACGGGCAACGCGCGGGAGCGCTACGGTCGCGCGGCGGCCGACGAGTTCACCTTCTACGGCCAGCTATCGCGCGTGAAGCTCGGCCTTTCCAACCTCGGCCTGCCGCCGGCGCCCAAGCCGACCGAGGCCGATCGCGCCGCATTCGCGCGCACCGAGCTGGCCCGCGTCCTGGTGCAACTGCTCAGGACCGGCCGGGAGAGCGACGCCAACCTGCTCTATCTCGAACTGGCCAAGACGCTGCCCACGGGCGGACAGGTCGCACTGCTCGCTAGCTTTGCCGAAAGCCAGGGCGACCATCGCCTTGCCCTTCAGATCGGCAAGCTCGCCGCCGACCGCGGCCTTGGGGCGGAACGGCTCGCCTTCCCGCTCGACGCCATCCCCGAAAGCGCCCGCCATCAGAAGCTCGTGGAAACGGCGATGGTCTACGGCATCGCCCGCCAGGAAAGCGCCTTCGATCCTCGCGCTCGTTCGTCAGCCGGCGCACTCGGTCTTCTGCAGCTGATTCCGTCGACGGCCGCCAATACGGCCAAGGCGATCGGCGTCAAATACTCCAAGGATCGCCTGACCAGCGATCCCGGCTACAACGCCACGCTGGGCGCTGCCCATCTGCGCGAGCTGCTCGACGAGTTCGGCGGCTCCTACATCCTGACCTTTGCCGCCTACAACGCCGGCAAAAGCCGCGTCCGGGAGTGGGTGCGGCGCTTCGGGGATCCGCGCAACCCAGGTGTCGATCCGGTCGACTGGATCGAGAGCATTCCCTATGGGGAGACGCGCAACTACGTGCAGCGCGTGCTGGAGAATATCCAGGTCTATCGCGAGCGCCTTGACGGAGCCCGTCTCGCCATCTCCGAGGATCTTCGGCGCGGCAGTTGAGCCGCGCCGAAGCCAGAACGAGACCTATTCTTCGTCGGAGCTTTCGCCACCACCCGAATCGTCTCCACCCGACGAATCGTCAACGCTGCCGGAGTCGTCCCCGCCCGAATAGTCCTCTCCGCCGCCGGAGTCGTCCTGCGCGGCGGAGTCATCTCCGGCAGGTTCGTCGTAGGACTGATCGTCTCCGCCGCTGTCCTGGCCGGACGCGCCCTCGTCGCCCGTGGCACCCTCGTCGTTGGAAAAACAATCCGCTGGCGGGTTGTCACCGGCGCAGACGTCGCCGCCTTCGTCCGATTGACCGGCGCTATCGTCCTGCACTGCGCCGCCATCATCTTGGACCGCGGCGCCGTCGTCTTGCGCGGCACCATCGTCTTGTACCGCGCCATTGTCCTGTACTGCGCCACCATCATCTTGCGTGGCGCTACCGTCGTCTGCCGCGCCGTCGTCCGTAGCGCCGCCATCGTCAGGCGCCACTTGGTCCTGATTCTGATCTTCGGGAGCCGCCTCATCCGGAGCCTGTCCGTCCTGGTCGCCGGGCGCTACCGCATCTTGCCCATCGCCATTGTCGACAGCTCCGGCGCAACTCTCAGGCGGGTTCTCGCCCGCGCAGACGTCCCCGTCAGGAGTGGGTTCGTCGGTTTGAGCTCCGGCAGCATCATCCCGCTGATCGACGGCGCCTTCATCGGGCTGGGGCGGCGCCTCTTCAGTGTTGGCGGGTTGATCGTCTTGGGCATCCGGCACGGCCGCGTCCGGTTGGGCCGGCTCGGCGGCGGTCGCCTCTTCCGTGTCGATCTGGGTCTCGACGCTATCGAGGGTCTGCCGCTCCTCGGAGGACTGATAGAGGCCTTCGACTTCGCTGACGCTGGCGCCCGAGGTCTCCACCGTCGTTTCGGCAGCGGTGAACTCCGTCTCGCTCAGACCGAATTCGTAGCTCTCGGAAACCTCGACCGTCTGCTCGTAGGACGTCCAGGTATACTCTTCGTAATAGGTCACCGATTCCCGATAGAAATATTGCGTCTCGGTTGAAATTGTCTGCCAGGATTCCCGGTAGTCGACGGCATACGCAGGTTCGTAGGCCGAGTAGTACTCGTAAGCGCCGGCGTAATAGCCGTATATCTCGGCCATCAGCATGGACGCATACCATAGCTGGTCGGCCTGACGGCTGGCTGCGTCGGCCTCTCTCAGAAGGGCCAGAAGGTGGGCTCGTTGCGCCGCCGCTTGCGCTGCCGCCCGGCGATCGCCTCTCTGGCTTACGCTACGCGCCATCAACTCGCGGCGCATGCGGCTGATCTTGCGCGCACTGGCCGTGGCTTGCTTTTGCGACCAGTGTGGCGTGCCGACATTGACGGCCTTGAGATAGGTTTTCCAGAGTCCGTTGAGGGACTTCAGGGAACTGGCGATTTTAGGATCACGAATCCCCGACAGCTGATAGGCGCTGTTGAGCTTGGCGAGCGAGGTCGAGACCTTGGGCAGCGCAGCCCCCATTTTGCGGTTGTCGTGCGCCCTGCTGGCCGCGGCGACGTCCCGATAGGCGTTGGCGACATCGATCAAGCCCTTCAGAAACGGTGCCGACCTGCCGCGCGCTTCCTTGGGCAAGGCAGTGTAGCTCTTGGCAATGACCGTGACGGCAACCTGTTGTCGGCCTAGCATTTGCGCCGCGGTGAGCCTGACCGGGGCATTCTGCGCGGCGGCAAAGGCCCGTGCCCCCTCCGTGACAGCGAGTGGCCCGCCCGCCAGGACCGCGGCCGACAGCATGAGAACTTTCACAAGACGCGCTATCATCATTTCTCCCAGACCGGCACGAGCCGACTCTGTTGGACCGTCCCGTCGATGGAAATCCCTGTGTCCCATCGCCCCACGGCAAGGCGACGAAATCGTTCCGCCTGAAAACGGTCAAGCCAGCAGAATCGATTCACAACCCGCGACATCGTTGCGGCATAGCGAGTTGTGTTGCGGATCGGCGAAAATGACACACATTGCTAAGTAAGCGGCAGTTTATCGAGCCTTTTGTCAGGTTGAATGCACCCTTGCTGCCGGCTTCGATGAAGCGACCGATCGTCTGCTTCCGGATAGGGCAACAAAGCGCCGCGCTTGAAAGAGGCACCATATGCCATCCGGCGCCGACGATCCGCGAACCGCCACCGACGAGGCCTATCGTCGATCGAACGCTTTTCATCCACGGTGCAGGGCCACGAGGCACTCGTTTGCCTTGGGGGGCGAGACTTCAAATCCGGATTCGCCGGCAAAGTCTCGCCGGCCTCGTCCTTCGCTCCGAAATGGCCGTTCCCACAGCGACATGTTGAAGGAAATATGCGAGGGAATTCAGGAGGATTCCGCCAATTTTTCATACACGCCGCGCCCGTCCGACAAAAAGTCGGAAAAGGTCGCTTGACTTCCCCGGAGGCATCCCCTAATTCACCGCTCACCAACACGGAACGCGGCGCTGCCGACAAGACAGCGAGCGGAACGATACGGCCCAGCGGGGGTGTAGCTCAGTTGGTTAGAGTGCCGGCCTGTCACGCCGGAGGTCGCGGGTTCGAGCCCCGTCACTCCCGCCATTTTCACAAAATAGATATAGAAGTCATCGCCTTGGGCGATGTTCTTCATTTTTGGCTTCAGGTCACGGCTGAAGGCTCTGAGCCTCTCTGCGCCTGACGTGTTGAGCCTCGGTTCCATCTCGTCGGCGGTTCGCGGCATGCCGGGTAACCCAATTCCACCCCGTCGGAAACAAGGTTGCCCAGCCGAGCGGTAGAGGGTCAGAGCCTGAACTCCGTCCGGTAAAGCGGTCCGCGCACCCAAACCGCATTGGCGAATGCGTCCTGGGCGAAGATCATCCTTCGCCGTTCAGGATGGCATGCGTCGGCAACACTTCGACGCCGCCGGGTGCGATCAATCCGCCCCAGACCCAGTTATGATGCTCGATGATGGCCCGGGCCGTCAGATGCGGCCGATCGGACACTGTATGAGCGTCGGCGACGGGAACCACAGACCGGCCGAGGGTGACGGCCTGCCGTACGGTGGCGTCGACGCAAAAGTCGGTTGCCCAGCCGGTGACGAACAGCCGCTCGGCGCCAAGATCGCCGAGGATCTCGGATAGCGGACTGTCATGGAACGGATCGTTGAGCGTCTTGGCGACCACAATATCCTCGGGCGCTCGTCGCAACTCCGGCAGAAACCGCCAACCGGGCGTGCCCAGCTCGAACCGGTCTCCCTTGTCGCCGCAGTGCTGGATGAACAACACCCGGCCGCCCCGCTTCCGAATGGCACCACCAAGGGCATTGATGCGACCGACGACACCGAGGAGATCGTACTTCGGAGCGCCTTCCCTAAGGCCGACCTGCATATCGACGACGAGCATCACGTCCATGTCGGCCTCCTCGCCGTTTCACCCCAAGGAGTTCAGCCAAGCATGGCCGGACGGCCTTGACCATCCGGGCAAATCCCTGTGCCGTGCAACAATCGCCGGAAGGGCGGCCCAAGCGCCGCCGCGGGCCGATTTTGCTTGCCGCACCGGCGTGTTTCCTGTAATGAGCGCGCCATCGTTCAAGATGGACGGTACCCGGCTGGGGGCTGAACGGAAGGTGACCGCGTCGCAAGGCAAGGTCTCTGATCCTCGAACAAGGATCGTCTTCCCGTGTCTCCGCTCTCGATCTCGTATCTGTGGAGCCTTTCGGAGGGTTCGCAGAGGCTTGGCGCCGGGTGGTCAATGAACCGAGAAAGGCTGTACCGACATGGCGCTCTACGAGCACGTGTTCCTGGTCCGCCAGGACGTTTCCGCCCAGCAGGTGGAAGCGATCGCTGACCAGTATAAGGCCGTCATTGAAAGCAATGGCGGCGCGGTGAAGAAGGTGGAGAACTGGGGCCTGCGCGCCCTCGCCTACCGCGTCAAGAAAAACCGCAAGGCTCACTACGTCCTGTTCAATCTCGATGCGCCGCACGCGGCCGTCGCCGAGATGGAGCGCCAGGAGAGCCTCAGCGAAGACATCCTCCGCACGATGACCATTCGCGTCGACGAGCTGGAAGAAGGCCCGTCGGCCATGCTCCAGAAGCGCGACCGTGACGAGCGCGATGGCGCGCCGGCTGGCCGTGGCGACCGTGGTGGCTTCCGCGGTGGCGATCGTGGCCCGCGCCGCGACCGTGCCCCCCGTCGTGAAACCGAAGCTGGGGATATGGAATAATCATGGAAATCACCTCCCTCCCGGCCGCCCGTCGTCCGTTCTTCCGTCGCCGGAAGACCTGCCCGTTCTCCGGTGCCAACGCCCCGAAGATCGACTACAAGGACGTGCGTCTGCTGCAGCGCTACATCTCCGAGCGTGGCAAGATCGTTCCTTCCCGCATCACTGCGGTATCGGCCAAGAAGCAGCGCGAACTCGCCCAGGCGATCAAGCGCGCCCGTATCCTCGGCCTGCTGCCGTTCATCATCAAGTGATGACGGGCGCCTGACGGCGCATTGAGACATCCGGCGTCGCGGTCACGATCGTGGCGCCGTTCCTGCAAAGTTGGGATGCGGCCGTTCGGCTCGGCACCCCTAACCGCCCGGCGGCACCGGCCGTCGATCACAGCATCGATCGTTCTTCAGCGATCGCGCGGGACAGCGAGACCAAAGTGAACGGACCTCTTCTCGGCATCGCAGCTGGTGCCGCCTCCGCTCTGCTTTTCGCGGCCGTCACAAGTGGCGGTGCCCTTGGCACGCCGCTGTTCTTCATGTCCGCGCTTCCCATCGCCATCGTCACCATCGGTTGGGGCACGTTCGCCGGCATCGCCGCCGTGCTCGCCGGCCTTGTCGGCCTTTGGGCTTTCGTGTCCTGGAAGGCCGCTCTGCTGCACGCACTGGTCGTCGCCGGCCCGATGGCCTTCTATGCCTATCTCGTCGGCCTAGGCCGGCCGCTCGATGCCGAGGGGCGGAGTTTCGAGTGGTATCCTCTCGGTCGCGTCTTCACCGCCATGGTGCTGATCACTGCCGCGACCATCGTCGGTGTCGGCATGGTGATCGGCTTCGATATCGAAGCGACCGCTGGCGATGTTGCCGACATGCTGGTAGCCATGGGCCAGGCTTCGGGTGAACTCGGCGCGCCGACCCGAGAAGACCTGCTGCCGGCTCTGCTTCTCTACATGCGCCTGATGCCCTTTGCGCTTGGCATGTTCTGGCTGGTCCTGACCGCTATCAATCTGTGGCTGGGTGGCCGCGTCGTACGTCTTTCGGGGCGCATGAAGCGCGGCGAGGACTCCATAGCCGAGACGCTGTCGCTGCCGATGTGGATGGCGGGCGTGTTCGTGGCCGCTGCCCTGCTTGCCGGTCTCGATGGTCCGCTCGGCCTCGTTGCCGGCGTCGTCGCAGGGGCTGCCGGCATGGGCTTCGCGATGGTCGGCTTCGCCGTTCTCCACGTTTTCATGCGCGGGAACCCGACGGCCCCACTCATTCTTGGCGTCACCTACGGCGCCACGTTCGTGCTCTCCATTCCTCTCATTCCGCTGGCCATCGCCGGCATTCTCGACGGTCCGCTTGGCCTCAGGGCCAAGCGACTTGGCAAACGACCGGGTGCCTGACGGCCTCGATCCGCACAACGGCGGCGACGCCGCAACAAACAGAACGGAGTAAACAAAATGAAGGTCATCCTTCTCGAGCGCATCGGCAAGCACGGCACCCTCGGCGAGACCATCAGGGTCCGCGACGGCTTCGCCCGCAACTACCTGCTGCCGCAGGGCAAGGCGCTGCGCGCCACCAAGGAAAACCAGGCCCGCTTCGACCGCGAGCGCGCCGCTCTCGAGGTCCGCAACGCCGAGCGCAAGTCCTCTGCCGAGCAGGTCAAGGTCGGCCTCGACCAGCGCTCCTTCGTCGTGGTCCGCCAGGCTGCCGAGACCGGCCAGCTCTACGGTTCCGTCGCCGCCCGCGACATCGTCGACATCCTGGCCGCCGCCGGTGAGACCGTCACCCGCTCGCAGGTGGACATCAACACGCCGATCAAGAACCTCGGCGTCCACAGCGTCGAGATCGTCCTGCACGCCGACGTTCGCGCCACCATCACCCTCAACATCGCCCGCTCCGAGGAAGAGGCCCTGCGCCAGGCCAAGGGTGAAGATGTCACCGCTGGCGCCCGCGAGGACACCTTCGTGCGCGAAGTCGGCTCGGTGCTCGACGACGAGGGCATGGACCGCGAGGAACTCTGAGCCGACTTCGGTTCTGAGTCTGCGAAAGCCAACAAGCCCCGGGATTCGCATCCCGGGGTTTTTGTTGTCGAAACAATGGCATGACGATTCTTTCGTTCAGCGTTGCCGCGAGACGAGAGTCAATGGGTATCATCGCAAATTCGATTCCCGTGTGAATTACGGGAACCGATGACAACTGCCGCATCCCGGCAGGGCGAGGCTTGATACTGTCCCTCCTTCATCCGTCAGCAGGAACACGTTCGTCCCATGTCAACCGTCCGCCGTGTCGAAGATCAGACTACCGCGCTCACCCGCAGCGCGCCGCACAATGTCGAGGCGGAGCGGCAGTTGCTGGGTGCCATGCTGATGAACAACGAGACGTTCTTCCGCGTCTCCGACTTCCTCGAGCCGCCGCATTTCTTCATCGAGCAGCACAAGGCGATCTACGAGAAGATCGGCCAGCTCATTCGCGGCGGCAAGGTCGCCTCGCCGATCACCCTGAAAACCTTCTATCCCGCCGATTATCAGATCGCCGAGATGCCGGTGACGCAGTATCTGCTGCGGCTCGCCTCCGAGGCGACCACCATCATCAACGCCGAGGACTACGGCCGCATCATCCACGACCTCGCCGTCCGCCGCGACCTGATCCGCATCGGCGAGGACATGGTCAACATCGCCTATGACGCGCCGATCGACATGCCGCCGCGCGCCCAGATCGAGGATGCCGAGCGGCGGCTGTTCGGCATCGCCGAGAGCGGCCGCTACGAGGGCGGATTCCATACCTTCTCCGACGCGCTGCGCGAGGCGATCGACATGGCCGCCGCCGCCTACCAGCGCGACGGGCATCTGTCGGGCATCGCTACCGGTCTTGCCGATCTCGATCGGACCATGGGCGGTTTGCAGCGGTCAGACCTGATCATCCTTGCCGCGCGTCCCGCCATGGGCAAGACGTCGCTGGTCACCAACATCGCCTTCAACGTCGCCAATGCCTACGAGGCGGCCGAGCAGCCGGATGGCTCGCTGAAGACCGTCAACGGCGGTATCGTCGGCTTCTTCAGCCTTGAAATGTCGTCCGAGCAGCTGGCGACGCGTATCCTTGCCGAGCAGTCGGAAGTGTCGTCGTCCGACATCCGCCGCGGCAACATCGACGAGAATCAGTTCGCCAAGCTGGCCGCCGTCGCCCAGCGCATGCAGACGCTGCCGCTCTACATCGACCACACCGGCGGCATCTCCATTGCCCAGCTCGCAGCGCGTGCCCGGCGCCTGAAACGCCAGCGCGGCCTCGACGTGGTCATCGTCGACTACCTGCAACTGCTATCTGGCTCCTCGAAGTCCGCCCAAGGCGGCCGCGTTCAGGAAATCACCGAGATCACCACCGGTCTCAAGGCGCTGGCCAAGGAACTGGCAGTGCCGATCATCGCCCTGTCGCAGCTGTCGCGTCAGGTGGAAAGCCGCGACGACAAGCGGCCCCAGCTTTCCGACTTGCGCGAATCCGGCTCGATCGAACAGGACGCCGACGTGGTGATGTTCATCTACCGCGACGAGTATTACCTGCAATCGCGCATGCCCAAGGAAGGCACCGAGGACTTCTTCAAGTGGCAGACCGAGATGGACCGCGTCACCGGCAAGGCCGAGGTGATCATCGGCAAGCAGCGCCACGGCCCCACGGGTACCGTGCAGCTCGCCTTCGACGCTTCGGTCACCCGCTTCTCCGATCTTGCCAAGGACGACTATCTGCCCGAGCGCTTCGAATGACGGTCGGTTCTTGAAATGACAAAGGCCCCGGCGGCGTTAAGCTCCGGGGCCTTCGCTTTTTGGTCGATGCACTTACTTGGCAGCGAGGAAATCGCCCACTTCGAGCAACACGAACTCGTTGTCATCCGCCTTGTCCACGGCGCGTCCGGCCGAGTACGGCAGGTTGTTGTCGTTGCCGACAATGATATGCGTGGCATCGACGACATCGACGTTCTCGATGGTGACGAAGGGCATCGTGTAGACACCGTTCACGGCGCCCTGCCTGGCCTTGCCGTCCGGATCGGCAATGTTCAACAGATCGATATAGCCGACCTTGCGCACCGCCTTGCCGACGTTGTCGTCACCGAAGGCTATCTTGTAGATGCGCTTGTGCTTGGCCGGCTTGTCGAAGCAGGTTGGCTCGGGCTTGGCCGGATCGGCACACGCCTTGTCGGCGAGGCCGGCGCCACCGTCGCGCTCGATCACTAGCGCCGTGCCCTCGTCGACCATGTTGAAGTCGCCGATGTTGGTGCCGGCGCCCGAGAAGGGATAGAGCCAGGAGCGGCCGGTCCAGGCCTTCTTGGCAACGTCGAACTCGATGATGCGGGTGGCGGTCGCACCGTCGGCCTGCTCGAACTTGCCGTCCCCAAGATAGAGCGGCCCCTCAAGCAGCGCATAGAGCTTGCTGCCATCCTTCGACTGGGCCAGCCCCTCGAAGCCGTTGGAACGGCGGAGATTGAAGGCCGGCAGCGGCTTGGTGGGGTCGGCCGTCAGAGCCAAGGTCGGATTGTCCGGCGATAGCACCGGCTTGCCGTCGACGAGCGTCGGGATGACGTCGGTCAGCTTGCCCTCGGCGGTGACGTGGAGAAGATAGGGGCCGAGTTCCTCGCCGATCCAGAAGCCGTCGCCAACCGGCTGGATCGACTCGATGTCGAAGTCGGCGCCGGTGAGATAGCGCGCGTCGGCGCCTTCCATGACGATCGGGAACGGCGCCACCTTGTCGGGATCGCTCAGGAACAGCGTATCGAGGCGATCGATCTTGCCGGCCTGCCAGTCCGGCTTGATGTGATGCAGCATCAGCATGGCGTCGGACGAGTTGGACTTGCTGCCGAATCCATTGTCGCTGAGGCTCCAGAACGTGCCGTCGGCCATGGTCTTGATGCCCGAGAATCCTTGCACGGCCTGGCCGTCGAACGGCAGACCGAGGCCGGTCTTGCGAACGCCGTCGAGGCCGGGCACAGAGCCGAGCGTCGTCGCGCGCTTGCGGTCCGGCGTCGAGAACTTGCCCGCCTGCTTGAGGAACGACGGCGCATCCGCCGGGGCGGAAATGACGGTGTTTGCCGGCAGAATGGCCTGGGACACCAGCGTCGCCTTGAAAGCCGTTTCGTCGGCGACGGCGAAAGCGGAGGAAACCACAAGGGCGACGGACGCCAAGAGCAAAGTCTTCATCGGGCTCACCTGAAAAGGATTGGAGAAAGCCCGACCTTGGTAAGAAGTGCAGGTGTCAGTGAATTGACATCGCCATGACGCTTCGATGATGCATCCGACGCTCGAATGCGAAGACGCCCGGCAGTTGCCGGGCGCCGATGATCGTGGTGCCGCTGCTTTCGGCGGCGCTCCCGAGAAGGCTTAGTTCTTCTTGGTTTCTTCCAGGAAGAAGCGGCCGAGCGGGTTCTGGTCGAAGTTCTCGATGTTCGAGCGAGACACGTTGCGGTAGGGGCTGTAGTAGAGATCCACCCAGTTGACGTCGTCCTTCGCCATCTTCTGGAGATCGACGTACATCTGCTCGCGCTTCTTGGGATCCATCTCGACGCGGGCGGCGGCAACCAGATCCTTGACCGCCGGATTGTTGTAGCGGGTCATGTAGTTCATGTTGCTGTCGTGGCCGAGCACGAAGGTGGTCTTCTGGTCCGGGTCGAGCACGTCGTTGGTCCAGTACATGACGGATATGTCGTAGTCGCCGTCGATCAGCATGTTCCAGCTCTGGCTCGGATCGACCTTCTGGAGATCGACCGTGACGCCGGCCTTGGCAAGCTGCTGCTGCAGGAGAACGGCGATCTGCTCGTCGACCTCGTCGCCGGCATTGACCACATAGTTGAGCTTGAGATTGGCCGCGCCGGCGTCGGCCAGCATGGCCTTCGCCTTCTCCGGATCGTAAGGCCGCTGGAGATTGTCGGCGTAGTGGTAGAGGGCACCCTTCGGAATATAGGAGTAGGCCACCTGGCCGAGACCGAAGGTCACGGCATCGACGATCGCCTTCTTGTCGATCGCCATATCCAGCGCCTGACGCACTTCCTTCTTGGCGAGCGCGCCGTGCTCGTGGTTGATGAGGAGGTGATCCTCACGCGTCGAAGTGTCCAGATGGATCTTGAGGTTGGGATCCTTCTGAAGCTCGGCGATGCGGGAGAACGGCACGAAGATCGCCGTGTCGATCTCGCCGGCCTGCACCTTCAGCATGCGCGTGTTGTCGTCGGGAATGGAGATCCACTCGACGCCATCGAGGCTGACATTGGCGGCGTCCCAGTATTCCGGGTTCTTGACCAGGATGACGCGATCGCCGCGCCGCCACTCCTTGACGGCAAAGGCGCCCGAGCCGATCGGCGTCTCGCCGAAGGCTTCTTCACCCATTTCCTCGAGCGCCTTCTTCGGCAGCACCGACACGTTGGGCAGGGCCAGCGACGACAGGAAGGGCGCCGACGGTCCGGTCAGCTTGACGACCAGCGTCTTCGGATCAGCGGCCGTGGCCGTATCGACGATCTTGTAGCTGTCGGCCCACAGTGAGCCGGGGTTGTCGCGGATGCGCAGGATCGAGAAAGCGGCGTCATCCGCCGTCACCGGGTCGCCGTTGGAGAACTTGGCGTCGCGCAGCTTGAAGGTATAGGTCAGGCCGTCGTCGGAAATGGTCCAGCTTTCGGCAAGGCCGGGGATCAGCTTGGTACCGGTCTTGTCGACGCGGACCAGCACGTCGAACACGTTGGAGAACACCCAGTTGTCGACGTTCTGAGCGGTCTTGATCGGGTCGAAGGTCGTGCCGTCCTCGCGGCGGCCAATGGTGAGGACGCCGGCAGCCTCGGCGATCGAAGCCCCGAAAATAAGTGTGGCGAGAACGGTCGCCACGCTGAGTTTGGTCCACTTTGCGGTCATGTCGAGTTCCCTTCTGGTTATCTTATGATGCTTCGTCCGTGATCAGTCCGGACGTTCCTTCGGCCAAAGCGTCCCCAGCCCTTGGAGACAAGAGCGGCTTGTCCGGATCGATATCCGGAATGGCGCCGATCAGCGCCCGCGTGTAGGCCTCTCGCGGCGCGGCGAAAACCTTGTCGGTCGGCCCCTCTTCGACGATCTCGCCGTGGTACATCACCACCACCCGTTCGCAGAGGCTGCGGACGATGGCGAGATCATGGGCGATGAACAGCAGCGTCAGATTGAGTTGCCGCTTGAGATCGCGGAAGAGGTCGACGATCTGCGCCTGGATGGTGACGTCGAGCGCCGCGACGCACTCGTCGGCAACGATCAGCTTGGGATTGACCGCCAGAGCCCGCGCGATACCGGCGCGCTGGCACTGGCCGCCGCTCATCGACAGCGGCTTACGGTGCGCGAACTCACGCTCCAGGCCGACGAGATCGAGCAGTTCGCCGATGCGTTCGGGTATCCGCTCCTTCGGCACGCTTTCCTGCACGGCCAGCACTTCGGCCAACATGGCGCCGATGGTGAGACGCGGATTGAGCGCGTTGTAGGGGTCCTGGAACACCATGGCCGTCTCGCGGCGTAGCTTCCTCAGCGCCTTTGCCCGCTCGGTGACGATGTCGGCCCCATCGAAGGCGACGTGTCCGTCGGAAATCGGCGTCAGGCCGAGCAGCGCTCGCGCCAGCGTCGACTTGCCGGAACCGCTCTCGCCGACGATGCCCACCGTCTCACCGGGCATCACCTGCAGGCTGACGCCCTTCACGGCCGAAAACTCACGCGGACCACCGGCGAACAGGGCTCGACCGGTGACCGGAAAGCGGACATGAAGATCGTCGATCTCGACGAGCGGCCGCGCCTTGGAGGCGGCATGATCTTGGACGACGATGGGCGCTGCCTGCCTTGCCGGCATCGACGGATGAGAGGCGATCAGGTTTTGGGTGTAGGGATGCTGCGGCCGACCCAGCACATCGCGCTTGTCGCCGGTCTCCAGCAGCCGCCCTTGCCGGAGCACGGCGATGCGGTCGCAGGTCTGGGCGACGATGCCAAGGTCGTGGGTGATCATGATCACCGACAGGCCTCGGCTTTCCCGGAGGTCCATCAGCAGCTTCAGGATCTGCGCCTGGATGGTGACGTCGAGCGCCGTAGTCGGCTCGTCGGCGATCAGGATGCGCGGATCGCAGGATAGCGCCACGCCGATCATCGCTCTTTGGCGCATGCCGCCAGAGAACTCGTGCGGATAGCCATTGTACTGCCGGGTCGGGTGCGGAAACCCCACCTGTTCCAGGATCTCCAGCGCCGCCGCCCTCGCCTCCTTGCCGTCGACGCCGCGATGGACGCGGATGCCCTCGGCGATCTGGTCGCCGATGCGCATCAGCGGATCGAGATGGCTGGTCGGATTCTGGAAGATCATGCCGATGTCGCGGCCACGCACCGCGCGGATCTCGGCTTCCGACGCCTTGGTAAGATCGCGGCCGTCGAGCGTCACCGAGCCAGAGGTGATCGCCAGCTTGGGCGACGGCATCAGCCGCACCAGCGACCGACAGGTCAAGCTCTTGCCCGAGCCGCTTTCGCCGACGAGGCCGAGGATCTCGCCCTTGCCGAGGTCGAAGGACACGGTGTCGATCAGCGTGCGCGGACCATCCTCGCCGGAGAAGACGACGCTGAGGTCGCGGACGGAGAGCAGCGTCTCGCTCATTCGCGTACCCCCAGGAGATCGCCAAGACCATCGCCGGTCAGAGAGAAGCCGAAGGCCAGCGTCACGATGGAGAGCCCCGGAAACAGTGTGATCCACCAGGCCGTGGTGATGAAGCTCTGCCCTTCCGCCACCATCACGCCCCACTCGGCGATCGGCGGTTGCACACCAAGGCCGAGGTAACTGATGGCCGCGCCGGACAGCAGCACCAGCACGCAGTCGGACATCGAGAACACCACCGAACCGGCAATGGCGTTGGGCAAGAGGTGGCGGAACATGATGCGCGGCCCTGAGAAGCCGAGACTGAGCGCCGCCGTGGCGTAGTCGACCGTCTTCAAGACCAGCATCTGCGCCCGGATCAGCCGGGCGTAGGACACCCAGCCGACCAGTGCCATGGCGATGTAGAAGCTCTGAAGCCCCGGCCCAAGAATGGCGATGATGGACAGCATCAGCACCAGGAAGGGAAAGGCGAGGATGATGTCGATGATGCGCATGAAGACGATGTCGACCTTGCCGCCGAGATAACCGGCGATCGTGCCGACCGTCGTCCCGATCAGAAAGGGAAAGAGGACACCGATCACCGCGATCTGCAAGTCGACGCGCGTGCCCCAGATGACGCGGGAGAAGATATCGCGGCCGAAGTTGTCGGTACCGAACGGATGCGCCCAGGATGGCGCCTGGAGACGCAGGTCGCCATTTTGCAGGATCGGATCGTAGGGTGCGACGATCGGCGCCAGCAGTGCGATGACGACGAACAGGGCGAGCAGGATCAGGCCGGCCAGCAGTGTGGGCCGCTGGCGGACCGCCTTCCAGGCCGGAGCGAACGCGGCGGTCATTGCTTCACCCTCGGGTCGATGGCGACGGTGACGATGTCGGCGATGAAGTTCACCAGCACCGTGGCGCAGGCGAACACCATGGCAACGCCCTGCACCACCATGTAGTCGCGCGAGAAGATGGCGCGGACGAGCAGTTGGCCCATGCCCGGCAGCGCGAACACGCTTTCGACGACGACGGTGCCGCCGATCAGCCAGCCGATGTTGACGGCCAAGAGATTGACTGTCGGCACCAGCGAGTTGGGCACGACATGTCGCCAGAAGACGATGCTCTCCGGCATGCCGCGCGCCCGTGCCGCCGTGGCGAGGTCGCCCTTCAGCTCGGCGATCATCGCCGTCCGAAGGGAACGGATCAGCACGGTCGACAGCGACAGCGCGATGGTCAGCGATGGCAGGATCAGATGATAGAGCTTGTCGGCAAGATTCTCGCCGTAGCCGGAGACCGGGAAGAGGTCGAGCCGCACCGAGAAGAAGATGATCAGCATCAGCGCCAGCCAGAACGGCGGGAATCCGATGCCAAACGTCGAAATGAAGCGCACGATGTGGTCGGCCGGCCCACCGTTCGATCGCGCCGCCAGCGAGGCGAGCGGCACGGCGATGATCAGCGACAGCAGCACCGCCGAAAGCACCAGCGCCAGCGTCGGCTCGATGCGCGTCGTGATCAGCCTCAGGACGTCGATCTTGTACAAGATCGACTTGCCCATCTCGCCGTGGGCGAGGTTCTGGAGAAAGTAGAAGTATTGCAGCCAGATCGGCTGATCGAGCCCGTACTGGGCACGAATGGCCGCGATGGCCGTCGGCGTCGACTTGGTGCCGAGCAGCACGCGCGCCGGATCGCCTGGGATGAGACGCACCAGGACGAAGGTGATGACGCTGATGCCGAACAGCACCGGCAGGAACTGCAAGGGGCGATAGAGGACGAACTTATACCGGTGCATTGCGGCTTCCGGACTGGGGAATGAGTGTCATTGGCGGGACAGGCGTCATCGCTGGCTGTGTTTCCCGAGGAAAGCAAGGAGCGCCGGATAGTAATCCCCCGGGTTCTCGTAGAACGGCATATGGCTGGAGTTGGCGAACACCTTGAGGTCGGCATCGGGCAGATGCAGCTTCATGCGAAGCGCACAGGCCGGGGTCAGCTCGTCATGCTCGCCGCAGGTGATCAGCGTCGGCGCCGTGATCTTGCAGAGGTCGGGAACGCGATTCCAGTCCTTGAGGTTGCCGGTGTAGAGGAACTCGTTGGGACCTTGCATGGTGCCGTATGGCCCCATGTTCCAGTCCGATAGCGACCGCGTGACGGGCGCCGGCCAGTCCTTCAGGCGACAGACGTGGCGATAGTTGAGCAGCGTGATCGCCGCCATATACTCGGGATGATCGATGGTTCCGGCTGCCTCGTGCGCCTGCATCATCGCCACCGTCTCGGAGCCGAGCGCGCCGCGCAGGCGTTCGAGCTCGGTGATGAGGTGCGGCATGTCGGCGACGGTGTCCTCGAGGATCAGCGTCTTGAGCGCATCCGGATAGGTCAGCGCATAATCGATGGCCAGCCAGCCACCCCATGAGTGGCCGAGGAAATGCACCTTGCCGAGGCCGAGCGCCTTGCGCACCGTCTCGGTTTCCTCGACATAGCGGCCGATCGTCCAAAGGCCGGGATCGGTGGGCCGGTCGGATGCACCGGTGCCGAGCTGATCGAAGGCGACGACCCGAAAGCCGTGATCGATCAAACACGAGTGGGCGTCGCGGAGGTAGTCGCAGGGAAGGCCCGGGCCGCCGTTGGCGAGAAAAACCACCTCGTCGCCGGTGCCGAACTCATAGGCGACGACGTCGTGGCCATCCACCTTCACCACATGCTTGGCATCCGGGGCGATTTCCCGCCACATGGTCGATCTCCGCGATCCGATTCAAAGCCCACGATTTGAGCGTGATCAAATTTTGGCTGAATTGACGCTCAACACCAGCTATTAGAAGTGATAGGGTCTGGCCGATGGAGGAGCCTAAAGCCGCCGTCCGAGGGGCTTTCACTCCGGAGTAGCTATAGATGCCCGTCGACATCGCCGCCGTGAGAGAGCGGCTCGCTATCAAGACCGGCCTGGAAGGATGTATCGACCAAGCCTTCGACATGATGAAGGGCTTTGGCTTCGACGCGCTCATCTACGACTACACGCCGGTGCCCTACGACGTCGACGGCAGCATGAACATTCCCTCGCTCCTGAAGCTCAGGAACGTGCCCGAGGACATGCATGAATATTGGTGCGGACGAGGCTACTTCCGGTTCGATCCGGTTCAGCAACTGGCATTGCGGACATCGACGCCCTTCTTCTGGAACTACGACCGCGACGCCGACACGGCGATCCGCCGCTATCTCTGCGACGATAGCCGCCCGGTGGAAAGCTATCTCAGGGATCGCGGCCTGACGTCGGGCGTCACGGTGCCGGTACACTTGCCGCGCGGGGACTACGCGACCGTGACGGGCGTTCGCTTCGGCGCCGATGCAGATTTCCAGCAAACCGCCGAAGGCGCCATCGCCGACTTCGGCCTTCTCGCCCACCTGTTCCACGAGACGGCCTATTCGGCCTTCGACGCGCCGGCCCGCATCGGCGCCATCCCGCGCCTGACCGACCGGGAGCGAGAGTGCCTGCGCCATTCCGCCGAGGGACTTTCCGCCAAGGAGATCTCGCGCATCATCGACCGATCGGTACCGACGGTGGTGATGCATCTCAACTCGGCGATCCGCAAGCTCGGCGCCCGCAACCGCACCCAGGCCGTGGTGCGCGCCATCCATTATCGGCTGCTCGACGGACCCCAGACCTATAACTTCTGATAGCTGCTGCTCAGCTTTTCGCCGCGCTATGTTTTTGCCCAACGCATATGCAGCGGAGGGTGAAGAGTGGTGGACGTCGTGGAAGGATTTGCGCCCTTTGGCGCTTATGAAACGTGGTTTCGCGTCAGCGGCTCCCTGTCGTCTCCTCGTCTGCCGCTGATCGTCGCCCATGGCGGTCCGGGCTGCACGCACGATTACGTCGACAGCTTCAAGCGCATCGCCGATCTCGATGGCCGCGCCGTCATTCACTACGACCAGCTCGGCTCGGGCAACTCGACCCATCTGCCCGACAAGGGCAAGGACTTCTGGACGATCGAGCTGTTCCTCGACCAACTCGACGCCCTTCTGTCCCATCTCGGCATCGCCGACCGCTACGCCTATCTCGGCCAGTCCTGGGGCGGCATGCTCGGCGCTGAGCACGCCGTGCGCCGGCCAACGGGCCTCAAGGCGCTGATCATCGCCAACTCGCCGGCCAACATGCACACCTGGGTGAGCGAGGCCAATCGGCTGCGGGAGCAACTGCCGCCCGAGGTGCAAGCCACGTTGTTGAAACACGAAGCGGCCGGAACCATCACCCACCCCGATTACGTCGCGGCATCCAGGGTGTTCTACAACCGGCACGTCTGCCGCCTCGAACCCTGGCCGAAGGAGGTGAGCCGCACCTTCGAGCTGATGGACCTCGACAATACCGTTTACATCAACATGAACGGCCCCACCGAATTCCACGTCATCGGCACGATGAAGGACTGGACGATCGAAGATCGCCTGCCGCTGATCAACGTGCCGTCCCTGCTGATCTCCGGCAAATACGACGAGGCGACGCCCGAGGTGGTCCGTCCCTACGTCGAGAAAGTGCCCGGTATCCGCTGGGTGCTGTTCGAGCATTCGAGCCATATGCCGCACGTCGAGGAAGAGGCGAAATGCCTCGCGACCGTGTCGGACTTCCTGAAGTCGGTGGAGGGCTGACACACCAGCGCTTTCGCCCTCCGCAAAAGTGGAGCCAGCCACCCGGAGGGCTATACCGCCCTCGCCTTTCGCAATGCCGCAGCGGAAGCGAGGGCGGATCCATGTGTAGAATGGGCAATCCGGCCTCTCCGCCGGCGAGTCGCCGCCAACGTTCGAGGACCGACCATGACCTGGAAGACAGCCCGCCGCTCCTTTTACTACGACGGTGCCCCGGAACCGCTGGACCCCGTGCTCATCGCCGGCAAGGTGGCGCTGCTCGTCATCGACGTGCAGAACGTCTATCTCGACCGCCCCGATCCTTCGACGCTGACCGGCGAGGACCTCGCCCGCTATCACGCCTGGACGCCATTTCATGAGCGCATGCATGGCACGGTGATCCCGTCGATCGCAAAGCTGCTTCAAAGCTTCCGCGGTCGCGGTCTCGACGTGCTCTATGCCCGCATCGCCGCGTTGCGCCACGATGGACGCGATCGATCGCTGAGCCAGAAAAAGCCAGGCTGGAACGACCTTTTGCTGCCCAAGGACGAACTGCCGTCGCAGATCGTGCCGGCGATCGCCCCCGAAGGCGACGAAATCGTCGTCACCAAGACTACCGACAGCGCGCTGACGGGCACCAATCTCCGTCTGGTGCTTGCCAACCTCGGCATCACCCACGTCGTCTGTTGCGGCATCTTCACCGACCAGTGCGTCGCCTCGACGGTGCGCAGCCTTGCCGACGAGAGCTTCGACGTCATCGTCGCCGAGGATGCTTGCGCGGCCGGCACTATGGACATGCACGACCGAGAGCTGGAAATCATGAACATGATCTACTGCTCGGTGATGAGCAGCGACGAGGTGATCGGCTACCTGCCGGCCTGAGCGCGACCGGCGGCTCAATCATCGGGAGAGCCGCCTGCCGCTTTCTCCGTCGAAGAAATGCAGCCGGTCGGCGGCGACCACCACACGCATCTCGTCGGCAAGCGGCAGGTCCGGCGACAGTGCCATGGTGAGGTGCATCCCCTCGACCGAGCCGTGAACCAGCCGCTGCGCTCCGAGTTCCTCGACATAGCGGACGGAGAAAGGCACGCCGGTACCGGAGGCCGCCGGATGAATATCCTCGGCCCGCAAACCGATGGTCAGCCGGCCGTCCTTGATGCCGGCCACCCCGCTCGCGATCATCTGCCCGCCGATGGCCACGGCGCCTCCGGTCACCTTGGCATCGGCAAGGTTCATGGCCGGCGAGCCGATGAAGCTCGCTACGAAGGTCGATGCTGGGTTGTGATAGACATCGAGCGGTCGGCCGACCTGCTCGATGCGCCCGCCGTTCAGCACCACGATCCGATCGGCCAGCGTCATCGCCTCAAGCTGGTCGTGCGTCACGTAAACCGAGGTGACGCCGAGCCGGCGCTGCAACTGGCGAATCTCGCCACGCATCGAGACGCGCAGCTTGGCGTCGAGGTTGGAGAGCGGCTCGTCGAACAGGAAGGCATCCGGCTTGCGCACGATGGCGCGCCCCATGGCGACGCGCTGCCGCTGACCGCCTGAAAGCTGCTTCGGCTTGCGCTGGAGGAAGGGCTCGATTTCCAGCATGCGCGCCGCCTCGGCTACCCGGGTGTCGATGTCCGCCTTGGGTACGCCGCGGTTCCTGAGGCCATAGGCAAGGTTGTCGTAGACGCTCATGTGTGGATAGAGCGCATAGTTCTGGAACACCATAGCGATGTTGCGGGCCGCCGGGTCGATCTCGTTGACCACCCGGCTGCCGATGGAGACGGTCCCCGAGGTGATCGTCTCAAGGCCTGCGATCATCCTGAGCAGCGTCGACTTGCCGCAGCCGGACGGCCCCACCAGCACGATGAACTCGCCATCGGCGATCGACAGGCTGACGTCGGAGACGGCCCGGACGCCGCCGGCGTAGAGCTTGCTTACGGCGGCGATTTCAATGGCGGACATGCTCACTTCTCCGTTTCGATCAGGCCCTTGACGAACAGCCGCTGCATGCCAACCACCACGATGACCGGCGGCAGCATGGCGAGCACGACGGTGGTCATGACGACGTTCCATTGGGGCAAGGCGTCGGCCACGTCCGACATGCGCTTGATGCCCATGACGATGGTGTAGTGGTCCGATGTTGTGGTGACCATCAGCGGCCAGAGATACTGGTTCCAGCCGTAGATGAAGAGGATGACGAACAGCGCGGCGATGTTGGTGCGGCTGAGCGGCAGCAGTATGTCGCGGAAGAACTTGAGCGGCCCTGCCCCGTCGATGCGCGCCGCCTCCATCAGTTCGTCCGGCACCGTCAGGAAGAACTGCCGAAACAGGAAAGTGGCGGTTGCCGAGGCGATCAGAGGAATTGTGAGGCCCGCGTAGCTGTCGAGCAAACCGAGGTCGGCCACCACCTTGAACGTCGGCACGATGCGCACCTCGACCGGCAGCATCAGCGTGACGAAGATCATCCAGAAGGCGACCGCCCGGAAAGGAAACCGGAAATAGACGATAGCGTAGGCCGACAGGATCGAGATGACGATCTTGCCGAAGGCGATCGAGAGAGCCATCACCAGCGAGTTCCACAACATGCCGCCGAGCGGCGGCGCGCCCGAACTGGAAAGGCCGTCCGTCAGCATCGAGCGATAGTTGGCTACCATTTCGCCGCCGGGCAGCAGAGGCACCAAGCCCGACATGAAATCGTTGGGGCCATGCGTCGAGGCGATCACGGCGACATAGACGGGAAAGGCGACGATCAGGATGCCGGCGATCAGCACAGCATGGGCAAGCGCGTCGAGCCAGGGATGGCGATCGATCATGGCCGGATCCTCAATAGGTTACCTTGCGCTCGACCCATTTGAACTGGATCACCGTCAGCGCAACGACGATGGCCATCAGCACCACCGACTGCGCGGCGGAAGAGCCGAGGTTGAGGCCTATGAAGCCGTCGACGAACACCTTGTAGACGAGGATGTTGGTCGACTGGGCCGGATTGCCGCCGGTGGTGGCGTGGATCACCGGGAAGGTGTCGAACATCGCGTAGACGAGGTTGATGACGGCGAGGAAGAAGGTGGTGGGTGACAGGAGCGGGAAGACGATGGTGAAGAAACGCTTCACCGGCCCGGCGCCATCAATGGCCGCCGCCTCGATCATCGACTTCGGGATCGCCTGCAAGCCCGCTGTGAAGAACAGGAAGTTGTAGGAAACCTGCTTCCAGCTGGCGGCGATGACGACCAGGATCATGGCGTCGGTGGGCTGCAGCGCGTGATCCCAGCGATAGCCGACCGCGGCAAGCAGATAAGGCAGCAGACCGATGGTCGGATTGAACAGAAACCACCACAGGATGCCGGCGACGGCGGGCGCGACCGCATAGGGCCAGACCAGGAGCGCGGCGTAGACGCGGCCGCCGCGAACGAGCCGGTCGAGACTGACGGCGAAGACAAGACCGAGCCCCACGGACAGCAGCGTTACCGCCGGCGCGAAGATGGCCGTCACCTTCAACGAGTTGAGATAGGTCGGCTCCTGAATAAGGTCGGCATAATTGGTGAGACCGACCCATGTCGTGGACAGACCGAAGGCATCTTCGCGCTGGAAGGACTGAAGAACAGCCTGGGCCGCCGGCCACAGGAAGAAGACGACGGTCACTGCGATTTGCGGCAAAAGGAGCGCATAGGGCAGCAGGCGGTTGCCGAAAACGGTGCGCTTGGTCTGCATGAAGGAAACCGGATCGAGAAGCGCGGATGCGGCATATCCTGCCGCCATCCGCAAGAAGGCCGGCGCCGAACGGGAAGCCCGTCAGCGCCGGATTTAACGGGGAAAAGGCGGGGTCAGCCGTTCGCGGCGCGGAAGTCGGCGATCAGCTTGTTGCCGCGCGTCACGACGGAGTCGAGCGCCTCCTTCGGAGCCTTCTTGCCGGCCAGCAGATTCTGGAACTCCTCGTCGATCACGTCACGAATCTGCACGTAGTTGCCGAAGCGCAGACCCTTGGAGTTGTCGGTCGGCGGATTGAGGGTGATCTGCTTGATGGCGACGTCGGAGCCGGGGTTCTTGGCATAGAAGCCCTGCTCCTGGCCGAGCTTGTAGGCCGCCGCGGTGATCGGCAGATAACCGGAATACTGGTGCCAGTCGGCCTGCACTTCCGGCGACGACAGGAAGGTGAAGAAATTGGCGACGCCCTTGTACTCGGCGTCGTTATGCCCCTTCAGCACCCACAGCGTAGCGCCGCCGATGATCGAGTTCTGCGGCGCGCCCTGCACGTCGGAGTAATAGGGCAGCATGCCGAAACCGACCTGGAAATCCTTGGAGTTGGCGATCACGCCGGCGCGCGAGGCCGACGAGTTCATGTAGATCGCGCATTCCTGGCTGTAGAACTTCGGCGGCGCGTCGTTGCCGCCGGCCGGACCGCCATACTGGAACAGTCCCTCGTCCTGCCACTTCTTGAGATTGGTCCAGTGACGGACCTGCAGGTCGCCGTTGACGGTCAGCTCGGCGTCCGCGCCGCCGATACCGTTCTGGAGGGTGCCGATCGGCTTGTTGTGCCAGGCCGACAGGTTCTCGAGCTGCAGCCAGGAGATCCAGCCGGTGGTGAAGCCGCACTTGGCGGCACCCGACGACATGATCTTCTTCGAATAGGCTTCGACGTCTTCCCAAGTTTTCGGCGGCTGCTCGGGGTCGAGCCCAGCCTTCTTGAAGACATCCTTGTTGTAGTAGAGGATCGGCGTCGAGGAGTTGAACGGCATCGACAGCATGTTGCCGTCGGCGTCGGTGTAGTAGCCGACCACGGCCGACAGGAACGCCTTGGGATCGAAGGCGGCACCGGTATCCTTCATCAGCTGGTAAACGGGATAGACGGCGCCCTTTGCCGCCATCATCGTACCCGTTCCCACTTCGAACACCTGAACGATGTCGGGCTGCTGCTTGGCGCGGAAAGCGGCGATGGCGGCCGTCATGGTCTCGGGATAGGAGCCCTTGTAGACGGCCGTTACCTTGTACTCGTCCTGCGAGGCATTGTACTTGGCGACGATTTCGTCGAGCTTCTTGCCGAGCTCGCCGCCCATGGCGTGCCACCAGGTGATTTCGGTAGCGGCAAAGGCGGAACCGGACATGAGGGTCAAGGCTAGTCCGGCGATGAGGGACCGCGTCAGCATGGCGTCATCCTACGTTCGATGTTGTCGGTGACGGCAAGCAGTAGGGGCGGCATGTGACAGAGGCATTGCCTCCTTGTGACCGTTCGGTGACGAGCGCGAACGGATGGGGCGACTCATCCCGCCGTCATGAGAGCCGGAACCAAGGCGCTGGAAAACCTGCCAAAATCAGAGACCCAGTCTGAGGTGCGCATCACCTGGACATCGGCTGCGTGTCGCGATGAACCGCATAAGCGGCTAAGTCTTTCGTATATGCGCACTTTTGCCTAGGTATTCGGAGAGGCGGACTTCGCCTCGCTCCGGAACAAGAAAATCTGACCAGCGACTCACACTGAAGCAGCCGCGCCAAATATCCGGTCCGGTCCACATCAGACAACTTGGAACTGTGCCGAGAGCGAGACGCAAGGCGCGCCGTCAAACGCAGTGCTTTCCACGTCGCACGCATCAATATTTCTAGCGGAACACCATAATAAACTTACGAAAGTAGATTCTATACCCCTTTATTCAGCAATATCGAGTTTCGATTGTATCGTTTCACCTTAAGACAAAACGAAGCACAACGATAATTATCGCGACATATGTTCAGATGTCCGCACCGGCTTGCGAAGTTTGCCGATCGAATAAACGACAGCTTAACTCCGCATGTCCTGAAATGCGCCCCACACATGCGAATGCGCGGCTTAGACAAGACAATTGGCTGAGCGATTGCTTTTGGGAGAGAGAGATGCGCTGGACTGTTGGCAAACCCAGGTTGAAGGCCTGGCGACTCGGCATATTGGGCAAGATCGTTTCCGGCTTTCTGATAGCGCTCGCGTTGATGGCTATCGTCGCCGGGGTCGCGCTCCGGACCTTCTCCCAGTCGAACAGCGTGGTCACCGATCTCGCCACCCGCAACGTCGAGGTCGGCATCGCCAATGATGTCCAGGCGAAGTTCCTCGAGTATCGGCGTCTCAGCCGCGAGCTCATCTACACCTCGCTTCCCGGCACGGCTCAAGCCACAGAACAACAGGCCGAGCTTCTGCGCGCCGCCATCACCGAGGGTGTCAGCAAGGTCTCTGATTTCGGACAGCGCGACACTCTGAAGGAGCTGAGCCTGGAGTTCGAGTCCTATGCGACCGAGCTTGCCCGCATCGGCACGGAAAAGGCCAAGCTCGCCACGATGCGGGTCCAGTCCATGGAGCCCGCCATTGCCGCCGTGCAGAAGGGCCTCGAAGACGTCGCCGCCATCGCACTGGCCACCAGCGACGCCTCGACGCGCGACACGGTCAACGAGATCCTGCGGCTGGTGCTGCTGGTGCAGAACCAGGTCAACGTCGCCCTCGCCAATCTCGACGACGAGTCCCTCCAGGCAGCGCTCGACACGCTGACCACCGCCGACAGCTGGATCGACTCCTCGGCCAAGTCCGGCCCCAAGGAGTTGCGGTCGACCTTCGCCGAATTGCGCGACAAGGCACAGCAATACGAGTCCGACTTCACCGTCATCCAGGCATCGAGCCTCCAGAACATCAAGGATGTCGCGGCGCTCAGCGACAAGGTCACCGGCATCATCAACACGCTAGACGCCTTCATGGGTGTCGCCAACAAGAGCCAGTCCGCCCTTCAGGCCAAATCGGAGCAGATGCTGGCCTCGTCGGAGACCATGCTGTGGGGCATCTCGGCTGGCGGTCTCGTCGTCGGCATCGTTCTCGCCCTCCTTCTCGGTCGCGGCATTTCCCGGCCGATCGTATCGATCACCAGCGCCATGCAGCGCCTGTCCGCCGGTGAGCTGGCCGTGACCGTTCCCGGCCTCGGCCGGACCGACGAAGTCGGCACCATGGCGGCGACGCTCAACGTCTTCAAGGAAGGGCTGGTCGAGAACGAGCGCCTGCGCGTCGAGCAGGACCATGCCAAGGCCGTGACGGAGGAACGCCGGCGCGGGGAGATGAGCCAGCTTGCCGACGCGTTCGAAATGGCCGTGGGCGGGGTCGTCCAGTCGGTGGTCAGCGCATCATCCCAGTTGCAGCTGGCTGCCCGGTCGATGACCTCGGCCACCGAGGAGGTGTCGGGGCAGTCGATCACCGTCGCGAGCGCCGCCGAGGAAGCGTCCACCAACGTCGAGACCGTGGCGGCCTCGGCCGAAGAACTCGCCTCGTCCATCGGCGAGATCAAGCGGCAGGCGGATGAAAGCACCCGCGTCGCATCGCGTGCCGCCAGCGATGCGCAGGCGACGGCCAACCGCGTCCGCGAACTGGCAGACAGCGCCAATCGCATCGGCGAGGTGGTCAACCTCATCGACAACATCGCCAGCCAGACCAACCTCCTGGCGCTGAATGCCACCATCGAAGCAGCGCGGGCCGGCGAGGCGGGCAAGGGGTTCGCGGTGGTCGCCGCCGAGGTGAAACAGCTCGCCGACCAGACCTCGAAGGCCACGTCGCAAATCTCCCGCCAGATCGGCGAGATCCAGTCGTCGACGCAGTCGTCGGCCGAGGCGATCGTCGGCATCACCTCGATCATCGAGCAGCTCAACGCCATCGCTTCGTCGATCGCCGCGGCCGTCGACCAGCAGGGCGCGGCGACAAACGAGATCGCCCGCAACGTCGCCCAAGCCTCCTCGGGTACCCATCAGGTGTCGCAGAACATCGTCGGCATCACCCAGGCGGCAACCGAGTCCTCCAGCGCCGCAACCCAGGTGCTGGCATCGGCCGACGACCTCGCCCGCCAGTCGGACACGCTTCGCGACGAGGTCAGCCGTTTCCTGTCTTCGGTGCGCACCGCCTGAGAACCTTCGTCTGACAGCAACTTCACGGCGGTCCCTCGGGCCGCCGTTTTCTTTTGCTCACTCCAGCCGGCGCCGGAAGAGCCAGCCGGCGATCGGCAAGGTTGCGCAGGCGATCAACGCCATCGGAACCGTCTCGACGACGATCTCGGCAAGCGGGATGTCCTTCAGGAACACACCGCGGACGATCACCAGGAAGTAGCGGAGCGGATTGATGTAGGTGAGCACTTGCAGCCACTCGGGCATGTTGGCGATCGGCGTTGCGAAGCCGGACAGCAGCATGGCCGGAGCCAGAAACAGGAAGGCGCCGAGGATCGCCTGCTGCTGCGTCGCCGCCAGCGCCGATATGAACAGTCCGAACCCAACCAGGGAGATCAGGTAGAAGAAGGCGGCGACATAGAGAGCGACGACCGACCCGCGCAGCGGTACGCCGAAAATCCAGACGGAGGCGAGGACGAACAGGCTGATATGCACGAAGCCGATCAGGATCGGCGGAATGACCTTGCCGATCAGGATTTCGTGCGTCCGAAGCGGCGACACCATCAACTGGTCGAAGGTGCCCAACTCACGTTCCCGGGCGATGGCCAGCGCCGTGACCAGCAGGCCGACCAGCATGGCAATCGACGCAACGAGGCCGGGCACCATGAACCACGTGAACTCAAGGTTCGGGTTGAACCAGTTGCGGGCGGCAGTACCGACCCGAACGGATGCGAGCCGCTGGCCGGCCGGGGTGTCGGCGGCAAGCCCCGCCGCGATCGATGAAATGTAGCCCGAGACGATCTGCGAGGCATTGGAGCGGCGGCCATCGAGAATGATGGCGACATCGGCTGTGGTGCCCGCCTCGATGTTGCGGGAGAAGTCCGCTCCGATCTCGACGGCGGCGATCACGCGCTCGCGGTCGATCGCATCGCGAAGCTCGGCCGGATTGTCGGTTCGCTGAACGAGACGGAACTGCGGCGAGGCCTCGATGCGGCTCGTGAGTTCGCTCCCCCAGTGGCCGGCGTCGAGGTTGAACACCATCACGTCGACGTTGCGCACCTCCAGCGTCGCGGCATAGGAAAACACCAACAGTTGCAGAACCGGCGGCGCGATCAGGATCATGCGGCTCTTCGGATCGCGAAAGAGGGCGAGGAACTCCTTTCGGACAAGGGCGAGAAGGCGCGTCAGTCCCATGTCAGGCTATCCTCTTGGCTGTCTTGCGGATGGCAATGGCGAAGAGAACGAGGCCAAAGCCGACCAGGACCAGGATGGCGCGCAGAAACATCGGCCATATGTCGCCGGCCAGGAACACCGACTGCAGGCTTGGTATCAGGTAGCGGGCCGGCACGATCATCGAGATGTACTGGATCACCAGCGGCATCGAGTTGATCTCGAAAATGAAGCCCGACAACAGAAAGCTCGGCAGGAAGCCGGACAGCAGCGCCAGTTGCGAGGCAAGAAACTGGTTCTTGGTGACCGCCGAAATCAGGAACCCCTGCCCCAGCGCCGGCATGAGGAAGGCGGCCGACAGCGCATAGAGCGCCAGGATCGATCCTCGGAACGGCACGCCGAACAGAAATACCGCGAGAACGACGCAAAGAGTCATCGAGCCGAGGCCGAGCAGGAAGTAAGGCACGATCTTGCCGGCCAGCAGCTCCCAGGCGGTGACCGGCGTCGCCATCATCGCCTCCATGGTGCCGCGTTCCCATTCGCGGGCGATCACCATCGACGTGAGCAATGTGCCAACAAGCGTCATGACGATGGTGATAGAGCCCGGCACCAGGAAGTTGCGGCTCTTGAGCTCCGGATTGAACCAGAATCGCTGCTGGATGGAGAGCGGCGTCGCCGTGAGCGCCCGCTCGGCCGCCCGCTGCGCTTCCCAGGTCGAGACCGTTCCGGCAGCGTAGTTCTGCACGAAGTTGGCCGTGTTGGGATCGGCGCCATCGACGATCACCTGCACCACCGGGTGGCGGGCGGCGGTGAGATCGGCCGTGAAGCCGTTGGGGATGACCAGGATGCCGCCGATCCGACTCTGGACGAGGTCCGAGGTGAATTCGCGTCGGTCGCGCCCAACGGCCACGTCGAAATAGCGGGAGTTCTGAAAGCTTGCCGCCAGATCGAGGGTGGCGGGCGTGGTCTCCTCCAGTACGAGGCCGACGCTGGTGCGCGTGGTATCCAGCGACACGCCATAGCCGAACAGAAACAGCAGGATCAGCGGCAGAACAAGCGCGATCAGGATGCTGGAGGGATCGCGAACGATCTGGAAGCTCTCCTTGCGGATCAGAGCGAGAATGCGGCGGGCCCGACCTCGGCGATAGGCGTTCATGCGGCGGCCTCCCGTTCGCTTGCTTCGATCAGGGCGATGAAAGCGTCCTCCATGGTAGGATCAGGCCGGTCGGGCCGCACCACCTTGGCCTTGAGCTCGTCGGGCGAGCCGAGGGCGATCGACCTGCCGCGATAGATGAGCGAAATGCGGTCGCAATACTCGGCCTCGTCCATGAAGTGAGTGGTCACGAGAACCGTCACTCCCTTCTCTACGAGGCCGTTGATATGCGTCCAGAACTCGCGACGGGTGATGGGATCGACGCCCGAGGTCGGCTCGTCGAGGAACAGCGCCTCCGGCTCGTGCATGACGGCGGCGGCAAGCGCGAGGCGCTGCTTGAGGCCGAGCGGCAGATCCTTGGCCGACATGCTCGCGTATTGCTTCAGGTCGAAGATCTCCAGCATCATGGCAATGCGCTCGCGCCGTCGGGCGCGCGAAAGGCCGTAGACGCCGGCGAAGAAATCGAGGTTCTGGGCAACCGACAGATCCCCGTAAAGCGAGAACTTCTGCGCCATGTAGCCCAGCCGATTGCGTGCCTCGGCCGCGTCGCGGCGCAAGTCGAAACCGGCAACCCTGCCCTCGCCCTCCGATGGCTTCAGAAGACCGCACAGCATCTTGAAGGTCGTCGACTTGCCGGCGCCGTTGGGGCCGAGCAGGCCGAAGATCTGGCCGCGCGGAATGTCGAAGGTGATGCGGTCGGCAGCGACGAAATCGCCGAAACGTTTGGTGAGGCCGCGCGCCTCGATCACCGGCCGGCCGTCGCCGGTGGCGCGTGGCGCCTGCGCGTCGGCCAGCACCGAACGACCGCCGGGACCGCCGCCCAGCATATCGACGAACGCATCCTCGAAACGTGGCACGGCCGGAATGAGACGGGCGGCGCCAAGACCCACAGCCTTGGTTACCTCGCCGGCGTCGCTTCCTGTGTCGAACACCAGCCGGATGGCCTCGCCCTGGATGACGCCATCGACCACCTTGTCCTCGTCGAGCAGGCGAGCCAGCAGCCGGCGGCGGCTTCCCTCGATACCGGTCAGGCGCTTCACCCTGCCCTCGACCCGATCGGTGAGACCGGACGGCGTACCTGAATAAAGCAACTTGCCGGTGTTCATGAGAAGAACCCGGTCGCAGGCTTCGGCCTCGTCGAGATAGGCGGTAGACCAGACGACGCCGATACCTTCGGCAGTCAGGTTCTCGACCATTTTCCACAGTTCGCGCCGCGAGATCGGATCGACGCCGACGCCGGGCTCGTCGAGCAGCAGAAGGCGCGGCTTGCGGATCAGCGCGCAGGCGAGACCGAGCTTCTGCTTCATGCCGCCGGACAGCTTGCCGGCGAGACGACCGGTAAAGCGCTTGAGATCGGTGAACGTCAGCAACTCGTCGAAAACGGACGGTCGTTCGCGACGTGGCAGGCCACGCATGTCGGCATAGAGATCGAGATTTTCCTGAATCGACAGGTCTTCATAAAGACCGAAGCGCTGGGGCATGTAGCCGATTGCCGTCTGGATGGCCGACGCGCCGGTACGCGCATCATGACCAAGCACGACGATGCGGCCGGCCTCTGGCTGCATCAGTCCGGTCATCAGGCGGATCAGTGTCGTCTTGCCCGCTCCATCGGGACCGACGAGACCGGTGATTTCGCCGCCGTGGATATCGCCCGACACGTCATCGAGCGCCGGCGGGCCATCGCCGAAGCGCTTGACGATACCCGAGAGGCTGACAAGGACAGGCTTGCCTTCGGCGGCGGTGCTCATTTTGCCTCGCTCTGGGCAGGCGGCAGATGAACGGTGACCGGCATGCCCTGCCTCAGATCCTTGCCAGGATGGTCGACGATGATGCGAAGCCGGTAGACGAGGTCTGTGCGCAGGTCCGGCGTCTCGACCGCCTTCGGCGTGAACTCAGCCACCGGCGAGATGAAGCCAACCTGCCCCTCGTAGCCCGCGCCGGTCATGCTGTCGGACGTGACCTTGACCTTCAGTCCAGGATGAACGCGGCCGAGATCGAGCTCGGAAACGTAGGCGCGGACCCAGACCGGCTCGGTCAGTGCCAAGACCAGCACATTGGTCGAGGGCGCGACGATGGCACCCGGCTCGCTGACGCGCGACAGGATCACGCCGTCGGCCGGTGCCTTCAGTTCGGTATCGGCAAGCGACGTGCGGGCCGCGTCGAGCTGTGCCTCGGCAGCGCGAAGCTGTGCCTCGGCGGCCATGATATCTTCCGTTCGGCTGCCCTCCTCGATGAGCGATAGCGCCGCCCTGGCGCTGGCCACACGGGCACTCGCCATGTCCTTGGCGGCCGTCGCCGTGTCGAGGCTCGATTGGGCGACGGTGCCTTGGCTGCGCAGTTGATCGGCGCGGGAGAGAGCCAACTCGGCATTGGCCAGACTGGCGACCTGCTCCTCGTAGGCGGCGCGCACCTTCGCGATCTCGGATGGGCGGGCGCCGGCCTTGAGTTTGTCGAGCGTCGCCTTGAGCGCCGCGACATTCTCCTCGGCGGCCCGGACGGCAATGTCGTAGGGGCCGGAATCAAGGCGGGCCAGAAGGTCGCCAGCCTTCACGGCGTCACCCTCTTCCACCACCACGCCGGCAAGCCGGCCACCGACACGGAAACCGAGCGGTACCTGGCGAATGTCGACATTGCCGTAGATCACCTGGGTCGGCGGCGACGGCACGAGAAATCCATAGCGTTGCGGCAGGCCGAGGTACCAGGCGGCACCGGCGCCTGCGGCGACGAGGAGCAGGACGACGGGGACGATCTTGTTCATGTTGCACTTTCCCTGATGGGATGGATGCTGGCGACGAGTTCGGCGGCGATACCGCGGATCGCGGCGACTTCCGCCGGTCCGACCGCCGACCATTCCATCTCTCGCAGGATGGTGGCTCGTCCGACGCGATAGACGATCAGCGAGCCGACCAGCGACAGCGTCCGCAGTCGCACGCGTTCGCAGTTGGGATCGGATTCGAGAAGGATGCCGACGAGATGGCGCACGGCCACCAACATTGGCTGCATGAAGCCAGTGTACATTCGATCATAGGCCTCGGTCGGCTCGGCCTGTTCGCGAACCATGTATCGGACCCAGACGGCCGACTCGTCGTCCGCGAACAATGTCAGCATGGTTTCGCCAAGCACGGTCAGGATGGCGCGCGCCTCGTCTGCGTCGATCGGCTGACCACCCGACTGAGCCTCGGCAAAACGGCCGAGTACCAGCTTCCGTCTCTCGCCGATGCGGGCCTGCAGTCGACAGATCAGATAGTCGGCGACAGCGTTGTAGAGGCCCCGCTTGTTGCCGAAATAGTAGTTGATCGCCTGAAGGTTGACGTCTGCCTGCTCGGCAAGTCTGCGGGTCGAGACGCCGTCGAAACCATACTGGCCGAACAACTCGAGCGCGGCGAGAAGAAGCTTTTCGCGCGGACCGTCGTTATGGGCGGTGTCGGGTGAAGATGGCTTTGTCATGCCGCCAATCTATACCCCATCCGTTTTCAGTCAATCGACTGATTTACGGATGTTGGAGGAATGACGAGCAACCGCCCGGCGACGCCGGGCGAAGCTTCCGAAACGAGCGGGAAGGATCGTCAGTCCCGTGACAATGCGACAACCGGGTCGAGTTGCGAGGCGTTGCGGGCGGGAAGGAAGCCGAATACCACGCCGATCAGCGTCGAACAGACGCATGCGGCGACGATGGAGGTGGTCGAGTAGATCAAGGCAAAATCGCTGGAAATGAGCTTCACCAACTGGCCGATGCCGAAGGCGGCGCCTATGCCGCAAAGCCCGCCGATAAGACAAACCAGAACGGCTTCGATCAGGAACTGCTGAAGGATGTCGCCCTGACGGGCGCCGACGGCCATGCGCACGCCGATCTCGCTGACCCGTTCCGAGACCGACACCAGCATGATATTCATCACCCCGATGCCGCCGACCACCAGCGAGATGACGGCGATGGCCGCGATCAGCAAGGTCAGCATTTGCGTGGTCGAGGTGATCGTCTGCCGGATATCGTCGGTATTGAGGATGAAGAAGTCCTGGCTGCCATGGCGCTGGGTCAGGAAACGCGTCACGTCCTGCTCGGCAAGGCTGGTATCGACGTCGTCGGCGACGCGCACGGTGATCGAGCGCAAAGACATGTTGCCGAGGAAGCGGGTCTGCACCGTCGTGTACGGCAGATAGACGGACAGGTTCTGGCTGGACCCGAAGCCCCCCTGTTGAGGCTGGGTCACACCGACGATCCGCGCCGGTACGTTGCCGATCAGCAGGACCTGGCCGACAGGCGAGGTCGGGCTGTTCGCAAACAGCGTCTTGAGAGTGTTCTCGTCGATGACCACATCGGTTGCCCGGTTGCGCACCGACCTCGCGTCGAAAAAGCTGCCCTCGGCGAGCTTGGTGCCGCGCGCGGCGAAATACTGCTCGCCGACGCCGTTGACGAGTGCGCTCGCCTCCAACGAGCCGACGCGCAGTGTCTTGCTGGCGGACACCGTAGGCGTGACCGCCGCGACGTAGCTCTGCCGCGCCAGCGCCTCGGCATCGGAAGCGACCAGCGTGGTGATCTTCCCCGAGCGGGTATCACCAAAACTGCGGCCGGCGAAAATCTCCAACGTGTTGGTGCCGAGACTGGAGATGTTGGCCAGAACCTGCTGTTGCGTGCCCTGCCCGATCGCCACGACGGACACCACCGAGGCGATGCCGATGATGATGCCGAGCATGGTGAGAAAGGTCCTGAGGCGATGAGCCGCCATGGCCAGCACGGCCATGCGCAACGCCTCCTTGAAACGATCGACCACAGACCGCAGATAGCCGCCATTTCTTGGACGTTCACCCTGAGGCGCCGAAGCGGTGACGGGCGCGCGCTCCTCCGCCGCCTCGCTCTTCCTGTCGCTGAGAATGACGCCGTCGGAAATCTCTATGATGCGGTGGGCGCGGCTTGCGACGTTCATGTCATGGGTGACGATGATGATCGTCTTGCCCTCGGCGTTCAGCTCTTCGAGGATGCGCAGCACCTCTTCGCCGGAATGCTTGTCGAGGGCCCCGGTCGGCTCGTCGGCGAGAATGACGTTGGCGCCGTTCATCAGGGCGCGGGCGATCGAAACGCGCTGCTGCTGACCGCCCGAGAGCTGTCCCGGACGGTGGTCGGTGCGGTCGCTCATGCCGAGCCGGTCGAGCAGACTTTCCGCCCTTGCCCGTCGGTCGCGCGGCGCCATGCCGGCATAGATGGCCGGGATCTCCACATTGGCGAGCGCGTCGAGTTCGCCGAGCAGGTGATAGCGCTGGAAAATGAAGCCGAAGTGCTCGCGACGGAGAGCGGCGAGTTCATCGGGCTCCAGCAAGGCGGTTTCCCGCCCCGAGATGCGATAGCTGCCGGCGGTCGCGCGATCGAGGCAACCCAGGATGTTCATCAGCGTCGACTTGCCGGAACCGGAAGCGCCGACGATCGCCACCATTTCGCCCGCCTCGATCACAAGGTCGAGGTCCTTCAGCACGGTGATCGTGTCGTCGCCGGACGGAAATTCACGCCGCAGCTTTTCCAGCCGGATGAGCTCGGCCATGGCTCACATCCCCGGCGGCGGGCCGCCGCCGCCCCGTCCGAGCCTCAGCGACGAGGATGCCGCCGCCCGCTGGGCGGCCGTCATCTCGCCGGTCACCACCTTGTCGCCCTCGGCAAGGCCGGATTTCACCTCTGCGGTGACCTTGTCGTTGAGGCCCACCTCGACCCGTCGCTCTGCCGTGCTGCCGTCGGCATTCAACACCCTGACCCGATAGGTCCCATCGGAGGCGCGGCTCCCCAGCGCGGCGGCCGGCACGGTCAACACGTCTTCGGCGCGACCGAGAACGATGTTCACCTCGGCGGTCATATAGGTCCTCAGACGTCCTTCGGGGTTGGGGACGGTGAAGTTGCCGTAATAATAGATGGCCGAGGACGACGCGTTCGATGACGAGGAAGACGAACTTACCGTCGAAATGTCGGCATCGGTGCGGATCGACTCCGGCGCGGGGTCGATGCTTTCGAGCGTCGCATCATAACGGTGCTCGGGATCGCCGATGATGGTGAAATACACCTTCTGCCCCGGCGCCACGTGGATGACATCGGCCTCGGATATTTCGGCCCGCACCCTCATGGTGTCGAGCTGTCCCAGAACGACGATCGTCGGTGCCGACTGGGCGGCGTTGACGGTCTGCCCGGCCTGGCTGACCACGGCTAGCACAGTGCCGTCGATCGGCGCGGTGATGCGGGTATAGCCGAGATTGGCCTGGGCGGTCTCCACAGCCACTTCCGACGACTGGATCTCCGCGTCGAGGGCGGCGATCTGCGCCTCCGTCGTCTTGACACTCGCCTCTGCGCTTTCGAGATCGGCCCGCGCGACGGCATTCTGGCTGACCATCGTTTGCTGGCGGTCCAGCGTCTGCCGGGCCAGTGTCAGCGATGCTTCCTTTTCCGACCGTTGTGCGCGAACGCTGGCCAGCGACGCCTGCGCTTTCTTGAGATCGTTCTGCTGCGTCACCGAGTCGATCTCGGCGATGAGATCGCCGGCCTTCACCCGATCGCCGAGTGCGACCTCAAGCGAGGTGATGCGGCCCGAAACCTGGGCGCCGACGGCGACAAGCTTCACCGGCCGCAGCTGACCGGTGGCCAGCACCGTCTCCTCGACGCCGCCCCGCGTGACGTCGGCGGTCATCATGGTGACGGTCGGTGCCGAGTAATAGCGGCCCCTGACGAAATATGCGGCCGCCGCCAAGGCCACCAAAGCCACCAAGAGGATCAGGCCGCGACGGCTCTTGCGTTTGCGCGGAGCAGCGGTCATGCGCGGCGCCCCATGTAGTAGGCCAGGGAGGCAAGCCCCCCTCCGGCGAGGATGATACCCACCATCGGATAGACGGTTCCATTGTGCAGCAGCCCGACGGCAGCGCTGGCAAGGCTGGCGACAGCGAACTGCATGACGCCCAGCACCGACGACGCCGTGCCGCGGTGAGCCCCGACATGGCTCATGGCGATCGCCGTCGAGTTGGCGCCGATCAAAGGCCCGGTCGAGAGGCAGAGCATCAGAAGCGCAACGAGCAACGGCAGCGGCGCATTCGCCGCCGTGACGACGAGGACGAGGCCCATGGTCACGTTGAAGGTCAGCGCACCGGCCATCACTGCTCTCGTCGAGAATCGGCGCAGCAATAGCCGGTTGACTTGCGAGGCGACGATCATGCCGCAGGCGTTGAGGCCGAACAGCCAGCCGTAGTGCTGCTGCCCGACGCCGTGGAGATGCATGTAGACGAAGGGGGATCCGGTGATGAAGGCGAAAATGCAGGCGGCCGCGAATGCACCGGACAAGGCCGGAGCCATGAAGGAACGATTGGCAAACACTTCGCCGAAAGCCCGAACCACGCCACCGATCCCCTGGGCATGGCGCCGTTCGGGTGGCAACGTCTCGGGTAACCCGCGCGTGGCGGCTAACAGGCAGCCGATGCCGAACAACGTCAGGACGACGAAGATCGCCTCCCACGGCGCCACCGCCAGGATGTAGCCGCCGAGAAGCGGCGCGACGATCGGGGCGAGGCCTTGCACAAGCATCATCTGAGACAGGAAGCGGGCGCTTCCACGCTCGTCGAACAGATCGGCGACGATGGCGCGGCTCACCACCATGCCGGCGCAGCCGCCGAGCGCCTGGCAGAGACGCAAGGCGATAAAGCTCTCGACGGTCGGAGCGACGACAATCGCAGCCGAGGCAAGGGTGAAGATCAGGAGACCGGCGATCAGAGGCGGCTTTCGGCCGAAGCGATCGACCAGCGGACCGTAGATGAGCTGACCGACCGACAGGCCGAAGAAGAACACCGACAGCGAAAGCTGCACCCTGCCCTCGTCGGTGCCAAAGGTCTCGGCGAGGCTGGAAAAGCTCGCGAGATACATGTCGGTCGAGAGCGGCGCAAAGGCCGTGAGGGCGGCGAGGATGAAGGTCAGGCTTAAGGTGTTGAGTTTGACGGACGCAAGAGGTGACATCGTTTCACGAATTTACCGGGGAAGCGCCGGCTCGCGGCTCAAGGCCATTGGATCAGTTGGCGGCCGCGGTGCGCAGACGCGGGCCGGTCTTGGTATCCACCACTTCCGGCTTCGAGGCGTCGACCACACCGTCCCAGCCGCCGCCGAGCGCCTTGTTGAGAGCGATGTAGTTATCGGCGATGGCAACCGTGCTGGTGAGCAGTGAGTCCTCGGCCGAATAGAGCGAACGCTCCGCGTCGAGCACGTCGAGGAAGCTCGAGGAGCCCGACTGATAGAGAGACTGCGCCAGCTCCGACGCCTTGCGATAGGCCTGCGTGGCGGCGGACAGACGACCGTTCTTGATGCGCTCCTGCCGGAACGCGACGATGGCGTTCTCGACATCTTCCAGCGCCCCGAGCACGGACGCCTTGTAGGCGACAAAATACTGGTCGCGGGTAGCCTCGGCGACTTCCTGCGCGGCGGCGAGCTTGCCGGCGTTGAAGATCGGCACCGACAGGGATGGCCCCAGGCTCCATGAGATCGACGAGGATTTCCCGAGATCGCCCACATTCGTCGCCGTCGTGGCAATGGCCCCGGACAGGCTGATCGAGGGATAGCGCGCGGCAGTTGCGGCGCCGATCTTGGCCGTCGCCTGCGCATACTCACGCTCCGCCTTGCGGATGTCCGGCCGATTGGCGAGGAGATCGGCCGGCAGGCCGGTCGGCACGGGCTGGCGCGGCCTCGGAATGGCTCCGCCCCTCTTCATGCGGGCGTCGAGTTCGGCAGGGGCGCGGCCGGTCAGAACCGCCAGGCGATGAACGGCTTCTGAGTAAGCCGTCTGGAGGTCGGGCAGCCTGGCTTCGGTGCTCGCGGCCTGTCCCTCGGCGTTGGAGACGTCGACCGCCGAGGCCGATCCCGCCTCGAACTTCTTCCGGGTCAGCCCAGCCGTCTCGCGTTGCGACGCCGCGCTTTGCCGAGCCAGCGCCATGCGCGCCTGATAGCCGCGTGCAGCCACGTAGTTCGAGGCGACGTCGCCGACCAGCGTCAGGAGAACCGAGTTGAGATCCTCGTCAGCCGCCTGACGGCCGTAGCTCGCCGCCTCTGACGAGCGTGCGTTGGCGCCGAACAGATCGAGTTCCCACGATGCGTCGAAGCCACCCTTGAACTGGTTGCGTATCTCGCCCTGGGCCTTCTGCCGCGAGGCCGATGACGACGCATCGGCCGATGGCGCCAGCGCCGCGTTCGTCTGCCGCTCGGCGGCGCGCGCCGTGCGGATTTTCGCCTTGGCGGCGGCAACATCGAGATTGCCGGCAACGGCTTCCTCGACCAACGCGTTCAGCTCCTTGTCGCCGAGACGTTCCCACCAGCGCCCGAGTTCGACCGGACGTGCCGGCGTCTCGGCGCCGGAAGAACTCCAACTCGCCGGCAGCGCCAGGCGCGGTACCATGTAGTCGGGCCCGACGGCACAACCCGACAACAGCAAGCCGAGAAGCGGGAGACTGATCCCCGCTGCGCGGCGGAATGAGGAGGAACCTTTGACCTTCGTATCCGCGCGCAAAATCATGGCTGAGCTGACTATCCCTTTTTGAACCGTTACGATTTGGACCGCTTCGACGCCGGCCGGCAAATCAAAAGAGGTTTAAAAGTGTAACGGATGCCGGCAACTCACCGTTTTTTGAACGCAACCGCCCCGCAGCAGCTTCAGACACATAACGCAACGATATGTCGGGAGTTACACGACGGTTGACGGGCAGCCGATCGGGGGCCAGTTCTCAGCAACGTTGAACAACGTAAGCGAGTGTGCCCGATGCCCGCCCTTCCCTCAAGCCTTTGCACGAAACGCCTGACCCTGCGTCGCTATACACAGGACGATGCCGCCTGGTATGCGACGATGTCGCTGCGCAACCGGGCGCACCTTGCCCGCCATGAGCGGGACAACGCGGCGATGACGATCGCCACCGAGGCCGATGCCGTGGCCGCAATTCGCGGGTTCGAGGAGGAGGCGCAGGCTGGCAAGGCTGCGTTTCTCGGCGTCTTTCGCCGTGACGACGGAGCTTTTGTCGCGCAGATCTACATCGGCGTCACCAATGCCGACCTGCCGGGCTACCTGATCGGCTACTTCTGCGATGAGGCCCATGTCAGGCAGGGGTACGTTCTGGAAGCGGCGACGGCTGCGGTCGACGCATTGTTCGGCGAGTGCGGCGCCTTGCGCGTCGGCCTCTGGTGCGACGATACCAACGTCGCTAGCCGGCGCATCGCCGAGCGACTTGGCATGCGCCAAGAGGGCCACGTGCGCGCCGACAAGCGACACCCCGATGGGTCGATCACCGGTTCGCTTTGCTACGGCCTCCTGCGCGACGAGTTCCTCGCGCAGAAGGCGTAGCGCCCATTCATTCGGGGCGGCCGACCGCCGGCACGAAGTCGGACAGGTCCTCCCGGTCGAAATGGACCGTGCGTCCCTCCTCGGCAGACTTGTAGAGGGCCATCAGCATCTCGATCACCGCCACGCCGTCGGCAAAGGTTTCGTCGGGCGCCTGTCCCTTGCGGAAGCGCTCGACCATGTGACGGTTCTCGTCGGTGTAGCCATAGACGCCGGCCTCATCCTCCAGCACCGGCATCAGCCCCTGCTCGGCATTCTGCTTCTCGACCAGGTCTTCGCCTTCGCTGCCGCTGACCCGGCGCGACATGAACACCTTGAGACCGGTGTTGAGCGAGGAGAACTCCAGCGCGTATTCCGGTCCGAGCAGCTCAAGCTGGATACGCAAGCCGGCGCCGACATAGGCCCAGGAAGTGGTCGCCTCGATGATCACTTCCTGTCCGAGATCATCCTCCAGCGTGATCATGCCGCGCGCGAAATCCTCGCTGGCCCGCCGGCCGTAATCGACAGTCGGCCCCATGCGCTCCTTGAGTTCGGCCGCGTAGTTCGGTCGCGTCCACTTGAGACAGGCGATGGCGCCGGTGGCCGACTTCAGCTTAAGCGACGAGCGAGGCGCGCCCGGTCGAGTCAGCAGGAAGCGCGCCACCTCGACGGAGTGGCACATCATGTCGAGCAGCACGCCGCCGCCCTGCTGATCGCCCTTCCAGAACCAGGGCTCGTGCGGGCCGGCATGCTCTTCGGCTGCGCGCGCCAGATAGGGACGGCCTGCGGCCGGGACCGCCCGCCGCCAGATGATGTCCTTGCCGCGCATGACCGCGGTGGAGAACACCTGATTTTCGAGGTAGCCGTGGATGAGCTTGGCGTCCTCAACGAGCCGCAACATTTCGCGCGCCTCACGCAGCGTCCGGGCCAGCGGCTTTTCGCAGGCGACGGCGTAGATGGTCGAGCGGCCGGCCGTCTTGAGATCATGCAGAGCCCGCATCACGTCGAGGCGGGTGTAGTTGGGAGACAGCACCCAGATGGCATCGACGTCGGGCGCCGTCAGCAGCGCTTCCAGCGTCGGGTGGGCGGTACATGTCCCGAGATCGAGATCGCTCACGGCCTCGGCAAATGCCCGGCGCTTGCCTTCGGTCGGCGAATAGACGCCGGTCACCTCGACATTGCGGACGCCGACGAGCGACTTCAGATGGAAATGGGCGATGAAGCCGCTGCCAATGAAGCCGATGCGGAGGGTCTGGCGCGGAAAGTCGGTCGTCATCTCTGGTCCTCCCAGGTTTCTTGTCGTTATTGCCTTATCGGGTTCCGGCGGCCGTCCGGCCCTCCGGCTTGGCGAGTGCGGTCGACGAGCGAACGACGAGTTCGGTCGGCATGACCACCTTGGCGTCCGGCGGAAGGCGACCTGCCAGCCGCTCGATCATCAGCCGCATGACTTCGACGCCGATGTCGCGTTGCGGCTGGCGGACGGTGGTCAGCGGCGGATTGCAGGCCACGGCGAAGATGGTGTCGTCGAAGCCGACCACGGAAACGTCATCGGGCACCGAAATGCCCCGCTCCCTCAACCGGTTGATGGCGCCGACCGCCATTTCGTCGTTTGAGGCGAAGAGGGCCGAGAAGGACACGCCCCGTCCGTAGAGCTCGTCGATGGCCGCCTCGCCTGAGGCGAGGCTGTAGTCGCCACGAACCGCCAGTCGCTCGTCGGGGGGAAATCCGGCTTCGGTCAGCGTCCTGCGCCAGCCGGCGACGCGGGCGACGCTCATCACCTCCGGCACCGGACCGCTGAGATGGGCGATCGCCGTGTGTCCGAGATCCAGAAGATGCCGTGTCGCCATGGCGGCGGCGCCTTCGTTGTCGATTTGCACGGTCGGCAGCTTGCGTGTCGGCAGATACTCGAGCGCCACCACCATAGGCGGCAGTCCCGCATCCTCAAGCTCCACGGGCATCGATCCGGTCATCAGGATCAGCCCATCGGCGTGCCGCTCTCGCACCATGTCGATATAGTGGTGAACTCGGGCCGGGTCGGAACGGGCATCGCCCATCAGCACTTTGTATCCAGCCGACGAGGCGACATCCTCCACCCCCTTGAAGACGTCGAGATAGAACGGGTTGGAAATGTCGCGCACCAGCAGGATGACCGTGTCGGTGGCCTGCCGCCGGAAATGGCGCGCCTGAGCGTTCGGAACGAAGCCGAGCGCGGCCACGCAGCGCAGCACGGTCTCGCGCGTCTCCGGCCGCACGAGGTCCGGGTTCTTGAGCGTGCGCGACACGGTCGCCACCGACACGCCCGCCATGGCGGCGACGTCTCGAATGTTTGCGGAAGGCGACATGGCGATCACACCCTCAACCGTGCCTGCCGCCCGTAGAGCAGCATCAGGAGCAGCAGCGTCACGCCGAAGATCACCTGCCGCCCCCAGAACTCCAGGTTGAGCGTGGTGAGCACGCTCTGAAGCAGGATGAGTGCGATGGCGCCAAGCGCCGTGCCGGTATAGGAGCCGGCGCCGCCTGCCAGGGACGTGCCGCCGATCACCACGGCAATTACCGACGGCAGCACGTACTGGTCGCCGACGCTGATGAACGAGTTGCCGGTGTAGCCAATGACGCAGACGCCGGTGAAGCCGCCGAACAGGCCGGCAAGGCCGTAGAGCAGCACGCGGATGCGACGAGCCGGAAGACCGGTGAGAATGGCCGCGTTCTCGTTGGACCCGACGGCGTAGATCGACCAGCCGAAGCGCGTCCGCTTCAGCATGAGCGCCATCAGCACGATGATCGCCGCCCAGACGAACAGGATGCCGGGGATGCCGAGGAAAGCCGAACGATTGACGAAGGCCATCAGCGCCGGCGCCGCATTGCCGGATGGTACGCCGCGCGACAACACGACGAGGCCGCCCTGGATGACGCCCATCATGCCCAGCGTCATGACGAGGGGGGGAATGCGCAGGTATGTAACGCCGAGGCCGTTGACGATGCCGATCATGAAGCCGGCAAAGCAAGCTGCGGCAAACGCCATGGGTATGGCGGCATCGGAGCCGTTCATCACATTGCCGGCGATGACGGCGCCGAGCGAGATGACGGCACCGATGGAAAGGTCGATGCCCTCGCGCCCGCCGAGAATGACGAGGTTCTGCCCGGCCGCGGCGATGCCGAGGATGGCTGACACGGTCAGGAGGCGGACGATCTGGTCGCCGCGCGCAAAGCCGGGCGACACCAGTTCGCCGATGACGAGCAGGGCCAGGATGGCGACGGAGGAGATCAGCAGCGGGTTCTTCGCGAGGTCGACGAAGCGGTTCATGGCTCTCCCTCCTCAGCGCCGGGTGACGAGGACGCCGCCGGCCAGCGCGGCGAGAATGATCAGGCCCTGGACCAGGGTCTGGTACTCGAACGGCAGGCCGGCAAAGAAGATGACCGAGCCGATCATGCCGACCACCCAGGCGCCGAGGACCGAGCCCAGCGTGCCGCCGACGCCGCCGGCAAGCGCCGTCCCGCCGAGCACCACCGCCGAGATCGCCGACATCGCCAGCGTCTGCCCCATGAGAGGATCGCCGCTCGCCGTCTCGCCGGTGAGGCAGAGGCTGGCAAAGGCGCCGAACAGGCCCGACAGCATGAAAGCCGAAACTCGCAGCCGCCCGAGTTCGAGGCCGGTCTGAAAGGCGGCGGTCCTGAGGCCGCCAACCGCCTTGAGGCGCGTCATGAACGGCCGCGAAGCCAGGAAGGCGGCGATCAGGAAAGCCAGGAGATAGATCACGTAGACCGTCGGCACGCCGGCAATCGTTCCGGCATAGGTACGCCAATAGGGTTCGGGCACCGGCATGCCCGCCTGCGGCAATACCCAGAGGGCAAGACCGGAGAAGACGATCGACGTCGCAAATGTGGTCACGATCGGCTGGAAGCGCAGACCGGCGATGATCAGGCCATTGACGAGACCGCACCCGGCCCCGACGCCCATGCCGACCAGAAGGCCGACAACGACGGCCGTGCCATCACCGCCGAACGCGGCGATTACCGTGACGGTAACGACGTTGACGAGCGCCACGATGGCCCCGACCGACAGGTCGATATCGCCGCCCAGGATGACGTAGGTCTGGCCGATCGCCACCAGAACCAACGGCAGGAACGTGGTGAGGTTCGACTGGACGACCGACGGTTCCAGGAAATTGGACTGCAGCACCGTATTGACGATGAGAAGAACGACGAGCGCCGCCGCCGTCACGATCCAGGTGCGACCGCCGAGTTTTCTGAGCCCCGTCATGCCGCGTCTCCGTAGGAAGCGCGTGTCAGCTCGAAGGGCGTCAGCCGGTCGCCGGTCAGATCGGCGGTGATGCTGCCACCGTTCAACACCAGCACCCGATCGCAGAGGGAAAGGAGTTCGCTGTCCTCGGAAGAGTAGATGATCACGGTCGCCCCTTCGTCGGCGAGCTTGCGCGCGAGGAGATAGAAATCGCCCTTGGCGCCAAGATCGATCCCCTTGGTGGGGTCGTCCAGCAACAGGAGACCCGGCGCCGGTGACAGCCAGCGCGAGATGAACACCTTCTGCTGGTTGCCGCCGCTGAGCGAACCGATTGGCGCGTCGAGACCGGAGTAACGGGTGTTGAGCCCGGCCAGCACCTCGGCGAAGCGCCCGCGGAAAACCGCGCCGGGCACGACATGCCGTCTCTCGCGCACCAGACTCGCTATCGCGGTGTTCTCGAAGATCGAGCGGCCGGGCAACGCACTGTCTCGGCCACGATCACCGGAAACATAGGCGATGCGGTGGGCCATCGCGTCGGCTGGCCGATGCGCCGTGACGTCGACGCCATCGAGGCTGACGGAGCCGCTCTGAAACGGTTCGGCGCCGAAGAGGCCGGCAAGCAGAGCCTTCTGCCCCTGCCCTTGCAGCCCGCCAAGTCCGAGGATTTCCCCGCGCCGAGCCGTGAACGAGACCGGCCCCAGACGGGCCGCACGCACATCCTTCACCGCGAGGCGAGCATCGCCTTCAAGCGGCTTGTGATCGCGAACAGACGCGGCGATGGCGCCGGTTTCGCCGACCATGGCGTAGACCACGGCGTAGCGGTCGGTCTCGGCCGCGGCGAACTCGGCCACCGTCTGGCCGTTGCGCATCACCGTGATGCGGTCGGCGATGGCGAACACCTCGTCCATGCGGTGCGAGATGAAAATGGAGGAGACGCCTTCGGCCTTGAGCTCGCGCAGGATTTCGAAGAACACCTCGACCTGTCGGCGATCGAGCGTCGCCGTCGCCTCGTCGAAGATGATGATCTTGGGCTTGCGCGCCAGAACCTTCAGGATTTCGGCCAGTTGGCGCTGATCCGGAGACAGGTCCGAAACACGGGCGTCCGGCGTGAATCCCTTGCCGGCCACCGCTGCGACACGAGCGATCAGCGCCTCGGTCTCGCGCTGGATGGCGGCGCGGTCCGTGAAGCCAAGGCGATCGCGCGGCTCGCGGCCGAGGAAGACATTCTCGCCGACCGACAGCTGCGGCACCAGCGAAAGCTCCTGGTAGAACAGCGCCACGCCCTGCTCTTCGGCGAGACGCGGCGAACCGAGGGCCGCCGCCTGTCCGTCGATCAATACCTCACCGGCATCGAGGCCGACCGTGCCGGCGATGATCTTGCAGAGCGTCGACTTGCCGCAGCCGTTGGCACCGAGCAGCGCATGAATCTCGCCGCGCTCCACCGTCAGACGGGCCTGGTCGAGCGCGTGCACGGCGCCGAAGCTTTTGGATATGTCGCTGGCACGAAGAACTGGTTGCATCGGAGCATCCGGATTCGGATCGGCAACAGAGAACCGTCGCACGCGCGAACCGCGCACGTCGGACGAAGCGAAAAAGACGGGCCGATCCGGGAGGAAGAAGGACCGGCCCGCTCAGGAGTTTACTTGAAGAACTTGGCCGCGTCGTCGATCGACACGACGTCGGTCACTGACCAGTAGCCCGGCTTGCCTTCGGATTCCTTCAGCTTCTCAGCCAGGTTGTCGTTGGAGACGAACGGAATCGGGATGTATATGGCATTGCCATAGACACCGGCGAAGACGCCGTCCTTGAACTCCTTGCCCTGCAGCTTCAGGACCGCGACGTTGAGCGCCGAGGCCATCACGCCCGGAGGATTGACGGAGGCGCCGGACGTCAGGCCTTCCTTCGACCAGAGATCCATGAAGTCCTTGCGGATCTCGCCGGTGGCAACGATCGACTTCTGCTTGCCGGCCGCCATGATCGCGCGCCACGTACCGGCGGCCATGCCGTCCTGCACCCAGATGCCATTGATGTCGGGATAAGTGGCGAGCAGCGTCTGCGCCGTCTGCTGACCCTGCGCCTGGTCCCAGTTCGCGTTGGCCTCGTTGAGGATCTTGATGTCGGGGAACTTCTTGAAGACTTCCGTGTAGCCCTCGACGCGCATCTGGTTGGCCGGATGGCCGGCAACGCCGTTGATGGTGACGACATTGCCCTTGCCGCCCAGCGTGTTGGCCAGCCACTCGGCCGACTTCATCGCCCAGCCCTTCTGGTCGATACCGACGTAGATGGCGTCCTTCGACGACACCTCGGCATCGGTGGCGACCACCAGAATGCCCTTGGCCTTGGCCTGGGCGAAGATCGGATCGAACGCCGTCGGGCTGTTCGGATTGATGATGATGGCGTCGACGCCCTGATTGATGAAGTTGCGGACGTTGCCGATCTGGCCTTGCACGTCGACGTTGGCCGACTGCACGACGACGTTTACGGTGACGCCCTTGTCGGCCCATGCCTTGGCGGCAGCCTGCGCCTCCTCGATCATCTGGGTGCGCCACTCGCTGCCGACCCAGCCATTCGACAGGCCGATGGTGAACGTATCGGCCGCCGATGCCGCGCCAACCGCGGCCACGGCGATGCCCGCCGCCAACAGAACTGATTTCATTGTCGCCTCCCTGACGCGCCGCAAACCGGTTTTCCGGTCCGCCGGCCATGTCGTTTGCTGTCGTTTCCTCAGGGACCTTCGCTCGCCGGCATCTGCCCGCGGCGAAACGATCCCATGGGCCCTCACTGCCCGGCAGGCATGATGTAACCGGTTACATTGGTCGTCAATAGGTCCTTTCGCCTATAGTCTGGGCGCCTGACAACCTTGGGAAGCAGAGGTTTCTGCGCGCCGCTCAGCCGAGTGCCGCGTCGAGATCTGCGATGATGTCGGCTGCGTTCTCAAGCCCGACGGAAAGGCGGAAAGTCCCCTCGCCGGTCCAGTCGCGATAGGCAGCCGCATCGTCCCCCTCGAGGTGGAAGGACGAGGCGATCAGATCGTCGGCTGGAATGTGGAACAGCAGGCTGCGCGTCTTGCCGAGCGAAACGGCATAGGCCACCGTCTTGAGCCGGTCGGCGAACCGCCGGGCCAATGCCGGACCGTCATCCGCAACGAAGGACACCATGCCCGAGAAGTTCCGCATCTGGCGGACGGCGAGGTCATGTTGCGGGTGGCTCAAGGCACCAGGCCAGTAAACGCGCTTCACGCGCCGATGGGTCTCAAGGAAGCTCGATACGGCACGAGCATTCTCCTCGTGCGCCTTCATGCGGATCGGCAAGGTCTCAAGGCCCCGCAGGATCAGCCAGGCTGCGAAGGGATTGAGCGCGGCTCCGAGATGGATCAGCGACGTTTTCCTGAAATCGGCGATGGCATCGGCCTTGCCGATCACCGCGCCGCCCAGCGCATCTCCATGGCCGCAGGCGTATTTGGTCAGCGAATGAACGACGAAATCGGCACCAAACTCCAGCGGCCGCGTAGCAACTGGCGTCGCCATGGTGGAATCGACCGAGAGTTGGGCGCCGGCGGCATGGACGATTCCGGCAATGGCCGAAATGTCGGACAGACGGAGAATCGGGTTAGCCGGCGTCTCGATGTGAACGAGCTTCGTCTCGGGACGGATCGCCGCCGCCACCTTCGCGGGGTTGGAGGTATCGACGGCGCTCACCGCGATGCCGAGGTTGGGCAAGCTGTCATGGGCGAACTCGGCGACGCCGGCATAGCAGACGTTGGAGAGGACGAGATGGTCACCGGCCTTCAGCCGATTGAAAAACAACCCGGTTATCGCCGACATGCCGCTTGCGAATGTCAGTGCCGCCTCCCCGCCGTCGAGGGCGGCAAGCCTCGCTTCTAGGGCGGCGGCGGTCGGATTGCTCCACCGCGTGTAGAAATGGGGAGCCCGGTCGTTGAGATCATTGGCCGAAAAGCCGATGTCGTCGGGATGAGCATAGAAGCTCGAAGCCGGAACCAGCGGGCTGAGAACCGGTTCGCCGGACTGGGCGGCCGGCAGGCCGGCGTGGATGGACTGGGTCTCGATCTTCATGAATCTTCTCCCGGTTGGTGCGGCACAGTTGTCCGCACATTAGCCCCGCCGCCGGAGCGTCCTAAGGAACAGAATTCCGCCATTGCACCCTTCGGCGCATTTTCTTTCCTTCTTCTCGTCCGTATCCGCAATCGCCTTGGGGGCCACTTGAAGGCAACAAAATAGGGGTATATACCCGCGTCATGGATTCACCGTGCTATTGCGACCTCCTCAGAACTGCGGCGCGCAAGACGACTGCCATCTACGACCGGCACCTTGGCGAGGTCGGGCTAACGCTTGCCCAATACAAGCTCTTGAAGAAGATTGATCGTGCCGGAGAGCTTTCGATTTCCGAGCTCGCGGCCGCCTGCGACCTCGACCGATCCACCATCGGTCGTAACGCCCAGGTTCTGGGAAAGCACGAGCTCGTCGAGGAAACCAGTTGTGGCGACGGCAGGCGCTGCATGTTGACGCTCACCGAGACGGGCCGACACCGTCTCGCCGCCGCCGCGCCGCTCTGGCAAACGGCGCAGGCCGAGATCGAGGCCATGCTCGGCCCCGACCAGATCAGGGCGATCACCGCGATTTCCGGCGCTCTTTAAGTCCCCGTCGCTCCTTCTCACGAAAGCCCGCCGATGACGACGTCCGCCCTCCCGGCCTTCTTTGCCCGTCGCAACGTTCACTATGGCTGGGTGGTCGCCGCCGTCACCTTCGTCACCATGCTGGCAACGGCAGGAGCCCTTGGTGCACCGGGCGTCATGCTGCGGCCGCTCGAGGCCGAGTTCGGCTGGAAGAACTCCGATATTTCCACCGCCTTCGCCGTCCGCCTGGTCCTGTTCGGTCTGATGGGGCCCTTCTCGGCAGCGCTGATGAACCGCTTTGGCGTCCGCCGGGTGGTCGTCACTGCCCTTTTCCTGATCATCGCCGGCTTCGGATTTTCGGTCACCATGACCGAACTCTGGCAGCTGATGCTGTTCTGGGGGCTTATCATCGGCTTCGGCACGGGCATGACGGCGCAGGTGCTCGGCGCAACGGTGGCGACCCGCTGGTTCGTCAGCCGGCGCGGCTTGGTGGTCGGCCTGCTCACCGCGTCCAACGCCACCGGGCAGCTCATCTTCCTGCCGGTGATCGCCGCGGCCACCGAGGCGTGGGGGTGGCGGGTCGCCCTGGGCCTGGTTGTTGCCCTCCTCGCCGTCGCGCTGGTCGGCGTGCTGGTGTTGATGCGCGATCGGCCGGCCGATGTCGGTCTTGCGCCCATGGGAGGTGCATACCAAGCCGCCCCACCCCGCACGGCCGGCCTGTTGACGCTCGTGTCGGCGCCACTACTTGGCCTGCGCGACGCCTCGCGCTCCTATGTCTTCTGGGTGCTGTTCGTGACCTTCTTCGTCTGCGGCCTGTCGACCAATGGCCTGATCCAGACGCACTGGGTATCCATCTGTGGCGACTATGGCATCCGCCCGGTCAGCGCAGCGGGGTTCCTGGCCTTCGTCGGCCTGTTCGATTTCGCCGGCACGCTGCTGTCCGGCTGGCTGTCCGACCGCTACGACAATCGCTGGCTTCTGTTCTGGTATTATGGCCTGCGCGGGCTTTCGCTGCTCTATCTGCCGCTGACCGGATTCGACCCGCTTCTGCTCGCCGGCTTTGCCGTCTTCTACGGCCTCGACTGGGTGGCGACGGTGCCGCCGACCGTGAAGATCTCGGCCGAGCGTTTCGGTGCCGAGAAGGCCGGGCTCGTCTTCGGCTGGGTGTTTGCCGGTCACCAGCTCGGCGCGGCCACCGCCGCCTACGGCGCGGGCTGGAGCCGCACCGACCTTGAAAGCTACGTGCCGGCTCTCGTGGTGGCCGGCGGCTTCTGCCTCGTGGCGGCGGCCCTCTGTCTCACCATCGATCGCAAGCGCGAACCGGCGGAGCCACAGCCGCAAGCGGCCTGAGCGCCGCTACAGGAAGAAGGTCACGACGATCATCAGAACGAGGATCGCACCGCCGGCGATGGCGGCGATCGGCCGCCCTCCGGGCGATGAACGGGTGCCGGATGACGCGCCACTACCCGCCGCGCGGGCGGCCTCGGCCTTCTTGCGCGCTTCGCGCGCCTTCTTGTCGAGTTTGACGACCTCACCCATGCTGTCCTCCGTTTGCCTTGATGCCGCCTCTCAGCCGGTAACGCCGTCAAGCGCCGCGGTGACGCGGATTTCGCCGACCGTGTCGCCCGCCCAGGTCTTGACCGGAGGGCTGACGAGGGCCCTCATCTCGGCATAACCCGGATCATCGGGGGTGAGTTTCAAAAGATCGAACAGAATTCGGGCCATCGCCACCTCCGAGGCCCGTCCGGCACCATCGTCTATCTTCAGCGCAATACCAAGTCCGAGTTCCTTGATCGCCCCGATGAACACGCCCTCGGCGCCGGTTTTCACCAGTACGCGATTGCCAAGAGCTGTCATTACCCGCGTGCAGAAGCGCCCGGTCCCCGCGATCATGAACGGTTCGGCAGCGGCGGCCAGCCTCAGGCGCTCGGCGGCGCGTGCTCGCGTCGCCGTCAGGCCGACACCCGTCACGAAACGGGCGAACCCATGGGCGAGCGCCCTTGGGGCCACGGCGAAGGTTGGAATGGAGCAGCCGTCGGTGCCGCAAATATCGGTCGCATGCGGCGTGCCGGTCATCGAGGCACCAGCTGCGATCACCTCGCGCATCACTGGATGCTCCGCCTGTTCATATCCTCTGGGGTCGGTCCCCGTGACGACGCAGGTGCAGAGAAACCCTGTGTGCTTGCCCGAGCAGTTGTTGTGGATACGACCCGGCTTTTCACCGCGCCGATGCAACTCGCCCTGATCGTCATGTCGTCCCGGCCAGTGTGGGCCACAGGCAAGACAGGTTTCGTCGAGGCCGGCGGCGGCAAGCATCGCCCGGGCGGTTTCCACATGCCGGGGCTCGGCATTGTGGGACGCCATGGAAAGCGCCAGCTCCGCGTCGCCGAAGCCGAAGCGGTCGGCGGCCCCGCTTTCAAGAAAGGGAAGCGCCTGGAATGGCTTCACCGCCGAGCGGGGAAAGCTGGGCCTCTCGATGTCGCCGACACCGGAGACCAGTCGGCCGTCGCCATCGACGATCGCGACCGCCCCCCGGTGAAAGCTCTCGACGATGGAGCCGCGCGTGACTTCGACCAGAACCGGATTTTCCATCGAACTCATCGTCCCTGTTTGTCGATCCAGGCGGAGAGACGGGCAATGGCCTCGTCGAGCACCTCGTCGCGCTTGGAAAAGCAGAAGCGTATGAACCGCTTTGGCGGTTCCGAAGCATAGAAGGCGGAAACCGGCACGGCGGCGACGCCGGCCTCTCGCGTCATTCTGAGGCAGGCTTCGGCGTCGTCGTCAATGCCGAGCGGTCCGGTGTCGGTCACCACGAAATACGTGCCGGCCGAAGCCAGCACGGAAAACCCGAGCGTCGCAAGCCCCTTCGAGAGACGGTCGCGCTTGGCTTGCAAGCCGGCGGCGAAGCCATCGAAATAGTCGTCCCCAAATGACAGCCCGTGCGCCACGGCCGTCTGGAGAGCGGGAGGCGTCGTAAAGGTGACGAACTGGTGCGCCTTGGCGATCGGCTCCATCAGCGCCGGCGAGGCGGTGACGTAGCCCACCTTCCAACCGGTCAGCGAAAAGGTCTTGCCGGCCGACCCGATGCGGACGACGCGATCGCGCATGCCGGGAATCTGCATCGGCGAGATGTGCCGTTTGCCATCGAATACGAGGTGTTCATAGACCTCGTCCGAGATCACCACCGCGTCGTGCTTCAGGCAGAGGCCGGCAATCAGGTCCAGCTCCTCACGCGAGAACACCTTGCCCGCCGGATTCATCGGCGTGTTGATCAGGATCGCCTTGGTGCGGTCCGAGAAGGCGGCCGCAAGTGCTTGCGGGTCGACCTCCCAGTTGGGCGGAGCGATGCGAACCGTCTTGGCGATGCCGCCGGCCTGCCGGACGATGGGCAGATAGCTGTCGTAGAGCGGCTCGATCAGCACCACCTCGTCGCCGGGACGGACGAGACCGAGAATCGCATCGGCGAGCGCCTCGGTGGCGCCGGACGTCACCATCACCTCTGTCTGCCAATCGACATCGAGACCGTAGAAGCGTCGGTTGATCGCCGCGACCGCCTGTCGCAGCGCCGGCAGTCCCATCATCGGCGGGTATTGGTTGGGACCGGCAAGGAAAGCCTCGGCGGCGACGCGGCGCACCTCCTCCGGACCGTCGACGTCGGGAAAGCCCTGGCCGAGATTGATGGCGCCTGTGTCACGGGCAAGGCCGGACATGACTTCGAAGATGGTGGTGGGAAGGCCGGTGAAGATGGGATTGGTCGGTTTCATTGTCGATCGATCGTTGCAAAACCCGCCGACCCTAGTGGACCGCCAGCGCCCCCACAAGCCGTTTGCGGCCGCGACGTCCTCCCCGCGCGCATAGCTCGATGTCACGGATCGAGGCCATCGCCTCTGGCGCGATGGGGATCATCCAGCTAAGCTCGTCACATCTCACGGGGTGCCCCATTCGGGGCTGAGAGGAGTTTCTCCAACCCGACGAACCTGATCCGGGTCATGCCGGCGGAGGGATAGAGCCATGCAGACAGTCGCCTGACGCGTTCCGCCGCCCGCAATTCCAACGACGGCCGAACGACCATGATTCTCGACGAACGCACCTACACCATCGCGCCGGCGCATGTCGGCACCTATCTCGACCTCTATGTCCGCGAGGGCATGGCGATCCAGACCGGCCACCTCGGCAAGCTGATCGGCTGGTTCACCCAGGACATCGGCACGGTCAACGACGTCGTCCACATCTGGCAGTACGACGACCTCGCCGATCGCGAGCGCCGCCGCGCCGCCATGGAGGCCGACCCCGCCTGGCAGGCCTTCCGCGCCAAGGCGGCCCCCTACGTGCAGACGATGAAGAGCCGCATTCTCAAACCGACGTGGTTTTCGCCGCTTGGCGGCGCCGGACTGCGACCATGACGACCATCGCCGCGCAACTTCACCAGGCGATCGACCGCCTGCTCGCAGGTCTGCTTTCAGTCATTCTTGCGGTCCTGCTGGTGCTGGTGTTCGGCGCCACGCTGCTGCGCTACGTCTTCTCGACCGGCTTTGTCGCCACGGAGGATCTCGGCATTCTCCTGCACACGGCGCTGGTCTTTCTCGGGCTGCCACTCTGTGCCAGCGGATCGCTCGCCATGCGCATCGATGTGGTGACGCGCCACCTCGGTCCCACGGGACGGAATTTGGCCGATGGCGCCTCCGACGCCGTCACGCTCGCCGCGAGCCTCGTCCTGATGCACGGTGCCGGCAAGGTGGCAGTGCTGATCGGCGGCACCTCCCCCACGCTAGGCATAGCCGAGAGCTGGCGATTCTGGCCGGTGGCGATCGGCGGCGCACTGGCAGCGGCACACCTGATTCTCGGCTCCCTATCCCAGGGGCGGACATGGTTGTTCATCCTTGCCGTTGTCGCCGGTGGAACGAGCCTCGCAGCCCTACCGCACCTGCCCCCGTTCATACCGGTCGCCCTGCCCAGCCTCGTCGCTTGCGCCGCCGCCTGTGCCGCTCTCCTCGTCGGCGCGCCCTTCGTACACTCGCTGATCGTCGGACTCGCCTTCGCCGTGCCCTTCGGCGCCCGTCTGCCCGAGGCGGCTATCGTGCAGCAGACCGTGTCGGGCTTGGGCAAGTTCCTGTTGCTCGCCATCCCCTTCTTCCTCCTCGCCGGCATGCTGATGAGCGTCGGAGGCTTGGCCCACCGCCTCGTCCGGTTCGCATCGACGCTGGTCGGACACCGGCGCGGCGGCATGGCCCAGGCAACGCTCGTCACCAATCTGATGTTCTCGGGCGTCTCCGGCTCGTCGATCGCCGACGCCGCCTTCGGCGCCAAAGTCCTGGCGCCGGCTCTCGTCGCCGATGGCGTCAAGCCCGAGAAAGCGGCGGCAATTGTCGCCGCCACGGCCGTCTTGCCCAACATCATCCCGCCATCGATCGCCTTCCTGCTGCTTGCCTCGGCCACCAACCTGTCGGTCGGGGCGCTGTTCGAAGGCGGTCTGGTGGCCGGGCTGATCCTGGCTGCGGCCATGGCGGCGATGCTGCACGTCTCGGCCGATACCTCGCCCCGCCCCGCCGCCGACCGGCATGAACGTGTCGCCGCTTTCCTCGCGGCCGTTCCCGTGTTCGGATTGGCACTGGTCGTCTTCTTCGGCATCCGCCTCGGGATCGCCACGCCCACCGAGGCTGCCGCCGTCGCCTGCGCCTATGCGCTGGTCGCAGCCTTGAGCGGGCCGAATGGCGGCAAAGCCACGTTCCGGGCCTTCCTGCAAGCGGGACGCGAGACGGCGGCGATCGGTCTCCTCGTCGCCTCGTCGGCGCCTCTGGTGTTCCTGCTGGCCATCGATGGCTTGCCTCAGGCCCTGGCCGGTTGGGTGACGAGTTTCGGCGGCAATCCGCTCGCCGTGATGCTCGCCGCCAACCTGATCCTGCTCGCCGTCGGCGGGCCGCTGGATGTCGGCCCCGGCATCCTGCTGTTCGCGCCGCTGCTGCTGCCCTCGGTCGTCGCATCGGGCATCGACCCGGTGGCCTTCGGCGTCCTTCTCACCGTCAACCTGATGATCGGCGGCCTGACGCCCCCCATCGGCGTTCTCGTCTTCGTGGCCTCCGGGGTCACCGGTCTCTCTGCCAGCGCAGTGTTCCGCGCCGTGCTGCCACTCACCCTCACCCTCATCGCCGCCACCTCGGCGATGGCGATCGCCGTCGCCCTCTGGGCTCTTCTTTGACCTCGATAAGCGGAGAAACTCCTGTGCCTATCCTCACGCGTCGCGTCTTTGCCGCCGGCCTCGCCACTCTCGCCCTTCCCGCCGTCATCCGGCCGGCTCGCGCCGCGCCCAGGGCGCTGACGGTCGCCTCGCTGCTTGGCGACGACAAGCCCGAGACCAAGATCTGGGTGAAGGTGCGCGATCTCGTCGAAGCCAGGCTTCCCGGCCGTTTCGATTTTCGCATCGTCGGCAACGCGGCGCTGGGCGGCGAGAAGGAAGTCGCCGAGGGCATCCGTCTTGATTCGGTCCAGGCCAGCCTGTCCACCCTGTCGGCCCTGTCGACCTGGGTGCCGGAAACCCAGCTCTTCGACCTGCCCTTCGTCTTTCGCGACCGCGACCACGTCCGCCGCGCCACCACGGGCCCGATCGGCGACGAGTTCAAGGCCAAACTGACCGATCAGGGCTTCGTCACCCTGGGCTTCGTCAACTACGGCGCCCGTCACCTGCTCGCCAAGGAGGCGGTGACGACACCGGGCGGTGTCGCCGGCAAGCGCATCCGCGTCATCCAGAGCCCACTGCATGTCGAACTCTGGAAGGCTTACGGCGCGCTGCCGACGCCCATCCCGATCACCGAGACCTATAACGCCCTGAAGACGGGCGTCGTCGACATGATGGATCTCACCAAGTCGGCCTATGCCGGCTTCCGTCTGTACGAAGTGGTACCCTATCTCATCGAGACCGCCCATATCTGGGCAACCGGTGCCGTCTATCTGTCGGCCGGTTTCTGGAACAGCCTCGCCGATGACGAAAAGGCGGTGTTCGCCGCGGCGATCACCGAAGCCTCAGCCTATTTCGACACGCTCATGGAGGCCGACGAAATCACCTCCATGGAGGCGGCGAAGGCGGCAGGCGGCCAGATGATAGCCCCGGAAGACCGCGCCGCCTGGGTGAAGGGGGCCGAGGACGTATGGACGTCGCTGGCGCCCAAGGTCGGAGGCATCGAGCGGATCAAGGCCCTCGCCGCCCTGTAGCGCCAGACAAAAAAGCCGGCGCGCCTTGCGGCGGCCGGCTTCCACGTCGAACGATGCCTTGCATCAAACCAGGCGGCTCTGCTCCACGGCCGCCTCGATGAAGCTCGCGAACAGCGGATGCGGCTCGAACGGCCGGCTCTTCAGCTCCGGATGATACTGAACGCCGATGAACCAGGGATGGTCGGGAATCTCCACCGTCTCCGGCAGCACGCCGTCCGGCGACATGCCCGCGAACGAAAGGCCGCAGGCCTCAAGCCGGTCACGATAGTCGATGTTGACTTCGTAGCGATGGCGATGGCGCTCGTGAATGATCTCGGAGCCATAGATCTCGGCGATCTTGGAGCCCTTGGCGAGATGCGCCTCGTAGGAGCCGAGGCGCAACGTGCCACCCATGTCGCCGCCGGCCCTGCGCTTCTCGAGAGCGTTGCCCTTCAGCCACTCGGTCATGAGGCCGACCACCGGCTCGCTGGTGGGACCAAACTCCGACGAGGAGGCCTCGGTCACGCCGGCCAGGGCACGAGCCGCTTCGATCACCGCCATCTGCATGCCGAAGCAGATGCCGAAATACGGCACCTTGTGCTGGCGCGCGAAACGAGCGGCCAGGATCTTGCCCTCCGAACCACGCTCGCCAAAGCCGCCCGGCACCAGGATGCCGTGCACGTGGTCGAGATAGGGAGTGGGATCCTCCTTCTCGAACACTTCGCTCTCGATCCATTCGATCTTGACGCGCACGTTGTTGGCGATGCCGCCATGAACCAGCGCTTCGATCAGCGACTTGTAGGCATCCTTCAGCACCGTGTACTTGCCGACGACGGCGATGTTCACCTCACCCTCGGGGTTCTTGATGCGATTGACGATGCCTTCCCAGCGGTCGAGCTTGGGGGCCGGGGCCGCGTCGATGCCGAAGGCCGCCAGTACCTCGTCGTCGAAGCCTTCCTTGTGGTAGGCGAGCGGCACCTCGTAGATGGTGCCGACGTCGAGACCGGGAATGACCGCCGACTGGCGGACGTTGCAGAACAGCGACAGCTTCTTGCGCTCGCCTTCGGGAATCGGTCGGTCGCAACGGACGAGCAGGATGTCCGGCTGGATGCCGATGGAACGCAGCTCCTTGACCGAATGCTGCGTCGGCTTGGTCTTGAGTTCGCCCGCCGAGGGAATGTAGGGCATCAGCGTCAGGTGGATGTAGACGCAATGCCGGCGCGGCAGCTCGTTGCCGAGCTGACGGATCGCCTCGAGGAAGGGCATCGCCTCGATGTCGCCCACCGTGCCGCCGATCTCGCACAGCACGAAATCGTAGTTCTCGTTGCCGTCAAGGATGAACGCCTTGATCGCGTCGGTCACGTGCGGAATCACCTGAACCGTACCGCCGAGATAATCACCGTGCCGCTCGCGGGCGATGATCTCCTGGTAGATGCGACCGGTGGTGATGTTGTCCTGCTTGTTGGCCGGGCGCCCGGTGAAGCGCTCGTAATGGCCGAGGTCGAGGTCGGTCTCCGCGCCGTCATCGGTCACGAAAACTTCGCCATGCTGATACGGAGACATCGTCCCCGGATCGACGTTCAGATAGGGATCGAGCTTACGGAGACGAACCTTGTAGCCACGCGCCTGCAGGAGAGACGCCAGAGCCGCTGCCGCGAGCCCCTTGCCCAAGGACGAAACCACGCCGCCAGTAATGAAAATGTACCGCGCCATGGGCCTTCAACCTATCTCTTTGCGGACCCGTTGGGGAGTGGTCCGACCGGTTTATCCAAAACAAAACGAAAAGGTCGCTCCGGAAAGTGTAACCTCTCCAGTCGACATTTCGCTTCAATCCGTTGTTCTATCTCACGAAAACGGCCGCGGAAGCCCGCGACCGTCTTTATCCGCTTTATGCCGGACGGGGTTCGTCCTTAAGGAGCCGGCGCGGGATTGGCCGGCGCCGACGGGGCCGAATCAGTCACCGGTGCAGCCGGAGCCTGCGTCGCCGGTGCGGCCGGAGCCTCTGCCGCAGGCGCGGCGGGAGCCTCGGCAGCCGGCGCGGCCGGTATTTCAACCGCCGGAGCAACCGGCGCATTGCCCGGCTGGGCAGCGGGCTTGCTGATCTGGTTGAGCTGGTCGAGAACGCCACCCTTGCCGCTGCCGATCGGCTGGTCGCCAGCCGGCGCGGAAGGAGCCGTCTGCACGCGGTCGAGGATCGAGCCCTGCGAGCCGGTGAAGCGCGGCAGAATCGACAGCCCGATCGAAGTCAGGAAGAACACCGCCGCCAGGATGGCAGTGGTACGGGTCAGCACGTTGGCGGTACCGCGGCTGGTCATGAAGCCGCCGCCGCCACCAATACCGAGCGCTCCGCCTTCGGAACGCTGCAGGAGCACGACGCCCACCAGGGCTGCGACCACCATCAGGTGGATGACGAGAAGAACGGTTTGCATGTAACCCCAAAAACTCTTGTCGGGCATCCCGGGGGACGCGCCAAAGGGCACACCGACCGCACATGCGGCCCGAGTCCGCGGCGTTGTACACGAAGGCCGGCAGCCTTTCCACCTTTCTATGGCGTTTATTTTGGAAAGCCGACGCCCTATCACAAGCCCTCGCCATCAGGAAAAAGGAAGTCGATCATGATCCTCGCCACACCGCGCCTTCTGCTGGCTCCCTGGACGGAGCATGATCTGGCGCCGTTTGCCGCGCTGAATGCCGATCCAGAGGTGATGCGCTACTTCCCGAAAACCATGACGACCGAGGAAAGCAACGCTCTCGTCGACCGCCTTCGCGGCATGTGGGCGGACCACGGCTACGGTCTCGCAGCAGTGCGTCGGCGCGAGGACGACGCCTTCGTCGGCATGGTCGGCATTCAGAAGGTGTTGAACCCCGCCTACCCGTTCGCGCCAGCCGTCGAGGTTGGTTGGCGGCTGGCCAAGGCGTTCTGGCGGCAGGGATATGCCGGTGAGGCGGCGCGGGCCGCCCTTGCCCACGGCTTCGATGTCCTGGGCCTTGCCGAAATCGTCGCGTTCACGGCGGTTCCCAACCTGCCGTCACAAGCCGTCATGGCCAGCCTCGGCATGACACGCGATCCGGCCGATGATTTCCTGCATCCGCTCCTGCCGGAGGACCACCCTTTGAGGCCGCATGTGTTGTACCGGCTGAAGCAAGACGACTTCCGGCGCTGATCGATAGGGCATGTTCGGCGAACCCTGGTTCGCCAACACGTTCTAGTTCCTTGTTGTCGCATTGCTTATGCGGGAAACCGGTTTCCACCTTTCCGCACAGTGCTCTAGTCCAGAAGAAGCAGGACAGCCGCGTCGAAGTCGGCGCGTCGAAAATCGCGACGCAATCGGGCTTCGCTGTCGACACCCCAAAGCTCGGCATTCCAGTCTTCGTCGACATGGGCGGCAAGCCAGACGTCGTCGGGAAGAAGACGTCTTTCGAAAAGAGCCAAAGCGAGGAACACGGAGCCGGTCAGCGTGGTGATCAGCTCGATGGCGGCAAGGCAGATCGGATCATCGGGCAGAGCCGCGCGGATTGCCGTGACGAGCTCGGGCGGTTGGGCGATCGCCATGACACCGATCGTCGCCACCGGGCGGACGCCGAACCGCCCCCTGATCCAATCGAGCACCGGCTCCCAGGCGAGGCGCTGGCGTTCATCGAGGCGCGGCGGCTCTCCTGCCCGGTAACAGGTGAGGTCGGAACCGGCGTAGGCGGCAACCGTGTCCTTCACCGCCTCGATCTCGCTCGACACGCCATCGATCGCCGAGTTGACGAGGCGCGTCAGCGGCATGGTCATCGGGTCGACGAACTCGCCCTGCGCGGCCCATTCGGCCTCCAGGGCACAGGCGGCCCGCAGCGAAGCCACGGCAAGCTGATGGCGCGCCGGCGTCCGCACCGGCTTGCCGTCGAGCAGCACCCGGTGGAGCCCGTCGACGGGCTCCACCGACACCACCTTGTAGAATCGCTTGGGCAAAACGCGCTGCACGTTGGCGCGCGCGCGTTCGGTGGCCAGCACCGGATCGAAGGATGCGGCGAGTTCTTCGAAGAGATCGGCCATCGCCCTACTCCTTGGCGCCGAGGAGTCCCATCGCCAGCGTCGGCACTTCGGCAAAGCCGTCGGCAAGCACTTGAGCGCCGGCCTCTGTGAGCTCGTCTCGGCCGTTATAACCCCAGGTAACCCCGAGCGCGAAGGCGCCCGCCGCCCGGGCCATCAGCATGTCATAGCCGGTATCGCCCACCACGACGGTGTGCGATACCTCGCCGCCGAGCGCCGCCACGGCGTCGACGACCATGAACGGATGCGGTTTCGACGGACCGTCGTCGGCCGTGCGCAGGACCGAGAACATGGTCGAAAGCCCATGCGTTTCCAGGATGGCGTCGAGCCCACGCCGCGACTTGCCGGTCACGACACCCAACAGCACGTCGTCCCGATTCCGCAGTGCCTTCAAGGCGTCGAGCGCACCGGGGTAGAGCGGCGCGGTCTCGGCGAGGCGAAACCTCATCGACTGATAGGTATCGCGATAGGCCTCCGACACCAGGCCGACGGCGACTTCATCCAGACTGGGATCGAGGCGACCGATCGCTTCCGGCAGCGACAGGCCGATGATTGAGAGGACGCCGTCCCGGTCGGGCGGCGCATGTCCGACCTTGGCGAAAGCCTCGGTCATGGTGGCCACGATCATATGTTGGCTGTCCACCAGCGTGCCGTCGCAATCGAACAGGACAAGCTTCGGCGCCATCGGCCGACTTCCCGCCGCGCTCACGCCAGCGCACCGCCGCCGGCCGTTTTCAGCCAGGCTTCGCCACAGGCTTTCGCCAGCTCACGCACACGCAGGATGTAGCTCTGCCGCTCCTGCACCGAGATGACGCCACGGGCATCGAGCAGATTGAAGCGGTGACTGGCCTTGATGCACTGGTCGTAGGCCGGCAAAACGCACTTGTGGAGACCGTTGGTACCCGCCGCCGCGCCCTTTTCGAGCAGCGCCTTGCACTCCGCCTCGGCGTCCTTGAAATGCTGCATCAGCATGTCGGTGTCGGCATATTCGAAGTTATGGCGGGAATACTCTTCCTCGGCTTGGTGGAACACGTCGCCGTAGGTGACCTTGTCCGCGCCTTCCTGACCGTTGAAGTTCAGCTCGTAGCCGTTGTCGACGCCTTGCAGATACATGGCGAGGCGCTCGAGGCCGTAGGTCAGCTCACCCGACACCGGCGAGCACTCGATGCCCGCCACCTGCTGAAAATAGGTGAACTGGCTGACTTCCATGCCGTCGCACCAGCACTCCCAGCCAAGGCCCCAGGCGCCGAGCGTCGGGCTCTCCCAGTCGTCCTCGACGAAACGCACATCGTGCAACTTGAGATCGATGCCGATCGCCTCGAGGCTTTCGAGATAGAGATCCTGCAGGTTCTCCGGCGACGGCTTCAGGATCACCTGGAACTGGTAATAGTGCTGGAAGCGGTTGGGATTCTCGCCGTAGCGACCGTCCTTGGGCCGGCGGGACGGCTGAACGTAAGCCGCCTTCCAGGGCTTCGGCCCCAGCGAGCGCAGCGTGGTTGCCGGATGGAAGGTACCGGCGCCGACTTCCATGTCGTATGGCTGCAGGATGACGCAACCCTTGTCCGCCCAGAAGCGCTGCAGGGTCAGGATCAGCCCCTGGAAGGAACGGCGGGGATCGTTGACGTGTGCGGGCTGGGTCATCGGGAGCTACCTGAAAGCGGCTGGAACCCCGGCGGATGCCGGGCGGGATCGGGCGCGAAATTAGGTGCGCCCCCTCGCCCCGTCAACCGCAAAAACCGCGTGGACCACCGCCCGGAAAAGCGGCCGGCGACGTTCAAGAGGCAGCCCTCTTCCCCGTTCGAGCGTCGCCAAAGGATGGAACGATGACCGCCGGACTTCTTCGCCTTGCAATAGCCCTCGCTACGCTGGCCATCGCCTCGCCGGCATCCACCGCCGAAAGACGCCACCAGTTCATCGAGCCCATACAGCCGGACCGACGGCAGCAAGAGAACGCGACCCCGGCGGCCGAAGGAAAGCTATGCTATTGCCGCACGGTCCACGAGAGAAACTCGGTGGGGCGGCTGACGTGGAAGGTGGTCTGTTCGGAACGGAAACCGGAACGCGGCGCAAGGCAAATCAGAGCACGCGATTGTGGCGCGATCCGCAGCCTGCCGCCATTGTGACGTCAGCATGAAAAAGGCCGAAGCAATGGCCTCGGCCTTCCACGACAAGGGCGGATGACGCCCGAGAGGATCGGCAGCGCTTAGCGGCGATCGCGATAGATGCCGGTTGTCGGGTCCCGCTCCATGCGGATCTCGACTCGTACCGGTTTGGCGTTGGCTTCACGGAGAATCTCGCCCACACGCGTCATCTCGCGCTTCAGCACCTGAACGACGACATAGACGCCGGCTCCGATGAGAGCAAATCCAACCAAATGGGACATGGGCCTGTCTCCTTTGCTGACGAAACCATGAGACCACCGTCTCTGTTTCCTGGCAAGCGCAAATTCCTGTGAAAGGTTCACAAACCGTAGCGTGAGAACAGACTGCGTCGCTCGATCGCTGCGAGAACATTGTCGAAATCGACAAGACTGCCGGCCTCGTCGGTCGCAGTGCCGAACAGACGGCGGCGCAGGAAGCCGCTTCGGCCCGGTTCGAACAGGCGGATGTCGACCTTGTCGCCGTAGCGGGCGGCTAGGTCGTCGTGAGCCGTACCGATGCGGTCGGCGAGGCCGAGCGCCATCGACCGCTCGCCAGCCCAATAGAGGCCGGAGAACAGATCTGCGCCTTCGGCCAAGCGCGCGCCGCGCCGGTCCTTCACCAGCTCGATGAAGAAGGCATGGATGTCGCGCTGCAGCGTCTTGAGGTGCTCGACGTCCTCGCCGTTCTCCGGCTGGAAGGGATCGAGCGTCACCTTGCGCGTGCCGGCGGTGTAGACGCGGCGGTCGATGCCGAGGCGGGCAATGGCCTTGTCGAGACCGAAGGTGGCCGAGACCACGCCTATCGACCCGAGGATTGAAGACCGATCGACAACGATCTCGTCGGCGGCACAGGCCAGCATGTAGCCGCCCGACGCTGCGATATCCTCGACGTAGGCGATCACCGGCAGCTTCTTTTCAGCGGCAAGCTGGCGGATACGGCGAAAAATCAAGTGAGACTGAACGGGCGAGCCGCCGGGCGAGTTGATGGCAAGGGCCACCGCCTTTGCCCCACTGACCGAAAAGGCCTTCTTGAGCGTTGCGTCGATGGAGGAAAGCGATAGCGATCCTCGCCCCAGCGCGGCGGGCATGCCGATGGCTCCCGACAAGCGGACGAGCGGCACGACGGGCACATCGCCGCGAAACCGTCGCGGCAGCCAGGACCTGAGATCGACCAAGGGCAGTTTCCTTTGCAGAAGGTTCGTTGCCCTCGCATGTAGGAAGCAGGCAGGACGGTTTCAAACGGCGGCGGCGGATCCCGTCTGTTGGTTGCAGGAAAACTGAAAGCGCCTTTCAGAAGATACGATTTGTCCCCATTGGGCATCACACTTATATTGAGGCTGCAAGAAGAGAGACAGAGAAGAGAAACGGAGAACAACGATGGACGCCATGATGTTCGCCATGCTGGGTGCCAACAAGAAGCGCCACAGCCAGAGCACCGCCGAACGCGAGATCGCCGAAGCGATCGCCAACTACGAAGAGACCGCCGGCAGCAAGGCCCGCGCACCGAAGCGTGGCTTTCTGAAGGGCTTCGGCCTCTGACAAGCCAAAACGGCTGGTCACGTACGACGTGAGCGCCCAGTCCCCCAGGGGATGCCGGGCGCTTTGTCGTATCTGGGGTATTCACTAGCGACGGCCACCATTTAATCACGATTTTCTTGAATGACTGCCGCACCCCGGCCGCCAGTCGCGCGACGGTTCGTTTCGAGCCCAATCATGACCATCGATAAAGTGGCACTTTCCTCGGCGCAGCACGGCAGCAGCGAGTTGCAACGCGTCGACTATCTGGACGGCTGGCGTGGCCTGGCGATCTGTCTGGTGCTGCAGGGCCATTTCTTCGCGATACAGGGCTGGCATAGCGGCCGAATGGGCGTCGATGTCTTCTTCTGCCTGTCCGGCTTGCTGATGAGCCGCATCCTGTTCCAGCGACGCGTGCCGCTCACCACGTTCTACAAACGCAGAATATCGCGCATCATTCCGGCCTTTATGCTTTTTCTGCTGATCGTCTTCGGCATCGCCGCGCTGATCGGCAAGCCGGCCCCTGCCGAGGAAGTGGTGCCGACGGTGCTGTTCCTCCGCTCCTACCTGCCGGCCGACTTTCATATGTTCGCGAGCCCCTACCCGATCGGTCACCTGTGGTCGCTGAACGTGGAGGAACACTCCTATATCTTCCTGTCGCTGCTGACCCTCCTCCCATTCCTGCGCGGCCGCGAAGGCTGGGCGTTGATCGCCTTCGGCTTTGTCACCATCGCGATCCACCTGAGCTACTACGCCTTCCCCGACATCGCCCCGCCCAAGGAATACTGGGTGCGAAGCGAGGTGGCGGCCACCAACCTTCTGCTATCGGCCGGCTATTCCCTCCTGAGAGATCGGACCGCACCCTACGTCCGTCCATGGATGCCCGTTGCCGCCTTTGGTCTGGGATCGGCGCTCTATATCGGCTCGGTGTTTCCGTGGATGTTGACCATGACGGTTGCTCCCTTCTTCCTCGCGTTCACCGTCAATCATCTGGCCGAGGCGCCGCGCTGGGTCAGATCGACGCTGTCGCTGGCGCCGCTCAGACTGCTCGGGATAGCCTCGTTTTCGATCTATCTTTGGCAACAACCTTTCTACCAATACAAAAAATACCTGTTCGATAGCCTGCCGGGCCATGCGCTGATCGGTATGCTGCTGTCGGTGGCGATCGGCTTTCTGTCGTTTTACGCCTATGAGAATCGCGTCAGGACCTGGCTCAACCGGGTGTGGTGAGGCCGGCCAGAGGGAGGTTGGAGGAATGAAGATCCACGAGGGCAGCAAGCTGTTGTTCATCGGCGACTCGATCACCGACTGGAGCCGCGCCAGGCCGATCGGCGAGGCGCTGTTCGACTCGCTCGGTACCGGCTACGTCGGTCTCGTCAACGCCCTCCTCAACGTGACGCATGCTGCCCACCGCATCCGCGTCGTCAACATGGGCGTCAGCGCCAATACCGTGCGCGACCTCGAAGCGCGCTGGTCGACCGACGTCGAAGACCTGAATCCCGACTGGCTTTCGATCATGATCGGCATCAACGACGTCTGGCGGCAGTTCGACGCCCGCCTCCAGACCGAGAACCATGTGCTGATCGGCGAATACGAAGCAACGCTCGAACGCCTCATCCTGCGTAGCAAGCCTCGTCTCAAGGGCCTCGTGCTGATGGCGCCCTATTTCGTCGAGTTCAACCGCGCCGACCCCATGCGCAAGATGATCGACGACTACGGCGCGGTGGTAAAAAGGCTCGCCGAAAAGCATGGCGCCGTCTTCGCCGACACCCAGGCCGCCTTCGACGATGTGATGACCGAGATCCACCCGATGGGCATCGCCACCGACCGAGTCCACCCGACACTCACCGGTCACATGATTATCGCCCGCGCGTTCCTGAAGGCGGTGGGCTATCCGGTTTAGGATGCGGGAGAGAACGGCCAGCGAAACGAGGGGATTTCGAGGAGGCAGCGAAATGTACTGGGCACTGATATTTGCGGCAGGGGTTCTATTGGCCTCCGAGGCTCACAGTGCCATGGATGCCTACGAAGTCGATTTCCCGCAGCCCGCTGCGACTCCGATTGTTGCTGCCACATGTAAAGGGCTGGATTTGCCTTGCCGGCCCGACTGGGCGACTTTTGTTACGAAAGACTTCCGACCATTCAAACTAGCCCAGAGCATATTTCGCTATCCCAAAGCACCGGTCCACAGAGCCAATCTGTTTGCCTTTGTTGAGGCGCCGTATATCGAGCACGGTGAAGAGGACTACGACCGCCTTCAGCAGACGGTCGGCCAAACCGGTCCTTCGGCCGAGCGGCTTTGGACCCACTGGAACCTCAATTTTTCCGGGGCCGGCTTTGAGACGCAATATCGCGTTGTTCGCGCTGCTGTTCCGTCAACAAAGGCGACAGATGCGATCGCGCTGTGTGCTGTGCCAGTTCTCGATCAAAAGACGGCCGCCCCAGACCTGTGTGTCCTCCTCGCATTTCGTAGCGAGAACAGGAAATTCTTACTGTCTTCCATAGGTTTCGAAGCCGGACAGGATGGAGCAAGCTCTGTCCCCCGCTACATGTCGGACCTGAAAACAGGAGACGGCTTTGGAAATCACGATGCCAAGAAACAAATACTGGAATCGCGGCACGCGCTTGAGAAGGAGTTCGGTTCTCGTATTGGGAAAGCTATCGACAAAAACGGCATTTTTGAAAATGCCATTGCAACAAAGCGACTAGACAACTTCCGTAACGAGGAAGGAAACGGGAGTGAGGTCAGCTACCTCATTCTAAAGAAATGGAATTCCCAGGTTAGGTCAGGGATAGCCTTTCAGCAAACACTGCAGTTTAGATTTAGCCTTGAAACAGGCAGCACTTGGTGGGCCGAGCTGGCCGACGGTACTGAGGACAGCGGATTCGAGCTGATCGGCGACAAGCGCGATTGGGGCGTAGCCCTGGACTGGGAGACAAGGACCACCATCGGCGGACCAGTTTCGGGTCAAAGTGGAATGCAGATCCATTCGTTTCGCGAGCCACAGGCGATTGGAAAAGACACTGTGGGAGATTTGCGCAAGGCCTTCATCAGCCTCATGAGGGATGTTTGCGCCCCTATGTCGATCCAGGAACAAAGTGATCCTGCCTCAGTCCTTTTCGGTAGCGTGTATGTGAGTTGTGCGAGCAAGTAACTGGAGCTGTTCGCCCCCGCCGCATCTCACTCGGTGCTCGTTTGTAAACCTCCTGAAACACGGCATTGAACCGCCGCAAACTGCCGAATCCCGCTTGAAGCGCGACGTCGGTCATCGGCAAGTCGGTATCTGTAATGAGGCGCTTGGCACGTTGCACACGCGCCGTCTTTGCCACTTCGATCGGGCTGGCGCCGAGATGGCGGCGGAAGAGCCGGGTCAGGTGCCGACTGCCAACGCCAACCCGCTCCGCCAGTGTCTCGACACTGCCATCACCGTCGAGCACTCCCTCATCCCGGATCAGTCGCGCCGCTTTCTCGACGATGGTCAGCGTACCCTTCCAGGCAGGGCAGAAAGGCGCCGTCTCCGGCCGACAGCGCAGGCAGGGGCGGTACCCTGCCAGCTCCGCCGCCGCCGCGCTGGGCAGGAACTCGACATTGCGGCGGAGCGGTTGCTTCACCGGGCAGACGCAGCGGCAATAGATGCCGGTCGTCCGTACGCAAACGAAAAAGGCCCCGTCATAGGCAGGGTCCCGGGCCGTCCAGGCCGTTTCGCAGAGGGTGATGTCGAAGCTCATGACAAGAACTGTACACTCAATCTGCGCAAGGTCGACGAACCGAGTCCGATTCCGGCGAGCCGGCCATCGCCCGTTCGGCCATGGTTTGGTACGCACCCCGAGGAGGTTTCCTTGACCAAAGCGCCTCAGATGAGCCTCCTTGACTGGAGCCTTCTTGTTTTCCTCTCCGTCCTCTGGGGCGGGTCGTTCTTCTTTTCGAAGGTGGCGCTCGCCGAGTTGCCGCCCTTCACCGTAGTGCTCGGCCGCGTGGCAATCGCCGCAATGGCGCTTTACGCCTATCTTCGAGTAACTGGCCGGGCAATCCCTGTAAGCGGCGAGGTGTGGCGCGCCTTCTTCGCCATGGGGCTGATCAACAACCTCATCCCCTTCAGCCTGATCTTCTGGGGGCAGACGGCCATCGCCTCCGGCCTCGCCTCCATTCTCAATGCCACCACGCCGATCTTCTCGATTCTCGTTGCCCATCTGCTGACGGCCGATGAGAAGATGACGCCGCAAAAGATCGCCGGCGTACTGCTCGGGATCCTCGGTGTTGTCGTACTGATGAGCGGCAGCGCCTTTGCCGGCAACGGCCCGCCGCTCTGGGCACTGCTCGCCTGTCTCGGCGCCGCCCTCTCCTACGGTTTCGCCGGTACATTCGGGCGCCGGTTCCGCCGCATGGGCATTGCGCCGGCCGTCGGGGCTTTCGGACAGACGACGACCAGCGCATTGATGATGCTGCCGCTCGTCGCCTTCGTCGACACGCCGTGGAACCTCGCAGCACCGCACGCCGTCACCATTGGAGCGCTTCTCGCCCTGGCGCTGATTTCGACGGCGTTGGCCTACATCATCTACTTCCATCTCCTCTCGGTCGGCGGCGCCACCAACTCATCGCTGGTGACGCTGCTGATCCCCGTTTCGGCCATTCTGCTCGGCAGCCTGATACTCGGCGAGCGACTGTCAGCCAACCATGTCCTGGGCATGGCGCTGATCGGGCTCGGTCTCCTGTCGATCGACGGCCGAATCTTCTCCATGTTCAGACGTGCTCCAGCCACGTGAGGCGCCCATGCTCGACGTCGTCTACACCTACCTCGAAAGCCCCATCGGACCGCTGCTTCTAGCAGGCGACGGCGTGCGACTGGCGAAAGTCGGCTTTCCCAATGGCAAGGGACGCGTGGCGCCGCACGACGACTGGCGGCGCGACGACGGCCAGTTTGTGGAAGCGCGCACACAGCTTGCGGCCTATTTCGCAGGCGAGCTGCGTGACTTCGATCTCGAGCTGTCGCCGGCAGGCACGCCGTTCCAGCTCGCCGTCTGGCAGGCGCTTGCGGGCATTCCCTTCGGCGTCACCATCTCCTATGGCGAGCTCGCCTCACGTCTTGGCCGCCCCTCGGCAAGCCGCGCCGTCGGCGCCGCCAATGGCGCCAATCCCATTCCCATTGTCGTGCCCTGCCACCGGGTGATCGGTGCGTCCGGAGCCCTCACCGGTTTCGGCGGCGGCATAGACACCAAGCGTTGGCTGCTGGCGCACGAAACCGGCGGCCACCCCGACCAACTGCAGGGCAGCCTTTTTTGAACGGCCGTCAATGCCTGGCCCACTCCTTGCTTTTCCTGTACGGGACGGGCAGGTTTACGGTGGCATTCACAAGAATGTCCTAGACATCCTCGACGATGGACAGAATGGCGGTTCGCCGAGGCTTCGGGAGTTGGCATGACGGCATTCGAGTTCAGCGCGACTCCCACCCGGCGCAAGCTTTCGGGTTCGGTCACGGTCGCCGTGTTGACGGCCATGGCGATAGCCACGCTGGCTCGGCTCAATGCCGACACTCTCTACTACGGCGACCTTCTCACCTTCTTCCTGCCGGCCTTGTTCGGCATTTGCCTCGTTACCGCCGTCGTCGCGCTCATTGCCCGTCACCGGATACTGGCGGCTGCAGCGGTCATCCTTACCCTGCTCAACGGCTTTCCGCTGGTCCAGCCGATCGAACGAGCCGCTGCGGCGACCAGCGGGCGAGAGCTGCGCGTCGCCTCGAGCAACATTCTTGGAAACCGAAGCGACTACGGCGACCTGATTGCCTGGAGCACAAAATCGGGCATCGACGTTCTCGGCCAGCAGGAGGTGAGCGGCTACGCGCTCAGGTACTTCGATGCCCTGCGCACCAACTTCCCCTACACTCCCCCCGCCGACCTCCTCGGCCGTCATCCGGAGGTGATGGCTTGGTCCGGGTGGAAGATCCTCAAGGCCGAGCATGTCAAGAACGTCCCCATCCTGCCGGTTTTCGGCTGGGGCGGCGCCCCACTCAGACTGGAACTGGCCGCGCCCGGCGAGTTGGACGCCGGCGGGAAACCAGCCCTCGTCGTCTACGTGCTGCACCCCACGACACCGCGCAGCTTCGATCAATGGATCGACCGCAACGCCTATCTTGAGGTCGTTGCCAAGGCGATCGCCGCCGAGCCCCCAGGAATGCCGGTCGTGGCCATGGGCGATTTCAACACGCCCACGTGGTCGCCGTTCTTTCAGTCGTTTCTGAAGACATCGGGCTTGATCGACGCATCGGGCACCGGTTGGCCGGCCACCACCCGCTTTTCCAGGCGCTTTGCCAAGCTCGTCCACTTCGGATCGCCGGTCGACCACATTCTGGTGTCGCGAGACATCGAGGTGAAGCGCTTCGAAGTCGGTCCGGACATCGGCTCCGACCACTTTCCTGTTTTCGCCGACCTGCGGCTGCCCTGAGCTACCACCAGACGACCGGCAGGGCCGCCCCTCGCAGCACCGCATCGATATCCGGGCGGAAGCTGCCGTCAGGCGCGTGCAACACGAGCCCTGGAAGAATGCGAAGCGGTGCCCGCCCCTGTGGCCGGCCGCGCAGGATCAACCGGTGGGCCGGTTCTCCCTCATGCGCGTGGACCGGCAGCAGCGTCAACGAGCCAAAGCGATTGCCGATCGCGGCCAGCAGCCTCTGCAGCTCATCCGCCCGGAAAATCACCGTCAGCGTTCCCGACGGCTTCAGCACGGCGGCGGCGGTGCGCACCCAGCCGTCCATGTCGTCGGCCGCCAGTGCATGCGCCCGCGCTCGCGACGGTGCCGGCGATGCACGGCCACGATCGGCGAGATGAAACGGCGGGTTCATGACGAGATGATCGGCCATGTCGTCGACCAGCCCGGCAGCTCGCCGTTCGGCCGCCGGCGCCAGCACATCGGCAACGATGGCGCGGACGCGACCGGCCATACCCGCGTTCAGCGCGGCATTGCCCACGGCAAGCCGAACCAGGTCCGGGTCGATTTCCACCAGCGTGACGGTCGTCTCGGGCAGCCGCCGGGCAACGGCAAGGCCGGCGACCCCGACTCCGGCGCCGAGGTCGACAACATGTCCGGTCGTTCCCTGTGATAGCGCGGCAGCGAGCAATATGGCATCGAGACCGGCCCGGTGCGCGCCGGACAAGGGCTGATCGACCACGAGCTGATTGTCGAGAAAACCGTCGCGGCTGACGCCGCCGGCAAGGCTCATGCTTCGCGCCCCGCTTTCGGCGCCGGGCGCAGCTCGTGACCGAGTCCGGCATCGGCGATCAGGCGTCGCGCCCGATCGGCATCGTCGGCATCGATCAGCACTCGGCGAGGAAACGCCCCGACCATGCCTTCGAGGGCGCTCATCGCCTGATCGGCGACGAAATAGTCGATATCGGCCTCCTTCAGCAGCGCTTCGACGAAGGAGATGATCACCAGATCGTTGGTTCGGATCAATTCTTCCATGAAACCTCCGGAATTGCCGGTGGCCTTCCCCGACAAGATTGGACATTATCCGCTTGGCGGCCTAATGGTCACCCAATTAATCTTTCCTGCGCGGGGCACCGACTCGTGGCGGGAAGCGTTGTGGGTACAACCGGCGGCAAGCCGGAAGGACGGTTTCGGGAGTGAAGGTTTGAGCTCGGTCGCACCTCAGCACAGCAACGCTCCGGCGGTACCGCGCGAGACGTCGATCGCGCCACTGATGCAGCTCGTCGATGCCGACATGCAGCGGGTCAACCAGATGATCCTCGACATGGCAGCCGCCAATGCCGAGATGATCCCGGAGATCGCCCGCCACCTTATCGATTCCGGCGGCAAGCGCCTGAGACCCATGCTGACGCTGGCCGCAGCGCTTGCGTGTGGATACCGGGGCGACGGCCACGTCAAGCTGGCGGCCACCGTGGAGTTCATGCACACGGCGACGCTGCTGCACGACGATGTGGTGGACGAGAGCGAGCTTCGGCGCGGCAAGCCGTCGGCGCGCATGGTCTGGGGCAATCAGGCGAGCGTCCTTGTCGGCGATTATCTGCTCGGTCAGGCATTCAGGACCATGGTCGAGGTCGGCTCGCTCGACGCGCTCGCCGTTCTGTCACGCGCTGCCGCCGTGATCGCCGAGGGCGAGGTGCTGCAGCTCGTTGCCGCCAAGCACCTTTCGACCAGCGAAGACCAGTATCTGCAAGTGATCAACGCCAAGACGGCGGCATTGTTCTCGGCAGCGACCGAGGTTGGGCCGATCATCGCCGGCAGCAGTGGCAAAGTGCGCTCCGGGCTCGCCGAATATGGCACCCAGCTCGGCCTCGCCTTCCAGCTCGTCGACGACGCGCTCGACTACGGCGGCTCGTCGATGACTCTCGGCAAGAAGGTCGGCGACGACTTCCGCGAGGGCAAGGTGACGCTACCGATCCTGATCGCCGCCGCCCGTGGCGGCGACGCCGATCGCGAGTTCTGGCAGCGCACCATCGAGCGCGGCGAGATCGAGGATGCCGACCTCGATCACGCCATCGAGTTGCTGGCGAAACATCAGGCCATCGCCGCCACTGTCGAGCGCGCTCGCGCCTATGGCGACAAGGCGATCGCGGCGCTCGACGTACTCGAAGAAGGGCCCTATCGGGCAGCCCTCGAAGACGTGGTGTATTTCTGTGTCAGCCGCGTGAGCTGATCCCTAAGAAATCAGGTGAGAAAATCCGGGCAACACGTTGTCCGGATTTTTGTTTTGTTCGCTCAGCCTTTGTTGGCCACGCCGGCTTCCGCGAAGGTCGCCATGCCGCCGTGCACGTCGGCCGCCGCGCGGATGATCGATCCGGCGATGGCAGCGCCCGTCCCCTCGCCGAGGCGGAACCCCAGGTCGACGATGGCTTCCTTGCCGAGACGGGCGATGACGTCGCGATGGGCGCCTTCCACCGAAGCGTGGGCGATCTGGACATGATCGATGGAGTGCGGGTCCAGCGCGTGCAGCACCGCCGCGGCGGCGGTGACGACATAGCCGTCGACGACCACCGGGATGTTCTGATGGCGGGCAGCGATGATGGCGCCGGCCATGGCGGCGATCTCCCGCCCGCCGACCCGGCGCAGAACCTCCAAACCGTCGCGCTCACCCTTGCCGAGACGCGCCACGGCGGCCGCCACCGCATCGCGCTTGCGCGTCAGGCCGGCATCATCGACGCCGGTTCCGCGACCGATCCAGTCGGCGGCCTCACCGCCGTAGAGCGCATGATAGATGGCCGCTGCCACCGTGGTGTTGCCGATGCCCATCTCGCCAAGCATCAACAGATCCGTGCCGCCGGCTACCGATTCCATGCCGAAGGCCATGGTCGCGGCACAGCCGGCCTCGTCGAAGGCATCCTCTTCGGTGATGTCCGGCGTCGGCACCTCAAGCGCCAGCTCAAACACCTTCAGCCCGTAGTTATAGCTTTTGCAAAGCTGGTTGATGGCGGCGCCACCGGCCGTGAAATTCGCCACCATCTGGAAGTTCACCTCGACCGGAAAGGCCGACACGCCCTTCGCCGCCACGCCATGGCTGGCCGCGAAGATCGACACCATCGGATGGCGTACCGCCGGCCGTTCCATCCGTTGCCAGGCGGCCAGCCACTCGGCGAGCTCTTCAAGCCGGCCGAGCGAGCCTTGCGGCTTGGTCAGCTGGGCATTGCGGGCGCGGACAGCATCGACAGAAGCCTCGTCCGGCCCCGGCATCGAACGGATCAGTTCGCGAAAATCGTCGAACGGCAGGCCGGACATCGAGGGGATCATATCTTCGTCTTTCTGAGTGAACTTGAAATGACTGGTCTGGATTTAGTGTCACAATCGTCGCAACGCCGCGAAACGACACAACATTTAGCGGGGTCACGCTATACATGACTCGCATGGCGGCCTACAAACGAAGAATGCTGCGTGACGAACTCCTCCACCGCCTTGCCGATCTCGGCGCCTCACTTCGCTTTTTCTCGCGTCTGCCCGTGCCGCAGCTCGGCCGGAAGGACGATACCGGCGCGCTGCCGCAGTTACCACGGGCAGCCGCAACGATTCCGTTTGCCGGTTTCCTGATCGCCCTGCCGGCAGCCCTCATCGGTCTCGGCGCCAGCGCGGCGAGCTTGCCCGATCTTGTCGTCGGCCTTCTGGTCGTCGCGGCGCTGGTGGTCCCCACCGGCGCGCTGCACGAAGACGGCCTCGCCGACAGTGCCGACGGTCTTGTGGGTGGCACCACGGCGGAGAAGCGGCTTCTCATCATGAAGGATAGCCGGATCGGCACCTTCGCCGGCCTCGCGCTGGTTCTCTCAACGCTTTTACGGGCGAGCGCCTACGGTGCACTGTTCTTCCATCCGGCGGCGGGTGTCTTCGCCGTGCTGGGTGGCGGCGCCTTGAGCCGCCTGTCCATGACCGCGCTCTGGGCAGCGCTGCCCAATGCCAGGCCGGATGGTCTCGCGGCGAGGCTCGGCCAGCCGGACAACCGCTCAGTGGCGATTGGCGCCGGCGTCACGCTGCTGCTCTTGTCGCCGTTGCCGGCTCTCGTCGGCGCACCGGCCGTGCTCCTCGGCATCGCCTTTGCCGGCCTCGCCGCCCTCGCCTTCGGCGCCTTGGCGCGCGAGAAGATCGGCGGGCAAACCGGCGACATTCTCGGCGCAACGCAGGTGCTCGCGGAGATGGCGTTTCTCATCGGCCTTCTGTTCGGGAAGTAACGACCATGGTGGAAACGCCCTGCATCAAGGTCTGCCGCATTCTCGAAGGTGGCAATCTCTGCCATGGCTGCGGCCGCACGCTCGATGAGATTGCTCGCTGGACGTCGATGAGCCCCGAAGAACGGCGAACGATCATGGCCGGCCTTGCGGAGCGGCTCAGGCGGGCCGACATTCAGGGCACTGAATCCCGATCGGAGGCCTGAGACGATGCGGCAACCCGTGCTCTACATCGCCGTTGCGATCCTCGTCGTGACAACCGGCATCCTGTTGATCTTCGGCGGATCTGGCGACATCGCCGGCCTTGCCCCGGCGGAGTTCGCCAACGCCGCCTATCTGTCGATCTTCGCCCTGCTCATCGGGGCTTCGCTCGCCCTCGGGCGGCACCGCATCAACGCGCGACTATGGCACATCGCGGTTTGGCTGGCCGTTTTCCTGGCGCTCGCCGCCGGCTACCGCTGGTTCAATCAGCCGCCGACGATCTTCGTGCCGGACGAAGGTGCGCGCTCCACGTCGATCTGATCAATCGCCGGTTCGCTTCGCAAAGCGCGCCGCAAGCACGCTGACGATCACCAACTGCAGGAAATGAAACACCATGATCGGCGCCACGATCAGGCCGATGGCGGCGCTATGGCCGAACATTACCGGCGCGAGCGGCACGCCGGTTGCCAGCGACTTCTTGGAGCCGCAGAACTGGCAGGCGATGCGATCGCGAACGCTGAAGCCCATGAGGGCGCAGACGCCGTTCATGATGAGATAGACCAGGACGAATAGCGCCACCGAGGCAACGGCGATCTCCAGCACCACGTCGAGATCGTTGGCGCTCCACACGCCGGCCGCGACGGAATCGCAAAAGGAATTGTAGACGATGGCAAGAATGGTGGAGCGGTCCGCGAGCTTCACCCAGAAAGCGTTCCGCTGCGCCCAGCCGCCAAGCCAGCGGCGAGCGATCTGGCCGAGCACGATGGGCACCAGCACTAGCATCACCACCTTGAAGATCACCGGCAACAGCGGCATGTCGATGCCGTTGCTCTTCATGTACCAGCTCATCAGGAGCGGCGTGATGAAGACGCCGAGGAGGCTCGACAGCGAGGCGTTGAACACGGCCGCCGGCACGTTGCCACGCGCGATGTTTGTCATCGCCACCGAGGACGACACGGTGGACGGCAATGCGGCCACGTAGAAGAAGCCAAGCCAGAGATCGTCGGAAAACATGCCCGGCATCAGCGCCCGGGCAACCAGAAGCAGGACCGGGAACAGCACGAAGGTGGCGAACTGCACGCAGATGTGCAGCCGCCAATGCAGCACGCCCGCCTTCATCCGCTCCGGCGACAGCATCAATCCGTAAAGGAAGAACACCACCGAAACGCCGTAGGTGGTGACATACTCGAAGTGCAGCGGCCCACCGCTCATGCCGGGCGTCGGCCAGACGAGCGCCAGCGCCACCATCAGGACGAGGCCGACGAGGAAGTAATCGAACTTGGGCAGGCGGAAGGACACGGGCAGGCACTTTCGAGTATCAGGCAGCCTTGCGGCGGGCGAGCGCGTCAAGGGCCGCATCGATCACCTCGAGACCGGCGCCTTCCTTGACGCCTCCCTCGGTCAGGATGCGGCGCCAGGCGCGAGCGCCGGGAACCTTGTGGAACAGGCCGAGCATGTGGCGGGTGAAGGCGGAGAGACGACCGCCGGCGGCCAGATGAGCGGCGATATGGGGACGCATCCGCTCCACCACGGCGAACGGATCGGCATCGCCGGAGGCGGCGCCATAGATGAGACGGTCGACCGAGCCGAGCAGCGCCGGCTCCTGATAGGCGGCGCGCCCCAGCATCACCCCGTCGAGCGTCTTCAGGAGATCGACAGCCGCATCAAGGTCGTTGATGCCACCGTTGATGCCGATGAACACATCGGGATAGCGCGCCTTGAGGCGACGCACGCGATCGTAATCGAGCGGCGGAATGTCACGGTTTTCCTTGGGGCTCAGCCCCTTCAGCCAAGCTTTGCGCGCATGCACCCACAGCGCCGAGACGCCGGCGCCGATGACGGCATCGGCCATCCTGTCGAGCGCTTCCTCGGGATCCTGGTCGTCGACGCCAATGCGGCACTTGACGGTGACCGGCACGCCGACCGCCGACCTCATCGCCGCGACGCAATCGGCGACCAGCGCCGGCTCCAGCATCAGGCAGGCGCCGAAACGGCCCGACTGCACGCGATCCGACGGGCAGCCTACGTTGAGGTTGATCTCGTCATACCCCCACTCTTCGCCCACCTTGGCCGCAAACGCCAACTCGGCCGGATCGGAGCCGCCGAGCTGCAGGGCAACCGGGTGCTCCTCCGGATTGAATCCCAGCAGCCGCTCGCGATCGCCGAAGCGGATCGCCGCGGTCGTAACCATCTCCGTATAGAGCAACGCGCGCCCACTCAGTTGCCGGTGGAACAGCCGGCAATTGCGGTCCGTCCAATCGAGCATAGGTGCAACGGCGAAAACGGGGGCGGTGTAGTGGGTCATCGGATCCTTGTGGCTCGGGTTTCCGCTCCCATAAGCCAAAAGTCTCAAAAAGACGAGGGACAGCCGAGTTCAAAAGCGTGCGACGGGAGGCAAATCGTTTTGGTTGGGGCGCTCAGCGGCTATAAGGGGGCAAACCTCAGGAGGCTCCGACATGCCCTTCACCGACGTCGTCATCTTTCATAACCCCGACTGCGGCACATCGCGCAATGTCGTCCGCATTGTCGAGGCGGCAGGCTACACGCCTGTCATCGTGGAGTATCTCAAGACCGGCTGGACCAAGCCGCAGTTGCTGGCCCTGTTCGCCGCCGCCGGGGTCAAGCCGCGCGACGCACTGCGCGTCAAGAAATCGCCAGCCGCCGAACTCGGCCTGACCGATCCTTCTGTGGCCGACGAAGACATCATCGAGGCGATGATCGCGCACCCGATCCTCGTCGAGCGCCCGATCGTGGTGACGGCCAAGGGCACCGCGCTTTGCCGCCCGAGCGAACTGGTGATCGATCTTCTCGATCGCCTGCCGCCTGGCCCTTTTGCCAAGGAGGACGGCGAACTGGTGATCGACGCCTCGGGCAAGCGCGCGGGACAGGCCGGATAGCCGGTCCCCGCTCCATCCGCTTTTGGCCCGCTACAGCTGGCGCATGATGGGCCAGGGCGAGGCATCCTCCTGCCCTGGCATTTCCCTTACCCCTCGAAGGACGCCCTGCCCCCATGGGCTGCCGACCACTCGGCCGGGGCGTGCAGGAACGTCTCGACTTCCGCCAGCATCGCCGCCGGGAAGCGGTTCGAGGCCTTGGCTTCGGCCAACACGTCCCACCAGGTGGCCAGCGCATGCAGCGTGATGCCGTCGGCGGCCAGCACCTCGGTCGAGGACGGGAAGATGCCGTAGTGGAACACGACGAAGGCGTGGCTCACCTGGAGGCCGGCATCGCGCATCGCCTTGGTGAAGATCAGCTTGGAGCGACCATCGGAGGCGAGATCCTCGACCAGGATGGCGCGGGCGCCTTCCTTGACGTCACCTTCGATCTGGGCGTTGCGGCCGAAGCCCTTCGGCTTCTTGCGGACATAGAGCATCGGCAATTCCAGCCGGTCGGACAGCCAGGCGGCAAAGGGAATGCCCGCCGTCTCGCCACCGGCCACGGCATCGAGCGACTCGGCGCCGATTTCCGAGAGAATGATCTCCTCGGCAAATGACATCAGCCGCTTGCGCAGGCGCGGGAAGGAAATGAGCTTGCGGCAGTCGGTGTAGACCGGGCTCGCCCAGCCGGAGGTGAAGATATACGGCTTTTCCGGATTGAACTGGATCGCCTCGACCTCCAGCAGAAGGCGGGCGGTCTCGCGGGCGATGAACGACTTGTCCATAGACGGGTCCCCTAGCTGATTTGCCCGGCCATAGCACAGCTTGCCCGCCCTGTCCCGCCTTTCACCGAACGACAATGCGAAACGGCGGCCCTTCCCCCAGGAAGAACCGCCGTCAGTTGCCCATTGCTTCGGGCATGCAATATCCAGATCGTTCCGCGGGGCCCGTTCCGGGGCCGGCCGCGTCGATCAATGCAACGAAATCCACTCGCGCGCCTGGCGCTGGGCAGCCGCGACCTCGAGCGACGACATTTCGTCGGCGAGTTCACGGCGATAGCGGGCGGCACTCTCGGAACCACGGAAGGCGGCGATGTTGAACCACTTGTGCGCTTCGATGAGGTTCTGCTCGACGTCACGCCCCACGGCATACATCACGCCGAGTTCGTAAAGAATGTCGCTGGTGGCACCGGCGCCGCCGGCAAGTTGATCGATCGAGTTCAGTTCAAGACGAGCCATGATCATATTCCCTGTTCTGTATACCTGATGTCTTCTGCCTCGTTTCTTCGTCTTCCGAAGATGTGATCATGCTGCGCCAATTGATTAAAAAGCAGATTAAATTGCAGACTTAACGAGAGGACAACAACAGCTGAATCGAACGTTACCTTTAACGTCCATCAACCATGGATTCTCCGGACTTTCGCCATTTCGGGGCGAACACATCCCGAGCGTTGCTTCACCCGTGGAAACCATGGATTCACCATGGATAGAGCTCGCCATAAAAATCTCTGGACTACGAAAAGCAAAACCGCCCCGGCCGAAACGGTCGGAGCGGTCATGAAAGAGCCTGATAACTTGGTGGGATCAGCGGGCGCGCTGGTTGAACAGCACCTTCTGCGCTTCCTTGTCGTCGGCGAGATTGCTCGGCGGCGTCGGCGCGGTGATGGCCTGGGCCTTCGCAGCGGCAGGCCGGCTTGACACCCGATCGATCCACGCCATTACGTTCGGGAACTCGGCCGACTTAATGTCCTGCCGCTCCCAGCCGCGCGCCCAGCCGACGCAAGCCATGTCGACAATGGAGTAGTCGCCACAGACATACTCCTTGCCGGCGAGCTGCTTTTCGAGCACGCCATAAAGACGGTGCGTCTCGTCCCGATAGCGCTTGATGGCGTAGGGAAGCTTCTCTGGCGCGTAGATCGCAAAATGATGGTTCTGACCGAGCATCGGGCCGAAGCCGGCCATCTGCCACATCAGCCACTGCTCCACCTCGACACGGCTGCGCTCGTCTTGCGGATAGAACTTGCCGAACTTGCGGCCGAGATAGAGAAGGATGGCACCGGACTCGAACACCGAGATCGGCTTGCCGTCCGGCCCTTCGGGATCAACGATGGCCGGCATCTTGTTGTTGGGCGAGATCGCCAGGAAATCCGGCAGGAACTGGTCGCCCTTGCCGATGTTGACGAAATGCAGATTGTAGGGAACGCCGAGTTCCTCAAGCAGGATGGTGATCTTGTGGCCATTCGGCGTCGGCCAATAGTAGAGATCGATCGGCTTGGTCTGGGTCACGGTCATCGGCTTCTCCTCGCCCGTTTCCGAAGTCGGTTTGAGAATGGGCAGCATATTGGTTGCCCTTGACGACGAAAAGAGGCCACAGATGAACTTGGCGTGTTCAGGCGGAGGGGACGGCCGTCTCCCCTTCGATCACGACCCCGATTTCCAATCCATCGCGTCGGATGATCCGGATGTGGTAGCGCCGATGGTCCGCTTCGTCCTCGAGCTCAAGGTCGAGCGGCAGCGGTCGTGTCTCGGCCAGAACCAGCTTGGCGCCTCTCGCCGAGCGGTCGCGGATCAGGCAGTCGGCGAGCCGCCGCCCCTCGCGACTCCTCAGGATGCCGCCCCTGAGGCGCGTCCTGTGGCGATCTTCCCGGCGGCGGTCGCCGGTATCGGATTGAGATGAATCGGTCATTGGGCGGCCCCGTCGGATTACATCCGGCGGAGCCTCGATCCGATCGCTTGTCCCAGCCTTGCGGGATCAGAACGGGCTCTCGCTCGGAAGCGCGGGGGCTTCCTTGAGGAGCACCAGCTCGACGCGGCGATTGCCGGAGAGGAAGGGATCGTCCGGGAACATCGGGTCCTTGTCAGCGACGCCGATCACCTGGGCGAGGCTGCCCGGACCGAGGCCGAAGCTGCCGAGGATTCCCGCCGTGGCAAGGGCTCGCTCGGTGGACAACTGCCAGGCGGCGGCACCGGGAACGGCCATATCTCCGGTCGATTCGGTATGGCCGATGATCTGCAGGCGGCCCGGCATCTGCTGGATGACCGGCGCGATGCGCGACAGCAAGATCTTCATGCGGTCGGTCGGCTCGCTCGACTGTGAGGCGAACATCGGTCGACCATCCTGGTCGATGATCGAGATGTGAAGGCCATCCTCGGCAACGTTGAGGATGATCTGCTTGGAAAGCTCCGCGTAGTCGGGCAAATCCTGCAAAGCCTGCCGCAGCGACTCGGACGCGGTGAGGTATTCGCGCGGCTTGCTCTCGGCGGCTTTCTCGAACCGGTTGGTGTTCACCTCCGGTCCCTGCTTCTCGTACTGATCGTTGAAGTCGGTGGCGAACTCCACCGCGTCCGACAGCGACATCGGCTGAACGTTGCGCAGGTACTTTCTCTCCGGCATGCCGTTTTGTTCGATCATGCCGGCAGGCCGCTGCACCGACTGGTAGCCGAAGGCGTCGCGCATCGACCCGGCCGCTTCGTGCAGCTTCTGCTCGTCCTGGCTGGAGAAGGAGACGATCATCACGAAGAGCGCCATGAGAAGGCTCATCAGATCGGCAAACGTGATGACCCATGGCGCGCCGCCATGCCCGCCACCGCCGCCCCCCTTCTTCTTGCCGCTCATGCTGCCGCCCTTCCGTTTCTGCGCTCACCCAGGCCCGTCAGGCCGCTTCCTTCTCGGCCTCGGCCTTGGCGCGATGCTTGAGCGGCAGGTAGGAAAGCAGTTCCTCGTGCACCTGCTTCGGGCTCTTGTTCTCGCGGATCAGCAGAACCGCGTCGATGATCATCGACTGAATTTCCGCCTCGTGGTTGGCGCGGTTGGCGAGCTTGTCCGAAATCGGACAGGCCATGACGTTGGCAACCACCGCTCCATAGAGAGTCGTCAACAAGGCGATCGACATGGCCGGGCCGATCTGCTTGGGGTCGGACATATGGGCGAACAGCGAAACGAGGCCGATGATCGTGCCCACCATGCCCATGCCAGGAGCTGCCTCACCGATCTTGGCCCACGCCACGTGCCCCATATGCAGACGCTCGTGCTGCAAGTCGCGTTCCCGTTCCAACACGTGCTGAATGGTCTCGCCCGAATAGCCGTCGGCGATCATCTGGATCGCCTTCTGGAGAAACGGCTCGTCGATTTCCAGCTTTTCAAGGCCGAGCGGCCCCTGCTTGCGCGCCACTTCGGCGATCTCGGTCAATTGGTCGAGCAGATGGAAAGTGTCGTGGGTCTTGTACATGACGGCTTCCTTGAAGCCGCCGAACACCGCCCCGGGGAAGGTCTTCAGCGTGTAGCGGCCTAGAACGGCCACCAGAGCACCGACGATCACGACGTTGGTCGCCAGAAGGTTCATGAACATCATGATGTTCGAACCTTCAAGCACAACGGCCATGTAAAGCACGCCGAAGCCGCCGAAAACACCGAGAAGGGTTGCAATATCCATCGGTCGCTCAGACCGGGGGGAATGAGACATACATGGCAGCTTGCGCTGCTGAGCCCCGGCCTGCCGACATTAAGGATGATGGGGATAAGGCAGGCTTAACGAACAGGGTTAACCAAACCTTCCGCCGCATAGCAAATGGGCGGCCCGAAGGCCGCCCAGCCGCAAATTGCCTTTGAAGAACGGCAGCTTGTGCCGCCCCTTCCCAGATCACTCGATGCCGAGCTTCCGCTTGACGAGATCGTTGACGGCCTGCGGATTGGCCTTGCCACCGGTGGCCTTCATCACCTGCCCGACGAACCAGCCGCTGAGCGTCGGCTTGGCCTTGGCCTGTTCGGCCTTGTCGGGATTGGCGGCGATCACCTCGTCGACCGCCTTCTCGATGGCGCCCGTGTCGGTAACCTGCTTCAGGCCACGCTCCTCGACCAGCTTCTTCGGATCGCCGCCTTCGGTGTAGACGATCTCGAACAGGTCCTTGGCGATCTTGCCGGAGATCGTACCGTCACCGATCAGGTCGACGATGGCGCCGAGCTGGTCGGGAGCAACCGGCGACTCCTCGATGCCCTTGCCGTCCTTGTTGAGGCGACCGAACAGCTCGTTGATCATGAAATTGGCGACGGCCTTGCCATCGCGGTTCTTGGCGACCTGCTCATAATAGTCAGCCGAAGCGCGCTCCAGCGTCAGCACCATGGCATCGTAGGGCGTGATGCCGTAATCGGCGACGAAACGCGACTTCTTTTCGTCCGGCAGTTCGGGCAGGCCGGCCTTCAGGGTCTCCACCCAGACCGGGTCGAGTTCGAGCGGCAGAAGATCCGGATCGGGGAAGTAGCGGTAGTCGTGCGCCTCTTCCTTGGAGCGCATCGAGCGCGTTTCGCCCTTGCCCGGATCGTAGAGCCGGGTCTCCTGGTCAATCTTGCCACCGTCCTCGAGGATGCCGATCTGCCGGCGCGCCTCGAACTCCACCGCTTGCGCGGCGAAACGCATCGAATTGACGTTCTTGATCTCGCAACGCGTACCGAGCGGGTCGCCGGGCTTACGCACGGAAACGTTGATATCGGCCCGCATGGAGCCTTCTTCCATGTTGCCGTCACAGGTGCCGAGATACCGCAGGATGGTGCGAAGCTTGGCGAGATAGGCCTTCACCTCCTCCGACGAGCGGAGGTCCGGCTTGGAGACGATCTCCATCAGCGCCACGCCGGACCGGTTGAGGTCGACGAAGGACATGGTCGGATGCTGGTCGTGGATCGACTTGCCGGCATCCTGCTCAAGATGCAGCCGTTCGATGCCGATCTCCACCACGCCTTCCGGCATGTCGAGCAGAACCTTGCCCTCGCCCACGATCGGCTGCTTGTACTGGCTGATCTGGTAGCCCTGCGGCAGATCCGGGTAGAAATAGTTCTTCCGGTCGAACACGGAGTAGAGATTGATCGCGGCCTTGAGGCCGAGGCCGGTACGGACCGCCTGAGCGATACATTCCTCGTTGATCACCGGCAGCATGCCGGGCATCGCCGCGTCGACGAGCGAGACGTGCATGTTCGGCTCGGCGCCAAAGACCGCCGACGCGCCGGAAAACAGCTTGGCGTTGGAGGTGACCTGCGCATGCACTTCGAGGCCGATGATGACCTCCCAGTCGCCGGTGGCGCCCTTGATGAGTTTTTTGGGGTCGGGGGTGCGGACAGCCATGTTCATGTTCTTCTCTCCCCTTACCACCACTGCGCCGGGCTGAAGGTACCGACGGCCTTCTCGATCGCCGACCCCAAGGTGAACAGCGTCTCCTCGTCGAACGGCCGGCCGATCAGCTGCAGGCCGAGCGGCAGTCCTTCGGCGGACAATCCGGCCGGTACGGCGAGGCCCGGCAAGCCGGCCATGTTGACCGTCACCGTGAATACGTCGTTGAGGTACATCTCCACCGGATCGGCGTCGGCCTTCTCTCCGATGCCAAAGGCGGCCGAGGGCGTGGCCGGCGTCAGGATCGCGTCGACGCCAGCGGCGTAGACCTGCTCGAAATCGCGTTTGATCAGCGTGCGCACCTTCTGGGCGCGCAGATAGTAGGCGTCGTAGTAACCGGCCGACAGCACGTAGGTACCGATCAGAATGCGGCGCTTCACTTCGTCACCGAAACCGGCGGCCCGGGTATTCTCGTACATGTCGATGATATCGGAACCCGGCACGCGCAGGCCGTAGCGGACGCCATCGTAACGGGCGAGGTTCGACGAAGCCTCGGCCGGCGCCACGATATAGTAGGCCGGAAGAGCGTACTTGGTATGTGGCAGCGAAATGTCGACGATCTCGGCTCCTGCCTCGCGCAGAATGTCGATACCCTTCTGCCAAAGCGCGTCGATCTCGGCCGACATGCCCTCCAGGCGGTATTCCCTGGGAATTCCGATCCTGAGGCCCTTCACCGACTTGCCGACGGCAGCCTCGTAGTCGGGAACGGGGACGTCGACCGAGGTCGTGTCCTTGGGATCGACCGAAGCCATCGACTTCAGCAAGATCGCCGCGTCGCGCACGTCACGGGCAATCGGGCCGGCCTGATCGAGCGACGATGCGAAGGCGACGAGCCCCCAGCGCGAGCAGCGCCCGTAGGTCGGCTTGATGCCGGCGGTGCCGGTGAACGCCGCCGGCTGACGGATCGAGCCGCCCGTGTCGGTCGCCGTCGCGCCAAGGCAGAGGCGCGCGGCAACGGCCGCGGCCGAACCGCCCGAGGATCCGCCGGGCACCAGATTGACGTCGGAGCCATTGCGCCGCCAGGGATTGACCACCGAACCGTAATGGCTGGTTTCGTTGGACGAGCCCATGGCGAACTCGTCCATGTTGAGCTTGCCCAGCATGACGGCGCCGTCGGCCCACAGATTGGCGCTGACCGTGCTCTCGTACGGCGGCTTGAAGCCGTCGAGAATGTGGCTGCAGGCCTGGGTGTGAACGCCCTTGGTGGCGTAGAGGTCCTTGATGCCAAGCGGCAGACCCTCGAGCGGCCCGGCCTTTCCGGCCACGATCCGCGCATCGGACGCCTTGGCCATGTCGCGCGCCATCTCCGGCGTCTCGGCGACGTAGGCATTGAGCACGCGCGCCTCTTCCATGGCGGCGACATAGGCGTCCGTCAGCTCGACGGCGGTGAAGGACTTGGCCTTCAGCGCATCGCGCGCCTCGGCAAGGGTAAGTGAGGTGAGATCGGTCACTGCGGAAATCCCGAAAAATCGTGAGAAACCGGTGTCTGGCGGGAGTTACTCGACCACCTTGGGCACCAGGAAGAAGTTGTCCTCGGAGACGGGGGCGTTGGCCGTGATGGCCACGGCATCCTCCCCATCGGTGACGACATCCTGTCTGCGGCGCATCTTCACCGACACTACGGAGGTCATCGGCTCGACGCCGGCAACGTCGACCTCGTTCAATTGCTCTACGAATCCGAGAATGGAATTGAGCTCATTGGTCATGCGCTCCGCCTCGTCATTTGTGACCTTGATCCTGGCGAGACGCGCAACGCGGCGCACGGTAGCCGTATCCACGGACATGTAGATTCCCTCGAACAGACTGGAATGTCCCGCGTATAGCACCGGTCGCGCCCCGGAGCCACCCGCTTCCTCATGCCTCCGATGTCGCGACGGGCAATTTGGTGCCAATCCGTAAGTGAGTCGCACCGCCCGGCGCGCCACAACCTCGAAGAGAGGTCGCCATGTGCGATGAAGCCCTTCGGACCTCTCTGGAAGCCTGGCAACCCGGTGCGACGTCCCTTATACGCGACCGCTCGCTTAACATATTGATCCATACGAATATTTTAAACTGCCACCTGCGAGGGCAGTTCTTTTATCCTGACCCGTCTTTGCAAAGTTCTGCTTTCTGAACTGCGATTGGCGGGAATCCGTTGTTTTTTCATTGATGAATTCGACAAAAGCGGTCTATGAGTTCCCGGCTTTTCAAGGCGACCTTGCCTCTTTTCAGGTATACCAAGCGTATCATGCACATCGTGCTCGTCGACGGCAGTCGAACCGGACTGATGATCCTGCAGAGGATGCTTGAACCTCGTGGTGACGACGTCGCTTATTTCACCGACGGTCGCGAGGCGCTTCACTACATTCAGTCGACGCCGCAAGCCGAGGTGCTGATTACCAGTTTCGAGATCGGCGGCGTTTCCGGCACCGAGCTGTGTTGGGAAGCGCGCCTCCTCGCCGATACCGGTCGGCCGCTTTACGTCATCGGCATGTCCGCCTCCAACGACGCGCAACATTCGATCGGCGTGCTCGACGCAGGCGCCGACGACTTCATGTCCAAGCCGCCGCGCCAGGACGAACTCAATGCCCGATTGAGGGTTGCCGAGCGAACGCTGATCATGCAGCGTCGGCTGATCGAAATGGCGACCGTCGATCCGCTCTCCGGCCTTTTCAATCGCGGCGCCTTCCGTCAGCGGTTCGACGCGGAAATCGCCGGTGCCGAGTTGGGCGGAACCTTCTCGCTCATTCTGTTCGACATCGACCACTTCAAGCATATCAACGACATCTATGGGCACGACGTCGGCGACGAGGTGATCCGTTCGGTCGGAACGCTGCGGGTGCCGCCGGACTCGCATTTCTCCCGCATCGGCGGCGAAGAGTTCGCCGTGATCCTGCCCAGCATCCCCATCGACGGCAGCGTCTCGGTCGCCGAATACTTGCGCGAGCAGGTCAACGCGCTCGCCATAGAACGCGGCGACGACACCATAAGGATCACCGCCAGTTTCGGCGTCGCCGAGTTTCGCCCCGGCGACACGGTCAATGACCTGTACCGACGCGCCGATTCCGCGCTCTACCAGGCAAAGAACACCGGTCGCGACCGCGTGTCGGCCACCTCGCCGGAAATCGTCTCCTGACGTCGGCGCCGGAGCGTGATAGGGAGGGCCTCCCCCGCATGACGAGGCAGAACCGATGAACGACGCCGAAGACCCCGTTACCTTCGTGGCCAACCTGGAACCGGGCCGGCGGCTGTTCGGCCTCGACCTCGGTACCAAGACCATCGGCATCGCCCTGTCCGACGAGCGGTTTCTGATCGCGACGCCGCTGGTGACCCTTTCCCGCGTCAAGTTCGGCAAGGATGCCGCCGCGCTGATCGAGCTCGCCGACAAACATGGCGTCGGCGCCTATGTCATGGGCCTTCCGATCAACATGGACGGCAGCGAGGGACCGCGGGCCCAGTCGACGCGCGCCTTTGCCCGCAACCTCGCCCCGCTCGATCGGCGCCCGCTCTTTTTCTGGGATGAGCGACTGTCGACGGCAGCCGTCACCCGCACCCTTCTGGAGGCGGATGCTTCGCGCCGTCGGCGCGACGAAGTGGTCGACAAGCTCGCGGCGAGCTTCATTCTGCAAGGGTTTCTCGACCGCCTGCATCTCGCCGCGCGTGCCGATGACCCTCGCCGGCTTTAGGCGCCGGATCAGTCGGGTGCCCGTTTCGTCGACTTGCGGATCAGCATCAGGTTCCGGATGTAGATGAGAAGGCCGAGCCCCTGCCCGGCGATGAACACCGGATCCTGCCGCGCGATCGAATAGACCAGCAGGAGGAAGCCGCCCCCCAGCGAAAAGATCCAGAAGGCGACCGGGATCACCGAGGCCTTGGCCTTCTCCGAGGCCAGCCACTGCACCACGAAGCGCATGGTGAACAGGAACTGGGCGACAAAGCCCAGGATGACCCAGAAATCGAGCTGTTTGACGAATACGTCGTGAAGCCAACCGGCGAATTGCGCGAGAAGATCAGTCATGATCGTTTCCGATTTCCGAGGCGACGGGAAGACGCTTGATGCGCCGCTTGAGCCACCAGACGCCGAACAGGTCGAGTATGCCCTGCAGTCCGCGATCGAAGATGCCGTAGTTGGATGCGCCGTGCATGCGCGAACGGTCGACGACATCGAGATGGGTAACGCCATACCCCTCGCGCAGCACCAGCGCCGGAAGGTAGCGATGCCAACCGTGGAAAAAGGGCAACAGCAGGAACAGATCGCGCCTGACCGCCTTGAGGCCGCAGCCGGTGTCTCGCGTCGCGTCCTTCAGAATGGCGTTGCGCAGCCAGTTGGCGAAGCGCGAGGCGTAGCGCTTGGCCAGACCGTCGGTCCGCTTCAGGCGCTGCCCGGCGGCGATGCCCACCGAGGGGCCGGCCGCAACGAGCGCATCGATGAGCTTGGGGATGTAGGCCGGGTCGTTCTGACCGTCGCCATCGATCGTCGCGACGATTTCGCCGCGCGCCGCGAGCACTCCAGAGCGGACCGCCGCCGACTGCCCGCAAGCCTCGACATGGCGAATGTGGCGAACCGGCTTGCCCTCGGCTTTCCAGGTGGCAAGGGCCGCGCCCGTGCCATCGGTCGATCCGTCGTCGACGACGATCACCTCGAAGGCCCGGCCGGCCATGGCCGCGAGAATCTCCGGCACGATGACCGCGAGGTTGTCCGCCTCATTGCGGGCAGGAATGACGACCGAGACAAATCCCGTCTCGGAAGGCTTCGGTACGATCATGCTGGTCACTCCGGCCGGATGCGCGCTCGTCGCGGCGTCCGGCAACCCGGCTCCTGAGGGATAGATATCGGGAACGATGCTCTGCCTGCTTATGTCAAGCCGAAGCCGCGTCAACAAGGCTCTGCCCTCGCTGGAGATCGTGTCGATCCGATGGCGAAGCGGCAGCGGCAATCCACTTTCCGACAGACGAAACACTCGGCCGCGTCTGGCGAACCATACGGCGACGAACAGCGTGCCCCAGGCGCCGAAGGAAAGGCCGGCCACCACGTCGGAAACTCGATGGGCGTTCACCATCACCCGGGACACGCCGATGGCAATGGCAAGCGGCCAGACAACGACGGCCAGTGGCCGCCACAGCAGCGTGAGAGACAGCGCGAAAGCCGCCGCCGTGGTCGAATGCCCCGACGGAAAGGACGCGTAGGACGGACGGAAGGCGAAAAGCCGTATCACCCGCTCGCCCTCGACCGACGGGCGAGAAAAGCCGAGCGAATACTTGACGATCAACACGGCGATGCCGGTGGCGGCGATGGCGGTGAAGAAGAACAGCACCATGCCGTAGAGGGCTTCAAATTCACCCCTCGGGCCGAACTTCGGTCGGTTGAGATAGTGAAGAACGATCACCGCGAGCCCGGAGGGGATCAGCATCCAGTCCGATTGCCCAATACGCGACAGCAGCGGCCAGATGGGGGCCGGCGGCCCACCGGCCATGACCCAGGCGCGAGCCTCCTCATCGAACCGGCTCGACACGATGATGGCCAGCACCGTCACGAGACCGGCCAACCAAAGAGTCGTCTTGACGACATCGGGGTCGCGCCAGCGGGCCGGCCGCCTGTTGATCAGCATGGCCGGCTCCCTACGGCTTCGAGAACAGCAGCATGGTGCGGAGCTTCATGCCGTTGAGGTTGCGGCCGGACACGGTGGCAGCGGGCTCCGCCGGCCTTTCGGCCTCACCGAGGGCCGCCATGAACTCGTCCCTTGCGTCCTCTGCAACGATGGCGACGGCGCACTCATTGGTCCGGAAGGCCTCGGCGGCGACAGGCGCGCTCGTCCGAAGAAGGGTGGTTCCGAGCCTGAACACCGTACTCGGCTCCCCATAGCCCACCACCGAGATCGCGGGCGCCTCGCAGTGCCGAACCGAGGCCACGGCTTCGGCCAAATCGTCACTGAGCCAGAGCTGCCGCGCTGCCGGCAGAAGGATCACATAACCGAGCAGCATCAGGCCGCCGGAAGCGGCGATCGTCGCCGCCAGACCGGACCGCAAACGCCCGGACGACAAAAGCCGGCTTGCCATCAAGCCAAGGCAGGCAACGACCACGGCGCCGACCAGACCCTGCCAGCTGGCATATCCCTGGTAGATCAGAAAGGCGATGTTCAGCCCGAAGCCAACCAGAAGAGAGCCCACCGCGATGAAGGCAACCGAAACGCGCCATCCCCGCCGCGTCGGGCCAAGGGTTCCACGATCGAGAAGCAGGGCGATCAGCACCGCCAACGCCGGCATGAAAGGCAGCACGTAGTTGGGCAGCTTGGTGGCGACCGCCTCGAACACGATCCAGCCGGGCAACGCCCAGGCGATCAGAAAGAAGATCGCCGGTTCGCGGCGGGACTTCCAGGCCTGAACGACCGCCAGCGGCGCCAGCACCGACAACGGCCAGAAGGTGCCGAGCGCCACAAGCAGATGCATGCCTGGCGGCGCCCCGTGAGACTCCTGCCCCGAAGCGACCTTGCCGAGCATGTCGCGTCCAACGGCCTGGGTGAAGAACGAGCCGCCCGAAATCCAGCCAATGGCGATAAGCCACGGCAGAGCGAGAAGCAGCATCCAGACGATGCCCTTGACGGGCGACAGCGACTGCCAGAGCGTCGTCGAACGCTCCTTGGCCGAAATGGCAAGAATCGTAAGGCCAGCCACCAGCACCGTGATCGGCCCCTTGATCAGGATGCCGATACCCATGGCCGTCCAGAACAGGGCGTTGCGGGGAAACGACCTCTCCCGCGCCGGATCGACGTAGGCGCGCGCCAACGCGAACTCGGCGGCAAGCACCGTGGCGCAGAGCATGGCGTCGGTTTTGGCGATGCGCGCCTCGAATCCCAGCAGCATCGTCGAGGCGGCAAGGAGACCGGCGAACAGTCCCGCCCGTTTCGTGCCGAGCGTGGCGCCGATGCCGTAGGTGAAGAGCACGGTCAGCACCGCACCAAGCAGCGAAGGCAACCGATAGACCCAAAGCGGCGCGTTCGCGGCGTAACCGGACAGTTCGGCGGTCGCGGCTTGAATCCAGTAGATGCCGACCGGCTTCTTGTAGCGCGGCTCCTCCTGAAAGCGGATGTCCACCCAGTTGCCAGTTTCCAGCATCTGATGGGAAGCCTGGACGTAAAGCGCTTCGTCGCGGTCGGTGAGCGGCAGCAAGGAGATGCCCGGCGCGAGCAGCGCAAGGGTGACGAAAGCCAGGATGAGGAGATTGACGAGATGGGGGCGAACAAACGGCCTTGCCTTGCCCGGCACGGGCGCCGCAGCCGCCCCCTCGCCTTCGCTTGTCTCTTTGTCGCTCTCACTGTCCATGCATCGAAACCCGCAGAGAACCCCGCCAAGGGGAAAATACGCGCGCCTCTTATCATGGAAAACCACGCCTGGGCATCACACTTGCGCAACCTGATGACGCAATGGCCGACCGGCCGTCCGTTGAAACGAAAAAATCACGCGGCCTTCATGAACCGGTTCCCAAAGACGTCTCAATGTGGAAGCATGTCGATCCGTGGTTCGACTCCGTCGTCTGCCCATCTCCGACGCTGTCTTCGGAGCGAATGACGGGCATCGACGAACCATGACAACCCATCGCTCCGAATGGAGTTTTCGGAAACCGGCATCCGCGCCACATAATGGTCTGGACTCGGATGCTAGGGTCGGACTCCCTGGATTTTGCAAGTACCCGAGGTTCTTATGCATCAGATCGCGGTCGCCAACCTCGTCTTGGCCTTGGGCGCGACGCTGATCCTTCTCGGCATCCTCTCCAGCCTCCTGGCCTCGCGCTTCGGCACCCCCCTGCTCCTCGTCTTCCTGGTGGTCGGCATGCTGGCCGGGGTCGACGGCCCCGGTGGGATCGAGTTCAGCAACTACCGACTCACCTACCTGATCGGGTCCTGTGCGCTCGCCATCATCCTGTTCGACGGCGGGCTCAGAACGCGGCTCGCCGAAACGCGTGAGGCCTTGGCGCCCTCGCTCGCGTTGGCGACGGTAGGCGTCGCCCTGACGGCCGTTCTGATCGGCGTCTTCAGCTACCTCGTTCTGGGTTTCGGCCTGACCGAAGGATTGCTGCTCGGCTCGATCGTTGCCTCGACCGATGCGGCGGCTGTGTTTTTCCTGCTCAAGACGGGCGGCTTGCAACTCAAGCCGCGTATCGGTTCGATGCTGGAGATCGAATCCGGCTCCAACGACCCGGTGGCCGTCTTTCTCACCCTCGTCCTCGTCGAACTCGCCGTCGCCCACTCGTCGCCGGGCCTCGGCACGTTAACCGAACTCGCCAAACAGGCGGTGCTCGGCGGCGCCATGGGAGTTGCCGGCGGAACCTTGGCGACCGTGGCGATCAACCGGCTGACGCTGCCCGGAGGGTTGCACCCGCTATTCGTCATCGCTTTGACCGTCAGCATGTTCGGCGCCACCTCCTATTTCGACGGGTCGGGGTTCCTCGCCGTCTACGTGGCCGGCCTCGTCGTGGGCAACAGCGGCATTCGTGCCTACCCCACCATCAGCAAGTTCCTCGAAAGCGCCACCTGGCTCTGCCAGATCGTGATGTTCCTGATGCTGGGCCTGTTGGTCACCCCGAGCAATCTGATCACGTATGCGCCGCAGGGCCTGACCATCTCCCTGTTCCTTATGATCATCGGTCGGCCGGCAGCAGTCTGGATCTGTTTGAAGCCGTTCGGTTTCACGCCACCGGAGACCAACTTCGTCTCCTGGGTCGGCCTGCGCGGCGCCGTCTCCATTTTTCTCGCCACCGTGCCGACACTGGCCGGCGTGCCCAACGCGCCGATGTACTTCAACGTGGCGTTTTTCGTGGTGCTGATATCGCTTCTCGTTCAGGGCTGGACCATCGCACCGGCGGCCCGCTTCTTCGGCATGGCGCTCAAGCGGACCGCGGCCAGCACCAGCCGTGTCGAAATCGATCTTCCCGGCCAGACCGACAACGAGATGGTCGGCTATCCGGTCAGGCCCGACAGTTATGCCGCGTTGCGACCGGCCTCCCTTCCCGCCTGGCTGAAACCGATCCTCGTGGTGCGCGACGGCGTCGTCAAGAACGCCGCCGAGGCGGGCCAGATCAAGAGCGGCGACTATGCCTACTTCGTCTCGCCCCAGGATCGCGTCAACCGTCTCGACAGGCTGTTCGCGCCCCTGTCCGCCGAAGCCGTGGCGGCCGCCAAGCGCACGGCCTTCGGCGAGTTCGCAGTGTCGCCGGACGCCCCCCTGTCGGACCTCGCCACCTTCTATGAAATCCAGGTTCCGCAGAAGCTCGCCGGCCTGACCGTCGCCGAGGCCTTCTTGGCCCGTCACGGCACCCGGCTACACACGGGAAGCCGGTTGACGCTCGCCAACTACGCCGAGGTCGTGGCGCGCGTCGTCGAGGACGGACAGGTCCTCAAGGCAAGCTTGCGTCTGGAGGATGTGGTCGATCTTTCCATGCGGTCGCCGCAACTGCCGCGGCAGACGCTGGTCCGTCGCATCTACAGCCGGCTTCAGCGTCGCTTCTCGAATACCGGAAAGCCGGCCGACCCGACGAAATGACGGCACCTTGGCTTGGGCAATCTCGTCCGGTTATCGTCCGGAAACGGCGTCGATGACCGGATGACGCACCACGTCGCCAACCGAAACACCGATGCGCTTCGCCTCCGGAGAGGCGATTTCAAGTACGAAGCGAACGGGGGAACCGGAGGGGATGCGGGCGTCCGACTGCGGCTTGGCTCCGTGGGTCACGGAAACAACCTTGCCAGCGTCCGAGATGAAAATGATGTCGAGCGGCACGAAGGTGTTGTGCATCCAGAAGGCGACGTCGCGGGTGACGCCCATGTCGAAAAGCATGCCGGTTTCCGGTTCGATGGATCGACGGAACATCAGGCCGCGCGACCGGCTCTCGTCGTTGTCGGCAACCTCGACCTGATAGGGGTAGACGCCGGTCGATGTTTCCACACTGAGGCTGGAACGCGCGCCGACGGGATTGTCACCCTGGCTGGCACTGGAGCCGTTTCCGAAAAAGTAGAGAATGGCGATTGCAGCTACAAGACCTGCGGCGAGCGCCCGTATCAACAGGCGCCACGAGGTGACTTCCGACATTTTAGCCTTCGATCCCTGACTGTTCGGCGTTTTCACACGAAAAGACACGCCTCACCGGGCGGGCCCGGCGCCGCGCGTCGCCCCATTAGGGCATCAATGTGACGAAGGTATGCCGCCAGGCTGAACCGGACGGATTTCGGCAACCATCTTGCCCTTGGGGCCGTCTCCATAGCGCACCAGCACCCGCTGGCCGGGCCGGAGCTCGGTGATGCCAAAGCGGCGCAACGTCTCCATGTGGACGAAAATGTCCTCGCTACCGTCGCCGCGCGTCAGGAAGCCGAACCCGCGGACACGGTTGAACCACTTCACCTCGACCTGCTCGAGACCGCTCGAGGGCGTGACCTGCACATGGGTGCGCGACGGCGGCAACTGCGAGGGGTGCACCGCGGTCGACTCGTCCATCGACAGCACCCGCATCGCCTGCAGCCCCTTCTGCCGACGCACCGCCTCACAGACGAGGCGAGAGCCTTCGTAGGCCGTCTGGAAGCCGTCGCGCCGCAAGCAGGTGACGTGGAGCAGCACATCCGGCAAGCCCGGTTCATCCGGCACGACGAAGCCAAATCCTTTCGCGACGTCAAACCATTTGATGACGCCCGCGACCTCAATGACTTCCACGCCGACGTCTTCGTCGACGTTATTGTCTTCCGACACAAACTGAGCCTTGGCCATGAGCCAGTCTCCACGATGGCACTTACTAGAAGCGCGGATGACTCCGCGCCCCGACTATTCGTGATTCTTCTGCTAAAATACCACCTGAAGGCCACCCTTCCGCAAGCCCCTCGTTAACCGCTGTTAACGGTTTTGCGCGCGTTTCTCGCGGCGGGCCACGGTTATCGCGGGTATTCTCACACCTCTTCCGGCAAACGACCTGACAGCACTGTCAAACAGGCCGCGTCTGGGGAAGCCGCCAAGTCTTGCATCCATCCCGGTACCGAGGATAACTACGCCGCCGGACTGAAACCTAAATCGGCCTTTCAACGGCCAAAGCGGAGGGAAACGACATGCGCTATCTTCACACCATGGTGCGGGTAACCGACGTCGACAAGTCGCTCGCCTTCTTCTGCGGTCTCCTCGGCATGACCGAAATCCGGCGGACGGAAAGTGAAGCCGGCCGATTCACCCTGATCTTCCTGGCATCGTCCGACGACGTCGAAGCCGGCCGGGCCCACAGCGCGCCGCTCGTCGAGCTGACCTACAACTGGGACCCGGAAGCCTACGGCGAAGGCCGGAACTTCGGCCATCTCGCCTACGAGGTGGACGACATCTACGCCACCTGTGACCGACTGATGAAGGGTGGCGTCACCATCAACCGACCGCCTCGCGACGGCCGGATGGCTTTCGTTCGTTCGCCGGACAACATTTCCATCGAGCTGCTGCAAAAGGGCGATGCCCTGCCGCCGGCCGAGCCCTGGGTCTCGATGCCGAACACCGGCAAGTGGTAAGGCGTCCTTGACGACGGCTGACGGAAAAGGAAGGGCGACCATGACGCCTCGGTCGGGACTGCTCCTGTTGGCGGCGTTTGCCGTGACCGGTTGCGGCGCGGTGCTCGACCGTTCCGACTTCAAGCCCCTCACGCCAGTCGAAATCGCCGAGGTCAAGGCGACGGTCGACGCCGAGACGAGCGCGAAAGCCGCCGGAGAAAAGCCGGCCGATACCCCTGCGGCACCATCCGAAGAGACAGCCAAGCCAGCCGCCGGCAACACGCCGGCGGTGCCGATGGCGGTTGCCGTTGCCCCGGCGGAAAAACCGAAGGCAACGGGTCTCTTCGCCTCGCTGTTCGGCGCCTCGGAGCCGAAGACCGAGCCGGCAACCCCGCCGCCCGCCGAATCCGCAGCCACCGACAAACCCGCCGACACTGAGCCGGCATCACCGGAAACGACGGTGGCCAAAGTCGAACCGACCGCCCTGCCCGCGTCCGGCCCGACAGTCCAGGCGTCTCCGGAAGATACCGACGAGATTTCGGAAGCCGATCTTGCCGGCGAAGACGAGGCCGATCCCAACAAGATCGCGGTACCCAAGCCGCCGGTCGACGATGGTCTCGATCACGACTTCGTCAACGTCTACACATCCCGCCCGGAGCGGCAGCAGGACCTGTTCGAAGGGCTGCCGGGCGTCGCATGGCAGGGCAACCTCGTGCTTGCCTCGCGTGGCCCCGACGGCGACCCGCGCGGCCTGTTCGACGGCGAGGTCCAGCCCTATGCCCACTACGTGCCCGGCCTGCCGCGCGAGGTCGTCCAGGCCGCCAACGGCTTGCTGCTCGCCCATTCGGCGATCAACGTGTCCTGCGTCAAGCCGGCGCTGCTCGGAATGATCCGTGACGCGGAACGGCACTTCAGCCGCAAGGTCATCGTCACCTCCGGCTATCGGTCGCCGTCGCACAACCGGCGCGTCCGTGGCGCCCTGCATTCGCAGCATCTCTATTGCAACGCGCTCGACCTCTACATGCCCGGCATCTCCCGCGACGACCTGGCGCGATATCTCTATGGCCACCCCTCGCGCGGCGGCCTTGGGCTCTATTGCCACACCAAGTCGATCCATGTGGACACCGGCCGGCGGCGCGAATGGCGCTGGTCTTGCCGGGGGCGCGGATAACGCTTGTCGTTCAAGCTCATAGGCGAAGCTGTAAAAAAGCCGCAACAAATGCCGATTGGCTCTTGCCCAACCGAAAGAAGCTCACTATAAGCCCCCCTCGTTGGGCGGCCTTCGTCTATCGGTTAGGACACTAGCCTTTCACGCTGGAGAGACGGGTTCGATTCCCGTAGGCCGTACCACCCCTTCAAGTCTTTGATATTATTGCAGCCGAATCGCCGTTTAGGGCGCGATGTATACCAGGATGTATACCTCGCCATGTATGCCTTCCGTCGCGACTCAACTTATTATTTCCAGATTCGTATTCCTCAACCTTTCGTAAAGCGCCTCGGAGTTACTCACTTCAGGAAACGGCTGGGAGTGCTCCCAGCTGCGGAGGCTCATCGTCGGGCTTCCATGCTGGCCTCGGGCCTACTGGAGATCCTGGTGGTCAAGCTCTCATCTCCCTCGAAAGGCCCAATCTCCGACGAGGATCTTATTGCGGCCTGCCGTTGGTGGCTCCGACAGGAGCCGTGGAACGGCCTGCTCCGAAATATCGACGACATGCTCCCCGCCGAAATCCGGGATGCCCGTCAGACGTTGGCAAAAGACCTCGTTGAACGCTTCGCCGTCCCTCATTTTCATGAGGAATCGGGCGAGTGGGACGATGAGGTCGGCATCTTTGATGCACGGTATGACGAGGGGTCGGCGGCGCTTCAAGCTGCAGGGCACAGAGCCCCCACAACACAGGACTGTCTCCGCGCGACTGACGCTATCGAGCAAATGGTCAATGACCGCATAGAGACGCAATATCGGGCCTTGTACGGAGCCGATGCTCCTGAGCCTGCAAGTTCCGCCGCCGCAACAAAGGAGGCCCAGCAGCTCCTTTCCGTGGCCTGGGCAGACATTCTTTCAACGCGAGCCGAAGCGCTGAAGAAAGGCGGGAAGCCATCGCGTTATGCCGACAAGATGGAAACCGCAGCCCGCATTTTCCTTAATATTGTCGGCGACAAACCTCTCTGCCAATACAAGCCAAGTGACATGCAGAGGTTTGTAAACGGTCTCGCCGAGCTACCGATAAAAGTAAGCGAGAAAAAGGAATTTCGAGGGCTGACTTACAAAGTGGCCATCGAAAGGAACAAGTCCCTTAAGTGCAGCCATCCGACCATGTCGGAGACTACGGTCCGGGACCACCGGAACATTGTTTCTGGTTTGTGGAAGCGTGTTGCAGCAGACATTGTTGGGGTGCGGGACCTTTCGGGCTACGGAATCACAATGCCGGACAGTGCCGCGTCCCCGAAAGACCGTGATCCCCTCCCCCCCAACGCCATTACAAAATGGCTTGCCGACGCTTCCCGCGTCCGGCTGCAGCATATGCGTTGGCTGCCGTTGGTTGGCCTCCTCACCGGGATGCGCCTTGCGGAAATTGTTTATCTCCAGCCGACGGACTTCATTGAGGAGAATGGGTTACCTGCCGTTACCCTATGGCCGGATCTCACAATTGACGGCAAGGAAGTCGCTCGCGAGCTGAAAACCAAAACATCCAAACGCGTGGTGGTATTACCGAAATTCCTCGTTGAATGCGGTTTCGTCGCTTGGGCGAAGGCTCAACCCGGACCATTCATTCTCGCAGGATGGCACCAAAAATCCGCCGATCCGGCCCACGAGGCTTCAAAGCGCCTGAATGCATGGATGCAGCGGCTAGGCATCCATCAGAAAACCGTCCAAGTGTTCCATTCGCTGCGGCACAACAACAAGGACTGGATCCGCCAGTACTGCACCGACAGAACGGCCGACATCTACAATGGCCACGCGGTCAAAGGGGTTTCTGGAAAGTACGGCGCCAAGTCTCTCAAAGAATACCAAGCCAAAGACATCTACGAGGCTCCACTCCCGGACGGTGTGGATTTCTCGCCCTTTCTCCCGGCCATGCAGACCCCGGCGGCACCCTCGAAGCGGCGAGTCTCATCACGCGGATAAATCGTCCGTCGTGTCAGGGAGTGAATTTCGTGACGAACGAAACTCCTCCCGAGGCCCGTCCGAAAAAGCGCGGACGCCCTCCCAAAGGGGGCGGCTGCCATGACGGATATCCGAACGCTGCTCCTATTTCGGAGAGTCCGAACGCCGTTTGGCCCTCAGAATCCGTATGTTGCCGCTATCGGTTTCATTCGAATATCGCACCTCCCTGTTGAAATATGGAAATGGTAACGTTGGGCAGCATGCCGAAGACTGCTGGTAGGCTATACTCGTCCAGACAGCGCCCATTGGGCGGATTGCAGCCGATTTCAAAGTGATGCTCGCGAATCGCGAACATTGCTGAGTTTGCGTTTTGGGGGAGTTGTCTTGAACCCTGTCGAAATCGAGGAGGCCATCTCCGCGCTGGCCGAACAGCCTTTCGACGCCGAGGAGTTTCCCTATGCGTTCCTTGAAGCCTTTGGGAACAAGGAGACGACGCTCAGGCGCCTGCGCAAGGGTGAGTCCAACAAGTCCGATCTTGGCGGCGTGCTTCAGACGAACAACATCCATATCGCAACCTGCAAGCCCGGCGATGTGACGCGCACACTGGGGGCGTTGAAGGCGAGCCCGGCTACAGAGCGGGCGAAGGCGCGATTCGTTCTGGCGACGGATGGCGACTTGTTCGAGGCCGAAGACCGCACGACGGACGACGCGCCGATCTCGTGCACCTATTCAGACTTTCCAAACCACTTCGGCTTCTTTCTGCCGCTGGCGGGCATCACCACGGTCAAGCAGGTCCGTGAAAGCTCGTTCGACATCCGGGCGACCAGCCGCTTGAACAGGCTCTATGTCGAACTGTTGAAAGACAACCCCGAATGGGGCACGGCGCAGCGCCGGCACGACGTGAACCATTTCATGGCGCGGTTGATCTTCTGCTTCTTCGCTGAAGACACCGAGATTTTCGACAGCAGTGCCGCGTTCACTTCGGCGATCGAGACCATGAGCGCCAAGGATTCGTCAAACACCCATGAGGTGATCAGCGAACTGTTCCGCGCCATGAACACCAAAGCGGAAGCGCACGCCGCTGCCGGGGTTCCGCGCTGGGCCGGCCGCTTCCCCTATGTGAATGGCGGGCTGTTTTCCGGCAGCACCGATGTGCCGCGCTTCAGCCGCATCGCGCGGTCCTACCTGCTGCATATCGGCAGCCTCGACTGGAAGAAGATCAACCCGGATATTTTTGGGTCAATGATCCAGGCCGTGGCAGACGACGACGAACGCGGTGCGCTCGGCATGCACTACACCAGCGTGCCAAACATCCTGAAGGTGTTGAACCCGCTCTTCCTCGACGACCTGAGTGAGAAGCTGGATGAAGCTGGCGACAATGCGCGCATGTTGCTCAATCTGCGCAAGCGCATGTCGAAGATCCGAGTGTTCGACCCGGCTTGCGGCTCGGGCAATTTCCTCGTCATCGCCTACAAGGAAATGCGGGCCATCGAGGCGGAGATCAATCGCCGGCGCGACGAAGCCGACCGGCGCAGCGAGATCCCGCTGACGAATTTTCGCGGCATCGAACTGCGCGATTTTCCTGCCGAGATAGCGCGCCTCGCGCTCATCATCGCCGAATATCAATGCGACGTGCTCTATCGCGGCCAGAAGGAGGCGCTGCGCGACTTCCTGCCGCTCGACGCGCAGAATTGGATCACCTGCGGCAACGCCCTGCGGCTCGATTGGCTCAGCATCTGCCCACCGACCGGAACGGGCGTGAAGCACCACGCCGACGATCTGTTTCATACACCGCTCAATCAGGCGCAGATCGACTTCGAGAACGAAGGCGGAGAAACATATATTTGCGGCAACCCCCCTTACAAGGGCAGCCAGGGACAAACGGACGACCAAAAATCAGATCTCAAAGCAATATTTGATAGTCGCACCGCTAATTGGAAATCATTGGACTACGTGTCTGGGTGGTTCATGAAGGCCGCAGACTATGGCACCAAAACTACTGCTGCTTCCGCCTTCGTCTCGACCAATTCAATTTGCCAGGGTCGGCAAGTTGATACGCTGTGGTCGCTTATCTTTGCAACTATGCACGAGATCGCGTTTGCTCATACGAGTTTCAAATGGGCAAATTTAGCGAGCCATAACGCTGGTGTAACGGTTGTGATTGTCGGCATAGCCAGAGATCTCCCCGCCTTTCGTCGCCTTTATTCTACGGGCGGACGTGAAGAAACGATCTTGCGCGAGCTGGAAAACATAAATCCGTACTTGGTTGGTGGGCCGAATATCATGGTGCAGCCCTCACCAAAGCCTTTGTCCGATCTCAACGACATGAGCTTCGGCAACATGCCGAATGAAGGAGGATACCTTCTCCTAAACCAAGCTGAGGCAGAGGAGGCAGTGGCACGGCATGGAGTGAGGCGCTGTTTCATCCGCCCATTCCTTGGTTCTCAGGAGTTTATTCGTGGGCAAGAGCGCCGGTGCATCTGGGTAACTGATGCGGAATACGCTGAAGCAAAGAAGAACGACTGGCTTGCCGACAGATTTGAATCTGTTCGAGCGCAGAGGGCTGCTTCAAACCGTTCTACAACCAAACAGCTTGCAAAAGTGCCTTATCGCTTTGGCGAGGTTCGCCAACGTGGCGATGAAACCGCTATCGTTGTTCCGAGTGTCTCATCCGAGACGCGAGAATATCTTCCGGTCGGTTATCTCCCCCCCGGAGCGTTGATATCGAATCTGGCCTTCGCCCTGTACGATGCTCCCGTTTGGAATATGGCCCTCATCGCATCACGCTTGCATCTGATGTGGATCGCTACGGTCTGCGGAAAGATGAAAACAGATTTTCGGTACTCCAACACCCTCGGGTGGAACACTTTTCCAGTGCCGACATTGACCGAAAAGAACAAAGCTGACCTCACCCACTGCGCCGAAGACATCCTGCTAACACGCGAGGCGCATTTTCCTGCGACTATCGCCGATCTCTACGATCCCGACGCCATGCCCGCCGATCTGCGCGAGGCCCATGAGCGCAACGATGAGGTGCTGGAGCGCATCTACATCGGCCGCCGATTCAAGAACGACACCGAGCGGCTCGAAAAGCTGTTCGAGCTGTACACCAAGATGACTGCCAATCCAAACAAGACCTCCAAGGCGAGGCAGGGAACGTCAGCATGAGCGATTATGTGCTGTTTCAGATGTGGGGGCCATTTCGACAGTCCTTGATTGACGGACACGCATTCTATGTTGAACAGGCACAAAAGCGCTTGCTCTCCCAGTTTGAAGATATCAGCTCCGAAGCCGATAAGGCTGCCGACGACTGGCTTGAGAAAAGCAGTGGTTGGTTTGACCCCGATCGGCACGACCCCGGTGATTTCTATGAGGCTGCCAATGATGCCGGGATCGAGTTCTACGGCCTTCTGAGCGGTATGCGTGACCAGACAATTTTGAGTGTGGTCGCCGGGATGTTTCACGAATGGGACAAGCAGTTTCGTGACTGGCTGGTGCGTGAGATTCAGCACTGGCATCGTGGCGATGTTGCAGAGCTAAAGGTCTGGTCGGCTGACTTCTGTCAGATTGCAGAACTCTTAGAAAGCCTTGGCTGGACTATTTCCACCACTGACTACTTTCGCCAGCTTGATGCCTGCCGTCTTGTGGTCAACGTCTATAAGCACGGCAAGGGCAAGTCCCTGGAGGATCTGAAGCAGAAATTTCCCGATTACCTTGAAGACCCATTCAGCGGATCGGGTGGCGCTTTCTCAGATGTGAAGCATCGTGACCACACCCATTTGAAGGTGACCAAGGATCAGTTTCAGGCATTTTCTGACGCTATTGTCGCGTTCTGGCAAGCGGTGCCGGAGAATATACTAGAGTCACAGGTCAAGGACGTGCCCGACTGGTTTGGGAAGGCTTTGTTGAAAGACCGCACCGGCCAACCACAGGGGAAGACGAAATGACCTTCAACACGCCAAAATCGGTCCCTTCTGTCTCGGTGCGATACGCCACCAACGGCAGTTCGGCCAAAGCGAACGAGTTTGGCATGCGCCCGATGCAGGAGCGTGCGTTCGAAAAGCGCGGAGAGCAATATCTGCTGATCAAGTCGCCGCCAGCTTCGGGCAAGAGCCGCGCGCTGATGTTCATAGCCCTCGACAAGCTGACCCATCAGAACGTCAAACAGGCGATCATCGTCGTTCCAGAAAAGTCTATCGGCTCCAGCTTCCACGACGAGCCGCTGAGCAAATACGGCTTCTGGGCCGACTGGCATGTCGAGCCGAAGTGGAACCTCTGCGACGCGCCGGGCAACGATAATGGCGGGAAGGTCAATGCACTCGGCGCGTTCCTTGAAAGTGGCGACAAGGTGCTGGTCTGCACCCATGCAACCTTCCGTTTCGCCGTCGATAAATTCGGAGTTGGAGCCTTTGATGACCGGCTGATCGCAGTCGATGAGTTCCACCACGTCTCGGCTAATCCCGATAACAAGCTCGGCCTGCATCTGGGCGATTTCATCACCCGCGACCGCGTGCATATCGTCGCGATGACCGGATCCTACTTCCGGGGCGATGCCGAGGCGGTGCTGGCGCCACAGGATGAAGGCAGGTTCGAGAGTGTCACCTACACCTATTATGAGCAGCTCAACGGCTATCAATATTTGAAGCAGCTCGACATCGGCTATTTCTTCTATTCGGACTCGTATGTCGACGACATTCTGAAGGTTCTGAACCCAGCCGAGAAGACAATTATCCACATCCCGAATGTCAATTCGCGCGAGAGCACGAAGGACAAGATCAAGGAGGTGGAGCACATCATTGAGGAGCTTGGCGCCTGGCAGGGAACCGATCCCGCCACCGGCTTTCAATTGGTCAAAACTGTGGAAGGCAGGATTCTGCACATCGCCGATCTGGTCGATGATGATGCTTCCAAGCGCGACCGCGTATCCGCCGCGCTGAAAGACCCCGCGCAGAAGAACAACCGCGATCATGTCGACATCATCATTGCCCTCGGCATGGCGAAGGAAGGCTTCGACTGGATCTGGTGCGAACACGCACTGACGGTTGGCTACCGCTCCAGCCTGACCGAGATCGTGCAGATCATCGGTCGCGCCACCCGTGATGCACCGGGTAAGACCCGGGCGCGCTTTTCGAACCTTATTGCCGAGCCTGCCGCCGCCGACGACATCGTGACCGAAGCGGTGAACGACACACTGAAAGCGATCGCGGCGAGCCTGCTGATGGAGCAGGTGTTGGCACCTCGCTTCGAGTTCAAGCCGAAGAATCCGCAAAACGAGCCGACGCCGGGTTTTGACTATGGCGAGGGTGGCTACGATCCGAATAAGTGCAATGTCGGCTTCAACGAGGAATCCGGCAAGTTCCAAATTGAGATCAAAGGCCTTGCCACGCCCAAGAGCGAGGAGGCAACGCGGATCTGCCAAGAGGACCTGAACGAGGTGATCGCTGCCTTCGTGCAGGACAAGACGACGATCGAGCGGGGCCTGTTCGACGAGGAACTGGTGCCTGAGGAACTCACTCAGGTACGCATGGGCAAGATCATCAAGGACAAGTTCCCACATCTCGACGCCGAGGACCAGGAAGCCGTGCGCCAGCATGCTGTGGCGGCACTGAACCTGACCCAGAAAGCGAAAGAGTTCGCGGCCGGAAGTTCGCTCGGCGAGGGAAAGGGCAACACCGCCTTCGTCGATGGCGTGCGCAAGTTCGCGATGGATGTGAAGGAGTTGGACATCGACTTGATCGACAGGGTCAATCCGTTTGGCGAAGCCTATGCCATCCTCGCCAAGACGATGAGCGAGGAGAGCCTGAAGCAGGTCGCCGCAGCTATCGCCGCCAAGCGAACCAGCCTCACGCCAGACGAGGCCAAGGTGATCGCCAAGCGCGCAGTCGAATTCAAGCGCGAGCGTGGTCGGCTGCCATCGATCGGTTCGTCCGATGCCTGGGAGAAGCACCTCGCGGAAGGCGCCGCCGCATTCGTCCGCTTCAAGGATGAGGGCCGCTATGAGTGACTTCGATCTGGACGAATTGCGCGACGAATTGGCGGATTTTGCCCAACCGGATAAGAGCGGCGGTCGTTCACCTCGCGATGAACGCATCATCGCAGGTTTCGAGGAGATCCAGAGGTTTGTCGAAAAGCACGGCCATGCACCAAGACATGGCGAGGACGGCGACATCTTTGAGAGGCTTTACGCTGTGCGGCTTGACCGTTTGCGCGCACTGGACGATTGCCGGACTCTTCTTTCGCCGTTTGATCATCAGGGATTGCTAACCGGACCGCTTGTGACCTCAGCCGCGCCTGCTGACACTATGGACGAGGATGAACTGCTCGCCGAGCTGGAGGGCGCGGCGGGTTCATCCGACATCACCAAGCTGCGCCATGTGCGGACCAGCGCGGAAAAGCGCGAGGCAGAGGAGATCGCGAGCCGAGAAAAGTGCCTCGATTTCGATACCTTCAAGCCCTTATTCCAGCAGGTGCAGAACGATCTTGCTGGCGGAATTCGGATTACGAGGCCGTTCGTCAAGGATGCCGGCTTCCTAAAGTCGGATATCCAGGCTGGTCAGTTTTTTATCCTTGGTGGCCAGACCGCCTATGTCGCCGAGGTCGGAGAGCCGATCAAGGCGCCGAACGGCGAAACGGATGCACGCCTCCGTGTGATCTATTCCAACGGCACCGAGAGCGACTTACTTCTGCGGTCGCTACAGCGTGCACTTTACAAGGATGAGGCTGGACGGCGGATCACCGAGCCAAGTGCCGGACCATTGTTTGACGACCAGACTGGCGATGACGATCGGTCCAGCGGCACGATCTATGTGTTGCGGAGCAAATCCGACCATCCACTGGTCATCGCCAACCGTCAAATCTTGCACAAGATCGGTGTAACGGGTGGCAGCGTCGAGCGGCGTATCGCCAACGCTCGCCTCGATCCGACTTACCTCATGGCCGATGTCGAGATCGTCGCGACTTATGAGCTCTACAACATCAACCGCGCCAAGCTCGAAACCTTGATCCACAAGGTCTTTGGCGCCGCCCGCTTGGATGTCGAAATCAAGGATCGCTTCGGCCAGCCGATCATGCCCCGGGAGTGGTTTCTAGTGCCATTGTTCGTTGTCGAGGAGGTCGTGGCCCGAATTCGAGACGGCTCAATCATAGATTATGTCTATGACCCTGCGTCAGCGTCACTTGTTCGGTCGGACTAAGGACGAAGCTGATGTGGTCATGTGTGGTGCCATGTCGTGTCCGCGTAGATACGCCCTCAGGTGAGGATCGCTTTTCCTGACGGCTCGCATCGATAAAGCAAGGGACGCCCGCTCCACCCCCTTTGTGGCCGTGTTCTCCCTGTGCTTGACGATTTTCCCGACCCGTCTTCGTGCATGCGTCCTTTGGGGGCGATTACCAAGCGCGGAGACTAGACCATGGCACTCATAACGAAACTTCATTTCGAACGCCTAGCCCAAAACGGCCGTGAAAACGCAGTTAGGATTTCAAAGGACGGTCAGACCATAGATCATTTCCCTGTCGTGAAATTGTTCACGCCCGATGGCTCCGCCACATGGTTGCTGTCTGAGATTGATCCTGTAGACAACGATCTCGCCTTCGGCCTTTGTGACCTAGGTCTCGGCTCACCCGAATTGGGCTCCGTGCGGCTATCCGACATTGCATCGCTACGCGGCCGCCTTGGTCTCCCTGTCGAGAGAGATCGGCACTTCGTCGCCGTTGGCAGGTTGTCGGTATATGCCGCCATTGCCCACGCTGAAGGAAGGATCGTCGCATGAAACGCCCTAACCCTCAGCTCCACCCACCTCCGATTTGCTGACCAATGGCGCCATCCTTGGTGCCCCTGAATTTAGGCCATGCCTCCGACGAAACCACTCAGTTCGTCAGTCCTGACAAACGCCAAACGCACTGGGCCACCGCAGCCCCTTGCCCAACATTTTTCGGTAGCTTGCACCTCATCGAGGTAATCCTGCTCTCGGCCCGCCAGAGACGCCCTAAACAGGTAATGCACATGGCCGCACACCTTGCATGTGCATTCGAGCTTCTGAGCCTCTGAAAGATCCTGGACTTGGATCTGAGATTGCCATCCACCTTTGTGCTTCGCCATCACCAAAAATCCTCTGACGTCGGAACGCGTGTGTAAGAGATTTTACCGCCCACATTTCCGCCTTTGGGTGGCTTCCATGTGCCAAGGCTCACAACGGTTCCGGCGTATTTGGCGTTCAAGGCATCTACGGCGACGGATGCTGCCTCCCAGCACTTTCGCCTAGTATCGTCCGCAAGGAGAAAGTCCAATTGCCGTTCATTCGCGGGCGTCAGTTCGAGAAGCGTCACACCAATCCGAAAAACAGACAGCCGCTCTGGGTGCTCGGAATCGAAGGCCTGCCAAAGCAATGCGAGAGCGGAAAGGATGGCCTGATCATCGTGGACCACGGGAAGCGGAAGCTGCCTAAACCACGATCCCTCGCGTAGGGAAAGCCAGAGCGATAAGGCCCCGGCATAGTAGCTTTCCCGCCGGAGACGTCTGGCCGCTTTCGTCAGCAACAAGCGGCTGATGTCCTTAGCTCCTGTCCTCGTGCGAGATTCTGGAGGCAGAACGCGACCATGACCGAACATGCCGCGTTGGCTCGTTGGGGCTTGGATGTCGTACCCATGGAGCGCATACCACATCCGCTCACCGACGACGCTTCGCCAGATTTTCCTCATGTGTTTCGGCTGGAGGTTATAGAGATCCTCAGCCGTATAGATGCCCATGCCTTTTAAGCGGAAAGCCAAACGCGAGCCGACGCCAGGGATGTCGTCCAAGCCAACCTTGAACAACGGGGCGGGCATATCCTTGGGATGCCAGACGGCCATCCCGTCCCCATAGCTCCCTCGGCTCCGCTTCCCCGCTTTGCAGGCCATTTTTGACAGCTGCCTATTGGCCGCAAAGCCAATCGTCGAGGTTATGACCGGCGTCACATGATCACGGATTGTCGTCTTCACCCGCCAAGCCAGATCTTCGGGGTGTTGTCTCCCGTCCTCGGCCAAGACACATGTCAGCTCGTCGATCGACTTCGCGGTATCAATCGGAATGATCGTCTCGATTTCCGACAGGAGCGCGTTATGAGCCCGGCGGTACAAGTCTGGTTTCTGAGGGACGGTCACGAGATCGCAGCATTTGGCTAACGCCTCTCCAACACTCATCAGCGACGTGATGCCGGCGTTCTTGGCCTCCCTCGAAACCGCGATCAGCATCGCCCGGTCGCCGCCGCCTTCATACGGGACGACACCCACTGGACGGCCACGGAGTTTGCGGTTCGCCGCCTGTTCGACGCTCGCGAAAAAGCCGTCGAAGTCTAGGTACAACCTCTCAATGGTTTCCGGCTGTCTCATTTTAGACTCGCATGCCTGGGTGAATGTTCGCGTTATGTTCTTGATCTGAAGTGTCGTCAATCCTGACAGGTGCGAGTCAGTTGCCGTCGAGAGTCAGCAATTGACGCTCTGTCTAGACGACTACTTTCCTTGGAACGCTACTTGGTACATCCCATATTGCGAAGTTATTTGAATAACTTGGCGTGTGATGCTTTGGTCGTTGCCCGCCATTCGGCATGCGCCCGGAGCACGCTTCGGAGGTCGGACCTCGTCGACGCAGGCAAATCTGAGAATCCGTCTGCGTCACCGAGCGCTTGCAGCTCTTCGCCAATTTCGGCGAAGACGCGGCCGCCGAGAAGACGTCGCGCTCGTCCTAGAGCGTGACGCCGGTTCCTCAGTACCTGTCCCGTCACGCCTTGAGCCTGGAGCCAATCCGAAAATCCGCCGTCGGTCGCCGGCACGCTTTCCCCCCTGTGTCTTGCGAGGATCAGGCGACCGATGGCCTCCGCCAGCGGCGCCGGGACCGCATTCGCAATCATCTGATCAATGTCCCGGACACGCCGAGCGGGACTCCAATCCCAATCCTCGGGGAATCCCTGCAAATGCGATGTCTGCTGCTGGCTGAGATGCGGCACCTTGTTCGCTGGCACGGGATCCAACGGCGAAGGATTCGACAGATATCCAGACGCAGGCGGCTCGCGTGATGTCCGCACCAGTGCCGGCGCCGGCTCGTCGATCGACCTTACGCCGCGACCGCCGCCGAATGGGCGAACGAATATGTATTGCCCGCCGCTCGCCCCTGGGCTTCGCGATGCGGTCCGCAGCGTGGGATCAGGTGCATCCGTCGGCCAAACCGCAGCGCATCCGTATCGGCGGGGGGGGATGTAGACCTGTCCCCCGACATCGTCGCCGAGCACGTCGCGGATCGTCGTCTGTCGTGATCGCCGTGCTGCACCGATTTCAGACGTGAGGAAGTCGTCGGCTTCCCCGAGACGTCCGACGACGATCAGCCGTCGGCGGGTTTGCGCGACACCAAGCCAGGAGGCATCGACGACGATTTCAGTCAGCCCGTATCCCGCTCTTTTGAGAATTTCCCGCGAGCGTGCCCAAGTCGCGGATTTCTGCGCCCGCGCTACATTCTCCATCAGGAACCAATGAGGCCGGGCAATCACGATCGTCATCGCGAAAGCAATCATTAACTCCGCGCGTTCGCCTTCGATTCGCGGGCCAGCGGGCGAGAAATCTTGGCACGGTGGCCCGCCAACAATGATGTCTGGCTGCAGGTCCAAGACCGTCGGGGCGAGTGTGACGACATCCCGGATGTCGGCGAGGTGAACATGGTCGCCCACATTGCGTCGATAGACATCGACCGCCGCATCCCAAAAATCGAATGCTCCGACGACATCGAATCCGACTCTACGAAGGCCTAGCGACAGGCCGCCAGCGCCGCAAAAAAGATCGACCACCCGCACCCTCTTCCCTCCTGCGAATCCTCAATCGTAGAGGGAATTCGTACCCGGAAGGCGTAACGAAAAAGTTCATTACGATTGACATGCGGTCCTTATGTTCGCGCTGCGAGGATACCCCACGCTTCGCGATATGGTTCAAGCCAGCCCGGACCGCAGCCGATCATCAACCCCTTGCGTTCAAAGTCGGGCAGGAAGCGACGAAAATCGGTGTCGTTGCGTTCTTGTCCTTTTGCTCCAGGGGCCTTCAACCAGGCTTGGTGCGATCGCTTGATTACATCAGCGACCACTTCGCTTGGCACAACGAAGCATGCTGGCGGTGACGTCAGCGATATCCCAAAATCGAGAAACGAATAGAATAGCCTCGGGGAACTGATCGACTCGTGCTTCTTGCTCATGTGCCAGCCGCCATCGCTGCCCTTATCGATGCGTGTCTTGACTTGCACGGCGCAGAGCCGGTCACCTATATCGTCCGTCACTACGATGTCGCAGTTCGGTACACCGACCGGCGCCAGTGCCGCGATGAAGCCGTGGCGCAGCAATACCGACATGACATAGTGCTCGCCGGCAGCGCCGAGGAGAGTGGATGCAGCGACCAAAATATGTCTCCTGCGGAAGGGAATGAGTCCGCTTATCATACGAGCATGCCATAAGCAGATAGCCTTTCAGGCCATGTGCAAGCTGTGGGAGCGACGATAAGGGTAAGGTCACGATGGTGTCCCCTCTGACGGGCGCAGAATGTCCCGTCCGGGCACCTTTCGGCTCCCTCCCTCTTTATGCTGCCCAAGGGTCCGTCGGCGGGGTCGCGAATGGCCTCCGGGCGATGCCCTATGGCTTATACGCTGCTGATTTCCTCGAAGACATTTGTTTCGGATGCGGAACGGCCATGTCGGCGGCTTGACGCCAAAATCCGACGGTGGGTCCAATAGAAAGACCCCCGGTCATCGTGGCTGGAACCACTCGCGGGGGTCTTTGCAAGGACAAGATCATGCTGATCCCGAGCCGCATTGCAGTCAAGCCCCGCGCCGTTAATCGGTGAGCGCGGCGCTGGGATACGCACCCAGCCAGCCGACGCCCCCTTCTAACCAAACTTGTCAACAAAATTTGCCCCGTTCTGTGAAAACATGGGCGGATGGTGCTGCGGGCTCCATAGGTCCGAGCACTATCACCTTCGCTTCCGCCGCCGAGGCCGCGCATGTCAAAAAAGTCGACCTTCGCCGCGCCCGCCGCCAAAATGCTCGCCTTGTGCGCGATGCCGAACGGTCGATCCGGGAAGCTCTCATACGCGAGGCGGCGCGCGAGATGCTCGCGTCGGGAGCCGTCGGGTCGATCTCGGACGCGTGGCACGTTGCCAGCGACGATCTCCTGAAAGCCGACCTAGCCGAGAAGGCTCGGCAGAAGTTCCCGCATGCCACTGAAGAAGGCATCCGCCGCCGCGTTGTGAAAGAGCTCGATATCCGCGACGCGATGAGGAATCGGCGCGAGGCCATCATCGACCGTCTGGTCGCCGGTTACCGTTGGGCGGGCGGCGAGGACCCCGCCACGGGGCGGGAGCGGTCGGCATTCACCTACCTAGGTCTCCGGAGCGATGAACACCCGCTTTTGAAATTGTTCGCTAGCTGCCTGCCGAAAGCCCGCCCCGCCGCGCGCAATACCGATGAAACCGTGCTGAAACAGTCACTTATGGTCGGAACCAAGGAGTTCACCAGGGCGATCGGCAGCAAGTTGCTTGGGCTCGACGAGCCCTACGTCGAAGGCCAAAAGAGCGTGAGGGGCTTTATCCGGATCGATTGTGATGGCGTCTTTGCATCGTGGGATGCGCTCCGGCTGGCGCTAATTGACGTGCTCGACAGCATCGACTTGCTGCCACACATCGTCGTCGGCGACGAACTCAGTGACGGCAGAATCGTGCGCCCGCACTTCATTTGGCTGCTCCCAGAGAAGAGCCGAGTTCGCTTCGATTCCAAGGCATTTCCAGCCCCCCAGCGCTTATACCATGCGGTCGCGCGGGCGTTGACGGCGGCCATGATCGACGTCGGTTCCGACTTGGGTGGTTTGTCGAATCCGATGCGTGTCAAAAATCCACTTTGCCCTCATTGGTCGGTCGCAATTTTGAATGAGCGCGATCCCATGACGCTACGCGACATGTTCGTTCGCTTGGAGCAGTGGATCGGCGAGGACGACATAACCATGGCCGAGCGACAGGTTGCCGTCCGAGCGCGCGCCGTCGGCATCGATGAATGCCAGAGCAATCAGTTTTTCCGCGATGCGACGGCGGCGTGTTGGGCACTCGCTCGTCAGTGGGGCGCAGACGGAGACGAACGCGGCGCGTTGACGGGCGACGACCTCGCCGAGGCGTTCGTCGCCGCGCTGGGGCACGACGCCCGCCATGCAATGCAAGGCGTTCCTCCGCGCAAGGCGATGGCGATGTTAGGTTCCGTTTGTCGGTGGGCAGCGCGGCACTTCGACCCGTCCGCCCGCCGTCGGACGGCACACCCGGGTGTCCTTCGCGGCACTCTCACCGGTCTGTCGCTTCATGACCGCCAGGCGGCTGGCGGGCGGCACGCTGCGGGCACCCGTCGGGATGCTTCCATAGACGCGATCCGGCAGGCCATAGAAGCCCTTCGTGCCGAAGGCTTGAAGATCACCAAGGCCGCCGTCGCGGATCGCGCCGGAGTCGCGTACAGAACGGTTTTGCGGCTTTGGGGCGAGGCGGCGACCGTTGTTTCTAAGGCCCCGAAAACATCTGTTAAAATGCGTACGACAGACAGTCTTAGAAAAATAGCACGGGTTTGTTCCGGCGCTCCATCATCACATCACACCACGGTTCAGGATGGTGGCTCGGACCGTGACGATGCCCCGGCAACTGTCCCGTCAGCCACAATCTTGCCTTTCCGTCCTGTCCCATCCGACTTCACCCCGCCATCATCGTCGGATGGTGCTCAATGGTGGTCTCATGCTGCCCGGCCGTCCCTCGGCGATGATGAGGATGATGAGGACGTAATCGCGTTGATCGAATATGAGTCGTGGCTGTCGTCGCAGGATCGTGCACCGTCCGAACCGCCGCCGTGGGACGACTCGTTGCCCGTTGCCGCTTAGCCCAATCCGCAACGCCGAGGATCGGGTTAACCCGATCCGATGGCGGAGAACCGAAGTCGCCCCCGCGTGGGGCGTGAGGTCCCTTGGGGGACCGCAGCCGGACCGATAGGCCCGGAGGGGGATCGGAATCCCCAAACCTTCATTTTCCCGCCATAGTCGTAAATCCAACCATTTCCGCCATTCCACCCGTTTAACGCGATTCTAAAACCGTCCTGCGAGGCCGCCAGAGGCCTTCGGCCGTTTGGCCTGTATGATTCCCTACCCAAATTTTCCCCGCTCGGGGTTCCCCATCTGGCTTCCAACGACGATGCTCCCTCGCTTCCGGGCGGGCCACGTGTCCCGCCCTGATCGGCGTACCGCCGACCGCTCCTCCCGCATAGTCGCCGGAGCCGGCCCGATGGTGACGGCCTGGTCGGCGGCTGTCTCACGCATCTTCGATGCTGGGTCCCACCCCCATGGGGGCAGGACCAAAGCCAGCCTATGCCGCCGTCGATGCCGTCAACCCCATCGCTGACCGCCTCGCTCAGCGAACGCACGACGCTCTCAGTCTCGTGATCCTTGAGAAGGGAATCCGTTCCGCAGCGGATTCGCAGTTGGTTAATTCCCATCCGAAGCACGAAATAAATGAAATTTTGAATCCGATGAGCGCGAAATAAATGAAATTGTGAATCCGATGAGCGCGAAATAAAAAAACACCGTAACGGATTCGTCGCCTCAATATACGGTTAACTTGCAGTACTAATTTCATGCACACGAAATAGATGACAAGACGACATAAGGTGTATGTCCGAAAATGCACGTTAACTATGACCACATCAACTTATCCTGAACTGTTGCGCCGACGACGTAGACGTGTTCCAATGGTTGTGTTGCTACGGTGGCAACGTGAACGGCGATGCCAGGTATTGGCGAGGCCGAGCAAAGATGGAGAGTGTAATGAGTGAGATCCAGACCGCCGACGCGGCGGACGAGATGACCGGCGGCGAAGAGCACAGCGGATGGCCTATGGACGGCGGATCGGTCGAGTCGCCGTGCTTTTGCACCCACAAGCGCGGGGGCAACTGGTGTGCGGTGTTGGCGGGTCCGAACGCGGCCAGGATGACTCGTACGTACTTGCCGCAGCGCGGTCGCATCGTCGATCTGACCACCGTCAAGGCCAACGATGTAATTGAATTCGGTGGCGACTACACCACCGGAAGTGGACGACGGGTCCCGGATCGCGAGTACTGGCACATCATCAAGATCGATTTTGATGTCGATGTGATCTTTTTCGACGAATACCCGACCCCCGCGAAGGCCCTCCGCGCGGCTCGTGAAGCCCTCCGCGCGGCTTCCGCTGTGGCGATTGCCGGCATGGCGACGCCGCTCCCCGACGACGGCGAAGAGGCTATCGTCTGACGCATGACGCCTATACCGCCCCGCTGCGGGCGGGCTTCCTCTTCAGCATCAAACGTGCCCCAGAGCGACAACCGACGCCCGCTCTGACCCTGCTCAATCGCCGCCCGATCAGCGGACGGCGACTAGGAGGGCCAGCCTCCCCGCACACAGGCGGACAACAGAACAAGGAAACCACATATGGACCGACTCTATAACTCCCGCACCGCCGAGCAGCGGGCCACGATCGATGCTCTGGTCGCGGAGGCCACGAAGGGGCAGATGAGCGAGGCCCGGCGCATCTGCGATGCCGCTGCGCGTGGTTATTTTTTCGACCCGGAGGCCGCTGATCCGAAGGCCCTCGAAATCGCCCGCGCGTTTCTCGGAAATGCCTGATCAACGGAGGGTTTGATATGAAAAGAGTTGTTGACGGCCGGATGTACGATACCGACACGGCCGATCGCGTGTGCGGCATCGATATCGGGTCGCGGTCTGATTTTCGATACGAGGATACGACGCTCTACCGGACGCAGAAGGGCGCGTTTTTTCTCGCTGGCGAGGGTGGCGCCCTGAGCCGGTGGGGGGGCCGTGTCGAAGGCGGTAAAGCCGGGGGCGGGGGCATCCGGCCGATCGATACGGCCGACGCGATGGCGTTCGCCGAGGAGGCCGAGCTCGACGCCGATCGCTTCACGACGCTCTTCGGCGATCTCATCATCGACGCGTGACACTGACCCTGCTCAATCGCCGCCCGCGATGCGGACGGCGACTAGGAGGGCCAGCCTCCCGTCATGAAACTCCCCACGGCGAACAAGACGAAAAGGACTGCAACATGACAAAAATCAATCTTGATATCAGCGACTTAATGTCCAGCGCACATAACGAAGGATACGCGCTGAAGGTCGTGTTCGCGGATGCGGCGGAGGTCTCCTTCTACCTCGCCGCTCGCTACATGACCGAGGATTCGGGCGCTGCTACCGATGCCGTCGAAGAGTTTCGCATCCAGACCGATAAAACCGGGGATGCGATCATCAACGGCGCGCTCGATCCCAATGCTGACTACGGAGAGTTTTTCACCGAGGCTTTTACGGCTGACTTTCGTGAACTCGCCGGGCGAAACCCGAGTGGTGAGGATTGGAACCTCTTTGATTCAGAAATTCGAGATTGGGTGCGGCACTATGCTGACGCCGAGGCCAAAGAGGAGGTGCGCCATGATTAACAAACTGAAATCGCTTGCAAATCAAGCTATTGGCGACAGCGGCATCATGATCGCGGTCGGGTGGCTGATCACTGAGATGATCGGCATTAGCAATGCTGTTTTCGCGGTCATTGCCGTAATCTACGCGTTCGCCGCTGCAACTAAATCCGACAAAATCGCGCTCGGCGTGGCGTTCTGTGTTGTCATCGTCGCGGCCGGCTGGATCTCGAAATCTGGTCTCCTAACCTGACCGCCAGCAGTCATCAGGCTTTTTCCTTACATCGAGTCCGGATCGGGTTGACGCTCATGCCCAAGCGCCAGCGTGTCGCCGTGCGACAGGCAGCTACCCGCCCGGATCGACGATATCGGAGGCCATGATGACCGCCACAGGCGGTCGGGAACAGGAGCAAGTTCGATGTCCTACCGCCTTCGCCGCGCCCTCGCCGCCGTTCTCTACGCCCTCGCACCCGCGATAACCCTCGCATGGTTCCTCGCGATCCTGGCGTTCGTCGCGTGGCTCGGTCACTGAGGAGGCCGCCATGCACTACCGCATCCGCGATCACTGGGCCGAAATCGCAGCCCTCCTGCCGATCCTGACGCCGATCACCACTTTGATTGCCCTTCACCTCGCGGGCGCTTTATAGCGCTCGCTCTTCTGGATATATTTCAATGAAATCAGTTGCTTGTGGACTCCTGGCATGCAGCATTTGCCCGCTCATAAAGACAGTCGCCGAGGCCGCCGCCGCGATTGCTGTGCAAATGCGGGCCGAGGGCGCGACGGATGCTGAGATCATCGACGCCGTCGAGGTCGCGGGGCTGACGATCTGCGGTCACTGCCCAGACGACGACGACATTGAGGCCGAAATCGTAGGCGATCTCGTGACTGTGAATCTCGCCCCTCGTGGACCAGTGCCCGCGTTCTACGCTCACTGAACAAGAAAGGAAGCCGGATGAAAAACAGTGACTTGAGCTTCAAAGCATTTCGCGATGGTATCGGAGGCGAGCTGCTGCGTCGCGTCTTGCCGATGATCCCGATCGACACCATCGAGACCTGGGCCGGCCTCCAGGACGCGGTCATTGCCAAACGGATAGCGTGGAACGCCGAAGGCCGCGCGGCGGACTGGTACTCCCAAGTGGTCGGAGTGCCTGAAATGCTGGAGATGGGCGACTTCCCGCGCTTTGTGGTCGCTGCCGCTCTCATGGCCGCCGGCGATGTCGATGCCGCCGAGGCAGTCGGCGGACGCCACAATGTCCTATGGAGAATTAGCTGCTTACCGCCAGAATATCGCCGTGCTTTCGCCGCCGCGATCATGAAGACAGATTGACGTGGGTCGTGACTGAAAACAAAAGGGGCGGCACAAATGAACCGCCTCTTTTCTTTATCAATTCGGCCGTGATACTCCCGGCCCCGCCGACGCCCCAGCCCCATCTCCATGGATCGGTGTTGCCGACGCCGATTTCGTGCCGCCCCCTTTGACTCCCGGTAGCCCTCCGCGACCCATGCCGCCGAGCCGCCCGCCGATCGCACCCATGATCACCGCGCCGCCCTCGCCCTCACGCCAGGACGATATCTGCAATCCGAGCCACTGCCCGACGCGTTCTGGAGCGGTCAGGATCGACCGGAAAATGAAATGGAACGCGACAAATTGGACCACGACGACAAGTATTCCATAGACCAAAACACCTGATACCCCGAGCGTATAACCGACTATCGCTGCGTCAGAGGCGAATGAAAAAGAGTATTTCAGAAAATTCAGTCCAACAATGCTGACGGATATTGCCGCTACATATGCCACCACGATGATCGCCGGGCGGAGTAAAATCGAGATGAACAGCGATCCATATCCATATACCTGTGCGCGATCGACGAAGCTCCCACCATCAAGCCTCAGATGCCCGAACGCCCAGACAAGGACCGCGATCGAAGCGACTAGTTGCTCTAAGCCCCATGTGAGATATGCGAAAGTAACATAAATCCATGGAATCATTGGGTTAATATATTGCAGCATGACCCCGGCACCATATGCTGCCGCGATCGCAGGCCATCCCGCGCGCATCAGAAAATCGAACACCGAGCCCGCCGCAGACCCGAAAAAGTGTGCACCTCCCGACGCCGCCGCTCCGACCCCAAACGCCGTTTCTGACGCCACCAGTAAGTGATTTCCGGTATTCATGAGATCTGAAATCGGATCTGCCGAAAACCCGTTATACTGTGTAAAATAGTCTTTGAGCGGCTGAGTAATGCTTTGAGTTATTTTCGAGAACGTTGATTCCGCATCGTCATCAGCCTGCGTCCGGAGATCATCAGCCTCCAACCTGACATCCTCGCCTTCCACAAGTATTTGATTGTCAATGAGTCTCAGCGCCTCTCCGATGCTCGATCCATATAGCCCCCATGCGGCCGAATCGGGTCGGGTTATCGTCGGCTTTTCAGCCGCCGCCGACGCCGCCGCCAGATTCAACGTGCCGAGTATGCGATAGTATCCGCCAACGCAGGGCCAGCCGCATGCTCTGACATGCTCAACGAGTTTTTCCCTGAGCCCCGTGTCCGATGCTGTTGCCGTCGACCGCGCGGCGAGTGAAATCGTGCGGTCATAATCACTAGCAATATCGTTAAGACGCACAACGAGCCGGCCAACTAAAGCGCCGCTGTTTCGCCACGACGCGACGATCGATTTATTCAGTGTGTCGGTGTCTCCCGATGACCTCGGAGAAGAGCCGGGCGCGTCAAACACGGGTGCAATCGACTCTCCGATGCTCATATCTCGGATGGCCGTTACCGCAGCCGCAACCGCCTGCCTCCGCGTCGTTCCGAAATCTCCGAAATTTTCAGGGTTCGAAACTGTCAAGGAGCCGCACGCCGGACCATAGTCCCATGCGTATCCGCTGACTCGCCCTGCCTCCGTGACCTCGTTGGTCCACCAACTCCGCCGTTCACCGCTCTGGATCGCTATCCCAGATGCGGCCGGAATCCGCGCCGCTGGAGTGGTCTCCTCCCCGAGCGTCCGCCCAGCCCGCAATCGCACGGCCAAGCAGACCTCGGCGCGCACCAACCCATAAACGAGCGATTGCCCGGAGCCTGAAATCGGTAACGATGAATTGCCTGAAACCGTTGCGTTTTCAACATATTGCAGAGCGACCGCGTTTCCCAGATTGGCGCTAATCGTTGCCACTTCTTTGACAAGATAGTGGACGCCGGAGAGACCTACCGCGCTGATCGGAACGAGCATTCCGAATCCGATGACGGGTCGGAGCGCCATCCAAGCGCCGGACGATGAATCCGATATCGGCCGTCCGGTTCTCGCAGCGCCCACGATCTCGCTGAGGATGCCATAGCCCATCCACAGAGCGCCGATGATCACCAGGCCGGATGCAATGATTCCGAGCAGCGCAGATACCGACGATGCCTCCGTGGCCGTGCCGAAAATCGCATCGATCATCCGACCTGACCAGTCCGATGCGGGGAGCGATCTGAATAGGTCCGGAGCGGCGGTTATGTCGATCGAGCTCATTGTCCCGGCTCCCCGATCGCGAGCGACGAGCCATCGAAGAGCCGCTTGTCGCGATCGGCGACATGTCGGCCGAGGATTCCGCGCACCGTCGATCCGTCGATTTCCCCCGCCCGCATCGCCGCCAAAACAGCTCCGCCGATGATGATTTTCCGGCGAGAGTCGTCGGCCCGCTTCGCCGATTTCAATGCGGTTTCGGTGTGAGCCAGGCGGCTTTCGAGTTCGGCCTTTCGCTGTTTCAGCGCCGACAAATCGACCATGTAATCCCTCCAAAGTTGCCTTTCCGTTTGAGATTATAATTCACCTGATATTGCGCCGGCACAAGTACGGTAGGAAGATGAAACCCATGAAGACATTCCTGAAAGGCGCGCTTAAGCGTCACAAGTGACGCAGCTTGCCTGTCTGGAGACTTCTGGAGGTGGATTACATGTTCGGACGGCGCTTAAACTCTACATTCGGCGCGAGTGATACGGCCGGAGTCCGTTTTCAAGGCCGTTTTATACTCGAAAACCCGTGCATTGATTTCGCCCCTGAATTTGAGCCGACGCTTAAGTGCCCCGATGTTTTCCCCGCAGTCGAAAACCGTTCCGACTGCCCCTCGAACAACGGATTTTCGAGGTCTCAGGACCTCTCGAATCCGTCATCGGCTATCATGGACCGACGCTTAAGAGCCCGCCCATGACATCGCTCCCCGCATCCGAAGCCCTGTTTCACCTCAGTGCAAAAGTGATTCAGCGGTCGAAAGGCCGTAGCACCACGGCCGCCGCCGCATACCGTTCCGCGAGCGTGATCGTCGACTCCCGGACCGGCAAGGAATTCGATTTCAGCCGCAAGCGCCATGTCGTCGAGAGTTTCGTCCTTGCCCCCGAAAACGCTCCCGCGTGGTCCTTGGATCGCGCGGAACTCTGGAATCGGGTTGAGGCGGCCGAGCGTCGTCGCGATGCCGTCTGCGCCCGCGAAGTCGAACTGAGCATCCCTCGCGACCTCCCTCGCGAGGGATGGCGTGAATTCGTCGAGGCCGTTGTCGCGCCGTATATCGATGCCGGTGCCGTCGCCGATGTTGCCATCCATTGTCCCCGTGCCGCTGACGGCCAGGAACAGCCCCACGCCCACATTATGCTCACCCCGAGGCGGCTCGATTCCGCGACCGAAACCGGATTCGCGGCGACCCGGAACGCTGACCTTGCCCGCTTATTCGAATCCGGCGGCCGGCAGGGCGGTGAGCGTGGCCAGGCGCTCAAAATCGAACGGTCCCGTGTGGCCGACATCGTCAACGGCCTTCTCCGCGATGCCGGTTCTCAACGCCGTGCCGATGCTCGGAGCTACGCCGCGCGCAACGACCCACGCGAGCCCGAACCGCAAATCGGCGAGCGTCGAATGGCGTCGGTTCGCCGCCGACGGCTGCATGATCGGCGGACGGCCGCTGTTGGTGCCATGCGTCAACATCGAGAAACATTGTCAGAACTACAAAAAACGGAGGGTGAAATGTCCCAGATGAAACGAGGATTCCCACGGCTCTCGTCGTCGGAGGCGAAGACAGACTACAAGACGGGCCTACTCCGCCAGCGATTCCCCGACTTCGATCCGTTGCCCTTCGCAGCCGACATCAACCTTGTTGATGTTCGCCGCCGCGATCGCACCCGCATCCAGACTAGTGATGGAGGCTGGGTCGAGGTGCGTGGCAGCCGGGTCTCCGTTTGGGGGCCGACCGGATCGGCGACGATGCTCGCCAGTGCACTTTCCGAAACCGTCATCGGGTCCAGGGGTGTCGTCACTCATCTCGAAAAAACCGCCGCTGTCGGGCGCCGAGACGGTCGCCCGGTGCCCCTCACCGAATTCGCCGTTACCACCCTCGCGGATGCATGGCGAGAGAGAGGCTACCACGACGTTACCGAGGGTCCCGACGGGGCTTGGATCGCGGTCGGCGAGAGTCGTCTCCGTGATATCGGCGACTATGTAGCCGTCCATGGCGCTCTCAGCGACGAGGCCGTTCGTGCCCTTGTAGAAAAAGCGGCGGACGAATGGGGCGGGCAGCTTGAATCGCACGGTCCAGAAAAATTCCGCGAAAATCTCTGGCTCGAAGCGCAGCGTCAGGGCGTGACCGTCATCGGCTACACCGCATCCGACGACCTCAGACAAAAATGGGAAGCCGAGGTTGCTCAAAAGCAGGCCGACGAACAGGTCCTCGCTGGCGTCCGTCGGGTCGCGTCCGAGGCCGATCTCCTGATCGCCGCCGCCACAGGCGACCTCGAATCCGTCGAAAAGCTCGATCCGGATTTGAAAAAATTCGTCAGCTCATATCTCGACGACAACCAGCGAGCCGAACTCGCTAAACAGCGTCCGCTCGACATCGTCGCCGAGCTGGATAACTGGCGCGCTAAAGGCAGTGCCGAAGCCGATCACGATCCCGATGCCCTTGGCTCGATCGCCAAACCAACCGTCGAAGCCCCGACGCCGGACGAACAGCGGCCGACGTGATCCGTATTTCGTTCGTCACGAAAACAATGGTTGAACTGCAAAAAATGGAGGAAGAAATGACACAATTTGACATGGACTGGTATGAGAGCGAAGAAGAGTTTCTTGCCAATGTCAAGGAACTCTCAAAAGACGCCGATTTGCTCGTCAACGCCGCAAGAGGCAACCAGGAGGCCTTTAAAAAACTGGATGTAGGATTGCAGGCATTCGTTGGCTCGTATCTCGACGACAAGCAGCGTGCCAAACTCGCGCAGATGCAACCGATTGATATCGTTGATGATATCGAATATTGGGGTAAAGTCGGGCGGGAGGAGCTTCAGAACATTTACGATGCCCGCGACGAGGGATTCGATGTTCCATTCCCGAGTGTTTCCGCCCCCACCCCCGCGCCGGACCAGGCGTGGAGGCCGAAATGAAAAACGCTCGGGCCAGCGACGACATGGTGCGGATCTACGTCGGCCGCCGCGCGAGCGGTCGGCCCGTTCCCGGCTGGGAAAAGGCGGTTTTGTTTCTCCCCGGCAACTGGATCGGCTGGACGACGATCACCGAGACCGAGGCAAAACAGGCCGATCCCGATGAACTCGTTCGATGCCGTCGAACGCCGGCGCAGCGCTGGGACGACTGGTTAGGTCCGAATATGACCGTGGCCGACGACATCGAGCTGCAGGCGTTTTTCGCAACCGTTCCTGACGACGAATGGCCTCGGCTGGCCATCGCCGTTCGTCGTTCGCAGCGACAGGCCGCCGCCGCATGGCATGCTGCGGGTGCCCGCCTGATCGCCGCCGCGACCCGAAACCGACGCGGCCCCGCTTCCCCCGCATCGAGCCTGTTCCGGGAGCGTGGCACCGGACGGCGATCATTGCTCAAACTGATCACGCCGGATCGCTCGACATCCGGCCCGAAACCCGCAGCAACTCAGAAATCGAGTCCGACATGCGCATCATCATTGCCGCTCTCATCGCCATCGGATTCGCAACTCTGATTTCGGCCGCCTCTGCGACCGCGAATACGGATTCGGCAATCTACATCTGGCGATATCGAGCCGTCATCATCCCGTCGTCGCAGCCATCGGATGATGACGGTGGAACTGGGACGATGGGCGATTGAATTTTAAGGGTGAACATCCGGTTGTATGTATATTTGCGGCTGTAATTTCACTAAAGAGCGCTACTCATAGATACATTCAAAAAATGGGTGGCTTCGATGCTCGATGCGTTCGATTGTGCAATCAGCGCGTGGTCTTCGGCAAAGCCGAACGATGTCCAATCGGTTTTCGGTCTCTTCGACCGATGCGAGCGGATTGCCGACTCCTCGACGAACATAACAGTCTACAATGTTGCGGAGTCTGACCCCTACGATTTTCGTCTTGAAGCCCGGCGTCATAATGTCGATATGCGGGCGAAATGGACACGCCTCGGCGAGTACGCCGACGCGACCTACGTGCAGTCCTCGCTAGTGCCGTTTTATCTCGACGCCCGTGAGAGTGCGGCTCCGGCAATGGATACCGTCCGGACGAGAATCCAGGATGTTTTCGCAGTCTACGACCGCTTGCTACTGCCATGTGGCGGCAACAAGAAACGGGCTGAATTCCTGCTGTCCTTCACGAAGACTCGGCTGGTCATCCCGCTTTCGCCACGGTTTCAACCGCTCTCGGGCGAGGACTCGACGGTTCTGTCTTTGCTCGCCCAAGGCCATTCCCGGAACGCCATCGCCGCCCATCTCCGGCTATCCATGCGGACGATCGATGCCATCTTCGATCGGCTATCCGAACGGTTCGGAGCCGCGACCGAGGCGCAACTTATTGCCATGGCAATTGCCCAGGAAATCGTTCGCGAAGCATAGGGGGCGCCGGTGCCGAATGCAAAAAAGCGGTCCAAACGGGCCGCTCTTTTTTACCCCTCAAGGGGAATGAAAACTTGAGGCCATTGAGCTTGGCTCTGGCTTTATTCTAACCCCTCGTGGGGGACCGAAACAGTCTATGTCGTCATCGACATAATCAGCGTGCCATCGCCTTTCACTCGTTCATATTGGTAGTATTACCAACCCCTGCCCGTCACCATAACTCGTCATGGGCATGCCCGATTTTCGGCGTTGACGAGGCGGTTTCCGGGCGGCAATGTATACCAAAATGTATACCGTTGACGCCTCATCGCACCCTAAAAACAGTATATTTCGGTTGTCAGTCAACGACTTGTAGTAATTGATGGTACGTCGTCCCGTAGGCCGTACCACCCAACACTTCTCCCTAAATTCAAATTGTTGCGGCGAAGCGAAGTTGCGGTGCCGTGAAGTGTCACCTGGTTCCTTTGATTCCTTCTCGGCAAAGGTCCGGATGATCGGCGGCACTCTGCGCGTTCGATGAAGACAGCCGCCGCCGTTCCTTTGAATGGGGAATAAAGGGCGCGCTTCGCCGACGACTGGATCAAGAACGCCAAGCAGTGGATGACGTTTGCCCGCCACCGCGACGAACCTCTTTGACGTGCTCCGATTGAGCCCGGAAGGCGGCGCGTAAAGTGGGCAACGCAAGGCGCGGATCCAGCTTGCCGCACATGAACACGTCGACCGCCGCGTAGGCAGCCTCGGGCCACGTGTGGATGCTGATGTGAGATTCGGCCAGTAGCGCGACGCCCGTGATTCCCGCGCCCTCACCAAACGAGTGCAGTCGCACGTCAAGGATGGTGGCCCCGCAGGAACTGGCCGCCCGACGCAACGCATCATCTATGACTGTGATGCTATCGAGATTGGAAGCTTCATAGAAGTCGACCAGCAGATGCCACCCGACCGCCGCAGAGCCACTGACAACGGCAGCTTCCAGGGCGCTGTCAGAGTTCACTTTCATGATCTACTTCCAGCAGCGTAAGGATATGCTCTGCAGCATGAACACCACGCGTATAGGCTTCCTCAAAAATGGAAATACCGCTGAGATCCGAATGAGCGAACGCCACGCGGCCAAGCGGCTGCTGCGCACGTTTCCGAGCGTCTCCCCAAATGAAACCGGGTACCGGTCTGATCATCGCATGTCCCCAAATGCAAACGTCGATCGAGCGAATGTGCCCAGACAGTTCGGGATGAATGGAGATGAGGTCGTCTGCGAAAAGGTGCTGCCATTCATCCAGATTACGTCCGAGAGCCTCCTGCCTAGCGTCGGCAGGAGTCGCGTGGCTGAGGGGCCAGTAGGCCGTCAGCACCGTAGAGAGTGGCTTTGCGTCAAGTTGCTGGTTGGTGGCGACAACATAGCCCAATGTCCGACCGTCAAAAGCAACGTTGTCCCAACTGAGAGCAGCCCCATTTCCTTCGGGCATTCTATCAACCGTGATGTTGGCGACCACCCACGGCGCATACGAGAAGGCGCCGGCATCCTTAGCTGTCTCGGGCAGCAACCGGCTGGTCACAAAGCGAGGGGTCGCCAAAACTGCGGCTTCCGCCCTGATCAGTCTCATGACCCGCTCATTGGCGTCCCATACGTAGAGATTGACCTCCGTATCCGAAGTCACGACCTGTGTCGTCAGCCATCGGGTACGGATGCATGACCCAAGTGGCGCGGCCATTCTCTCCACCAACCAGCCATTGCCCTGCGGCCAAGTCACCACATCGTCGCTTTCGGCATTGGCCGACCGCCCGTTGCGAGATGCGAAATAGTGGACACCTGCCCATGCGGATGTCTCATTATAGGTCGTGCCATAATCGTCACGGCAGGCGTAGTTGACATACCAACGCAGCAGCTGGGACGTGAATCCCTGACTGTCCATCCAGCTCGCCATGGTCATGAGGTCAAGCTCCCGCCAAACCGGATCGACGGAGCTCTCATCGATCGGAATCGCAAATAAACGGCGCCCGTCGGAGCCACGGCGCTCCTTGAGTTCATTCATCAAGGCGAAGAAACGCCGATATTGCGCTTCATCTTCCGGCGTCGCCCCAATGGCCGGCACCATCCCTTCCTGCCAGCGTCCGAAACGTAACAGGCGCTCCTTGGGTTCAAAGCCAAGCATATACTCGTCGTAGATCGGCTGTCCTCGGGCATCCGCTCCAACGATCACGCCAAGCTCCTCAAACAGCCGGCGCACGGCCCGCGCTTCTTGTGTCAGAATCGGCACATAGTGGGCCCCCAGCGGATAAGCGGATACCTCATTGGCGCCACCGCGCGAATTGCCACCAAGCCCCTCTTCAAGATCAAGGAGAAGGATGTCGTTGACGCCCGCTTTAAACAAGCGCCGCGCCGCGCCAAGGCCCGCCACCCCGCCCCCAACAACCACCACTCGCGTGTAGAGTTCGTTGGATGCGTGAGGCAGCTCGGCCTGACGCAGCAGATGACCAAGGTCGCGGGAGGCACCAACCATTCGGCCGGGGTAAACTGGCGGTCTGCGGGCTTGCCACCGGGCACCAAGTGCACCGAGCGACAGAGCGCCCGCAGCGCTCGCAATCAGACCGCCATTGATGAACTGTCCCCTTGTCAGCTTCATGGTCGCTGTGCCGCCTAGGGTCAATAAATCAAGTACTTCGACCATTCCTCGTCGAAGTACCTAATGAGCGCCTGATCGTCGAGCCGCTGGATCTTGGTGTCGACTCGCGCCATGTCGGGCGGAAAGTGAAACATCTCGTTCGCTGTCTCGACATCCACATATCGCAGCCCGGCCGGATAAGCGGTCGGCCTGACGTACGGTTTGTTGACAGCGATCGTGAACCCCCATTCGCCGAAAGACGGCACGAAGGTATGGTAGGCAGCAGTCTGGAATCCCGCAGCCTCTAGGGTGTTGGTTATACACCAAAATGACTTTCGGGCCACCAACGGCGAGGTGCTCTGCACTACGATGATGGAGTTGGCACTCGTCACAGTTCTCAGCAGCTTGTAGAAGGTCAGGGAGTAAAGCTTGCCAATGGAAAAATTCGATGGATCGGGAACATCGATCAGGATCACATCGTAGGTCGTGGTCTTTCCCAAATCTCTCTCTTCTTTAAGCCAGGTGAACGCATCTTTATTGATTACCTTCAGCTTATCCGACAACAATGCTCGTTCGTTGAGGTTGGTGAGCAATGCATTGGTCGAGAACAACCGCGTCATCTCGGGATCGAGATCCACCATCGTAACCCTGTTGATGGAGGGGTACTTGAGAACCTCGCGCAGAGCGAGACCATCGCCTCCACCAATGATTAGAATATCTCTGGGTAGCGGATGAGCCGACAGGGCAGGATGCACCAGTGCTTCGTGATAACGATACTCATCCACTGAAGAGAACTGAAGATTTGCGTTGAGAAACAGACGCAGGTCACCCGATTGCTGAGTAATGACGATGCGCTGGTAAGGTGTTGATTCTGCAAAGATAACTTTGCCTGAATAGGTGCTGGTCTCCGCAAAAGTCAGTATGCGCTCAGAATAGACGAACCCCGCCAACAGCCCGACTAATACCGCCACGGCCATGATCAGATGCAATATGTAACCCGGAATGCGCTCTCTTTGCGCCACCAACATCCAAACCGCGACGAGCGTATTTCCGGCTCCAAAGGCGAATGCGGTGCGTACCAGCCCCATGTATGGAATGAGCACCAGCGGAAACAGCACCGAAGCGAATAGCGCCCCTACATAGTCCAGGGAGAAAACCTTGGAGACCAAGTCTCTGAATTCGTAGCGATCCTGAAGAATGCGCAGCAGCAGCGGTATCTCGAGCCCGACAAGAATGCCGATAGTCGTTACGACAAAATAGAGAAGGAAGTGAAACGAATGAACATGCTCGAAAAGCACGAAGAGCAGCGCCGCCGAAGAGCCGCCGATCAACCCAATCAAGATCTCCACCTGCACGAAGACCCCGAGCAGGTTCCTGTGCACATAGCGGGAAAGCCATGAGCCGATGCCCATTGCGAACAGGTAGCATCCGATGATGGTCGAAAACTGCGTAACGGAGTCACCAAGCAGATAACTGGCCAGTGTCCCAGCAATCAACTCATAGATCAGGCCACATGTAGCAATGACGAAGACGGAAACTAGGAGAAGTGGAGCCAAGACGAACAGAACCTTGCTTGCCAGCGATGACCAGACGATCCGAGGAAACTTGTCGACATCGCCGATATACTATTCGTCAGTGAATGGCAGACGCGATGATGATCGCTATTCCAAGAGTGGCTCCGGCGAGGAAAACTCCGAACGCCAAATTCTGCTTCTCCACGAGCTCTCTCCACACCGAAACCTTGGGCGTTAAGAGATCGAGCAGAAGGAAGCTGACAAAGAACACAGCCACCCCAACGGCTGAATAGACAAGCGCAGCGACTATATACTGCAGCTGAAGAACGTCTCCCACATCCATTTCGGATTCCATCAGTTAGAATTAAGAATTACTTGTGAAACTGGCCCATAGTCGATCGCGAAGAAAGAGAATAGTTCCCCTTATAGATACTCGACACGCCAAGTCCGAATTGGTCCGCTACGGCGAGCATGATCAAAACGACGGTTGCGAAGCCCATGTAGACTTTAGTCATCATCGTCACCTTGTGAGCCGTCTGGATTAAAATCGCTCCCCCCCCAACGTCGCCCCTCAAAGGCGATCTGTCGCCACAGTTGGATGACAGGGACGATCAAAAGGAGCGCAAGCGCCGCCAACAGGTTGGTGGAATCAACGACTCCGTCTACGACGGTGAGCCTCACGGACTGTGAGGAACCCAGCGACAGGGCCCCGCCGTCTGCGTCAACCATCAGTCTGTAAGTTCCCTTGGAAACACCAGAGAAATAGGTTTCCTCCACTTGCCGACCTTCCGACCAAGGTCCATCGCTATCCGAACCGAAGTAATATTCGATCGGCATAACCGATGTGTGCTCTGTACCCGTCCCCTCTTCGACCAGCGTAAGGCTCAGTTCAACCCAATCGTTACGGACCGGAGCATAGCCTGTAACTTCAACAATGCCACCATAGCGCAATACGAACGGCTTCGTCGTAACCGGTATGCCTTTAGACGTCGCTTGAACATTAATGGTCTCTTGGAACACAGCTCTGTTGTTGCTTCCAGCAAAGAAGAAAAAATGCACAAGGCAAGCGGCAATAACCGCACCAATCGCTTGCTTCCAGAGTCTCCCGTTCCGCCCCTCGAAGGGGGACGGTTGGTTGGCACCGACACCGGACGGCAATGGCAGAAATCCCTCGGACTTAAACGCCTCGATGATTTCTGTGCGAGAGACATACCGACCCAAAGAGAAGTTGATTTCGGAGTCGTTCTCCTCGACGCTCAGCAAATAAGGCGGACAGATATACTCCGCAGTCGCCCAACGCTCTCCAACTTTCACACGCCAGTAAAACTCGCCCTGCACGTGATGCACGACCGAGGCACCTCGGAGAAATATCTTGTACTCGCGCCCCTCGAAAGCAATGCGAGTGTCAGAGCGACGGACAGAAAGATTCTTCTTTATGACATGCGATAAAGTCCAATGCCCCGCCTCATGCGACAGGAATCGGAAGCCATAGTAAGGGTTGAACAGAAGGTATTCGTCCCAAGGATAAGCTCCGGTAGCATCGGTTTTTCGTGTGTAGCCTATGATCTCCCAGAAAATCCCATCTAGTTTACCGCGTGCGCCCATCGCAAGAAGCGTAGGCCAAGTAGACGATTGAGCCGTCTCGACGATCCTGAAGTTCTCGTTGTTTACATCGATGACAGATGAACAATTTGGACAGATCGCAGTTACCGCGCGACCGATGGCACGCAGGACAACCGTACCGCCGCAAGACGGGCAGTCGAATGTCCTCGGGGGAAGAGGAATCCGGGACGACACGCTAGGCTCGATGGGAGCTTGAGAGAAAGCAGCTTCAGATACGCTCACGACCAGCCCTCAAATTGTCTATAGTTGGCCGCCTTGATCTCGTCCCATTCAACGTAACGACCAATGAAGGCATATGCTTGCGAGTTGTGCAGCTCGATGCAGGCGTAACCACCATCCTTTCCCATGAGATCAGCCGAGGTAAATGAGCTGTTGGATTGGGTGACTCGCGGCAACTCGCCTTCTGTGCCAACGCAGACCGCACGCTTGATGTCCACGACCGTCAGCCAACGATTGGCCACCGAAATCGACTGCCCCGGACTGAGGTCGAGCTTGGATCGGCCAGATTTCTGCGACACCAAGGATTGGGATGCGAGGTCCGTTGCGACGTTGACGGCATAAAAGCCCTGAGCTTCAGCAAGCCAACCATCATTGCCATCGTCGAAGAGTAGGTACCATTCATTCCAGGTTCCATCGTCCCATGCCATTCTGGCGCGGCCACAGACCGTGAACCCGCAGCCATCGATCTGGCCGACGGTTCCTACTTGAAGCGGGCTCATGTCTTCGGTGAGCTGCGCCACTTTGCCGATAGCTTCGATGTCGACGTCTCGACGGACGACGGTGCTTCGACAATAGCCGCAGGTGGCAAAGACCGACTGTACAGATCGAAAGTAGATTGGCGCGCCACACGAAGGACAGGCGTATTGGCGCATGGTCACTTCAACTTTGCCAGCAGTTCGGCCTTCTTGGCATTGAACTCTTCCTGCGTGAGTATACCTTTCTGGAAAAGATCACCAAGCCTGTCGATCAGGGTGATCACATCATCGGCTGCGGTCCCATCAGTCGGCTGCTCTGGTTTTGCAACGCCTAATCCCTGGGCCATCGCTTGACCAAGGGCGAGTCCCGCACCAATGCCGGCGCCCGCCGCCGCCGTCCCATCGCTACCGGCGGCGAACTGAGAAACAGAGTCGGCAACCTGGAACTGGGTGTACTTGCCGAGATCGCCGACCATTCGCATTGAAGTGGCGCGATCCAAGTGCTTCTCAAGCTCTTCCGGCAGGGTCAGGCTGAGGAGCGCGAAGTTGGTAAGCTCCAAGCCATAATTGGCGAAGGCAGGGGCTATGGCTTCGCCCATCCTCCGGGCCAGTTCTTCCTGATGTCGGGCCATATCGACGAAGGCGATATCGCCTGTCCCGATTCCAGAGGCCAAGGCAGTGATAATCGACGCTCTGAGCTGCCCATCTATTTCCGAAGAAAGACGTTTTTCGGCTGTTCCACATAGTTTCTGCCAGAAGGTCTCAATGTCGTGGATGCGATATGCGTAGTTGCCAAAGGCACGAATGCGGAGCGGACCAAACTCTCTGTCACGAACGGTCAGCGGTTGCGGGGTGCCCCACTTCTGATCGATCTGTTCGCGTAAATTGAAATAGTAGACATCCGACTTGAACGGTGACTCGAATGCTTTGTCCCAGTTTTGAAGATACGTCAGTATCGGCAAAGTCTGAGTGTTCAGCGTATACGTGCCTGGCCCGAAATGGTCGGCGAAAGTCCCCTCGTTGAAAAAGAGCGCTTGCTGGGACTCCCGTACCACAAGCTGTGCCCCATTCTGGATCTCCATGCCTTCCATTGGATAGCGATAGGCCAGAATGCCCGGATCAGTTTCGGTCCACTGGATGACATCCACGAACTGCTTGGTAAAAAAGCCCACAGTGTCCTCCCCGGAGCACATCAGATGGACCGCGTCTGCGCCAGCCACCACCGGAACATAATGTGATCAAGCGTTGGAACACAACCCCGGAGTTGCGTTCACTCCTCCTGAAAACTGGCTGCTCCACATCCCTCGTTCAGAGACGGATTAAGACACGTAGGATGGCACCTGATTAGCGGCCGTCGGCCGAATGGCTTCATGCAGGCAGCCCGGTACTCAACACCGTTCTCCCGCTCGCCGATCAATGGAGTTGCAGAACGACGGGCCATTCGATCAGAGCATTGAGCAGATCGGCCTTGATGTGCAGAGCGCAGTTGGTCTCGGAATCGAGACCGCCCTCGAAGCCTTCCTTCGCCGCCTGACGGTCCTGGCTCATCTTGATAATCGGCACCGGCAGTACCGCCGGTATCGACACAGATTCGCCATAAGTGCCCGTCGGTGCGCAACCTTCAATCCGTCGGTTGCGACACGGGTCCCGGATCCTAAGCCCCAGACCGAACCGTTCGGAACAGGATGTCTCTGTTCTCGTCATCAGCGCCCTTCCGAGCAACATCCGGATGCGGTCAGCGGAGCGGCTGCCACCCGCGAGTTAGCCGGTGCGGACGCCCCTTCGGGCGCTTATGGGCTATCGTGTCTCCGATAGTGCCAACAGAAGCGAAGGCCGCAGACCGCCGCCCCTACCATAAGCGACATCGCCCTCATGCGCGGTCACGCCCGTGCGTCCTTGGCTTGAACCAAGCCCTTCAAGCTGGACCGAGCATAACGACTTCTACTAACCATCAAATCCGGCAGTCGAAACAGTTCGTAAAGTGCCTAGCCCTAGTCTTGGCCTTAGAAATTCATAATAATACCAAATAAGATGACTTTCTATGCCAACTATTGGAGTCCCGGAAGGGCGGCCGTTACAAATTGGATACTTTCCAAAGCGGCGGCGTCTCTGGCGATCGCATCTTGCGATGCACCGGGAAAGGCGCCTTCCAGTCGGCAATAGCAGGCACTCCACACCCTCTAATTCAACAGCATTATCAGTCTCATGATCTGGATACGGATCGGGAGAAGCGACGGTCGTCGCCCTGCAGTTGCGAAACATGGAGATACTCATTTGAACACGATGACACGCCGCAGCTTCGGAGCGGGAGTGCTGGCGATAACCGTCACGGCTTGGGGGATGAGCAAGCTCAGCGCGGCGACCTTCGACCCCAAGACCCAGAACGCGGCCGGAGAGTATCCGATCGAGCCCGAGGCGTTGACGACCGCCGACCGAACGATCGTTCCGGCGCAGTTGTCCGAGAGCAAGGTCGCGGTTTACGAGATCGCCAGGTATCAGGAGGCCGGGATCGGCACCTGGACGTATGGCAAGGGCGAGGCACCGGTCACCCGCACCGATCTCATGCCCCAGGCCTATGAGGCTGCAAGCGTCGACCAGAAGCACCGTCTCCTGACGTTCTTCGCCATCAGCGACATTCACATCACCGACAAGGAAGCCCCGAACCAGGGCATCTACATCCAGCGCCTGCATCCGGAAATCTCGGTGACGACGTCGCTGTGCTCCGGCGTGATGCTCTACACGACGCACGTGCTCGATGCGGCGGTGCAGACCATCAATCTGATGCACAAGACGCAGCCGTTCGACTTCGGCATCTCGCTCGGCGACGCCGCCAACAGCACGCAGTACAACGAGCTCAGGTGGTACATCGACGTCCTCGACGGCAAGATGATCCACCCGAGTTCCGGCGACCATCTCGGCGCCGACGACGTCGACTTCCAGAAGCCGTTCAAGGCCGTCGGACTGGACAAGTCGATTCCCTGGTATCAGGTCCTCGGCAATCATGACCATTTCTGGCTCGGCTCGGTCTCTGTCGATCATGGTCCTCGCGCCGACCTCAGGCAGTCCTACGTCGCCGACGAGATGTTCGCGGCCGGCGACGTGTTGGGCGATCCGCGCAAGATCGCGGAACGGACCTACTACATGGGCGTCTTCGACGGCTCAAAGCCGTACGGCGACGTGAAATTCGCAGGTGAAGTCAAGGACTTCCCGACGCCGCCCAAGGTTGCCGCCGATCCGGATCGCCACTCCCTGCGGACCGCCGAATGGCTGAAGGAGTTCTTCAACACCACATCGAACCCGGTCGGACACGGCTTTGATCTGGCCGATGCGGAAAAGGGCTTCGGCTGCTTCAGCTTCGTGCCCAAGGCCGACGTGCCGATCAAGGTGATCTCCCTCGACGACACCCAGAAGGACGACGACAAGTCCCTCGACATCCACGGTCACGGCTTCCTCGACGAGGCGCGCTGGGCCTGGCTGAAGAAGGAGCTGGCGGACGGCGACGCCGCCGGCCAGTTGATGATCATCGCCACCCACATCCCGATCGGCGTCGAGCCGAGCGAGCCGACTTCCGAAATGAGTTGGTGGCTCGACCCGCAGAACGCGGTGACGATCGAAGGCCTGCTGACCGAACTGCACAGCCACCCGAACCTCCTAATGTGGCTTGCCGGGCATCGCCACCTCAACACCGTCAAGGCCTTCGTTTCGCCCGATCCGGTCAACGCTCCAGAAAAGGGGTTCTGGCACGTCGAGACCTGTTCGTTGCGCGACTTCCCGCAGCAACTGCGCACCTTCGGCATCTTCCTGAACAGCGACTACTCGGTGTCGATCGAGACGATCAACGTCGATCCCGCCGTCAAGGAAGGTACGCCGGCGGCGATCTCGCGCCAGTACGCCGTGGCGGCGCTGCAGTTGATCAAGCCTGACATCCGGACGTTCAACCCGACGAACGACCCGACCATCGCGCCGATGCCATCGGCCTCCTACAATGCCAAGCTGGCTAAGCAACTGAGCCCGGAGATGGTCGCCAAGCTGCAGGCACAATTCCCGATGGGCTGACCCGCGTCAACCCACGCGGATGATGCCGAATACACCATGCCCCGCCAATCCGATCGGACTGGCGGGCCATGGTACTTTTGGGGGCGGTTGGTGGAGGATCATTCGACCTGAGGGAGCAGATCCGCACTCTGGTCGATCGATGATCTAGAAACGTATCTTCAGGCCGGCGATGGGGTACTTGTGGTCGCCATGCTCGTAATCCACGGCCAGCCCGCGATAGCCGAGGATCATCGCGTACTTGTCGTCGAGTTTGCATCCGAGGCCGGCAAACAGGTCCACGAGAACTTCGACCCGACGTCGAAACCACCCGCGAAGGCCCAGGAGGTCAGGTACAGGCTGTCTGACAACTGGCGCTGAACCGGGTCCCGTTCATCGGATCGACTCAGGTCACGCTGGTGCCGCCGGACTTGGTGATGCCAAGCCCCAGAATGCCCAGCGTCGCGTCGGTGTTGACGTTTTAGAGACGGGCGCCGGACAGCAAGTCGAGGTCATAACGCGGATCGAAAAGGACGGTGGGGCCGCCCCCTGCCGAAGCGATCTGCGATGCCGTCGGCAGCTCGAGCGACGTCGAATACGCCGCCCGGTTCCTGGGCGCGTCGGCATTGACTGCAACGCCTCGGCACCAAGGCCCGGGTACGATCTGCTGTCCCACCATCTGTGTCTGCGATTGCTCGCCGACTGTCACTCTCTCCACGCCGTTGGCACGCGCTGCGACAAGACGGGAGCGTCCTCGTCATCCAGCACGGGCAGTTGCAGAGCGACGAGGCGGTCGATCTGAACGGTGAGCGCGTCGATCTTGGCGTGCAGCCCGGCGATCTCCGCTTCCGAGCGCAGGTTGGTCTCATAATCGAGACGCGCCTCGAAGCGATCCTTCGACGCTTGGCGGTTCTGGCTCATCATGATGATCGGCGCCTGCAAAGCGGCGAGCATCGACAGCATCAGGTTGAGGAAGATGAAGGGGAACGGGTCGAAGGCGCGCGCGGCCAGCACCACGGTGTTGATCACCGTCCATACGACCAGGAAGGCCCCAAAGCCCATGATGAAGGACCAGGAACCGCCGACGGTTGCGACCCGGTCGGCCAAGCGCTCACCAAACGTGAGGCGCTCGGCGAAAAGCTCGTTGGGATCGCGCGAAGCGGTCACCCGGCGAAGCTGCTTTGCAAAAAAGCGGATGGTGGTGTTCATGGCTCACCTCTCTGTTGGCCGGCCGCCAGAGGCCGGTCGCAGGTGAGCCGATCAAGGGATCAGGTCAGTGCAACGGCCTCGGGCGGCATGGTCAATCGACTGTGATCGTTGCTAGGCATGACCCCTCGGGGGTTCGGTGACGAAGGACGCCGTCGGCGTCGCTCGGGGGCATGGCCCACCAAAGCGGCAAAATCAAGACACGTTTTCGAGACGGCCCAGACCGCGCGTCCACATGCCGGATTGCGGCCTGCTCCGCGCCGTGCCATAGCAGCCGCGCCTCTTTCATCCGGAACATTGCCGTGACCGACATTGCCGAAGACCTTCTCACCGTACGGGATCTCCTGCGCTATGCCATGAGCCGCTACGGCGCCGCCGAGATCGGCATCGGCCACGGCACGAGCGAGGCGATCGACGATGCGGTGTTCCTGATCCTCGAGTCGCTGCATCTTCCGATCGACGACATCAATCCCTGGCTCGATGCCCGCCTGACGCGCGCCGAACGCCAGCTCATCGTCGAGCGTATCGACCGTCGTATCGACGAACGCGTTCCGACGCCCTACCTGGTGGGCAAGGCCTATATTCAGGGTGTGCCCTTTGTCGTCGATCCGCGCGTCATCGTGCCGCGCTCGTTCATCGGCGAACTGCTGTTTTCGGAAGCCTTCTCCGGAGAGGGCGAAGAGTCGTTGATCCGCGATCCCGACGATGTCCTGTCGGTCGCCGACATCTGCACCGGTTCGGGATGCCTCGCCATCCTCGCGGCCATGGTCTTTCCGAACGCCGCGGTCGACGCCGTCGACCTGTCCGAGGACGCGCTGGACGTGGCCGCGATCAACATCGACCGCCTCGGCGACGGCAGGGTCGGCCTCCATCACGGTGACCTGTTCGCTCCGCTGGAGGACCGACGCTACGATCTCATCATCACCAACCCGCCTTACGTCGATGATGAAGCCATGGCCGAATTGCCCGACGAGTACAGGCACGAGCCGGAGATGGCGCTTGCCGGCGGCCTCGATGGCCTGGATATCGTCCGTCGCATCATCGAAGCGGCGCCCGACCATCTCAATCCGGGAGGGGGCCTTCTCTGCGAGGTCGGAAGCGATCGGGAAATCCTTGAGATGACCTACCCCGACCTACCCTTTGTCTGGCTCGACACGGCCGAGTCCGAGGGCGAGGTCTTCTGGCTCTCCGCCGAGGATCTGGGCGTGACGGACGACGCCTAGACTTGCAGTTTTTGCATATCTCAAACTAAAATTTGGTCGAGATATGCAAAAATAGACCAACAAAACCGCATTTCCTCGCGTTTTTTCGCGAGTGTGGTCCCCGAGACCTAGACAGGCGCGACGGTGCTCGCCAGTGTCCAGCACAAGAGGACACGGCTGCCGGCCGTGTAGTCTTGGCGACGATTATCTGGTGGCGGTACTTGGCTTTACGGTGTTGCCGAAGATTTCGGTCACCACCTCGTAACCATCATCGGCGATAATCGATCGAAACCGCAGGGATCACCGATGAACGACACCTCCAGGATCGATGAAGTTGGCGGCTCCGCCGGCCAGCCGCTTGCGCTCACGGCAGCAGCCTTCAGGGACGCCGTCCGCGCCAAGCTAGCCTACGCCGTCGGCAAGGATCCGTCCCGCGCGACGGCCAAGGACTGGAGCATGGCTCTGTCGCTCGCCGTACGCGACAAGGTCGTGGAACGTTGGTTCGAGTCCACGAAGGCCTCGCATGCCGGACAGAAGAAGCACGTCTACTACCTGTCCATGGAGTTTCTGATCGGTCGCCTTCTCAACGACGCGGTCTGCAATCTCGGCATTGAAGCTCAGGTTCGCAGCGCATGCGCCGAGCTCGGTATCGACTATCAGGCCCAGCTCGAACAGGAGAGCGACGCCGCCCTCGGCAACGGTGGCCTCGGCCGTCTCGCCGCCTGCTTCCTCGATTCCATGTCGACGCTGGGCATTCCGGCCCACGGCTACGGCATCCGCTACGATCATGGCCTGTTCCGCCAGCGCTTCCATGACGGCTGGCAGGTGGAAGAGCCGGAGGATTGGCTGGTCTCGGGACGCGCCTGGGAGTTCGAGCGCGCCGAGATGGCCTATCTCGTCAAGTTCGGCGGCCAGATTTCTTTCGACGGCCATGGCGCCACCTACTGGCGCGCCGACGAAACGGTGAAGGCCGTCGCCTATGACACGCCGATCGCCGGCTGGAAGGGGCGCCACGTCAACACGCTGCGCCTCTGGGCGTCCCGCCCGGTCGAGGTGCTCGACCTCGGTCGCTTCAACCATGGCGACTACATGTCGGCCGCCGAAAAGACCATCCGCGCCGAAACCATCTCCCGCGTTCTATACCCCGACGACACGACCGCCGAAGGCAAGGAACTCCGCCTCAAGCAGGAGTATTTCTTCACCTCCGCCTCGCTGCAGGACATCATTCGTCGTTACCTCGAAGACAACGATGACATCCGCAAGCTGCCCGATCAGGTCGCGATCCAGATGAACGATACGCATCCGGCGATCGCCGTCGCCGAACTGATGCGCATCCTTGCCGACGACTACCGGCTGACCTTCCCGGAAGCCTTCGACATTACCCGCCAGTGCCTCAGCTACACCAACCACACGCTGATGCCAGAGGCGCTTGAGCGCTGGAACACCAACCTGTTCCGCAAGGTGCTGCCGCGCCACATGCAGATCATCGAGTGGATCGACTACCATCACCTCGCCGAGGTGCAGGGGCGCAACCTGCCTGTTTCGCTCGATGCCATTCGCATCATCGAGTGGGGCAGCGAGATCAAGATGGGCAACCTCGCCTTTGTCGGCTCGCACCGGGTCAATGGCGTGTCAGCCCTGCATACCGAGCTGATGAAGCAGACGGTATTCAAGGATTATCACGTCCTTTATCCCGACCGCATCGTCAACGAAACCAACGGCATCACGCCGCGCCGCTGGCTTTACGAGTGCAATCCGGGCCTGCGCGCCCTGTTGCTCGAGTCGATCGGCGACGGCTGGGTGGACAATCTCGACAAGATCGAGGAAGCGGCCAAGTTCGCAACCGATGCCAGCTTCCGCGAAAAGTTTGCCGCCGCCAAGCAGGCCAACAAGGTGCGTCTCGCGGCCGAAATCGAGCGGCGCATCGGCCTGCGCGTCGATCCCACCGCGCTGTTCGACGTGCAGATCAAGCGCATGCATGAGTACAAGCGCCAGCTCCTGAATATTCTGGAGACCATCGCCCTTTACCAGGCCATCCGTCGCGGCCCGGGTGCCGAGTGGACGCCGCGCGTCAAGATCTTTGGCGGCAAGGCGGCGCCGGGCTACCAGATCGCCAAGCGCATCATCAAGCTGGCCAACGACGTCGCCCGGATCGTCAACAACGACCCGATCATCGGCGACCGCCTGAAAGTGGCAGTGCTACCCAACTACAACGTGTCGTTGGCTGAGATCATCATTCCAGCCGCCGATCTCTCTGAGCAGATTTCGACGGCCGGCATGGAAGCTTCCGGCACCGGCAACATGAAGCTGGCGCTCAACGGCGCGCTGACCATCGGCACGCTCGACGGAGCCAACGTCGAAATTGCCGAACGGGTCGGTCCTGACAACATCTACATCTTCGGCCTGACCGCCGACGATGTCGCCGGCCTGCGTCAGCGCGGCTACAATCCCAACGCCACCATCGACAGCGACCCGACGCTGAAGGGTGCCATCGACGCCATGGTCAACGGCACCTTCTCGCCGGATGACCATGGTCGCTTCAACGAGGTGGCCGACCGTCTCTGGCACACGGACTGGTTCCTGGTGACCGCCGACTTCCAGTCCTATTTCCAGACCCAGCGGACCATTGACGTCGATTACCGCGACAGGGCCCGCTGGACGGAACGGTCGATCCTCAACACCACCAAGGTGGGCTGGTTCTCCTCGGATCGCACCATCCGCGGCTATTCCAAGGACGTCTGGGGCGTCGAGCCGCGCTTCTGAGACCGTCTATCGAAATGACAAAACGGGCGGCGTGGCATAAGCCTCGCCGCCCGTTCCGTTTTTCCGCCCCGAGCGGAAGAACGATTGTCAGTGATCGCAGCTGTGACGAGCCAGCGCCGCAAGCGCCGCCGCACCTTCGCGAGCGAGCTCCGGATCGAACGCCGAACGGGTGATGCGTACGCGGAAGGCCTCGTCGACGCGCGGCAGCGCCTCCCAGCGATAACGGCCCGGCACGATGTCCTCGAAGTGGCCACGCAAGCCGACCGGCTCGTGATCGTTGATCACCACGAGCGACTCGCCATCGGCCAGCCTGTCGAAGCTACCGAAGATGATGGCGCGACGATTCACGCAAGGCAGTCCGCGCACATCGAGTTCGAGATCCCGGGTGGCAATGTCGGTCATGCTTTTTCTCCGCTTGGTCTGTGGCCTAATCATAGGCATGGCGCAGCCCCGGCACTTTGCTCCGGCGCAAACCGGAGTAAATTTCTCTCCTATCCGCCAAGCCGAATAGGACCCTCTCGATCAACCGAGATGTGTCGCAACGGGAAAGCACCACTGACATAGGTTGACCTCCAGCGGTGCGACTCCTACGACTTGGTATCCCTACGGATGCGATGGGGCCGGCGTAGCCGCCGGGATCCATCCCCACACCTTCCAGCCCTGTCTCCCATGGGGCGCCCCACTCTTCTGACCGAGCGATGTGCAATGCAGCCTGTATTCGATGGACATAATGACGTTCTGATGCGTCTGTGGGAAACGTCCGGCAAAGGCGGCGATCCGGTCGCCGAGTTCCGTGACGGCATCGCCGCGGGTCATATCGATGGGCCGCGCGCCCAGGCCGGCGGGCTCGTCGGCGGCCTATGCGCCATCTTCGTGCCGTCCAGGCAAGGGCCGCGCCCGACCTTCGAGCAAGGCCGCTATGTGTCACCGCTGGCCGAGTCGCTCGACCAACCGGCAGCGCTTGCGGCAGCCGTCGCCATGGCCGGTATCGCGCGTCGGCTCGATCGCGAGCGGGTTTGGCGGCTCTGCACGTCAACATCTGCGATTCGCCAGGCGATCAACGATGGCGTGTTCGCCGCCGTGCTGCACATGGAGGGCTGCGAACCCATCGACGCAGACCTCTATGCGCTCGACCTCTTCTACGCAGCCGGTCTCAGGTCGCTCGGTCCGGTGTGGAGCCGGACCAACGTCTTCGGCCACGGCGTCCCCTTCGCCTATCCGAGTTCGCCCGATACCGGGCCCGGCCTCACCGAGGCCGGCGTGCGCCTGGTAAAGGCCTGCAACCGCCTCGGCATCATGATCGATCTGTCGCACATCACCGAACAAGGCTTCTGGGATGTCGCCAAGACATCGGAGATGCCGCTCGTTGCCACCCATTCGAACGTGCATGCCATTACCCCGGTGACGCGCAACCTCACCGACCGGCAGCTCGCCGCCATCCGCGAGACCGGCGGCATGGTCGGCCTCAACTATGCCACCTCCTTCCTGCGGCCGGACGGCCAGGAGAACGCGGCGACGCCGCTCACAGACATGGTGCGCCACGTCGACCATTTGGTGGAACACCTCGGCATCGACGGCGTCGGCCTCGGGTCCGACTACGACGGCGCCACCATTCCCTCGGAGATCGGCGACGCCGCCGGCCAGCAGGCTCTGGTCGGTGCGTTGCGACAGGCCGGCTACGACGAGGCCGAGCTCATCAAGCTATCTCGCGACAACTGGTTGCGGGTGCTGGCGCAAACCTGGAGGGAGTGAGGCGGAAAGCCTCTGTCCCTTCGGAGACGGCGACACCATTGCCCTACCCGGCTCTGCGCTGGGCCTCGGACACAAGAAACCCCGGCCGCGTCGGCGACCGGGGTTTTTCATTGTCGTATGGCTGGCCGCGCCTTGCGAGGCGCGAACCGAGACCGTCAACCGCGCTGGTTGCCCGAGGACACGATGTCCATGTAGACGGCGGCGACCAGGATGATGCCTTTCACGATCTGCTGCCAGAAGGTGTCGATACCCATCATGGACATGCCGTTGTCGAGACTGGCCATGATGACCGCGCCGACCAGCGCACCCGACACCGAGCCGACGCCGCCGCGCATCGACGTGCCACCGATGAAGCAGGAGGCGATGGCGTCAAGCTCGTTGCCAAAGCCGGCTGACGGCGTACCGGCCGCCAGACGGGCCGTGGTGGTCAGACCGGCGAAGGCACACATCAGGCCCATCAGCGCGAACACCATCATCTTCACATAGGCGACATTCACACCCGACAGGCGCGTTGCCTCCATATTGGAGCCGACGGCGTAGATGTGGCGACCGAAGGTGGTCTTGTTGCCGATGATGGTGAACACGGCGAGGATGACCAGGAGGACCAGCACAGGCACCGGAACGCCCTGATAATCGTTGAGCGTCAACACGAAGCCCAGGATGATGAGGCCGGCAAACAGCAGCCGCCCAACCTCGGCCGGCATCGTCGCAACGGTCAGATTATGCTTCTGGCGGTTCATGCGGGTACGAAGGGCGAGGAATACCAGCACGAGGAACAGCAGCACGCCACCGGCGTCGCCGACCAACTCCGGCAGGTAGCCCTGGCCGATGAACTTCAGATCGGGACTCACCGGGGCGATGGTGATGCCGCCCGTCAGACCGAGCACCATGCCGCGGAAGGCAAGCTGGCCGCCCAGCGTCACGATGAAGGAAGGAATGCCGAGATAGGCAGTGAGCCAGCCGACCATCAGGCCGAAGAACAGGCCCATGGCGATGACCAGTACGATCGTGGCCCATAGCGGCCAGGAGTAGGTGACATCGAGCACCGCGGCTATGCCGCCGAGAAGGCCGAGCAGCGAGCCGACCGACAGGTCGATCTCGCCGGCGACGATGACGAACACCATCGCCGATGCCAACATGCCGGTGATCGCCATCTGGCGGAGCAGGTTGGAGAAGTTGCGCGGCGTCAGAAACTGCGAGCCGCCCAGTTCGGAATCATAGGTGAGGTAGCCGAAGAAGGCCCAGATGATCGCGATGACGATCAGGAGGGCGACGATCTTGTACTCGGACAGGAACTTCCTGACGTCTTTTTTGGTAAGTGTCATGGTCGTACACCGGTATTCTTATGAAAGGGGCGCCTCAGGCGGCTTCCGTGGTCGGTTGTCCAATGGCGGCGGCGAGAACCTTCTCCTGCGAAAGCCCTTCGTTTACGAAGTTGCCCCGCAGCTTGCCCTCACCCATGACCAGAACGCGATCGCTGATGCCGAGTACTTCGGGCATTTCCGATGAAATCATCAGAACCGCGACACCCTGCTTGGCCAGTTCGAAGATCAGCTTGTAGATCTCGTACTTGGCGCCGACGTCGATGCCGCGCGTCGGTTCGTCCAGGATGAGCACCTTCGGCTCGGGCAGCAGCATCTTGGCGACGACCGCCTTCTGCTGGTTGCCACCCGACAGCGAGGCGATCGGCAGCAGAGGCTCCGCCGTCTTGACCTTCATGCGAATGATCTGGTTCTGGATCTCGGCCAGTTCGGCCTCGGACTGGATGAATCCGCCGCTGGTATAGCGCTTCAGCACCGACATGGTGATGTTGTAGCCGACGCCCATCAGCGGCACGATGCCATGCCGCTTGCGATCCTCCGGCACCATGCAGATGCCGAGCCTCACCGCATCTCGCGGCGCGCGAACGCTGATTTCCTTGCCCTCGAGGAAGATCTTGCCCTCGTTGTCGCCGTTCCAGCAGCCGAACAGCTTGCACGCGAGCTCGGTTCGCCCGGCTCCGACCAGTCCGGCCACGCCGAGGATCTCACCCTTGCGAATCTCGAAGGAAACGTTGTCCACCACCTTGCGTTCGCGGTTGGTGACGTCCCAGCAGGAGACGTTCTTCGCCTCGAACACCACGTCGCCGATGGTATGGGCCTCACGCGGGAAGAGGTTCTTCATCTCGCGGCCGACCATCATGGTGATGATCTTGTTGGTGTCGAGCTCGGCCATCGGCAGGGTTCCGATATGGGTGCCGTCTCGGATGACGGTTACCGTATCGGCGATCTCGGCAACCTCATCGAGCTTGTGCGAGATGTAGACGCAGGCCATGCCGTTGGCCTTGAACTCCTTGATGAGGTCGAGCAGCGTCTTGGTTTCGGAGGTCGTCAGAGCCGAGGTCGGCTCGTCCAGAATCAAAAGCTTTGCGTTCTTATTGAGCGCCTTGGCGATCTCAACCAGTTGCTGCTTGCCACCCGAATAGTTGTAGACCGGCAGCGCAACGTTGATGTCGCTCATCTTGAGGCGGGCCATCAGCTTCTCGGCTTGGGCATTCATCAGGTCGTAGTCGATGAAGCCCGCCTTGTTGCGTGGCTCGGAACCGAGGAAGATGTTCTCGGCCACGGTCAGATGCGGCACCATCATCAGTTCCTGATGGATGATGACGATACCCGCTTCCTCGGTTTCGCGGATGTTGCGCGCCTTGAGTTCCTTGCCTTCCCAGAGAATCTGGCCCGACCAGGTCCCATAGGGGTAAACCGCCGAAAGAACCTTCATCAGCGTCGACTTGCCGGCGCCGTTCTCGCCACAAAGCCCCACGCATTCGCCACGGCGAACCTGGAGATGAATCCCATCGATCGCCTTGACGCCATTAAAGTCCTTGGTGATGTCGTGCATCTCCAAGAGATAGTCTGACATGGACCGCACTCCCTTCGACGGCGCGAACGGCCTCGGTCAGGCCTCGCGCGCCATCCATCTCCAATCGGAGCCAAAGGCCTCGAAGGCCCGTCGCTTCCCAAAACCGGCTTTTTGCCGAATACGAGTCAACACGCCGCCCCCGCGACTTGCCGACCCGGCACGGCATCCTTGCAGGAGGCCGCGACGCGTTTCGCTGTTCTCTGCGTGAAGACCGAGCCAGAAGAGTCGGCCGACATTCGCCCGCCCGATGCGCTCGGAAACTGCCTCGATACGCAAATCCTCAGGCGACGCACGCGCGACACGCCGAAGCGGCGGCTCAAGGCAATCACCAGTCGACAGGCAGACCGACGGATCTTCCCGACCCGATCGGTAAACAGCATGCCGGGGCGGGTTTTGCCCGCCCCGGTTGATAGTGTCAGAGGATCACTTACCCTCGACCTGTTCCTTCGTGTAGAAGCCGTCTTCGACGACCTTCATCACGTTTTCCTTGGTCAGCGGGATCGGCGTCAGCAGGACGGAGTCGACCTGCTTCGTGCCGTTGTCGAGCTTGGCCGAGTACTCGACCTTCTCACCCTTGACGAGCTTGACGGACAGCTTGGCGGCTTCCGAAGCGATCAGCTGCAGCGGCTTGTAGACGGTAACCGTCTGCGTGCCTTCGACGACCCGCTTGATGGCGGCAAGGTCGGCGTCCTGGCCCGAGATCGCTACCTTGCCGGCAAGACCCTGGGCGGCGAGAGCCTGGATGGCACCACCGGCCGTGCCGTCGTTCGATGCGACAACGGCGTCGATCTTGTTGTTGGCGGCCGTCAGGGCGTTTTCCATGATCGACAGCGCTTCGGTCGGGCTCCACTCCTTGACCCACTGCGAACCGACGACCTTCACCTTGCCGGCATCGATGGCGGCCTTGAGGGCCTTTTCCTGGCCAGCGCGGAGCAGCTTGGCGTTGTTGTCGGTCGGGGCGCCGCCGAGCATGTAGTAGTTGCCTTCCGGCACGGCCTTGAGAACGGCCTCAGCCTGCAGGAAACCGACGCGCTCGTTGTCGAAGGAGATGTAGGCGTCTTCGTCGGCGTTCAGGATCAGACGGTCGTAGGAGAGGATCTTGATACCGGCCTTGTGAGCCTCGTCGATGACTTCGCCGAACACCTGTGAGTTCATCGGCACGATGGCGATGGCGTCGACCTTCTGGGAGATCAGGTTCTCGACCTGATTGACCTGCTTCTGCTCGTTGGCGTCGGCGGAGGTCACGATCACTTCGGCGCCCAGTTCCTTGGCGGCGGCAATGAAATAGTCGCGGTCGCGAGCCCAGCGCTCAACGCGCAGGTCGTCGATCGAGAAGCCGAGAACCGGCTTGTCGGCAGACGCCTGAGCGGCCATGGGCAACGCAACGGCAGCAGCCAGGATCGTGCTCGAGAGAATGGTAGAGAGTTTCATTGTCACTCCTCCTGAAGGCCCCACGGGCCCGGCCGCCTCCCCGGCGGCCTCCTTGCACCCGAACCACGACCGGACGGTTGATCCTCCGGTCACTTCCCCCAGCAATGCCCGTCATGGGCTTCACCGTTGGTTCGGGATGTACCTCACGCGAGGATAGATGCCTCAAAGCAATGATGGACGCAACTCATTTTGATTGCGTAGATGCGTTGTGACCATCATCCATTTGACGAAGAAATTTCTCCTCTTCGCCAAAAGGTTCTCCTACGACGCGCACAAACCCGCGCAATCTCTCGCGCGAGTAAAAACAGTTCCTGACGTACGCCTCCTGTCGGATAGCCGTCAAATCTGATGTGATTACATCAAGGACAGTCCCTCCAAGTCCCTGACGTATTTTCCGGAAGCCCTCCGTGGCACCGGTAAATTTCGACCCTCAAATTATACTCATCACCCAACCTTGGCAAGAGCCAATCCGGCCAACATCGACGAATGGTCCATCCGGCAGGAGTCAATAAAAGCCCCGCCGTGGCGAATGGCCACGGCAGGGCATCATGTCAAAAAGCGGGATGGGTCTTCAGAACACGGACGACCAGGCTGTCTCAACCTGATCGCCATGATACATCAAGGGGTGGGAGCGCCGGCCGACAGCAATCCCTCTTCCCTAAGCCGATCCCACAGGGCCGGCGGGATCGATGCCCGGTACCAGTCGAAGTTCTGCTTGACCGCTCCGAGCCTGCTCATACCGACGACGACAGCCTTGACGGCGGGATGGGCCAGCGGGAAATGCACCGCGGCGGCCGGCATCTCGACGCCGACCTCGGTGCAGACGGCGGCGATTCGCCTCGCCTTGTCGATGATTTCCGGCGGCGCGGCGCCATAGTCGTAATTGCCACCCGCCTCCGGCGGCTTCACGAGGATGCCGGAATTGAAGATACCCACGGCCACCACGCCAACGCCCTTCTTCTCGGCGAGCGGCAGGAAGTCGGCAAGGCCCGGCTGCTCCAGAAGCGTATAACGCCCCGCCAGCATCACGACATCGAGGTCGAGCTTGGAGACGAGGTCGGCAGCCACGTCGGCCTCGTTGACGCCGATGCCGATGGCCTTGAGATCGCCACTGCGCCTGAGTTCGTCGAGCGCGCGGTAGCCGCTGTCCAGCGTCTCGCGATAGTGCTGATCAAAGCCGGCCTTGAGGTTCCGTCGGTCGAGATCGTGGATGTAGACGATATCGATCGTCTGCGCCCCGAGCCGGTTGTAGGACTGCTCGAGCGACCGCATGAAACCGTCATAGGTATAGTCGAGGACGGGTCGCAACGGCAGCGGTCGCACCCAGCCACCCCGGTCCGGCGTCTCGCCGCGCCGGTAGGGCACGAAGTAGCGGCCGACCTTGGTGGACAGGAGATAGTCCTCGCGGGGCTTGTTGCGCAAGAATCGGCCGAGCCTCAGCTCGCTGAGACCGTAACCGTAAAGCGGCGACGTGTCGTAGTAGCGGAATCCTTCCGCCCAAGCCTCGGCCAGAATGGAATCGGCCACGTCATCCGGCACATCCCAGGACAGCGTGCCGAGGCCCGACGCCCCGAAACCGAAGCGATAGACCGGATTTTCGTCGAACGGATTTGTCATTGTCCCGATGGCTCCGTGGACACGAGCGGCAGGCCGCGGCGAACATCCGCCGCGACCTCCGTCATCTTGGTGCAGTGTCAGCCGTAAAGCGGTCCGAAATTGCCGCAGGCACGGAAGTCGGCGCCTTCCGGATCCATGCCGAACATTGCCCAGGCGCTTGGACGGAAGATGGCCTCCTCGTCGACGTTGTGCATGGCGACCGGGATACGCAGCATGGCCGCCAGTGCGATCAGGTCGGCGCCGATATGGCCGTAGGAGATAGCCCCATGGTTGGCGCCCCAAGCGGCCATCACCTTATACACCGACTTGAAGGGGCCTTCGCCGGTCAGCCGCGGCGCAAACCAGGTGGTCGGCCAGGTCGGATCGGTCCGCTTGTCCAGGATGTCATGGACACGTTCCGGCAACGCCACCGTCTCGCCCTCGGCGATCTGAAGCACCGGACCGACACCGGCAACGAGGCTGAGCCGCGTCATGGTGATCGGCATGCCGCCGCGCGTCGCAAAGTCGGTCGACCAGCCGCCGCCGCGGAAGTAGCCATGGTTGGCCTGGCAGAAGCGCGTCGCCTCGAGCGAACGCCGCTGGTCTTCCTCGGTCACTTCCCAGAAGGGTTTGATGCCGGGCTTGTTGTCGACGACCATCTCGCCGGCGCCGTCGAGGCATGTGGCGCCGGAGTTGATCAGGTGGATGAGACCACCCGCCGCCGCGCCCTCGACCGTGTGCCCAGAGACCCGTTTGATGGCATCCGGGCTCCAGTAGGTGCGAACGTCGGAGAAGATCTGCGCCCGTGCCGTCAGGAGGTTGCCGAACAGCATGCCGACGCCATTGAGACAGTCGTTCTCGGTGGCGAGAATTTTCGGCTGACGCGGCCCGTTCCAGTCGAACGACGTGTTCAGCATGGTCTCCATGAAGTCGCCGTTCGGCATGAAGTCGGTCCACTGCCGCTGCCCCTGGAAGCCTGCGGCGATGGCATGATGGCCCTGCGCCTCCTCGACATAGCCGAGCTCGGCCAGACGCGGATTGCCCACCATCAGGTCGTGGGCGATCAGGCACATCTTGACCGACGTCTCCCACTCCCAGCGCTTGCGCGCCGCATCCGACGCCTTGTCGCCGTTGGGGTCGTAGCCCTCCCTGCAGTTTTCAAGCGTCCAGGCCAGCGCCTTCTCGTATTCGACAGGATCGTAGATGGAGAGCTGCAGCCGGCGCTGGAACTCGCTCATGTCGATGTACTCGGTGCGCATGCCAAGATAGCGCTGGAAGAAATCGGCATCGACGATCGAGCCGGCGATGCCCATCGACACGGCGCCCATGGAGAGGTAGCTGCGGCCGCGCATGGTGGCAACGGCGATGCCGGCCCGCACGAAGCGAAGGATCTTCTCGCGCACGTCGTCGGGGATGGCGCGATCCGATCCGTCCTGAACTTCCGAGCCGTAGATGCCGAAGGCCGGCAGCCCCTTCTGATTGTGCGCGGCCAGGACGGCGGCGAGATAGACGGCGCCGGGGCGCTCGGTGCCATTGAAGCCCCAGACGGCCTTGGGCATCACCGGATCCATGTCCATGGTCTCGGAGCCATAGCACCAGCAAGGCGTCACGGTGAGCGATACGCCGACGTTCTCGCGGGCGAACTTCTCGGCACAGGCGGCCGCTTCGGATACGCCGCCGATCGTGGTGTCGGCGATCACGCATTCCACGGGCTCGCCGGTAGGATGGCGCAGCGTCGCCGTCACCAGTTCGGCAACGGCCTTGGCCATGCCCATCGTCTGGTCTTCGAGGCTCTCGCGCACGCCGTTGCGCCGGCCGTCGATGGCCGGGCGGATGCCGAGCTTCGGCAGATTCTTGAAAACGCCGTTCATGTCTCTCTCCCTTCCTCCCGATATCTTTGTTCAGCCAGGCTTCAGTGGCGCCTCGCTCCACCATGCGGCGGTGGCTCGACCCTATTCTTGAGGGTGGTGTCTATGGCCTCGCCGGCCTGCTTTCCGTAGCTCTTGAAGCGCTCCAGCACGACGGTCATCTCCTCCTTGCCGAGGATCACACCGCCGCCCAGCATGCGTGTGCCGATGTACACCCGCGCCAAGTTCTCGACCTCCTCGAGAACGGCAAAGGCCTTGGCCGGCGTCTTGCCCAGCGCGATGACGCCATGGTTGCCCAAGAGGCAAGCCATCCGGTCCTCCAGCGCCGACAGCGCCTCCACCGACAGTTCCGCCGTACCGAAGGGCGCATATCCCGAACACTTCACCACGTCGCCGCCGGATACGCCGATCATGTAGTGGACCGGCGGAATGTCGAGCCGGCAACAGGCGAGGATCGAGCAGTTGATGGCATGGCTGTGCAACACCGAGTCGACATCGGGCCTCGCCTTCAGAATATCGTAGTGAAAGCGCCACTCCGACGAGGGAACGAAGTCGCCGTAATAGCGCCCGTCCCAATCCATCTCGACGATCTGCTCCGGCCGCATCCTGTCGTAGGCGATCCCGGACGGGGTGATCAGCAACCCGCCCTCCACTCTGACGCTGAGGTTGCCAGCCGCGCCGGTGTTCAGCCCGGACGCGTTCATCCTGAGGCAGGTTGCGATCATTTCCTCGCGCAGGTCGAGATGATCAGTCATTTGTCGGTTGCCTCCTGAGGCACGGACGGAACGGCCGCCCCTTCCGCCGGAGCTTCGTCCCGGATGTCTCGGTCGAGTGGCGCGATCAGCACGTCCACGCCGGCGTCCTCCAGCATGCGCCGATCGCTGTCGGATATCCCTTCGTCGGTCACGAACACGTCGACCTCGGAAAGCGGGAAGACCACCAGACTGCGCGCCTCCCCGAACTTGGTGCTGTCGGCCAGCACGACGAGGCGCGCCGCTTGCCGGCGCAGTGCCCGCGCCGCCCTGAGCGGTAGCGGATCGTCTTCCATGATGCCGGCCGGACCGACGGCATGGCAGCCGATGAAGAAGGTGCTGGCGGCGACATGGAAGGCGGGAGGATCATCGAAGGGGCTGAGCACGATGCCCTGCTGGGCCAGCACCTCGCCACCGGTCAGGAACACCCGGTTGTCGGTCTTGAAGGCAAGGTGGTTGGCCACCGGCAGGGAGTCGGTCAGTACCGTCAATCCCACCGCCGGCAACATCTCGGCAAAGCGAGCCACGGTCGAGCCGCCGTAGAGGATCAATGTGTCGGGCGTCGAGACCAGTTCCACCGCGCGGCGGGCGATCGCCTCCTTCGCGGCGGCGGCGCGTTGCGCCTGCACCCCGAAGAAATAAGAGGCAAGCGGCCGACCGGCCGCCATCAGCGGCGCCACGCCCCCGCGCACCTTGCGGATGCGGCCGGCTTCGCAAAGCTGGTCGACGTCGCGGCGCAGCGTCGCGCCCGACGCGTCGACCATGGTCAGAAGCTCCTCGTAGGACACGGCGTCGCGCCCTTCGACGGCCTTCAGGATCAAGTTGAAACGCTCTTCCTTCAGCATGCCGGAACCATATGTCCGCGACCGGCGAAGCGTCAATCGGCCGATCGCAAACTTATGCAAAACACGTCATTTACGCGCAATATTTCTCAACCCGGCGTCCAATGCCGGCAGCACCGGCAAATAGCCCAAGATAACGGCACCGGATGGCGCTTTTCGTCGCAAACACCATGGGTGACGATCAATTTGTGCGCACTCGGCATTTCCCGTGCTTGATTCACTCATCGGGATTACCTAAGACCGTCCAAAACCCCGGCCAGAGATCGGCCGAAGACCCTGACGGAGGAAGTTCGATGCGTGCCTTGTTGTTTGCTCTCGCCGCCAGCGTTGCGGCGGCCCTGCCGGTCCATGCCGAAAACGTGACGGTCGACGTGACCGCCATCGTCGAACACCCGGCGCTCGATGCCGTGCGTGACGGCGTCAAGGATGCCCTGGCGGCTGCCGGATACAAGGAAGGCGAGAACCTGACCTTCGTCTACAAGTCGGCCCAAGGCAATGCCGCGACCGCCGCCCAGATCGCCCGCCAGTTCGCCGGCGAAGGCCCGACCGTGATCGTCCCGATCTCGACCCCGTCGGCCCAGGCCGTCGCCGCCGCCACCCGCGACATTCCGATCGTCTTCTCCGCCGTGTCCGACCCCGTCGGCGCCCAGCTCGTGAAGAGCATGGACAAGCCGGGCGGCAACATCACCGGCCTTTCCGACATGTCGCCGGTGGCCGAGCATGTGGCGCTCATCAAGGAAATCCTGCCGAACGTGAAGAAGCTTGGCTTCCTCTACAATTCGGGCGAGGCCAACTCGGTGTCGCTGCTGGCTGCTCTCAAGGCCGAAGCCGAGAAGGCCGGCATCGAGGTGATCGAGTCCGCCGCCACCAAGACGGCCGAGGTGCAGGGCGCGATGCGCGCGCTGGTCGGCAAGGCCGATGCGGTCTACGTCCCAACCGACAACACCATCATCTCCGCGCTGGAATCGGCCGTCGGCGTCGCCGAGGAGTCGAAGCTGCCCCTGTTCACCGCCGATACCGACAGCGTGGCGCGCGGTGCCGTCGCGGCCCTCGGCTTCAACTATTATGACGTCGGCAAGCAGACCGGCGACATCGTCGTTCGCGTGCTGAAGGGCGAGACCGTCGGCGACATTCCCGCCACCGTCGCCAAGGGCACCGACCTCGTGGTCAACAAGGCCGCCGCCGCCAAGATGGGCGTGACCCTGCCCGAGGCCTTGGTCGCCCGCGCCACCAAGGTGATCGAGTAACAAGGACGCCGCGCCCCGTCGTCACGAACGGCGGGGCGCGTCTCCACAAGAAAGGCCGGTTCGCCGGCCGGGATATCCCGCTTGCCAGGCCAGGTGAGGCCGTTCCGGGATGCCCAGCACAAGGATCGTTGCGCGTGAGTCAAATCGCCCTTTGGGGGGCCGTCGAACTCGGCCTCGTCTATGCCTTCGTCGCGCTCGGCGTCTATCTCGCCTTCCGCGTCCTCGACTTTCCCGACCTCACCGTCGACGGTACGTTCCCGCTCGGTGCCGCCGTGACGGCCGTGCTGATCATGGCCGGCGTCAACCCGTGGCTCGCCGCCGTCGTCGCCATGCTGGCCGGCGCGCTTGCCGGGCTGGTGACAGCGGCGCTCAACGTCCGTTTCAAGATCCTGAACCTGCTCGCCTCGATCCTGACCATGATCGCCCTGTTCTCGGTCAACCTACGGGTGATGGGCCGGCCGAACGTGGCGCTGCTCTCCGTCGACACCATGCTGACCCCGTTCTACGGCAACGGCCTCCGGGACTTCATGGTGCGGCCGATGTTCCTGCTGGTACTGGCCATCGTGGCGTTGATCGTCGTCTGGCGGTATCTTGAAAGCGACGCCGGCCTTGCCATGCGCGCCACGGGCGCCAATGCCCGCATGGCCCGCGCCCAGGGCATCAACACCGATCGCCAGATCTACATGGGTATTGCCCTTTCGAACGCCCTGGTGGCGCTCGGCGGCGCGCTGTTCGCCCAGACCAACGGCTTCGCCGACGTCACCTCGGGCGTCGGTACCATCGTCGTCGGCCTTGCCGCGGTGATCATCGGCGAGACGCTGTTCGGCACGCGCCGCATTCTGATCGCCCTGATCGGATGCGTCGTCGGCTCCATCGTCTACCGCATTGCCATCCAGCTTGCGCTATCGAGCGACTCGCTCGGCCTGCAGGCCTCGGACCTCAACCTCGTCACGGCTGTTCTCGTCACCTTCGCCCTGGTGCTGCCGCGCCTCAAGCGGGGAGTGCTTTCGTCATGATCGTCCTCGACAACATCCACGTCGTGTTCGGGCGCGGTACGCCGCTCGAGAAGAAAGCGCTGGCCGGTGTGTCGCTGACCATCAAGGAAGGCGCCTTCACCACCGTCATCGGCTCCAACGGTGCCGGCAAGTCGACGCTGCTCGGCGTACTGGCCGGCGACGTCATCCCCGTCGAAGGCAGCGTGCGCATCGGCAACGCCGACGTCACCAAGCTCCCCACGGCCGCCCGCGCCGGCCGCGTGGCGCGCGTCTTCCAGGATCCGCTCGCCGGCTCCTGCGGTGCACTGTCGATCGAGGAAAATCTCGCGCTCGCCTACAAGCGGGGCCAGCGTCGCGGCCTCAGGCTGGCGCTCGGCCACCAACGCCGCAAGCTGTTCCGCGAGCGGATCGCCGAACTCGACCTCGGTCTTGAAAACCGCATGACCGACCGCATGGCCATGCTGTCCGGCGGCCAGCGCCAGGCCGTGTCGCTGGTGATGGCCATGATGGCCCGTTGCGACGTGCTGCTGCTCGACGAGCACACCGCCGCCCTCGATCCGGGCATGGCCGAGTTCGTGATGCGGCTTACCGAAAAGATCGTCGGCGCCAACAAGCTGACGACGCTGATGGTGACGCATTCGATGCGGCAGGCGCTCGATTATGGCGACCGGACCATCATGCTGCATGGCGGCGAGATCGTGCTCGACGTGGAAGGCAACAACCGCCGCAACCTCGACGTCGAGGACCTCATCGACATGTTCCGCCGCGTTCGTGGCCAGACTCTCGATGACGACGAGCTGCTGATCGCCGAATGACCTGAGGGCGGCAGCGCCGCCCTCCTCTACCCGATGATGCGGCCGATCAGCTCCCACAAGGCAGGATCCCGGTAGTCGGCTACGGCGATATCAGCGCCGTTCTGCTTCACCGTCGCCTCGTCCAGGGTCGTGGTCAGTCCCACCGTGGCAATCTTCGCGGCGTGCGCCGCCCGCAGGCCCGGGGGCGCGTCTTCAAAGGCGATCGCCCTATCGGCCGTGACGCCGAGCCGCTCAAGGCCGGTAAGATAAGGCAGCGGATCGGGCTTGCCCCGCTCCAGCTCCGTGCCGATGACGATGGTATGGAAGTACTCGGCGACGCCGAGCTGGGCCAGCATATCGATCACGTTCGGGCGCGGCGCATTGGAGACCACAGCCAACCCGATCTTGCGCTCGACCGCCCAGTTCAGCACGTCGATCAATCCGTCGATCGGCTTGAGCCGACCAACGATCAGCCGCCGGAACAGCGCTTCCTTCTCGTCGGCCAGACGGGGGTGTTCCGCTGCCGCGACATGCGGGAAAAGATTCTTGAAAATCAGCGAATTGGCTTGCCCGGAAACGTACTTCAGAAACGTCGGCTCGTCGATGTCGACGCCATAGGCCTTGCCGAACTCCACGAAAGCTTCGTGATGGAAACGGTCGCTGTCGGTCAGCGTTCCATCCATGTCGAACAGCAGGGCACGTGAAAACATCGGCGGGGGACTCCGGTCTCGGAAGCGCTTTTTGAGGCGGTTTTGCATACACCGCACACCCCGGCGGGTCCAGCCGCGCGGCGCCGATTTGGCAGGCCTGACTGCCGGACTTTTAATCTTCCATTCCGAACGGGTGATATGTATTGATCTCCGCATAAGCACAATAAAGCGGACCGACATGGAACTACGCCAACTGCAGCATTTCGTCGCCGTCGCCGAGGAGATGCACTTCACCCGCGCCGCCCGTCGCGTCCACATCGTGCAATCGGCACTGTCGACGTCGATCCGCGCCCTTGAGGACGAACTGGCGGCCAAGCTGTTCATGCGCAATACCCGCCAGGTGCAGCTCACCGCCGCCGGCCGGGTCTTCCTCGACAAGGCGCGGCTCGCCCTCGAGGCGGTACGGGAGGCACGCGATGCGGTTGCCGCCGTGCAGGGGTTGACGCGCGGTCGCCTCGCCATCGGCACGGTGCAGAGCTTGCCGGCCTTCGTCGATCTGCCTGCCCTGCTCGCTTCGTTCCACGAGCTCTATCCGGGCATCGAGGTGCGTCTCTGCCAGGGCAATGCCGACCACCTCGTCGACAAAATCCGGTCCGGTGCGATCGATCTCGCCATCGTGCCGCTGATCGAGGCGCCGCGTGGCATCGCCACCAAGATGATCGCCTGCGAATACCTCGTCGCCATCTGCTCGAAAAATCATCCGTTGGCCGGCCGCACCGACGTTCCGCTGTCGGCCTTCCGCGACGAGCCCTTCGTCGATTTCGAGCAGGCCTGGGGCACGCGACAGTTGGTCGACACGGGCTTCCGCCATGCCGGCGTCGATCGCCGCGTGGCCTTCGAGGTCAACGATCTCGGCACGCTGATCGAACTGGTGTCGCGCGGTCTCGGCATGGCGCTGGTGCCGGAAGCGATTGCCGAGGCGGAAGCCGAGACGCTCGGCGTCGTTCGTCTCGCCGAGCCGCAGATGTGCTGGGAACTGGCGGTTGCCACGCTGGCTGGCGGCGGCGACGAGATCATTATCGATGGCGCGCCGAAAGCCTTCATGGACCTGCTGATCGCCGCCCGCGGCGTCGAGGACGAGCGGGAAGCGGCGGCCTGACGGCCGCCCTCCCCTTCGACGGAACGATCAGCTTACGTAGGTCCGCCAGTCGTGCTGCTCCTTGAAGCCCAGCACGGTGCGGATCTTCTCATTGGAAATCGGCGCTTCATTGCCGACGAGCGGTCGACTGTGCGGCGTGTTCGGGCAAGCCTTTTTGAGAAAGGCCTCGGTCGGCTCGCGGGCGGTGATCGTGTCGTTGACGGCGTTGAACACCTGGAATCCCAGCCCGTTCTTGCCGATGGCGAGGTGAACGATCTCGCCGAGATCCCTGGCGTCGATATAGCTCCAGGCGTTGCGCTTGCGCGTCAGCGGATCTTCCATGAAGCCGGGGAAGTTGACGTATTCGTGCGGCTCGATGACGTTGCCGATCCTGAGCGCGTAGATGTCGGCGTTGTAGCGCATGGCGAAGGCGCGCGCCGTCTTCTCGTTCACCACCTTGGACAGACCGTAGCTGTCCATCGGGTCGGTGTCGTACTCCTCGGTCAGCGGGAACTCATGGAAGTCCTTGTCGCCCTCGGCAAAGCACACGCCGAAGGTCGTCTCGCTCGACGCGATGATCACCTTGCGAATGCCGAGCTTCATCGCCGCCTCGATGACGTTGTAGGTCGACAGCACGTTGGTTTCGAAGGTGTGGTTGTCCGGCGTCAGGAGAATGCGCGGCACCGCCGCGAAATGCACCACGGCATCGGGCAACACCGGTCGAGATCCGCTGGCGAGGCTGTCGAAATCGAAGTGCATCGACAGAGCGCTATAGACCTGCCCGGCGTCGGTCAGGTCGCAGGCAAGCGTCGTCACGCCGGGGCAGTCGAGCGGCTTGAGGTCGAGATTGAAGACATCGTGCCCCTTGTCCTTGAGGTAGGGCACCACATGGCGGCCGGCCTTGCCCGAGCCGCCGGTAAAGACGATCTTGCTTCCCATCATTGTCTCCGAGATTTCAGGCGCCTGACGTCGCGATGCATCGTCAGGTCATCAGTTGGCCGCCATTCGCCTCGAGGACCTGACCGATCATGTAGCCGGACAGGAGTTCGGAGGCGAGAAACAGGTATGGACCGACCATGTCCTCCGGCTTGGCGAGGCGCTGCAACGGAATGGTGACGCGCATCGCGTCGAGGTAAGCCTGATCGGAATAGCGCTCGTGGAACGGCGTTTCGACGATCCCCGGAGCCACAGCGTTGACGCGGACGCCAAACGGCGCAAACTCCTTGGCCATACCGCGCGTCACGTTCTCGATGAATGCCTTGGCCGAACCGTAGGGACCGGCGCCGAGGCTGGCTCCGGTGCGGGCGGCGATCGACGTCGTGTTGATAATGAAGCCCTGCTGCGCCTTGAGGAAAGGCAGCGCTGCGTGAGAGGCCACCAGCACGGAGCGGACGTTGAGGTCGACCACCTCATCGAACACCGCCCCATCGAAGGCGGCGTAGGGCATGCGCGCCACCATGCCGCCGGCGTTGTTGACAAGACCGTCGAGCCGGCCGAGCGCCATGGCCGTCTCCTCGACCACGCGGGCAACCTCGGCCGGCTTGGTAACGTCGCCACGCACGGCCGTCGCCTTGCCGCCTGCGGCGCGGATATCGGCGCAGAGCGCCTCGGCGGCAGCGGCCGACGCGTTATAGTGAACGCCCACGGAAGCACCCTGCTCGGCAAAGGCACGCGCCAGAGCGGCGCCAATGCCGGAAGAGGCGCCGGTGATGAGCACGGCCTTGCCGGCGAGATCGGGAATGCTGAGCGGCTTCGTCATAAGGGGCCTCCTTCGTCGCGCTGAGCGCCTGACGGTCGCATCGCGGGAACCGGACAAGCAAAGCCCGTCCCGTTCCCGCTGTCCATCGGCAAGCCGGCTATGCGGCTCCTAAAGCGACGTGACCATGAAGGTCTGGTACGGCGCTTCGAGGGCGACGACTTCCTCGGCATCGAGGACGAGATCGAGGGCGGCGATGGCGTCGTCGAGGTGCCCCATCCGGCTGACGCCGATGATCGGCGACGTCACGCCGTTCACCTGCAGCACCCAGGCAAGAGCCACCTCGGCCATGGAGCGTCCGCGCGTCTTCGCCACCTTCTCGACGGCCGCCACCACCTCGGGCGCGTTGCCCTCGGTGCGGTCGTACATGCCCTTGTTATGGCGATCGGTGGTGTTGCGCTTGGTCTCGGTACCCCAGGGGCGCGTCAGCTTGCCGCCGCCGAGCGGGCTCCATGGGATGACGGCGACGCCCTGATCGCGGCACAGCGGCATCATCTCCCGCTCTTCTTCGCGATAGACGAGGCTCAACTGGTTCTGCATCGAGGCGAACTTGGTCCAGCCATTCAGCTCGGCGACGTGCTGCATCTTGGCGAACTGCCAGGCAAACATCGAGGAGGCGCCGATGTAGCGGGCCTTGCCGGCCTTCACCACATCGTGCAGCGCCTCCATGGTCTCCTCCACCGGTGTGAAGGGATCGAAGCGATGGATCTGATAGAGGTCGACGTAATCGGTGCCCAGCCGCTTCAGGCTGTTGTCGATCTCGCCGAGGATGGCCTTGCGCGACAGGCCCCGGCCGTTCGGCCCCGGCCGCATCGGGAAGAACACCTTGGTGGCGAGGACGATCTCCTCGCGCGGCGCCAGTTCCTTCAGGATCGTGCCGGTGATCTCCTCGCTGGTGCCGGCCGCATAGACGTTGGCCGTGTCGAAGAAGTTGATGCCGGCTTCCCAGGCGCGGCGGAACAGCGGCCGCGCGTCATCGAGACCGAGCACCCAGGGACGCTCCTCCATGACTTTGCCGAACGACATGCAGCCGAAGCAGATGCGGCTGACTTCGAGACCCGACTTTCCGAAACGGGCGTATTGCATGACGATTTCCTCCCAGCCGACGCCGATGACCCGATCGTCGGCGTCCCACGCGTCTCTCTTCGTTGCGACAGTCAATCGCCGCCGCTTTGATCCGTCAAATGGATTGTCGAGATAAGATTGATCGCAGTTCCTGAAACAAAGCACCTTCCAATGCGCTTTGGATGTCACGTTCGCGGCTTTTCGTCCTCGTGCGACAGCCGGGAACGCCACTTCGTCCTCGTTGCGATGAATCGTTTTTGCTAACGTCGGCCATATGAAGCAGGTCCGAGAGGCCCGCAAAGGGAGAAAGCCATGTCGGAACAACAAGCCCCCGTCAGCCGTCGCTGGTGGAAGGAGTCCGTCGTCTACCAGATCTATCCCCGGTCCTTTCAGGACTCGAATGGCGATGGCATCGGCGACATTCCCGGTATCATCTCACGCCTCGACTACCTCAAGGACCTCGGGGTCGACGTGGTGTGGCTGAGCCCGCATTACGATTCGCCCAATGCCGACAACGGCTACGACATTCGCGACTATCGCAAGGTGATGGCCGAGTTCGGCACCATGGCCGACTTCGACGCCTTGCTGGCCGGCCTCAAGACGCGCGGCATGCGCCTCATCGTCGACCTTGTGGTGAACCACTCCTCAGACGAACACGTCTGGTTCGTCGAGAGCCGCAAGTCGAAGGACAACTCGTATCGCGACTACTACATCTGGCGCCCGGGCCGCGGCGAAGGCCCGCCGAACGACTGGCGCTCCTACTTCTCCGGCTCGGCATGGACGCTCGACCCGGCCACGGGCGAATACTATCTGCATCTGTTCGCCGACAAGCAGCCCGATCTCAACTGGGAGAACGACAAGGTGCGGTCGGAGGTCTACGACCTCATGCGCTTCTGGCTGGACAAGGGAGTCGACGGCTTCCGAATGGATGTCATTCCGATGATCTCCAAGGAGCAGACCTTCCCTGACTATCCGCCGGAACACCGTGAGCGCACCGAGTACTATCATGCGGTGGGGCCGCGCCTGCACGAATTTCTCCAGGAGATGAACCGGGAAGTCCTCTCGAAATACGACGTGATGACGGTGGGCGAAGCCTTCGGCGTCACGCCCGAACAGACGATCGACATTGTCGACGAGCGGCGCGGCGAGCTGAACATGATCTTCACCTTCGACGCCGTCCGTCTATGCAGCGATGGGCATCGTTACAGGGAGTGGACGCTGCCGGAGCTGAAAGCCATCTATCGCCGGCTTGAGGAGAATGTCGGCCCTTATGGCTGGAACACCGTGTTCCTGGCCAACCACGACAACGCCCGTCTCGTCAGCAGCTTCGGCGACGACGCCGAGCCGTGGCGCGTGCCGTCGGCCAAGCTGCTGGCCACGATGCTGATGACGCTGCATGGCACGCCGTTCATCTATCAGGGCGACGAGTTGGCTATGACCAACTATCCCTTCACGTCGATCGAACAATACGATGACATTGCCGTCCGGAACGCCTGGAAAGCCGACGTGCTGACCGGGCGTGTGGCCGCGGCGGACTTCCTCAAGGGCATGGCGCGCACCAGTCGCGATCACGCGCGGACGCCGATACAATGGAGCGCCGAGCCGAACGGCGGCTTCACCACCGCCGAAAAGGCGTGGCTCGCCGTCAATCCCAACTACGGCGAGATCAACGCCGAGGCGGCGCTTGCCGATCCCGGTTCGGTCTATCACCACTACGCAAGGCTCGCCGCGTTGCGGCGGTCGCACCCGGCTCTGGTCTACGGCGATTTTACCGACCTCGCGCCGCACCATCCCCAGCTGTTCGCCTACACCCGCACGCTGGGCGACGAGACCTTGCTCGTCCTGCTCAACTTCTCGCGCGAACCTGTCGAGATCGAGCTTCCGGCCGGCGTCGCGGTCGGCGAACGACTGCTCGGCAACCTGGCCACGCCTTCGGAAGGAACCCGACTGGCCGGCTGGGAGGCGCGGGTTCACCGCGTCCGCTGACGCGAGGCGGATGGAGAGACCTTACGGCCCGGTGACGATCGGGCCGTTCTTCTCCGTCCACTCGATCATGCTGCCGGTATAGACGCTGACATCCGAACGGCCGGCCGCTTCGGCGATCGTCATCGCTTCGCCGGCGCGCCGGCCGGAACGGCACATCAGAACCACCGGGATATCGGACGGTGGCGGCAGCTGTTCGGCCTTGAAGGTCGAAAGCGGCAGGTTGACGGCGCCCGGCAAGTGGCCGACCGCGAACTCTTCGGCCTCTCGAACGTCGACGAGATGGATGCGGTTCGAGTTCAGCCCCGCCCGCACCTGATCGAAGCTGAAGATCTCGCCCGCCAGAGCCGAGCCGGCGAGAGACGATATCAAGCCGCCGAGAAACGCCCACGTTGCAAGCCGCATGAGTCACCTCCTCCTGGCCCTCCGGACAACAAATGGGGGCTGCGACAGGACGATGGCAAGACCGATTGACGAAATAACGGCGCCGGTCTCTCCCGTCAGAGAAACCGGCGCCGCGATTGAGGGTTTCGCCGTCAGCAGCAGCGGAACACGCCGCCGTTAGAGCCCCCGCCGTAGCGGCGCTCCTGGCTGTTGCGGAAAAAGTCTTCCTTGGTCATGACCGGCTCGTCCGGATGGTTGGCCTCCCGATGCGCGACATAGGTGTCGTAATCGGGAACGCCGACCATCAGGCGCGCCGTCTGGGCGAGCTTCCGGCCCACCTCTTTCGGGTCAGGTAGCCTGAGGCCGCACACCTGGCATGTCATCGCCCACCTCGCTGGCTGTTGGCTTCTGCTCGCGCAGGGCCCTGAGCATCGCCTGCACGCCGAACACCAGCATGCCGACGACGATGACCATGAACACGGCGGTGAGCGCCGCGTCGACCCACTGGTTGAACACGACCCGTTGCATGTCCTCCACTGTCTTGGCCGGGGCGAGTATGGTGCCTTCGGCGATGGCCTTGGAGAAGCGATTGGCCTGGGCGATGAACCCGACCGCCGGACGCCCGTCGAACAGCTTCTGCCAGCCGGCCGTCAGCGTGCAGATGGAAAGCCAGGTCAACGGAACCAGAGCGACCCAGGCATAGGCCTGCCGCTTCATCTTGAACAGCATCACCGCTGCGAAGGCGAGCGCGATGGCCGCCAGCATCTGGTTGGCGATGCCGAACAGCGGCCACAGCGTATTGATGCCGCCAAGCGGATCGACCACGCCCTGGTAGAGGAAGTATCCCCAGGCCGCGACGGCAAGCGCCGTGGCCACAAGGTTGGCCGTCCAGCTATGGGTCTGCCGGAAGGCGGGAACCGCCGTGCCGAGCAGATCCTGGATCATGAAGCGGGCGACGCGCGTGCCGGCATCGACCGTCGTCAGAATGAACAGTGCTTCGAACAGGATGGCGAAGTGATACCAGAACGGCATCAGCGCCACGCCGCCGATCACGCCCGACAGGATGTGCGCCATGCCTACGGCGAGTGTCGGCGCACCGCCGGCCCGCGACAGGATGGTCGCCTCGCCGACGTTCTTTGCCATCTCCGTCAGCATGTCCGGCGTGACGGTGAACAGCGGATCCCAGCTCGAGATCACCTGGGCCGCCTGGTCGGCCGTGGTGCCGATGACACCGGGCGCCGTGTTCATGGCGAAGTAGACGCCGGGTTCGATCACCGAGGCGGCGATCAGCGCCATGATGCCGACGAAGCTCTCCATCAGCATCGCGCCATAGCCGATGAAGCGGAACTGGCTCTCGTTCTCGATCATCTTGGGCGTGGTGCCCGAGGCGATCAGCGAGTGGAAGCCCGAAATAGCGCCGCAGGCGATGGTGATGAACAGGAACGGGAACAGGTTGCCAGAGAACACCGGTCCGGTGCCGTCGACGAACTTGGTCACCGCCGGCATCTTCATCTCCGGCATCACGAAGACGATGCCGATGGCCAGCGCCATGATGGTGCCGATCTTCAGGAAGGTCGACAGGTAGTCGCGCGGGGCGAGCAGCAGCCACACCGGCAGCACCGAGGCGACGAAGCCATAGCCGATCAGGATGAGCGCCAGCGCCTCGCCCTTGTAGGTGAACAGCGGCGCCAGCGTTTCGCTCTCGGCCACGGTGCGGCCGAAGATGATGGCGAGCAGGAGAAGGACGACGCCGATGGCGCTCATCTCGCCGATGCGGCCGGGCCTGAAGAACCGGCTGTAGAGGCCCATCAGGATGGCGATGGGAATGGTGGCGAACACCGTGAAGGTGCCCCACGGGCTGCCAGCCAGCGCCTTGACGACGATCAGCGCCAGCACGGCGAGCAGAATGATCATGATCATCAGAATGCCGATGGAGGCGACGATGCCGGGCACCGCCCCCAGTTCGGTCTTGATCATGTCGCCAAGCGACCGACCGTCACGACGGGTCGAGGCAAACAGGATGAGGAGGTCCTGGACGGCGCCGGCAAAGATCACGCCGACGATCAGCCACATGGTCCCCGGAAGATAGCCCATCTGCGCGGCGAGCACCGGGCCGACCAGCGGGCCTGCCCCGGCGATGGCGGCGAAGTGGTGCCCGAACAGCACGTATTTGTCGGTCGGAACATAGTCGAGGCCGTCATTGTGCCGCACCGCCGGAGTCCGGCGGGAAGGGTCCGCACCGAGAACGCGGCTGACGATGTAGAGCGCGTAAAAGCGGAACGCGACGAGGTAGGTGGCAACGGCCGCGACCACCAGCCATAGCGCGTTGATGGTTTCGCCGCGGCTGAGGGCCACGACGCCGAGCGCCCCGGCGCCAACGACGGCGATCAGTATCCAGACGAGCCACTCGCCCGGCGAACGGGGCATCTTGGCGACTGCTGACATCTTGTCCTCCCGACGGAATCCCGGCCGAGGGAGGCGAACCGTCGGGCAAGCCAAACCATCGCCCCGGCGAGACACGCCGGGCACCGAACGGATTGAGTCTGCGTCTGATTCCACCAGGTCGTCGCCATACCGACCGGCCATCCTCCTCCCCAGGAATCCGAACCGGTCGAACAGCGTCGGCCCCCACTCCCAAGGCAGCCTTCCGCTTCATTGTAACGATGCGAACAAGACTGGATTATTGTATCCCCTTCTTCACGACAAGGTGAAGAAACGCTTAACGCGCGCTGTTTCCCTTAGCAAATAGGATGATCAAGCCCCGCTTTTCCGGGCATTGCGTCCAGGCAAAGAGCAAGCCCCGGGGTCAATGGGCAGCAGGCGTCGCCTGAACGATCAACCGGAAGCGGTCGCGGACGTCCTTCGGAACGACGGTCGTCGGTGCAATCTCGGTCACGCCGAACGAGCGACGCACGATGCCCCTTGCCTCCTCAAGGGAGCCGATCACCCCGAGCCCCATCAACTGGAGCGCGGCGTTGCCGAGAGCGGAGGTTTCGACCGGCCCGGCGCTGACCGGGATGCCGCAGGCATCCGCCGTCAGTTGGTTGAGAAGGCCGTTCTTGGAGCCACCCCCGATGATGCGAACATGGGTCAGCGGCCGACCGGCCAGCAGTTCCAGCTCGTCCTTCACGCGGGCATAGTCGAGAGCGAGGCTGTCGAACACCGTTCGCGCTACCGCGCCGAGCCCATCGGGAACCGGCTCGCCGTGTTCGGCGGCAAGCGCCTGGATGGTGCCGGTCATTGAGGCCGGGTTGAGAAAGCGCGGATCGTCGGGATTGATCAGGCTGGCCCAAGCCGGAGCCGCCGCGGCGGCAGCCACGAGATCTCCGAAAGCCGGTTCGCCGAACTCCTTGCGCACCCGCTGGATCAGCCAGAGACCCATCAGGTTCTTGAGAACCCGATAGCGACCGCAGACGCCGCCCTCATTGCCGATGTTGAAGCCGAGCGCCCGCTCGTCGACGTATGGAACCGGGCTCTCCAGCCCCATCAGCGACCATGTGCCCGACGAGAGAAAAGCCTCGTCGGGGCCACCAAGGGGAGCCGCCGCCACCGCCGACGCGGTATCGTGCCCGCCGGGCGCGATGACCATCACCGGCCGCCTGCCCTCGCGTCCGACCATCGGGCCGAGCACCGTTCCCGGCTCGATCGGTTTTTTCAGCGTTCCAGGCCGTATGCCAGCCAATGCCAGGAGATCGGTATCCCAGTCGCGCGTTTCGAGCGACAGAAGCTGGGAGGTGGTGGAAATCGAATATTCGTTGGAGACCACTCCCGAAAGGCGAAAGTGGAGATAGTCCGGCGTGAACAGAATATGCCGTGCGGCGGCGAGCCAATCGGGATGCGCCTTCGCCGTGGCGCGCAACTGATAGAGGGTGTTGTACGGTTGGAACTGGATACCCGTGCGCCGATAGATTTCGGCAGCCGGCAGGATGGCCGTTACTTCGTCGATCAGACCCGTGGTGCGGTCGTCGCGATAGGCGACGGAAACGCCGACCTGACGCAAATCCTCGTCCAGCAACACGTAGTCGACGCCCCAGGTATCGCAGCCGACGCTATCGATCGGAGCCATCGCATCGGCGCGATCTATGCCGATGCCGATTTCCCTGACGATCGCCTCGCTGTCCCAGCAATCGTAGCCGGTCACCGGGTCGATGCCGAGCGGCGTCTCGAAGCGATGCGCCTCCGTCAGATCGAGCCGCTCGCCGTCGAACGAGGCCAGCATGACCCGACCGCTGCCGGCGCCGACGTCAACCGCGGCGACATGCACTCGCTCTCTTTCACCCAACATGACGGCTTCCTCCCAACCGAGGCGAGCCTAGGTTCGAGGCAGCCATGCCGTCAATCGACCTTGTCGTTTTTCGGCAGAAAGTATCAATATTTTTCAGGACTGCTCATTCGCAACCACAACCAGATCAGGCAAACAGGAACCCGAACTGATCGCGAATCTTAGGCAAGGCCTTCAGAATCCCGTCGAGATGGACCTTCAGCGCCACCTCCGCGCGGTCGGCATCATGGCAGTCGATGGCGTCAACGATCCGCCGGTGCTCGCCGACCAGCTTCGGCAAGGTCTCGGGCAAGGGCAAAGTGAGGTGGCACACCCGATCCATGTGCGCCTTGATGGTTTCAAGGGTTTCCCAGGCGGTTGGGAAACCGGCGCCTTCCGAAAGTGCCGCGTGGAAGGCTTCGTCTTCGCGCTGGAAGGCATAGTGGGACTGCTCGGCGGCGAGATCCGCCTGCCGGTCGAGAATGCCGTCGATCCGCAGCCGGACCGCCGGATCGAACGAAACGCAGGCGCGGCGCACCACCGCCACCTCCAGAGACTCGCGAACGAAGCGGGCTTGCCGCATCAGATCGAGGGAGATCTTGACGACGAAGGTTCCCCGTCTCGGCTGAATGCCCACGAGACCGGCCTTACCCAGATTGATCAGAGCCTCGCGGACCGGCTGGCGCGACACGCCATAGCGATCGGCGAGCTCCTTTTCCGACAGCGACGCTCCCGGCTGGATTTCGAGCGTGATGATTGCCTTGCGCAGCTCGCGCTCCACGCGCCGCGCCGCCGAGTCCTCGGAACTGTCCGGGAGAACGACCGTCATCTTCTGGCACCCGCTTTCTACATCGGCAGTCAAAAAGTCTGTATCCGATTTTCTTGCTCGACATCTGCCATACCACATCGGTATGGTACACGAAACGCCATCCTTCGGCCCGATAAGAACGACAACTCAACGCCGGACTCGAGGATCACCGGCCGCCAGGGGAATGACAAGCATGGGGCTTCAGGAAGCCGACGTCGACCGTATCGCCACGCAGTTCGTCGAGGCGCGCCGCGCCGCCAAGGCGCTCGATGCCTTCCCCGGTGCCTTGCCTGCGACGCTGACCGACGCCTATCGCGTGCAGGAGCGGGCCATAGCTCTATCGGGCCGCGCCGTAGCGGGTTGGAAGGTGGCCGGCATCCGTCCGGACCTCCGAGACAGCCTCGGCGCCAACCGGCTCGCCGGTCCGATCCTGGCTGGCAGCGTCTTGCGCCTGCCGAACGGCGGGACGGCGCAGGCGCCAGTATTTGCCGGCGGCTTCGCGGCGCTGGAAGCCGAGTTCGTCGCGGTCTTTGCCCATGACCTCCGGCCCGTCGATGGCGCCTTCACCGCCGAGTCCATCGCGGCGGCGCTGTCCGGCCTGCACGCCGGCGCGGAAATCGCCTCCAGCCCGCTCGCCACCCTGAACGATCTCGGGCCGACCGCCGTCGTATCCGACCATGGCAACAACGCCGGTGCGGTCGTTGGGCCGGAAGTGGCCGGTTGGCGCGAGGCGGACCTCGGAGCGCTCACGTCGCGCATGTCGATCAACGGCAGCGTCGTCGGCGAAGGCTCGGCCGCCAATGTCATGGGTGGCCCGGTCGCTGCCCTGCAGTTCCTGGCCGAGCATCTGGCGACCCGCGGCCGACATCTGCGTGCGGGCGACATCGTGCTGACCGGTATGACGACCGGAATTCACCAAGTCGTCCCCGGCGATCGGGGGCGGATCGAGTTTTCGAGCGCCCCCGCCTGCGACATTGAGGTTCTCGGCGCCACTCCGACCGGTCTCTGACCGGTCGTTTGCTTTGTGAAACGGACCCGCCGCTCGGTTGAGGAGCCACGGCGATCGGTTCGAGGGGCTGTGCCCGCCAGCTGCCATAGCGGGCGACGCGGCGGTTTGCGCCGCCAAGGGAGGAAGGCATGAAGCGAGGAGTCACCTGCATTCTCGGTGTCGTCGGAGCCTTCGGGCTCGCAAGCACCGCCATGGCCGACACGGTCACATTCAGAGCTGCCGATATCCATCCGGATGGATATCCCACCGTCGAGGCGGTGATCTACATGGGCAAGCTGGTCGAGGAGAGGACCGGTGGGCGCATCAAGATCCAGGAGTTCAACAACGGCGTTCTCGGCTCGGAGAAAGACACCATCGAGCAGACGCAGTTCGGCGTCATCGACTTCAATCGCGTCTCCACCGCCCAGTTCAACAACGTGGTACCCGAGACATCGGTGCTCGGCCTGCCCTTCGTGTTCAAGTCGGTCGATCACATGCACCACGTGGTCGACGGCCCGATCGGCGACGAAATTCTAAAGGCCTTCGAGGCCAAGGGCCTGATTGCTCTGGCCTATTACGACTCCGGCGCCCGCTCGATCTACACCAAGAAGCCCATCGCCTCGCTCGACGACCTCAAGGGGCTGAAACTGCGCGTTCAGCAATCGGACATGTGGGTCGCCACAGCCGAGGCCATGGGAACCAATCCGACTCCGATGCCGTTCGGCGAGGTCTATTCCGGCCTACAGACCGGCGTCATCGACGGCGCCGAGAACAACTGGCCGTCCTACGAATCCTCGCGTCATTTCGAGGTTGCCAAGCATTACACGCTGACCGAGCACTCGTTGCAGCCGGAAGTGCTGGTCATGGCCAAGTCGAGCTACGACAAGCTTTCGGCGGAAGACCAGGCGATCATCCGCCAAGCGGCGAAGGACAGCGTTCCCAAGATGCGCGAGCTCTGGGCCGCACGCGAGAAGGCGTCCGAAGCCAAGGTGCGCGAAGCAGGCTCCATTATCGCCAAGATCGACAAGGGGCCTTTCATCGAGGCGATGAAGCCGGTCTACGACAAGTTCATCACCGATCCGAAGCTCAAGGACCTCGTCGCCCGCATCCAGGCGACCGAGTGATTCCGAAAAAGGGCCGGCCAGTCCGGCCCGACACCCAGTCGCCGCCCGGCCGCAAACCGGGCGGTGCCCGGCTCGTCAGGATCGCGGTGGTGTCATGAAAACCAGACAGACTCTTCTTTTCCGCCTCATCGACAGGCTGGCCGGAGCGGCCCTGGCGGCGGCGGGAACCGCCCTCGTGCTGATGACCGTCGTCGTCGGCGCCCAGGTGTTCAGCCGCTACGTTCTCAACTTCTCCCTGACCTTCGCCGAGCCGATGGCAATCCAGCTGATGGGCTGGTTCATCTTTCTGGGGGCGGCAGTCGGCGTCCGGGAGAACTTCCACCTCGGGCTGGACCTCCTGCGCTATCTGGCGCCACCATCGGTCAATCGCCTGCTGGACACCGTTTCCCTGTCGCTCATTGCCATCTTCGGCCTGTTCATCTCCTGGTACGGCTTCCAGCTCGCGGCCCGCACCTGGGACACGCTGATCCCGGGCCTCGGCATCACTGGCGCCACCGATTTCCTGCCGCTGACCTGTTCGGGATTGCTGTTCACGCTGTTCGCCATCGAGCGGATCATTCGCATGCATTTCGGGGCAGAGCCCCCCGTGGCGGACGTTTCGGAAACCGCGCTGCCAAAGGATGCCGTCTGATGGAACTCTGGATTCTGTTCGGCTCCTTCGTGGGGCTCCTGGTGCTCGGCACCCCCATCGCCTTCTGTCTGGCGATCTCGTCGCTGTTCACCATTCTCTACATGGGCATGCCCCCGGTCATCGTCGTGCAGCGCCTCAACTCCGGCATCAGCGCCTTTGCGCTCCTGGCCATTCCCTTCTTCATCTATGCCGGCGACGTCATGGTGCGGGGCGGCATAGCGGAGAAGCTGGTGCGACTGGCCGCGTCCATGGTCGGTCACATGCGCGGTGGCCTGGGACAGGTCAACATCGTCGCCTCCACCATGTTCGGTGGCGTCTCCGGCTCGGCCGTCGCCGATGCCTCGGCGGTGGGCGGCCTGATGATCCCGCAGATGAAAAAGCGCGGCTACGACGTCGACTACGCCGTGAACATCACGTCGGTCGGCGCCATCATCGCGCTGCTGATCCCGCCATCGCACAACATGATCATCTATTCGATCTCGGCCGGCGGCGTCATTTCCATCGCCGATCTGTTCACGGCCGGCGTCATTCCCGGCCTGATGCTGGCCGCCTCGCTGATGGTCGCCGGATACTGGGTGGCCCGACGCCGCGGCTATCCGGCCGAGGTGTTCCCCGGCTGGCGCAACATCGGCCCAATCATGCTCAATGCCATTCCCGGCATCCTGCTGATCGCCATCATCTTCGGCGGCGTCCGCTCGGGCGTCTTCACGGCGACGGAAAGCTCCTGCATCGCGCTGATCTACGCGCTGCTGGTCACCCTGCTGGTCTATCGTTCGATGAGCTGGGCCGACTTCCGCGAGGCAACGCTCGGCGCCGTTCGCACCACGGCCATGGTGCTGATGGTCATCGGCTCGGCCGCCTCGTTTGCCTGGCTGTTGGCCCTACTGCAAGTGCCGGCCGCGATGGTGACGGCGATGCACGCGGTATCGGAGAACCCGATCGTCATCTTCCTGCTGCTGAACCTCATTCTGCTGGTGCTCGGCTGCTTCATGGACATGGCGCCGCTGATCATCATAACGACGCCGATCTTCCTGCCGGTGGTCACCGCCTTCGGCATGGACCCCGTGCAGTTCGGCGCCATCCTGATCCTCAACCTCGGCATCGGCCTCTGCACCCCGCCGGTGGGTTCGGTGCTGTTCGTCACCTGCGCCATCGCCCGGATTCCCATCCTGCAGGCCGTCCGCACCATTTGGCCGTTCTACTTCGCGGCCTTCGTGGTGCTGATGATCGTGACCTACATTCCAGCGGCTTCGCTCTGGCTGCCACGCCTGTTTCACTAGGCATAGGAAATCCACGCGGCCCGTCTCGGACGGGTCGCGGCCTTGCTTCGGTCATCTCTGTCGTGGACAGAAGCCGTCAGATCACCCAGGTGAAGGCGGAGTAGTCGCGCTCGGTGAGCATCTGGTCCATGTTACGGGCCGGGTTAGCCGGCGCATCGCCCAGGATGACGCGGGCCGGCGTGCCGACCGCCGTCGAATGGGCGGGCACGGTGGTCGTCACCAGAGAGCCGGCGGCGATCTTGGAATAGGCGCCGATCTCGACCGGCCCGAAGATCTGCGCGCCGGCGCCGATCATAACGCCGGTTCGGATCGTCGGATGACGCTTGCCGGTGTGCGTGCCAGTTCCGCCGAGCGTCACATCCTGCAGGATGGACACCTCGTCCTCGATTTCGGCTGTCTCGCCGATCACCACGCCGGTCGCATGGTCGATGAAGATGCCCTGCCCGATCGTCGCGCCTGGATGGATGTCGGTCTGAAACACCGACGACGACCGGCTTTGCAATATCAACGCCATGTCGCGGCGGCCGGCTCGCCACAGGTGATGGGCGATGCGGTGCGTCTGGATGGCAGAAAAACCCTTGAAGAACAGGAAGGGCTCGATCAGTCGGCCAGACGCCGGATCGCGCTCGACCACCGCCTTGAGATCGGCATGGACACCGTCGAGGATGGTCGGCTCGGCATCGATCACTTTCAGGATGGTCCGCGCGATCATCTCGGACGAAAGCTCGTCACCGGCGAGCCGCTGGCCGAGCCGGCTCGCCAGCGCTGTGGCGAGATCGGGTTGCTCGAGAATGGTGGAGACGAGGAGTGAGGTCAGCGTCGGCTCGCGCGCCATGGCGGCTTCCGCTTCACCCTTGAGGCGATGCCAATAGAGGTCGATGGCCGCCGACCGGCCGGTCGCAACCTCGCCCGTCCAAAGTCTCGGCGCCCTGTCCATGGTTTTCACTCGCACGCGATAACTTGACCGTCTCGGGGAATTTTATACGAAAGTCGCACCGACGCCAAAGCATGGGACTATCGTTCCGGCGGCAAGGATTGGAAATTTGTTCCGATAGGGTCAACTTTCTTGGGAAATGCTTACCAACAAGAGCTCATTCCGGAGACGTTGATACCTTGGGCGGCCCAAACGGCTGAAAGTGCCGGCGCTGTCGACGAAATGTCTCGACAAGGTAGCGTCGACAGGCGGCGATGGCGGCAATCGATGTCGCGCCAGGGTGGCCGACCAGCCAATAGGTTCGGGAAAAGCTGACATCCGGCAGCACGCGGACAAGCCCCTCCGCGTCGAGGGTCATGAAGTCGTGGAGCACGCCGATGCCGGCGCCGGCACGGATCGCCTCGAACTGGCTCGTCGCACCGGCGCAGCGGTAGAGACGCTTCGAATAGACCTGCAAGGTTGCCGCATAATCGAGTGCCGACGAGAAAGTATAGTCGTCGATGCCGGTGACGAGGCGATGTCCGGCGAGGTCGTCGAGGCTCGCGGGCTGACCATGGTCGGCGAGATAGTCCTCGGACGCATAGACGCCGAGCGAATAGTCGACCAGCCGCGTGGCGACGAGGCGGCCCGTTGTCGGCCGAGACAGCTCGACGACAAGATCGGCCTCGCGCCGCGACACTGAGAACTTCACCGGCAGCGGAACCAACTCGACAGTGATCCCCGGATGCTGCGCGGCGAACAGCCCCAACTCGCGGGCGAGAAAGCTGTTGCCGAGACCATCGGGCGCACCGACACGGACCGTACCGGTAACTTCGGTTTCACCCGACGATACCGCCGCGAGCGCCGCTCGCGTCTCGATCTCGATGCGCTCCGCCAGGGGTATCAGCCGTTCGCCGGCCTCGGTCAGCACACATCCCGTCGGCCGCCTTTCGAACAGAGCGGAACCGAGTTCGGCCTCCAGCGCATCGAGACGACGGGCCACGGTGGTGTGGTTGACACCGAGGCGCCGCGCCGCGGCGGAGAGCTGTCCGCCGCGCGCAACGGCCAGAAATACGCGGAAGTGATCCCAATCCATGCCTTCACATTATTGCACAATGGTTTTCCGAGCCAGCATATTGCTGCGCAACGGCCACTTGGTGTTTCATCACCTCAAACGGGCAGCACACGCAAGCTCAACCAGAGGGAAATAAGGAAAATGACGACAACCATCGGCCACTTCATCGACGGCAGTCACGTCTCTCCCGGTTCGGGCCGTTCGACCCCGGTGTTCAATCCCGCAAGCGGGGCGGAAACCGGGCGCGTTGCCATGGCGAGCGAGGCGGAGGTGCGCGTTGCCGTCGAGGCCGCCAAGGCGGCACAGCCGCGTTGGGCGGCCACCACACCACTGCGCCGCGCCCGCATCCTCAACCGTTTCCTCGGCATCATGGAGCAACGGGCCGGCGAACTCGCTGCCGTCATCACCGCCGAGCACGGCAAGGTGCTGAGCGATGCACGCGGCGAGATCCAGCGCGGCATCGAGGTGGTCGAGTTTGCCATCGCCGCCCCGGAGCTTCTGAAGGGCGAGTTTTCAGAAAACGTCGGCACTGGTGTCGACAGTCATTCGCTGCGCCAGCCGCTCGGCGTCGTCGCCGGCATCACGCCGTTCAACTTCCCGGCCATGGTGCCGATGTGGATGTTCCCGGTGGCGCTCGCCTGCGGCAATGCTTTCATTCTCAAGCCGTCGGAGCGCTGCCCGAGTGCGTCGCTGCTGATCGCCGACTGGCTGACCGAGGCGGGCCTGCCCAAGGGCGTCTTCCAGGTGGTGCACGGAGACAAGGTCGCCGTCGACGCCCTGCTCCACGATCGCGACGTCGCCGCCGTCAGCTTCGTCGGCTCGACGCCGGTCGCCCGCTACATCTACGAGACGGCAACGAAGAACGGCAAGCGCTGCCAGGCGCTCGGCGGCGCCAAGAACCACATGGTGATCATGCCCGACGCCGACCTCGACCAGGCGGCCGATGCGCTGATGGGCGCCGCCTACGGCTCCGCCGGCGAGCGTTGCATGGCCATTTCCATCGCCCTGCCGGTCGGCAAGGCCACCGCCGACGCTCTCGTTGACAAGCTCGCCGAGCGGGCAAGGAAGCTCGTCATCGGCGCCGGTACCGACAAGGCCTCGGAGATGGGGCCGCTGGTGTCGAGGCCACACCTTGAAAAGGTGCGCGGCTATGTCGACAGCGGTGTCGATGAAGGCGCCACCCTGGTGCTCGATGGCCGCGGCTTCGTCAGCCCCGGCGGGGAGAACGGCTATTTCATCGGTGCCACGCTTTTCGACAACGTGACCACCGAGATGAAGATCTACCGCGAGGAGATCTTCGGGCCGGTGCTCGGCATCGTCCGCGTGGACGACTTCGATGCCGCCTTACGGCTGATCAACGAGCACGAGTTCGGCAACGGCGCCGCCATCTTCACCCGCGACGGCGATAGCGCCCGCGAGTTCACCACCCGCATCCAGGCCGGCATGGTGGGCGTCAACGTGCCGATTCCCGTCCCAATGGCCTTCCACTCCTTCGGCGGCTGGAAGGCCTCGCTGTTCGGCGATCACCACATGCATGGCTCGGAGGGCGTGCGCTTCTATACCCGCCTCAAGACGGTGACGAGCCGCTGGCCCACCGGCATTCGCACCGGCGCCGACTTCATCATGCCGACGATGGAGTGATCAGAACGGGCTGGGCGGGATGGCGGCATGCCGCCCTGCCCGCCCCGGCAGGCAGGACAGGAAGTTGGCGAACACTCGATAGCCGCCTTCCGTGAGCACGCTTTCCGGATGGAACTGCACGCCGAACGTCGGGTGGTCCGCATGCTCGATGGCCATGACATCGCCGCCTTCGCTCCGCGCCGTGACGCGGAGCGGCGTGCCCGCCGGCACCTCGACGGCCAGCGAATGGTAGCGCCCGACCCGGAGCGGATTGGGTAGCCCCGAAAAAAGGCCGGTTCGGTCGTGGGTGATCGGAGATGACCGCCCGTGCATCGGCTCGCGGGCGCGAACGGTCCTACCGCCGAATGCCTCCCCGATGCACTGATGCCCGAGGCAGATGCCGAGGATTGGCAGCTGACCGGACAGCATGCGCACCGCATCGGTCGAAATACCCGCCTCGCCGGGGCCGCAAGGGCCAGGGCTTATCACCAGAGCCTCCGCACCCAGCGTGGCGAGGTCCGCCACGGCGAGCGCATCGTTGCGCAGAACGGTCACCTCTTCGCCCAGCTCGACAAGATAGCGGGCGACATTGCCGACGAAGCTGTCGTAGTTGTCGAGGACGACGATCACGTCGACCTCCCGAACGCGTCGATCAGCCGCGCCGCCTTGAGTTCAGCTTCCTCGAACTCGGCCGCCGGATCGGACAGCAGCGTGATGCCGCACCCGGCACCGAGCGAAGCTCGCCCTTCGGTAAAGGTCGTGGTGCGGATGGCGATGTTGAAATCGGCCGAACCGTCGAACCCGAAATAGCCGATCGCTCCGCAGTAGACGTCACGCGGCACCCGCTCCAGCTCGGCGATAATCTCCATGGCGCGGATCTTCGGCGCGCCGGTGATCGATCCTCCGGGGAAGACGGACGCAAGCGCATCCACCGCCGTACAGCCGTCCCTCAGCTCTCCCGTCACGACGGACACGAGGTGATGCAGCGAGGCGTAGGTTTCGATGCCGCAAAGATTGGGCACCTTCACCGTATGCGGCTTGCAGACGGCGGAGAGATCGGAGCGAAGGAGATCCACGATCATCACGTTTTCCGCCCTGTCCTTCTCCGAAGCGGCCAGCGCCGCAGCACGAAGTCCGTCCTCTCGCGGATCGGCCGAACGCGGCGCCGTACCCTTGATCGGTCGCGCCTCGACCCTACGATCTCGCACCTCGATCAGCCGCTCCGGCGATGACGACGCGATCTGTATATCGCCGTGATCGAGGAAAGCTGCGAAGGGAGCGGGATTGGTCGCCCGCAGCCTTCGATAGTAGCCCCAGGCGTCGAAACCGGTCGGCAGATTCACTTCGATGCGGCGAGCGATGTTGGCCTGGAAAATGTCTCCGGCAAGAATGTAGTCTCGCGTCCGTGCGACGGCCGTCTCGTAACCTGAGCGATCGAGACTTGCCTCGAACGCAAAACCATCGAGGCCGGCGAATGAAGGCTCGACCGGCGAAGCCCCCTTGAGGACGGCCATGAACTGCTCGGCCCGCTCCCGCGCCCTTGCCTCTCGCCTGTCCGGCTCCAGCTCCGGCCAACCGGTCGAGATGAGAAAGGCCTGGCCGGCTTCCAGATCGCAGACAACGACCACGTCGTAGAAGTGCATCTCCAGTTCGGCGATCCCGACGGACGGTCCAGGGGCTGATGGCAAGCGTTCGAGCAGACGGCCGAACTCATACGCCACATGGCCAATGGCGCCACCTTGGAACGGAGGCAATCCGGCCACCGGGTCCAGACGATAGATCGCCAGACGGCGACCAAGCTCGTCCAGCGCCCGGCGGCCGGGCGACCGGATATCATCCGGCCCAGCCAGGATTTCCTCGTCATTCCAGAACGTTCGCCCACCGGTCACACGCAGCGTGCCGAAGGGGTCGGCAGCGAGGAAGGCGTGGCGGCCGATCGCACCACCGACGAGTGCGCTGTCGAGAAAGGCAAAGCGCCGCAGCGGGCGAAGCCGCCCGGCGAGGATCATCGGATCGGAACAGTCGAGAGCGGTGACGATCATCTGGCCTATGCGCATGACGGCGGACTTCCTAAGCCATAACGCTTATCACAAGCAACTGACGCCGTTTGCGATTTGCATGCCCAACCCAACCCCATGTCGCTCCACCGCCGAGACTCTGGACCGTCTGCCGCCACGTCGGCCCGCCGCCCCTCGACCGGCCTCGTTGTAACGCGACGGCGCGACGACGAACACGATCGCGTGCGCGTCGTCCTTCGTAAACGATCCGACCTTGTACATCCGGATCGTGCTGCCTATGCTTTCGGATGCCGCCTTTCATGGCGGCGAACGTTCTCGGGGCGGGGTGAAATTCCCCACCGGCGGTAATCGTGCGAAAGCGCGTCAGCCCGCGAGCGCCTGTTCCCTCTGGGAGCAGGGTCAGCAGACCCGGTGTGATTCCGGGGCCGACGGTATAGTCCGGATGGTAGAGAACGGCTGACGCCACACGTGCGCCTTCCCGTCGGGAGGTGCGCGCGTTTGCGTTTGCTTGCGCCCCCAGTGCGTTCGGTCACCGGATCGAGGATCGCATGGGCGCATCGAGCTCAACCAATTCCCTGCCTCTCGGCATCATCGCCGATGCCTTTGCGCGCGCCATTGCCGCTGCGACGGACTATGCCGGCGCCACCTCTCCCAACCCGCCGGTCGGCTGCGCCATCCTTGATGCCGCCGGCAATCTTCTCGCCGTCGAGGCGCACCGCAAGGCCGGCGAGGCCCATGCCGAGGCGCGCGCCATTGCCGCCTGCCGGGCAGCGGGCACGATCGAACGCATCCACACGATCGTCGTCACACTGGAACCGTGCAACCACCACGGTCGGACGCCGCCGTGCGCCGAAGCGATCCTGTCGACGCCGGCTCGCGAGATCTGGATCGCCGAGACCGATCCCAATCCGCGTGTGGAGGGCGGCGGTGCCGCGCGCCTCGCGGCGGCCGGTCTCACAGTTCGCCTTCTCACCGAACTCGACCATCCCGATACCGCGCGCCTCGCAGCCAAGGCCGAGCGCCTCGTCGCCCCCTTCGTCACGTGGGTCACCACCGGCCGTCCGTTCGTCACCGTCAAGCAGGCGCTCGACGAAACAGGTTCGATGATCCCGCCGCTCGGCCGCAAGACATTCACATCCGAAGCGTCGCTGACGCTTGCCCACCGCATGCGCCGCCGCGCCGACGCCATCCTGACCGGCAGCGGAACCATACTGGCCGACCGCCCAGAGTTCACCGTCCGCCACGTACCCGATCATCCGGGCAGGAGTCGGATCCTCGCCATTCTCGACCGTGGCGGGCGCGTGCCGGCCGACTATCTCGCCGAAGCCGCCCAACGCGGCCTGCGCCCCTTGCTGTTCGCCGACATCGGCGAGGCGCTGGTCCGCCTCGGCGCCGAAGGCGTCCACGAAGTGCTGGTCGAGGCGGGGCCGACCCTGACCGCCGCCATCCTCTCCGCCGGCATCTGGGACGAGCACGTCGCCATCCGAAAGATCGGGGCCGGCATGCCCGATCACGTCACCATTTCCCGCAACCAAAACAAGAAAGGCTGAAACACCATGTTTTCCGGCATCATTGCCCGGACCGTCGCCGTCCGGACGGCCAACGCAACCGGCGGGTCGCTGGTCGTCACCATCCCCACCGGCTGGTCCGATCTCGAACTCGGCGAAAGCATCGCCGTCAACGGCGTCTGTCTCACAGTCACCGAAATGGACGAGGCCGGCACCGCGCGCTTCTTCCTGTCGCCGGAGACGCTGTCCCGCTCCAACCTTGGTCGTCTTGCGACCGGTTCGGTGGTCAACCTCGAACGCTCGGTGGCGCTCGCCGACCGGCTGTCCGGCCACATGGTCCAGGGCCACGTCGACGGCAAGGCGACGCTCGTCGCGGTGACGCCCGATAGTGACGCCCGCCGCCTGGAGTTCGACCTGCCCTCGGAGCTTGCCCGCTACTGCGTCGAGAAAGGTTCGATCTCGCTCAACGGCATCAGCCTGACCATCAACAGCATCGAGCCGGCGGACAATGGCGCCCGCATCGGCATCACCATCATTCCCCACACCTGGGACAACACCAACCTGTCGGCCGCCGCCCTCGGCGACGAGATCAATGTCGAGGTCGACGTCATCGCCAAATACGTGGAGGCTCTATGCAAGCCCTATCTCGCGCGCTGACCCGGCTGAAGGCCGGCGGCATGGTCCTGCTCGTCGATGACGAGGATCGGGAGAACGAGGGCGACCTCGTCGTCGCCGCCGAGTTCGCCACGCCCGAAGCCATCGCCTTCATGGCCAAGAAAGCCTGCGGCCTGATCTGCCTGGCGCTGACCGGCCAGCAGATCGACCGGCTCGGACTCAACCCGATGGTGGCGATGAACCGCGCCCGCCGTTCCACCGCCTTCACCGTTTCCATCGAGGCGCGCGACGGCATCACCACCGGCATATCGGCCTTTGACCGCGCGCATACCATCGCCGTCGCCGCCGATCCGGCTGTGGCGCCGGGCGCCATCGTCTCGCCCGGGCACGTCTTCCCGCTTCGGGCGGCTGACGGCGGCGTGCTCGCCCGCAACGGCCACACCGAGGGCGCGATCGATCTCGTTCGTCTCGCCGGGCTCCAGCCCGCTGCCGTCATCTGCGAGGTGATGGGCGAGAGCGGCCACATGGCCCGTCGGCCGGAACTGGACCGGTTCGCCAGGGAGCACGACATCCCCGTGCTCACCATCGCCGAGTTGGTTGAACACCGCTGGGCGACCGAGCAACTGGTCGAGGAGGTGGCGAGCGCCGATCTTCCGACGGCCTACGCCGATGGCGTGTTGCGGGTGCATGCCTTCCGCAGCCAGGTCGACGGCGAGGAGCATCTCGCCATCGTCCGCCGTCCGCTGGGCAAGACGCCATTGGTGCGCGTTCACTCCGAATGCCTGACCGGCGACGCGCTCGGTTCGCTTCGCTGCGACTGCGGCCCGCAGCTCCATGAGGCGCAACGGCTGGTCTCCGAGGATCCCGAAGGCGGTGTGGTGATCTACCTGCGCGGCCAGGAGGGGCGCGGCATCGGCCTTGCCAACAAGATCCGCGCCTATGCGCTGCAGGACGGCGGCCTCGACACGCTTGACGCCAACACCGCCCTCGGCCTGCCGGCCGATGCCCGCCACTACGGCATTGCCGCCCAGATCCTGAAGGCGCTCGGCGTCGAGCGGCTCCGTCTTCTCTCCAACAACCCCGCCAAAGCCGACGCGCTTGCCGGCTATGGCCTCGACGTCGCCGGGCGGGTGCCGCTGGTCATTCCGCCCAACCCGTTCAACCGTCGCTATCTCGCGACCAAGGGCGAACGCTTCGGCCACAGCCTTTGCCAGCATGACTCCTGAGGAAACAATGACATCTTCCCCCACCCCGCCGCGTCTCGCCGTCGTCGTCAGCCAGTTCAATCCGGAGGTGACCGGCGGCCTCCTGGCCGGCACCCGCCATGAACTCGGAGAGCGCGGTATCCCACTGCTCGACGCCGATGTTTTCTCCGCTCCCGGCGCCTTCGAGATACCGCTTCTCGCGCAGACCCTAGCCCAAAGCGGCCGCTACGCCGGCGTGATCTGCCTGGGCTGCGTCATCAAGGGCGACACGGCGCATTTCGAGTTCATCAGCCTCGGCGCCGCCACCGGGCTGATGCAGGCAACGCTTGCCACCGGCGTGCCGATCACCTTCGGCATTCTCACCACCTACACCGACGAGCAGGCACTCGTCCGCAGCCGCGATGATGCCGCCAACAAAGGTCGGGAAGCAGCTGCCGCCTGCATCGAGGCGCTGGCGACGCTCGAGAAAATCAAGGCCGCCTGACGGCCCCAAAACGAAAGCGGCGGTCCAACCGGACCGCCGCCTTCCGTCATGGCCATGCCGCAGATCTCAGTCGAGACCGAGCTTGCCGCGCAGGGTCGACAGATCCTCGGCCAGCGTGTTTACCGCCGCCGCCAGGACCTTGCGGTCGTCCTCGGTCAGCTTGTCGTAGGTGACGTAGCCGTCGCCGTCCTTGTACTTGAGAAGCGTCGTGTCGACGGTGTCGAAGTTGGCGTCCACCGTCTTCAGGAAATCGGCTTCCTTGTCCGCGATCAGCGGACGCACCAGCTCGACGATCTTGCGCGCGCCGTCAAAATTGCCGCGGAAGTCCCAGAGGTCGGTGTGGCTATAGCGGTCCTCCTCGCCGGAAATCTTGGTGGCCGCCACCTCTTCCATCAGCACGGCAGCACCGCCGACCACCTTCTCGGGCGGGAAGGTCAGCGAAGCGATGCGCCCCTCGAGTTCCTTGACGTCGGCGAGGAGCTTGTCGGCCACCGGTGCGAGGCCCTCGGTGGAGTTCTTCTCCCACAGGCCGTATTCGATGCGATGGAAGCCGGGGAACTCCGGATCGGCCTCGGCCTTCTCGTAGTCGTCGGCGCGCGAGTCGATGGACACGTCGAGGTCGGAGAACAGCTCGGCGATCGGCTCGATCGCCTCATAGGAAAGGCGTGTCGGCGCGAACAGCGCCTTGGCCTTGTCCACTTCGCCGGCCTTCACGGCGGCGGTGAAGGCCGTGGTATCCTCGACGAGCTTGGCCACCTTTTCGGTGACGTAGATCTTGTACTCGGCGATCGGCTCGACAAGATCGAGACTGGCTTCCTGTGCGAAGGCGCCGGACGAAAGAATGAACGCCAGCGCCGAAGCGCCGATTAGGCCGGAAATACGCATGTTTCGGTCTCCCTTCATGAAATGGATGCGGGATCAGGCACCGCGCGCGGCGGCGATCAGCGAACTGCCGACGTAATCGGCAGCGTCGCGAATTCCGGGAAGCGTGAAGAAGAAGCCGCCGCCGACCGGCTTGATGTATTCCTCAAGCGGTTCGCCGTTGAGCTTCCGCTGGACGGTGACGAAGCCTCGCTGGAGATCCGCCTGATAGCAGATGAACAGGAGGCCCTGGTCGAGCTGACCGGAGCGGGTGACGCCGTTCGAATAGTTGAACGGCCGCCTGAGAATGATGTTGGCCTTCGCCGCCTCGTCGCGTGCATTGGCGAGACGGATATGGGCGTCCATCGGCGTCGCCGTGCCATCGGGATCGCGGACATAGTCGGGCACGTCGAACTCGCTGCCCTCCCGACGATCGAGCGGCGCGCCGGCCAGCTTGGTGCGGCCCATGATCCGCTCCTGCTCGCCGAAGGGCGTGCGATCCCAGCGCTCGACGAAATTGCGGATGATGCGGACGACCTGGTAGCTGCCGCCGGCTGCCCAGGCCGGCTCGCCCTCCTCCTGGCCCACCCAGACAACGCGATCCATCTCGGTGGCATCCGAGGAGTCCGGATTGGCCGATCCGTCGCGGAAACCGAGGAAGTTGCGGGCGCTCTCGGCTCGACCGTCCGGCCCCGGCGTGATCACCGGCACGTTGCCTTCCTGCTTCCACTTCAGGATCATCTGCCGGCTCGACGCCTTGATGATGTCCCTCAGCGCGTGGATCGTCGTGTCCTGCGTGTTGGCGCAAATCTGGATCGACAGATCGCCGTGACAGAGATCGGCATCGAGCGCGTCGTTTGGAAAGCGCATCATCCGCTCGAGATGCTTTGGCTTGAAGGGCGCTAGCCACGGCCTGTCGTCGAAGAGCGACGCGCCGAGCGATAGGGTGATGGTCAGGTTGTCCGGCCGCACCACGGGCCCGAGCAGCCCGGAGTCGGCGGGCGGCAGCTTCGGATCGAGCACCGGCACGGGCCCGCCCACGGTCAGGAAGGCGATGCGCGCCGTGAGGGTCCGAAACAGCGCCTCAAGTTCGTCTGCATCCCTTGCCAGGACGTCGAAACTCGCCACCATGCCGTTGGCCGGGCGGGCATTGACGACACCGGCCTGATGGACGCCAAGATACGGAACGCTGTCGAGCGGGCTCGCCGCGTTGGCCACCGGTGCATCGGCGACCGAGTGATGCATCGTCTCGGAGCGAGCGGTGCCGGCAAGCGAACCGCCCACCGCCGTCGCGCCGAGCCCGGCCAAAAGCCGGCGGCGATCAAGGACATGCGCAGAGCGCCGAAGATCTTTCGGATCGACCATGTTTCTTACTCCAGACCAAGCGCCGGATTGATCCGGTCTATCGCATCGGCAAGGGCGACGAAGGTGGCGGCCAGGGCCTTGCGGGCGTCCGTCGACACCTCGCCATAGGCAATCGGTGAAGATTCCGCCCCACCCAGCTTGCCGAGTTCGGCGCGCACCGCCGCAAAAGCGTCGGTCGTCGCCTTCGCCACATCGGGCGACGCCTCGCTTGCCAGCGGCAACAGCAGAGACGCCGGTTTTTCGAGGCCTTCGACGGCAGCGGCCAATTCGGCGAGATCGTCATTTGCGTAGAGGTTGTCGCCGGAGATCACCGGCCCCTCGGCAAGCCGCCGCGCCTCGCGCGCCGCGTTGCCGGCAAGATCGGCCGGCTCGAACTTCACCGCCTTCAGACGGTCCCTGAGGGCCATCACATCGGCGACCAGCTTGTCGGCGACGGGCTTGAGACCGGCGGTCGACGCGTCCCGCCAGAGGCCGAACTCGATCCTGTGGAAGCCGGTGAAACCCGGGTCCTGTTCACGACCGGCAAGATAGGTCGCGACGGGATCGATGGCGTTTTCGAGATCGGCGATGCGACCGCTGACCGCCTCGACGTGCCTGTAGGCAGTTCGGGCGGTCGCATAGGCGGACTTCGCCGCGTCCATGTCGCCGGCGCCGATCGCCGTCGAAAGCGACTCGACGGCCTGAACCATCCTGCCCGACTGGACGGCGAGAAAGACCTTGTACTCGGACAGCGGACCGATGAAGGCCTTCAGCGGCGGCTTGACCTTCTCCGCCTCCGAATGGGCCGAGGCCGTCACCGTCAGCTTGCCGCGCGGATTGGACAGAAGACCGCAGGTGATGTCGTAGACACCCGGCTTGAGGCGCGCAGCCAACTGCGACCGGAAGCCGGGAGCGATGTTCTCGCGCTCCTCGACCACCATCACGCCATCGAGAATCTCCCACTCGATCGGCCGGTTCGAGGCATTCTCGATCTCGAAGACGCTACGGCCGGCCGGGACCGTCAGGTCCATCGGCTCGCAGCTCTTGTCACCGACGCGAACGGCGATCGTGCCCGGCTCGCTCGGACGCACCGTCCTCTGCGAGGCCAGGTAGAAGGCGCCGCCACCGGCCAAGGCCAGCACGCCGGCCCCGACCAGGGCAATAGTCATCAGTCGCGACGACGGGACGCCGGCGCGTTTCGGATCAGGCGAAGACATCCTTACCCCTTTTCGGTCCCGGTGACCGGAGCCCTGAAAAGGGTCGGTCGGTCGGGCTTCAGGAACAGCACCAGCGTCACCGCGAGGAAAATGACATAAAGTCCCGCCTCGCCGATCGTCGGAGCCTCCTGATAGTTGAACACGCCGGATAGAACCGTCCCGAGAACGCTCGACACCGGCAGCGTGCTGGACAAATCGTAGACGCGCGCCTGGAGGAGGTTCCACACGCCCGCCTCGTGCAGACTACGCAGACTGGCCGCCGCGAGCCCGGCGGCAACGATCAGGATGAAGACGCCCGTCCAGCGGAAGAACCGCCTGAGATCGAGGCGAATGCCGCCGCGATAAAGCGCATAGCCGAGGACGGCCGCGACCAGCAGTCCGAGCAGGGCACCAAGCGGCGCAGCCGCGCCGGGGCTTTGCTGGAACACCGCGAGCAGGAAGAACACCGACTCGAGACCTTCGCGCCCAACGGCGAAGAAGGTCATGCCGATCAATGCCCACGTGGCGCCCTTCGGCGCCTGCATGGCGGCGTCGATCGCACCGTGCAACTCGCCCTTGATCGAGCGCGCGGCTCGACGCATCCAGAACACCATGCTGACCAGCACGATCACCGCTACGAAGCCGACGATCGCCTCGAACAGCTCTTGCGCCTTCTGGGGAAACTCCGCCGCCATCAGTTGCAATGCAGCGCCTGCGAACAGCGACAGTGCCACGGCCAACAGCACCCCGACCCAGACCACCGGCAGGAACGCGCCGCGCCCCGTCTGCTTGAGATAGCTCGCGATGATGCCCGTCACCAGCGCAGCCTCTATGCCCTCGCGCAACATGATGAGAAACGGCGCCAGCAATCCCACCTCCTGCCGACCAATAAGATGATGGTTGGTTTCAACTTTTAGGAAGGGCCTGTCAATAGCGCGGTCAGTGTTTTTGCGAGTCATTCGCAAAGATGCGTAGCCGTTCCGTCAGCGGGACTGCCTTGATTCACAACATGAAGAAGCATGAATCGCCTTGGCACCGACATGAATCAACGTCTGAGGTTACGGGCACGCGGACCGGAATCACAGCATTAACAAATCAAATAAATAACAATAATATCAATGAATTACATTAATTTTATAATCTGAAACATAAGAAAGGATAGCAGCCACCGGTTGGACTGCCCCCAGGAAATGGCACACTCAGGCCGGACGTTCCGTTCGTATGAGATCGGCCGCAACAGCCATGTCGTCGGCGAGCGGACGGTCGTCGCCATAAGAACCGACGACAAGACGCAGCTGGCGGTAAAGGCGATCGGTGCCCGCCGCCCGCCCTTCCGGGCGAAACTCATGGGCCTGGCCGGCCGCCAGAAGCTCGATACCGAGAATGGCCTCGGCATTCTCGATGATCGAAAGCGCCTTCAGTGAAGCTGGCGTGGCGTGGCTGAGATGGTCTTCCTGCAGCGCGGACGTGATGCCGCCATCGAGACTCGCCGGCAGCGACAGGCGCCGATTTTCGTTGACCAGCGACACGGCCGCATACTGGGCGATCATGAAACCGGAACCGACGCCACTGTCGGCGGCAAGAAAAGCCGGCAACCCGCTCACCAGTGGATTGACGAGACGGTCGAGACGACGCTCGGCCATGGCGGCGACCTCGGCCACGGCAATCGCCAGGTGATCGAGGGCCAACCCCACGGCCGCTCCGACCGCGTGTGCTTCCGAATGAACGCCGGGCTCATCCGGCGTGCCGACGATGGCAGGGTTGTCGGATACTGACGCAAGTTCCCGCTCGACGACGTCGGCGGCGACGGCGAAGGCATCGCGCGCCGCCCCGTGAACATGTGGCACGGCGCGCATCGACAGCGCATCCTGCGTCTTGCGACCGGCACCGGCCGCGACGATACCGCTGCCGGCGAGCCGGTCGCGCAGGGTTGCGCCAACAGCCTGAAGAGCGGGCGACACCCGCAAGGACAGCGCAGCCGGATCGAAGGCCGCCGGATTTCCCATCAGCGCTTCGATCGTCAGCGCGGCGATGGCATCGGCCCAGCCCAACAGCCGCTCGGCGCGTTTCAGAGCCAGCGACGCCAGACCCGTCGCGCAGGGAATGCCATTGACCAGCGACAATCCCTCCTTGGCGCCGAGCTCAAGCGGAACGAGACCCGCTACGGCCAGCGCCTCGGCCCCGGTGACGATCCTGTCGCCCACCCGCGCTCGGCCGGAGCCGACCAGCACCAGCGCGATGTGAGCCATGTGGCTGAGATAGCCCACCGACCCCTTGGCCGGCACCACCGGTGTGACATCGGCATTGAGAAGGCGCACCAGGGCTTCGACCACCTGGAGCCTCACACCGGAATGCCCGAGCGCGTAATTGCTGACCGCCGTCGCCATGATCGCGCGCGTCTCGACGATGCCGAGCGGGGCGCCGATGCCGGTAGCATGACTCATCAGGATGTTGTGCGACAGTTGCCGTTGCAATGGCCTGTCCACGACCACATCGCACAGGGCGCCGACGCCGGTGTTGACCCCATAGGCGCGAATGCCCCGATCGACGATTGCCTCGACGATCGCGCGGGCCTCCGTGACGCGCCGCTTCGCCGCATCTCCGAGAAGAAGGCGCGCTCCCTCGCCAACGGCGGCAACCTCGCGCCAGCCGAGATGGGTATCGACGACGATGGCGGTCATTCTGCCCTCAGGCCTGGAAGTTGCCGATGAACTGACGGAAGCGTTCGGAGTCGGAGTTGGTGAAGATCTCCTCCGGCGCGCCCTCGGCCTCGACGACGCCCTCGTGCAGGAACATCACCCTGTCGGAGACATTGCGGGCGAACGCCATTTCGTGGGTGACCACCAGCATGGTCCGCCCCTCTTCGGCCAGCGACCGCATGACCTTCAGCACCTCGCCGACCAGTTCCGGATCGAGTGCCGAGGTCGGCTCGTCGAACAGCAGCGCCTTCGGCTGCATGGCCAGCGCCCGGGCGATGGCGGCGCGCTGCTGCTGGCCGCCGGACAGGTGGGCGGGGTAATAGTTCCGCCGCTCGGCGAGACCGACCTTCTCGAGCAGTGCCTCCGCCTCGGCGATGCACTCCGCCTTGGGGCGCTTCAGGACGTGCACCGGCCCTTCGATCAGGTTCTGCAGCACGGTCATGTGGGACCAGAGATTGAAGCTCTGGAATACCATGGCGAGCTCGGAGCGGATGCGGTCGACCTGCTTGCGGTCGGCCGGCACCAGCGATCCCGCCCGGTTGCGCTTCATGGCAATGGCCTCGCCCGCCACCGTGATTTCGCCCTCGTCCGGCGTCTCCAGCAGGTTGATGCAGCGCAGGAAGGTGCTCTTGCCCGATCCGGAAGCGCCGAGGATCGAAATCACGTCGCCATCTTGGGCGTCGAGCGAGATGCCGCGCAACACCTCATGCTGACCGAAGGACTTGCGGATGTTGCGGACCGAAATTGCCGGTACCGGGACGTCAGCCATGAACCTCTCCCTGGCGTCCGCCGCCGCTTGCCGGAACCGGCCGCTCCCTGAGGTGCGGCGACAGTCGGTATTCGACAAGAGCCATCAGGCGGACAATGATGAAATTGATGAGAAGATAGATCAGCGTCGCGACCAGGAATACCTCCATGGTGCGATAGGTCTGCGAAATCAGCCGCTGTGCCGTGCCGGTCACCTCCCAAACGGTGACGAGGCTGGCGAGCGCCGTCGATTTCACCATCAGGATGATCTCGGTCGAATAGGCCGGCAGCGCCTGCCGGATGGCGATCGGCGCAATGATGCGCCGGAACAGCAAGAGGCCGGACATGCCGGCGGCCCTGCCCGCCTCGATCTCGCGGGACGGCACGGCCTGCAGGCCGCCGCGCATGATCTCGGCCTGATAGCCGGCGGTACAGAGGGCCAGCGCCAGCACGGCACAGGAGAAGGGATCGCGCAGCACTGGCCAGAACAGGCTGTGACGAACGGCCGGGAACTGGCCGAGACCGTAGTAGATCAGGAACATCTGGATGAGCAGCGGCGAGCCGCGAAACACGAAGACGTAGGCGCGAGCAAAGGCCGACAGGACCAGCCCGCCGGACACCCGGCAATAGGTGATGCCGAGCGCAAAAAACGCGCCGAGGCTGACCGAGCAGGCGAACAGTCCCAGTGTCATCGGCACCGCGGCGACCAGCTTGACGAAGGTGGAGATGAGGAAGGCGACGTCGAAATCCATGATGCCCTCCTCCCTAGCGCCGGCCGAGACTGTGACGGAAGCTTCTGGCGACGCGCCGTTCGGCGAAGCCGAAGACACGGTCGGACAGCGTCGTCAGCACCAGATAGAGCGCCCCGCCGACGATGAAGAACAGGAAATACTGCTTGGTGGAGCCAGCGGCGATCTGGGAGGTCCGCATCAGCTCGGCGAGCCCGGTCACCGACACCAGGGTCGAATCCTTGAGGCTGAGCTGCCAGACGTTACCGAGGCCCGGCAGCGAGAAGCGCAGGATCTGCGGTACCAGGATACGGCGGAAGCGCAGCATGGTTCCCATGCCGATCGAGCGGGCCGCGTCGAGTTCGCCACGGGAGACGGCCTGATAGGCGCCGCGATAAACTTCTGCCTGATAGGCACCGGAGATCAGGCCGACCGCTATGGCACCGGCCAGAAACGAGGGCAGCCCGAGAAACCCCTCGTAGTTGAGCCATTGCCCGACGGCTGTGACGGCCTGGGAACCGCCAAAATAGACCAGATAGATGATCAGAAGCTCAGGCGCGCCGCGAAATATGGTCGTGTAGGCGTCGCCGAGCCAGCGCGCCGGTCGCGAAGACGACAGCTTGGCCGCCGCGATGATGGCGCCGAGCAGAGCCCCGATGCACAGCGAGGCGGCCGTGACCGCCAGCGTCATGCCCATGGCCCACAAAAGGATGCCACCCCGGCCATGCTCGCCGAAGCCGATCAGGTCAATCCACGACATCAAGGCTCTCCGTCGGGCGCTCCCGGACCCTTTAGCGGATCGTCTCCGCCATCACCAGTCCGGGAGCTTCCTGTCGCATCAGGGGGTGACGTCGACCTTGAGCCACTTCTCCGACAGCTTCTTCACGGTACCGTCGGCGACGGCGGCCTTGATCGCCTCGTCGAACAGCGCCTTCAGCTCCGGATCGGACTTGCGAATCCCGAGTCCCTCGCCCTCGCCCCAGATCGAACCGGTGATTTCCGGGCCGGTGAAGGCCAGATCGGCATTGTCGGCGCTCGCGAAGGCACCAAGGAAATAGGTCGCATCATCGAAGCCGGCGTCGATGCGGCCGGCCGACAGGTCGAGATCGCGCTCGGCCGACGTCTTGTATTCCTTGATCTCGGCCACATCCTTGAAGTTGTCGTAGATGAAGCCGGCATAGACGGTCGACGCCTGGATGCCGATGATCTTGCCGGTCAGCGCCTTCTTCAGCGGTTCGATCGCCTCGGCGCCATCCTTGGTGTTGGCGAGCTTGATCACCGAACCGGTGCCGGCAAGCTTGGCGAGCTCGCCGTCCTTGGGCGCTGCGAAAACGGCCGGCGTCGCGGCATAGGGAACGGTGAAGTCGATCACTTCCTTCCGCTCCGGCGTGATCGACAAGGCGTCCATGATGACGTCGAACTTGCCGGCGTTGAGAGCGGTGATCATGCCGTCCCAGTCCTGCGAAATGAGCGTGCACTTCAGCTTGGCGTGGGCGCATAGATACTCGGTGAGATCGGGCTCGAAACCGACGATCTTGCCGTTGGCGTCGGTCAGGTTCCAAGGCGCATAGGCGCCCTCAAGCGCGATGGTGACGTCCGTCCACTCCTTGGCCGATGCCGGCACGGCCAGCACGGCGAACAGGGCGGATGCGGCAACAACACTGCGAAGGCTCATGGTGTTCTCCTCTGGTTTTGCGAAGCACTCCGGCTTCTTTTGAATGTCTTTCGCTGCATGCGCGCCAGAACTTACATCACGCCCTGAGGCGGGCAAGCGCGGCGGCAAACGCCCGGTCGATCGCTTCTTCCTCCGGATGGCGGCCATCCTCGACCAGCCAGCGGCCGCCAATCATCACGTCGCGCACGACCGATCCCAGGCCGCCGAAAATCCAACGGTCGAGGATCGCGTCGCCCTGCACGGCGGCCAGATAGGGCGACCGCCCGTCCAGCACCACCAGATCCGCAGGCGCATCCACGACCAGTCCCGCCCCGGCCACGCCGGACGCCTGGGCGCCACCGGCGAGCGCACCGTCGAACAGCGTGCGGCCGACCGAGGCTCCCGGCCGGCTGGCCATCCGATTCCGCCGACGATCGCGCAACCGCTGACCATATTCAAGAAGCCGCAACTCGTCGGCGACCGAGGTGGCGACGTGGCTGTCGGTGCCGATACCGAACCGCCCGTCCGCGGCAAGGAAGTCCGTAGCCGGAAAGAGGCCATCCCCGAGATCCGCTTCCGTCGTCGGGCAAAGGCCGACAACGGCGCCCGAGCCGGCAATCATGGCAACCTCTAGGTCGGTGACATGGGTCGCATGAACGAGACACCAACGCTCGTCGACATCGGCCATGTCATAGAGGCGTTCCACCGGGCGCCGTCCCGAATGGGCGATGGAAGCCGACACCTCGCGCTCCTGCTCGGCCACATGAATGTGGATGGGCGCGTGTTCCGGCACCGCTTTCACGATGGCCGCGATCTCGTCGCCGGTCACCGCCCGGAGCGAATGAAAGGCGAGACCGAGCCGTGCGCCGGCCACCCGGCACGGCTCGACAAGGCCGTGCAGCAAGGTCAGGAAGCCGTCGACGTCATGGATGAACCGGCGCTGGCCGGCGGTCGGCGCCGCGCCACCGAAGTCCGAATGCGCGTAGAACACCGGCAGCAGAGTCAAGCCGATGCCGGAAAGGTCCGCCGCCCGCAGCATGGCCAGCGACATTTCCGCCGGCTCGGCATAGGGGCGTCCATCCGGACCATGATGGAGGTAATGGAACTCGGCAACGCGTCCGAAGCCGCCCTTCAGCAGCTCCACCTGAAGCTTGGCCGCAATCGCCACCACGTCATCGGGCGTCAGCAGCGATACCAGCCGATACATCTCCTCGCGCCAGGTCCAGAAGCTGTCGTCACCCTGCCCGGCAACGTCGGTCAATCCGGCCATGGCCCGCTGGAAGGCATGCGAATGAAGATTGGCGAGAGCCGGAATGACCGGCCCGCCGAGCCGCCTGGCGCCACTCGCACCGGCGCCGCGCTCGATGGACGAGATCCGTCCGTCGGCACCAACGGCGAGGATGACGTTCTCGGCCCAACCGTCCGCCAGCAAGGCTCTTTCGGCGAAAAGCAATTGATGGTTATCTGCTACCATCTTGTTCGCGAAACCTCACGCTTGTACATACAAGCACTGTAGAGGAAATTTCTTAGGCCGCAAGCCGAATCCATTTGCCTCTGACTATTTTTGGGGAGTGCCTAGAAAATGAGCGACGTCGACGAACGTCAAGGTGGGACTCCCCCGCATTATGCCATGGTCAAGCAGATGATTCTCAGCCGGATCGGCAGCGGCGAATGGCCGGCCCGCCATCGCATTCCCTCAGAAAATGAGCTGGTCGCCACGCTCGGCCTCAGCCGGATGACCATAAACCGGGCACTGCGCGAACTCGCGGCGGATGGCGTCCTTCTTCGCATCCAGGGACTTGGAACCTTCGTCGCCGAAGGCAAGAGCCAGACCTCGGTGTTCAAGGTGCGCAACATCGCCGATGAGATTCGCGAGCGCGGCCACGCCCACGCGGCACAAACGGTGATGAAGGACGAGGTGAAAGCGACGCCGGAGCTGGCCGACGAACTGGGTGTCGAGCTCGGCACACCCGTGTTCCACTCGCTGGTCATCCACCTCGAGAACGACATCCCGGTCCAGCTCGAAGACAGATATGTCAATCCGGCCCTCGCGCCCGACTACCTTACGCAAGATTTCTCCGCCCGCACGCCCAACAGCTATCTGAGCGCCGTGGCGCCTTGGACGACGGTCGAACATACCGTCGAAGCCGTTCTGCCCGCCTCTTGGGAGGCCAAGCTGCTGGCCATCGCCCGAGGCGACCCTTGCCTGTTGATCCGCCGTCGCACCTTTTCCGGCGAGCGGGTCGTCACCTCGGTCCGCTTGCTGATGCCCGGCGGGCGCAGTCGCATCGAGAGCCGACAGACCGCCGGATCCTGATTGCCTGCCTCCACACGTCGACCATGACGCAGGCTCGGCCGTTTGCCGCCCCTCGCCCGGATCGCTGCGCCAGATTGCACGCAGGAGATGAAAGGGGTAGGTTTCCACACTGCTTCTGTTTCGTTGCATGAAACATAAATTAACAACCATGAAGATACGGTCCGGATGGCCTGCGGTGGAGCGGGCATGAAGCAAGGATCGACCGGATCGTGCCGGATCAACGAATCGTCGCGCTGGACGGCCTGCGGGGCACAGCGATCGCCTGCGTGATGCTCGGCCATTTCGGCCCGGAGATACTGAGCGGCGCGGGGCCATTCGGCGTGTTGCTTTTCTTTGCGCTCTCCGGCCGGCTGATGTCCGACGTCCTTTTCATCGGCGGCATGAATTGGCGCGAGTTCGCCATACGGCGCTTGGCGAGACTTTACCCTGCCCTGCTGTTCTTTCTCGGCAGCATGTTTGTTATCGCCATGCCGCTCGGTCGCACCGACATTCTGTCCGACTGGTGGAGCTATCCCACCTTCAGCGTGAACCTAGTGGTGATCCTGGCAAACAGGTTTCCACCTTTCGATCATCTGTGGTCCGTAAGCGTGGAAGTTCAGGCCTACATCGCGCTGGCCTTGATCTCGGTGAGTGCCCCCGCGCGATTGCGGCCTACCGTATTGCTCGGCGGCGCTCTTTTCTGCTTCGGCAACGGGGTGATACGAACCTACCTCCTGCATCAGAATGGCTTTCTCGTTTACTGGCGGCCGGACGTTGCTGCCGCGACGGTCTTTGCGGCGGCCTTTCTGCGCTTGATCACGAAAGACGCGCGTCTGCCTTCGTGGACGTCGCCAATTGCGTTCACGGCTGCCGCCGTCCTCATGCTCATTTCCGCGGAACCATGGATCACCGCAACGGCAAACGGCCTGCTGCTGGCGTTGGTCGGCGCAACCGCGGAACGGTCGGCGACGAAGGCGCGCCGCATCCTCGAGAGTCGGCCGCTCGTCTTTCTCGGAACCATTTCCTATTCGCTTTACATCTGGCAGCAGTTGTTCAAATACGCCTATGAGAGCGGCTTCCCGGGCTATATCGCCGTCCCTCTATGCCTTGTGATCGCCGCCTTGAGCTACTATCGCGTCGAACGACCTGGCAAGGCAGCCATTCTTGCGGCGTGGCACCGGCACGGCGCGCGCAACAAACCAGAGATGACCTCGCAGCATTGACACCCGCCCGCCGCGGTGCTTCTATCTTGTATAGACAAGATAGGGGATCATCATGCCGAGCAACACGCGATATCGTGACGTGGAAATCCGCGCCCCCCGGGGCACGACGCTTCGAGCCAAGAGCTGGCAGACCGAGGCGCCGCTCCGCATGTTGATGAACAACCTCGATCCGGACGTCGCAGAGAACCCCAAGGAGCTGGTTGTCTATGGTGGCATCGGCCGCGCCGCTCGCGACTGGGAGTGCTTCGACACCATCGTTCGCACCCTCGAACGCCTTGAGGATGACGAGACCCTGCTCGTCCAGTCGGGCAAGCCGGTCGGCGTGTTCCGGACGCACAAGGACGCCCCGCGCGTCCTGATCGCCAACTCGAATCTGGTCCCCAACTGGGCGAACTGGCAACACTTCAATAAGCTCGATGCCGAGGGATTGATGATGTACGGCCAGATGACGGCCGGCTCGTGGATCTACATCGGGGCGCAGGGCATCGTGCAGGGCACCTACGAAACCTTCGTGGAAGCCGGGCGCCAGCATTATGACGGCAACCTCAGAGGGCGGTGGGTGCTGACATCGGGCCTCGGCGGCATGGGCGGCGCCCAGCCGCTCGCCGCCGTCATGGCCGGCGCCTGTGCGCTGGTGGTCGAATGCCAGCAGTCGCGCATCGATTTCCGCCTGCGGACCCGCTACATCGACAAGCAGGCCAAGGACCTCGACGACGCGTTGCGGCTCATCGCCGACCACACGGGAAAGGGCGAGGCCGTCTCCATCGCCCTGCTCGGCAATGCCGCCGACGTGCTGCCGGAGCTGGTTCGGCGCGGCGTGCGGCCCGATCTCGTCACCGACCAGACCTCGGCCCACGATCCGCTCAACGGCTACCTGCCATCCGGCTGGACCTGGGATGAGTATCGCACCCGCGCCAAGGTCGAGCCAGATGTGGTGATCGCCGCCGCCACCGCGTCGATGCGAGAACATGTCCGCGCCATGCTCGACTTTCAGACGCTTGGTGTGCCCGTCTTCGACTATGGCAACAACATCCGTCAGCGCGCCTTCGACGCCGGCGAAAAGAACGCCTTCGCCTTCCCCGGCTTCGTGCCGGCTTACATCCGGCCGCTGTTCTGCCGGGGCATCGGCCCGTTCCGCTGGGCGGCGCTGTCCGGCGATCCGGCCGACATCGCCGCGACCGACGTCAAGGTGAAGGAGCTGCTGCCCGACAATCCGCATCTCCACAACTGGCTCGACATGGCCGCCGAACGCATCGCCTTCCAGGGCCTGCCCGCCCGTATCTGCTGGGTCGGCCTCGGCGCTCGCGCCCGCCTCGGCCTCGCCTTCAACGAGATGGTCCGGCAGGGCGTCGTCAAGGCACCCATCGTCATCGGCCGCGATCACCTCGACAGCGGCTCGGTCGCATCTCCCAACCGCGAGACAGAAGCGATGCGAGATGGCTCCGACGCCGTCTCCGACTGGCCGCTGCTCAACGCGCTGCTCAACACGGCCTCCGGCGCCACCTGGGTGTCTCTGCATCACGGCGGCGGTGTCGGCATGGGCTTCTCGCAGCACGCAGGCATGGTCATCGTCTGCGACGGCAGCGAGGATGCCGACCGGCGCATCGCCCGCGTGCTTCACAACGACCCGGCAACCGGCGTCATGCGCCATGCCGACGCCGGCTACGACATTGCCATCGAGTGCGCCCGTGAAAAGGAACTCGACCTGCCGATGCTCGGCAAATGAGCCTGCGGCTCCTGACGGCGGCCGACTTTCGCCGCCTGCCCTGGCAGAACGGTCGAGGCACGACGCTGGAGCTTGTCCGCCATGACGATGCGACGGGCGCCCTGCTCTGGCGCCTGTCGGTCGCCGACGTCGTCGAGCCCGGCCCCTTCTCGCCGCTTCCCGGCATAGACAGGGTGATCACCTTGATCGACGGCGACGGCTTCGACCTCGATTTCGGCGGAGCGCGGCCGGGCGTGGCGCTGCGGCCGTTCGAGCCGCTGGCCTTCTCCGGCGACTGGCAGACGACCGCGACCGCCGTTCACGGCCCCTCGCGCGATTTCAACGTGATGACGGCGCGCGGCAAGCTCGCCGCCGAGATCGAAATCATAGGGACCGAGCTTCCCCCTGCCGAGCTCGCCTACGTCTACGCTGGGCGTGGCAGCGTCACGGTCACTGCCGGCGACAGGACCGTCCGCGCCGAAACGGGCGAGCTGATCGAATGCTGGAAAACCGAGCCAGCGCACGTGGAAGCCGATGATCCGACAACCGTCCTGGCGGTTTGCCTCCGCCGTATCGACGGGGCGGCAATGCCGGACAAATGACCGGGCGCCATGCGTATTGGCACGAAGACGTTACTCGCGGCATGGATGCTGGAATTTGTCATACATGAGTGTTAGGGGAAGCTGACTTCAGCGGTGTTCCGGCACCGGACAGTTCGACAACAGCACGGGCGCCGAGCCATGAGCGACAAGACCAAGATCGTCATCACCTCCGACCACACCGGTATCGACCTCAGAAAGGCCGTTGTCGCTCATCTTGAGGCGCGTGGATTTGCGGTGGAGGACGTCGGCCCGACGTCGACCGAGAGCACCGACTACCCCAAGTGGGGTGAGAAGGCGGCACGGGTGGTGCTCGCCGGCGGTGCGCAGCTCGGTATCGCCATCTGCGGCACCGGCTTCGGCATTTCGCTTGCGGCCAACAAACTGAAGGGCATCCGCTGCGTCGTCTGCTCGGAGCCTTACACCGCCAAGCTGTCGCGCCAGCACAACAACGCCAACATGCTGGCCTTCGGTGCCCGCGTGGTCGGCCAGGATCTCGCGTTGATGATCGTCGACGAGTTCCTCAACGCCGAGTTCGAAGGCGGGCGCCACGCGCGCCGCGTCGGCATGATTTCCGAGCTTGAAGCGGGCCATTCGGTCTGCTGATAGGGCGTGGCCGCCGTTCTCCCGATTGGCGGCCGGCCGGGAGGAGACAAGGGCGTTCGGACCTCGCGTCCGAACGCCCTTCTTGCATCCGGATGCGTTCACGCCGGCCGCCGTTCGGGACGCCGGATCAGCATTCGAACCAGGCGATAGCCAAGCAGCACGACCACCAGCCCGATGTGAACGGCCTGCGTGGGATCGAGCACCTTGGTCGCCAACAGGTAGTGAACGGCCGCGAGCGATACGGCCACGTAGACGAGACGGTGCAACCGCCGCCAGTTCTTGCCCAATCGGCGGATCGACAGCCGGTTGGAGGTCGCCGCCAGCGGCACCAGCAGCACCAATGCGGCAAAGCCCAAGGTGATGAACGGCCGCCGCACGATGTCGGGAACGATCGTACTCCAGATGAGGCCACGATCGAGCGTCAGGTAAACGCTGAAGTGCATCGCCGCGTACCAGAAGGCGAGGAGACCGAGGGCACGCCGGAAGCGCAGGAGATTGACGCCTGCCAGCTGACGAAGCGGCGTGATGGCAAGCGTCAGGATGAGAAAGCGCAGCGCCCACAGGCCGAGCGTCTGTTCGAAGGCACGGACCGGATCGGCCCCGAGCCCCCCCGTCGCCCCGAGCCAGAAGCTTGACACCGCCGGAATAAGCCCGACGACGTAGATGCCCCAGCCAGCGATCTTGTCGACAACGGCCGATCGTCCCGTCGCCATCAGTAGTTGGCCCTGAGGTCCATGCCGGCATAGAGGCTCGCCACCTCGTCGGCGTAGCCGTTGAACATCAATGTCGGGCGCCGGCCCGAGCCGAAGAAGCCGCCTTGGCCGATGCGCCGTTCGGTCGCCTGGCTCCAGCGCGGGTGGTCCACCTCGGGATTGACGTTGGCGTAGAAGCCGTACTCGCTCCCCTGAAGCGAGTTCCAGGAGTTGGGCGGTTGCTTTTCGACGAGCGAAATGCGGACGATCGACTTGATGCCCTTGAAGCCATACTTCCAGGGCACCACGAGGCGGATGGGCGCCCCATTCTGGTTGGGAAGCGTTTCGCCATAGAGACCGACTGCCAGAATGGCGAGGGGGTGCTGCGCTTCGTCGAGGCGCAGGCCCTCGACATAGGGCCACGGCATGGGCTGGAAATAACCAGCTTGTCCCGGCATTTCCTCGGGCCGAACCACCGTCTCGAAGGCCACGAACTTGGCCGAGCCCAGCGGCTCCACCTTGTCGAGGAGCGCTTTCAGGGGAAAGCCGTTCCAGGGGATCACCATCGACCACGCCTCGACGCAGCGCATGCGATAGATCCGCTCCTCAATGGGCAGCTCGGCGATCAGCTTGTCGACATCGAAGGTCTGCGGCTTGCCGACCAAACCGTCGACGGTGATCGTCCAGGGCCTCGGCTTGAAGTCGCCGGACTGGCGCGACGGATCGGCCTTGTCAGTGCCGAACTCATAGAAGTTGTTGTAGGTGGTGACATCCTCGCGCGGCGTCAGCGGTTCGTCCACCTTGTAGGCACCGGGTACCGTCTTCAGCGGCATGGTGGCCGGCGCCTCGGCGCGAGCCCCACCGGCGCCGAGCGCCAGCCCCGCCCCGGCCATAAGCCCCATGAACTCTCGACGGCGAAGATAGACCGAACGCGGCGTGATCTCGGACGCTGGAATGGAGGGCGGGCGATAGGTCGGCATGGCATTCCTCCGGCGGCTCGCGGATGCTGCACTTTGGAGGCATTCTCGAATGAGCCGGCTGGAATGAAAAGCCACTATTTCGTGTAGAGCACCGAAAGGTCGGCGCCGCGAAGCGCGGCGCCGACCCACGTTCTCGTTCGGATACGATCACTCGGCAGCGGCTGCCACCGGAGCAGACGCGGCGATGAGGGCCTGATCGAGGTCGGCGATGATGTCGTCGGGATGCTCGATGCCGATCGACAGACGCACGTAGCCGGGCGTGACGCCAGTCTTCAGCTGTTCCTCGGCGGTCAACTGCGAGTGCGTCGTCGAAGCCGGATGAATGGCCAGCGAACGGGCGTCGCCGATGTTGGCGACATGGTAGAGCAGTTCCAGCGCATCGATGAACTTGCGGCCGGCCTCGACGCCGCCCTTCAGCTCGAATCCGACCAGCGCACCGTAACCGCCCTCGAGATAGGTATCGGCGCGGCGCCGGAACTCGCCGTCCTGCAGCTTCGGATAGATGACGCGCGTCACACCCGGGTGGTTCGCCAGATAGTCGGCCACCTTCTCGGCATTCGCCACGTGCTGGCGGATTCGAAGCGGCAGCGTCTCAAGTCCCTGGATCAGCTGGAAAGCGTTGAATGGCGACAGCGCCGCGCCGATGTCGCGCAGCAGCTTGACGCGGACGCGCAGCGCAAAGGCGATCGGTCCGAGCGGCTTGGCCGCCTCGGCCCAGACGGCGCCGTGATAGGCCGGATCGGGCGTGTTGAGCAGCGGTTGACGCTCCGGGAACTTGTCCCACTCGAAATTGCCGCCATCGACGACCAGACCGCCGATCGAGGTGCCATGGCCGCCGATGTACTTGGTGGCCGAGTAGACCACGACAGCGGCACCGTGCTTGAACGGCTTGGACAACAAAGGCGCCGCCGTATTGTCGATGATCAGCGGGATGCCCAGGGGCCGACCGATGTCGGCGACCTCTTTCACCGGGAAGACGTTGAGTTTCGGGTTGGGCAACAGTTCGGCGTAGTAGGCCCGGGTCCGATCATCGGTGGCCTTGCGGAAATTCTCCGGATCCGTCGGATCGACGAAGCGGACTTCAATGCCGAACTGGCTGAGCGTGTCGGCGAGAAGCGCCCATGTGCCCCCATAGAGATCGGTCGAGGAAACGATGTTGTCGCCGGCCGAAGCCAGATTGAGGATGGCGAAAGTGGTGGCCGCCTGCCCCGAGGATACGGCAACGGCCGCTGCGCCGCCTTCGAGAGCGGCGATGCGGGTTTCGAGCGCGTCCTGTGTCGGATTGCCCAGCCGGGTGTAGATGAAGCCGAGCTCCTGCAGACCGAACAGGCGGGCCGCATGGCCCGCGTCCTGGAATTGATAGGACGTTGTCTGATGGATCGGCACCGCGACGGAGCCAGTAGAGGGATCGGCGCGAAAACTGCCGCCGTGAAGGGCAAGGGTTTCGGGGTGCAGCGACTTGCTCATGATATTGGCTCCCAGCTCGATCATCCGGCGCTCGCCTCGGCGCCTAGGACAGCCTGGAGAAGGTTTTCTCACTCCCTGCCCCGCCGTCGAAAATCATTCCACCACGTCCCGGCGAATGACGACAGTTCTGGAATTTCTTTGCGCAGCCAAGAAAGGCAATATCCATCCTCGAACGGGTTCATTTCGGGAGGGTCTTTCCAGCGCCCCATGCAACAGCTTCCGACAGAGAGAGCCCGCAAGGAGACACGGTCAAATCGGCAATCTGCGACGCATCCGAAGATCCGAGTACAGGAACTGATCGTAAAGAGCCCGTCAGAAACACAGTTTCATTGTCTTTGAAAACAAAAATCGCGGATGTTCGGGCTCGACAAACGTATTTTCTCTGTTAACATATTCCGAATGGAGAATACGTACTAAGCTATACACGCACCATCGCACAAATGAACCTTGCAATACAGATGAAAATGTTGGATTGGTTGTAGTGTGAAAATCTGAAATGCTTTGATGCGAGGAAAGGTTGCAGTCGAATCGTTCAAGACCCTTCACACAGCGGAATTGCGGGGCATAGTAAAACGTGTCGGTCGCCAGCATTCAACTCGACGAAAGGCGGCGCACCCGGCAATTTGAGACGAATGATCGCGATATGGGAGAAATAATGGTGGTTCGATTCCGACATTTGCAGCCGCCGGATGCAGGTTCCGTGGCGGACTGGCAATTCGCCGGATCCATCGGATAGCCCATTGTTTCCGAGGGAGCACTCGATCTTGACATCCGATCGGGAGAGTGACGCATGCCAGGACCCGGATGCCGGATATGTAGCATCGGGTAGCACTGACAGAACAAGCGGGCTTTTGGCTCGCCAGCTTGCCGACGCCACGCACCCGGACGGACAAGTCGACATCGCAGCGCTGCTGAAGGTCGTCGGTTCGACCTACGAAAACTATCAGGCGGCTCTCCACCAGGCGGCCGGCGCAACCGGTACGTTGGATGTCCAGCCAACCGACAAGAGTTCCCGCGTGAACGCCGCACTCGACGCCGCGACGGAAGGCATTGCCGTCTTCGATGCCGAGGATCGGGTCATTCTCTGGAATCGTCGCTATGTCGAGTTCTACCCCGAACTCGACGGCTTCCTCGTCGAAGGACGCACATTCGAATCCATGTTGCGCCACGGCCTGGAGCGCGGCGCCTACATAGACGCGCGCGGTCGCGAGGAGGAGTGGCTCAAGGCCCGCCTCGAGCGACATGCGCTCTCCAACAGCGCCGAGGAGCAGCACCGAGCAGACGGACGCTGGATCCGCGTCGAGGAACGGCGGACGGCGGATGGCGGACGGGTCGGCATTCGCATCGACGTGAGCGATTTCAAGCGAAGGGAAGCGGCATCCCGGCTGCTGTTCGAGGACAGCCCGGTTCCCATGTATCTGTTCGACTTCGAGACCTTGCGCTTTCTGGCCGTCAACCGCGCCGCCATCGCCCATTACGGCTATACGGTCCACCAGTTCATGAACATGGGCGTGCTGGACATCCGCCCGCAACGGGTCAGGGCCGAGGCGCTCGTGTCGATCCGCAACTGGATCGACACGCAAAGCGGCGACCGGCTGTTCCGGCACGTCAAGGCCGACGGCACGGAGATCGACGTCGAGGTTTTCACCCGACGGCAGATCCACAACGGCCGCCAGGCGGTCCTGGTGACGGCGATCGACGTCACGGAACGCAAGCGGGCGACCGACGAGCTGGAAGCGACGCGGGAGTTTCTCGATACGATCATCGAGAACGTGCCGGCGGCGGTGTTCGCCAAGGACCCGTTCAGCCGGAACTACATCCTGCTCAACCGGGCGGGCGAGCTGCTGTTCGGCTGTCCGCGCGATGCCTTCGTCGGCAAGAATGCCCGCCAGATTTTTGGGGAACGGGTGGCCGCCGCGGCCGAAGCGGAGGAAGACGAGCTTCTGTCCGGCAGCGTCAGGCAGCTGACCGCCTCCGAAACCATCTCGACACCCAATGGAACGCGGCTGCTGACGGTCACGCGCATGGTGGTCCGCAACCCCGACGGCTCGCCGCGCTTCATCGTCGGCGTGACGATGGACGTGACCGAGAAGCGGCGCGCGGAGGAGCGCATAGCCTATCTCTCACAACATGACGGCCTGACCGGCTTGCCCAACCGTGACGCGATGATGGTTCGTCTCGCCGACGGCATCTTTGCCGCCACGGCAACACAGGCGCGCTTCGGCTTGCTTTGCATCGACATCGACCGCTTCAAGACACTCAACGACCTCTACGGCCATGCCGTGGCCGATCAGGTGTTGCAGGAGGCGGCGCGGCGCCTCGTCGATATCGCTGGCGATGGCCTGGTGTTCAGGCCGGGTGGCAACGAGTTCGTGCTGATCTCCAACGATCCCGACCAGCCAAACGCGTCGCGCCGACTGGCCGCACTGGCCCAAACCGTCTTCTCATCCGACATCGTCATCGACGACAAGGCCATCCGCGTCGGCATCAGCGTCGGGATCGCCACCTATCCGCTCGACGGCGACAGCGGGTCCCTTCTGCTCGCCAATGCGGGCGCCGCCCTCTATCACGTCAAGTCCGAGGCGCGCGGCCAGATCCGCGTCTACGAATCCAAGGCCGACCAGGTCATTCGCGACCGCTGGGTGCTGCAAGCCGACCTAGGCCATGCCTTGCGCAACGGCGAACTGTCCCTGCACTTCCAGCCGCAGGCGGAGATCAACGGACGCATCTTCGGTTTCGAGGCGCTGATGCGCTGGACGCATCCGACCCGCGGCGCCATCTCGCCCGATGCCTTCATTCCGCTGGCCGAGGAATCCAATCTCATCCTCGACATGTCCGCCTGGGTGCTCAAGGAAGCCTGCCGCACGGCGGCCGGTTGGACACACCCGCTCACCGTCGCCGTCAACCTGTCGCCGATCCAGTTCCAGCACGGCGAACTGCCGCTCCTCATCCAGCAGACGCTGATCGACACCGGCCTTCCACCGTCCCGGCTCGAACTGGAGATCACCGAGGGCATCCTGCTCGGCGACTTTGCCCACATCGTCGGTTTGTTGAGACGTATCAAGGCGATGGGCGTGCGCATCGCCATGGACGACTTCGGTACTGGCTACTCGTCGCTCTCCTACCTGCAGGCCTTCCCCTTCGACAAGATCAAGATCGACAAGAGCTTCGTTCAGTCCATCGGGCGCACGGAACAGGCGACGACGATCATCAGAGCCGTCATTGGCCTATGCCGGGGCCTCGGCATCCCAGTCATCGCCGAAGGGGTCGAGACCGAGGAGCAGAGAAGCTTCCTTGCCCAGGAACACTGCACGGAAATCCAAGGCTACATTATCGGTCGACCGGCTCCGATCCAGGTCTACAGCAAGGTCGTCGACAGCTTGGCGCCGGCCAGCACGACCTGAGTGTTCAGGCAAGCGTCCTCCCCGACTGCCCTGCAACCAAGGCGTCGATGGAAGCCCAAACGCGTGCCGGCTGATGGAGCGCCCTCGGCCAGACGGCGTGAATGTCGTAGCGTTGCCTCTCCGCTTCCGCCACGAGCAAGCAAACAAGACGATCTTCATTGATCGCGTCTTGCACCGGCCCGCAAGAGAGGCGGACGATGTAGAAACCGTAAGGGCCGCCTCGGCGATCGTCGTCGAGCCCGCCCCACTCTCCGTCCTTTCCCGTTGTGTCGGCTGGCGCTGGCGCTTAGGTTGCGCCCAAGGCCGCGCGTCCGCCACAAGGACCGCCGGCAGACGGGAGAAACGCAATGGAAAACTTCACCTTCCTCAACCCGACGAAAATCGTCTTCGGCCGCGACAGCGAAACGTCGGTCGGCGTTGAAACCGCGCGCTTTAGCCGAAAGATCCTGCTGCACTACGGCGGCGGATCAATCAAGGCGTCCGGCCTCTACGATCGCGTCTGCGCTTCGCTCAAGGCGGCCGGCGTCGAGTGGGTCGAGCTCGGCGGCGTCAAGCCCAATCCCCGGCTCTCCCTGGTCCACGAGGGCGTTCGCCTGTGCAAGCAGCACGGGCTGGGCTTCATCCTGGCGGTCGGTGGCGGCAGCGCCATCGATTCGGCCAAGGCGATCGCCATGGGCGCCGTCATCGACGGCGACGTCTGGGACTTCTACGTCGGCAAGGGCACGCCCACGAACGCGCTCCCCATCGGCACGGTATTGACCATTCCGGCCGCCGGTTCGGAATCGAGCGACGGGACCGTGATCACCAACGAGGACGGCTGGTTGAAGCGCGCCGTGGGCGGTCCCTTCCTCTACCCGCGTTTTTCGATCCTCAACCCTGCCCTCTGCGTTACCCTGCCGCCCTTCCAGGTGGCTTGCGGCGCGGCCGACATCATGGCGCACCTGATGGAGCGCTACTTCACCAACGTGACGAACGTCGCCTTCACCGATCGTCTGATCGAGGCGACCATGAAGACGGTGATCGCCCAGGCGCCGAAGGTGCTGGCCAATCCGGACGACTATGACGCCTGGTCGGAACTGATGTGGGCCGGCACCATCGCCCACAACAACCTGCTCAACACCGGCCGCATCGGCGACTGGGCCTCACACGACATCGAACATGAAGTGTCCGGCATCTACGATGTCGCCCACGGCGCCGGCCTTGCCGTCGTCTTCCCAGCCTGGATGAAGCACGTCCTCCATCATGACGTCGAACGCTTCGTGCAGTGGGCGGTGCGCGTCTGGAACGTGGAGCTCGACGTCTTCGACAAAGAGGCGACCGCCCGCGAGGGCATTGCCCGTCTCGAAGCGTTCTTCCACAAGATCGGCCTCGGCACGACGCTCGCCTCGCTCGGCATCCACGACGACCGCATCGAGGAGATGGCGAAGAAGGGCACTAACGACGATCGCCGCACGCTTGGCAACTTCGTCAAGCTCGACAGCCGCGCCGTCGCGGACATCCTGCGCCTCGCCCGATGAGCTTCCGGCGGCGGGGAGCTATCCTCCCCGTCGCCGCACCGACCAGGCAACGAACCAGGGCGAACAGAGACCGCCGGCAATCCGCCCCGCCTGCCATATCGGCTTGCCCCTCAGGGGAGCCGGCAGCGGCGCCTGACGCGGGGCAAGGTTCAGCGTCAGCAGAAGATCCCTTGCCTCCCCTTCCCACGTGACACGGACGACACCGTCGTCCACATGCCACTCACCGGCGCGCCGAATGCCGGGAATGAGTGGCACGATCTCCCGTCGGCGGACGCGCAGGATGGCTCGATACCAATCGAGCATACGGGCGTGACGGGACTGGCGTTGCTCGTCCCAGTCGAGCCGGGCGGCATCGAACGTGGCGGGATCGAAAGGGTCGAGCAGAACCTTCGGATCGACCGCGAAAGCGGCAATCCGGCCTTCCTGCACAGCCGAAGCGAACGCCGGTCCCAGGTCGGAGAAGAACGGAAACGGCGTTCCAGCCGCCCATTCCTCGCCCTGGAACAGCATCGGAATCTGCGGCGCCAAAAGGAACGCCGCCGCGGCGGCCCGCACGGCTGCCGGTGGCGCCAACGTGCCGATGCGGTCGCCGCGCGCACGGTTTCCCACTTGGTCGTGGTTCTGCAGGAACGAAACGAAGGCTGTCGGCGAAACGGAAACCGTCGTCTCCTCTTCGTCGCAGGACAGCCCCCCTTCGGCAAGAGCCCGGGCGAGAATGTCCGGTCGCTCCGCGTAGTCGGCATAGTCCTTGTCGGCCTCGCCGGTGATGGCGGCGTGCAGCGCGTGATGAAGATCGTCGTTCCACTGGCCGTCGAACAAGCCTGCCGGCGACATCCGATCGGCTTCCAGTCGGGCACTCTCCAAAACGAGATGGATCTTCCGATCGCCTGCCGCAACCCGCGCCGTTTCCGCGATGGCGGTGAGCATATGGTCCGGATCCGTGTCGCGGATTTCGTGCGCGGCGTCGATGCGAAGTCCATCGAGGTGAAACTCGCCGATCCACATGCGGACATTGGCGAGCACGAGATCGCGCATGGACGTGCCCTCGCGCTGATCATAGTCGATGGCTTCGCCCCAGGGCGTCGCATGCCGATCGGTATGGGCGGGGGCCAGAAGCGGCAGGTAATTCCCCTCGGGGCCGAAGTGGTTGTAGACGACGTCGAGCAGCACGGCGAGACCGAGCGCGTGCGCCTGGTCGACGAAGGACTTGAGATCCTCCGGCCGGCCGTAGCGGCTGTCCGGCGCAAACAGCAACACCCCGTCATATCCCCAGCTCCAACGGCCGGGGAAGTCGCCGATCGGCATGATCTCGACGACCGTGACGCCGAGCGATTTCAGGTAGGGAAGCCGAGCGGCGGCGGCACGAAAGCTGCCCTCGGGCGTGAAGGTGCCGACATGCAGCTCGTAGACGACCGCTTCGTGCCATGAAAGACCGCGCCAACGAGTATCGGACCAGCGAAAGGTATCCGGGATGACGATCTCGCTTGGCCCGTGCACGTCCTCCGGCTGAAAGCGGCTGGCCGGATCGGGCACGAAGGCACCACCCGGCAACTGGAAGCGATAGCGCGTCCCGGCCGGAGCGGCGGTCGTCAGCGTGAACCAGCCACCCGATCCCCTCGTCATAGGCAAGGGCTTGCGGCCCTCGATCGCCAGGACCATGGCCTTCTGCTCAGGCGCCCAAAGTCGGAAGCGAACGAGCCTCGCCTCAGGCACGGGGCCGAATCCCGCCAGCCCGTGATCGTCGGCGGCAGTCAACTGTGCCGCCGGTGTCGACATGTCCATCCAGGCGTCTCCCGCAAGGCGGTTGCCGAAACCGTCGTTCGGCAAGGCCATTGTGGCCGGGGAGATCCATGCACGCAACCAGCCAGAACCGGCTATTTACAAATCCAGCCCCACCAACCGCTGCCGCGCGCGCAGACGCTCGCGATGTAGCGAGTAGAGCCCGCTCGCCACGATCAACGACGCGCCGATGGTGGTGGTCAGTCCAGGAATGATGTTCCAGACCATATAGGAGACGGCGGTGGCCGAAATCATTTGCACGTAGCTGAAGGGGGCAAGCAGCGAGGCTGCGGCCATGCGATAGGCGAACACGCAGCAGATCTGCCCCAAGGCGAAGAACAGACCACCGGCAAGGCCGAAGATGACCTCGTGCCAGGACGTATCCCCGATCTCCGGCCAGACCAGCGCCGTCGTCACGGTAACGCCGATCAGCGACGTCCAGACCATCATCGTTTCGGCGCTGTCGCGAACGGCCTTGCGCGTCAGAATGGTCGAGAAGGCGCCGACGAAGGCGGCGACCAGCGTGAAAATGGACGCGTAGTGAAAACTCGACGTTCCCGGCTGGACGATGACCAACACGCCCAGGAACCCGACGAGCGCGGCCAGCCAGCGCCGTGCGCCGACGACCTCGCCGAGAAAGACGATCGACAGCGCCATCACGAACACCGGCGAAACGAAGGCGATCGCCGTCGCGTCTGGAATGTTCTGATGCTGAAGACCGAGCAGGAACAAAATGGTGCCGCAGATCGCCGTCAACCCGCGCAAAATGTTGAGCCAGGGATGGATGGGCCGGAACACGGCCCTCCCCTCGCGACGCAAGGCGAACGGTACGGCGACAAGGGCATAGGTGAGGTTGCGCCACCAGGCGATCTTCTCGGCGCTCGCCTCATGCTGGATGAACTTGGCGCCAACGTCGCAGGCCGCAAACAGCAGCGTCGATACAACGATCAGGGCGATGGCGAGCAGGATCTGCTCGTTGACGCGCGACAACCCGACGTCAACCGGCGGGGACATGGTCTGGGAGGTCACCTTGATCTGCCTGAAATGAGAGCCGGCGGATAGGCGAAACCGGCTCGGGTTGGCTCAGTCGCCGACCTTTGGATGAAACGATTTTGAGGCAAAGACAAGGCGGCGTCGAAAAGTACGACAAAAAATTCTTGGTTGTGGCGAAACGGCATGAATGCGCGGTAAACGAGAGCAGTTGGAGAAACTCACCCGGCCTACCCTCGGCGAATGAATATGCAACGCGTCGATCAGGACAAGTAGCTCGAAAGCTTCAAGCTGGCGATGTTGCCGATGGCGGCATAGGCCGCTTGCAACTGAGTCTCGTAGGCCGACATTTTCGCGGCCACGACCGCGACATCCACGCCGCTGAGGCTGGTGGCGAGATCGCCGGCAAAATCCTGATAGTTTTCCTGGTCGCTGATCGCCGTCTTAAGGGCTGAGGCGTTGAGGGAAAGGCGGGTCTGCACGGTGGCAAGGCCGCTGATCGCTTCGTCGAGCAGGCCGCTCGCCTCGGTGAGCGCATCGCTATCGGTGGCGCCGGAGGCGACCAGCGACAAGGCCCTCAGCGCCTTCTCGAAGTTCTCGTTGTCGGCCGTGACGCCGTAGGACACCGTCTGCTCGGAGGAGACCTTCACCGCGGTCACCGCATCGTCGCCTTGATAGTAGCTGGTATCGGCGGAGGACGGCGAAGTCGCCGACGCAAGACTGTCCAGATCGATGGGCGGCCGATCGACGGCACTGCCCGCGAAGAGATAGCGGCCACCAAGCTGCGTGTTCATCAGCGAGGCGAGACTCTCCAGCATCTCCTCGGCGGTGACTTGCAGTTCGTCCGTGCCGCTTGAAGTCGCCGAGAAGGACGACAGCGTCGCCTTCATGCTGGTGATCTGATCGATGATGCTGTCGACGGCATCATACATGGCTTCCACGCGGGTGCTGGCCGTGTTCGCCGCCTCGGCGTAGGACTTCGACATCGACACCGACGACTGCAGCGACACGACCGAGCCTGCCTTGTTGCCCAGACCGCCATAGTTGTCGGAAATCTGGCCGGATGCCTGCTGAAGCGTCGCTTCCGCCTGCTTTGCCTGGACCTTCAGCGCCGCCTGCAAAAGGCGGTCGGACGCCGCAAAGGTGGCAACACGCATTCCCATCGGCGGTTCTCCCGGTTTCAGGCCGACTTGGCAGCCGACAACAGTGCCTCGAACATTTCGTTGGCCGCCTGGATGATCTGCGCGGCGGCGGCGTACAGCGCCTGATAGTCGGAGATCTTGGAAGTCTCCTCGTCGATGTTGACGCCCGACTGCGAGGCGATGGTATCGGAGAGCGAGGTTGCCAGCGTCTCGGCTCTGGTTTCGGCGGCTTCCGCATCCGATGCGCGACTGGCGAAATCGGTCACGATGCGGGCCGCATAATCGCCAAGCGTCACCGTCGTCGACCCGATGCCGCCGACGGCCGCGAAGGTTTGCGTGCCGGTCATGGCATCCAGCAGTCCGTTGGCCACCGTTGCCGACCCGGAGGTGAGGACGGTCGCCCCGATCGTCGTCGACGTTGCCAGCGTTCCGATGGCAAGCGCACTCGAATCGGTGGAAATGGCCGAAGAAAGCGAGATGTTCGCCGCCCCGCTACCGGTGAGCAGCGGATTGAGGCCGAAATAGCTTGAGAAGCTGGTACCGTCACCGGTCATGTCGCCATCGAGCGCGCCGATGGCCACCCCGCTCCCCGACGTCGTCGCGGCAATCGTGAGCTTGCCGCTGCTATCCAGCGAGGCAGCGATGCCATCGATCGCATCGAGCGCCGAAACCAGATCGCCAACCGTATCGTAGCTGGAAAGATCGAGATCGGTGTAGCCGACGAGCGCGCCGTTATCGTCAACCTGGGCGATGCCGACGCTGCCGGAAGCGGAAAGCGCACTGTCCGACGAAACCTTGGCCGTCCCGGTGAGGCTCTCCGGTGCCGGTACGGCCGACCCGTCCGCGGTCACGCCGTTCAGCGTATCGATCAGCGCCGTTGCCAGGGCATCGAGTTCATCCTGCGCCTCGACGAGCGTACCGTCGCGAAGCGTCAAAAGGGCGCCGACCTCGCCGCTGGTCAACTCGTTCGTGATATCCTTCCCGTCGACGGAAACCCCACTCAGCACCGTTCCCGCCTTTACGGTCGCCGATGCGCTGAAACTCAGGGCATGCACCGAGCTGGTGAGCAGCGCAGTGCCGCCGGTGGTGGAGATGTAGATCGACCCGCTGGACGTGGTCGTCGTCTTGATGCCGATCAGGCTGGAAATAGTCTCGATGGCCGTGTTTCGCTGGTCTTCGAGATCGGCGGTCGACGCTCCCTTTGCCTTCGCGGCCAGAATGGCGTCGTTCAGATCGTCGATGGTCCCGAGAGCATCATTGATGGTGTCGATATCGTCGGCGATCTGCTGATCGGCGTCGGCTCTGAGCTCCTGGATCGAAGACGAGGTCTCGCGCAAAGAGCTCGCGAGACTGTCGGCGGCGGAGATGACTTGGCTTTGTACCGTGTCGTCTTCCGGGGAGGAGGCAAGCGAGTTGATTGCCGTTTGAAGGTCGCTCACCTGCGTTGCCAGGGATGTGCCACCATCCTCGCTGCCTGTCGTGGCGCCCATCAGGGCCTGAAGCCGATCGGTATAGCTCGCCGTCGCGGCGGCGCCCCCGACATCGGCGTTGGCGGAGATCAGGGACGCGAACACATATTTGTCGACGCCGCCGGTGATGGAGGCGACAGCGGTTCCGGATCCCGTCGAGGCCGACACCGTCGACACCTGGTTGGCGGTCTTGACGGTGTAGCCGTCGACATCGGCATTGGCGATATTGGACGAGGAGACGCTGACACCCACCTGCGCGGCCCGCATGGCGGAAAGGGCGATGGTGCTGGCAACGGAGAGTGACATGGCGTTCCCCTCGAAGATCCGGCCGCCTCAGGCCAGCCGGTCGGGCAGCAGCGAAGAGCGGCCGGGCTGCGCATCGCCAGCGCGGCTGCCGTTGCGCCCGTAGGCGGGGGCCGTCGCCGTTCCGGCCTCTCGAACCGCCTCCACCACCGCCGCAATCCGCCTTCGCGACGCGCCGATGGCTCCGGCGAGGCGGGAGAGGTTGTCGCGCGCCTTGCTCTGCACCAGACCAATCCGTCCATCGAGATAGGTGCGTTCGTCCGGCGTGATGCTCCCGGCACCGAGCGTCCTCAGATACTCCTCGATCCGGCCGGCGAGATTGCTCTTGGCGCCAGTGGTCGCCGCGAGCGACGCCGGCACGCCGCTCGCGAGAAGCGCATTCTCATCGTCGATGATCGCGATCAGCTCGTCGATCATGCCGTCCAGCTCGGCAAAGCGTCCCATGTCCGGGGACTTGGTCTCAGCGGCAGCTTTTGCGCCTGGCATGGTTTGATCTCCTGAATTGATCGAGAGGGACGACAACCCCGGTTTCCCCGGCAGGCGCCGAGATCAGCTTGCCGACGCTCAGGTAGGCGTGACTGACGGCGTAGCCGGCATTTGCGCTGGCTAGGGCGGCGGCCGTTTCGTCGAGGTGTCGCTCCAGCTCGGCAAGCACCTCCGTCACGTCGCCCTTGAACAAGCCGACGTTGCGGGCGTCCCCCGCCCCGCCCTCGCGTTTGATATCCCGGCGGATTTTCTCCAGCCGCCCGACCAGAAGATCGATCGCCGCCTGCGTCTCATCCCGTTCCGACTGCGCCGTCATCTCAGCGCACCGCTGACAGAAGGGAGTCGAACATGTCCTTGGCGGTCGAGATCACCTGTGAGGCCGCCGAATAGGCTTGCTGGGCGGCGATCATCGACGAGAACTCGGTGTTCGTATCGGTCGTGGATAACTCGAGCTCGTAGTCCTGTATGGAGCCGACACCATCGGAATCGGCAAAGTGATAGGTGGCGCCAGACGAGGTGTTCGAAGCCGAGTAGACCGAGTTGCTCATTTCAATAAGGCCGTTGGCATTGGAAAAGGTGGCGAGCGGGATCTTGTAGATCGGCACGGCTTCGCCGTTGCTGTAGTTGGCGGTAACGGTGCCATCCTCGTCGATGGTGACGCCGGAGAGCGTGCCGTAGGCACAGCCGTTCCCGATGCCGGCGATGTCGACCGCGGCGTCGCTGCTGTTGTCGGGCGTGTATTGCGACAGGCCATCCGACCCATTGACCGTGCCGAAGTCGAGAACGATCGACATGTCGGACGCACCGTCGCTAAGGCCGGTGATCGACAGCGTCGCGGAATCCGGCGTCTTCAAGGTGCCGTCTTCGTTGAACTCGATCTCGATGGTCGTGGTTTGAGCGGTACCCGTGGAGCCGCCGGTCGACGACGGGTCGGCGAACGACATGTCCCAGGTGTTCTGGCCCGTCTTTTCCCAGGTCACATCCATGGTGTAGGCGGTGCCCAGGCTGTCGAACAGTTCGATCTGGCTGGTGTAGCTATCCCCAACCTCGGCGTCGGCCGGCAGGCTGCCCTTCATCGTCATGCTGGTCGTCGCCGCCGCATAACCGGTCAGGACGTCGGTGTCGATCTGCTCGAGATTGGTCTCCGTGGTGCCGCCGACCACATTGCCATCGGCGTCGGTCGGCCAGCCGAGCAGCGTATAACCGTTGCTGGTGAGATAGCCGGTGTCGTCGTCAACCGTGAAGCTGCCGTTGCGGGTGTAGTAGATGTCGCTGCCATCGCCGGTCGTCACGGCGAAAAAGCCATCGCCATCGATGGCGATATTGGTACTGATCGATGACGAAACGAGCGTACCGCTGGCCAGGATGTTCTGCGACTTCGCCACGGTGACGCCGCCGCTGGAACTATTGGCATCGCCGGATGTCAACAACGAGGAAAAGCTGGCCGAGCTCGCCTTGTAGCCAGTCGTCGAGACGTTGGCGAGGTTGTTGGAAATGATCGACAACGCCGTCGACTGAGCCTGCATCGCCGAAACGGCGGAGTTCATTGCGCCCGTGAGAGACATGGCGTTTCTCCTCAGGCCGACGTGGTAGTGAGACCGGAGGAGATCGTATCGACCGCCTCCTGAAGGGACAGAAGCGTCGTGTTCATCTCGCTGAGCTGCGAATAGCTCGCGTAGGACATCATCTGGTTGAGGAAGTCGGACGTATCCGTCGGGTTCAGCGGGTTCTGGTTCTGAACTTCCTGAACAAGAAGCTGCAGGAACTGCGAGGTATCTACGGACGTGGTCGAAGTTGAAGTTGTCGTCGATGCCGTAGTTGTCGTAGCGGTAGTCGCCGAAGAGATAGAGGACATGATAAACCTCGCCCGTCTCCAGTCTTCACTTAAGAAGACCGGACCAAGAGACTGATCGGTGCCGTTGTTGATTGGCTTCAGTCTTTAGACGGGCCAGGTCGCCAAACCAGGCGCGAAAACTTAATGAGAGTTAGCAACGAAATTCGTTAACGCAAATTAATACTTCGAGATTTGCTTGATACGCAATGAGAGCACTCCGCCCGATGTCCGCGGCAACGAACTCGCCAGCGGGCCGCCCGGCCGAACGCGCCGACACAGACAAGCGATGCGTTTTGCAAAAAGATCAGGAGCCGGGGCGCAAGGAGGACGAGGGCTTGCCCGTCGGAGACGGCTTGTCGGCATCATCCTCGGCAAGTGCCACGATGCGGGCGGCAAGTCCGGCCGGCGCACGAACGGAAGGACCGGCTGCGAGCGCCTCGCGAAGCCGCACGGCGGTTTCGAGGATAGACCGCGCCCGCTCGGATTGCAGCAGCAACGCTTCGGCCGCGACACGAACGGCCGCCGGCCAAAGCGTCAAGTCCTCGCCATGACGATCGACGAGGTCCTGAAACTGCGCTTCGTCCATCAGTGCAACCCGTTCATTCGTAACAGATTGCCTCGGAGTATCTACCGGCAATGGATTGGGATCAATAGAGAAACGGTCGATACACGCTGTTACGCCCAGCGGAACGATTTCGACACCTGCGCTCCGGCGATACGTGGCGTCCGCCCCCCGTGCCCCGTCAAATGGGCCACTGCCGAATAGCGTTCGGAAACATCGGAGGCCGCGTGATTTGACGCCCGACATGGCAACCGAGCCGCAGGCAGACCGATCGCATCCGCGCGCGGTCGGTTGCCAGAAAGATCACGGACGAGAGCCGGTCAGGCCGAAGAACATCGCCGGATCCGTACCCGCCTCCATCGCAAGGCGTGGCCGCGACACCGCGACGTTCTGCTGCATCGCCGCTTCGGCGGCGTCCTGGCGGACGAACGCAGCCATCCCGGCAATGCCCGCCCAGGCGTCGCGCAGGTCGATCAGGCTGTCGTGGAGTTTGCGGTAACGCCTGACCACGTCCGGTTTGCCGTAGGAGACGTGAAGGGCGATGATGTACCCTTTGTAGACGCGGTGCAGCCGCTCGGCCACTGCCCCACCCTTCGCATAGTCGAGCGCATGGTCCAGTCCACGCAGGATGGTGGCGGCCCGCATGACCTTGACGAAGCATTCCTCGAACTGCCCCGCCTCGCGCGCCCGAATGGCTTGGGAGATCGCCAGCAAGGTGGCATCGTAGAGCTTGACGACGGCGACGGTCGGATGAACGGAAGCAGCCGCCTGCCGGTAGGCGGCCGCAGCCTGGCCCATGCGAGAATTCATGTCCTGGAACTCCTGATATCCACGGTCAGCTGCTGCTCTTGGCGTCGAGCAGGGCTTGAAGGTAAGCGAGGGTCGATTGCGCTGTGCTGATTGAGGCCTGAAGACGGGCATAACGGGTGGTCAGATTGTCCCGGTAGGTCTCGGCCCGCGACGTGATGGTGTCGATCTGATCCTGATAGTCGTCATTCTTCTCGGTGAGATTGGTCACGATGGTCGTGAGCGTGCCGTCGTCCGAGTTTATGGAGCTGTCCACAAGATTGTAGATTTGCTCGGCGATTCCGGAGGCCTGATTGATGGTCACCGTTTGCGACGTGGAGCCGGTAAAAACCAGCGTGTACCCCTCATAGGCGGTGCCGGCGACGCCCTTGATGCGGCTACCGGACACCGTGAACAGTCCGGACTCGCCGTTGACCGTTACCGAGGAGAGCGCGCCGCTCTCGTCCACGGTGATGTCGAGCTGGAACGTCGATGGCGCGCTTGTGCCGCGATACAGCACGCCGACATCGCTCGAGGAGCTCTCGAAAGTATAGCCGAACAACTGCTGAACACGTTCAGGATCTTCGAGGAGTATGTCGTCGAGCGTATCCTCGTCATACTCGAGGTAGTTGTTTTCGTCGAAGCTGAGGCCGATCGCCGATATGGACGCTTCGTCGAGCGAGAAGTTCAAAGCCGAGGCGACCTGCTGATTGATGCTGCGGATGCTCGCATCGCCGAACAGCACGGAGTCCGCCGATGCTCCGCCGCCCGTCGCCACCTGTTGCTGTGAGATGGCCCATTCGCGATAAGCGTTGTAGGCATCCACGAACGCAACGACCGCACTCTTTATGTCGGATAGATTCTGGCCGATCTCGACGGTGATGGACTGATTGTCTGTCGTCGTCGAATAGAGATAGAACGTCACGCCATCGATGACGTCGCTGATGTCGTTGGTCGATCGCGTGATCGTAACTCCATCGACGGTGAAGATGGCATTTTGGGCGGCTTGCAGTTCGTCGGCAAAAGCGCCCTCCTCGTCGATCACCCCCAGGCTTTGCAAGACGCCGTCCGGATCGCCGACGCTGATGGTCTGACCGGTCTCGGAAGTCGTGAGGATGAGTTCGTAGGAGGAGTCGGACACCTTGAGCACGGTGGCCTTGATGCCGCTGGTGGCGTTTTGCTTGTTGATGGCGGTTGCGATCTCGGAGAGCGACATGTCCTCCGTGACGTCGATGGTCACCGCCGTCCCGCCTTCGACGCCGAGTTTGATGCTGCCCGACAGAGACAGGTCGCTGCTGGAAGACGCGTAGCTGCTGCTGGCGACCTTGTGGGCCATCGCCAGTTGCTTGACGGTTATCGAGTAGCTGCCGGTTTCCGCGCCGGCCTCGGCAGAGACGGACAGGGTGGAGTCGGTATCGACGTTACCGACGGACGTGAGATAGGCTGTCCGTTCGTTGAAGACGTCGTCGCTGCCTCCTGAAGAGTCGGTCGCCACTCTCAGAGCCGACGCCGTGTCCTGCAACGTCGAGAGAAGACTGGCAGCGCCCTGGTAGGCGGCGATCTTGGTCTCATTGTTGGTAATCTTGGTTTCGTAGGTATCGGCCTTGGCCAGCTTGGCCTGATAGAGCTCCTCGACGAGGCCGTCCCAATCGATCGATGACGTGTCGGTGGAGGCATAGTTGGTCGAGGTCGAGCCACTACTCGACGTAGAGGTACTGCTCGCCGTTGTCGACGCGGTCGAACTGGCAGTGGCGCTGGTGACCGAGGACATGAGACCTCCTCCGCCGCCCCGAACCGGGGCGGCATGATTGAAGGAAGGCGCGTATTTTGCGCCTTCCGCTCTTCAGGCTTGCCGAAACTTACTGCAGCAACTTCAAGAGGTTCTGCGTCATGTCATTCGCCGACGACGCGGCGGCCACGGCGGCCTGGACCTTGACTTCGGCGGAAGCGAGCTTCGCCTCCTCGGACGCAACGTCGACATCGGTGATCGCAGAGTTGGCCGCCTCGAGGTTTTCGATGGATGTGGCGATCGATTCCGAGGAGAACTCGAAGCGGCTTTCCTGAGCGCCGATGCTGGCGCGAGCCGCCGACACCTTGTCGATAGCCGCGTCGATGGTGTCGAGCGCGCTGGTCGCGTTGTCCTGGGTGGATACACTGAGCTGCTGCGTGCCGGAGCCGGTCGTCGAGATCGTGGTGGCCGAAGCATCGCTGGTGAAGCCGAGGTCCTTCAGGATCGAAGAGCCGGTCGCGGCCGTATAGTCCGTATCGGTGGTGTTGACCGAGATGCTGAGCGAGCTCGCACTGCCCGTGCTGGTCGAGGTGTTGGAGATGCTGAGCTGGCCGTTGGCGTAGGAGAAGGAAGCGCCCGTCACCGAAGCGGCCTCGAAGGCAGCGCCGATCTCATTGCCGGACAGCACACCGTCACCGTCGGAGTCGGCAGCGCTGTCGAGGGTGACATCCACAGCGGTGCCGCCATCGACGCTGACGCTGAGCACGACCGACTTGGCGTCGGTGCCCTGGCCGATACCGATGGAGACATTGCTGAGGTTGGCGGTGATGTCGTTGGCTTCCGAGGTGGAAAGCCCCAAGGTCGACGACGTCAAATCGTCGATCGTCACCTTGATGGTGTCGGAAGCCGAAGAGCCGACCACGATGCTGGTGCCGCCCGTGGACGAAGCAAAGGCGGAGGAGCCGTCGAGAAGGCTCTCCCCGTTGAAACGGGTGCCCGAGGCAATGGTATCGATCTGCTCGGTCAGTTCCTGGAATTCCGCATCGATGTAGGTGCGCTCGCTGTCGGTTACGGTGCCCGATGCCGACTGGGTGGCCAGCGTCTTCATACGCTCGAGGATATCGGAAATGTTGGACGCGCCGCCGTCGGCTGTCTGCAGCACTGACACGGCCTGCGTGGCGTTGGTCGCCGCTTGATTCAGCGTGGCCACGTCCGACGAGATGCGAGTGGAGATGGCGAGGCCGGCGGCATCGTCGGACGCCTGGGTGATGCGGGAGCCGGAGGCCAGCTTGGACAGCGACGACGACTGCTCGGCGGCATTGAGGTTGAGGTAGCGGACGGCGGAGTTGGCGGCGGTGTTCGTGGAAATGACGGGCATGGCGCTCTGGTCCTCATCGATGGATGACGTTTCCTCCTGTTGGGAGGACGCCGGCGCGAGGCGTCATCGCCCCTCGCTTCGTGTCTTCAACGGATGAGCGGGAGCCAACCCGGCGCTTTTTGTTCTCCGCACGCTGATTTTATGGTTAATTCTGGGTAAACGACTGACGGATATCGTCTTCCGCCCGCGCGAGATGCTTGCGAAGCTGCTGCCGGCCACGCTTCAGAAGGGACTCGACGGCCATGATCGTCGTCTCCATCACCTCGGCGATTTCCGCGTTCGACATGGACTCGTGATAGCTGAGGATGACGGCGACGCGCTGCTGATCCGGAAGGCGGGAAAGCGCGGTTTCCAGCAGGCTGGTCATGGACGCGCGGTGCAGGCGCGTCAGTGCGTCCTCGGTCTCGTCGGCCACTTCCGGCGCGGTTTCGATATCGTCCATCGCCGGCTTGCGCCTGAGATCGATGCAGCGGTTGGTGATCACCCGATAAAGCCAGGTAGAAAACTTGGCCCGCCCGATCTCCATCCGCTTCCTGTGCGTCCAAAGCTTCAGGAAACTGTCTTGAACCACATCCTCGGCATCGTCGGAGTTCTTCAGGATACGCAAGGCCAACGCGAAGCCGCGATCGGCGTGACGCTCCACCAGGAGAGCGAACGCCTCGCGATCGTCGGCGGCGATCCGCTCAAGCAGGAGATCGTCCTCGCTTCGAGGCGACGCCGCCGGAGCGCTTCTCGCCATGTCCCGAGACACCAACGGCAACGGAACCGTAGCGCCGAACGAACTTGCTGCAGCCATCATCGCACACCCCTACCCCTTACACCGCATCCGGTTGAAACGCCCCTCTTGGACTTTGTACGAAGCAGGGAAGAAATTCAGGCGCACAAAAACGAGAATTCGTGGAGAATTATAAGTATAGGCAAATACTTCCTGGAAGGTTCGGCAAGTTGTTCCGCGAGGAAAAATCTGCCGGGTAGCTATTGCCCATCGCCAACACCATCGAACCCGAGTTTTCCGCCCTTTCTCCACAAGATCGCTTTCAAAATGCAATTGAGGCCAACATCAACGCTGACTTGGTGAAAGGACGCTGCAAACCCTGTGCTACTTTTCTAGTTTTTATCAGTTTTTACAATGAGTTACATATAGTTGCAGTCAGCAACGGCGGTCGGCACTTATTACCCATGCCTACGGGAGAGCGAGCATCGGCCGGCAATCGATGCCGGCGGGCCAAAGCGAGCCGGCCGAACGCGTCAAATCCAGCTGGGAAATAATGGCCGGGCCGGCGAACGGGAACTTGCCTAGGCGCGGAAAGACTGCAGGATGAAGGCAAGACCCGGCTCGTCGACGACGATGGCGGCGTCCTCGGGGCTCATCCACTTGCGATGTCGCTCCTGGCGCTCCGGCCAGTCGGCGAGATGTTCAGTCACCTCAAGACTGTAGACGTCCACGTCGACGAGCGTGAAACAGTCGTCGAGGCGCTTCCAGTAGCGGTAGCGGCCAATGGGCGCCTTGGAAGGCTTGCCGAGCACGCCGGCCTCTTCCATTGCCTCGATCGCGGCGGCCTTGCGATCGCTCTTGCCCTTCATGCGCCATCCCTTGGGGATCAGAGGGCGATGCGTCTCGCGGGAGGAGACGAGCAGCACCGACACGTCGCCATCCGCCGTCCGCCGAAACGGCAGGGCTGCGACCTGATGCTGAACCTTCTCCTTGGCGACTGCCTTGCCCATGATATCCCAATGACGAACGCAGACGAGTCGGAACCCGACTCGATCCAGCTTAACTAGTTTATCTGCGAAAAGTTTCCAGTCCGTAGAGAAACGAAAGCTCGATCGAGGCTACATCTACGCATTTCGTCGCGATTTGACCATATGCACTTTCCAGCAACGATCGTCATCGACACGCCGCAATTGCTGGTACATTGTTCATTCGCACAATGATCGTTTGAGGAGGAAACTCCAACCATGCCATTTACCACTATCGACACTCGCACGGCCCTTGTCGTCATCGATCTGCAGAAGGGGATCGCCGCGCTACCGCCACAGGACCTCGCGCGCCCGGCGATCGCCAACGCCGTCCGGCTGATCGAAGCCTTTCGTGTCTCCAAACGGCCCGTGGTTCTGGTCAACGTTGTCGGCGGCGCGCCCGGCCGAACCGACAAGAAGCCGAACGCCGACAGACCGGCCGATTGGGCCGAGCTTCTCCCCGAGCTCGGTCAGGCGCCCGACGACATCCGTATCAGCAAGAAGACCTGGGGTGCCTTCACCGGGACCGACCTCGATGATCGCCTGCGCAATCTCGGCGTCACCGGTATCGTCGTTTGCGGAATCGCCACCAGCCGAGGCGTGGAATCGACGGCCCGTTTCGCCCATGAACTCGGGTACAACGTCGCCCTGCCCGTCGACGCCATGACCGACGCCAATCCGGAGGCGCATCGGCGCAGCGTCGAACTGACGTTTCCATGGATCGCCGAAACCGGCACCACCGAACAGCTTATCGCCTTGCTGAAATAGGGTCAGGCGAGGAAACGCCGCGCCAGAGCATGCAAAAAGATGGGGCCACGCTCGAGCAGCGCGTCGTCGAAGTCGTAGCGGCTGTTGTGCAGCCCCGCGCTGTCGCCGTTGCCGAGGAACAGATAGGCCCCCTTCACCTTCTCAAGCATGAAGGCGAAATCCTCGCTGCCCATCATCGGTCGATCGAGCGGTTCGAAGGCGTCATCGCCGAAGGTGTCGCGGATGACCTCGATCGCCAGACCGACCGCGGCGGCGTCGTTGATGGTGACGGGATACCCGACCTGCCAGTCGATGCGCACCTCGGCGCCAAAGCTCTCGGCCTGGAGACGGGCGATATCCTCGAACCGCCGGCAGAGACGAGACCGGACATCCGGATCCGTGGCGCGCAGGCTGATCTCCAGCACCGCTTCATCGGGTATGACGTTGCAGGCCGAACCGGCATGGAAGGCACCGACAGTGATCACGCCGGCTTCCTGCGGCGGCACGTTACGCGATATCACTGACTGCAGCGCCATGACGATGCTGGACGCTGCGACCACCGGATCGACCGTATCCTCAGGACGAGCGCCATGGCCGCCCCTGCCCCGCACCGTCAGCGTCGCCGCGTCGATTGCCGCCATCATGGCGCCCGTCCGCGCCGAGAAGCGACCGGCGGCAAGGCCCGGATAATTGTGAAGCGCGAAGACCGCCTCGCATGGGAAGCGATCGAACAGCCCCTCTTCGATCATGCGCGCGGCGCCACCGGCCGTTTCCTCGGCCGGCTGGAAGATGAAATGCACCTTGCCGCGAAAATCGTCGTCGTGAATGAGGCGAAAGGCGGCGCCGATCAGCATGGTCGTATGGCCATCGTGACCACAGGCATGCATCATGCCCGGTATCCGGCTCGCATAGACTGCTCCCGTCTCCTCGACGATAGGCAGGCCATCCATGTCGGCCCTGAGGCCGATTGCCCTGTCGCCACCTCGATCGAGCGCCGCCACGAAGCCCGTGGCGGCAAGACCGCGCGTCACGGTCAGCCCCCAGCCTTCCAGCAGGTCGGCGACGAAGGCGGAGGTCTGTCTCTCCTCGTAGCCGGTCTCCGGCATCTGGTGCAGGCGGCGGCGAATATCGACAAGCTCCGGCAGAAAAGCCTGGAAGACGGATTCGTCCATGATGTCAGCCCTGTTGCGGTCGCGCCGGCTGGCGATAGAGCGTCATGCGGCGCTCGACCTCGGCCATGACGCGCGTCAGCACCACGACCACGGCGAAATAGAGAAGTCCGGCGGCGATCAACGGTTCGAAGATCAGCAGCGATTGGCGCTGCATCATGCGCGCCGTGCCCATCATTTCCATGATGGTGATGGTCGAGGCGAGCGACGTCGACTTCAGGAGGATGATGACGTCGGAGGTCAGGACCGGCAGGCAGAGCCGCAGCGCCTGCGGCAGCGTGACGCGCCTGAGGATCGTTAGCGGGCGCATGCCCACTGCCACCGCCGCCTCGATCTGCCCTTTGGGAACGGCGAGGATGGCGCCCCGGATGACCTCGGCATTATAGGCGGCCTGATTGAGCGACAGTGCGAACACCGCGTACCAGAGTCCGTCGCGCAAGTAGGGCCACAGGAAGGAATGGCGGATGAAGGTGCCGGGCAGCACCTGGCCGAGCCCGTAATAGATCAGGTAGAGCTGGACCAGAAGCGGCGTGCCACGAAAGGCGAAGGTGAATGCCTTGGCCGGCCAGGCGGACGTGCGCCTGCCATAGACCATGGCCACCGCGATGAGCGTCCCCATCAGCAGGCCGAAGACGACGCCCGTCACCGTCAGGAACAGCGTGAGCGGCATGGCCGCAATGAGCGGCGGCAGAAACGACACGACGTGAGCGAGGGCGTCCATCAGCGGTAACCCCGCGAGAAGCGCCGCTCGATACGGGAGATCGCCCAGACGGATACCGCCGTGATCATCAGGAACAGCACGGCGGTGATGCCGTAGAAAAAGATGTACTGCCGCGTGCCCGCCGCCGCCCGATAGCCGACGTAGAGAAGATCGTTGAAGGCGCCGAGAACCGAGATGATGGCGCTTTCCTTGGTCATCTCCAGCCAGAGATTGCCCATGCCGGGGATGGCATGGCGGATCATCTGCGGCGCGACGATGCGGACGAGGATGAGCCCCCGGTGCATGCCGAGCGCCAGGCCTGCCTCGATCTGTCCGAGCGGCACCGCAAGATAGGCGGCCCGCAACACCTCCGCCATGAAGGCACCGGACACGAAGGCCAGCGCCACGACGGCCGCCCAGAACGGACTGACCTGGAAGGTGTCGTCGGCAAGGCCAAATCCCTTCACCAGCCGCTCGATGCCCGAGGCGATGGAGAAATAGAGCAGCAGGATGACGAGGAGTTCCGGCAGTGCCCGCACCACCGTGGTGTAGACCCCGGCGATGAAGCGGACGGCACGCCAGGACGATTGTTTTCCGACGGCGCAGACCGTGCCGAACACCAGGGCGATCAGGTAGGCCGATATGGACACCTTGAGCGTGGTGACGATGCCCCAGAAGAGATCGTCGCTCCAGCCCGTGTCACCCCAGCTGAGCAGTGAAAGAGTTCCGTCCATCGCGCCATCCGAAAGAGAAACCACCGCCGGCCTCCATGAGGACCGGCGGCGGCTGAAGTCGGAGCTTATTTTTTGCCGTCGACCCAGTGGGCAATGCTCTTGTCGAGCGTGCCATCGGCCTTGATCGAAGCCAGCGCGTCGTCAACCTTCTTGAGGGTGGCCGCATCGCCCTTCTTGACGACGTAGCCGACGCCTTCGCCGAGCACCTTGTTCTCGGGCGCGGCGGCCTTGATGTCGAACTCGGCGCCCTGCGGCGTCGCCAGGAAGGTGTGGAGATAGAGATCGGGCGACAGCACGAAATCGATACGGCCGGCGGCGAGGTCGGCCATCGAGTTGTCGGCGGTGTCGTAGGCCTTCACCTCGATCTCGGGATAGTACTTGGTCACGTACTGGTGCTGCACGGTCGATGCCTGCACGCCGAGGATCTTGCCCTCGAATGCCTTGGGATCGAGGATCTTGGCACCATCCGGCGCGTCGACGGTGCCGATCGTGACCACTTCCGACTTCGGGCCGACCAGCGACGTGCCCTCGGTGTAGTAGGAGGCGCTGAAATCAACCGTCTCGCGACGCTCGTCGGTGATCGAGAAGGCGCCGACTGCCACGTCGAGCTTGTTTTCCTTGAGGGCCGGCAACAGGCCGTCGAAGGCCATGGCGGAAATCTCGCACTTCACTTTCATGCGCTCGCAGAGGGCATGGGTGATATCGGCCTCGATGCCTTCCCACTCGCCGGCGGCATTGACCTGACCGAACGGCAGATAGGGCTCCGGCGTCATGCCGATCCTGATCACGTCCTCGGCGAAAGCCGGCAAGGCCACCGACGAGGCGACGGCAAGCGCCAGCGCCGTTTTGACAACGATATTGGACATTTGGGACGTTCCCCTTTTCTTCGACATCAATCTCTTCGCTCAACCCGCCGGTTCAGCCCCGCCGCCACCGCAGCGACATGCAGGAAAGGCCGGCATCGATCTTGCCGATCTCGGTGGTCTTGAGCGGCACCACCTTGTAGCCGTTGGCGGCCAGGAGCTCGGCGGTGCGCGGATAGTCGGAACCGACGAACACCACGTCGTTGACGCGCAGGGCGTTGGCGGCGGCTTCCTCGCCGGCCGGCACCAGAAGCGTCTTGAAGCCCTTGAACACGCCGGACCGCTCGAGGCGACCGGTGGTCAGCACCGTCTCCTCGTCAAGGAGCGAACAGTCGGTCTTGAAATGCAGCACGTCCTTGGGCGTCTCGACGATCTCGCCTTTGCGGCCGAGTTTGGCCAGGCATTCGATTAGCGCCTCGGCGCCTTCCCGGTTTGTGCGGGCGGACAGGCCGATCATGACGCTTTTCTGCGTCGTCAGAACGTCGCCACCATCGGCAAATCCGCGCGGCAGGTCGACGACGGTCGAGAACAGGCGCTTCAGCACCGGTGCGATCTCGGCTGTCTCGCCAGCGCGAGTCGGGGCGCCCGGCCTCAGCAGAATGGCCCCTTCCGGGAATACCAGCGCGGGATCCTCGACGAAGATCGAGTCGGGGAAGGCTTCGAGCGGCGGCAGCACCGTCACTTCGACGCCGGCCAGGCTCACCGCATGAATGTAGGCGGCATGCTCGGCGAGAACGCCGGCATAGGTGGGATTGCCGCGATCATCGGCGCGGAGGCCGTTCACCACCGACGAGGACGGCGTGCGGACGATGAAGGAATCGAAACGATAGACGGGAAGAGTGCTGGCCATTCGGACACCTTGATGGAAAGCGCTGTCATAGACGAACCGTCCGTCAGGGTGCAACAACCGGAAAGGGCATTGTCCTTCGTGAGAAGACGGATGCCGGCCGAACGTGCGTCCGGCCGGCCACGGAACTGGCGGAAGCGGCAGGACTGCCGCCCCCGATGTCTCACTTCAGCGAGTAGAGGTTGATCTTGAAATACTTGTCGTTGATCGTCTTGTAAGTGCCATCGGCGACCACTTCGTCGATGGCCTTGTTGATGGCCTCCTTGAGCGTGCCATCTTCCTTGCGGACGGCGATGCCGACGCCCTCGCCGACGAAGGCCGGATCGGTGATCGGCTCGCCGGCCAGCTTGCAGCAAGCGCCGGCTTCCTTGTCCACCCAGTCGAACATCGGCAGGAAGTCGCCGACCTGCATGTCGAGACGGCCGGCCGCAAGGTCGAGATTGGCCTCGTCCTGGGTGGGATAGGTCTTCAGCGTGGCGCTCGGATAGGTCTTCTCGATGTACTCGGCCTGCGTGGTGCCGGCCTGCGCGCCGATGATCTTGCCCGACAGCGCCGCGTCGGAGAACTCGGTGATGTCGCTGTCCTTTGGCACGACGTGGGTCATCGCCGCCTTGTAGTAGGGCTTGGTGAAGTCGACGACCTTCTTGCGTTCCTCGGTGATGAACATCGAGGCGATGATCATGTCGTATTTCTTGGCGAGCAGCGCGGGAATGATGCCATCCCAATCCTGCGCCACCACCTCGCACTTGACCTTCATCTTCTCGCAGAGGGCGAGACCGATCTCGACATCGAACCCCTTGATGGAGCCGTCGGTGTCCACATAGTTGAAGGGCGGATAGGCGCCCTCGGTGCCGATCTTCAGCGTCTCCTCGGCGTGGACGGCGAGAGCCGAGGCAGCGAGTAGCGCGGCGGCGGCAAACCCGCGAATGATGCTTCTGGTCATTGTGACTGTTCCCCTGGTAAGGCGCGGGCCGTTTATTGTCTTTGCCCGTAGCGCTGAAAGATTAGCGGCAAATCGCAGGGGATGACAATTCTCTGTCAGGAAATTTGTTGGTCCATTGCCCCATCATTCTCCCTGTCGTTTCAGAATCGCGGAAAAACTGGGGTCGAAGGCGCGGCGGATGGGATCGGCGGCGGCGCCGATGGCGACAGCCCAGGGGTCGGTCATGCCCAGCCGAAGGCGTGGCACGGCGCGCCCGGCCGTCGGCACCAAGGACGGGCGCAACGGTTCGATCGCGGCGATCAACCGATGCATCAACGAGCCGGAAACGCCACTCGACAGGACGACGGTTTGCGGGTCGAACAACGTCTCTGCCGTATGAACGGCCAGCCGCAGATCGTACCCAGCCCGTTCGATCCAGTCGCCGACGCGCCGGTCACCCGCCAGCACCAGCCGTTCCAGCTTGTCGAACTGCTGCGGATCGGCCGGATCGATGTCGACCTGCGCGTAAAGAGAAGCGATGGAGGCGCGATGCTCCAACGGAACGAGGTTATCCGGCTTGCCGAACAGCACCATGCCGATTTCGCCGGCGTTGCCGTTGGCACCACTGTAGAGTTCGCCGCCAAGGATCAGCCCGGCGCCGATGCCGTAGCCGACATAGATGCAGACGACGTGATCGAGGCCGTGCGCGGCTCCCACCATGCGCTCGGCGGTGGCGCAGGCTGCCGCGTCGTTCTGCAGGCTGACGGCAAGGCCGGTGCCAGCCGCCAGCCGATCCACCAGAGGAAAGCTCTGCCAGGCCTGCATGAGCCACAGGCTGTCGTCGGCGATGGCGACGCCGAACGGGCCGGGCATCGCCACGCCGATACCGGCGATACGCGCCTCGGCCTCCGGCCTCCCGGCCGCGAACCTGCCCCTCACCTCGGAGAGCAGATCGAGCAGCACCCCGACGCCCTCCTCCGGTGCGCGCGGTGGCACCTTGGCGGTGGCGCGGGCCAGGATATTGCCGACGAGATCGACGACGATGGCGCGGCTGATGTGACGATCGATCTGAAGGCCGATAGAGTAGGCGCCGTCGGCGACAAGGCGATAAGGCGTCGACGGCTGCCCTCGCCCCTTGCGCACCAGTTCCTCGGACGCGACGAGGCCTTCGTTCTCCAGCGTCTCGACGAGATTGGACACCGCCTGCTTGGTGAGGCCGGTGGCACGGGCAAGATCGGCGCGTGACAGGGCACCGTTCACCCGGAGCGCGTCGATGATGACGCGCCGGTTGTGAGCGCTGGTTCCCTCGTGATTGGCGCCACTCTTGGCGCGGATCGGCCGCTGTTCGTTCATGCCCAAATCCATCTTGACAGCAGTTGATATTTCGCCCACGAATTAGTCAAGCAATTTGACTTAATAAGGAACCGAAGAGTTCCGGGGAACGCTAGTCCGCCCGAAATGGTGTGACGACGCTCCATGCCATCGGCCCGTCGGGCCATCACACGACCGGTCGTGGCGGCACATTACCGCCGCGATCCCTTCCGCGTAGTCACCGACCAAAGGGAGCCCACAATGAACAGGTTTTTCGGCAGGACACTCCTCTCCGCGACGCTTCTGACGGCGCCGCTTTCCCTTCCGGCTTTCGCCGAGACGCAGATCAATGCGCTGTTCATGGCCCAGGCCGCCTATAGCGAGGCCGACGTTCGTGCCATGACCGAGGCCTTCACCAAGGCCAACCCCGATATCAAGGTCAATCTGGAGTTCGTTCCCTACGAAGGCCTGCACGACAAGACCGTGCTCGCCCAGGGTGCCGGCAACGCCTACGACGTCGTCCTGTTCGACGTGATCTGGCCGGCCGAGTTCGCCGCCAACAACGTGCTGGTCGACGTCACCTCCAAGATCACCGACGACATGAAGACCGGCGTGCTGCCCGGCGCCTGGACCACCGTCAAATATGACGGCAAGTTCTACGGCATGCCCTGGATCCTCGACACCAAGTATCTGTTCTACAACAAGGAAATCCTGGCAAAGGCCGGCATTGCCAATCCGCCCAAGACCTGGGAAGAGCTGGCCGCCGACGCCAAGATCATCAAGGACAAGGGCATCCTCGCCTCGCCGATCGCCTGGAGCTGGGCGCAGGCGGAAGCCGCCATCTGCGACTACACCACGCTGGTCAGCGCCTTCGGCGGCGACTTCCTGAAGGACGGCAAGCCGGCCTTCCAGTCGGGCGGCGGTCTCGACGCACTGAAGTACATGGTCGACAGCTACACGTCCGGCATCACCAATCCGAACTCCAAGGAGTTCCTGGAGGAAGACGTCCGCAAGGTGTTCGAGAACGGCGATGCCGCCTTCGCCCTCAACTGGACCTACATGTACAACATGGCCAACGACCCGAAGGACTCGAAGGTCGCCGGCAAGGTCGGCGTCGTGCCGGCGCCGGGCGTGGCCGGCAAGAGCGAGGCATCGGCCGTCAACGGTTCGATGGGTCTCGGCGTCACCACGGTCAGCAAGCACCAGGATGAGGCGTGGAAGTACGTCGTCTTCATGACCTCGCAGGCGACGCAGAACGCCTATGCCAAGCTCAGCCTGCCGATCTGGGCCTCTTCCTACGAGGATCCGGCCGTCACCAAGGGCCAGGAAGAGCTGATCGCCGCCGCCAAGGTCGGTCTCGCCGCCATGTATCCGCGCCCGACCACGCCGAAGTACCAGGAGATCTCCGTCGCCCTGCAGCAGGCGATCCAGGAGGCCCTGCTCGGCCAGTCGAGCCCCGAGGACGCGCTGAAGACCGCCGCCGACAACAGCGGCCTCTGAGCGCATGATCGCACCGGGCGCCCCACGGCGCCCGGTCCACCGCCCCTTCAAGTATCCGACGAGGACACCGCATGTCCGGCACCTGGATCACAACCCGGGCGTGGCTACTCATGCTGCCGCTCCTCATTGTCATGGTGGCCGTCATCGGCTGGCCGCTGGCCGACACCGTGCATCTCTCCTTCACCGATGCGAAGCTGGTGGGCACATCCGGCAGCTATGTCGGCTTCGACAACTACGCCCGCCTCATCTCCGGCAATGCCTTCGGTCGCACGTTGTTCACCACGACCTTCTTTGCCGTGGTGGTGGTGACGACGGAGATGCTTCTCGGCGTACTTGCCGCGCTGTTGCTGAACCAGCAGTTTTACGGCCGTACGCTGCTGCGCGCCCTGCTGATCCTGCCCTGGGCGCTGCCGACGGTCGTCAACGCCACCCTGTGGCGGCTCATCTACAATCCCGAATACGGTGCCCTCAACGCGGCGCTCACCCAGCTCGGCATTCTCTCCGACTATCGCTCCTGGCTCGGCGAACCCGGCACCGCCCTGACGGCGCTGATCGTCGCCGACTGCTGGAAGAACTTCCCGCTTGTTGCGATGATTGCGCTCGCAGCCTTGCAGGCGGTGCCGCGCGACGTCATCGCCGCGTCCTTTGTCGACGGCGCCAGCGCTTTCGCCCGTTTCCGCTTCGTGACGCTGCCCTATCTCGCGGGACCGCTGATGGTGGCGCTGGTGCTCCGCACCATCGAAGCCTTCAAGGTGTTCGACATCATCTGGGTCATGACGCGCGGCGGGCCGGCCAACTCGACACGCACCATGTCGATCCTCGTCTACCAGGAAGCCTTCTCCTTCCAGCGAGCCGGCTCGGGCGCCTCGCTTGCCCTGATCGTCACGCTGATCATCACGGTGCTCGCCATCGCCTACGGCACCGCCGTGAAGAAGGTCGCGGGGAGCACTGCCTGATGGAACGCCAGAACCCCTTCTTCCGCCTGTTCCTGCACGTGGCGGCGCTTATCCTTTCCGCCGTCATTCTGGCGCCGCTGCTCTGGCTGTTCGTGATGAGCATCTCACCGGCCGCCGACCTCGCCGCCAAACCGCTCAAGTGGTGGCCGGAAACCATGGACTTCTCGCGCTACGCCACGCTCCTCTCCACCGTGGAGAACAGCGCGGGCGCCGCCTTCATGGCCAGCCTCCGCAATTCGCTGATGGTCGCCAGCATGGCAACCGTGGCAGCCGTGACGCTGGCCGTGCCGGCCGGTTGGGCCGTGTCGCGCACGCCGTCCGTCGGCTGGTCGCTGTCGCTGGTCATCGCCACCTACATGTTGCCGCCGGTGGCGCTGGCCGTGCCGCTCTACATGGCGCTCGCGAACTTCGGCCTGCTCAACAACGTGTTCGGGCTGGCTCTCGTCTATCTCACCATTCTCGCCCCCTTCACCACATGGCTGATGAAGTCCGGCTTCGACGGAATTCCGCGCGAGATCGAGCAGGCGGCGGTGATCGACGGCGCCAGCCTCTGGCAAACGCTGCGCATCATCACCCTGCCGCTCGCCCTGCCGGTGGTGGCGACCTCGGCCCTGTTCGCCTTCCTGCTCGGCTGGGACGAGTTCTTCTATGCCCTGCTGTTCACCTCCGACCAGCGGGCCAAGACGCTCACCGTCGCCATTGCCGATCTGGCCGGCGGCCGCGTTTCCGACTACGGCCTGATCGCCACGGCCGGCGTGCTAGCCGCGCTGCCGCCGATGCTGGTCGGCATCGTCATGCAGCGGGCGCTGATCTCCGGCCTGACCTCCGGCGGCGTCAAAGGCTGAACCGAAAGGACTACGACATGACCGCTCCCCGCTCCGAAAGTCTCCTCGCCATCGATCGCGAAATGGCGCGCCAGCACGCCGACGCCCTCGCCTCCTTCGAGCAGAACCGCGAGGTGGCCGCCCGCGCCGCCGCGTCCCTGAAAAGAACCGGGCGCCTGCTCATGCTCGGCATGGGCGGCTCGCACGCCGTCGCCCGCGCCGTCGAACCCTACTACCGCGCCCTCGGCATCGACGCGGTATCGCTGCCGGTATCCGAACAGCTCGCCTCACCCCTGCCGCTCCACGGCCGTACCATCTTCGTTACCTCGCAGTCGGGCGAGAGCGCAGAGGTCGTTCGCTGGTTCAAGGAAACCGGAGGCAGCGCCGACACCTACGCACTGACGCTCGAAGGCGGCTCCTTCCTTGGCAAGGCCGCCCCGGCGCTCGTCGCCGCCGGCGGATCGGAGTTGGCCTTTGCCGCGACGCGCAGCCTGACGCTGACCTTCGCGCTGCATCTCGCCGTTCTCGCCGCGCTCGGCGCCGATGCGGCGCCGGCCCTCGCCGTGCTGAAGGCGCCGGAGACGCCCGACGTCTCCGCCGCACTTGCCGCCCTCAAGAACGTCCGCAACGTGGTCACCTCCGGCCGGAGCCTGCAGGGTGTCGCCGAGGCCATCGCCTTGGGCTTCACCGAGCTGTCGCGCCGCCCCTGCTTCTCGCATGAGGGCGGCCAGCTCCGCCACGGACCGATGGAGATGCTGTCGCCGGAGATCGGCGCCGTGCTGTTCCGTGCCAAGGATCCGACGTCGCCGCTGATGGCCGGCATGGCCGGCGAAATCCTCGCCGCCGGAACGCCGGTCGTCATCTTCGACGCCTCGGGCGAGGCGCCGGTGCCCGGTGCAGTCACCGTTGCCGTCAAACCGGCCGCCGGCATGGCTGCCGCGTTCGCATTGTTGCCGGCCGCCCAGACGCTGATGGTCGCCTTCGCTGCCGAGCGCGTCGAGAATGCCGGCACCCCCGTCCGCTCGAACAAGATCACCCGGAGCGAATAAGTGAAGCCGATCGCCGTCATCGGAAACGTCAACGTCGACCTGATCCTCGGCCCGGCAGCGCCCTGGCCCCAGCCGGGAACCGAGATCATCGTCGACCACGACGAACTGCGCGTCGGCGGCTGCGCCGGCAATTCGGCGCTGACGCTGAAGGCGCTTGGCGTTCCGTTCGCCTTGGCCGCCAGCATCGGCAGCGACCGTTTCGGCGCATGGCTGGCCGAGGAGTTCGGTGAACAGTCAAAACGCTGGCGGATGCACCCGGAGAACACCACCATTTCCGTCGGCATCACCCACCCCGACGGCGAGCGGACCTTCTTCACCACGCTCGGCCACCTGCCGCACTATGGTGCCGCCGACGTGCTGGCCGCTCTCGACGGCGAGGCCCATCGCGACGGCTACGCGCTGTTCGCCGGACCCTTCCTGATGCCGCGTCTGGCCGGCGAGTACGGTCAGCTCTACGATTGGGCCGACCGGTTCGGCATTCGCGTCGCCCTCGACACCGGCTGGCCGCCGGCCGGCTGGAAGCCCGAGGTCGTCGAGGCCGCCAAGGGATGGCTTGCCCGCTCGTCGATCGCCCTCTTCAACGAGGTCGAGACCACCTCGATCACCGGTCGAAGCGACGTGCGCGATGCCGCCCGCGCCATGCTCGACCTGATGCCCGAAGGGGCGATGGCCGTGGTCAAACGCGGCCCGCATGGCGCCCTGGCCGCATCCGGCGCCGGCCTCGTCGAGGTGGCGGCCCCTGCGGTCAAGGTCATCGATACCATCGGAGCGGGCGACGTGTTCAACGCCGGCTTCCTGGCGGCTCTGGCCGCCGGCAAATCGCTCGAAGACAGTCTCGCGGCGGGAACGGCCACCGCCTCGCTCGCCGTATCCACCTATCCGCGTCGCTATGCACCGCCGGAGTCCCGTTCATGAGCGCTCTCGTCGTCGACCACATCCGCAAGTCCTTCGGTGACGTCGAAACGCTGAAAGGCATCGACATCTCGCTCGAAAGCGGCGAGTTCCTGGTGTTGCTCGGGGCGTCCGGCTGCGGCAAGTCAACGCTGCTCAACATCATCGCCGGTCTCGCCGAACCGACCGGCGGCGACATCCGCCTCAATGATCGCTCGCTGATCGGAGTCCATCCGAAGGACCGCGACATCGCCATGGTGTTCCAGTCCTACGCGCTCTATCCGAACCTGTCGGTGCGGCGGAACATCGGCTTCGGCCTCGAAATGCGAAAGGTGCCGGCGGCGGAGCGCGAGAAGGCCGTGCTGGAGGCGGCACGCCTGTTGCAGATCGAGCCCCTTCTCGACCGCCGGCCGAGCCAGCTCTCCGGCGGCCAGCGGCAACGCGTCGCCATCGGCCGGGCGCTGGTACGCCATCCCAAGCTGTTTCTGTTCGACGAGCCGCTCAGCAACCTCGACGCCAAGCTCCGCATGGAAATGCGCACCGAGCTGAAGCGCCTGCACCAGATGATGAAGACCACCGTGGTCTACGTCACCCACGACCAGATCGAGGCGATGACGCTCGCCACCCGCATCGCCGTGATGCGCAACGGCCAGATCGAGCAGCTCGGCACGCCCGAGGAGATCTACAACCGGCCGGCCACCCTCTACGTGGCGACTTTCGTCGGCGCCCCGCCGATGAACCTGCTCGATGTTCTCGCCACCGCCAACGGTCTCCTGATCGCCGGCAGCGACACCGTGATCCCGCTGCCGCCTGCCCTGCTTGCCAGGGTGCCGCAAGACAGGAACATCAAGCTGGGCATCCGACCAGAGAGCTTCCGCGCCGATGCCGAAGGGGGCCTTCCGCTGACGCTCCGCTGCGAAGTGGTGGAACTCACCGGTCCGGAACTGATCCTGTCGGGCAGCATCGGCAGCCAGCGCCTCGTCGCGGCTCTACCGCCGCGCACGCGGGCGACGCCCGGTACCGACGTCTCTCTCGCGCTCGACACGGAGGCGCTGCATCTCTTCGATGCCGAGAGCGGCCGACGCCTCAGCGCGGACTGAGCCGCAGAAGCCGTCCGGGGCTCTCGTCCTCGATCACCCACACGGCGCCATCCGGGGCGACGGCGACGTCACGGATACGCCCCTCCATGGCGAAGCGCTCGTCTTCGTGGGCTGCGTTGCCGGTGATGGTCACCCGCGACAGCGTCTGGGTCTTCAGTCCACCGATCAGTGCCGCCCCCTTCCAGGCGGGGAACAGGTCGCCCTCGTAGAAGGCAAGCCCGGCCGGCGCGATCACCGGCGTCCAGTAAAGAGCTGGCTCCCGAAACTCCGGCCGCGTCGGCGGCCTGGGGATCGGCGTACCGTTGTAGTTGTCGCCGTAAGAGACTTCAGGCCAGCCATAATTGATGCCCGGCTCGATCAGGTTCAGCTCATCGCCGCCCTTCGGTCCCATCTCGTGCAGCCAGAGACGGCCGTCAGGGGCGAACGCCAGACCGTAGGGGTTACGATGACCGGTCGACCACGTCTCGGCGCGGACGCCGCCTGCACTCGCCTCCGGGTTACCCGGCGCGGGCTTGCCGTCGAGCGTCAGGTGCAACACCTTGCCGAGGGCGAGGTCTGGATCTTGCGCCGTCTTCGGGCGCATCCGATCGCCGGAGCTGAGGAACAGCGACTTGCCATCCGGCGCGAAGGCTATGATGCCGCCGGGCTGGCCGCCCTTGCCCTTTGGCATCTGGCGCCAGATCACCTCAAGCCCGTCGAGCCGTGCCTTGCCCTGTTGCTCGGTCAGCGTCGCGCGTGCCAGCGCCAGTGAGCTGCCACCGCCGCCCGGTTCGACATAGGTGAAGTAGATGCGCCGGCTGTCGGAAAAATCAGGCGCCAATGCCACGTCGAGCAAGCCGTTCTGTCCGGCATGTTCGACCTTCGGCAGACCGGATACCTCGACAGGCTCGCCCCCCGCACGGTCGGCCAGGAACATCTTGCCCGGCTTGGTGGTGACGATCAGCCGATCAGCATCGATGACGGCGATCGCCCAGGGCAGATCGAACCGCGCCACCGTCTGCATTTGAAACGGCAGCTGCGCCGTTGCCTTGTTCGGCCCAGCATTCTCTGGCGCGGCATTGGCCACATTCGCTGCCAGCGTGGCGATTGTCGTTGCGGCGAGCAGAGCCGCTCCGAGAGTGGTGCGCATGTCGGCGTCTCCCTGAGTATGTCAGCCACCCCGGCTCCTTCAGGGAGATTTGGGGAATGGCGAGCCATTCTCAAGAGAGCGACGCTAAAGCCAGCCGAGTAATTTCCACCACAGGAAGTCGATCGGCACCAGCACGACCAGAGTGATCAGCGCCAGGGGCACCGTGACCTTGACGAGATGATCGAGCTTCTCGCCGGACAGCTGCATGGCGACCACGAGTGGTCCCACCTGATAGGGGAACAGCACCGTCGAGAAGCCGACTACCTGAGTCATCAGCACGGTCATGACACCATAGCCGGTCAGCGCCGCGAGATCGCCGGCCATTGGCGTCAGCACGGCCGGCGCGCTTGGCACCGTCGTGAACATGCCGGTAAAGAAGGACATGAAGGTCAGCGAGAAGAAGTTGGCAGCGTGGTGCCCCGGGGCAAGCGGCAACACCGACGTCAGGAAGGCGCCGAGCTTGCCGCCGAGGCCGGAGGCGCCAACCACCGCGCCGAGCGCCAACGCGCCGGCCACGAACAGCAGCAGGCCGAAATCGATCGACTGCTTGAATGCCGGCGGGCTGACCACGCCGATGCCGGGCGACAGCAGCAGAACGGCGGCGCCGAGACCGACCCAGGCGGCGTTGATGCCATGCAGGCTGTCGGTCATCCAGAGCACGAGCGTCAACAGCAGGATGGCGATGACCTTGCCCTGCCCGCTCTTGCCGGTTGCCGCGGCCGACGCAGTCGTGCCGAGCGGCTCTCCGACCTTGGCCGGGAACAACGCGAGGACCAGAGCGACGGTGACGGCCGACTTGAGGATACCGAGCACCGGATAGTGCAGGAACAGATAGTCGGTGTATCCGAAGTGGACGCCGAGAATGGTTTCCGCCGAACCGGCCAGCACCATGTTCGGGATGTTGGACGGCAGGATGGCAAAGCTTGGCATGTTGCAGCCGATGGCGAGAATGGCGGCAATGCCGATGCGGCCGTTCGAGCCCTTTGCGAAGCCGCACCGATCGGCCAGCGCCATGCCGATCGGCACCATCACCACCGCGCGCCCGACAGACGACGGCATGAGGAACCCGAGCAGCATCGACGCAACCATCAGCCCCCCGATGAGGCGCGGATAGCTGCGCGTCAGAAGCGGCGCGATGATGCCGGCAAGCCGGCTGTCGAGCCCGGTCGCATTGATGGCCGCGCCGATGACGAAGCCGGAAATGATCAGCCATACCGCCGCCGAAGCGAAGCCCGAGAACACCAGGGGCGCCGGTTGCAGACCGGCGATCAATACCGACGCGAAGAGGAGGAGACTGGCAAAGTAACCCGGCACCAGCGCCGTCGCCCAAAGCCCGAGCGTGACGAGAACGATGGCAAGCGTAAGGCTGCCCGAGCGACCAAACTCCGCCGGCGACAGGAACACGAGAGTGGCGGCGATCAGGATCACAGCGGCGAGGATGAAATGCCGGAGGGTCAACTGGCCGAGCGTGATCATGAGGATATCCTTCGAAGCATATGGTCGAACGGCACCCTATCGGAAACAGGGTATTGGCGTTAAGATGTCATTATGCCAAGAAATGTCGCTGACACGCCATTCTTCGAACCGTCACCGGTCTCCTACATCATCGATCCCGCTCGCCCACTGCTGATCCGCAGCCAGACGCTGATCGCCGGTCGCATCGTGCGGCCGCATGCTCATCCGCGCGGCCAATATGCCTGGGCGAAGAAAGGCGTGCTGCGCATCGTCAGCGATCACTGCGTCTGGATCGTTCCTCCAACACATGCCGTCTGGATACCAGGCGGTACCCGCCATCAGGTGGTGAGCGAGACGCCGGCGGAAGTACGGCATGTCTTCGTCGACCCGTCGCGCGCCGTCCGAACCGGCTCCCAGCGCCCCGACCGCTGCGCCGTGCTCGCTGTGACCCCGCTGATGCGCGAGTTGACGCTGCGGCTGGAAACCCTGCTCGTGGAAGAGCTCGATGAAGCGCGCCGCCTGCGCTTCTGCGACGTGATGATCGACGAGTTGGACCGCCTCGCCGAGGCGCCGCTGAGTCTGCCGGGTGGCCGCGATCCTCGCCTGGTCCGCCTCACGCGCCACCTGGGCGAACACCCCGAAGACAGGCGCCCGCTCGCCGAACTGGCCAGCTTCGTGGGCGCCAGCACGCGAACATTGGAACGCCTGTTCGTCGCCGAAACCGGGCTTACCTACCGCCGCTGGCGGGCGCGGCTTCGGCTGCTTGCCGCCATCGAGCGCCTCGAGCGCGGCGAAAGCGCCACCGAGGTTGCCCTGACGCTCGGCTTTTCGTCGCCAAGCGCCTTCACAGCGAGCTTCCGGGAGGCGTTCGGCGAGCCGCCCCGCACCTTCCTGCAAGGCTAGGCACGGATGGCTCTGGACGCCAGGCTCTCCCCGCTGATACAGCCGTCACAAGGCCATCGTCGGCCGCCGGGAATGCAACCATGGATCTTTTGGTGAAGCTCTACGATGTCGTCGCCGACGCTGACCTCGACAGGCAGCTCATCGACAAGGGTATCGTCATCCGCCGGGCGCTGGCGCCCGAGCTCGACACCATCCGCGCCTGGATCGCATCCCGCTTCAGCGCTGGCTGGGTCAGCGAGGCGCAAGTCGCCTTTTCGCGCGACCCCAACGCCTGCCTGATCGCGGTGCAAGACGGCAAGCTCCTGGGCTTTGCTTGCTACGACGCCATCGCCCTCGGCTTCTTCGGTCCGACCGGCGTCGACGAGGCGGCGCGGGGCCTTGGCATCGGCAAGGCCCTGCTCATCAGGACGCTTCTGGCCATGCGCGAGCGTGGCTACGGCTACGCAGCCATCGGCTGGGCCGGACCGGTGGATTTCTATGCCCGCGCCGTCGGCGCTATCCCGATCACGGGCTCGGACGGCAGCGTCTACAAGGGCATGCTCGCCCCGCTGGTCCACGCGCCGGCCGAATAGATCGTCACAGGCTCGGGCAGAAGCGGGTCAGCTGCTGAAACCGTGACCAATCCTTGCGTGGGGCCGGCGTCCAGCCCGCCTCGGCGACAGCGGCAAGGCGCGGGAACACCAGGTGGTTGAAGTGGGCCCGGCTGTCGATCAGCTCGGTCCAGAGGCAGGCCTGGATGCCCTTGAGGCGCGGCAGCAGATCGGCGGGAATGTCGTTCCCCACCTCATAGGCATAGGCGGCTTCCAGCGAGGTGGCCCCGGCCCAACTCATGCCGATCTCGTCCCAGGCCTGGGAATGGGCGATGTCGAGATAGTAGGCCTCGGCCGGCGCCATGACGATGTCATAGCCCCGTTCGGCAAGGCCGGCCCCGATCGTCGCCTTCTGCCAGACGGTGAGCAGCGTTCCCTCGGTTTCGACGCCGGCGCCGTTACCAACCTCGTTCCAGCCAGCGAGCTGGCGACCGCGCTTCCGAAGCATCGTCTGCACCCGCCGCATGAAGTGCGACTGCAGCGCCTCGGGATCATTGATGCCGAGATCGGCCATCAGCCGGACTGCCAACGGCGAGGATTGCCATGCCCCATGCGGCACCTCGTCACCACCGACATGCAGGTGAGGCGACGGGAACAGGGCCGCGAGATCGTCGACCACGGCCTCGAGCATCGTCCACGTAAGGTCGATCGCCGGGTTGAGGGCGTTGTTGGCAAACCCCTGAACGGATGCATAGGCACCGGCGGGTTCATCGGGGTCGGCGAGCGCCGGCAGCGCAGCGAGCGCGGCGGTGCTGTGGCCGGGAATGTCCACCTCCGGCACGATCTCGATGTTGAGGCGACCGGCGTGGGCCACCAGCGCCCGCACGTCGGCGTGGCTGTAGAAGCCGCCGCTCGCCTCAGGACCGTCGCCGAGCTGCGGTCGCAGCGCCGCCTCCGGTCCCCGCACGGAGCCGACGGACGTCAGCTGCGGATAGCCGCGGATTTCCAGCCGCCAAGCCTCATCGTCGGTCAGGTGCCAGTGGAAGACGTTGAGCCGGAGATAGGCGAGGCAGTCGAGGAAGCGGGCGATATCGCCGACGGGGAAGAAACGGCGTGCGGTATCGAGATGGCAACCGCGCCAGCCGAAGCGTGGGTGGTCGATGATGTGACCATCTGCCGGGAAGCGGAATCCGCCGCCTGCCCGGGCGCCGCGCAAAAGCTGTCCAAGCGCCGTCAGGGCATATTGCCGGCCGGCGGCGTCGGCTGCCGCGACCAGGATATCGTCGGCGCGAAACTCCAGGCGATAGCCTTCCCGTCCGAGCGACGTATCGGTGGCAAAGCGCAGCAGCCGGTCATCCGGCAGAGCCATCAGCGAGAAAGGTGCAGGCTCGATGGGAAACAGGCGGCGGAACAGCGCGGTCACCGTCGACACGGCCGACAGCTCGTCGGCGGTTACGCCCTCGGCTGGCACCAGGTACCCAGGCAAGACGTCCGATGGAGCAATCGCCACTTCGGCCGGCCAGGGCATCAGTGCGAACGGCTGAGCTGCCACGGCTCCGGAGGCGCGTCTCTCTCCGGATGCCTTGCGCCGGAGATCGCCGACGACCACCGCCCGTCGCTCACCGTCGGCCTCTGTCACATAGGCAGAGACGATCCCCTCGCTGCGGTGCTGCGGTTCGCCGGTGATGCCACCGAGCGAGAAGCGCCATGCACCGCCCGGCACGAGGTGGAAGCCATCCGGCGGCGCAACCTCGTGGAAGTAACCCTTTCGATCAATGAGGCGCACATTGTCGGCAAGCGGATCGCGCTCGACAAAGCGCAGCGTGGTGAAGACGAGACGGAATCCGGCGATCGGGTCGTCGCCGGTATTGCGGAGCTCGAAAACCAGACGGCCGGCGGGATCGTCCTCCAATGGTTGCCACAGGCAATCGAGATGAAAGCGGGTTTGATCGGGAACGCCGGGCGCCCGTTGCTGGTCGGTCATCGGAAGTCCTCCCCGCGTCCGAGCCCTGGCCCGCACGCCGCGTCGAAAGTTCGCCGGAGCCAAAGTTGCCCGTACTGTCGACCAAGACGCAAGATCGCAGCGTCTTCAAGGGGATAAAAAGTCGACCAGCCTGGGTGGGCTACGATCCGGACGCGGGAGACGCGGCGGAGCGCCCTTTCCTGTCGAGAAGCAACGAGACGACGAAAACGACCGCGCCGACCAGACCGAGCGCCGCACCAACCCAGCCCGTAGACGCCCAGCCGTAGCCGGCGGCGATCGAGACACCGCCGAGCCAGGCGCCAAGCGCGTTGGCGATGTTGAAGGCGGAGTGGTTGAGCGCAGCGGCCAGGGTCTGCGCGTCCTTGCCCACGTCCATCAAGCGGGTCTGAAGGGTGGGCACCACGGCAAATCCGGTACCGATGAGGAAGACTACGGCCACGGCCGTCACCGGCTGTCGCACCGCCACGGTGAACAGCACGAGGACCAGAACGTTCCAGGCGAGCAGGCCGGCAATCGTCGGCAACAGCGCGCGATCGGCCAGTTTCGGCCCGACGATGTTGCCGGCGATCATGCCGGCTCCGAATACGCTGAGCACGAAGGGCACGGCGCTTTCCGGAATATGCGACACGTTGACCAGCGTCGGGGTAATGTAGCTGAAGACGGCGAACATGCCGCCGAAGCCCGTGGCACCGATGGCCAGCGTCAGCCACACCTGCACCTCGCGCAGCGCGCCCAGTTCCCGCAACGGACTGGCACCGGGTTGCGGCCGATCGCGCGGAACGCAAACGGCGACCAGCGCCACCGTCGTCAGTCCAAGGACACCGACAAAGGCGAAGGCGACGCGCCAGCCAAGCACCTGCCCAGCCCATGTGGCGAGCGGCGTGCCGGCAAGCGTCGCGACCGTCAGTCCGAGCATGACGCGACCGATGGCGCGGGCACGACCATCCGGCGCGGCCATTCCTGCCACCACCAGCGCGGCGACACCAAAGTAAGCGCCATGCGGCAACGCGGTTACAAACCTCAAGGCCACGAGACCGCCGAAGCTCGGCGCCAGTGCGCTGGCGAGATTTCCGAGGGCAAAGATCCCCATCAGGATGAGCAGCAAAACGCGCCGCGACAGCCGGGCGCCGACAACGGCGATCAGCGGCGCGCCGACGACCACGCCGAGCGCATAGGCGCTGATGATCCGACCGGCCGCCGGCACGGTGACCTGCCAGCCGTCCGCGACATCGGGCAGAAAGCCCATGGCGGCGAACTCGCCGGTGCCGATGGCAAAAGCGCCGATGGCCAGTGCGAACTCGGCGATCGTCGCAGCGGAAAACAGGGTGGATTTGGCGGAAGTCTGCATCGGGACCATTCGGGCTGGCGATGTCGCGGGACGTCCCCGGAATCGATCTGGAGCGCGCCAAACTAGGTTTGATTTCAGCGCCGATAAACCTATGATCTCGGAAGGACCTTTCGGAAAAACCGGAAATAGAGATGCGGACAGATCTGGAGATGGCAGCGCTGGCCGCCATCGTACGACATGGCAGCCTGTCGGCTGCGGCGCGGCACCTCGGGCTGGCGGTATCCGTGGTCTCGGACCGGCTGACCAGCCTTGAAAACCGGCTCGGCGCACGGCTGATCGCCCGAACCACGCGACGCCAATCGCTGACCGAAGCCGGCCGGCTGTATCTTGGGGAAATGCAGCCGATCCTCGCCGCCATCGACGCCCTCGAAACGCGCGTTCGCGACCTGTCGTCCGTTCCGAAAGGAACGCTGCGGATATCTGCGCCCTTCCCGATTGGCCGACGCTGGATCGCCCCCTTCGTCGGCGAATTCGTCGCCCGTTACCCGGACATTCGCCTCCAGTTGGCGCTTGAAGACCGTTATGTCGACATCGTCGGAGAGGGCTTCGACATCGCCATTCGGGGCGGCCCTGCCGTGGAATCGGAGTTCACCGGCCGCCTGCTCTGCTCCACGCGCCGCGTCACCGTCGCAAGTCCCGACTATCTCGAAACGCACGGCGCCCCGGAAACCCCTGAGGATCTGGCGGCGCATGCCTGTCTGGTGTTCAACGGCGGCGGCCATTTCCACGCGGATTGGCGGTTCGGGCGCGGTGACGACAGCCGGGTCGTTCGCGTGTCGGCGCGTCTGGCGACCACCAGCTCCGAATTGCCGGTCACGTGGGCCGTTGCTGGGCTCGGGTTGACGCAGAAATCCCACTGGGAGGTCCGGGACCATCTCGACGAGGGGCGCCTCGTCACCGTGCTCGACGCCTTCGAGCCGGATCCCGCCTCCTTCTACGCCATCCATCCGGTCAGCCGGGCGCAGTCCCGCCTCCTCTCCCTGTTCGTCGGAGAGCTGGCCGCCTTCCTGAAGCTGCATTTTGCCTCCTGAGACGCAGCGAGGCTCGTCCGGCTCTCAGCCCTTGCGGAGCGCCCGGTATTGCGTCGGCGAGCTGTCGTGCACCCGCCGGAAGCAGCGAGAGAAATACAGGGGATCGTCAAAGCCGAGGTCGGCGGCGATCGCCTTCACAGACTGATCGGTGGTGTCGAGCAGAAAGCAAGCGCGCTGAATCTTCAGACGGATGAAGAAGTCGAGTACCGTGAAACCGGTGCGCTTCTTGAACACCGCCGCCAGGTGCGACGACGACAGGTTGGCTTCGCGCGCCAGCTCGTCGACCTTCAGCGACCGGCCGAGATTGCCCTGCATCACGTCGATCACCCGGCGAATGCGCTGGTCGAGATTGTCGTCCCGGTTGGGCGAACGGTGTCGCAGCACCACCAGATGGGTCACGAGCTGACCGAGGGCCATCGAGGCCGACAACAAGTTGTCGGACGTGTAGCCGCGACCGAGGATCGACAACATCTTCTCGAACAGCGTCGGGATGGCCGGGTCGCGGCCGGGATGCAGCAAGGGCTCCTCCGGGTCGAGCTCGAGCAGATCCGGCAGCAGCGCCACCTTGTCCCCCTCAAGATGCACCCAGTAGATCGTCCATGGATCGTCTGACGCGGCACCATAGCTGTGCGGCACGCCGGCCGGCGCCAACAGCGCCTGACCCGGCCGAATGCGAAGACTGACATCGCCAACCCGTGCCCAGCCGCAACCGTCGGTGCAATAGATCAGAACGGACTGGGAAATGCCCTCCGGCCGCTCAACGAAGTGCCATTGGGCACGCGGATAATGCCCGACATCGCTCGGCACAAGCTCGATCAGCGGTTGACCGTCCAGCCAACCTGACACCACGGGCCGAGGCAGCACAACCATACGCTGCCCCGGAAAGCCCTCCTTGATCCGCTGTTCTCCACCCTCTGTCATGCAGCGACAATATCAGAGGATCCTCCATGATGTCCATCGTTCCCGCTATTCACCCAAGGGAGGACGGCACCTAGCGTTCCGGCAACGACAATCCCGGTTCCGGGTCAGGAAGGACTGCGCCATGAAACAAGTCGAACTCCCCGCTGCGCCCACGGCGCTTCACGGGTCGGTCAAGGCATGGTCGGCGCCACTGGTCATCCCCACCTACGAACCGGCCCCGGCCGACCGCAACCCGATGTTCCTCGAAAAGCGCGTCTTCCAGGGATCGAGCGGGCGCGTCTATCCGCTGCCGTTCTTCGACCGCATCGGCCCGGAGCTGCATGACAAGAGCTGGACGGCGCTGCATATCGAAAACGAGTATCTGCGCGTTACCGTCCTCCCCGAACTGGGTGGCCGCATCTATGCCGTGGTCGACAAGACGACCGGTTACGACCTCGTCTACCGCAACCGCGTCATCAAGCCGGCCCTGGTGGGCCTGGCCGGTCCCTGGCTGTCCGGTGGCATCGAGTTCAACTGGCCGCAGCATCACCGCCCCAGCACCTACATGCCAACAGCTTGGGAAATCACAGAGGAATCCGACGGCTCGCGCGTCATCTGGCTATCCGAAAACGAGCCGATGAACCGGATGAAGGGCATGCACGGCGTTCGCCTCAGCCCCGGCAAGGCCCGCCTCGAGCTGGCGGTGCGTCTGCACAACCGAACCGAGCTGACCCAGACCTTCCTGTGGTGGGCGAACGTCGCCACCGAAGTACACGAAGATTACCAGAGCTTCTTCCCCGAGGACGTCCGTTTCATCGCCGACCACGCCAAGCGCGCCACATCCGCCTTCCCCGGCTGTGAGGGGAGCTACTATGGCGTCGACTATGCCGGCCGCGCCAGGGATGGCGTTCCACTCGAGGAGACGCCGGCGCGGTTCGTGCCGAAGCGTGGCTATGCTCCCAACGACCTGCGCTGGTACTCCAACATTCCCGTGCCGACCAGCTACATGTGCCTCGGCTCGCGCGACGATTTCTTCGGCGGCTACGACCACGCCATCGATGCTGGAATCGTCCATGTCGCCAACCATCACATTTCCCCCGGCAAGAAGCAGTGGACGTGGGGCAACCATGATTTTGGCTATGCCTGGGACCGGAACCTGACCGAGCCCGACGAGAACGGCGTTTACTGGCCCTATATCGAGATCATGGCCGGCGTCTACACCGACAACCAGCCGGACTTTTCGTTCCTCGCGCCCGGCGAGACCAAGACCTTCTCGCAATACTGGTACCCGATCCGGAAGATCGGCGCCGCCGCTGCCGCGACGCTTGCCGCCGCCATCGGCCTGAAGCACGACGGCTCCAGATTGACGGTCGGCGTTCAGGCGACGGAAGCTTTCGTCGGCGCACGGATCACCGTCTCCGTTGGCGAGAAACCACTTGCCGATCACGTGGCGGACCTCACCCCGGCCAAGCCGACCCTCCTCGCCGTGCCCCTCCCCGACGACGTCGATGGCGATGACGTCCGCGTCGTCGTTGGGCACGGTGGCGCGGTGCTGGTCGAACGCCGTCCGGTCGACCGCAGCGCGGTGACCGTGCCGCCACCGGCCACCGAGCCGCCACCGCCCGAGGAGATCGAGAGCGCCGACGAACTCTGGATGACCGGCGTTCATCTCGACCAGTATCGCCACGCGACGCGACCGGCCGACATCTATTGGCGCGAGGCGCTCCGTCGCGATCCAGGCGATATCAGGTGCAACACGGCCCTCGGCATCTGGCACCTTCGGCGCGGCGAGTTCGCGGCGGCCGAAGCCTGCTTGCGCAAGGCCATCGAACGACTGACCCGGCGCAACCCAAATCCCTCGACCGGCGAGGCGCACTATCACCTCGGGCTCGCCCTCCGCCACCTCGGCCAGATCGATGCCGCCTACGACGCGCTCTACAAGGCAACCTGGAATGCGGCATGGCGGGGCCCGGCGCATCTGGCCCTGGCAGAGATCGATGGAACGCGGGGCTCCCTCGCCGACGCCCTCGACCATGTCGAGGAGTCGCTTCGCCATGATGTCGAGAATTCGCTCGCCTGCAATCTCCGGGCAGCATTGCTCCTGAAGCTCGGCCGGACGAGGGAGGCCGAGGCGCTTCTCGCCGAGACGCTGGCCCGCGACCCACTCGATGCCCGCGCGCGCGCCCTGAAGGGTCTGCCGTTCGACGGCGACGACCAGCTTCACCTCGACGTCGCCATCGAGACGGCTCGCGGCGGCTTCGTCGCCGACGCCCTCGCGATCCTGGACGCACGCGTAACGGCCGCCGGCCATGCCGCCTCGCCGCTGCTTCACTACCACGCCGCCATCCTGGCGGATCGCCTGGGCAAGTCGGTGGAGCCCTACCTCGCAGCGGCCGCCATGGTGTTGCCCGACTACTGCTTCCCGGCCCGCCTTGAAGACATCGCCGCGCTGCAAGCGGCGATCGAAGCGAACCCCACCGACGGCCGCGCGCCCTGCTACCTTGGCAACCTTCTCTATGATCGGCGTCGCCACGCCGACGCGATCGCCATGTGGGAGAGATCCGTCGCCATCGATCCGTCTTGGTCGATCCCCTGGCGCAACCTCGGCATCGCATATTTCAACATCGAACGTTCGGAGCCGAAGGCCGTCGCAGCCTATGACAAGGCGCTCGCCGCCAACTCGCGCGACGCTCGTCTCGTCTACGAACGCGACCAGCTCTGGAAGCGCATCGGCCGCTCGCCGGCCGAACGCCTGGCCGAACTGGAAAGCCGGCTCGACCTCGTGGCAAGCCGCGACGATCTCAGCGTCGAACTGTCCTCGCTCTACAACCAGCTCGGACAGCCGGAGAAGTCGGTACCACTGATTTGCGGCCGCGCCTTCCAGCCTTGGGAAGGGGGCGAAGGCCTTGCCCTCGATCAGTGGGTGCGCGGCCACCTCGGTCTCGGCCGCCGGGCGCTTGCCGAGGGAAACGCCGTTGCCGCGATCGCGGAGTTCGAGGCGGCTCTCAACCCGCCGCACTCCCTTGGCGAAGCGCGCCACCTCCTCGCCAACCAGAGCGATCTCCATTATTGGCTAGGCAAGGCGCTCGCCTCGGCCGGTCGCCCTGAGGACGCGAAGCGATGGCTGACGCTGGCGGCCGGGTTTGCCGGCGACTTCCTCGGCATGGAAGTGCGCGCCTACTCGGAGAAGACCTTCTTCTCGGCCCTGTCTCTCCTTGCGCTCGGCCGCAAGGCGGAAGCGGAAAAGCTGCTCGGCGAACTCCGCGCCTACGCCCAAGAGGCGATGACGAGCCCGGCCAGGATCGACTATTTCGCCACCTCGCTGCCGACCATGCTGCTGTTCGAAGACGATCTTCAGCTTCGCCGGCGCGTCTCCTCCCACGTCATGCTCGCCGAAGCCGCCATAGGCCTTGGCGATCCCGCAACCGGCCGCGAGCATCTTCAGGCAGCCCTGAAGCTGGACCCCAACCATGCGCTCGCAGCCGACCTCCTCGGCGATCTTCCCAATCGCTGAGGAGGTCAGACATCAGCGTGCCGCGCCTCGGACGAGCGTCGCCGGACTTGAGATCATTGCGGTCCGGCGAAAGCCTTGAGGTCGCCTCGTCCTCGACGCGTCGCGGTGCCGGTTGCCTGAGACCGGCGGCCTACCTGTCCCGCCCACCGAGCTGGTGATACAGATCTGCCATGCAGGCAACGGCTATCCACTCCTTCTGGATTTCGACCGACGGAAACGAGGGCGCGCATGGCGACGCTGCCCTGCTGTTTCCCTATTGGAGCTTCACCAAGACCGTCATCGCCATCTGCGCCTTGAAGCTCCAGGAGCGCCGGTTGGTCGATCTGGATGAGCGCCTGGACGATCAGCGCTTCACGCTTCGGCAACTGCTGAACCACACGTCCGGTTTGCCGGACTATTCCGCCCTCCCCGACTACCACAGGGCCGTTGCCGCCGATGAAGACCCCTGGCCGCGCCACAAGCTGCTCGATGCGGCGTTGGAAAAAGGCCCTCTCTTCAAGCCCGGTCAAGGCTGGTCCTACTCCAACGTCGGTTACATGCTGGCGCGCGAGCGGATCGAGGGGGCTACGGAGCTGAGCTTTGCGACGCTTGTCGGCGACATCGTCTGCCACCCCCTCGGCTTGAACAGCGTCGAGCTGGCGACGACCCGCGAGCAGTTCCGGCGCGTTCATTGGCGCGGCGGGGCAACATACCATCCGGGGTGGGTCTACCACGGCTGCCTGATCGGCACTGCCGAGGACGCTGCGCGGCTCCTTCACGGCCTCATTGATGGAAGGCTGTTAAATGCCGCCACGCTGGACGGGATGCAAAAGCGCATTCCCCTCGGCGGTGCCCTGGAAGGACGCCCCTGGACGGACTGCGGTTACGGGCTCGGCTTGATGATGGGGCGCATGGGGCCTATCGGCGCCGCCCTCGGCCATTCGGGAGGAGGACCGTTCTGCACGAATGCAGTCTATCACTTCCCCGACCGCGTTCATCCGGTGACCGTCGCGAGCTTTAGCGAAGGACAGACAGAAGGCCGAGCCGAGTTCGAAGCGATGGCGATCGCCTCGAACCTGTAGCTACGCCCGGCCCTGATGAATCATTTGGGTGAGATTCCCTCCGAAAGTCTGACCATCAACGTGGAAATATTGCGAGCACTGCACTACTTTGGCAGTCGATAGCGTGTGCTGCGTGCGCTACGGGTGACCGAAATCGACGGAGACTTCGACCAACCTTCCGACCATGGGAGCGAAAATCTATGTCTTTGCCGATCACGCCGGGGCGCATCCAGTCCACCCTTCGCCAGTTTCTCAACAACGAGGCTTCGGGTGGCCTCGTGCTGATGGCCGTCGCCGTGCTGGCGATACTCGTCGCCAACTCACCGCTGGCCGAAGCCTATTTCCACGGCCTCCACGTTTATCTCGGTCCACTCAGCATCCAGCACTGGATCAACGACGCCCTGATGGCCGTCTTTTTCCTGCTCGTCGGGCTGGAAATCAAACGCGAGATGCTGGACGGGCAGCTTTCGAGCTGGAGCCGTCGCATCCTTCCGGGTGCGGCGGCCGCCGGCGGCATGTTGTTTCCGGCCCTGTTCTACGTGGCGCTGAACTGGAGCAATCCAGCCGCCCTGAGGGGATGGGCGATACCGACGGCGACCGACATTGCCTTCGCCCTCGGCGTGATTTCGCTGTTCGGCTCCCGCGTTCCGAGCTCGCTCAAGATCTTTCTGGCGGCGCTCGCCATCATCGACGACCTCGGCGCCGTCATCGTCATCGCCGTGTTCTATACCAGCGATCTCAACATGCTGGCCTTGGGCGGCACGGCCGTGGTCGTCGCCCTGCTCTACGGCATGAACCGGGCGAAGGTGGTCGCGATCTGGCCCTATCTGGCTCTGGGCGCCGTTCTGTGGGTGCTGGTGTTCATTTCCGGCGTTCATGCCACGCTCGCCGGCGTCATGCTTGCGCTGATGATCCCGCTGAAGGTGACGCCGGGCGCACCGGAGGCAGCCCACGGCGAGTCCCCGCTCCACCGGCTGGAGCATGCCCTGCACAAGCCGGTCGCCTTTGTCATCGTGCCGATATTCGGCTTCGCCAATGCCGGCGTTTCCCTGGCCGGCCTTTCGCTGGGCGTGTTTGCCGAACCGCTGACCATGGGCGTCGCTGCCGGCCTGCTGCTTGGCAAGCTGGTCGGCGTCGTCGGCACAGTGGCCTTGTTGGTCAAGCTCGGCCTTGCCCATCTGCCGGCGCAAGCGAGCTGGGGCCAAATGACCGGAACGGCATTCCTGTGCGGCATCGGCTTCACGATGTCGCTCTTTATCGGTCTGCTCGCCTTCGACGATCCGGCCGTGCAGGACCACGTCAAGATCGGCATCCTTCTGGGTTCGGTGGTATCCGGCCTGCTCGGCGCCGCCTGCCTGAGCCTGTTTGGGCGCCGCGTAGCGGCTCTTACGGTGTGAGCATGCAAATGCGGGCTCTCTCGCCCGCACGCTGACCACGAGCGTTTTCGATGCAAGACGAAATGCGGGAAGCGGCAAGGCTGCCAAGCCTGCCGCTTCCCGTCTGTAGCAACAGCATCAGGGTCGAAGACGCTTCGGGGTTCGGCTCAGCAGCGTCACCTCGCGTATGCTGGCCGTGCTGAGCAGACGCATCAGAAGACGGGCAAGACCGATACCCATTCCGCCATGCGGCGGGCAGCCGAAGCGGAAGAAATCGAGGTAGTCTGCAAGCGCCTCCAGCTCATATCCGCGTTCGGCAGCCTGGGCGAGCAGCCGCTCGTGCCGATGCTCTCGTTGGGCGCCCGTCGTCACTTCGAGGCCGTGCCACAGCAGATCGAAGCCTTTGGTGAGATGGGGTCGGTCTTCCTGGCGCATGTGATAGAAAGCCCTGCCGCTCGCCGGATAGTCGGTGAGGAACAGGAACTCGTGCTTGGTCTCGCCGGCCATGTATTCGGCGAGGAGCCGCTCGCCATCGCTGTCGAGATCGTCGTCCTTGGGCAGAACATGGCCGAGCTTTCGCAAAAGGTCGCGCGCTTCTTCGAAAGTGACTTTGGGAAACGGCAGGGTTGGCGGCACCACCTCGACGCCGAAAAGCCGGCGGATATCATCACCGTGCGCTTCGGCGACGGCGGAAATGGCATGGACGAGCCATCGCTCCTCCAATGCCATGAGATCGTGATGATCGTCGATCCAACCGACCTCCATGTCGATAGAGGTGAACTCCGTCTCGTGACGGGCCGTGAACGACGGTTCGGCGCGGAAGGCGGGGCCGATCTCAAACACCCGCTCCAGTCCGCCGGCAACGGCCATCTGCTTGTAGAACTGCGGCGACTGGGCGAGATAGGCGGTGGTGCCGAAGTACTTTACGGAGAACACCTCCGCCCCGGACTCGCTGAAGGTACCCATCAGCTTCGGCGAGTGTATCTCGCGAAACCCGTGGTCCTGCCAGAACGTACGCATGGCTTGCTCAAGGGTGGTCTGGACCTCGAACACCAGCTGCTGTGCCGGGTAGCGCAGGCTGACCTGGCGATGGTCGATCCACTTTTCGAGGCCTGACCCTTCGGCGATTGGCAACGGGGATTGGGCCAGGCCGGAGATTTCCACCCCGTCGAGGGCGATCTCCAGACCACCGAGCTTGACGCTTGGGGCGGCGGCGACCACGCCGGTGACCTTCACCGCGCTTTCGAGCGTCAGATCGTCGAGCGTGGCGCTCAGCCCACCGTCGTCCTTGCTATGAACGAGCTGGACGGTGCCGCTTGGGTCGCGGAGCACGATGAAGCGCATCCGCTTCTGGTCGCGAATGGAGGCAACGAAGCCGCATAGCTTCACGCGTTGCCCGATCAGCCGGGGCAACCCGGATACAAGGGAACGCGGCAGTTCTGCGTGGAATGACATGACTCTCTCCCTGAAACGGAAACCGGATCGGAGAAGCCAAAACACCCAGCCCGTCCGAAACCGGCGGGGCTGTGGTGATCCATGAGCTAGCTTTGTTAAGCGCGCGCGACACCAACGACCCCGGAGGGGCCGTTATTGTTGGCCATATGCGCGATCAGCGAGCTCATCATCCAGCCATGTCGCAAGAAACGCGAAAAGTAAACCGACAATCGGTTCCGGAGGACTGTCACGTCAGGGAAAAAGCTCCACATGTGTTTCGGCGGTACGGCCAAGATACACGACCCGCCGTCCCAGGAAGGACACGACATAGCCGGCGCAGCCCGCGGCCTTCACCCGCTCGCAGAAGGCTTTGTAGCTATAATCCGGGCCGTTCGCCTGCGCCCATCGTACCAGCGAGCCAACCGCGGACGCATCGAAGGCACTCGCAACGCCCCCGGCCGATTGCGGCATGTCGAGCACCAGGCTATCGCCATCCGGCAGATAGTAGGTCTGGGTATTGCGCCGATAGTCGACCGAATAGGCTTCGAAACCGGCAGCGATCAACTCGCCGACGATCTCGGGAAAACTCCGACCGCCGGCGTGGGCGGCGTCCAGGCAGCGCCGGGCAATGGCAATTCGTTCCGCGTCCATGCGCAGATCCTTTCAAGCTGGATGTGAGCTGGTGGCCGGTGGATCAGTCCACCGGAACCGTCTTCAGCCCTCGCCGGTCGGCGAGGGTTCGCAGCAACCGACCGAGGGCAGCGCGCTCTTCGTCGCCGAGAACGCCAAAATACTCGGCGTCATTGCGATCGGCGAGCGCTGCCAGAGCCGGCACCTTGTCCCGGCCGGCGGCCGTCAGCGACAGGGTCTGCATCCGCCGGTCGTTGGCGTGACCGTCCCTTGAAATCAGCGTCTTGTCGACCAAGCGGTCGGCCAGCTTACTGATGGCTCCGCGCGACATGCCCATCCGGTCGGCCAAAGCGGAAGGCGTCATCGCCTCCGCATCGTAAAGCGCCCTCAGGAATGTCCACTCCGCGACCGTCACCCCCTCCGCCGCGACCTTGCGGGCGAACTCCTGGGATACGGCGTTGGAGACCATTCTAAGCCAGTAGCCGGTATGGGCGGTCAGATCGGAAACCTCGTTCATGGCCATCTCTTTGTTGACTAGGAAACTAACGCGAAGTGGTTTCCTAGTCAACAAAGCAAACATAGGCCTGAAGCGGCAGCGGACTGCCATCCCTTGCGAAATGACGTGGAGACCTAATTGGCGGCCGGATGAAGCAGGCGCTCGCCACGCGCGGCGCCAAAACGACCCTACGCATTTGCCCGGAAGGCCGTTTCGTTTCTAGTCGTTGACCCGGCCAACGCGACTACCTACCCTTTCCGACAGGATTATGCCGCGCGGAGAACACATCTTGTCCGACCAACCCACCGTTACCGTTGGTGTCATCGCCAAGGAAATCGGCATTTCCGATGCGAAGGTGAAGAAGGCGATCGAGGCGCTGAAGATCGAGCCGGTCGGCAAGCGCGGCGCATGCAAGCTCTACGCGGCCGACGTGGTCGATGCCGTCAGGAAGACCCTCGCCTGACACCGGCGGAGTTCGCTACTTCGTCCGACCTCGACAGCCAGTATTCCAGACTTGTCCCAGCGCCGTCACCCTGGCGAACAGCGGCTTTTTGGATACCTAATAATTATCTGACGGAATAAGGAGCTATCTGGCGGCGAATTCCGGGATTTCGCGGGTTTAGCCGGGTTCTCGCGAGATGGGACGATTTGCCACGCTATGTCGGTTCTGCGCTACCCGTTCTTCGCAAGCGTTGCCAAAACCGATATGCGGCAGTCCTCGACGGCGTGCGAGAGGCACCGAAACGCGAGCTGCAATCCCGTAGCAGATCGATCATGTTGAGCTTTCCCAGGCGCTCGACAAAGAACGCCTTCACTTCGCTGTCAATCTCGATTGGGGATCGCGGAGGAACCGGGAAGCGTTCAGCCTTGCCAAGTTTCGATAGCTTCGCGCTGTTCTCCAGCAAAGAGGCGTAATCGGCGAGAGGAATGGTAACCACTGGGACGCCCGCGATGATCGCGTGCAGCGGAAACTGGGCTGATACAGCTTCATTCATGTTCAGCTTGCTCCACAGATGGTGTGTTACGCAAGATCACCTGGCACCAACAACCTACCGCAGGAGGCGTTTCAAGCCAGTTCGAACTCACTTCAAACGGCAATTTATGCCGCCATAGGCGACTGCTCGGGGCTCTCGGCCCTCTGTTCTTGGGGCTCACGGCCCTCGCTGCCCTTCCCAAAAAACCCGCCTTTTAGCTCACTTGTAGGCGGGCTTCAGAGAGGGGTTTGCATTCATCTTCCGCGCGACCACTCTTGCGATGCTGTCGGCATCCATTACTGCCCCATGGAAGTGATTGTTGGTGATCGTGTCGCCCTGCCGAACGGGTATCGCGGACGCCTGCGACTGCCCGGTCAGTGCCGATCGTAGACCGTCGGCAAAGGTTGCCGGTACAATGGTTTCGCCCTTGTGGACTTTGGCGATCGTGTCCGTGGGCAAGTTCCAGGCACCGACGTCGAAGCTCAAGAGACTGCCGAAAGCGGCGGTACCGGCAAAGGCGACAGCAGCGGCAGCCGGAGCCAGGATGTAGCCAACAAGTGGGATTTGAGCCACCGAATCGAAGGTGGCTGCGGCAGCGCTGGCGGCGTGGTTGAAAATGCCGGTCTTCATCGTGGCGGCATTGGCAGCAGCCGACGCAACGCTCGCGCCGACTTCGATTGACGTCCTCGCCGACGCGCCAACGGCAGTGGCGCCTGTCTTGGCCGCTTCGCCCGCCAAATGGACCGACACCTCCGCAGTCTTGGCGCCACTCGCCATGATATTCTCGCCCGCTTCGAGGCCAGCACGTACCGTCGATCCAGTCGCCGTCGCCGCCGTCTTCTCGGCTTGGGAGAATATCGTCCAGAGGAGACCGCCTTGAGCGGCCTTCTCGTCTGTCTTCACTCCCAAGGCCGCATAAAGCGCGTGATGGGAAAAGGCCGCTACATCCTTCTCCATCTCGGCTAGCAGCATATCGCCGATAGCTCTGAGGGTGGCGTTCTTGAAGCTTTCCTGACCACTCGCCATCGAGCGCAAAGCGCCAGTAAACGAACCCACCATGGGCGCCGTGGCGCTTTCCCAAGCGCTCGCCGATTGCTGGGCCGCCCGTTCGCTCGCCCGTGACATCTGATCGTCCAAGCGGGCCATGGCGGTTGCTTCTTGCTGCTTGAGCAGGAGCTTCTCCTGGCTCGCCTTTTCCCAGGCGCGCGACCCCTCGGAAAGGCGGTTCAGCTCGTTGTCGAGCTGCTTCTCGGCCTCCGCATAGGCGGCTTGTGTCAACTGGCGGAGCGTTTCGACCTTCTCAAGCTCTGTGATCCGGCCCGCCCGCACTTCCTGATCGAGCTCATATTCGGTCTTCGAACCCGATAGGCCGCGAGCCGTCGCTTTGCTTCCGTCCGGTTGTCTTCCTCGATCTTTCGAAGCTGATTGTCCAGCTTCAGCTCCGCGTTCATATCCTTCGGATTATTGAGCCAAATTCGCTTGGCTTCGTGGAGAATGATCGGGCCGATTTCGTCGAGTTTCCTGTCTCGGTAAGGCGCTAGATCGATCTCGATAGCGGCAAGCTCTTGCTCCCGAATTCGGGCGATCTTTTCATCGCCGCAGGCGTGAGTGACTTTGAACTCTACCAAAAGGGGACGGTCGCCCTTGTGTACCAAAACATCCGGCCTCATGCCGGGCAATTTGTACTCAATTTCCGCGCGATCGAAGTGATAATCGCCCTCTTTTACAACCAAAACCGACAATGAACCTTTGGTAAGCAAGCGTTCTGGCAGTGTTAATACAAGCGCATCAGCCAAGTGCTCCTTGGCAACTTTGTGTAGAACTGTCTCACCCGCCGAAGCACATGCAGGATTCGCAGAGTTTGACTCGTGAGCGAATGAGTGAGCCAGCGAACCTTGCCGAGCAATCAACGGACGGCCGCATTCGGGACAATGACACCCACACGCCTTGCCATTTGGGACATTATCGACGTGAACTGGTCGTTCATCCGCGTCGAGGGCGAATACGACGAGGCCATCCGAAGTACACCTAAAAAGATCGCCGAGCGTAACTGCAGGCATTGGACCATACCCCGCCCCGACAATTACGCCCTGCGCACCAAGTCGCAACCCCACCCAGACACTATTTCCAATGCCGAGATTCAACTGTCCGACCAATTGCGGAGGATCAACTCCGCAAACTTGCGGAAACAAAAACCGACCATCCGAAACCGCAGATCGAGACCACAAACGTCGGCCTAGATAGATGGCATTCCAGGCTTAAAGTCAGCCACCCGACGACTTGCGGCAGATCATGGCTCGAAGACCGTTCACCGCCTTGTCGGCGCCGGCCTTGTCAAGGAAGCGAAGCGCCGAGACGTGGAAACTGTGATCGAGCCAACGACCGAGAGCAGCTTCGTCATCTGCTCCCGACCAGCCGCGCCAGAGCTTGCGGATGAGGTCGATCTGTTTCGAGGTCGCCATGCCCGGCCGGCGCCCGAAGGTGCGCTGCGTCCAGGTCGAACGGAAACCGAGCGCCGTGAAATAGGCCATGACGGCGTTGAAACCGCGCTGGTCCAAGCCCTTGGCGCTGGTGACGCCCGCAAAGCGGGCGAGCACGTCGCGATAGGTGGCGTCGTCGAGCTTCAGCTCTGCCACCGCCATGTGGATGACAGCGAGCTGCTTCCGACCGATGCGATGAACCGGGGCTTCAGGCTGCGGCATTGCCGACTCCCGTCGCCACACGCTCCAAATGGCCGCTCCCTATGCCAACGGCAGACGATACGATGTGCTTCACCAGATCCCGCCGCACGCCATGCATGGCGGCAACCTCGTCAAGGTTTCGCAGCTCGAACTTCTCGGCACGGATGTTCGCAATCTCTTCGCCTAAAGCGTCACTCGTGTCCCGAAGAATGTTAGTCTGTCCGGAAATCAGCAATTCGACACCAGTGGAGATGAAATTCACGTCCTCACCATCACGAATGGTCCGTTCCAGAAGAACGGCCATCGCCGATAGACAGCTTGTCGCCTTGTCGATCTCGTCCAGCAACTCGCCAACCTTCCTTCTATTGTCCATGGTATTTTCTCCTCTCTACTTCAACGATCTGAAAGCAGTCTCATCGTGTCGCCAGCGTCCGCGTTTCTAAACGTGGCTGCGTCCCTGAGATTTGGCAGACGTATCGGGCCTATTTCGCCGGCAAGCTTGCGTGCGTCTTGGAGAAGGCGAACGGTTTGGCGGATAGATTTCTTGAGCCCAAAGGCAACCAGCGCCTCATAAGCTGCGGCGCCATCAACGCCGTAGACTTGTGTGTTTGAAGAAGTTCAACGGACATCGCTTTTTCATTGGATTGGCAGTGATCGGCGATTGCTGCCGATTTGCCGATGCCGGCGGGGCCGACAATAAGGATGGTGCCGACTGCCGGAAGAAGCTGCATAGCTTCATGGATCCGCCTGGAGATCGATGTTGGCGCGAATTTCTCGGGGCGCTCCGGTCGCTTGAGGTTCATACTTTTTGCCCCATGGCTGCGATCATCCGCGTGTTTATGTCCTCGGCCTGCCGATGCTTCGTGCGCTGCTCCTCGATCTCTCGATCGAGCCGCCCTTGCGGCGTTTCCCGCAATTTCTCGGCAATCTCGGAAACTCGCTCTGAATAGGTGACGGTGCCCGCGATCGGTGCGGATGGAAGCTGGGGCTACCGCTCTCACGGTTCGTACGTTGTAGCCGCGCAAACGCGCCCACTCGGCAAGCGAGACGCCCTCTCGCTCCATCTGCGACATGACTAGGGCCGTGGCATTTGGCATTTTCTATAATCCATGCTTCATTATCGAAACATGGAATCATAATGTCACGGTAATGTGTCATGTCAAGTCAACCAAACCGCAAAATTTTCGATACTGAAACATTGCGCGCAATCGGAACCCGCATTCGCGAGGCGAGAGGCGAGACCACCCAGGAGGTCTTCGCAGCAATGATTGGCGTCACACGTTCGGCGCTGACCAACTATGAAGCGGGACGGCGATTGCCCAATGATATTGTTCTACGCAAGATCAGTGAGGTCTCAGGCAAATCAGCGCCGTACATTTTATTCGGAAACACAATAACTCCATTTGAAGAATACAAAAGAGACATAAATCAACTAATAATGGAGAAATCACAAAAACGACCAGGGTTCATTCCACGATTTCAAATATCAGATGACGAGATAGCCCTTATTTCTCTTTTCCGATTGGTATATATCTATGATAATGGTCTCGATATTGTCGAATACATCCTGAAAAAGGCAAAAGAAGCAATACAAACTGAGGTTGAATTCTCGGGAGCACCCGTTTTTTGGGGAATGGGATACGTAGAACAGCTTGAGGATGTTCTAAAGAGGCGATACTTCCAGGAAGGTTTTGATCCAGACTTTTCGTATTGGGTCACTTTTTGGGAAGAGAAGCGCGCTCGGGAAGAAGCCGCCACTGAAGGCGGTGACAAATAGGGTTACAACACCGCTCAACCAAGGTTCCGTCGCTCACCGGTGGTTTACCAATAACAATTGCAAAAACAAACACTTAATAAATACGTGTCGGAGTTTGGTATAGGGTTTCGAATGGTTACCAATTGCGGACCCGAATTCATAAATAAAATCAATCGCTTATCTCCAAACTCCGACATTTAATTATCGGAGTCCAACGACATTTATTTATTGCGCGTCCATTTTCCTTGCTTTTCCGGCCTCGCCGGAACCCCGACCGGCAATCCCCATTGCGGAACACACACGGAACATGTTAACTCTGTTCGTGATTTGTACCGAATCGCGTTTCGGCGCAACCGATGCGCCGGCCGACCAGCGGGGACCAGACGATGCTCACGCGCAAACAGCTCGAACTCCTGATGTTCATTCATGAGCGTCTGAAAGAGTCGGGCGTGCCGCCATCCTTCGACGAGATGAAGGACGCGCTGGATCTCAAGTCGAAATCCGGCATCCACCGTCTCATCACGGCCCTCGAAGAGCGCGGCTTCATCCGCCGCCTGCCAAACCGAGCGCGGGCACTCGAAGTCATCAAGCTGCCCGAAACCATGCAGCCGGGGATCGGCCGCGCCCGCAAGGGCTTTGCGCCGGCGGTGATCGAAGGCGACGGCGGCCGCAAGGCTCCGCCGGCCAGCGCCGCCTCGCCCGCGCTCGACAGTCGCGACACCGTGCCCGTGCCGGTCATGGGGCGCATCGCCGCCGGTGTGCCGATCGCCGCCATACAGAACCAGTCGCATATCCTGCATGTACCGATCGATCTTGTGACCGGCGGCGAGCACTACGCCCTTGAGGTTCGTGGCGACTCGATGATCGAGGCCGGCATCCTCGATGGCGATACCGTCGTCATCAAGAAGTCCGACACAGCGGACTCCGGCGACATTATTGTGGCGCTGGTGGACGATGAAGAAGCCACGCTGAAGCGGCTGAGGCGCAAGGGCGCCTCCGTGGCCCTTGAAGCCGCCAATCCAGCCTATGAGACGCGCATTTTCGGACCCGATCGCGTGCGCATCCAGGGCCGTCTCGTGGCACTGATGCGTCGCTATTGACCGTTCGCTGATGGTAGGGGACTGGCGCAGGCAACCGCGCCCGCCGTCGACGACTGAAGAGGTCGTCGAATCCCCCTGCTGAGTTGCGCGCCCATCTGCCTACTTGAGCAACCGGCTTTCCTGCGACGGGTGCAGCAGCGACGTGTCTCCGTAGGAATAGAACCGGTAACCGTCGGCAATGGCGTGGGCGTAGGCGGCGCGCATGGTCTCTAGACCGGAGAACGCCGACACCAGCATGAACAGCGTCGATTTCGGCAGATGAAAGTTCGTCATCAGCAGATCGACAGCGCGAAAGCGATATCCCGGCGTGATGAAGATGTCGGTCGCTCCGGCAAACGGTTTGACCTGTCCATCTTCGCCGGCCGCGCTCTCCAGCAGGCGCAGCGAGGTCGTGCCGACGGCCACCACCCTGCCCCCGCGCTCGCGAACGGCATTGAGCGCGTCTGCGGTCTCCGCCGAGACGTGACCGATTTCGGCATGCATCTTGTGGTCCTCGGTATCGTCCACCTTCATGGGAAGGAAGGTGCCGGCGCCGACATGCAGCGTCACGAAATGCCGGTCGATGCCGCGTGCCGTGAGACGATCTAGAAGCTCCGGGGTGAAATGCAGCCCGGCCGTCGGCGCGGCGACCGCCCCGCTCTCACGCGCATAGACGGTCTGGTAGTCCGCCCGATCATGCTCATCCTCGGCCCGGCGCGCGGCGATATAGGGCGGTAATGGAATGTGGCCGACCGTTATCAGCGCCAAGTCGAGATCCGGTCCGGAGCGATCGAAGGCCAGGGTAACCTCTCCGTCCCCGCCCTTCTCCGCAACGACCGCGCCTAGAGGAGATGCGTCCGGATGGGAGCCGGAGAACACCACGCGGTCGCCCGCACGCAGCTTGCGCGCACCTTTGACGAACGCCCGCCAGCGATCGGGAGCCTCACGCATGTGCAACGTGGCCGACAGACGAACGGGCTCGCCCCCCTCGCGATCGCGACGCCCCTCGAGCTGGGCTGGGATGACCTTGGTGTCGTTGAACACCAACGCGTCGCCCGGCCGCAGAAGATCGGCAAGATCGCGCGCATGCCGATCCTCGAGAGGTTCACCCGGCTTCACCACGAGAAGGCGCGATGCGTCGCGCGGAACGGCGGGGCGAAGGGCAATTCGCTCGGGTGGCAGATCGAAATCGAAGGCTGAAACTTGCATGACCCTGCATAGGCACGGCCATCGCGAAAGGCAACGGTCAACCAACAGCGCGATCCGATCGATTACCCGGATCAGAGCCCCAGAGATGCGTCCGAGTGGTTGCCCGCCCGAAGGATGGTCCGTCGAAACGTTTTGGATAGATCCACTTTATCTAGAATTTTACGACGCTTCGCACTCGTCCCCGTAGGCTTCTTAACGGCGCCCGGCCCGCATGTTAGAACCCGTCCAACATTCGTGACAGGCCTCGAACCGGTCCGCAACGCACCCCATTCTGATGCCTCACCTTGGAGCTCCCGGATCGTGGACAACACGCGATTTTCTCCGCCAGAGGCTGACAACGTTGTCACCTCTTCCATGGTAGCCTCGAATGGACGGCTGGGCGGCACACCCCGAAGCCTCCAGGAACGCCACCCCGTTTCCATCCACATCGTCTCCGAGAGTCACGCACTCCATGCGACGACGGCAACGATGGTTTCGGAGCTGGGATTCGCACTCTCCGGGGGCGTTGACAGCGACGGGCAGGACGGTGGGGCGCTCACGCTGATCGCCGGTGAGGCTTTCGCGCCCGATTTTCTCAACCGGGTGCTGACCGGCCCATGGATGAGGCAACTGGAACGAACGATCCTGTTCGGCACCAGGATTGGCTTTCGCACGCTGACCGCGCTGGATGGCGCCGGATTTCCATTCATCGTCAAGTCGCTCCCCTCCCCGGAGCGTCTCGCCGACTTCATAGCCGAGGCACTGCCGATGTTTGCCGCTCGTCGGTGGCACTCGGCGCAAAGCACGGCCGCCGGCATGGCGATCGAGGATGGCTCGGGCAAGCTGTTCGAACATATCCGGACCGGCAATCTCGGCGCCGCCGTCGGCGAAGCAAGGCGCGCTTTCGGTCATTTCGAGGCCCTGCTGGACAGCACCGGCGCCGCCGGCTGGCTGTCGGTCATTCAACGGTACCACGACGGAACGGCCCAGCATTGCAGCCTGGTTTCGGCTGTCGCCATGCTGTTCGCACGGGGGCTTGGCTTCTCCGGGGGCGACCAGCGCCGCCTGTTCGAAGCCGCTCATTTTCACGACGTCGGAAAGGTACACATACCGCTCGCCATCCTCGACAAGCCGGGCGCGCTGGATCAAATGGAACGGGCGACCATGGAGAGCCATGCCAAAGCCGGCCACGAGATCCTTGCCGGCAGCGACGCAATCGCCGCCGAGATCGCGGAGGTCGCGCGAGATCACCACGAGTATCTCGACGGAACGGGCTATCCCCGGGGCATCGGCCGCCGCGAGATCTCCGACCTCACGCGGATCATCACCATTTGCGACATCTTCGCCGCCCTGATCGAGCGACGAAGCTACAAGGAACCGAAGACGGCAAGACAGGCTTACGCAATCCTCCAGACGATGGACGGCAAGCTGGACCCGACGCTTCTAAGGGCTTTTTCGAATATTGTTGCCAATTGCTCGTCCGACTGAGCTAAAGAATGCAGCCCTGCCCGTCCTCGCACGCAGGGCTGAAAGGATATCCGCCTAAAAAACGACCTTTTGGGGAACTGCGACTAGCGCCGGAAAGAGTCATCAGCTAAACCGCGTGCCGAAAAGTCCAGAAAACAAGGACCGACCATGCTCGAGTGGTTCCGCAAGCTCCTCCCGCACGAAGAGCAATTCTTCGATCTGTTCGCCCAGCACTCCGAAACCGTCGTCAGCGCCGCCCACTCGCTCAACGCCCTTCTGTCCGGCGATGATCGCGATGCCCGCATCGCCGAGATCGTCGCCCTGGAAGACAAGGCCGACGGCATTACCCGTGAAGTGCTTCTGGCTGTCCGGCGGAGCTTCATCACGCCGTTCGACCGCAACGACATCAAGGATCTCATACAGTCGATGGACGACACCATCGACACCATGCATCGCGTGGTAAAGACGATCCTGCTGTTCGAGCAGCACGCCTTCGATCCAGGCATGCGCGACATGGGCCTCGACATCGTGCAAGCGTCCAAGCTGGTCTCCGAGGCCATCCCGCTCCTGAAGAACGTCGGCTCCAATGCCCCGCGTCTGACGGCATTGTCGGAAGAGGTGACGAGGGTCGAAGGCCATTCCGACTTTCTGCATGACAACGGCCTCAAGGACCTCTACCGCCGCCACGGCACCGGTAACGCCATGGGCTACATCATCGGCAGCAAGATCTATGGCGAGCTCGAGAAGGTGCTCGACCGCTTCGAGGATGTTGCCAAGGAAATCAGCGGCATCGTGATCGAGAACGTCTGATGGAGACGCTGGCCCTTCCGCTGCTGGTCGGCCTGATCGGCATCGCGCTGCTGTTCGACTTCCTGAACGGCCTGCACGATGCCGCCAACTCGATCGCCACCATCGTGTCGACCCGCGTGCTCAGACCGCAGTACGCCGTGTTCTGGGCGGCGTTCTTCAACTTCATCGCCTTCCTGTTCTTCGGCCTGCATGTCGCAACGACGCTGGGCAAGGGCATCATCGACCCGTCGATCGTCACGCCGCACGTTGTGTTCGCAGCGCTGATGGGAGCGATCATCTGGAATGTCGTCACCTGGCTGGCCGGCATTCCTTCGTCGTCTTCGCACGCCCTCGTCGGCGGACTCGTCGGCGCCGGCCTTGCCAAGACCGGCTTCAGCGCGATCGTCTGGGGGGGGCTTCTCAAGACGGCGGGCGCCATTTTCCTGTCGCCGGCCTTCGGCTTCTTCCTTGCGTTGATGCTGGTGCTGGCCGTGTCCTGGACCTTCGTCAAACGGACGCCCTTTGCCGTCGACAAAACCTTCCGGCACCTGCAGTTCGTTTCCGCCTCGCTCTACTCCCTGGGCCACGGCGGTAACGACGCGCAGAAGACCATGGGCATCATCGCCGTGCTGCTCTACTCGCAGGGCTATCTCGGCGGCGAGTTCTACGTGCCGTTCTGGGTGGTGATCGCCTGCCAGTCGGCCATGGCGCTCGGAACGCTGATGGGCGGCTGGCGCATCGTACACACCATGGGCTCGAAGATCACCCGCCTGAACCCGATGCAGGGCTTCTGCGCCGAAACCGGCGGCGCCATCACGCTGTTCATCGCCACGCATTTCGGCATCCCCGTGTCGACGACCCACACGATCACCGGCGCCATCGTCGGCGTCGGCGCCGCCCGTCGCGTGTCGGCCGTCCGTTGGGGCATCGCCGGCAACATCGTCATCGCCTGGATCATCACGATGCCGGCCGGCGCCGCCATCGCTGCCTGCTCCTACTGGCTGGTCGACCTGTTCGTCTGATCGGCATCGGCCTCCTCCGTCCGCCGCGCGTCCGGCGGACGGGGTGGCAAAACAAGCGTGACCAGGGTGAAGCTGACGAACAGCAGCAGGTACCACGATCCCATCTTGCCGAGCGACACGAGGTGCCAGGCCCGCTGTCCGGGATAGAGCCAGGTGCCGGTGAAGGTTCCTACGTTCTCGGCCACCCACATGAAGAAGCTGGTCAGAACGGCGGCGACAACGAGCGGCATCCAGCGCGGTGTCCGATCGACCGTGTAGTAGATCCTCACCCGCCCGTAGAGAAGCAGCGTTGCCGCGAACAGAAACCAGCGGGTATCGAAAAAGAAGTGATGCCCAAAGAAGTTGGCATAGATTGCCAGCGCGAGGGCAATGGTCAGGGAGAGCGGCGGGAAACGGGTGAAGCGCATGTCGAAAACCCGGATCGCACGCGCCATGTAGCTGCCGACCGAACCGTACATGAAGCCCGAAAACAACGGAACGCCGGCCATGGCCACCTCGGCCGGCTCGGGATAGTTCCATGATCCCATATGGACCTTGAAGATCTCCATGGCGGTGCCGACGACATGGTAGACGGTGATGACCTTCACCTCGGAAAGGCTCTCGAGGCGAAATGCCAGCATCAGAATCTGGACCGTCAGCGCAAAGGCAAAAAGGGCATCGTAGCGATGGATCGGCCACTCCGCCGACCAGAGATATTTCGTGGCGATCAGCGCCGCCAGCATCACCCCGCCGAACAGGCAGGCCCAAGCCTGCTTCAGGCCGAACAGCACAAACTCCGCGATCGGTAACGGCAGACGCGCCAGAAGGCGCCTCAAGGCCAGACGAAGCGGCTCCAGCAGTGGGCCGGTTGCGTGCTCCGACGCAGGAAGAATGGCTGCCTCCGACATAAAAACGCCGACGAAGAGGTCTCTCCGTCGGCGCAAACTCGAAATGAGCAGGCGTCAGGCCGCGTCGGCCGCCACGACGACCGAAATGATCTTGTCGGGATCGCGCACGGGTTCGCCACGCTTGATCTTGTCGACGTTCTCCATGCCCTCGATGACCTTGCCCCACACCGTGTACTGCTTGTCCAGGAAGCGGGCGTCGTCGAAGCAGATGAAGAACTGCGAGTTGGCGGAGTTGGGGTTCATGGCGCGAGCCATGGACACCGTGCCGCGCACGTGCGGCTCGGCATTGAACTCCTGATTGAGGTCGGGATACTTCGAACCGCCGGTACCGGTGCCGTGCGGGCAACCGGTCTGAGCCATGAAGCCCTCGATCACCCGATGGAACACGATGCCATCGTAGAACTTCTCGCGTACCAGCTTCTTGATATGGGCCACATGGTTGGGCGCAAGATCCGGCCGCATCTCGATGACGACGGTGCCCTTGCTGGTTTCCATGACGAGGGTGTTCTCGGGATCCTTGATATCGGCCACGCGGGCCTCCTTTCGGTCTGTTTGCCGGCAGCGCTCTTAGCACGGACGGACGGGAAGTACGATCGATCAGTTGGGATTGGAAGCGAGACGCGCCTTGACGATCTTGTCGGGATCGGCCGGGGGTTCACCGCGATTGATCTTGTCGACCACGTCCATGCCGTCGGTTACCTGCCCCCAGACGGTGTACTGGCCGTCGAGGAAGCCGCCGTCATCGAACATGATGAAGAACTGCGAGTTGGCGCTGTTGGGGTCTTGGGAACGCGCCATGCCGACGGCACCGCGCCCAAAGTGCGCCTTGGAGAACTCGGCCGGAATGTCGGGCAGGTCGGAACCGCCCATTCCGGTCCCCGTGGGATCACCGGTCTGGGCCATGAACCCCTCGATCACCCGGTGAAAGATGATGCCGTCGTAGAAGTGCTTGCCGACCAGCGTCTTGATCTGCGCGACGTGCTTGGGGGCGAGATCTGGCCGAAGTTCGATGGTCACCTTGCCCTTGCTGGTTTCCAGAATCAGCGTGTTATCCGGCGAGGCGGCCCAGGCACCGGTGGACAAAACTCCGCTTGCCAGCACGATGCCGGTGGCGGCGAGCGCCGCGAGAAAGGTCCTGCGGATCACATCGATCTCCCTGTATGCTGTTGTGGCCGTTCAGCCGGCCGGGTAGCGGGCGCGGAGTTTCTCCGCCACCTGCGGCGGAACAAAGGCGGTAACGTCGCCGCCCAACCGGGCAATCTGCTTGACGAGGCTCGATGCGACGTGACGAACGCCCGAGGAAGCCCCGAAGTAAACCGTGTCGATCTCCGGCGCCATGGCCGCGTTCATCCCCGCCATGCCCACCTCGACGTCGAGATCCGAGCTGTTGCGAATGCCGCGAACGATCACGCGCGCCTGATGCCGCCGGGCAATGTCGACGACGAGACAGTCGAAGGTGACCACCTCGATCAGCCCACCGGTCCGATAGGCGATCGCGGCCACCAGTTCGCGCAGCATGGCCTCGCGTTCGGCGGCATCGAACTCGCCCTTCTTCTCATGGTGAATGCCGACAGCCACCACGAGCCTGTCGAACAGGCGCGAAGCGCGCTCGATCACGTCGAGGTGTCCGTAGGTGACCGGATCGAAGGACCCGGCATAAAGAGCGGTCGTCATGGCCTTCTGAATAGCGGTTTCGGCGCCCGTTCACAACTGCGCCACCGTTGGCGAGATGCTCATCCGCTCGGTTCGCGAGGCCCTGGACAATTGGTCGCGTTTACCATTCATTAAGCATTAGCCCCAATGCATCCAATCGTTCTGATCACATTAACTGACGCGTAACGATCCCGCCCGAAACTCTACCTCTAAAGTAGGTCTCGCATAGGAAGGCGGACTGACATGACGAAGCATCGTGTACCGCGTTTGAGGAAGATGGCCCTCGTCATGGCTGGGCTTTCGGCCGCCGTTCTTTCGATCGGCGCAACGGAGCCCATCTATCCGGAAGTCGGCCGGGGCGACCAGATCTCGAACATTGCCAATTGCGCCGTCGAGACAATCGATGGCCTGAAGGTTTGCGCCAGGGAGGCGCGGGCCAGCGTCGGCGTCACGGTCACCACCGTGGCCGCCGGCCTGACCATCGTCGATTGATAGACAAGGAACCAAGCGAGACGCTTTCGCGCCTCGCTCAGAATGCGGCAAGGGCGCAAGACGTTGGCCACCGTCTTGCGCCCTGACTTTTTTCCGATGGTGCGGCAAGAGCGCCGAGGTCACTCCTCGGCGCCGGCCTCCTCACCGATGTCGGAGATGTGCTCCACGGACACGACCTTCTCGCCCTCGCCCGTATTGAAGATACGGACGCCCTTCGAGGCGCGCGAGACGATGCGAATCTGCCCAACCGGCACGCGAATCAACTGACCGCCATCGGACACGAGCATGATCTGATCGGTCGGCTCCACCGGGAAGCCGGCAACCAGCTTGCCGATCTCGTCGAGCTTGCTCTGATCGGTCGCCTTGATGCCCTTGCCACCGCGTCCCGAAATACGGAACTCGTAGGACGACGAGCGCTTGCCATAGCCTTGCTCGTTGACCGTCAGCACGAACTGCTGGGCGAGCATCATCTCGGCATAACGATCGGGAGTGAGGGCATCGATGCTGTTGACCTCCTCCTCGGCTTCGTCGGCGATCACATCCTCGACGTCGGTCTCCTCGTCTCCAGCCACGCGCTGCTCGGCCGCCCACTGCTTCTGGAATGCGGTCCGTTCGGCCGGATTGGCATCGAAATGGCGCAGGATGGTCATCGAGATCAGCTCGTCACCGTCGGCGAGCGAAATGCCGCGCACGCCAGTGGAATCGCGCCCCTTGAAGACGCGCACGTCGCCGACCGGGAAGCGGATGCACTGGCCGAGAGCCGACACCAGCAGGAAGTCGTCATCCTCGGTGCAGGTCTCGACGCCGACGATGCCATCGGTCTCGTCGTCGAACTTCATCGCGATCTTGCCGTTGCGGTTGACCTGCGTGAAGTCGCTGAGCTTGTTGCGGCGAACGGTACCGAGACGGGTGGCGAACACCACGTCCAGATCCGACCAGGTCCGCTCGTCCTCCGGCAGCGCCAGAATCGACGTGATGCGCTCGCCATCCTGCAGCGGGAGGATGTTCTTGATGAACTTGCCGCGCGACTGTGGCGTGCCGAGCGGCAGCCGCCAAACCTTCAGCTTGTAGGCGATGCCGCGCGAGGAGAAGAACAGCACCGGCGCATGCGTCGAGGCGATGAACAGGCGGGTGACGAAATCCTCTTCCTTGGTCGCCATGCCGGAACGGCCCTTGCCACCACGGTTCTGCGCCCGGTACTGCGACAGCGGCACCCGCTTGATGTAGCCCTCGTGAGAAACGGTGACCACCATCTCCTCGCGGGCGATGAGGTCTTCGTCCTCCATGTCGGCGTCGGACTCGACGATCTCGGTGCGGCGCGGCGTCGCGTAGGCTGCCTTGATCTCGATGAGCTCGTTGCGGATGATCTCCTGCACCCGCTCGCGCGAGGCAAGGATTTCGAGATAGCCCTTGATCTCCTCGGCGAGCTGATTGAGCTCTTCGGAAATCTCGTCCCGGCCGAGCGCGGTCAGGCGCTGCAGGCGAAGATCGAGGATGGCTCGCGCCTGCTCTTCCGAGAGATTGTAGGTGCCGTCGTCGTTCATCTCGTGGCGCGGATCGTCGATCAGACGGATCAGCGCCTCGACATCGGCCGCCGGCCAGCGGCGGGTCATCAACTGCTCGCGGGCAAAGCTCGGGTCAGGCGCGTTGCGGATGACCGAGATCACCTCGTCGATGTTTGCGACGGCGATGGCAAGACCGACCAACACGTGAGCCCTGTCGCGCGCCTTGCCCAGCAGGAAGCGGGTACGCCGCGTCACCACCACCTCGCGGAAGGCGATGAAGGCAGACAGCACGTCCTTGAGGTTCATCAACTGCGGTCGGCCGCCGTTGAGGGCCACCATGTTGACGCCAAACGACGTTTGCAGCTGGGAGAAACGGTAGAGCTGGTTGAGCACCACGTCGGCGACAGCGTCGCGCTTCAACTCGATGACGACGCGGATGCCGTCGCGCGAGCTCTCGTCGCGCAGGTCGGCAATGCCTTCGACACGCTTCTCGCGCACCAGTTCGGCGATCTTCTCGACCATCACCGACTTGTTCACCTGATAGGGAATCTCGGTGACGATCAGCGCTTCACGGTCCTTGCGGATCTGCTCGATGGCGACGCGGCTGCGCATGACGACCGAACCGCGGCCGGTCATGAAAGCCTGCCGGATGCCCGAACGGCCGAGGATCATGGCGCCGGTCGGGAAGTCCGGCCCCGGCAGCACTTCCATCAGCTCTTCGATGTCGGCGTCCGGATTGTCCATCAGACGGATGGTGGCGTCGACCACTTCGCCGAGATTGTGCGACGGAATGTTGGTCGCCATGCCGACGGCGATACCGCCGGAACCGTTGACCAGCAGGTTGGGGAATCGCGCCGGCAGCACCGACGGCTCACGCTCGGACCCGTCGTAATTCGGGTTGAAGTCGACGGTGTCCTTGTCGAGGTCGTCCGTCAGCGCCTGCGCCACCTTCTCGAGGCGGACCTCGGTGTAACGCATGGCGGCGGCGCTGTCGCCGTCGATGGAGCCGAAGTTGCCCTGCCCATCCACCAATGGCAAACGCATGGAGAACGGCTGCGCCATGCGCACCAGGGCGTCGTAGATCGAGCTGTCGCCATGCGGATGGTATTTACCGATGACGTCACCGACCACACGCGCCGACTTGCGGTACGGCTTGTTCCAGTCGTAGCCGTTCTCGCTCATCGAATAGAGGATGCGGCGATGCACCGGCTTCAAGCCGTCGCGCACGTCCGGCAGGGCGCGGGACACGATCACGCTCATGGCGTAATCGAGATAACTGCGCTTCATTTCCTCGATGATCGACACCGGCTTGATGTCGGTCGGCTCGGCGCCGTCGGGTGTCTTCGTCTCTTCAGCCAATGGCTTCAACTTCCTGAACTACTCCGCCGTCCAGTCAAAAGACCTGAAGGAGGCAGGGATTGTCTTTACGGCTTTACCGCCCGGTCGGACAAGGCTTCGTCATTTGCGACCGGAACTGCCGGATATGCTTCGTTCTAGCCGATTCTGACGGCGGAATCCATGGCGACACGCCCCCGTCAACAGCCATCGGCACGGGTAAATTTACCCTTTCACATCAACACATTATTCGGGCTTTTTAGTGGCTGCGATCAACCGGTGGAAAACCTTGCCTAAACTTCGCCACGGATACGGGGCGTCCATGCCTCCGAAAGGCACAAAGGACGCCCCGAACCGTTCCGAAACTCGCCTCAGTTGATCTCGGTGACGAACTTTTCCTTCGGCCAACGCACCTTCTTGAGGTTCACGAGCCAGTCCTTGTCGGCTTGGCGATATCCAAGCGGCAGGATCGTGACCGAGCGAAGACCGCGCGCTCCGAGGCCGAGCAACTCATCGAGCGCCTCGGCATCGAACCCTTCCATCGGCGTTGCATCCACTTCCAGCATCGCCGCTTCGGCGATGGCGAGGCCGAAGCCGATATAGGCCTGGCGTGCCGCATGCTCGAAGTTGGTTCGGGCGTCGCGCGGCACATAGGCGGACAGCAGCCGCTGCCGGTAGGCGTTCCAGTTGGCGAGCCGCTCGCCATCGAGCTTGCGCTCCTCGACGACGAAGTCGAAGGCTTCGTTGATGCGATCGGCCGTGTAGGTATCCCAGGCGGCAAAGACCAGCAGGTGCGAAGCTTCGACGACCTGCGCCTGACCGCTGGCGATCGGCAGGATCTTCGCCTTGATGTCGGGATTGGTGATGACCAGCAGTTCGTAGGGTTGCAGTCCGCTCGACGTCGGCGCGAGGCGGGCAGCCTCCACGATCCGGTCGACCTTGTCCTGCGGGACCGTGCGCGTCGGGTCGAACTTCTTGGTGGCGTAGCGCCAGTTGAGTTTGTCGAGAAGCATGAAGGCAATTCCCAGGATAGAGAAGAACAGGCCGGGGGAGCACGTGCAATCGGCGCGACGCCCCCACCGGAAGGCTGGATGACACTCGTCCCGCCACCCAGGAGGCGCAACGACCTCGCGCCGTTGTCACCGAGAAGTGAGCTTCCCTCCCCGATCAGTCCTTCTTGTCGTAAGGATTGTCACCACCGGAGCGCATCTGGACGCGGATCGGCGTCCCGGGCATGCTGAAGGTTTCCCTGAGCCCGTTGGCGAGATAGCGCATGTAGCTCTCGGGCATGGCCTCCGGCCGGGAGCCGAAGATGACGAACATCGGCGGCCGCGTCTTGGCCTGGGTGATATAGCGGATTTTCAGGCGGCGGCCGGCGACTGCCGGCGGCGGATGATGCTCGATGAGACTGGTCAGCCAGCGATTGAGGCGTCCGGTGGAAATGCGCGTGTTCCAGACGTCATAGGAGCGCACCACCGCCTGCATCAGCTTGTCGATGCCTTGGCCGTTGAGACCGGAGAGCGGCACCAGTTCCACGCCACGCACCTGCGGCAGAAGCCGCTCGCATTCCTCCCGCAACTCCTTGAGCTTGCTGGCGCGATCCTCGACCAGATCCCACTTGTTGAGACCGATCACCAAGGCCCGGCCCTCGCGAACGATCAGGTCGACGATGTGAAGGTCCTGCTTCTCGAAGGGAATGGTGGCGTCGAGCAGAACGACCACCACCTCGGCGAACTTGATGGCCCGAAGCGCATCGGCCACCGACAGCTTCTCCAGCTTTTCCTGCACGCGCGCCTTGCGGCGCAGACCGGCAGTGTCGAACAGCTTCACCTCGCGGTCGCGCCACACCCAATCGACCGAAATGGAGTCGCGGGTGATACCGGCCTCCGGCCCGGTGAGCAGACGATCCTCGCCGATCATTCTGTTGATCAGCGTCGACTTGCCGGCGTTCGGTCGTCCGGTGACGGTGACGCGCAACGGCCGCTGTTCCTGCGGACGGACGAGATTGCCCTCCTCGTCGACGTCGAGGTTGACCACCGCCTCCTCGCTCTCCGGCTCGGCAAAGCCGAGACGGCCCTCGAACGCGTCGCGCAATACGTCGTAGAGATCTGCCATGCCCTCGCCATGCTCGGCCGAGATGGCGATTGCCTCGCCGAGACCAAGCTCATAGGCCTCCATCAATCCCGGCTGGACGCCGCGTCCTTCGGCCTTGTTGGCCACCAGGATCACTTCGCGGTCCATGCGGCGGATCACGTCGGAGAAATGCTTGTCGAGCGGCGTGATGCCGGCCCGCGCGTCATAGAGGAACAGGATGGCGTCGGCTTCGCGGATCGCCGTCTCTGTCTGGGCGCGCATGCGCCCCGCGAGCGAATCCGGATCGGCTTCCTCTAGGCCGGCGGTATCGATCACCTGAAATGTCAGATCGCCAAGCCGGCCGCTACCGACGCGGCGGTCGCGCGTCACGCCCGGCGTGTCGTCGACCAGCGCCAGCTTCTTGCCGACGAGGCGATTGAACAAGGTTGATTTGCCGACATTCGGACGGCCGACGAGAGCGACGGTCGGTTGCGCGGGCATGGTCGAGACTTCCTTCAATAGACATTGCGGCGCCGGACCAAACCGATCCGCCGCCGCCCGTCTTTTTGTCCTATGGCGCCGCGATCAATTCACGGCGATGAGCGTACCGTCTCCGGCAAGAACCATCATCTTGCCAGAGCTCAGGATCGGTGCAATCGCACCGCTGAATCCAATCTCGGTGGTGACGCCGAGCGCGCCGGTAACGGCATCCACCGAAGCGATGCGGCCATCGTTGGACGTGGCCCACAGCTTGCCAGCTGCCATCACCGGTCCGGCCCACGAGCCCTTGCGGCTCGAGGACGGCTTGAGCGGCAGCGTTTGCGCCCAGACCACCTTGCCGGTCTTGAGGTCGATGGCGATCATTCTGTTCTCGAGATCGATCAGGAACAGACTGCTGCCGGAAACGACCGGCGTCTCGGCGCTGCCAATCGGCTGCTGCCAGCGAACGTCGCCGGTCTTGAGATCGAGAGCGACCAGAGCGCCGCCGATGCCGGTGGCGTAGACGGCGTCGCCATGGATCACCGGGCTCGCCGAAGCATCCCGCAGTCCGGTGATCGCCGAAATCGAGCCGCTGCCGGTGATGGAGGCTTGCCACTTGACGTTGCCGGTGGCGAGGTCGAAAGCCTGGATCTGGCCGGTCGATCCGGCGACCACGACAGTGTCGGCGGAAATCGCGGCGCTGCCGGCACCGGCGAGCGCGGCGCCCGAAACCTCGGTCGAGGCGCGCCAACCGGATGCGCCGGTCGCCGCATCGAAGGCCTGGACCACACCCGACTGGGCGGTGACCACTACTTTGCCGCCACCCACCGCGGGCGCCGAACGAGCCGGCGCATCGAGCTTCACGCGCCACAGGATCGAGCTGGTCGCGGCATCGATCGAAAGAAGCTCGCCGTATCCGGTCGCCGCGTAGACGCGACCACCCGCAACGGCCAGACCGCCACCGCCGACCGGATCGCGCGCGCCGGACGGGTAAACGCCGACGTGCCAGGTCGCGCCACTGTTGGCCACCTTGAACCCCGAGACAACGCCAGCGGAGTCATAAACATAGACGATGCCATCGGCGGCCACCGGACGCGCCGAGATGCCGCGTCCCTTGCTGGTGGAAAGCCCCATCATGCCGTTGCCGAAGCCGGACTTGCCACCCTTGATCGACCAATAGTGCACGCCTTGCAGGGCACCGACGACATTGCCGGGGTCGTTGGTCGCGGTACCGCCGGGCTGCGACCATGCGGCGAGCGCCGTCGCCGCGCCAATGGTCGCTCGACCGTTGGTCACGCCCCGAGTCGGGTCGGACACGGCCAGAATCGAGGTGCGATTGCCCTCGGCGACCGGCTGGTCCTTCTTGAACGGGTTGAGCGAAGACAGCGAGTCCATCGCCGAATCCGAGCCGCACCCGCCGAGCGTCATGGTGACGACCAATGCGAAAGCCACCGAGGAAAGGCGCGGAGAAACCATCATCCAGCCGCTCCGCTATCGCCGTTTCCGGCCTCCGAGGCTGCAAGATCGCTCAGCACGCGCGCCCGGTTACGGGTACCCGACGGTGTCGTCGGATCGTCGATGAGCTTCCGGGCTTCCTCGCCGGCCAACTTCCAATCCTCGGCGCGAACGGCCGCGAGGGCGACGATCTCGCGCGCAGCATGGCGCCAGGGGGAGATATCGTTGTTGTAGCTGTCGACCCGCGCCTTGATCTGGTCGAGGCTTTCCCGATCGACGGCGATCAACGCAGCGCGGACGGCGGCGAGATCACGCAACGGCTGGTCGACGCCCGAAGTCTTTGACAGATCCTCGAAAGCGGCAAGCGCGTTGTCCATCTCACCCATCGCCGCGTGTTCCGAAGCGGCGCGGAAGCGTGCCAACACCTGATATTGCTTCGGCGCACCAGAGCCATAGACCGCGAGCGACTCGGCGAGCGCCTTGTGATCTCCGGCCTTTACCGAGGCCAGCACCTGCGAATAGGCGTCGCCGGCCGCGTTGGCACGGCTGGTCGCCCAGTAATCATAGCCACGCCAGGCAGCGGTACCCGCGACGATAAGTCCGGCCACCACGTAAAGAACCCAGCCGTAACGCTTCCACAGGCCCGTCAGCCGATCGCGGCGCAGGTCTTCGCCGACTTCGTCGAAAATATCAGACATCTTCTACCCAACTATCGGCTCGCGGCCCTCGCGGTCGCTACCCATACACGGCCTGCGCCAACCCCAGCCAGCGCAACTCATCGACGCCGTTTACAGCCTTTTTCGCGGCAACGCCACCTCTTCATGCGGACAGGGCCGAGCCCCCTCACAGCAAAGGCATGCCGATCAGCCAGTCGTGCAGCACGAACAGCAGCGCCGCCCAAACGGCAAGGCCGATTGCCACCGCGATCCAGTCGTTCATCGGCTCGGGCGGCGCGGTCGACGACGCCGTCATCGGCCGCGCGATTAGGGAGAACCGAGCCGCCAGAGTCCATATGAAGAAGACCGCGCTGAGCAGCACTCCGGCAAGCGTTCCGATCGCCAGCGCATGAGCGACCGACCAGAGCGTCACCGACATCAGCATCGGGTGACGCACGAAGCGGCCGATGCGCGTCGCAACCGGAAAGAAGGAAGCCACGAGCAAAGGCAACGCCACCGCCATCACCACGAAAGCGAAATCGCGGGCCCACGGCGGCGGTTCGAACAACTGCACGGGATCCTGCCGGGCGAGGCCGTAGCCGTAGATCAAGAGAACGAGCCCGGCGAGAGAGACCAGAGAGTAGATGCCGCGCCAGGGATTGTAGCCGATGCGGGCGATCGCCGCCTCTCGAACCCTGGGCGCAACGATGTAGACAGAATGGATTCCGACGAAAAGAACGAGGCCAACGAGGAAAATGGACATTCCCGGCTCCTTGAACGCCCGATGCGCATTTGCTCTTCAGCCCCGTGGCTCGGATCAGGCCGCGACCCCACGGGAAATGGCTAAAAAGCAATGAATTCCGCATAGACCTTCCTGACCATAATCAATTAACGCTTGCGTGCAATAGTGGTCGGCATCTTTACGGGGGATGTCATGTATCGCGCCTTCGCCCTGTTGGGATTGTCCGTATGTCTGACTGTAGCGGCGCCCGCATTGGCCGCGACGGACGATCATCCCGGCTTTGACAACGTTCCGATGCGACCGTCTCTGGCATCGAACGACCGTGCCGACCAGTTGGCAATGACGGTACTGCCCGCCGCGGACATCGCCGAGGCGCTCGGTTCCGGCCCGGCGACCCGGCAAGCCCTCGGTCCGAAGGTTTTGGTCCGCGTCGACATCTCCTCGCAGACCATGACCGTTCTGGTCCGAGGCAAGGTCGCCCACACCTGGAAGGTATCGACGGCAGGCCGCGGCTACGTCACGCCCACCGGGTTCTGGACGCCCTATCGCATGCACACCATGTGGCACTCCCGCAAATACGACAACGCGCCGATGCCGCACTCCATATTCTTTCATGAAGGGTATGCGATCCACGCGACGCCATACGTCAAGCGCCTCGGCAAGCCGGCCTCGCATGGCTGCGTTCGCTTGCATCCTGACAATGCCAAGGCACTGTTCGCCTTGGTGAGGCAGTACGGCCCATCGGCGGTGCGCATCTCCGTCGAGCAGTGACCCCTCGCGCAATTCCGAACCCCGAGCCCGACAGTTGGCGAGCGAGCCTTCTTCAAGGGCATTCCTGACGTCCTCTGCAGAATCGTCCATGACAACGGTGTCATAGACAAGCAATCGTCCATGCACGGACTGAGGGTCGAGCGAAAACGATTCAAGCTGGAATGGCAGGTTGGCTCGTTGCCAATAAAACCGATTCAGGTTCATCAGGGCATTTGCGTAGAGAGTTTTGAAACTCTCCAAAGCCCGCTTCCGCTTCCATAACCGTCACCGACATTCAAAAATTCTTTCGGTGGGTTTTAGGCAAGGTTTATGCTGCGGTGCAGCATAGACCGTTTTTTGAGCGCATTACCTCAAATTTCACCTCATACAAGCCAAAAGACGGCAAACATGCGGCCATGGCTCCGTCGAAAGTCGTATTTCGGCCGCATTCGAAGCTGTGGAGGACGATCTCCGTCACCCCTGAATGCTGCTGCGCGAAAACTGCATTCCTGACATGCAAGTCCCCCTCTAGCCCTGCATGCCTCGTTCGCCTAATTATCGGGGTGTCGAGAGCGAAGCGCAGCAGACGACAGACTGAAGAGCGCAGCGCCTCACAACCCGAATGGATGATGAAATGCTGGACACCGTTGTCAACAAGCTCCGCTCCTACCGCAAGTACCAGGAGACCTACCGCGAGCTGTCTCGTCTGAGCACCCGCGAGCTTGCCGACCTTGGCATCTCCCGCGGTGAAATCTCGAACGTCGCCCGCAAGGCCACGCTCTGATCCCACGAAATTAGGCTCGCCAGCCGAACTATCCTCCTCCCAGTTCCGCGGCGACCCTGATAGACACCCTGCCGGTTCCTCCTCCCTCCGGCCGGTGTCTTGGAAAGATGGTCCTCCTCCCCCATCTTTCTCTTAGGCGATGATGGTCCCCTCCTCCTCCCTGGACCATTTCGCCGGTTTTGTGAGTACCGACCTGCCCTTCCTCCTCCCTGGGCAACGTCGGTTTGGTCGTGGCAATCCTCCTCCCTTGCTACGACCGTCCTGCGATGCTCCTCCTCCCGCATCGCAGGTTAGCTGTAGCGGCATACCTCCTCCCATGCCGTCTACAGAAAATTGCAGCGCCCACCGGATCTCCTCCCCCGGTGGGCGTTTGCATTTTGAGGCATTCCGCAGATCCGAGTCGTGCCCCGAGCATCAGGAAAAGCGCTGCATATGCCCGGCGGACGTGCTAATCCCCCGCCATGACCAATCAGCCCCATGCCCCCATTCATATCGTCGGCGCCGGCCTCGCCGGTTCGGAAGCCGCCTGGCAACTCGTTTCCCGCGGCATTCCAGTCGTCCTCCACGAGATGCGGCCGCATCGCGAGACCGAAGCGCACAAGACCGGTGGCTTTGCCGAACTGGTTTGCTCCAACTCCTTCCGCTCCGATGACCACGAGAACAACGCCGTCGGTCTGCTTCACGAGGAAATGCGCCGCGCCGGTTCGTTGATCATGGCCTCGGCCGACACCAACAAGGTTCCGGCGGGGGGCGCGCTGGCGGTCGACCGGGACGGATTCTCCGAAAAGATCACCGCTTCGCTGCGCACCCACCCACTCGTCACCGTCGCCGAGGGAGAGGTGGACGGACTGCCCCCCGAGAGCTGGGGCGATGTGATCGTGGCCACCGGGCCACTCACGTCACCGGCGCTGGCCGACGCCATTCGCGCCACCACCGGAGCCGCTTCGCTCGCCTTCTTCGACGCGATCGCCCCGATCGTCCATTTCGACAGCATCGACATGGACAAGGCCTGGTTCCAATCGCGTTACGACAAGCCGGGACCCGGCGGCACCGGCGCCGACTATATCAACTGCCCACTGGACCGCGAACAGTACGAAGCCTTCGTCGATGGGCTGCTCGCCGGCGACAAGACCGAGTTCAAGGATTTCGAGAAGACGCCCTATTTCGATGGCTGCCTGCCGATCGAGGTCATGGCCGAACGCGGCCGGGAGACGTTGCGTCACGGCCCGATGAAGCCGGTCGGCCTCACCAATCCGCGCAATCCCACGGTGAAGGCCTATGCCATCGTCCAGCTTCGCCAGGACAATGCGCTCGGCACGCTTTACAACATGGTCGGCTTCCAGACGAAGCTCAAGTATGGCGTTCAGGCCGACGTCTTCAGGATGATCCCGGGGCTTGAGAAAGCCGAGTTCGCTCGGCTCGGCGGTCTCCACCGCAACACCTATCTCGACAGCCCGCGCCTGCTCGATCCGGTGCTTCGCCTCAAGGCCGCCCCGCGTCTCAGATTCGCGGGCCAGGTCACCGGATGCGAGGGCTATGTCGAATCGGCTTCGATCGGCCTTCTGGCCGGTCGCTTCGCAGCCGCCGAGCGGCTCGGCACGACGGCCGTCCCGCCGCCGCCGACCACCGCGCTCGGCGCGCTTCTCGGCCACATCACCGGTGGCCATATCTCCGCGGAGGCAGAGGGCGCACCGCGCTCCTTCCAGCCGATGAACATCAATTTCGGGCTCTTCCCACCCGTCGAGGTGCCCAAGGAGCCCGGCCAGCGGTTACGCGGCAACGAGAAGACCATAGCCAAACGACAGGCGATCTGCCGCCGCGCGTTGGTCGACCTGGCCGGCTGGCTCGGCTGAAGACGAAAAGTCCGGGCACTCTTGGAGATTCTTCAACCAGAAGAAGCATTTGCTGCGCTAGTAATAATTACAAAAGGAAAATCTGGCTTATACAGAACTAGCGTCTCCTTTTGGAATGCAGACGATGGCTGCTGGCGGGTTGCTTCGGGTTTTGCGCCGCGTGAACGGATTGGTTCTCCGGCCCGCGAGCTTGCCAGCCCTGATCGCCCTCGTCGCCGTCGGACTGCTCGGACTGCTCGCCGACTACCAGAACCATCAGTTGTTCGAACAACACGCACGGGCGACCGTCGCCGATCGCCTGTCCGTCATTCGCGCGCGCCTTGAGGGCAACATCAGCCGAGACATCCAGATCGGCCGAGGGGTTGTTGCCGCCTTCGCCACTCGTCCCACTCTGGACAAGAACGAGTTCACCGTTCTCATCGAGCATCTCCTCGAAACCGGGTCCGATCTTCGCCTGATCGCCGCCGCCCCGGACATGGTTGTCGGCATGGTCCATCCACTCCTCGGCAACGAGAAGGTGATGGGCCTCGACTACATGAAAACGCCCGGCCAACGTGACAACGTCCTCCGGGCCAAGGCGACCGGCAACCTCGTGCTGGCCGGCCCGCTTGAGCTGGTTCAGGGAGGCGTGGGCATCGTCGGGCGTTTCCCCGTCCTGGTCGATCAGCCAAGCGGACCGCCGGCATTCTGGGGCATTGTCTCGGCGGTGATCGATGTCGACCATCTTTATGCCAACAGTGGAATAACCGCCGCCGATTTCGATCTCGATCTCACCATACGCGGCCGTGACGGAAAGGGCGCCGACGGCGAGGTCTTCTTCGGCTCGGAAGACGTGCTGACGCGCAATCCGCTTGTCACGACGGTCAGCATTCCCGGCGGCACCTGGCAGCTTGCCGCAACACCGAAGGGAGGCTGGCCCGAGCCGCCAAACACGGCGGCCTTCCGACTGATGATCGCCTTGATCGGCGCGCTCGTCGTATTGCCCATCCTGATTACCGGCCATCTCTATGCCGAGCGTCGCCGTAACCTCGACGAACTCAGCGAAGCCAAGAGGCTTGCCGAGGCCCGCAACGCCCAGCTCGAAGAAGCCAACCGGCGTGTCCGGCACACTTCGCTGCACGACGAACTGACCGGACTGCCCAATCGCCGCTACCTCATGGACCACCTCGGCCGTCTCGATTCCGAAATTGGGGCAACGACGGATCGGATCGCCATCCTTCATATGGATCTCGACCGCTTCAAGCAGGTCAACGACGCCTATGGACATGCGGCCGGCGACCGCCTTCTCCAGCATGCCGCCGACCTCATGCGCGTCGTGTTCCGGCCCGACGATATCGTGGCCCGCATCGGCGGCGATGAATTCGTGGCCGTTTGCATCGCCGACGAACCGGAAGAGCTGGCCCGAGCGCTGGCCGACGAGCTGATTGCCGGCTTCCGCCATCCGATCGATCTCGGCGAGATTCGATGCCGCAGCGGGCTCTCGATCGGCATCGCCTGCTCCGCCCCTCGAAAGAGCCAGTCGCACAAACTCCTGATCGATGCCGACATCGCTCTTTATCGGGCGAAGAAGCTCGGTCGCAATCGCCTCGAGTTCTTCACCAGGGCACTTGAAGCCGAAGTGGTCAGTGCCAAGCGTTTGGCCGACGAGGTTCTGACGGGCATCGAGGAAAGCCAGTTTACCGCCCACTACCAGCAACAGTTCGACGCGTCGACGCGCGAGATCGTCGGTCTCGAAGCCCTGATCCGCTGGAATCATCCGACGGAAGGTTTGATCGCGCCTGCCCGCTTCCTCGAAGTGGCGGAAGACATCGGCGCCCTGCCCGTTCTCGACCATCTCGTGTTGGAGACGGCCCTCGTCGACCGGCGACGCTGGGTGGCCGCCGGCCTGAGAGTGCCGAGAATCGCCGTCAACGTGTCGATGGGCCGACTTCGCAACGAACGCCTGATCGAGACGATCGAGGCGATGACGATCGAACCGGGAGCGCTGGCCTTCGAGCTGACCGAGGCGATCTATCTGGACGACAGCGACGAGGTCGTTTCGGGAAACATTCGCGGCCTCAAGGAACTCGGGATCGAGATAGAGATCGACGACTTCGGGACGGGCTACGCCTCCATCGTCAGTCTGATGCGCCTGCAGCCGAAGCGTCTCAAGATCGCCCGCCAACTGACCGCCGCGGTGTCGTCTTCCGTCGCGCAACGCCAGCTCATTCAGTCGATCGTCGAGATCGGACGCACGCAGGGCATCGGCGTCGTCGCCGAGGGCGTCGAAACCATGGAACAGGCGGATATCCTACGGGATCTCGGCTGCCAGATCTTGCAGGGCTTCGCGCTTGGCCGACCGATGGACGCCGGCCGGCTGGCTTCCCTGATGCGCCTTCAAGGTCAGGTCTTTCGTCCGGAGGCGAACGGCGGGTTGCTTGTTTCCGACGACGATCAGAGCTAAGGAAAGCCTCGGTCGGCAGTTCACCGAGGCGTCGCTGTCCCTCAAGGGAAGCTAAACCTGCCAGTTCCCATCGGAAGTCGACGGACACTCCTCTCGTGCCCCGCCGCAAGTCAGCGACCAGCGACAATCAGCGATGATCGGCACGTGCGAGGATAAGCCATGCCCAGAGACATCCTACCGCTGACCATACCCGACATATCGGCCCTTGCCAAAGCGCTCGGTCGCGAACTGACCCTGATCGACGGCAAACCCGGCCATGTCCAGCTTCTCAACATGCTGGCCCGCGCGGTCGGCTATCGCAATTTCCAGCATTTCCGCGCCGTGACCGCGGCGGAGACGCGCCTTGGCGAGCCACTCTCGGCACCGGAACCGGTGGATCACGCCCTGGTGGAGCGCGTGGCCGGGCACTTCGACGCCGAGGGGCAATTCCTGCGCTGGCCCTCGCGCTACAGCCATCAGAGCCTCGCGCTTTGGGTGCTCTGGTCGCGCCTCCAGGCGGGGGCCGTCTATAGCGAGTTCGACGTCAGTCTGGTCATCCGCAACAACCATCGTTTCGGCGACCATGCCCTGATCCGCCGCGCCATGATCGACGTCGGGCTCATCACACGCACGCTGGACGGGCGGGAATACCGCCGCGTCGAGCGAAAACCGCCGGGCGAGGCGCTGGCGCTGATCCGTCGGATCGCCGCCCGCACCTCGGCCTGACGGCGGTCGGTCGAAGACGCGTCTTCAGCCCTTGCGCGCGGCGTGCAGTCGCTCGATCACCAGATCGAAATAGCCGTCGGCGTCGATCTCGGTCAGCACCAGCGCGTTCTTCGGCCGACTTGTTACCGAATGCCAATCGACGACGGTCATGCCACGCGTCAGCTCGTCGCAGGAGATTTCAACATTGACCAGACGCCCCCTGAACAGATCCGGCTTCAAGAGGTAGGCAGTGACCGTGGGGTCGTGCAGCGGCCCACCGTCCATGCCCCAGGCTTTCTCGTCGAACCGCTTGTTCCACTCAAGAAGGTGATAGAAAGCCTCCATGTGCGGCCCGCCCATGGCGCGCAGCTTGTCGAGGCGCGGCTTCTTGGTGAGCGCCGTGTGCGTGCAGTCGAGCGGGATCATGACGATCGGCGCGCCGCATTCGAACACTTTCCTTGCCGCCTCGGGGTCGACGTAGATGTTGTACTCGGCTGCCGGGGTGACGTTGCCGCCTTCCGAGCGCGCGCCGCCCATCAGCACGATGCCTTCGAGACGAGCCGCCAGCCTCGGCTCCCGCGCCATGGCGAGCGCGATGTTGGTGAGAGGGGCGAGACAGCAGAGCGTCACCGTCTTTTCCGGCCGGGACATGACGAGGTCCACGATCTTGTCGGGTGCAAATCCGTCGGAAGCCGTCGCGACCGGCTCGGGCAGGTCATAACCCTCGAAACCGGTCTCGCCATGCACGTATTCGGCCGTCTCGAGTGTCCGCACCATCGGTCCGGCGGCACCGGCATAGACGGGCACATCGGCCTGCCGCCCCACCAGTTCCAGCGCTTTCAAGGCGTTGCGCGTCGTGTGGTAAAGCGGCACGTTGCCGCCAACGGTGGTGATGGCGAGAAGCTCAAGCTCGTCGGGCGAGCCGAGCGCCATAAGGAAGGCGACGGCATCGTCCGGCGACGGATCGGTATCGATGATGATGGACTTGACCATGGAGGGCTCCGAGAAAGCCTGTCGGCTCTCGCAGCCATATCCGTTCAATTACCTATAAGCAACGACCAAATCTCGCCCATGTGGCCGCTCAGTCGGAAACGAACAGCTTGCCGTTGGCAAGGCCGAGCAGCGTCGCCAGCACCACCACGAGAACAAGGAGCGAGGCGATCGAAAGCTGCGCCCACAATAGCCAGTCGGCGAAGGGGAAGGGATAGGCCCGCACCAGCGTGAACAGTGCCACCGTGAAAGCCGCAGCCGGAAAAGTGTAGCTCCACCACGACAGCGCAAGCGGCGCCCTCAGGAAGCGCGGCAGGATGGTGAGGAACACGACCGCCAGGAAGGCGGCGTAGCCGAACAGCGCCAGCGCCGGCCAGTCGACCTTTCCTTCGAGCGCCACGAGCGACAGGAAGCCTACGGACGGCGGCGCCAGGAAAATGACGAGCGTCGGCTTCAGCTTCTCCGGAAAGGCCGGCCCGGCAGCTATGCGCTGGAACAACAGCGGCTGCACGGTCAGCCAGAAGATCATGCCTATGCCGAACAGAAGCCACGACGGCATGATGAGACCAAGCCGCACGCCGAACACCGGAGCCAGCAGCATGCCGACCAGCGGGATCAGCGTTGGCGGCATCAGGGACATCGGGTCGTTGCGGGGCGTCAGCATCAGGCCCCGTACGGTCATCAGCGCCACGAGCAGATGCAGCGTCACGGCGACAACCCAAGCCCAGAAGGCGACGCCGGGCTGAATCGGGATCAGCATGGCGGAAATCATCATCAGGCCGATGGTGAAGGCACCGGCAAAGGCGGCGCGGGCCGGATGAGCGAGGTCGGCGAAGAGGGCGCGCGGATGGCGGATCTCGCGCCAGATGTGCAGAAGGGTAAGTAGCGTCCATACCAGGGCCGCCACCGCGAGCAGCGCCTCGCCCGGGAAGGCCGGCACCCCGAAATAGGCTGTCGCCTCGCGCCAAGCGAGACCGAGGCCGCCAATTCCCATCGGCGCCGAGAACAGCGGAAAAGGCAGGTGCGCAATGCGGCTCGGCCGTGCCGGCACGGCCGTGGGCTCCGCTTCGTCGCGGTCGATTCTTGGAGCGGTCGCCATGTCGTCCTCCTGTCGCAGGTGAGAACTTCCGCGACATGTTCCTATTTTCCCACACGGAGGCTAAGGCTCCGTAAAGCCTAACGAGCCGGGGTTGGCCTTAAGGAGCAGCCGGCCGCCCTTGCCAAGCCGCACGAACACCCCAGTATCAGGGAAGCGCCGGCAAGCGATCCGGTCGTTTCCTTCGAGGTGTTCCAATGTCCACCCTGCCCGTCATCACATTCCATGGTGCCGCCGAGACCGTCACCGGATCCTGTCACATGATCGAATCCGGCGGGCATCGCGTGTTGATCGATTGCGGCATGTTCCAGGGCTCCAAGACCGAAAAGGAACTCAACTATCGCGCCTTCCCGTTCGATCCCCGCACTATAGATGCGCTGATTCTGACTCACGCCCATATCGACCATTCCGGCCTTGTCCCGAAGCTCGTGAAGGATGGCTTCACCGGCCCCATCTTCGCGTCGGCGCCGACAGTCGACCTTTGCAAGGTGATGCTGCCCGATTCCGCACACATCCAGGAAATGGAAGTGGAGCAGCTCAACCGACGCAACAAGCGCCGGGGGCGACAGGAAGTGACGCCGATATACGCGCTGCTAGACGCCCTGGAGGCCGTGAAACAGATGCGGCCGACGCGGCTTGGCGACTGGTGCGAAACGGCGCCGGGCATCCGCTTTCGCCTGTGGAACGCCGGCCATCTGCTCGGTTCGGCGTCGGTCGAGCTGGAAACGACCGGCAACGGAAAACCGATGCGGATCCTGTTCTCGGGCGATCTCGGCCCGGACAACAAGCTGCTGCAACCAAGTCCGGAAGCGCCGACCGGTTGGGATCACGTGGTGATGGAATCGACCTATGGCGACACCGACCGGCAGGAGGTAACGGAGACCCGTCGCCGGGCGGCGCTCAAGGCCGAGGTCAAGGCGGCCATCAATCCCGATGGCGTCCTGCTGATCCCTTCCTTCGCCGTCGAACGCACTCAGGAGCTTCTGGCCGACCTGGTGCATCTGTTCGAGACCGGCGAACTGCCGCCCTGCCCCGTCATCATCGACTCGCCGCTTGCCAACCGGGCGAGCCAGATCTTCCGCTCCTACGCCAGAAGCCTCGACAACGGCGGTCTCCTGCTGCGCGCATTCGCCTCGCCATACGTCCGCTTCACTGAAAGCGTCGAGCAGTCGATGGCGCTCGACCAGATGCACGGTTTTCATATCGTCATATCGGCATCCGGCATGTGCGAAGCCGGCCGCATTCGCCATCGTCTGCGCAATTGGCTGTGGCGCCCGGAGGCGACGGTGTTGCTGGTCGGCTACCAGGCGGCCGGCACGTTGGGGCGCCTGCTCTCCGACGGCGCCCCGATAGTCCGCATGAGAGGCGAGCAGATCGAGGTCCGCGCCCGCATCCGGAAGCTCGACCTCTACAGTGGCCACGCCGACGGGCCGGAACTCGCCGCCTGGCTCAAGAAGCGCCTGCCGATCGGTGGCACCGTGTTCATGGTGCATGGCGAGGAGAAGGCGATCGAAGGCCTCAGGGCCCGGCTCGCCGACAGCCTGCCCAACGAGCGCCTCGTCGACCCGCGCCTTGACGCCTCCTATCGGCTCGATCACGCCGCCGCCGTCGAGATCGTGGATACCACGAGGAAGCCGCGCCTCGAGCCGAGACAGCTCGGACGTACCGATTGGCACAACGATTTCCAGGGACTTCTTCTCGACATCCTGGCGGAAATCGGCAAGGCGGCCGACGAGAGGGCGCGCGCCAAGGTCATCCGTCGGCTCAGGGACGCGCTTGCCGCCGAATGAGGCGATTGATTGCCCCTCGCCGTCGCTCGGGGATAGAAGGAAGCGGATGACCGGCGCCTGTGCGCGGCCGGTCAAGCGCCCTGCACGAAGGAACGGTCCGCGATGCCGATCAACGCCTCGATCACCCTCAAGCGCGACGGCTCGTCGGTCAGTGGCGATCGCATTCGCCTGCTGGAGGCCGTTGCTCGCGAGGGCAGCATTTCGGCCGGCGCGAAGGCGGTCGGCATCACCTACAAGGCCGCCTGGGACTGGCTCGATGCCCTCGCCAACCTGTTCGGCCAACCGATGCTGGAGACTCGAACCGGCGGCAGGGCCGGCGGCGGCGCCACGCTCACGCCGGCCGGGGCCAAGGTGATCGAGGCCTATCGCCGCATGGAAGCCGAAATGGCGCGCGTGGTCCGCCTCATCGAACCCGACCTCGCCGGCACCGGCATTTCTCCTCTCAACCTCTTTTCGGGGTATTTCATGCGGACTTCGGCACGCAACGTTCTCCGGGGCACCATCGTCTCCATCGACGCCGACACCCTCAACGCCGATATCGCGGTGGCCGTCTCGAGCAAGACGACCATCCATGCCACCGTCACCGCCGGCAGCCTCAGGGACCTGGGGCTGGTTGTCGGTCGAGAGGCCATCGTGCTCATCAAGGCGCCCTTCGTGATGATCGCACCGGGAACCGAGCCACCGGCCGTCTCGGTCGCCAACCGCATCGCCGGCCGCGTCGCTCGCATCGAGGTCGGCACGGTCAATGCCGAGGTCGTTCTCGACGTCGGAGGCGGCAAGTCCCTCGCGGCATCGATCACCGCCCGCTCCGCCGAGGCGCTGTCCCTCAAGGAGGGCAATCCCGCCTTTGCCCTGTTCGACGCCGGACACGTCGTCATCGCCATCGACTGATGGCCAGAACAGCCCTGTGACGGCACTTGCCGGCACATCCGGCCTTGACGATTGGTCGGTATCGCCCCTGAAACCGACCACCGCTCTTTGCCATCTGGCATAAGCCCGGAATTGGCGCTAAATGTCCGTTTGAATCGATTCTAATTCCGTTCCTTTTCGCCCGGTGATGCGATGACCCAAGTCCGCCTGATCATGTTGCTTTTCTTCCTGGAGCCGCTCGTCTTCGGGAACTGGCTGTCGCGCATTCCCGAGGTGCAGGCTGGCCTCGGCCTCAGCCCGGCGCAACTGGCGCTCGCCCTCCTGGGCATGCCGATCTCCAACTTGCTGATCCTGCCGTTCGCTGGCCGGATCTGCAACGCCGTCGGCGCCCGCAATCTCCTGATCTGCACCTTTTCCGGCATGCTGCTGATCCTCACCCTGCCGGGACTCGCCTTCAACATTCCGTCGCTGTTTCTGATCCTTGCCTCCTGCGGCGCCCTGCTCGCACTGGCGGAGCTGGCCATGAACGTCGAGGCGGCACGCATCGAGGAAGAGGCCGGTCGGCTGATCATGAGCACATGCCACGGCTGCTGGAGCGTCGGCATCGGCGTGGGCAGTTTCGTCGGCGCCACGCTGGCGACCTTCGGGCTGACGGTTACCGAAGCGCTGGCGCTGTCCGTGGCGGTCGTGCTGCCGACCGCCGTCTGGGTCGGGCTTCAGTTGCCAGCGGAACCGGCCAAGACCGCAACCGCCAGTGACGCACCCAAGCCTTCATTCTTCAACATTCCCCCGAAGGCCCTGCTCCTGGTCTGCATCTTCAGCATCGGGTTCGCGGTCACCGAGGGAGCGATGGGCGACTGGTCGGGCATCTTCCTGCGCGACGAGACGGGAACGCCCACCGCCATGCTCGGCTACGGCTACGCCGTGTTCGCGGCTCTGCTGTCAGCCGGACGGTTCATGGGCGACACTCTGCGCCAACGCCTCGGCATGGTCGCGTTGGGGCGCCTGTTCGTGTCCATCGCCCTCTGTGGCGCCTTGCTTCTGTTCATCGCCAGCAATTTCTGGATGGGCGCCATCGCCTTCGGCATGATCGGCCTTGGCATCTCCACCGCCTTCCCGATGGCGGTCACCGCCGTCACGTCGATACCGGGCACGGCGGCGGGCAATGTCGCCATTCTCTCGGCGATCTACGTGCTCGGCTTCCTGGCCGGCCCGTTGGTGATCGGCGGTCTGGCCGAGTTCCTCGGCATTCGTGTCGGCCTGATGTTCCTCATCCCGGTTCTGTTCATCAGCCTGCTGCTCACCGGTTCGCTCCGCCCGGGCGATCGCAAGACCGCGCCGGGAGAGGCCGAACCGGCAAGCGCCTGAGCCGATCAGGCCGCCCGGTTCAGGATGGCCACGAAGAAGCCGTCGGTACCGGTCAGGGCCGGCGTGAGGCGAAGCATGGATCCCTCACCGTCTTCAAGACGGAGGCGCGTGAGATCCGGCGCGTCCCTGCCGGTCACCGTGGCGAAGGCCGCGGCCGCGTCGCCCAGCGAGAAGTCCGGCGTGCGCGCAAGGAAGGCTGCGATCTGCGCCTCGTTTTCCTCCGGCAGCACAGAGCAGGTGATGTAGACAATGCGTCCACCGGCTCTCACCAGCCGCACCGCGTTGTCGAGCACCGCCGCTTGTTCCTTGAGACGGATATCCAGCGCACCCGGCGCCAGGCGCCACTTGGCGTCCGGCCGCCGCCGCCACGTGCCGGAACCGGTGCAAGGCGCATCGACCAGCACGAGATCGCTCTTGCCGGCGAGATCGCCGAGCACGTCCTGATCGCGACGTGGCTCGCGGATCTGGATATTGCGGCTGCCCGAGCGATCTATGCGGTCGAGGATGTCGCCGAAGCGTCGCTTGTCGCTGTCATAGGCATAGATCTGGCCATGGTTGCCGAGCGCCGCCGATAGCGCCAACGTCTTGCCGCCGGCGCCGGCACAGAGATCGACCACCTGCCGACCACCGCCCGCCGCGGCGATCAGCGCCGCCAGTTGGCTGCCCTCGTCCTGCACTTCGAACCAGCCCCTCTTGTAGGCGAGATCCGAAGAGACGTGGCCGGGCCGGAGATCGCCGTCCACCGCCGGGATCCTGATGCCGACCGGCGACCAGCGGCAGGGCTCCGCCTTGAGATGGGTGAGCCCGGCAAGTACCTGCTCCCGCTCGCTCTTCAGCGTATTGACGCGAAGATCGACGTCGGCGCGTCCGGCGAGCGCCTCGCCCTCTTCCACCACCCGATCGCCAAAAGCGCGGGCCAGGGAAGCGGCCAGCCACTCCGGGTAATCACCCTTCACCCAATCGGGCGCATCGGCCGGAACGGTCCCGCTGGAAAGCGCACTGCGTTCATCCTCGGTAAGGGACGGCGGCGCAAACTTGTCTTCGGCAAAGAGCGTTTCGAGCGACCCGACTCCGCGTCCCCACAGACGAACGGCAGCGGCAAGCGCCAGCGCGCGCGGGCTGTCGGACCCCATGATGGCGGCAAGCGATGCCCTACGGCGCAGCACGTCGAACACCAGATTGCCAATGGCGCTGCGATCCTTTGACCCCGCGAAACGATGGGTGAGCCCCCAATCCTTCAGCGCGTCCTGCACCGGTCGCCGCGTGCGCTCGACATCGCCCAGCACTTCGATCGCCGCTGCGATCCTGCCGCCGTCTCTCATCTCAATATCCTTCGGTTGCCCGTCTAGTCTCGTGGCGAGATATGAATGAGACGACCGCCGGGAGCAAGCCCGGCGGTCGTCAGATGATGTTGTCAGTCGACTATAAGACGATGTCTCAGGCAGCGCCGGGATAATTCGGGCTTTCACGGGTGATCGTCACGTCATGAGCGTGGCTCTCCCGCATGCCGGCCGAGGAGATGCGCACGAACTGGGCTTTCTCCTGCAGGTCCGGAATGGTCTTCGCGCCGACATAGCCCATGGCGGCCCTTACGCCGCCCACCAACTGGTGGACAACCGATCCAAGCGGCCCCTTGTAGGGCACCTGCCCCTCGATTCCCTCCGGCACAAGCTTCAGCTGGTCGCGCACTTCCGCCTGGAAATAGCGGTCGGCCGAACCGCGCGACATGGCGCCCACCGAGCCCATGCCGCGGTAGCTCTTGTAGCTGCGGCCCTGGTAGAGATAGACCTCGCCCGGGCTCTCGTCGGTGCCGGCCAGCAGGGAGCCGATCATGCAGGCCGTGGCGCCGGCCGCCAGCGCCTTGGCGCAGTCGCCAGAGAAGCGGATGCCACCGTCGGCGATCACCGGCACGCCGGCATCGCGAGCGGCGGAGACCCCCTCCATGATGGCCGTAAGCTGCGGCACGCCGACACCGGCGACGATGCGGGTGGTGCAGATCGAGCCCGGACCGATGCCGACCTTGATCGCGTCGGCGCCGGCGTCGATCAGCGCCTTGGTGCCATCGGCGGTGGCCACGTTGCCCGCGATCACCTGCACATGGTTGGAAAGCTTCTTCACCTTGGTGACGGCTTTCAGCACGTATTCGGAGTGCCCGTGCGCGGTATCCACCACCAGCACGTCGACACCGGCATCGATCAGCGCCTGCGACCGCTCATGCCCCTTGTCGCCGACGGTGGTGGCGGCAGCGACGCGCAGGCGGCCCTGGTCGTCCTTGGCGGCGTTGGGGTTGAGGCGGGCCTTCTCGATATCCTTGACGGTGATCAGGCCGACGCACTGATAGGCCGAATCCACCACAAGCAGCTTCTCGATGCGGTGCTGGTGCAGCAGGCGCTTGGCTTCGTCGTGGCTGACGCCCTCGCGAACCGTGATGAGGTTCTCCCGCGTCATCAACTCGTAGACCCTCTGGTTCGGATCGGAAGCAAAGCGGACGTCGCGGTTGGTCAGGATGCCGACGAGGCGCCCATGGCCGCGGCCACCGTCTCCTGCATTCTCGACCACCGGAATACCCGAGATGTTATACGACTTCATGAGGTCGAGCGCTTCCTTCAGCGTCGCCTCGGGGCCGATGACCACCGGGTTGACCACCATGCCGCTCTCGAATTTCTTCACCTGCCGGACATGCTCGGCCTGCGTCTCGACGTCGAGATTGCGATGAATGACGCCGATGCCGCCGGCCTGCGCCATGGCGATGGCCAGGCGCGACTCGGTCACCGTGTCCATGGCCGACGACAGCAGCGGGATATTCAGCTCGATGGTGCGGGTCAGGCGGGTACGGACATCGGTGTCGGCCGGCAGGACTTCCGAGTGGCCAGGCATCAGCAGCACGTCGTCGAACGTCAATGCGTGATCGCCACCGGCGGAGGGAACGAAGAATGAGGCCATGACCAACTCCTTGGGCTCGCAGGCGACGAAATGAAAATAAGCCTGTCCGAAATCGCGTTTCGCGACTCGGGGCAAGCATTCATCACCGAATGAAGTTGGCGGTGGTCTCTACCACGCGTGCGGCGTTTGGCAAAGGCAAAAGCGCGACTTTGGTATACTTACGCGAAACCGCTGACGAAGGGTCGAGCCGCTTGAATCAATGCTCTGAGCCAAAAATCAACAGCGGAAAGCTCCGGGCCGGACTTGCGACCGACCGGATTCAGAACTTTCGATAAGTGATATCTTCATTAATCTTTTCAACGACATCCGCAACCTTTCGAATGTGGTTCTCGATGAACAGGCGAGGATGGTCCACGGGTTCGTCGACCTGCTCATAAAGCCATGTCAGGTCATGCGGAATGTGGACCGCAAAGGCTCCCGCCTCAAGCGCCGGCAGAATGTCGGAACGCAAGGAATTGCCGACCATCAGGCCGCTGTCCGGTCCGTCGCCGCGCATCGCGAACACGCGGGCATAGGTGGAAGCCGACTTGTCGGAGACGATTTCAACCGCGTGAAACAACCCGGCGAGGCCGGAGGCGGCGAGTTTGCGCTCCTGGTCGAACAGATCGCCCTTGGTGATCAGGATCAGCGGATAACGGCCCGAAAGCGCCTCAAGCGTCTCGCGCACCTCCGGCAGCAGTTCCACCGGATGATTCAGCATCTCGCGCCCCATGGCCAGGACACCGGCGACGACCGACGGATCCAGCCGGCCGTCGCTGACTTCGATGGCGGTCTCCATCATCGACAGCACGAAGCCCTTGATGCCGAAGCCATAGATCGGGATGTTGCGCTTCTCGATGGCAAACAACCGGCTCGCCAGCGTCGCCCGGTCACCGAAGTCGCCGAGCAGATCGAGAAAGCGTCCCTCGGTGTCGCGGAAGAAACGCTCGTTCTGCCAAAGCGTGTCGTCGGCATCGAAGCCGAGAGTGGTGACGATCCGGTCAGTCATGAAGCGCCCCTCCAGGAAGGCGACGACTTTCCGGACTAGCGAAACCATCGCACCGGCGCAAGTCGGCGCCGACTAGATCGCCTAAACAACGATGTCGAAACCGTTTCTCGCCGCCCACTCTTCCGACGCTTTCTTTTGCGCCTCCTCGGCAGCACGTTTGTCGGCGCGGGAAAGTTGGTCCGTCACAAATCACATGTTCAACTTGAGAGATGCCCGTCAGCAAGGAGCCGCCGACACAGGGGGAGCTGGACAACAAGGCCGCGCTCACGCGGATTGCGTCGCAAGACGAGCCCGTCCAAGCGGTTGGGGCGGAACAGCCGAAAAGGAGAACGATCTGGATTGGAAGCCATGCGGCACTTGGAAGGGAAACTCGCACCAACCCGCCATTTCGATTTGCCTCGCCGAAGGCCGCCAGCCTATAGGAAGCCGACCACGGGAGCATTCGATGCCAATCCGCGCCGTGCTGTTCGACAAGGACGGCACCCTTCTCGACTACCACCGGACCTGGGGGCCCATCAATCTTGCCGCCGCCGGGATCGCGGCGGATGGCGACGACCTGTTGGCCGCTCGCCTGCTCGCCCTGGGCGGCATGGATCGGGCGAGCATGATCACCCGCCCCGGCAGCCTGCTCGCCGCCGCCCACACCATCGAGATCGCGGCCGCCTGGGTGGACGCGGGCAGCCCCCTCCCCCTCGCGGATCTGGCCGGGCGGCTCGACGCGCTGTTCACCGCCTCGGCAACCGGTTCGGTCCCGATCGGCGATCTCGACGCCTGCTTTTCCGCCCTAAGGACGGCGGGGCTGACGCTAGGCATCGCCTCGTCGGACAACGAGGCATCCATCCGCCTGATGCTGGACCATCTCGGCCTTGCCCATCACATCGCTTTCGTCACCGGCTACGACAGTGGACATGGCGTGAAGCCGGGGCCGGGCATGGCCCTCGCCTTTGCCGAGGCGCTCGGCTTGGAACCGTCGGAGATCGCCGTTGTCGGCGACAACAGCCATGACATCGACATGGGACGCAGCGCCGGCGCCGGCCTTGTCATCGGCGTCCTGAGTGGAACCGGTGATGCGGCAACGCTCAAGCCGATTGCCGACGCCTGTCTTCCGGACATCGGCGAGCTTCCGGCTTTCCTTGCGTCACATATCAACAACTGACGTGGCGGCGGCGTCACGAGTTTGGCGTTGACTCGCATGTCCTGCCGCGCGAAGTCTCGCGCCGCCCTTCCCGCACAGCCAAGGAGTCCCTGCCATGCAGCCCGGACGCGACATATCCGTCCTCATCGACATCATGGCTCGGCTGCGCGATCCGAAAGCCGGCTGCGCCTGGGATCTTGAGCAGACGTTCGAGACCATCGCGCCCTACACCATCGAAGAAGCCTATGAGGTGGCGGAGGCGATCGCCCGTGGAGACCGGCATGACATCTGCGACGAGCTGGGAGACCTGCTGTTGCAGGTGGTGTTCCACGCCCGTATCGCCGAGGAGGAAGGCGCCTTCGCCTTTCCCGACGTGGTGGAAGCGGTGACGAGCAAGATGATCCGCCGCCATCCGCACGTGTTCGGACCTGAAGAGGCGCGTACGCCGCACCTGGTCAAGGGACTGTGGGAGAAGATCAAGGCCGAGGAAAAGGCTGAAAAGGCGGCCCGCCAAGGCGGTGAGGCGCCGCAAAGCCTGCTCGATGCCGTGTCGGTTGCTATGCCGCCGATGTTGAGGGCCGTCAAGCTGCAGCATAAGGCCGGAACGGTCGGCTTCGATTGGAACGATCCGCGCGCCGTGCTCGCGAAGATACGCGAGGAACTCGACGAGCTGGAGGCCGAAATGGATCGGGCCGACAGCGAGAAGCGGGAGGGAGCCGAAGCGCGGGCTTCGATCGAGGCTGAACTCGGCGACGTGCTGTTCGCCCTTGCCAACCTTGGCCGTCATCTCGACATCGATCCGGAAGCGGCGGTGCGAGCGACCAACGAGAAGTTCAGGAAGCGCTTCTCCTATATCGAACGGAAGCTTGAAGAAGCCGGACGGCGGCCGGCAGAAGCGACGCTCGATGAAATGGAAGCGCTGTGGCAGGAAGCCAAAAGCGAAGGCTGACGGCAGCCATGCTCAGATAAAGAGAAACCCGGCGCGGTGGCCGGGTTTCACAAGCCTCTCGGGGCCGGACCGTCGTCGAGCCTGCGGCTCGTGGTCCGGGGTAGCTGGCGGGCGATCCCGATGACGGGGTCGATGTGGCGACGCTCAGAAGCCGGCATTGCGGAACATCCCACGGTCGACGGCGCGCTGGCGGTACTCGAGGTCGATGCGATCGGTGGCCTCGTTGAGGTAGGCGACCTCGCGTTCGGCGGCGGTAGCAGGGCGAAGGGCGCGGGCGGCCTTGCGAAGCTGGGTGAACATTTTATCTTCCTTTCGATCCACGAACCGCCGGTTTATCTTCAGGACCCAGCGATCCGTTCCTCTGTCCTGACGCTCATGAAGATAGTGCATTCTATTATTTGGACCAGATCGAATGTTGCATGACGCGCATGCATCCTGCGAATTGGTATCAACAGTTTTTCTTTCTCCGGGTTTCAGGGGATCTTCATTTCACTAGGCCCCTGCGAAAGAAAAATTAACAGCTTCTTAACCCGGAAGGCGCCTGTGCCGGCCGACCGCGGCGAGCGCCCCGAGCAAGCGTTTCGGCATGACGGGATGGCAGAGACAAAAAGAAAAAAGCGCCCAGGCAATCAAGCCATACGGGCGCTCGTCTTGGGGTCAGAAACTGCGTCCGGGAAGATTCAGGCCCTGGGGCTTGCCTGAGGATCTTCCCTCCACCTTCCGCCAACGCAGGCAAACGCCAGCGTTTGGCTTTTTCTTTCAGCAATTTACCTCAGATACCGAGGTTCCGATTCCGGCGAAACAGGCCACGGTCCACTTCGCGCTGGCGAAGCTCGAGATCGATGCGGTCACCGGCATCGTTGAGATACGCCACTTCGCGTTCGGACGCGCTGATGGAGCGGAGGGCTTTCTTCAGGTTGGCAAACATAGCTGCATCCTTTCTTGGGTGCCGCCGGGATCATCATTGTTCCGGCGTTCGTTTCTTGCTCTTACAAGTCACAACATAGCTATTTTTGCTGATCGTACCAGCGCGGATACCGCAACGCCGCCATGCACCTGATGAAACCCGGGTTGAAGAATAACTATAGGCTGGATTCAGATAAACTTTGAGCGCGTAAGCAACGGCTGATCATCATTCGGATACGGCAAAGCGCCCCGGTCTTTCCATTCCGGAGCGCTTGGCGTGTCGTGCTCACCCACTGCCGCCCGCTCAGGGGCGGCCGCATTCCATCACAGACCGTAGGGGCCGCGCCGAAACAGACCGCGATCAATCTCGCGCTGGCGATACTCGAGCTCGATGCGGTCGCCAGCGGCGCTGAGGTAGTGCATCTCACGCTCCTCGGTGGAGGGAACACGCAAGGCACGGGCAACCTTCTTCAGCGGACCAAACATGGCTTTCACTTCTCTCAACGATACGGAACGGCGAAGGATTCATGTCACCAACGAGTGACGCGTCATCATCGCCTCGTCCTTTCATATAGACTTTCGTCGTAGCGATGCCAGACGCAATCGCGCAAGCCAGCCATGCGAGAGACTGGAATCACGACATATTTTCTTCATGATTCGTAAAGGCAATCCAATGGCGCCACGAAAGCGTAGCGTCAGACGCAACTTTCCGTAACGTCGCAAAACTCGTCTCAGCCGGCAGCGTCGAGCACCGCATCATTCTCAATCACCATGCCGTCGAACGCCGGCACGACTCCAGCCGGCAGGTCGGCCACCAACGTCCGGTAATCCAGGTCGTGGTGCATATGGGTGAGAACGATCAGCTTCGCACCGACGCGACGGCCGGCCTCGATCGCCTGATCCACCGAGAAATGGCTGACGTGAGGCCTGTAGCGGAGCGCATCGACGATGAACACCTCGACACCCTCGATCAGCGCCCAGCTTTCCTCGGGAATGGCACTGACATCGGAAGAATAGGCGAGCGAACCGAACCGATAACCGATGCTGACGATATCGCCATGCGTCTGTTCGTAGGGCACGACATCGATCGTCCCACCCTTGCCTTCAATGGAGAAGGCTACACCGGCGTCGACCCGGTGTTCGGCGACGATGGGCGGATAACCGGAGCCCAAGGGCGTTTCGAAGCAATAGCCGAAAGCTTCCTTCAGCCGCGCGGCCGTCGCTTCGTCGGCGTAGACCGGCACACGGTGGCCGCTGTTGTGAAAGAACTGCCGAAGTTCGTCGATACCGTGGATATGATCGGCGTGGGAGTGAGTGTAGAGCACCGCGTCGGCCTCGCCCACGCCCGCCCGCAGAACCTGCTCGCGGAAGTCCGGGCCGGTGTCGACGATGACGCGGGTAACACCGCCGCCCTCTCCGAACCGCTCGACCAACAGCGACGACCGGAGGCGGCGATTGCGCGGCTCGTTGGGATCGCAAGCACCCCAATCATTGCCGATGCGCGGCACGCCGGGCGAGGCGCCGCAGCCGAGCATGGTGAAGCGCATGCGGGCGGTCATGATTCAAAGACCTCGCGCGGCACCTTGGCGAAAAGCCGGGCGAAATTTGCCGTCGTCGTGGCGGCCATCTCGGCGGGCGAGACGTCCTTGACCTCGGCCAGTACCTTCGCAGTGTGCGCCACGTAGGCGGGTTCGTTGCGCTTGCCACGCCACGGCAGCGGCGCCAGATAGGGCGCGTCGGTCTCAACCAGCAATCGATCGGCCGGCACGTCGCGGGCGATAGCCCTGAGTTCGTCGGACCGCTTGAACGTCAGGATGCCGGAGAACGATATGAAGGCGCCGAGCGCGACCGCCCGTTCCATCAGCTCGCGACCGGACGAAAAGCAATGCAGCAGGATCGGGAAGCCCCCCTTCCCGGTCTCCTCCTCCAGGATGGCGATCATGTCGGCGTCGGCATCCCGCGAGTGAATGCAGAGCGGCAGACCGGTGATCCGCGACGCCGCGATATGCCTGCGGAAGACCTCGGCCTGCACATCGCGCGGCGAGGAATCATAGAAGTAGTCGAGCCCCGCCTCGCCTATGCCGATGACCTTGGGATGGGATGCGAGCCCCACCAGTTCGTCGACCCCGACGCTGGCTTCCTTCTCCGCCTCATGCGGATGGGTGCCCACCGTGCAGTAGACTTCCGGGTGCGCTTCGGCGATCGCCCGCACCGTGGCGAAATCGCGGACACGCGTGCCGATCGTCACCATCATCCGCACGTCGGCTGCCGCCGCGCGGGCAATGAGTGCATCCGCCTCGTCGGCGAAATCGGGGAAATCAAGATGGCAGTGACTGTCGACAATCATCGGATCTGAACGCAAAAAGACGAGGAATTGTTCCGACATAGCCGCTCGCGCCGTCGCTGTCGAGCAGCGGTGATCGTCGAGCAGATAAGCGTCCCGCGCCGATCGTCACAAAACCCTCATCTTGAGCAACTAGAAGAGCTCTGGTTGCGGCATGTATTCGGCCATGCAACCGTAAATATTGTCTACGGCATTTGACGCGGCCGGCTTCTTGGGCCGGCCACATATCGGGCGCCCTCGGGCGTCCGCTTTTTTTTGTGGCCTGCCGGAAGAGCCCTCCGCGTCCGCCCATCCGAAAAGTCTGCAACTTTTCGGGCGGATGGAAGCACTCTTGTGGCATCCGCCCATCCGAAAAGTCTGCAACTTCTCGGGCGGATGGAAGCACTCTTGAGGCATCCGCCCGCCCGAAAAGTCTGCAATTTTTCGGGCGGATGCCCTAACATCCCTCCATGCGTCCAGATCTCCTCAATCCGCTGTTCCAGCCGCTCACCTCACTGCCCGGCGTCGGGCCACGCACCGCGCCGAAACTCGAGAAGTTGGTCGGTCCCGCCGGCGAGACCGCCCGTGGCGCCGTGGTGCTCGACCTTCTCTTCCACATTCCGACTGGCCTCATCGATCGCAGCCACGAGGCACTGATCGAATCGGCGCCGGAAGGAACGATCGTCACACTGCGCGTGCATGTCGACCGTCATCGTCCCACGCCGCCGCAGTCGCGCGCGCCCTACAGGATTGCGGTCCACGACGACAGCGGCGAGCTTTCGATCACCTATTTCCGTGCCGACAAGGGCTGGCTCGAAAAGCTCTACCCGCCGGGCGAAACCGTACTCGTCTCGGGGCGAGTCGAACGCTTCAACGGCGCGCTCCAGATGAGCCATCCGGACCACGTGGTACTGGAAGCCGAGGCCGACAAGCTGCCCCGCCTCGAACCGGTCTATCCCTTGACCGAAGGCATCGGTGGGCGACTGATAGCCCGCCTTGCCGAAGCGGCCCTCGCCCGCATCCCGGCCCTGCCCGAATGGCTCGACGAAGCCCATCTCCGCCGCGAGGCTTGGCCGCCCTTTGCCGAGGCCCTGTGGCACCTCCACAGGCCCGAGGAGCCGGAGACCGCCGACCAACCGAGCCCCGCCTTGACGCGCCTTGCCTATGACGAACTGCTGGCCAATCAGTTGGCCCTCGCCCTGGTTCGTCGGCAGCTCAAGGGGGTCGCAAGCCGTCCGCGCCTGCCGACCGGCGACATCGCAAGCCGCCTCCGCGCCGCCCTGCCCTTTCGCCTGACGGCATCGCAGGACGCGGCCATTGCCGACGCAGTTGCCGACCTGTCGGCGCCCTCGCGCATGGTACGGCTCATCCAGGGCGATGTCGGCTCGGGAAAGACCATGGTGGCGCTGTTCGCGGCGGCCGCCGCCGTGGAAGCCGGCGGTCAAGTGGCGGTGATGGCGCCGACCGAGCTGCTCGCCCGCCAGCACGCGCACTCGATGTCGAGCCTCGCAGAGGCGGCCGGCCTGCGGCTCGCGCTGCTCACGGGCGCCGACAGGGCGAAAGGACGCCGGGAAACGCTGGAACGGGTTGCCGCCGGAGAGGTCGACATCGTCGTCGGCACCCATGCCCTGTTCCAGACGGCGGTCGAGTTCCGCAACCTGACGCTTGCCGTCGTCGACGAGCAACACCGCTTCGGCGTCCACCAGCGGCTGGCGCTATCCGCCAAGGGACCGACCACCGACCTTCTCGTCATGACGGCGACGCCCATTCCGCGCACCCTGATGCTGGCCTATTTCGGCGACATGGACGTCTCCCGCCTCACCGAGAAGCCGGCCGGGCGCAAGCCGATCGCCACCGTCACCGTGCCGCAGGACCGCATTGGCGAGATCGTCGAACGTATCGGCTCGGCCATTCGCCTGGAAGGCGCCAAGGTCTACTGGGTCTGTCCGCTGGTCGAGGAAAGCGAGAGCATCGACCTTGCCGCCGCCGAGGAACGCTACGCCGATCTCCGGCAGCATTTCGGAGACGATGTGGCCCTCGTTCACGGCCGCATGAAGGCGGCGGAGAAGGACGCCGCCATGCAACGCTTCAAGGATGGCGAAGCGCATATCCTGGTGGCCACCACCGTCATCGAGGTCGGGGTCGACGTGCCGGATGCGACGATCATCGTCATCGAGCATGCCGAGCGCTTTGGCCTTGCGCAGCTACACCAGCTACGCGGCCGAGTCGGGCGCGGCGACAAATCCTCGGCTTGCGTGCTTCTATACAAGGGGCCGCTTGGCGAAACGGCCAAGGCGCGGCTGAAGGTGATGCGCGACACCGAGGACGGCTTCCGCATCGCCGAGGAGGATCTGAAGTTGAGAGGCGGCGGCGAACTGCTGGGGACGCGCCAGAGCGGCATGCCCGGCTTCCGCTTCGTGCGCGCCGAGCATCATGGCGCATTGATGGAAACGGCGCGCGACGACGCCTCCCTGCTGCTGGCCCGCGACGCCGGCCTCGCCGGTCCGCGCGGGGAAGCGCTGCGGCTCCTGCTCTATCTGTTCGGCCGCGACGAAGCGGTGCGGCTCATCCGTGCCGGCTGACGAAACGCTCAGCGCTCGCCTTCCGCCCTCACCTCGGCGGCCACCTCTCGAAGGGCCGCCATCATCAGCTCGGCGCCCAGCGACAGCGACACGCCCGACCTGACGATGAGACCGAGCGGTCCGAAGGTGTCGGAGGTATCGACCGGCAGTTCGCGCAGCGTGCCGGCGGCGAGGTCGCCGGCCACCTCGCCGTAATGGGCGATCCAGATGGCGTCCGTGGTGGTGGCGAAGGCTCGGCCGAACACGGTCGAGACCGTGTCGATGCGCCGCAGTTGCGGGCCGACGGCAAGCCGGATCAACAGCTCCACGGCGTGGTCATGAATGATCGATCCCGGCGGCGGCACCAGCGCAACATAGTCGGACAGGCGACCGAGCCCTCCGCCTTGCGCGAACAGCGGATGCTCCGGGCGCGCCACCACCGCCACGCGCTCGGTATAGAGGTGCTCGAAGGCAAGCCCGACCATGTTCGCGGGCGATCCCATGCGCCCCAGGGCGAAATCAAGTTCGCCAGCCTTCAGCTGGTTGAGGATGGAGACATTATCGGCGGTTATGATTTGCGGCGTCGTTCCGACACTGGTTCCGAGAAACCGCGTCACCGCTTCCGGCAGGACTCGCGAGGACGCCGAGGCGAGCGCACCGACCCGGACGATGGACGCACCCTGCTTCAGCGCCAGTTCGACCGACTCCACGCCCTGGCGCAGTGCTGCGATGGAAGCGCCGGCAAAGCGAAGGAACACCTCGCCGTAATAGGACAGGACGACGGACCGGTGGCTACGGTCGAACAGCTCGACACCCAGGATCTCTTCCAGCTCGCGGATGGTTTTCGACACCGCCGGCTGGCTGATCGACAGCGATACCGCCGCCTTGCCGATGCTTTTCAGGCGGGCGACTTCCACAAACGAACTCAGATGCCTATGTTTGATACGGTTCTCGATCACGTCGGGTCCTCTATAACCTGCCGTTATGTAAAGGGGCAAAGCATCCCTCTGCCATGGAACAATGGTCGAGTCCGTGTCCGCCCTCGTCCGTAATCGATGGTAGAGTGGCTGAAAAGCTGCCCATGAAGGCAATCACCGGGAGTACTCATGCAGAAAGCCAAGCTCCATCTCGACGTCATCGTCGATGTCGTCTGTCCCTGGTGCTTCCTCGGCAAACGGCGACTCGACGCAGCCATCGCCGAGCTCGACGACCTCGACATCGAGGTCCGCTACCGGCCGTTCCAGCTCGACCCGACCATTCCCCAGGAGGGCATCGAGCGCGAGGAATACGTCATCGGCAAGTTCGGCAGCGCCGATGCACTGGACGAAGCGCACGCCCGCCTCTTCAGCCTGGGGGCCGATGTCGGCATCACCTATGCCTTTGACCTCATCGAGAAGAGCCCCAATACGCTCGACGCTCATCGCCTCGTTCGCTGGGCGGCGGCGGAAGGCCTCGGCGATCCCATGCTCGAACGGCTGTTTTCCCTTTTCTTCGAGGAAGGCGCCGATCTCACCAAAGCGGAAACGCTCATTGCCGCCGCCGAAGAGGTCGGTCTTGACGAGGACGAGATCACGATGAAGCTGGAGGACGGCGTCGACCTCGATGCGGTGAAGGCCGACATCGCACACGCCGGCCGCATCGGCATCACCGGCGTGCCCACCGTCATCGTCGAGAACAAGTTCGCCATCTCCGGTGCCCAGACATCGGAGGTTCTGGTCGACGCTTTGCGCCGGATCGCCTCCGAACTGGACGCGACGAAGGCCTGACAAGAAAAGGGGCGTCCATCCGGGCGCCCCTTTCGACAATGACTCGATCCGTCAGATGGCGTCGATCCTGTCGCGATCGATATGCTCGGCCTTGATCCGACGAACGGTACCCGTCCACGAGCGCATCACCACGGTGTCGGTGATGATCTTGCCGCCCTTGAAACGCACGCCGTCGAGCAGGTTACCCTTGGTGACGCCGGTAGCGGCGAACAGAACGTCGCCCTGGGCCATGTCTTCCATGGTGTATTTCTTGGTGACGTCCTCGATCCCCATGCGCCGGGCGCGCTCGATCTGGTCCGGGCGATTGATCATCAACCGGCCTTGCATCTGCCCGCCGAGGCAGCGCAGCGCAGCCGCCGCCAGCACGCCTTCCGGCGCCCCACCGACGCCGAGATAGACATCGATGCCGGTCTCCTCCGGGTCGGTCGTCTGAATGATGCCGGCAATGTCGCCGTCGCCGATCAGGCGGATGGAAGCTCCGAGACCCCGCACCTCGTCGATCAGCCTGGCATGACGCGGCCGGTCGAGGATGCAGGCGGTGATCGCCGACACCGGCACACCCTTTGCCTTGGCCAGCGCGCGGATATTGTCGGTCGGCGTCGCGTCTAGATCGACAATGCCGGGTGCGAATCCGGGACCGATGGCGATCTTGTCCATGTAGACGTCGGGGGCGTTCAGAAGCCCGCCCTGCTCGGCGATCGCGATGCAGGCTAGCGAGTTGGTCTGGTTCTTGGCACACATCGTCGTGCCTTCGAGCGGGTCGACGGCGATGTCGACGCGCGGCCCTTTGCCGCTGCCGACTTCCTCGCCGATGTAGAGCATCGGCGCTTCGTCGCGCTCGCCCTCGCCGATCATGATCGTGCCATGAACCGGCAACTGGTTAAGCTCGGCACGCATGGCATCCACGGCCGCCTGATCGGCGGCACGCTCGTCGCCGTGGCCACGCTGGCGGGCAGCGGCCATGGCCGTGCGTTCGGTAACCCGAACAACTTCGAGGGTTAGAATACGGTCGAGAGAATTGGAGAATTTTTGCGACATGAAACAACCCGCGGTTCGGACAGTCGGCCAAGTTCGTCGCTGCGGCTCAGGGAGGTCTTGCGGCCACGCGCGAACGGGGAGGAAACCCAGTCGATACCTTAGCGAGGTAGGAAGAACGGGCGATGGAGGTCAATGCGCCATAGGACGCAATACGGATGTTCCGCGGATGAATTAACCATGCCGCGAGGTCGCGCCACCTCGGATACTTGGCGAAATACCGCCATTTACCAGCACTTCTCGCCCGTTCGACCACTAGACATGCAAAAAGTCGATAGCAGCATTCCCTAACTCGGGCCTGGAAATGAACACAGGCCCGACAGGGTCTTACAAGCTCTCGATACGGATCAGCGTCGGCTTCTCGGCAATGTGGCCGGCCGCCTCGATCGCTGCGAGCGCTGCCCGGATCTCCGTCTCGCGTGTAGCGTAGGTGATCAGGACCACGGGCTGCGGCGCGCCGGTATGGCCGGGCGCCGCGTCGTCGTTCGAGCGGCGGTGCTGAACGATGGATTCGAGCGATATGTCGCGATCGGCCATGCTTTTGGCAATGCCGGCGAAGGCGCCCGGCCGATCGTATACGGAAAGACGCACGTAATAGCCGCCCTTGTGGGCCTGGATCTCGGCCTTCTGGTAGAGCGCGAGCTCGTTCACCGGCAGGCCGAACACCGGCGTACGGTGACCGCGTGCGGCGTCGACGATGTCGGCGATGACCGACGAGGCCGTGGCGCTGCCACCGGCGCCGGGGCCGACCAGGACCACCTCGCCCAGCGCGTCACCATCGAAGGAGACCGCGTTGAGCACGCCGGAGGTCTGCGCCACCACCGACTTCTTCGGCACCATGGCCGGATTGACCCGCGCCTCAATACCCGTATCGGTGCGCCGGGCGACGCCAAGAAGCTTGATGCGATAGCCAAGTTCGTCGGCAGCCTTGATGTCCTCGAGCGAGATCGAGGTGATGCCTTCCACATAGATCGCGTCGGCGTCGATCTCCGTGCCGAAGGCAAGGCTGGTCAGGATGGCGAGCTTGTGCGCCGTGTCGAAGCCGCCGACGTCGAAGGTCGGATCCGCCTCGGCGTAGCCGAGCCGCTGTGCTTCGGAGAGGCAGGTTTCGAAAGAGAGCTGCTCCTTCTCCATCCGCGTCAGGATGTAGTTGCAGGTGCCATTCAGAATGCCGACGATACCGGTGACCGTGTTGCCGGCAAGGCTTTCCTTCAAGGTCTTGATCACCGGAATGCCGCCGGCGACTGCGGCCTCGAAGCCGATCGACAGACCGGCCTCTTCGGCGAGGCGGGCGAGTTCGACGCCATGGAGGGCGAGCAACGCCTTGTTGGCGGTGATCACCGGCTTGCCGGCGGCGATCGCAGCGCGCACCACGCTCTCGGCGGCGCCGGACGCGCCACCGATCAGTTCGATCACGACATCGACGTTCGGGTCGGCGACCATGGCAACGGGATCGTCGTACCAAGCAAAGCCGCTCACGTTGATGCCCCGGTCGCGGTTGCGGTTGCGCGCCGAGACGGCCGTGATCGTCACCGGCCGCCCCGCTCTCAGCGTCAGCGAGCTGAGGTTGGACTGGACGATGCGAACGACGGACGCGCCGACGGTCCCGAGACCGGCGATGCCGAGGCGAAGCGGTTTACCCATGGTGCTCTTCCGAAACTCTCTGTCTGCCTGGGCGTTTCCGACGAACGGGCCGCCGGAAATGCCTTGATTGTTTGGTCTCACGCAGCCCGGCGGAAAGTCGCTGGGCGCTTTCGCAGGACTGCGTGGGGAGCGGAAACGCCGATCAGCGGCTCCGCTCGGCCGGAGCGTAGTTATGCATGGTTTCGTCGGCCGTGTCGAAGAATCGACGAAGGCCGCGCGCCGCCTGCCGAATACGCTGCTCGTTCTCCACCAGAGCGATGCGGACGTAATCGTCCCCCTGCTCGCCGAAGCCGACGCCTGGAGCGACGGCAACCTCGGCCTTCTCGATCAACAGCTTGGAAAACTCAAGGCTGCCGAGCGTCTTGAAGCGCTCCGGCAACGGTGCCCAGGCGAACATGGAGGCGCGCGGAACCGGAATCTCCCAGCCGGCCCGGCCGAAGCTCTCGACCATGACGTCACGGCGGCGCTTGTAGGTCTGGCGGACCTCCTCGATGTGGACATCCGCCTCGGGGTCGTTGAGCGCAGCCGTCGCGGCCACCTGGATGGGGGTGAACGCACCGTAGTCGAGGTAGGATTTGACGCGCGACAGCGCGGCGATCAGTCGCTCGTTGCCCACCGCGAACCCCATGCGCCAGCCGGCCATGGAGAACGTCTTGGACATCGAGGTGAACTCGACGCAAACGTCCATCGCGCCCGGCACCTGCAGCACGGAGGGCGGCGGAACGCCGTCGAAATAGATCTCCGAGTAGGCGAGATCGGACAGCACGAACACCTCGTGCTTGCGGGCAAAGGCCACCACGTCCTTGTAGAAATCGAGTTCGACCACCTCGGCGGTCGGGTTCGACGGATAGCAAAGGATGAGGGCGAGCGGCTTCGGAATGGAATGGGTGACAGCGCGCTCAAGAGCGTGGAAGAACTCCGGCCCCGGCGTGACCGGAACTGAACGGATGACGCCGCCGACCATCAGGAAGCCGAAGGCGTGGATCGGGTAGGACGGATTTGGGCAGAGGATCACGTCGCCCGGCGCGGTGATGGCCTGCGCCATGTTGGCGAAGCCTTCCTTGGAACCGAGCGTCGCCACGATCTGCGTGTCGGGATTGAGCTTCACGCCGAATCGGCGGGCGTAATAGGCGGCCTGCGCCTTGCGAAGGCCGTTGATGCCACGCGAGGCCGAATAGCCGTGCGTATCGGGCCGCTGTACCGTCTCGATCAGCTTGTCGACCACATAGCGCGCCGTTGGCAGGTCGGGATTGCCCATGCCAAGATCGACAATATCTGCGCCCGAAGCTCGCGCTGCAGCCTTGAGCCGGTTGACCTGCTCGAAGACGTACGGCGGGAGGCGCTTGATCTTGTGGAACTCGTTGTTGCTCATGGACTTGACCTCAGTGTGGTCTTGGAAGCCGGCGGTTTTCGCCCCGCGCCGGCAGGCGGGTCTGTGCTTCTAGATCAATTCCGGGCGGAGGGGGAAGTGGCTTTTGGCCGGTCGTCGACCGAACTCTCCAAAAAGCCGCCGTTGTGGCCGCCCTACCCGGCCCACCACGGAATCAGCCGATTGTGGAGAGGGCCGGAAAGTTTTCCAGAAGCCAGAACGACGCGCGCTGCATGCCGCCTGACAGGAACAGCGCGCCGGTAAGAACCAGCACGCCGCCCATAGCTCGCTCGACAAGCGGAAAATGCCGTCGAAAACGGCGCATGAACAGCACGAAACGGGCCGCGAACAGCGCGGCGATCAGAAATGGGACGCCTAGGCCGAGGGAGTAGACGGCGAGCAGCAGTGCTCCGTCTCCGACGGTATCGCGACTTCCGGCCACCGACAGGATGGTGGCGAGCACCGGACCGATGCAGGGCGTCCAGCCGAAAGCAAAGGCGAGGCCGAGCAGAAACGCTCCGCCAAGGCCAGCCTTGACCCGTAGCTGGTTGAATCGGGCCTCGCGATAGAAGAGCGCCACCCGGAACAGGCCGAGGAAATGCAGGCCCATGACGATGATGAACACACCGGCCAGAATGCCAAGAACCTCGGACCACTGGCGAAGAAGCTGGCCGAAGACCGACGCGGTGGCACCGAGCGTCACGAAGACGCAGGTAAACCCGAGGATGAAGCAAAGCGAAACCTGGGCCGCCCGCCGCTTCGCGGCCATTCGGCTCATTTCCTCGCCGGTCAGTTCCTCGATCGACGCGCCGGTCAGGAAGCCGAGATACGGCGGAACGAGCGGCAGCACGCAGGGGCTCACGAAGGAGAGCAATCCGGCGCCAAAAGCTGCAATCAGTGTTACGTTCGCGTCCATATGGCCTCTGCAAGGCGGGCAACCGACTGATACTCGATTTCCACGACGCATGCGAGGCAGGTTTTCCTCCGATCCATCACATTGCCGGGACGGGTCCCACCGCTCAAGCTTAGGTACCGATCCGCACAGACCTCGTGACGAGAATTAGCCCCTGAACAGACAAGTCTGGCATACGGAAATAGTTCAACATCCAGAAATCGTCGCCGCCACCTGGACTCGCAGACCTTGAAACTAGCTGTGCGCATCTCGACGAGAAGCACGATACCCTGTGGGGAGGAAGATGAAGGGAGTTGCTTTTCGGGGCAAAGCAGCGTCTCCTCGTGTCATTCGGAACAGGCCACGCCCCACGCTCCGCGGATTAACTTTTATCTAGCGTTGTTTGCATATATTGATCTGTAAGGTTGCGGGTGGTTGTGCGCTTCGGGGGGACGGATGAACAGGCTGTCGGCGATCGCCGGACTGGCATTCATTGCCAGCCTTGCGGCGTCTGCATTGGCAGGCGACGCAAAGGTGATTCATGTCGCCAGCACTTTCCCTTTGTCGTTGCCGCTGTTTTCGGAAGCCACGGGCCGCTTGAGCGAACAGGTCGACAGCCTGACCGGCGGCGAGGTTCAGCTCGTGTTTCACGTGCCGGGCAACCTGGCGCCGGCCTCCAGCACGGTTAGCAGGGTCACCACCGGCGAAATCGCCGCCGCTTGGTCTACCGCGGGCCAGTTCGCCGGCCATGACAGCGCATTCGAACTTTTGAGCTCCATTCCCTTCGGACCAAATACCATCGAATACATGGCCTGGTTCCTTGAAGGAGGCGGCCTGACGCTGTCGCGCGACCTGTTTGCCAAGCATAATGTCCACAATGTGCCTTGCATGGTCCTTCCGCCTGAAGGCGCGGGCTGGTTTTCCAAGGAAATTCGAAGCGTCGACGACCTGAAGGGCCTGCGCATACGGTTCTTTGGTCTTGGTGGCCGGGTGCTCGCGCGGCTGGGCGCCGATATCATAGAGAAGCCTCCGGGCGAGATCGTCGACGCCATGAAGAGAGGCGAGATCGACGCGGCCGAGTACTCTCTGCCGTCCATGGATCTGACCCTTGGCCTTCAGAACGTCGCAAAGTATTACTATTTTCCAGGCTGGCATCAGCCCTCGACGCTTTATGAGCTTTACTTCAACGAAGCGACATGGCGCGGGCTGACGGAAAAGCAGCAGGAAACGATCGAAACCGTCTGCGCAGCGGTCATGCGGGACAGCATCGGTCGGGCGGAGATCATGCAGTCCGAAGCCCTGGAAAAGATCAAGAGAAGCGGCATCAAGCTCCGCCGTTGGTCGCCAGATCTTCTCCTCACTTTCGAAGCGACTTGGGAAAAGGTCGCCGAGGAGGAAATGGCTGCAAATCCGAGATTCAGGCAGATTTACGAATCTTACGTCCGGTTTCGGAACCAATATGGGTTCTGGAAGCGTTTCAGTTATCTTCACTGAGTTCGTCGAGGCACTCAAAAGGAGAAGCCGAGACCTATGAGCTGGCATGACGAGTCGATCGGCAGCGTGGGGAACGCAAGCATCCGGGCCAAGTTGTCCGGAGCGGTCATCTTTGTCCTTTTGCTGATCGCAGCCGTCAGCGCGCTGGGCGTCGTGCAGGTGATCTCGGTCAACAAGGTCACCACGGAAATCCGCGAGGTCAGGCTTCCGCAGGTGGAACTCCTCGAGAAGCTCCGCCGCCTCGCCCTGCAGCACAATCTGGTCGTCATGCGCCGCCTGCAGGTGATCGACTATCGCAACCTCGCCGAGATCGACGCCAACCTCACCGAAACGCGGCACGAGCTCAACCAGGCCGCGGCCGACTTCAAGGCAACCATCAGTTCGCCCGAGGAAGAGCGGCTGTTCGCCATCTTCTCCGAAGCCTGGGGAATCTATCTCGCGTCGCTCGATCAGGTGAACGACGCCATTGAAAGCGGTGAACTGGAACAGGCGACGGAGTACGCCAACGGAACGACGCGCCTCCAATACCAGGCGGCGGTCAGCGAGCTTGAGAACCTCATCGCCTACGCCAAGACCTTGTCGCAGGACGCGGCCGCGCGAGCCTCGACGGCGGTATCGCGGGCCGTCACCCAGTCGCTGATTGCCCTGGTGATCGCCAGCCTGGCGGCGCTGGGGGCGATCTTGTGGGTTCAGCGCAACGTGTCGGGTCCGCTCCGCAGCATCGCCCACGCCATGCGCCGATTGACCATCGGCGATCACACCACCCCCATTCCGGAACAGACCCCGAGGCGCGATGAGATCGGCGTGCTTGTCCGCGCGCTTGCCGGCTATCGCGAAGCGCTGATCCACAGCAGGGATTTCGCCCGCAATGCCGAGCGGGAATGGGAGCGGCTCAGGGCCGCGGTGGCCAACATGCCCGTCGGCCTGTCGATGTTCGACGCTTCGGACCGGCTCATCATCTGCAATCGAATCTACTGCGACATGTACGGCTTGGCGCCCGAAGACACGCTGCGCGGCCGGACCTACCACGAGATTTTCGCCGACGCCCTGCGGGATGGCGGCACCTACGCCCCCCTTTCCGAGGTCCTCTCGGAGGCACGGTCCAATCTCAGCGGAACGACCCATTTCGTTTACGAGACCAGCGACGACCGCATTCTCGCACTGGGTATCCAGAGCATCGGCGGTGGCGGCTGGGTCGCCATCCACGAGGACATCACCGCCCGGCGCCGCGTCGAGGAAAAGATCCGCCACATGGCGCGCCACGACGCGTTGACCGACCTTGGCAATCGACTCCTGTTCCGCGACAGCCTCGAAGACGCGCTGTCGGAACTGGTCGGCAAGGAAAGCGTCGCCGTTCTCTGCATCGATCTCGACCGTTTCAAGAACGTCAACGACACGCTCGGCCATCCGGTCGGCGATGCGCTTCTGCAGGCGGTTGCCGACCGCTTGAGATCGTGCATCAGCCAGAACGACATTGCCGCGCGCTTTGGCGGTGACGAGTTCGCCATCATCCAGCTTGGCCCGGTACAGCAGCCCGAGGCTGCCTCCGATCTCGCCCGGCGCATCGTCCGAATCGTCGGCGAGCCCTACGAAATCGATGGCCAGCAGATCATCATCGGGGCCAGCGTCGGCATAGCCGTCGCTCCGCTGGACGGAACCAACGCCGACACCTTGCTCAAGAATGCCGACATGGCGCTCTACACGGCGAAGGCCGACGGCCGAGGCGTCTATCGTTTCTTCCGCGACGAGATGAGCCTGCGCTCCCAGACGCGACGCCTGCTGGAACTGGAGCTTCGGCGCGCCCTGGTCTCCGAAGAGCTCTGCCTCCATTACCAGCCGATGTTCAGCATGAACAACCGGGAGATCATCGGTTTCGAGGCGCTGCTGCGCTGGAACCACCCGACGCGCGGCATCGTTCCGCCCAACGAGTTCATCTGGCTGGCCGAAGAAGTCGGCCTGATCGTCCCGATGGGCCAGTGGGTGTTGGAGCAGGCCTGCCGCGACGCGATAACCTGGCCCAACCACATCAGCATCGCCGTCAACGTATCGCCGGTGCAGTTCCGCGACCGAAGCTTCGCGGAACAGGTGGTGGCGGCCCTCGCCGCCTCTGGCCTGGAAGCGCATCGGCTGGAAATCGAGATCACCGAACACGTTTTGATCGCCGATACGTCGATGACGCTCGCCATCCTGCAACGCCTCCATGAGATCGGCGTCCGCATCGCCATGGACGACTTCGGCACCGGCTATTCGAGCCTCGGCTATCTGCGCCAGTTCCACTTCGATCGGATCAAGATAGACCGCTCCTTCGTCGCCGATCTCGGCGAAGGCGATCAGGAATCCCTGGCCATCGTCCGGGCCGTCGCCAGCCTGTCGTCCAACCTCAACATCGCAACCACCGCCGAGGGCGTGGAGAGCGAGCAGCAGTTCGAACGCCTGCACGCCGAGGGTTGCGATACCGTACAGGGGTTCCTGCTTGGCAGGCCGGTTCCCGCCGAGGATGTCACCCGCATGTTCGAGGAAAGCGGCGGCTCGGCCATCTCGGCGGCGTGACAAGGTCAGGGCGAAGCCACGACGACCCGCTCCACCTCCCTGCTTCCACGCAACTTCGGACGCCAAATCGGTGCCCGCTTCGGCTGAAGCTGCCTAGGCCTGAACCTCCATGTCGCGACGGAACTCAACTCCATCGCCATCTTGGCGAGTTCTTGAAAACCCGCATTTCTCATAGAAGCGATGGTTGCGAATGGACCAAACCGGCGTGTCCAGAACCCAGTGGCGGGCCTGAGGATACGTTCTCCTCAGAAACTCCCAGGCACCGGTCCCGATACCTCGGTCTTGAACATCGACGTCAACGAACAAGGTACCCAGTCGGAATTCCCGTTCCGGCAAGACCCAAACGATCATCCCTCCGACAACAATTCCGTCGAGTTCGATGACATGACCTTCGGTCGGAACGTCGCTGAACAGCCAGCGGCGAAAGAAGTCGCCGTTGTCGTACCCGGGCGGTCCGCCCCGATCGCGCCCCAGATAGCGACGCGCATCATCGTCAAAGGCTCGCGTCATGACCTCCGTAAGAGAGGGCAGATCGGCGGGAGTGGCGATGCGATAAGCAACGGATGGCATGAATCCCCCTGTGTGAACGAAGGATGTCGAGTCGGGCTCGGCCAGATCCGGATCTTAGAACAGATGACGAACGGATATCCATCAGGGATCCGAAAGATGCACGGCCTTAGGGCATCCCCAAGCGCCGTCGCCATCGGGCCAGGAGCGCCTGAGGAAATCCCAAGCGTCGACGTGACAGCTTGCCGCACGCTTGTCGGCCAGCGCTCGCCCAGAATGCGAGCCCATCGACAGCCCGATCGGACCCGCGGAGCCCAAACCGCGAATATGCTGATCATTGGAAATGGTGGGCGGTGACGGTCTCGAACCGCCGACATCCAGTGTGTAAAACTGGCGCTCTACCAACTGAGCTAACCGCCCCGCGTCCGCCTGCGAAGGCGGACGGCCCCTGCTCTACCCACTCGGGCAGCCGAATGCAAGATCATCGGCCGGATCGCGATGGAGATGATGAGCAGAGCAAAAAAAGGGCGCGACCGTCACCGGCCGCGCCGTTCAAAGTCACGTCGGCCCAACCCGGTTGCGGACCGGGCCGATTCGGGACGTCAGCCGTTGACGGCGTCCTTGAGGCCCTTGCCCACGCGGAACTTCGGCTGCTTGGAGGCAGCGATCTTGAGCGGCTCGCCCGTCTGCGGGTTGCGGCCCTCGGAGGCGGCGCGCTCGGTCACAACGAAGTTGCCGAAGCCGACGATGCGAACTTCATCGCCCGCCTTGAGCGCTTCGGTGATCGTCGCGAAGACCGCGTCGACAGCCGCACCGGCCTGCGCCTTGTTGAGCGACGCCTTCTCGGCGACCTGCGTGACCAGATCGTTCTTGTTCATGTCGTGTCCCTTTGTCTGACTCTGTCGGTAGCGGAACTTGTCCGTCACCCCGGCGGCACGTTTCCCGGATTTCCGGGGAAAATCAAGTGCGGAAAGACCGCTTATGCGCGATTTTTTGACCGAAGACAAAAAAGACCCGGGCTTTGAAGGCCCGGGCCGGTAATTTGCTGGACAAGTGTCCCGCGTTGGTTCAGTGCGCGGTGAAGGAACCCAAATCGCCGGCTTCACCCTCGGCGACCGGTGCAGGAGTGCTTTCCTTCGATTCGTCCCAGGCGATCGGCTCGAGCGGTCGCACCAGCGCCACCTTGAGCACGTCGTCCATGTGAGCGACGGGAATGACTTCCATGCCGTTCCGGACGTTCTCGGGAATATCCGCAAGATCCTTGGCGTTCTCGTCGGGGATCAGCACCGTCTTGATGCCGCCGCGGTGAGCGGCGAGCAGCTTCTCCTTGAGTCCACCGATCGGCAGCACGCGGCCACGCAACGTGATTTCGCCGGTCATGGCGACGTCATGGCGCACCGGCACACCGGTCATCACCGAGACGATCGAAGTGACCATGGCGATACCGGCCGACGGGCCATCCTTCGGGGTCGCGCCTTCCGGCACGTGGACGTGGATGTCGCGCTTGTCGAACAGCGGTGGCTCGATGCCGAAATCGATGGCGCGCGAACGGACGTAGGACGCCGCGGCCGAGATCGATTCCTTCATCACGTCCTTCAGGTTGCCGGTCACCGTCATGCGGCCCTTGCCGGGCAGACGCACGCTTTCGATGGTGAGCAGCTCGCCGCCGACTTCGGTCCAGGCGAGACCGGTGACTACGCCGACCTGATCGGTGCCTTCCGCTTCGCCATGCCGGAAACGCGGCACGCCGAGATACTGCTCGACCTTCTCCGGCGTTACCGTGATCGACTTCAAGGAGCCCTTCGACTTCTGAAGTTCAGTCACCGCCTTGCGGGCAAGCGACATCATCTCGCGATCGAGGTTACGCACGCCGGCTTCCCGCGTGTACTGGCGGATCACCGAGCGAATGGCGTCGTCGGTGATCACGTACTCGCCGGCACGAAGGCCATGGTCGGCGATCGACTTGGGCAGCAGGTGCCTCTTGGCGATTTCGACCTTCTCATCCTCGGTGTAACCGGCGATGCGAATGATCTCCATGCGGTCCATCAGCGGGCCGGGAATGTTCAGCGTGTTGGCCGTCGTCACGAACATCACATCCGAGAGGTCGTACTCCACCTCCAGATAGTGATCCATGAAGGTGTGGTTCTGCTCGGGGTCGAGGACCTCCAGCAGCGCTGACGACGGATCCCCGCGGAAATCCATGCCCATCTTGTCGATCTCGTCGAGCAGGAACAGCGGGTTGGACTTCTTGGCCTTCTTCATCGACTGGATGACCTTGCCGGGCATCGAGCCAATGTAGGTGCGGCGGTGGCCACGGATCTCGGCCTCGTCGCGCACGCCGCCAAGCGACATGCGCACGTACTCACGGCCGGTCGCCTTGGCGATCGACTTGGCGAGCGACGTCTTGCCGACGCCCGGCGGACCGACGAGACAGATGATAGGTCCCTTCAGCTTGTTGGCCCGGCTCTGCACGGCCAGATACTCGACGATGCGTTCCTTGACCTTGTCGAGGCCGAAATGGTCCTCGTTCAACACTGCCTCGGCATAGGCGAGGTCGTCGCGGGTCTTGGAGCGGCTCTTCCAGGGAATACCCAGGATCCAGTCGAGGTAGTTGCGGACAACCGTGGCTTCGGCCGACATCGGCGACATCTGCCGGAGCTTCTTCAGCTCGGCCGTCGCCTTCTCCCGAGCTTCCTTGGAGAGCTTGGTGCGCTTGATGCGGTCTTCGAGTTCGGCAAGCTCGTCCTTGCCCTCCTCGCCGTCACCGAGCTCCTTCTGGATCGCCTTCATCTGCTCGTTGAGGTAGTACTCGCGCTGCGTCTTCTCCATCTGCCGCTTGACGCGGCTGCGGATGCGCTTTTCCACCTGCAGAACGGAAATCTCGCTTTCCATCAGCCCGAGCACGCGCTCAAGCCGCTCAACCACCGACTTCAGCGACAGAACGTCCTGCTTTTCGGAGATCTTGACGGCGAGATGGCTGGCGATGGTGTCGGCCAGCTTGGCATAGTCGTCGATCTCCTTGATGGTGCCAAGCACCTCGGGAGAGACCTTCTTGTTCAGCTTGACGTAGTTGTCGAACTCGACCAGCACGGAGCGGGCGAGCGCTTCGACCTCGACGGGGTCGCTCTCAACCTCTTCGAGCGGGCGAACCTCGGCCTCGAAATAGTCGGTGCGGTCGATGAAATTGATCACCTCGGCCCGGCGCGCGCCTTCCACCAGCACCTTCACCGTGCCATCGGGCAACTTGAGAAGCTGAAGCACCGTCGCCAGCGTACCGACCGTGTAGATGTCACCGGCGGCCGGATCGTCGTCGGAGGCATTGCGCTGGGTGGCGAGCAGAATCTGCTTGTCGGCCGTCATCACTTCTTCAAGAGCGCGGATGGACTTCTCGCGACCCACAAAGAGCGGCACGATCATGTGCGGGAAAACGACGATGTCACGAAGCGGCAGGACAGGAAAGACGTCCCGTTCGGCGCCGGTCGCGGGAGTGGATGCGGCCATGGAGTGGTTTCCTTTCTGGTGGCCCGCCGGCTAGGCCTGTCGGCACCGGCGTCCGTCGCACGCGGTTTTCGGCAAGGACAGCCGACCCGAAGATCGGAGGTCCGAGTTCGGCAACGGGTGAGAGGATCGGATTGTATGATCCGCTACGTGGCCGCCTGGTCCGCCCCTTGATGGGCGCAAGGCCGGACGCCGTTCCCGTTTCCGTTGCCGCCGCGTAAGCGGATACATGGATCGCGGCGACTGTGCTTTCAAGGCCTTGACACGAAAGCGTCATTGACCCGACGCACGACGCTCCCGGCCCAGGGGCCGGGAAGAAGGCGGCGAACGATCCGTCGCCGCCCGTAGAAACTTGTCAGGCGCCCGTACCCGTATCGTCGAGGCGCTCGCCATAGACGTAGATCGGCTTGGCCTTGCCGACGATGACGTCGGCGGAAATGACGACTTCCGTCACGTCCTCAAGGTTGGGCAGCTCGTACATGGTCTCAAGCAGAATGCCTTCCATGATCGAGCGGAGACCGCGGGCGCCCGTCTTGCGATCGATCGCCTTGCGGGCAATGGCGGACAGCGCATCGTCCTGGAATGAGAGCTTGACGTTCTCCATCTCGAACAGGCGCTGGTACTGCTTGACCAGAGCGTTCTTCGGCTCGGTCAGAATGATGACCAGTGCCGCTTCGTCGAGATCTTCCAAAGTGGCGAGCACCGGCAGACGACCGACGAACTCGGGGATCAGGCCGAACTTCAGGAGGTCTTCCGGCTCCACCTGGGCGAACAACTCGCCGGTACGCCGATCCTCGGGGGCCGTCACCTGCGCCTGGAAGCCGATGGAGGTCGACTTGCCGCGCGCCGAGATGATCTTTTCGAGGCCGGCGAAGGCGCCGCCGCAGATGAACAGGATGTTGGTGGTATCCACCTGCAGGAACTCCTGCTGCGGATGCTTGCGTCCGCCCTGCGGCGGAACGGAGGCCACCGTGCCTTCCATGATCTTCAGGAGCGCCTGCTGCACGCCCTCGCCCGACACGTCGCGGGTGATCGACGGATTGTCGGACTTGCGGCTGATCTTGTCGACCTCGTCGATGTAAACGATGCCGCGCTGGGCACGCTCGACATTGTAGTCGGCGGCCTGCAGAAGCTTCAGGATGATGTTCTCGACGTCCTCGCCGACGTAGCCGGCTTCGGTCAGGGTCGTCGCGTCGGACATCGTGAACGGCACGTCGATGATGCGGGCGAGAGTCTGGGCCAGCAGCGTCTTGCCCGAACCGGTCGGGCCGATCAGCATGATGTTCGACTTGGCCAGCTCGACGTCGTTGTTCTTCGTCGCGTGGTTGAGGCGCTTGTAGTGGTTATGGACAGCCACCGACAGCACCTTCTTGGCCTTGTCCTGGCCGATGACGTAATCGTCGAGCACCTTGCGGATTTCCGAAGGCGTCGGCACGCCGTCGCGCGACTTCACGAGATTGGACTTCGACTCCTCACGGATGATGTCCATGCAGAGTTCCACGCATTCATCACAGATGAACACCGTTGGTCCCGCGATGAGCTTGCGGACTTCGTGCTGGCTCTTGCCGCAGAACGAACAGTAGAGGGTGTTCTTCGACTCGCCGCTAACCTTAGTCATCCAATCATTCCCGCTCGGTTGACGGACGATCCGCTCCCCGCCTCGGGCGAGTATCGAACCGAACCTTCCCTCTCGAACCCTCTTTAGCGGCCGAATCCGCCGGAACCGCCACTTGCGCATGCTGCGCCAAAAGGACTCAAGATAGCTTTAACGTACCGACCTCAACGCACCGCCGCCTCCGGCGTCGGCAAACCTCTTTTATCAAGACTGTTCGGGAACAGCCCGCTTCATGATGACGTCGTCCACGAGCCCGAAAGCCTTGGCGGCTTCGGCATCCATGAAGTTGTCACGCTCCAGCGCCTCCTCGACCGCTGCAAGATCGCGGCCAGTGTGCTGGACGTAAATCTGGTTGAGGCGACGCTTCAGCTTCAGGATCTCCTGAGCATGCAGCATGATGTCCGCCGCCTGGCCACGGAAGCCACCCGACGGCTGGTGCACCATGATGCGCGCGTTGGGCAGCGAGAAGCGCATGCCGGGCTCGCCGGCGCAGAGCAGAAGCGATCCCATGGACGCCGCCTGACCGATGCAGAGCGTCGCCACCTTCGGACGGATGAACTGCATGGTGTCGTAGATCGCGAGACCCGCCGTCACATAGCCGCCTGGAGAGTTGATGTAGAGGGAGATCTCCTTGTTGGGATTCTCCGACTCCAGGAACAGAAGCTGAGCGCTGACCAGCGTCGCGACACCATCGTCGATACCGCCGGTGATGAAGATGATCCGCTCCTTGAGGAGGCGCGAGAAAATGTCATAGGCGCGCTCGCCACGGTTCGTCTGCTCGACGACCATCGGGACCAGCGTGCTCATGGTGAAATCGACAGGATCCTTCATACGTTCCCTCGGCGTTCGACGGACGAACCGCCCTTCCCGCCCCTATCGGGGCCTCGCGGAGCGGCGGTGGCGTCGCCTGCAAATCACTCGTACCGTGATCGTTACATCCCAAGCAGACGCTTGGCTACTCCAAAGCCTCTGAATTTTCGGTGCATGGTGTACGGCTTTTCATGCCCCGTCTATCCCAGGGGAAACTCCCCTCTAAGGCCACTTATGTATCGCTGGCAAACTCTGCAAGCGGCCGAAGCCACACGCAGAGCTGCTCGCCTCAAAACGCAACGGGCCGGGGCGTTACCGCCCCGGCCGCGGAAGTTCTCGCTAGGATTGCGCTGCGTCGATCAGACGGCCGGCTCCTCGTCGTCCTTGAACAGCTCTTCCTTGGTGACCGTCTTGTCGGTGACCTTGATGAGCCCGAGAAGGACATCGACCACCTTCTCCTCGAACACCGGCGCCTGAAGCGAGGCAAGCGCGTTGGGGTCGCGGCGGTAGAACTCGAACACGGCCTGTTCCTGACCGGGGAACTGGCGGGCCCGTTCGATCAGGGCGCGCTGCAGCTCCTGCTCGTTGACCTGCACCTTCTCGCGCTCGCCGAACTTCGACAGCACGAGACCGAGACGGACGCGGCGCTCGGCGATCTTGCGATAGTCGGCGCGGGCCTTTTCTTCGGTGGTCTCTTCATCTTCGAAGGTCTTGCCGGCGGACTTCATCTCGGCTTCGACCTGCCCCCAGATGGCATTGAATTCCTGCTCCACCAGCGTCGCCGGCAGCTCGAAGGAATACTGTGCGTCGAGGGCATCGAGCAGCTGGCGCTTCACCTTCTGGCGGGTCTGGCCACCGTTCTGGGATTCGACCTGCTGCTTGACGATGTCCTTCAGCGCATCGAGGCTGTCCATGCCGAGCGTCTTGGCCCAATCGTCGTCGAGCTTCAGCTCGCCCGGAGCGGCAACCTCGAACACCTCGATGTCGAAGGTGGCGGGCTTACCGGCCAGATGCTTGGCCTGATAGTCCTCGGGGAAGGTCACTTCGATGACCTTCTTGTCGCCGACCTTGGCGCCGATCAACTGCTCTTCGAAGCCGGGGATGAAACGGCCCTGGCCGAGGAAGATGGCGGCACGGTCGTCGGCACCACCGTCGAAGGGTTCGCCGTCGATCTTGCCGAGATAGGAGGTGGTCAGGCGGTCGCCGTTCTCGGCGGCGGCACCTTCCTCACGGGCGACATAGGAACGAGCACCCTCGGCGATCTGGGTCAGACGCTCATCGACTTCCGAATCGGCCACTTCGACGACCGGACGCTCGATGGCGATGCCGTCGAGCGGAGCCAGCTCGAACTCCGGCACGATCTCGTAAGAGATGTCGTAGGCGAGGTCGAGGTCACCCGAGAGAATCTTCTCGGCATCCTCGTCGGAGAGCTTGATCTGCGGCTGCATGGCCGCCTTCTCGGAGCGCTCCTCGAGAGCCTTGTTCGAGGTCTCGCCGATCACGTTGTTGACGATCTCGGCCATGGTTGACTTGCCATAGAGCCTCTTGAGGTGAGCCTTGGGAACCTTGCCCGGACGGAAGCCGGGGAGCCGGGCTTGCGCCTTCATTTCCTCGAGACGGGCGTCGAGCTTTTCAGCGAGTTCGGAGGCCGTGACGACGATCTTGAGCTCGCGCTTCAGGCCTTCGGTCGAGGTTTCAGTCACCTGCATGGATGTTTTCTTTCGTCTCTGATCCCGAGAACGCCCCAGAGACCGTTCCGGCGGTTTTCCCAGCCGATCCAGCCCGAAGAAGCGGCTCAATTCTGTCTTCACCACCGGCGGGACGCCACGGAGGCGTACCTGACACCGACAGCATCACCCTCGATTTCGGCGGGTCGATCTGGTGCGGGCGAAGGGACTTGAACCCCCACGGCTTTCGCCACTGGAACCTAAATCCAGCGTGTCTACCAATTCCACCACGCCCGCGATCCAACCGCGCCGACCATCGCCTCCGATGCTCGAAGCGGGGTCTCCATAGCAAACTTCCCAGCAGGCACAAAGCAAAAAGGGGAGGATTCGCGACGAACCTCCCCTTTGGTCGAGTTTGCCGGCTTTGGCGGGCTCAGAGCGCGGGCTGGCCGCTCGCCGCCGCAGCCGCCAACGCGGCGCCCAACAGTTCGAAACTGTCGTGTCCGGACGCCTGGGCAAGCCCTGCCACTGTATCCTCGGCCGACTTGACCTCGACACCGATCGCCTTGAGCCGATCGGTCACCGTCGCCTCGTCGGTGCGGGCGAGCGCGGCCAACGCCGTCACCGAGGCATTGTTGAGTGCGCCGAACACCACGGCGCGCGGATTGTTTGCCGAGACGCCCGCGCCCTCATAGGCAAAGGCTCCCGCGGCGGCGAGACACACGACGGTCGAGACCCACATGGCCGACCGCCGGAAATAGTTCGCCAGCGTCCGCCAGTTGCGCCAGACGTGCAGTCCGAAGGGCACGATCAGCAGCAGGGACAGTATTTCGTGCATCTCGCGGAAATACTGCGCCCCGACACCGAGAAAGAGCGCGACGCCTGAGACCAGAGAGATGAGGAACAGCCAGGTGGTCAGGGGGGTGGCGTAGAGAAACAGGATATCTTTGGCGGACATGAGATGAACTCGGCAAAGGAAGAAAAGCTGGGAAACGAGAGCCTTGGGCTCCCTTTTCTCCTAGCACTCCCTCAGCTTCCGATCCTCTCAGCGAGGTCGCGAAGTGTATCAAAGGGTATCGGCCGTTCCCTTGCGCTTTCGGCTCGCCTTGCGCGCCTTTTCCTCGGCCTTGGCCGCCTCGCTGCGGCGCGCGACGGCAACCGCGGCCCGGCACCAGTCGAGGAACTCGTCGGGCTCGTCGTAAAGCCGCTCCGGCGCCCGCCAGTAAGGCATCTGAGCCGTCCGGCCATCCTTGGTGGTATACTCGAACTGTGGACAATCCTCGGCGACGAAACGTCCCCGCGTCTCGCCATCCACCTTGAAGTAGAGACTGCCGTCGATCTCCAGGGCGAACACCATGCCATCCTGGTAGATGGAAAGCCCGCCGAACATCCTTCGGAACGTGACGCCGCCAAGCGGCTCCGTCAGCTCGCGCAGAAACTCCCTGAAGCCATCATCTGCCATCGCCATTCCCCAGTCCGTAGATCGCACCGGAACATAATATGAACAAACAGCCCCGTCCAGCGTCGGCAGCGCACACGTGCGCTTCTTGCCCTTTCTCGACACGGGCATTATTTGTCCTGACGACTATCCTCATACGAGCACTTGCGGTCTCGCTGCTTGTTCAGATGGCCGCGCTGATGAACCCCATGATCGACGCCAGGGCCGGCGAGGCGGAAATCGCCCGCCTCGAACAAGTTTTCCGTGCGCCCGAACAGGCCGGGACCCAGTTCTCGAAGTCTTTTCTGGCTGCGGTGCCAGCCGAGCAGATATCCAAGATCGTCAACCAATTGGTCGGCTCGCTCGGGACGCCGCAGGCGATCGTCCAGGACGGAGACGACTACGCGGTCGAGACCAAGACCCACTCGATTCCGACCAAGATAACGCTGGATGCCGACGGCCTGATCGCCGGGCTGCTGTTTGAGCCGCCGATGGCTCTGACGGCCTCGCTCTCCGAAACGCTGGAAAAGCTCGCCAGCCTCGCCAAAACTGTCTCCTACATTGTCGAAGAGGATGGAGCGGTTCGCTTCGAACGCGACGCCGATCTGCCACTGGCCGTCGGATCTGCTTTCAAGCTCGGCGTGCTGAAGGCCCTCTGGGACGACATCGACGCGGGACGTCGCCGGTGGGACGACGTGGTGCGACTGGAAGCGACCGATCGATCGCTGCCAACCGGCGAGTTGCGCCTCTATCCTGCCGGATCGCCTCTGACGCTGCATACATTGGCCGCTGAAATGATCGCCCACAGCGACAACACGGCAACCGACACGCTGATCCGAACCATCGGGGCCGACCGGATCGCCGCTGGCCTCGGCATCGAGACGCTGCTGACCACCCGGGCGCTGTTCCAGCTGAAAGCGAACAAGACCCTGGCCGACGCCTATCTCTCAGGCACAGCCTCCGATCGAGCCGCCCTCCTGAAACAGCTATCCAAGCGGGAGCTGCCGTCGGTCGCCGCCGCTTCCAGCCTCTACACGTCCGGTCTCGAATGGATGATTCCCGTGCGGCAGCTATGTCGCCTCGCCGCCGCAGTGTCCGATATCGACGTTTTCACGATCAATCCCGGTCCGGTTCGCCCCGGTTCGTGGCAACGCATCGCCTACAAGGGCGGCAGCGAGACCGGCGTTCTCAACCTGACCGCCGCGCTGATCGGCAAGGACGGCCGCACGCACTGCCTGTCCGTGACGCTGAACGGGGATAAAGTGATCGACGAGATTGCGGCGGCCGGCCTGTTCGCCAGGGCGGCCACCCAACTCGCCACGGCCAAATAGGACCTCAGGCCCTGTCGAGACCCATTTGCCAGAAAGCGGCTTCGAGCCGGCTCGCCTGCTGGAAGATGCGGGCGATCTGGCCAAAGCGCGCCTCTCCCATCGCACCGCCTGACAGCGCGTCGAGACGATCGATGGTCGAGGCCGCCACCTGCTGATAGCCATCGGCGGAGTATTCGGCGATCCACGGCGCGTAGCGGTTGCTCTCGGCCAACGCTCCCGGAATGGACGCGAGCCGGCGGCCGATGACCGCGTAGCCGATCATGCAGGGGGCGAGCGCCACGTGGAGATCGAGAAGATCGCCCCGCACACCCCAGTCGAGCACGAAGCGGGTGTAGGCCGTGGTCGGCATGTCCTCGTCGGCGGCTTCGAGATCGGCCGGCGTCAGGCCCCAGCCGGCGCAATACTTGACGTGCAACGCCATCTCGCCGTCGAGGATGGCGTGGAGACCATCGAGCCCATAGTGCATCTCCTCCATCGTCCGCCCCTTGTAGGCGGCGAGCGCATAGGCGCGGGCGAACTGGATCAGGAACAGATAGTCCTGGACGAGATAGTGCCGGAAGGCCGCCTCCGGCAGCTTGCCGGTGGCCATCATCTCCACGAAGGGGTGCTCGACGTAGGCACGCCAGTCGTCGGCGCAGGCTTCGACGAGGCGGTCGTAAAGCTTCATCCGTTCTCTCCACGTGCCCAGGCCGCCTTGGTCTCGGCTTTGAACGCCTCGAAGCGGCCTGCTTCGATGGCGTCGCGGATGCCCTGCATCAGCGACTGGTAGTAAGCGACGTTGACCCAGGTCAGCAGCATGGCACCCAGCGCCTCGCCTGTGCGGACCAGATGGTGGATATAGGCGCGCGAGTAGTCGCGCGCGGCCGGACAGTCCGACGTCGGGTCGATCGGCCGGGGATCGTCCATATGGCGGGCGTTCTTGAAATTGAGCTTGCCGAAGCGGGTATAGGCGAGGCCATGGCGGCCGGCGCGCGTCGGCATCACGCAGTCGAACTGGTCGATGCCGCGCGCCACGCTCTCGATGATGTCGTCGGGCGTACCGACCCCCATCAGATAGCGCGGCTTGTCGCGCGGCAGGATCGGATCGACGACGTCGATCATCTGCAGCATGACCGCCTGCGGCTCGCCGACGGCGAGACCGCCCACCGAGAAACCTTCGAAGGGCATGGCGGAGAGTTCGCGGGCGCTCGCCTCGCGCAGCGACGGAACGTCGCCACCCTGCACGATGCCGTAGAGCCCCTGCCCCTTTTGCGGCCCGCCCATCGCCTCGAACTGCCGGCGCGACCGCTCGGCCCACCTGAGGCTCAATCGCATGCCGCGTTCGACCTCCTTGGGCTCGGCCGGCAGGCGGACGCACTCGTCGAGCTGCATCTGGATGTCGGAGCCGAGAAGCCCCTGGATCTCGATGGAGCGTTCCGGCGTCAGCTCGTGCCGGCTGCCATCGATGTGACTCTGGAAGGTCACGCCATGCTCATCCATCTTCCTGAGCTTGGCGAGCGACATCACCTGGAAGCCGCCGCTGTCGGTGAGGATGGTCTTGTCCCAGGTGGAAAACGTGTGCAGGCCGCCGAGAGCTGCCACCCGTTCGGCGCCGGGCCTCAGCATCAGGTGATAGGTGTTGCCGAGCACGACGTCGGCGCCGGTCGCCTTGACGTCGTCCATGAACATCGCCTTCACCGTTCCGAGCGTGCCCACCGGCATGAAGGCCGGCGTGCGGACGACGCCATGCGGCGTGACGATCTCGCCGCGACGCGCCCGACCATCGGTCGCAATGAGGCGGAAGGAAAAGGGCTGGGTCATCGGCATCGCTTTCCGGAGAATGGCGCCCCCGTTTCAACAAGATCGGGAGCGCCGCCCGCCAATAGCGAAAAATACCGCCGGCAACAACGCCTCTCAGCTCCTGAGCAGCCGGTAGATGGCCGGAATGACCAGCACGGTGAGCAGCGTCGAGGACGCGAGACCGAACAGGAGCGAGATGGCGAGCCCCTGAAAGATCGGATCGGTCAGGATCACCGCCGCGCCGATCATGGCGGCAAGCGCCGTCAAGAGGATCGGCTTGAAGCGGATCGACCCGGCCTCGATCAGGATGTCGGCGAGTGGCCGGTGCATGGTATGCGGCACGCCCTCCTCGTCCTTGACAGTCATCTCGCGCGGCGCATGCCGTATGAAATCGACGAGCAGGATCGAGTTGCGCACGATGATGCCCGCGAGCGCGATGAAGCCGATCATCGACGTCGCCGTGAACGGCGCATGGAACAGCCAGTGCCCGCCGAGGATGCCGATGAAGGTCAGCGGAATTGGCGTCAGGATCACCAGCGGCAGCTTGAACGAGCCGAACTGCGCCACGACGAGGATGTAGATGCCGAGCACGGCGATGGCGAAGGCGGCCCCCATGTCGCGGAAGGTCACCCACGTCACTTCCCATTCGCCATCCCAAAGCAAGGTCGACTTGCCTTCGTCGGCCGGCTGGCCATGCAGGGCGACGACCGGCTTTTCGAGGCCCGTCCAGTCCTGGCGGTCGAGCGCTTCCTGGACGGCGAGCATGCCGTAGAGAGGCGCCTCGTAGGCGCCGGCCAGCTCGGCCGTCACCATCTCGGCAAAGCGACCGTTGTGGCGGAAGATCGGGAAGGATGCCTTCTCCTCCTTGACCCGCACGACGTCCCCGAGTTCGACGACACCGCGATCGCCCGGCAGCACGTTGGCGGGAATGGGCGTCGTCAGCGCCGTCTCGTCGAGCACCTTCTTGCCCTTCGGTCGCTCGACGACGATCGGTATGGCCGCCCGCCCATTGCCACGGTGCGAATAGCCCACCGTCGACGAGCCGCCCAGGATGGCCAGCGTGTCGAACACGTCGCTCTCCTCCACGTGGAAGAAATCGAGATCGTCGGTGGAAATGGTGGCGCGAAGCCGCCGCGCCGGCTCGCCGAACGAGTTATCGACGTCGACGATGAAGGGAACCTCCCGGAAAGCGGCCTCGACCTTCTCGGCCGTCCGGCGTCGCGTGTCGGCCGTCGGACCGTAGATCTCCGCCAGCAATGTCGCCATCACCGGCGGTCCCGGCGGAGGCTCGACCACCTTGAGCGAGGTACCCGTCGGAACCGGCAGCGCCATGACGCGTTGGCGCAGCTCCAGGGCAATGTCGTGCGAGGCCCTGTCACGCTCGCCCTTGGGCGTCAGGTTGACCTGGACATCGCCGAGCTGCGGCTGGGCGCGCAGATAGGAGTGGCGCACGAGGCCGTTGAAGTTGAACGGCGCGGCGGCACCGGCGTGGGTCTGGACGGAGACCACCTCGGGCAGACCGAGAGCCGCCTTTGCCACCGCCTGCGCCACGGCGTCCGTGGCCTCCACCGACGAGCCTTCCGGCAAATCGATGGTCACGGCGAGTTCCGCCTTGTTGTCGAAGGGCAACAGCTTCACGGTGACGTGCTTGGTGTAGAAGAGGGTCAGCGAGCTGAGCGTCAGCACACCCACCGCCAGTAGGAAGGCGAGACTCCGCCCCTTGCTCTGGAGGATCGGCCGCGCCACGGCCGCGTAGGCCTTGCCGAGCACGCCGCCGGCACTGTCGCCCTGATGGTGATGCGCCGATCCGCCGCCGGTCACCTTCAGCATCAGCCAAGGCGTCACCATGACCGCCACAAAGAAGGAAAAGATCATCGCCGCCGAAGCGTTGGCCGGGATCGGGCTCATGTAGGGGCCCATCATGCCGGAAACGAACAGCATCGGCAGCAGCGCCGCGACGACGGTCAGCGTCGCGACGATGGTCGGGTTGCCAACCTCGGCCACGGCTTCGACCGCGCTTTCCCGCCGGCTTATGCCCTTGCCCATCGCCGCGTGACGGGCAATGTTCTCGATGACGACGATGGCGTCGTCCACCAGGATTCCGATGGAAAAGATCAGCGCGAACAGCGACACGCGGTTGAGCGTGTAGCCCATCACCTTGGCGGCGAACAAGGTGAGCAGGATGGTCACCGGGATCACGACGGCCACGACCACGGCCTCGCGGAAGCCGATGGCCACCCAGACCAGGACAATGATCGACAGCGTTGCAAGACCCAGGTGGAACAGAAGCTCGTTGGCCTTCTCGTTGGCGGTCTCGCCATAGTCTCGCGTCACCTCGACGGCGAGGCTGTCGGGAATCAGGTTGCCCTTGAGGCCTTCGACTCGGGCGAGAATGTCATGGGCGACGGTGACGGCATTGGCGCCCGCTCGCTTGGCGACCGCCAGCGTCACCGAGGGAAGCCGCTCAAGCGATCCGCCTTCGGTCTTGCGGACGGTGGAAACGTAGAGATCGGCAGTATCCTGAACGAACGAGACGTCGGCGACGTCGCGCACGTAGACGGGCCGGCCGTCACGGGTCGTCAGCAGAAGATTGGCGATTTCGGCGGGCGATTGCAGGGTTTCGCCGGCCACCAGCTGGATTTCCTCACCGCCCTGGCGAACGGTCCCGGCCGGAAACGACCTGTTGGCGGCCGTAACCTTGGCTGCCAGTTGCTGCAGCGTCACGCCATAGAGGGCGAGACGATCGGGATCCGGCGCGACGCGAATGGCATCCCCGGTCTCACCCACGAGATAGGTGAGCCCGACATTCTCGACCTTGGCGATCTCGCTGCGCAACTCACGGGCGACTCGCGTCAGATCGGCGGCGGTCACCGAGGCGGCCGCCTCGGGCTTCGGCGACAGGGTCAAGGTGACGATAGCGACGTCGTCGATGCCGCGCCCGACAATTCTCGGCTCGGCGATGCCGACGGGAATACGGTCCATGTTGGCCCGAATCCGGTCGTGCACGCGCAGCACGGCCGCGTCGGCCGAGGTGCCGACCAGGAAGCGGGCGGTGACGAGAACCTGCTCGTCATAGGTCTGCGAGTAGACGTGCTCGACCCCGTTTATGGCCTTGACGATGGTCTCGAGCGGTTCGGTGATCAGCTTCTCGGCGTCCTCGGCCTTGAGGCCCGGCGCCGACACGTGAATGTCGACCATCGGCACGGAGATCTGCGGCTCTTCCTCGCGTGGCAACGTGACCAGCGCAACGAGACCGACCGCGAAGGCGGCCAACAGAAACAGCGGCGTCAGTGCCGAGCCGATGAAGGCGCGGGTGAGATGGCCGGCTATACCGAGTTTCATGGCAGCACCACCGCATCGCCGGCGGAAAGGCCGGACAGGATCTCCACATCATCGCCGTGTCGCTCGCCGAGCACCACGGTACGGTCGCTCTCCACGCCTTCCGAGGAGATGCGCAGGGTGTCGATGCCGGACCGGCTGGCGACGGCGGAGGCGGGCACCAGAATGGCCTGGCGCTTGCCGACCGGCACGCGGACGAGAAGACGGGCATCGACGAAATCGGTCGGCAGGTCCGCCACTTCCACGTCGGCGGTCACGCGGCCACCTTCGATCTGCGGGTAGATCTTGGCGAGCCGCCCCTCCAGGGCGCCGTTTGCCGTCTCCACCGCGAGCGAGGCGCCCATTTCAAGCAGGTCGGCATGGCGCTCGGGAATCGACAGGCGCAGGAAAAAGCCGCCGCCGCCCAGCGTGGCGACGGTTTCGCCGGCCATCACCACCGATCCCTTGGTTACCGGCACCGTCAGAACCTTGCCATCATTGGGCGCCAGCACATCGCCTTCCGCACCCTGTTGCACCACGACCTGCCGCTGCGCCTCGGCGGCGGCGATCTGGTTGCGGAACACGTCGACCTGGGTGCGCAACTGATCCAGTCGCTGACTGGTGCTGACGCCCTTCTCGACCAGCGTCTGGCCACGGGCAAGTTCGGACTCAGCGTTCTGCAACTGCGCCACGAGCGCCTTCAACTGGGCATCGAGAGCCGACACCTGAAAGTCGATCTTGTCGTCGCGCACGACGGCGATGCGTTGCCCGCCCTTCACCGCGTCGCCTTCGGAAACGTCGAGCGACACCAGGGTGCCGCCGACGCGAGCGCGTGCGGCGAGAGTGTCGCGCGCCTCGACGCGGCCATAGACCGCCTTCCACTCCGGGATGGCGACCGGCTGGACGACCAGAGTCCCCGCCTCCGCCAACGAGACGAGGCAGAGCGAAGCGAGCCCGGTGAGGAAGAGGCGCATCACGAACTCCCGATCAGAAGGCAGTGCCGGACTTGACGCCCAGCTTGCGGAACACGATTGCCGCCGGACAGAACCCCGTGAAGGCCGACTGGATGAGGTTGAAGCCGACGAACGCCGAAAGCCACACGAAGTACGGCGAGACAAAATAGGTGAGCAGCAGCGAGACCAGCAGCACGCTGCCGGCAAAAGCGAGAACGGCGCGATCAAGGGTCATCGGTCATCTCCGTCAAGAGTTATATTATAATATACTCATATACAGAAACGCACCAAAGATGCAAGCGCTTCTGCGCCCTCCTCGGAACACTGCCGGCGCCGGATGGCCATGCAGCGCCAGCGTCCAGGGCAGGCTGGATCAACAAGACGTCGCCGTCAATCATCCATCCGGAGGCAAAGTGGATGATTTGTATAGTTATTTCATCATGATAACTGGACAGGAGCCATCTCGCGAACGCCACGGGGAAGGCTCGTCACAGGGCAGCCGCGGCGGTCAACTTCGATCGCTTTTCCCGCCGGTTTGATGATAGCCTCCGGCCCCGAATCTCGGAGAGGAACGTATGGCCATTGCCTTCGACATCGGTGGAACGAAAATCGCGGCAGCACGAGTCGGCGCCGATCTGGCGGCCAGTGAAATCGGCCGTGTTCCGACCCCCATTCGCGACTACGATGCGTTCTGCGCCGCCATTGCCGATCTTGCAGGACAAGGTGACGAGCCGATTGGAATCTCCATAGCCGGTGTCGTCGATCCGCGCGACGGCCGGCTTATCGTTGCCAACATTCCCTGCGCCGACGGCAAGCCGCTTGCCGCCGACCTTGAGGACCGCCTGAACCGTCGGGTGAGCGTACTCAACGATGCCAAGGCCTTCGCCCTCGCCGAAGCCAACGTCGGCCTCGGCAAGGGGCACGCGTCGGTCCTTGCCGTGATCATCGGCACGGGCGTCGGCGGCGCGTTCGTGCTGAACGGCCGGCTCGTCATGGGTTCGACCGGCAGCGCCGGCGAGTGGGGGCACGGTCCGGCTGCGGCGACACGCACCGGCGCCACGCTGCCCATCGTCCGCTGCGGCTGCGGCCGGCCCGGCTGTGTCGATACGCTGGGCGGCGCGCGCGGTCTCGAGCGGCTGCACCGCCACCTCACCAGCATCGAAGCGGACAGCCCGGCCATTCTCGCCGCCTGGCAGCAGGGCGAGCCGGACGCGGTCCGGACGCTAGACGTCTACCTCGACGTGGTCGGCGGCGCACTCGCCAATACGGTCAACATTCTTGACCCCGACATCGTCCCGATCGGCGGCGGCCTGGCCCGCAACGCCGCCCTCATCGCCGCCATCGATGCCGAAGTGCGCTCCCGCACGCTCGGCCAGCGCGCCCAAGCGCTCTGCGTGCCCACCGAGACAGGGCCGGAGAAAGGTCTCGTCGGCGCCGCGATCCACGTTTCGGAGGCGCCCGCGCCATGACCATTCGCCTCGAAGTCTGCATGGACGACGTATCCGGCCTCGCGGCCTGCGCCGCAGGCGGAGCCGACCGCATCGAACTCTGTTCGGCGCTCGATCTCGGCGGCCTGACCCCCTCGCCGGGCCTCATATCCGCCGCCTCGAAGTCCACGGTGCCGGTGCGCGCCATGATCCGGCCGCGCGCCGGCGACTTTGTCTTTACCGACGCCGAGATGGACGTCATGCTCGCCGACATCGCGGCGGTGCGGGCGGCGGGGCTCGCAGGCGTCGTTCTCGGGGCGACGACCGCCGAAAACGAACTCGACATCGCGGCGCTCGCCCGCCTCGTCGACGCTGCCGGTCACCTCGGCAAGACGCTGCACCGTGCCGTCGATCTGCTGCCCGATCCGGTTACCGCCGTCGACATCACCATCCACCTCGGCTTCGACTGCATCCTGACCTCCGGCGGCGCGCTCTCCGCCGAGGCGGGCGCAGCCGTCATTGCCGCCATGGTCGAACGCGCCGCCGGCCGGATCGACATCATGGCGGGCAGCGGTGTTCGTCCGGAAAACGCGGCGGCCATCCATAGGGATACGCGCGCCCACTGGCTGCACTCCTCCTGCGGTCGCACCGAAGCCAACGGCGAGGATATCCGCCACTTCGGCTTCGGACCGGACGAGCGGCGCCTGACCGATGCCGACCGGATCCGGACGCTGAAGGCGGCCGCCACCTCCGGAGATCCGTCATGATCCTCAGCGACAACCTCAGGGGCGCCCTGCTTGCCGTCTGCGCATTCGGGATCTTCTCGGTCGCCGACACCATCGTCAAATACGAGAGCCAGTTCATGCCCGTCGCCGCCGTGACGGCGATGATCACCGGCGTTGCAACGGTGCTGATCGCTCTTTACGGCTTCGGCATCGGTCAGGGACGCGCCCTTGTTCCGGTAACGCCCGCCTTCACGCTCGGCCGCGGCGCTCTCCTCGCGAGCGAGACCGCGATCATCTATTATGCCTTCACCGTCGTTCCGCTCGCCGACGTCTACGTTCTCACCTTTCTCACGCCGATCTTCGTCTCGGTGATCGCCATCGTCGGCCTCGGAGAGCGCCCTTCCCCGTTGGTGGCCATAGGGGTCGTGCTTGGATTCGTCGGCGTTCTCGTCGCATTCCGTCCCGGCGCCATGGGCTTCGGTCTCGGCCATTTCGCCGCCGCCGGCTCGGCACTCATCTTCGCGGTGACGCTGGTGATGATCCGCATCGCGCCACCGCGCGAGTCCGATCTCGCCCTGGTCATCTGCCCGATGATCATCCTGGCGATCGGCAGCGGCATCGTGACCCTGATGACCACGGGCTTCCCGGCGCCCTCGGGCGGCGATATGGCGCTCGTCCTTCTCGCCGGCTTCTGCCTCTTCGCAGGCAATCTGCTGATCGTCCGCGCCTACCGCGTCGGCGCAGCGTCCTTCGTGGCGCCGTTCCAGTACTGCCTCATCTTCTGGGGCGCGCTCAATGGCTGGCTGGTGTTCGGCGCGTCCGTCGAACTGTTCACCTGGATCGGCGCGGCCATCATCATCGCCGCCGGTCTGATGGTGTTGCGAGCCGATCGGGCCAGCACCTGACCGACCGCGACGGCGAGACCATGACCCCGCCATTGCCGTCCCGCTTGATGCGGGCCGCGCCACAGGCTAGCTTGCCCTGAGGATGGCATTGACAACGTAATCATACGACAAAATCCAATACGGGAGAACCGCCATGGCACGTCTCGCAGGAACCGTCGCAATCGTCACCGGTGCCGGCAGGGGCATCGGGCGGGAGATCGCCCTTCATCAGGCCCGCGCCGGCGCCAAGGTGGCGGCCCTTGCCCGCACCGCACGGGAAATCGAGGAGACCGCCGCCCTGATCGCCGCCGAAGGCGGCAAGGCGATCGCCCTCCCCGTCGATCTCGTCGACCGGGCCGCCGTCGAAGCGGCCGTTGCCCACGTTTCCGCCGAACTCGGCCCCATCGACACCCTCGTCAACAACCATGGTTCGTTCCGGGCCTTCGGGCCGATCTGGGACTGCGACCCCGAGGCGTGGTGGGCCGACGTCGAGATCAACCTGCGCGGCACTTTCCACACCTGCCGCGCCGTGGCGCCGGCCATGCGCGACCGGGGAGCCGGACGCATCGTCAATCTGGTCGGCGGCGGCACCGGAACCAGCTTCCCCAACGGCTCCGGCTACGCCTCCAGCAAGGCCGCGATCATGCGCTTCACCGAGTGCTTCAACGACACGGTAAAGGACGCCGGCGTCCTTGCCTTCGCCGTCGATCCGGGGCTGGTGCGCACCGCCATGACCGAACTGCAGCTCCACTCGGACGAGGGCAAGAGGCACCTGCCCGACATCGAGCGACTGTTCGACGAAGGCGTGAACATTCCGCCGACCCGGGCCGCCGCCCTCATCGCCGACATCGCCGCCGGGCGCTTCGACAGGCTGGCCGGACGCATGCTGCGCGGTGTCGAGGATCGCGACGCGCTGGAGACGGCGATGGACGATCTCGTCGCCACGGACGGCCGTGCATTGCGGCTGACGCGCGTCGATATCTGAGGGACGGCGCGGGCGGCCTACCCCGTCGCCTGCGCCTCGGCCTGCGCAAGAAGCGCCAGCACGTGCGCGTGCGAGGCCTCGAAGGCCGCCTGCTCCTCTTCGGTGAACCGGCAGGCAACGATGGCCTCGCGGCCGGCGCGGCCGATCACGCAGGGCACGCTCATCACCACGTCGGAAACGCCATACTCGCCTTGCAGAAGCGTGCCGACCGGCAGCACGGACCGTTCGTTGCCGGCGATCGCCCGGATGATCCGGAACACCGAGGCGGCAATGCCGTGGTTGGTGTTGCCCTTGCCCGCGAAGATATCGAGGCCGATCTGCAGCACGCGCCGCCGCACCTCGGTACGATCGATCGGTGGCAGGCCGTTCAATTCGCAGTAGGTGTCGACATCCAGACCGCAGACGTTGCAGAGGCTCCAGGGAATGAATCCTGTCTCGCTGTGGTCGCCAAGCACCCAGCCGAAGATGTTCTTCGGGTCGATCGCCACGTGCTCGCTGACGATGCGCATGAAGCGGGCGGTGTCGATGATGGTGCCGAGACTGATCACCCGCTCCTTCGGGAAGGACGAGTGCCGCAGCACCACCTGCACCAGGATGTCGACGGGATTGGTGACCATCAGCACGATGGCGCCCGGCGACGTCCGCTCAACATCGGCGATGATCGACTTCATGATGGCGCTGTTGATCTGCGCGAGAGCGTCGCGCGTCTGCCCCGGCTTGATCTGGGCGCCCGCCGTGATCACCACGATGTCGCTGGCGGAGGAGTCCGCGTAGTCGCCCGCCGTCAGGCGCGGGTTCTGTGCGTAGATGAAGGATGTCGTGTGCGAGAAGTCCCAGAGTTCCGCCTGGGCCTTGGCCGCCGCCTGGTCGATGACCACGATTTCCGATGCGACGCCGCTATCGAGCAGATGGCCGACAACCTCGGTGCCCACCGCCCCCATGCCGATGACCGTGATCTTCATCCCCGCCCCCTGACGCATGACCGATGGCGGAATCTAGATCACTTAACACTGTGAGAGGCAATTGCCCGGAGCGGCTCGCGGCCTCGATCCCTATGACTTTTTTATATCTTTGCCCGTGGCTCCGTCTCGAACCCCTATGCGGGTCGGACCTATCCTGAGTTCGGAACTCGGCAATCTCGCGCAAGCCCCCCGGCGGGACGACGAGTTCGCACGCAGACGGGCATCTGGCGCGGCCGAATCCCCGTCTGGAATGAATTTTGGAGTCCGAAGATGGATATCGTCCTCTCGCTGACAGGCATCGGCTTTTTCGCACTGATGTTCGGCTACGTCCGAACCTGCGACCGGCTCTGAGCGCTGGAGTGCCCACCATGCTTTTTGAATACATCCTCGGCGGCGCCACGGCGGCGTTCCTCACAGGCTACCTGATTTACGCCCTCGTTCGCCCCGAACGCTTCTGACCTCAGCCGATCAGGAATTTCCCAATGACCATCAATGGATGGATACAGATCCTCGTCTTCTGCGGGATCATCTTTCTGCTCGTCAGGCCGCTGGGCGGCTATATGACGGCGGTCTTCACCGGCGAGCGGACGCCGCTGTCGTTCGTTCTCGGGCCGCTCGAGCGCGGCCTCTACCGGCTCGCCGGCACAACCGAGCGGGAAGAGCAGCACTGGACCGGCTACGCGCTGTCGCTGCTGCTGTTCAATCTCTTCGGCTTCCTGCTTCTCTACGCGCTGCTGCGCCTCCAGGGCTCCCTGCCGCTCAACCCAACCGGCATGGCCAGCGTGCCGCCGGAGCTCGCCTTCAACACCGCCGTCAGCTTCGTGACCAACACCAACTGGCAGAACTACGGCGGCGAAACCACCATGTCCTACCTGTCGCAGATGCTTGGACTGACGGTGCAGAATTTCCTGTCGGCGGCCACCGGCATCGCGCTGGCCGTGGCGCTGATCCGCGCCTTCGCCCGCAAGTCGGCGCGAACGGTGGGCAACTTCTGGGTCGACATGACCCAGGCGACGCTCTACCTGCTGCTGCCGCTCTGCATCGTCCTGACGATTGTCTTCGTCGCGCTCGGCGTTCCTCAGACGCTCGGAGGCTCCGTTGAAGCGACCACGCTGGAAGGCGCGAGGCAGACCATCGCCGTCGGTCCGGTCGCCTCCCAGCTCGCCATCAAGATGCTCGGCACCAATGGCGGCGGCTTCTTCAACGTCAACTCCGCCCACCCGTTCGAAAACCCTGGCGCGCTCTCCAACCTGATCCAGATGGTGGCGATCTTCGCCATCGGCGCGGCGCTCACCAACGTCTTCGGCCGCATGGTCGGCAACGAGCGGCAGGGCTGGGCGATCTTCGCGGCCATGGGCACGCTGTTCCTCGTCGGCGTCGCCGTCTGCTACTGGGCCGAAGCGGCCGGCAATCCGCTGGTCCATGCCCTCGGCATCGACGGCGGCAACATGGAAGGCAAGGAAGCCCGCTTCGGCACCGCCCTTTCGGCGCTGTTCGCAGTCGTCACCACCGCCGCCTCCTGCGGCGCGGTGAACGCCATGCATGACAGCTTCATGGCGCTCGGCGGCATGATCCCGATGATCAACATGATGCTCGGCGAGATCATCATCGGCGGCGTCGGCGCCGGCTTCTACGGCATCCTGATGTTCGTGGTGATCGCCATCTTCGTCGCGGGGCTGATGGTCGGCCGCACGCCCGAGTACCTCGGCAAGAAGATCGAGGCCAAGGAAGTCAAGATGGCCATGCTGGCCGTTCTCTGCCTGCCGCTCGCAATGCTCGGCTTTGCCGCCGTAGCGGTGGTGCTGCCGACCGGCGTCGGGTCCATCGCCAACGCGGGACCGCACGGGTTCTCGGAAATCCTCTACGCCTACACCTCGGCGGCGGCCAACAACGGCTCGGCCTTCGGCGGCCTTTCCGGCAACACGCCCTGGTACAACGTCACCCTCGGCATCGCCATGCTGATGGGGCGCTTCCTGGTGATCGTTCCGGCGCTGGCGATTGCCGGCTCCATCGCCGCCAAGAAGACCGTTCCCGCATCGGCCGGCACCTTCCCCACCGACGGCGTGCTGTTCGTCGGTCTGCTCACCGGCGTCATCGTCATCGTCGGCGGCCTCACCTTCTTCCCGGCACTGGCGCTCGGTCCAGTGGTCGAACACCTGGCGATCACCGCCGGTGAGACCTTCTGAGCGTCGGACGGACAGGAGTTATTCATGAGCAAGACCAAATCCGCGAGCCTTCTCGACACTCGCATCCTGCTTCCGGCCATCGGCGGCGCCTTTCGCAAGCTCGACCCGCGCAGCCTGATCCGCAACCCGGTGATGTTCGTCGTCGCCACCGTTTCGGCGCTCACCACCGTGCTTCTCGTCAAGGACGCCATCACCGGCAGTGGCGAACTCGGCTTTTCCTTCCAGATCGTGATCTGGCTGTGGTTCACGCTGCTGTTCGCCAACTTCGCCGAAGCGGTGGCGGAGGGGCGCGGCAAGGCGCAGGCCGACGCCCTTCGCCGCACTCGAACCGAAACCCAGGCTAAGCTGCTGACCGGCGCCGACAATGCCTATCGGACGGTTCCCGGCCACAGCCTCAAGGTCGGCGACGTCGTGCTGGTCGAGGCGGGCGACATCATTCCTTCCGACGGCGAGGTGATCGAGGGCGTTGCCTCGGTCAACGAGGCGGCGATCACCGGCGAGTCGGCCCCGGTGATCCGGGAGTCGGGCGGCGACCGCTCGGCGGTGACCGGCGGCACCGAAGTGCTGTCCGACTGGATCCGCGTGCGCATCACGGCCGCGGCCGGCTCCACCTTCATCGACCGCATGATCGGACTGGTGGAAGGCGCCGAGCGCCAGAAGACGCCCAACGAAATCGCGCTCAACATCCTCCTGGCCGGCATGACGCTGATCTTCGTTCTGGCCACGGTGACGATCCCGAGTTTTGCCACCTATGCCGGCGGCTCCATCCCGGTCGTCGTGCTGGTCGCCCTGTTCGTCACGCTGATTCCCACGACCATCGGCGCGCTGCTCTCGGCTATCGGTATCGCCGGCATGGACCGCCTCGTCCGCTTCAACGTGCTGGCCATGTCCGGCCGCGCGGTCGAGGCGGCCGGCGACGTCGATACCCTGCTGCTCGACAAGACCGGCACCATCACGCTCGGCAATCGTCAGGCCACGGCCTTCCATCCGGTGGAAGGCGTCACCGCACAGGAGCTGGCCGACGCGGCGCAGCTCGCATCCCTGGCCGACGAAACGCCCGAGGGCCGGTCGATCGTCGTGCTCGCCAAGGAGACGTACGGCCTCAGGGGACGGGAGATGAAGAGCCTGCACGCCACTTTCGTGCCATTCACCGCCCAGACCCGGATGAGCGGCGTCGACCACGACGGCCTCAGCATCCGCAAGGGCGCCGTGGACGCCATCCTTGCCCAGGCCGATCCGGCGGCGCCAGTGACGTTGCGCGAGGTGCGGTCGCTCGCCGACGGTATCGCCAGGACCGGCGGCACGCCGTTGGCGGTGATGAGGAACGGCCGCCTTCTCGGCGTCGTCGAGCTCAAGGACGTCGTCAAGGGCGGCATTCGCGAGCGCTTCGCCGAACTGCGCCGCATGGGCATCCGCACGGTGATGATCACAGGCGACAACCCGATGACCGCCGCCGCCATCGCCGCCGAAGCCGGCGTCGACGACTTCCTCGCCCAGGCGACGCCGGAGGACAAGCTGAACCTCATCCGTGCCGAGCAGGCCAAGGGCAAGCTGGTGGCCATGTGCGGCGACGGCACCAACGACGCGCCAGCGCTGGCCCAGTCGGATGTCGGCGTCGCCATGAACACCGGCACCGTCGCCGCCCGCGAGGCCGGCAACATGGTGGACCTCGACAGCGACCCGACGAAGCTGATCGAGATCGTCGAGATCGGCAAGCAGCTGCTGATGACGCGCGGCGCACTCACCACCTTCTCGATCGCCAACGACGTCGCCAAGTACTTCGCCATCATCCCGGCGATGTTCCTGGCCTTCTACCCGCAGCTCGGCGCGCTCAACATCATGGGCCTCGCCACGCCGCAAAGCGCCATCCTGTCGGCGATCATCTTCAACGCCCTGATCATCGTGGCCTTGATCCCGCTGGCGCTGAAAGGCGTTCGCTACCGGCCGGTCGGCGCCGGCGCTCTGCTCACCCGCAACCTCCTGATCTACGGCCTCGGCGGCATCATCGTGCCCTTCGTCGGCATCAAGGCTATCGATCTCGCCGTCACCGCTCTCGGCCTCGTTTGAAGGATACATCCATGCTGAACCATCTGAGGCCCGCGGCCGTCACCCTCCTCGCCATGGCGGCTCTGACCGGGCTCGCCTATCCGCTGGCCATGACCGGCATTGCCGGCGCCGTGTTCCCCCATCAGGCCGCCGGCAGCCTGATCGAGCGGACCGGCGTCGTCATCGGCTCGGAACTGATCGGGCAGACCTTCTCGGGCGAAGCCTATTTCCACGGCCGTCCCTCCGCCGCCGGCAGCGGATATGACGCGTCGAGTTCGAGCGGCTCCAACCTCGGCCCGGCCAATCCGAAGCTGATCGATCGCATCCGCGCCGACGCAGAGAAGCTGAAAAGCGAGAATCCCGGCGTGCCGGTGCCGATCGATCTCGTCACCACATCCGGCAGCGGCCTCGACCCGCAGATCTCGCCCGAAGCGGCCTATTTCCAGATACCGCGCGTCGCCAAGGCACGCGGTCTCGACCCGGCCGCACTCAAGCGGCTTGTCGATGCCGGGATCGGCGGGCGGGAACTGGGTTTCATGGGCGAACCCACCGTCAACGTGTTGAAACTCAACCTCGCTCTCGACGGCCTGTCGAAGAAGTGATCGAATCCTGTCGGAGCCGCCCGGCGGCTCCGACCCCCTACGAGGACGACATGTCGCTTCAGTATGCCAGGAACGCCGACGACAGGCCCTCGCCCGACGCGCTTCTCGAAAGCGCCGAGCGGGAGGCCCGTGGCCGCCTCAAGATCTTCCTTGGCGCCGCGCCAGGAGTCGGCAAGACCTACGAGATGCTATTGGCCGGACGGGCCCGCCGGGCCGACGGAGCCGACGTGGTCCTCGGCATCGTCGAAACCCATGGACGGCCGGAGACCGAAGCGTTGCTCGACGGCTTCGAGATCGTCCCCCGCCTCAGGCTCGGCTACCGGGGCCGAGAGCTCGACGAGATGGATCTCGACGCCATCATCGCTCGCCGCCCCCAGCTCGTGCTGGTCGACGAACTCGCCCACAGCAACGTCGAGGGCAGCCGGCATCCGAAGCGTTACCTCGACGTCGAGGAACTGCTCGACCGTGGCATCGACGTCTACACCACCCTCAACATCCAGCATGTCGAAAGCCTCAACGACGTCGTCGCCCGCATCACCCGCATTCGCGTGCGCGAGACCGTCCCGGATTCGATCATCGATCGGGCCGACGACATCGAGATCATCGACCTGACGCCGGACGATCTCATCAAGCGGCTCCACGAGGGCAAGGTCTACCTGCCGAAGACCGCCGCCCGCGCCACGGCCAACTATTTCTCGCCCGGCAATCTCACCGCCCTGCGCGAGCTGGCGTTGAGGCGCACGGCCCAGCGCGTCGACGATCAGCTCGTCAGCCATATGCAGGCCCATGCCATCGCCGGACCGTGGGAGGCCGGCGACAGGGTTCTGGTTTGCGTCGACGAGCAACCCCGCTCCGCCGCTCTGGTGCGTTACGCGCGCCGGCAGGCCGATCGCCTCAGGGCGCCGTGGGCGGCCATCCACGTGGAAACCGCCCGTTCGGTGGTGCTGGCGGAAGCCGACAAGGGGAGACTGGCCGATCACCTGCGCCTCGCCGAACAGCTCGGCGGCGAAGCGGTGACCATTCCCGGTCAGGACATCGCCCGTGACATCATCCGCCACGCCAAGGCCAACAACTTCACCCATGTCGTCGTCGGCACGCCGAACAAGGAACGGTGGCGGGAGCTGTTCGAGGGGTCGGTTTCGCACGACCTGATCCGCCGCGCCGGCGACATCAGCATCCACGTCATTTCAGGCGCCGATCGTACAGCCGGACAAGCGAAGGGCATCCGCACCGCGCCGCCCGCCCAAACCGTCCGGATCAAGCCTTATCTCGTCTCGACCCTCTACGTCGCCGGTGCGCTTGCCGTCAGCGGCGCCCTCAACAGCTTCCTCGATGTCCGCAATCTCGGCCTCGTCTTCCTCATGGCGGTGCTGGCCTCGGCCATCACATCGGGCCTGTGGCCGGCTCTCTATGCCTGTTTTGCCAGCGCTCTCGCCTTCAACTTCTTCTTCCTCGAGCCCCGCCATACCCTGACCATCAGCGACCCGGAAAGCGTGGTCGCGCTGGTGATCTTCCTCATCGTAGCCGTGACGGCCAGCAACCTCGCCGCGCGACTGCACCGGCAGGCCGCAGCAGCCCGACAGCGGGCGCGGATGACCGAGAACCTCTATCAGTTCTCGCGCAAACTGGCCGGCACCGGCACGCTGGACGACGTGCTCTGGGCCACCGCCTACCAGATCGCCGCCATGTTGCGGCTGCGCGTGGTCGTGCTGATGCCCGATGGCGATACGCTCGCGGTCAAGGTCGGCTATCCGCCTGATGACACGCTGGTCGATGCCGACATCGCCGCCGCCCGCTGGGCCTGGGAACACGAGCAGCCGGCCGGACGCGGCGCCTACACGCTGCCCGGCGCCAAGCGGCTCTACATGCCGCTGCGAACGGGCCGGACGCCGATCGGCGTCATTGGCCTCGACAACGACAAGCCCGGCCCATTGCTGACGCCCGAGGAACAGCGGCTGTTCGACGCGCTCGCCGATCAGGCCGCCGTCGCCATCGAGCGCATTCAGCTCGTCGCCGACGTCGAGCGCGCCCGACTGGCCGCAGAGGCCGACCGGCTGCGGACGGCGCTGCTGTCGTCGATCTCTCACGACCTCAAGACGCCCCTGGCCGGCATTCTCGGGGCCGCCGGCACCCTCAAGGATTACGATGCTTCGCTGCCCGACGCCGACCGGGCCGAGCTCGTTTCGACCATCATCGAGGAATCGGAACGCCTGCACCGCTTCATCGGCAACCTGCTCGACATGACGCGGCTGGAATCCGGCGCCATGCAGCCGAACGCCTCGCTGCATTTCCCGGGCGACATCGTCGGCAGCGCACTGCGCCGGGCCGGTCGGCTCCTTGCTCGCCACACGGTCGAAGTCGCGCTGCCGCCCGACCTGCCGATGCTCAAGATCGACGCCGTGCTGTTCGAGCAGGTCGTCTTCAACTTGCTCGACAATGCCGCCAAATACGCGCCGCCGGCCACCACCATCGCCATCCAGGGATGGCAGGACGGCAACCACGTCATGCTGCGCCTCGTCGATGAAGGCCCCGGCATTCCACCGGAGGATCTCGAACGCATCTTCGACAGCTTCTACCGCGTGCGCAAGACAGACCACGTCCCGGCCGGCACCGGCCTCGGCCTTGCCATCTGCCGCGGCTTCGTCGAGGCGATGGGCGGAACCATCTCGGCAACGAATCGCGCCGACCGCTCAGGGGCGATCTTCACCATCCGCCTTCCCATTCCCCCGCAAACCGAACCCGTGAAAGAGCCATCATGACAGCGCCGGCGATCAAGATACTGGTCGTGGATGACGAGGCCCCCATCCGTCGTCTTCTGCGCGTCGGGCTGACCACGGAGGGTTATGTCGTTCGCGAGGCCGCCGATGCCGCCGCCGCCGTGGCGAGCCTTGCCGAGGAGAAGCCGGACGTCATCATTCTCGACCTTGGCCTGCCCGATGTGCAGGGGCACGACCTTCTCACCGGCTGGCGGGCATCCGGCCTGGAACTCCCCGTCATCATCCTGTCGAGCCGGACCGACGAAACAGGCATCGTCCAGGCACTCGAAGCGGGCGCCGACGATTACGTCACCAAGCCCTTCGGGGTTGCCGAACTGGCGGCGCGTATCCGCGTCGCCTTGCGCCATCGACTGCAACAGCAGGGCGAGCGGCCGATCTTTCAGGCCGGCGACCTGTCCGTCGATCTCGTCAAGCGCATCGTCAAGATGGGAGGGCGGGACGTGGCCCTTTCGCCCAAGGAGTACGACATCCTCCGCCTGATGGTGCAGCATGCCGGCAAGGTGCTGACCCACCAGCATATTCTTCGGCAGGTCTGGGGCGGATCTGCGGACGTTCAATACCTCCGCGTCTACGTGCGCCAGCTTCGCCAGAAGATCGAGCTGAGCCCCGATCAACCCCAGTACATCCTCACCGAGACCGGGGTCGGATACCGCCTCCGCGCCGCCGACTGAGATTGCCAAACCATCCGCGCTTGCGCCGCCCCTTGACGCTTAATGTGAGAAGACCATGGAACTCGCCGATATGATCGACCCCCAGGATGTGCTCGTCGACCATCGGGCCGCCTCCAAGGCGGAACTCCTGCGTGACCTGGCGCACCTCGCGGCCGGACGAACCGGCATCGACGAGACCGTCATTCTGGACCTGTTGACCGGCCGCGAGCGCCTGGGCTCCACGGGCATAGGCAACGGCATCGCCATTCCCCATGCCAATGTGCCCGAACTCAGCGCCCCTTTCACGTTGCTGGTCCGCCTGAGACAGCCCATCGACTTCGAGGCGATCGACGAGGCGCCGGTCGACATCGTCTTCCTGACGCTGTCCCCCGCGCATAGGGGGGCGTCGCATCTCGGTCTGCTCGCCTGCATCGCGAGAAATGCCCGATCGGCCACCTGGCTGGACGCCGTAAGGCTGGCCCGATCTCCAGCCTCCCTTCATGGGCTTCTCTCGGGCACGGGCGCCTGACGGGTGACGCGCACCCGGCTCGCGTCAGCGCAACAGCCCCTGCCCGCCATCGATCCAGACCGGCGTGCCGGTGATGTGCGAGGACGCGTCACTCACCAGGAAGGTGATGAGATGCGCGACGTCTTCCGCCCGCCCCGGCCTGCCGCCGGTAAGCGGAACCTGCCCTTCCGGCCACACCACGGGGATGGCCGTTTCCTCCTCGGCGCGCTTCGTCGTGCTGTCGTCGATATTGGTTTCGATCGCACCGGGGCAGACGGCATTGACGCGGATGCGGTGACGCCCGAGTTCCAGGGCCAGTTGCTGCACCATGGCCAACTGGGCGGCCTTGGTGGCCGCGTAGGCGGTCGCACCGGGAGAGGTGAACGTGCGCGTGCCGTTGATGGAAGAGACGACGACGATGGAGCCGCCACCGCCATTCTTGAGATGAGGCACGGCGAAGCGCAAGGTCAGGTAGGTGCCGCGCAGGTTGACGGCGATCGTCTGGTCCCACTCGTCAGCTTTGATATCCTCGATCGGTGCCCAGGTCCCATTGATGCTGGCGTTGGCGACGACGGCATCCAGGCGACCGAAGCGCTCGACGAGACGGGAGACCGCCGCGCTCATCTGGTCCTCGATGGAGATGTCGGCATCCAGCCGTTCCACCTCGGCGCCGGACCTGCGAAGTAGCTCCGCCACCTCCTCCAGCTCCGATGGCGTACGCCCCAGCAGGCCGACGGCAAATCCGTTCCGGGCCAGTTCGATGGCGGACGCCCGTCCGATGCCCGATCCCGCACCCGTAATCAGAGCAACTTTCTTGTTCGACATGTCATTCTCCTGAACCGACCTTGTGATCCACTCGTACCTCTAGGTTGCAGGCACCCACCGTCCCGGTCGTTCCGACAAGGCCTTCGCCACGGTGGTTGCCGTCTTCCAGTAGAGGACTCAATGCGCTATGATGGTGGCCGGCCCGATTTCCTTTTGGTTGTATCGCGCCCGGCCGTTGCCGTTTTCCGAGTCCCCAAGATCTGTCCGGCTTGTTCTGATTTCCCGGCATGTTTCGACTCGCCAGCCTGAGCGTGCGTGCGTTCGACCGATCGAACCGTTGCGTCAGACGATTGTTCCCTTGTGGCCGCTTTCTCCCGTTTCGGGGGGAACTAATGCATGACGGTTTGGTTCCAAAGACATCTGAGGCGTCCGGCCGCCATCCGGCACAAGAGGTGACGCAAGTGACCCGAAAGTTCGCAATCGCCCCCGCCGACAACGGTGAACAGGTGTCGGACAGGACAATCCCTGACGAACTTCCGGAGGCCCATCTGATCAGGCGCTACGAGCCGCTTGCCGTCCTGGCCGTGGCCTCGGAAGCCTTTCCGGTCGTCAAGACGGGCGGTCTCGCCGACGTCATCGGTTCGCTGCCGAAGGCATTGCTGTCACAAGGCATTGCCACCAGGACCCTCATTCCGGCCTACCCGATGGCGCTCGCCAACTGCGACGACCGCGAGGTCGTGGGGCACATGTCGGTGCTCGGCGAGGAGGTCACCCTGTGGGCCAGCCACTGCCACGAGCTGGAGCTGCTGCTGGTCGACTGCCCCGCGCTGTTCGACCGCCGCGGAGGCCCCTATCTCGACGATCAGGGCCGGAACTATCCCGACAACTGGCGCCGCTTCGCGCTCTTGTCGGCCGTCGGGGCGAGAATTGCCGCGGAAGGCGTGGACGACTGGCGCCCCGACCTCGTTCATCTTCACGATTGGCAGGCCGGGCTCACGGCCGCCTACATGCGGGCGGCGGGCGTTGACGTTCCCAGGGTCGTCACCATTCACAATCTGGCCTTCCAGGGCCAGTTCCCGGCAAGCGTGTTCCCGTCGCTCGGCCTGCCCGACCATTTCTTCCATGTCGACGGGCTCGAGTATTATGGCGACATCAGCTTCCTGAAGGCCGGCATCCGGCTCAGTGACGCGGTGACCACCGTGTCGCCGACCTACGCCCGCGAAATCCTGACCGAAGAGCAGGGAATGGGGATGTCCGGCGTGTTGCAAAGCCGGCGGTCGGTGCTCTCCGGCATCGTCAACGGGATCGACGAAGACGTCTGGAACCCGCTCACCGACCCGTACATTAGCGAGAACTACGATCTTCATTCCATCGAGCGCCGCCGCGCCAACCGCGAGGCAGTCGAACAGACCTTTGGCCTGATACCGGGGGACGGCGCGATCCTCAGCGTCATCAGCCGGCTGACCTGGCAGAAGGGAATCGATCTTCTGGCACCCGTGGTGCAGGGCATCGTCGACCGGGGTGCACGTCTCATCGTCATCGGCGAGGGCGATCCCGACATCGTCTGCGGGCTTGCCGAACAGGCGCGGAAGCACTCCGGTCGCGTGGTCGTGCACGTCGGTTTCAGCGAGGAATCGGCCCACCTGCTTCATGCCGGAAGCGACATCGTCGTCCAGCCATCCCGCTTCGAACCCTGCGGACTGACGCAGCTCTATGCCTTGAGGTATGGCGCCATTCCGGTCGTCGCGCGCACAGGGGGGCTGGCGGAAACGGTGATCGACGCCAACGAAGCGGCAACGGCGGCCGGTGCGGCGACGGGTTTCCAGTTCCACCCCGGCTCGGTCGAGGACCTCTACCAGGCCATCGACCGCGCGCTGACCGCCTACGACAGTTCCGACACCTGGTCCCGACTGCAGACGCAAGCCATGAGGACCAGCTTCGGTTGGGCGCGCAGCGCCGAGCGCTACGCCTGTCTCTACCGACGTCTCGTTCGCGATCATGGCGCGCCAACGCTGGACCATAAGTGACGGCGCGCTTCAACTCGAAACAACTCAGATCATCGGTCCTGCCGCCAATTCATCATTGTAGCCGTCTCCAGGACGTGCCTTGTCGCGGAACAGCCTGCCGGCATGGGCAATATAGGTCTGGATGAAGGGAATGAGCACCGGCGCGCGCAACGGGGGATCCGGATTTTCGAGTATCAGGCGCGCTCCCTCCCTTGCCGAGGATCCGCCCGACCCGTTGTTCGCCGAAAGCGGCCCGAAGCGCGAGCGCCTGTTCACCCACCGCTTTGGGGCGCATGTCCGAGGCCACCCCACGCCATCGAACAAGGCTCCAAGAGGTTGGCTCTCCCTGGATATCGGGGCGGCACCTACTGCTGGACCGCGTGCGGCGGAAACTCCTTCTGATCCTCGCCGCGACCGAGATTTCCACCAAGGCGGATCGCCGCGAAGACCACGATGACGAGAAGCAGCAGCCCCAGGACGAGCATCAGCGGATTGGCGCGCATCTTCGGATCCTTATGCTGCATTGGTTCTCTCGCCCAACCCGGCACCAGCCAACTAGTTCCCCGTCGTCGGCTGAAAGTGGCGTTTTGGGGAACCAATCTCCGTCTGAGCGCTTCAGTAGTTGACGATTCAACAGGGACGGCGCGCGATGGTCATTTTAAGCGTTCTTCTGGTGGGCCTGTTCGGTCTGCTTCTCCTGGGCGGCGGCATCTATCTCGTCGTCCTCGGCGGAAGCGCCTACTACTTTCTCGCCGGCGGCGGCATGCTGATCACCGCCCTGCTTCTCTATCGACGCAGCGCCCATGCCCTCACCGTCTATGCCGCCGTTCTGTTCGGCACGTTGGTCTGGGCTCTCTGGGAAGTTGGCTTCGACTGGTGGCAACTCGGTCCGCGCGGTGGCCTTCCGGTGCTCATCGGCCTCTGGCTGCTGTTGCCGTTCGTGCGGTCGCGGCTCAATCGAGCCCCGATATCTCCCACCTTTCGCAGACCGCCCGCGTTGGCTCTGGCGGTGGCGTGCATCCTGTCGGCCGGCGTTGCCGGCTGGTCGATGTTCGTCGATCCCCATGATCTCGACGGCCGGTTGCCGGAGAAGCAGAACCAGTCGGCCGCCGATCAGCGCGGCGTACCCGACGGCGATTGGTGGCAATATGGCCGGACACCACTCGGGCAGCGCTATTCGCCGCTCGCGCAGATCAAGGTGGACAACGTCGGCGACCTCAAGGAAGCCTGGCGTTATCAGACCGGCGACGTGAAACGGCCGGAGGACGTGGGCGAGACGACCTATCAGGTGACGCCCCTCAAGGTCGGCGACACCCTCTATCTCTGCACGCCGCACAACTGGGCGATCGCGCTCGACGCGGCGACCGGCAAGGAAAAGTGGAAGTACGATCCGCAGGCCGGGCTCAATCCCAACCGTCAGCACCAGACCTGCCGAGGCGTTTCCTACTATCGCGACGCCGCCGCGACGACCGGTGCGGCCTGCGCCGAGCGCGTCTATCTTCCGACCTCCGACGCGCGCCTGATCGCACTGGACGCCCGCACGGGCAGCGTTTGCACCAGCTTTGCCGACCAGGGCGCGTTGCACCTTGAAACCGGCATGCAGCACACCCCGGAGGGCTATTACTATTCCACCTCGCCACCGGTCATCGCCGGGCGAAAAATCATCATCGGCGGCGCCGTCAACGACAACTATTCGACGGAGGAACAGTCGGGCGTCATCCGCGCCTTCGACGTCGATACCGGCACCCTGATCTGGAACTGGGATTCCGGCAACCCCGCCGACACCACGCCGCTACCTCCTGGGCAGACTTACACGACCAACTCGCCGAACAGTTGGTCCGTATTCAGCGTCGACGAGGCGCTCGGGCTCGTCTACGTGCCTCTCGGCAACCAGGTGCCCGACCAGCTCGGCATGGGCCGCAGCGACAACGTCGAGAAATACTCCTCGTCGATCGTCGCCCTGGATGTGGAGACCGGACGCGATCGCTGGGTACGCCAGACCGTCCACCACGACCTCTGGGACATGGACGTGCCGGCGCAGCCGGTTCTCCTCGATCTGACCAGACCCGACGGGACCACCGTTCCCGCGCTCGTCGGCCCCACCAAGCAGGGCGACGTCTACGTGCTCGACCGCCGCACCGGCGAGCCGATCCTGCCGGTCACCGAGGTACCGGCTCCCGGCGGCGCGATTGCCGAGGACTTCACGGCGCCGACCCAGCCGATCTCGGCGCTGTCCTTCGAGCCTCCTCCGCTTCAGGAGAAGGACATGTGGGGCGTGACCATGTTCGACCAGCTGGCCTGTCGCGTCCGCTTCCACCAGCTCAACTACGAGGGGCGATACACCCCACCGTCGTTGAACGGAACGCTGGTCTACCCCGGCAACTTCGGCGTCTTCAACTGGGGCAGCGTCGCCGTCGATCCCGAGCGACAGGTGATGTTCGGCATGCCCACCTATCTCGCCTTCACCTCGCGCCTCGTACCGAGAGCGGACATTCCGCCCCCGGGCGAGAACGAGAAAGGCAGCGAACAGGGCCTCAACCGAAACGATGGCGCGCCTTACGGCGTGGTGATGGGACCCTTCCTGGGGCCGCTCGGCATTCCCTGCCAGGCTCCGCCGTGGGGCTATGTGGCCGGCGCCGACCTCAACACCGGAAAGATCGCCTACAGGCACCGCAACGGCACGGTCTACGACATGACCGCCCTGCCCCTGCCGATCAAGCTGGGCGTGCCCGGCATCGGCGGCCCGATCGTCACCAAGGGTGGCGTCGCCTTCCTGGCCGCGGCGGTCGACAACTATTTGAGGGCCTACGACCTCACGACCGGCAGAGAGCTTTGGAAGGCTCGCCTGCCGGCCGGCGGACAGGCGACGCCGATGACCTACGCCCTCGCTGACGGCCGCCAGATGGTGTTGATCGTCGCCGGCGGGCATGGATCGATCGGGACCAAGGCCGGCGATTACGTGATCGCCTATGCCCTGCCGTGACATGGAGCGGCGCGGAGCCAACTCCCCGCTTCGCGCTCCACCAGCGCGGCCAATGCGATCTTCCGCCGGGCAAACCCGTCCCACGGGAACAAAGGGCGGTATCCGAGGTTCCTTCGCCCCATCGCGACACTCTCAGGAGCAAGGCATGAAGGCGCTGAGCCTGGCATGGCAAGGGCAACATCCGCTGTAAGCGCCTCGCCGACCCGAGCATCGAAGACGACCACGACAAGCAGGACGGCTGCGTCAAGGTGGTCATGAAACCCGAGCTTTGAAGCAAGTCGCAATCCTCTACAGATCCGAAGGAGCCACAAGCATGGCCAAGCAAACGCAAGACCGCACAGCCCCGGCAGCAACGATCCACGACCAGACGCTGTTGCGGGGCAACGGCGGCGAGCTGCATCAGACGCAGTCCGGCGATGCCCCCACCTTGACGACCGCCCAGGGCGCGCCGGTGGCGGACGACCAGAACACCCTGAAGGTGGGCGCACGCGGTCCATCCCTCATCGAAGACTTCCATTTCCGCGAGAAAATCTTTCATTTCGACCACGAGCGCATTCCCGAGCGCGTCGTCCATGCGCGCGGTTACGGCGCGCACGGCTATTTCGAAACCTACGAGTCGCTGGCCGAGTTCACTCGCGCCGACATCTTCCAGCGGGCCGGCGAGAAGACGCCGGCATTCGTCCGTTTCTCGACCGTTGCCGGCTCCAAGGGATCGTTCGATCTCGCGCGCGACGTGCGCGGCTTTGCCGTCAAGCTCTACACCAAGGAGGGCAACTGGGACCTCGTCGGCAACAACATCCCCGTGTTCTTCATCCAGGACGCCATCAAGTTCCCCGACGTCATCCACTCGGTGAAACCGGAGCCCGACCGGGCCTTCCCCCAGGCGCAATCGGCGCATGACAACTTCTGGGACTTCATTTCGCTGACGCCGGAGTCGATGCACATGATCATGTGGATCATGTCCGACCGGGCCATTCCTCGCTCCTTCCGCTTCATGGAAGGCTTCGGCGTCCACACCTTCCGCTTCCTCGACGCCCGCGACGAGTCCACCTTCGTCAAGTTCATCTGGAAGCCCAAGCTCGGCTTGCAGTCGGTGATGTGGAACGAGGCGGTGAAGATCAACGGCGCCGACCCCGACTTTCACCGCCGCGATCTCTGGAACGCCATACAGGCGGGCAACTTCCCGGAGTGGGAGCTGTGCGTTCAGCTGTTCGACCAGGAGTTCGCCGACAAGTTCGACTTCGACGTGCTCGATCCCACCAAGCTCATCCCGGAGGAAATCCTGCCGCCGCGGCCGGTCGGCCGCCTTGTGCTCGACCGGATGCCGGACAACTTCTTCTTCGAGACCGAGCAGGTGGCGTTCATGACGCAGAACGTACCGCCCGGCATCGACTTCTCCAACGATCCGCTGCTGCAGGGCCGGAACTTCTCCTATCTCGATACGCAGCTGAAGCGCCTCGGTAGTCCCAACTTCACCCACCTTCCCATCAACGCGCCCAAGTGCCCGTTCGCCCACTTCCAGCAGGACGGACATATGGCGATGCGCAATCCGGTGGGGCGCGCCAACTACCAGCCGAACTCGTGGGGCGAAGGACCGCGCGAAGATCCCGCGCGCGGCACGCGGTCCTTCCGCGAGCCGATCGACGGAACAAAGGCAAGGTTGCGGCCGGAGAGCTTTGCCGACCACTACAGTCAGGCGCGGCAGTTCTTCAACAGCCAGACGACGGTCGAACAGAAGCACATCGCCATGGCGCTCACCTTCGAGCTCAGCCGATGCGAGAACCCGGTCATTCGCGAGCGCATGGTCGCGCACCTGCTCAACATCGACGAGGCACTCGGCGCCACCGTGGCCGACAAGCTCGGCATCGAAAAGCTGCCGAAGCCGGCCGACGCAGCCGTGCCGCCACGCGACGATCTGCCGGCCTCCCCCGCCCTCAGCATCATCGAGAACGGTCCCGACAGCTTTGTCGGCCGCAAGGTTGGCGTGCTGGTCTCCAACGGCTGCGACGGCAAGCTTCTCAAGGCGTTGCAGAGCGCCATCGAAAAGGAAGGGGCGATGGTCGAGCTGATCGCGCCCAAGGTCGGCGGCGTCGTGACAGCTGACGGCAGCCACCTGCCGGCGCAGTACATGATCGACGGCGGACCGTCGGTGCTGTTCGACGCCGTCGCGCTCGTCCTCTCGGCCGAAGGTGCCCAGATGTTGGCCAAGGAATCGACCGCCCGCGACTTCGTGGCCGACGCGTTCGCCCACTGCAAGTTCATCGCCTTCACCGCCGAAGCCGCTCCCCTGTTCGAGAAAGCCGGCGTTGCGCCGGATGCCGATGAAGGGCTTATCCCGCTTGAGGGCGCTGCGTCGGTGTCCACCTTCCTTGCGAGCTGTCGCAAGCTCCGATTGTGGGCTCGCGAAGCGGCCGTGAAGCTCTAGGACCTGCAAATGGCCGGACAGGGTCTGATCCATGGTCCGTTGGGAGCAGGTGCGCTGCACGTCTGCGTCGACATGCAGCGCATCTTCGGACCCGGCTATCCCTGGGCGATGCCGTGGATGGAGCGGGTGACGCCGGCGATCGAGCGGTTGTGCGACCGGCACGCCGAACGCACGCTGTTCACCCGCTTCATTCCGGCGGCAAGGCCAGGGGAAGGACGCGGCACCTGGAGGCGCTACTACCAGCGCTGGGCCGATATAACGCTCGAAAATCTGGAGGCCGACGCCGTGCGACTGGTTCCGGCCCTGGAGCGGTTCGCTCCGCCGGCCAGGATACTGGACAAGCACGTCTATTCGCCCTGGACCGAAGGAGGGCTCGATGCGCTTCTGTCCGGTTCCGATATCGATACGCTGGTGATCACCGGCGGCGAGACCGACGTCTGCGTTCTCGCCTCGGCGCTTGGCGGCATCGACCGCGGTTATCGGGTGGTGCTGGTCGGCGACGCTCTGTGCAGCTTCATCGACGAGACGCACGACGCCCTGATGGAGCTCTACCTCACCCGCTTCACCGAACAGCTCGAAGTCACCACCGTCGACGAAGTGCTGGAGAGCTGGCGATGACGTCAAGATCCCATGGAACCGCGAAGCCCTCTCGCGGGTTGCTCGATTGAAATCGCTCACCACCATGGAGAGAAGCCATGACCACCCGTCTGCAGGAGCTTGAAGACGAGTATCGCGACTATCTCATCGAAAGTGGCGACGCTCCGCCGGACATCCTTCGCTTCACTGCCCAGGATTTCGTGAGCCGCAACGAGGACCGCGCCGACCCTGAAGGACGCCTCGGCGGCGACCGCTGCGATCCCCGTATCACCGAAATGGCCGCCCTGATCGGCTATCAGGCCTGACGCCCCGCCGAGGCTCCTCGATCCCCGCCTTAGGGCGCCTGCCTCGGCCAACTCTCCCCCGCGTCGTTCCGGACCACCGGACACGCGGGGTTTTCTTTGTCCGTCCGGCTCAGCCGCTTGGCGACCGCTCGAAACTGCCTTATCGAACGGATTGACCAGATTGACAGGACGCCGCACGTCGGCTCAAGCGTGACGGTCGGGATCCGGCCCGAGAAGCTCCGCATTGGCATTCCTGGCGCCGGCACCCTTTCGACCTTCGGATCGGATAGCGCTTACCGGCGTGTTCACCGTCCAGATCGGCGATATACAACCGTATACCTCTTCGATTTCAACGGGAAGACGCCGTCCCAACCAAGCCCGTCACCAAGATCTGACAAGGACTTCAGCCCATGAAACTCGCATCTCCGGCGCCGCTGTCGGTTTGGCGCCCGCTCGCCCTCGACGATTTCCTTGTTGGTGCCCCGCACTACCCCGAGCATGTCGACGAAAGCTACTGGCAGCGCGACGCCAAGCGTATGGCGGCCGCCGGCTTCAACGCGGTCCGCATGGGCGAGTTCGCCTGGCATATCCTCGAACCGCGCGAAGGCGTTTTCGACTTCTCGCTGTTCGACCGGGCGATCGCCATCCTGGGGCAGCATGGCGTCGGCACCATATTTTGCACGCCGACGGCGACGCCGCCACGCTGGTTGACGGCCACCTACCCGGAAGTGCTGCGCGTCGACGAGCACGGCCGCACCGCCAGCCATGGCTCACGCCAGCACGCCGACACCGCCAGCCCGGTCTACCGGCTGCACAGCCGGCGCATCACCCGGGCTTTGGCCGAGCACTATCGCGACAATCCGCACGTGATCGGCTGGCAGACCGACAACGAGCTCAACACCACGGTCTCGACCTCCTATTCGGAAGCGACCGCCCGCGAGTTCCGCCGCTATCTGCGCGGACGCTACAAGACCATCGCCGACCTCAATCACGCCTGGGGCGGCGTTTTCTGGGCACTGGCCTACGACAGCTTCGACCAGGTGGTGCTGCCGCTTTCCGGGGCTCCCGGCCATCCCTCGCCCGGCCACGTTCAGGACTTCCACCGCTTCCTGGCGACAGCCACGGCGGACTTCCAGCACGATCAGGTCGAGATCCTGCGTGCCACCAACGGCAACTGGTTCGTCTTCCACAACCTCGGCCGTCTGGTCGACATCGACTTCCGCGGACAGTTCGGTGAGGATCTCGACTTTCTCGGCTTCGACATCTACCCGATGCTCTACGACGAGATGCAGAGGACAGGTGGTCACGCGGCAACCCAGGCCTTGCACCTCGATGTCTGCCGCGGCTTCACCGGCAACTTCATCGTCCCCGAGCAGGCTTCGGGCTTCGGCAGTCAGCCAACCTTCTCGACCATGACGCCCGAGCCGGGTGAGATGCGTCGCATGGCGATGAGTTCGGTGGCGCGCGGCGCCGACGGCCTGATGTTCTTCCGCTGGCGCCCGGCGCATTTCGGTGCCGAGATCTACTGGATGGGCATCCTTGACCACGACGACGTGCCCCGCCGCCGCTATGAGGAGGCACGCCGCTTTGCCTCGGATATCGCCCGGATCAAGCAGGATCTTCTCGGCACGTCGGTGCGCATGGACGTCGGCATCGCCGGCGCCGACTTCGACAACCAGGAAGCCCACAAGACCTACCCGATCGGCCTGCCGAGCCCGTTCGAAGATGCGACGCGGCTGCATCGCTACTGCTACGACAACGGCATCGCCTGTGGCTTCATCCATCCCGAGGACGATCTCTCGCGCCTCAAGCTGCTCTACATCCCCCACTGGGTGATGTGGAAGCCGGAGTGGCACGAGCCGGTGGAGGCCTTCGTCAGGAACGGAGGCACGCTGGTCGTCGGCGCCATGACCGGAACGCGGGACACCAACAACCACGTCATCCGCACCATGGCCCCAGGGCCGGAACTTGCCGGACTGTGCGGCGTTCGCGTCGAGGAGTTCGGGCGCGTTGCCGAGCCGGGTGCCGACGGATTGTTCTTGCTTCAGGGGGGCGAAGGAGGATCGTACAAGCCGGCGAAGACGCTTCCGGCCGGATCGACCGAACGCCGCTACACCTTCACCCTCGGCAATCGCGAGTACGAAGCCGCCCACCTCTACGAACTGCTTGAGATCGATGGCGACGTCGAGGCCATCGGCCGTTGGAGCAACCGCTTCGCTGCAGGCCGCGCAGCCGTCACCAGTCGCAAGGTCGGTGCCGGACGAGCGATCTACGTCGGCACCTACCTGACCGACGCTTTGGTCGAAGGCCTCGCCGACCAACTGTTTCCGGCTGCCAACGTCGCCCCGCTCATTTCCGACCTGCCGTCAAAGGTCGAGGTGACGATGCGCGAAGCGGAGGATCGCCAGCTTCTCTTCGTCCTCAACACGGATGCCGAACCGGCAACCGTTCCCGGCGTTGCCTCCGGCACCGATCTTCTGACGGGCCGGCCGGTCAAAGGCCCGCTTGCACTGGGGCCCTACGGCTGCGCCGTCATCAAGCTGGACTGAGCCCTGCGAACGCCTCGCCTCCCGGACCGTCGGGAGGCGAAACACCCTTCGCTTTGCCATGAAATTCGCGCTTCGTGGCAGACACTCGTCGATCCGGCAGGGATGGCCGCCCCAGTCAGGCGTTCGACGCGAGTGCGACGGCGTCCGCTCCTGCCGGGTAGCGCAGCCGGGCCGTGGTGTCATTTGCGGCCATCCACACCGCCTCGGCGACGTCGCTTTCCTTGGTCGTCATCGGCGGATTGGCGAAGGCGGCGAAGATGGGGCCTGCATAGTCCGCATAGGTCTCAGGAATGAGATCCATGACGGGAATGTCGGTATTTGCGGCAAAGCGCGTGGTTGGGGCGTAACCGGGCTCCACCAGCTTCGTTCGCACGCCGAACTCCGCGAGTTCATGGGCCAGCGAACCGGTGAAGCCTTCTATGGCCTGCTTGCTGGCGGTATAGGCCGCGGCGAGCGGCATCGGCGCCAGCGTCACGCTGGAGGTCACGTTGACGATCACGCCGGATCGACGCTCGCGCATCTGCGGGATGACTGCCTGCGTCATCGCCATCACCCCGAACGTGTTGGTCTCGAACACCTTGCGCACATGCGCCATTGGGGTTGCCTCGAAGGCGCCGACCACGCCGATACCCGCATTGTTCACCAGGACATCGATCGGCCCCGCGGCCTCCACGGCATCGGCGATGCTGGCGGGTGCGGTGACGTCGAGCGGAAGGACGCGAAGGCGATCCGACCTCGGAAGCACATCTTCGCGTGGCTTGCGCATGGTGGCGATGACGGTCCAGCCTTGGGCATGGAAGTGACGGGCGATCTCCAGTCCATAGCCGGACGAACATCCGGTGATGAGCGCGGTCTTCATGTCGGTCTCCTGTGTTTGCCGTTGACAGGACCGTTGTAACGGGCATCATCAGGATTATCGCCGACTGGAAGTCCAGATTTCATTGGCAGGAGTCCAAACTGACCGACCCGCTCTCCGACGTAATCCGGCTCCTCAACCCGAAGGCCATCTACTCCAAGGGGATCAGCGGAGCCGGCCGATGGGCAGTGCGCTACGCCGAGTTCGGTCAACCCGGCTTCTGCGCGGTGACGGAAGGCCGATGTCGCCTCGCCGTCGACGGCGAAGCACCGGTCATTTTGGAGGAAGGGGACTTCGTCCTCCTGCCGGCCACGCCGGCCTTCACCATGTCGGGATTGGAGCCGGCGCCCGTCGTGCGCATGGATCCGAAGAGCGGTCCGCCGCCTGAAGGAGAAGTCCGGCATGGTCGCGCCGAAGGGCCGCCGGACGTGCGGCAGTTCGGCGGCTATTTCACGTTTGCCTCGCCCGACGCCGCCCTGCTCGTCTCGCTGCTGCCGCGCATGATCCACATTCGTGGCGTCCCGCGACTGGCGCAACTGGTCAACCTCGTCGGCGAGGAAGCGGCGCGCGACGATATCGGCCGCGACCTCATTCTCGCGCGTCTGGTGGAAATCCTGCTGGTCGAGGCGCTTCGCGCCGCGCCGCCGCAGGATGCGGGGCCAGGCCTGCTGCGCGGGCTGGCCGATCCCCGCATCGCCATCGCGCTCCGCCAGATGCATGGCGACGTCGAGCGCCCCTGGACGGTGCCGGAACTGGCGCGCGAGGCCGGCATGTCGCGCTCTGCCTTTTTCGACCGCTTCGTCCGTCTGGTCGGGGTTCGCCCGATGGAATACCTGTTGTCCTGGCGCATGGCTCTCGCCAAGACCCTGCTGCGCGGCGGTGGCATGGCGCTTGACGAGGTGGCAAGACGGATCGGCTATGGGTCGGCCAGCACGTTCAGCACGGCTTTCAGCCGGCATGTCGGACAACCGCCCCGCCGCTTCATGCACCAGGCGGCATGAGATCGAGCCAGCGACCGACCGCGAAAGGAATCGAGATGGTCCTCTTGGAATTTGCGATGTACCCCGTCGGCAAGGGCGAAAGCCTCAGCCCCTATGTTGCCCGGTCGCTCGACATCATCGACAGGAGCGGCGTCGCCTACCAACTCACGCCCATGGGGACCATCCTCGAGGGCGAGTGGAACGAGGTGATGGCCGTGGTGACCCAGTGCTTCGAGGCCATGCGGGCCGACTGTCCGCGCGTCGAGGTGGCGCTGAAGGTCGACTATCGCGAGGGAGAGGCGAGTCGCCTTGCCAGCAAGGTCGCATCGGTCGAAGATCGATTGGGGCGCAAGCTCAGCACCGGCTGAAGCGCCCGCGCGGCCCCATCGCCGAGGTCATCGGAGATGGGGCGTTTCGAGGCGCCGCCGGGCAACGCTCAGCGTGTCGGGCCGGTCTCGGCGTCCCTCATCGTCGCCTGGATATAGTCGGCCGATTCAACCAACTTCTTCTTTTCCCAGTCGTTCAGCTCGATCGGCAACTGTCTCACGATGCCCTCGCGGCCGATCAGGCACGGCATGCTCAGCGCCACGTCGCCATCGTAGCCATACTGGCCCCGAAGCGTCGTGGAGGCGGGATAGACGCTGCGCTCGTCCAGCAGAACCGCCTTGGCCATGGTGATGGCCGCCTGGGCGACGCCGGCGTTGGTCCAACCCTTGCCGTTCAGGACTTCATAGGCGGCGGAGACGATCCGTGCCTTGACGACATCGGGATCGCGAATGTCTTCCCTGGCCTCGAAATGCCGGCCCAACTCATCGAAGGGGATGCCGCTGACGTTGACGTGGCTGAGAACAGGAAACGCCGTCCGGCCATGCTCGCCCATCATGAATCCGGTCACCGACTTCGGGTCGATGCCGTAGGTGTTGGCGATCAGTTTGCGCAGCCGGGCCGAGTCGAGCATGGTGCCCGTGCCGAACACCCGCCCGCGCGGATAGCCGAACTCGTTCTCGGCGATGTAGACCATCGTATCCAGCGGATTGGTGATCAGGATGACGATGGCGTCGCGGGTATATCGGGCGATGCCGGCCATCACTTCGCGGATGACGCCGCGGTTGGCCTTGGTCAGTTGGGCCCGATCCGGCTCGGCCTTGGGATTGGCGGGGTCCGGCACGACGCTGCCTCCCGCCGCGACGATGATCACGTCGGCATCGGCACATTGTTCGTAGCCGCCGTCGGTGACGTCGACGTTGTTCATGTAGGTCAGCGCGGTCGCCTGCGACTGGTCCAGCGCCTCGCCGAAAGCGACATTCTTCAGGATGTCGATGACACCGATCCTGGCGAACAACCCCGTCTTCATCGCATCGGCGAGAACATAGGAGCCGACGTGGCCGACGCCGATGACGACCAGCTTGTTCGTGTGCATGGTATTGCTTTCCGGAGGTGACGGTTGCGCAGGCCAAGACGCCCGTCCCCGACCGTCGGCGCCTCAACGGTGACGGGTGCGCTCCTACTCTCCGAAAACCGGATCGACAAGCCAAATCAATGGGCAAACGGTACGCTTCATCGCAAACGACGAAGCGTACCCTGGCCGAAAACGCCCTACGACAATAGCGCCGTCATCTCTCTCATGAGACGCGTCGGATACCGAAGAGGGAAAGGTCGCTAGCCGAACGTGAAGGTGAACTCCTGCTTGCCGATCCGGCCGGTTCCCGTTCCATAGGTTCCCGTGGAGACAAAATCAAAAGAGCCGCTTTGGCCATTCGTGCAAGTGAAGGTGCCCGCTCCGTTGCGATGCGTCACATAGACGAAGGTGCCCTTGCACTGCTTTCCGCGCGTGCTGGTCAATTCCAGGGTACCGGCACCGTCAAGATATCCGGTGGCCTTGCCCGCGAAAGTCTCGTCACCAGTCGTCATCTGTCCCGTGACCGGCAGCGTCATGGAACAGCCTCCCAAAACCGTCGCAACCGCCAGCACAGAGGCCAGCCTTCCCGTTATCCTCATCGTCACCCCCCGACTCGTTACGCAACCAAACTAGACGAGGATGGCCAGGACACAACCTGAAGAAACCGGCATCAGCACAACATGCTTAACGAACCGCGAGCGGCTGCCGTTGGCCTCAGATGACCCCGAGGCCATTCAGCAGCACGATGGCGATGGCGACCGGCGCCACGAAACGAACGAGGAAGAACACACCCCGGATGGCAACGCGCTGAACCGGCGTGCCGGCTTCGGCGAGCCGCTTCTCCGGAGCCGCGAGGCCATAGACCCAGCCGACGAACAGGCAGATCAGGATGCCGCCCAGGGGCAGCAGGATGTTCGAGCTCAGGAAGTCGAACAGATCGAACGGATTGAGGCCGAACAGCTTGAAGTCGGCCGTCAGGCTCTGCGACAGGGCCGCCGGCACGCCGAGCATGGCGATCATGGCAATGGTGCTGATCGCCGCCACTTTCCTCGGCAGGCCGAAGCGCTCCGACAGAATGGCCACCACCACCTCGAGCAGGGACAGGATGGCGCCGACGCTGGCGATGGCCGTCAAGACGAAGAACAGTGTCATGAACACAACGCCGCCCGGCATCGACGTGAACACGGCGGGGATGGTCATGAACACAAGCGACGGGCCGGCCGCCGGTTCGAAGCCGAACGCGAACACCGCCGGGAAGATGGCAATGCCGGCGAGCAGCGACACCGAAAGGTCGGCGAACATCACGCGCGTCGCCGTGGCGGCGATGTTCTGATTTTCGCGGAAGTAGCTGCCGTAGGTCAGCATGGTGCCCATGCCAAGGGACAGCTTGAAGAAGGCGAGTCCGAGCGCGGTCAGCATGACCGCCGGAGTGATCTTGGTAAAATCGGGCTCGAACAGGAAGGCGAGCCCCTGCCCCGCCCCGGAGAGCGTCAGGCTGCGCACGCAGAGCACGATAAGCAGGATGAACAGCAGCGGCATCAGCCGACGCGTCACGGCCTCGATACCCTTCGAGACACCGAAGGCGATGATGAAGCCGGTGACGCCGAGCACCACCCACTGCCAGAGGAGCGAGGACAGCGGATTGGACACCATCTGGCCGAACACCACCTCGGCCGCCTTCGGATCGGTGGTGGCGATTTCACCGGTCAGCGACTTGAAGATGTAGGCATAAACCCAACCGGCCACCTCGGAATAGAAGGCCATGATCAGCAGCGCGGCGGCAAAGCCCATCCAGCCGATCACCTTCCACCACCACTGCCCTTTCGGCGCCAGCTTCTCGAAGCTGGTGATCGCGTCCGCCCTTGCGCTGCGACCCAGCATGATCTCGGAGATCATCACCGGCAGGCCGACCAGAATGGTCGCGGCGAGATAGACCAAAAGAAAACCGGCACCGCCATTGGTGCCAGTCAACGATGGAAATTTCCAGATGTTGCCAAGCCCCACGGCCGACCCGAGGGTGGCCATCAGTGCGCCGAATGTCGTGGTAAACCCGTCGCGACCCTGAGACATGTTCGCTTGGCCCCTGCCCGATTGTGTTTGTTGCGCAATGCTATCGTCCACCGTTGAAGAAGGCGCAAGATAAGGGCCTTCACCACCTCGGCGCATTCTGTGCAAAAGGGGCGGATTAGGCATAAGGGCGTATGCGATACCGGTTCAGCCGGGTAACCGCGCGTGTCCGAGACTTGGCACCCACGGCGGTACCGCCATCACAACGGCACGGGCGGCAGCAGAGCCGATAGCTGACGATCGCGTTCGGCACCCGTGATGGCATGAGCCACATCGTCGGAGATGCCAACGGCGGACAGAACGGCCTCGGAGAGTTGCAGACTTGCCTCGAGCGGCAGCAGCACCACCTTGGACGCGCCCGATTCCAGCAGAAGCCTGGCATGGGCGGCGTCGTAGGCCCGGGCGAAGATGGGTAACTCCGGCCACTCCGCCCGTGCGACGCGCACGACATCGGCCACGGCGGCCGTGTCGTTCATGGTGACGACGAGGGCCGCCGCCCTTCCCGCTCCCAGCCGCTTCAGCAAGGGGCGGTGGATGGCGTTGCCCCAATGAATGGGAATGCCGCCCTTGCGCAAGGCGCCAACGGTAAGCGCATCCGAGTCGACGGCGGCAATGGGGATCCCGGCTTCGGTCAGCACGCCACCCACCGCGCGGCCGACGCGTCCGTAGCCGGCGATCACCACATGACCGTCCTCCTCTTCCGGCGGCAGATCCGGAACCGGCGTCTCGTTGCGCAGGAGGTGCGGCACAAGGCGCCGCGTGATGACACCGGCCGTCGGCGCCGACAGCATGGACAGACCGACGACCACCACGATCAGGCTGCTGACCTCGCTCGTCAGTAAGCCGAAGCCGGCGGCCAGACCGACCACGACGAAAACGAACTCGCTGCCGCCGGCAAGAAGCAGCGACAGTTCCGCCATCACGGATTTCGGAAGCCCGATCGCCTGGCAAACGACCAGCAGCATGGCGACTTTGACCGCGAGGAAGCCGATCAAGGCTCCGAAATGGAGAAACGGCGCTGCGACCACGCGATCGAGATCGATGCCGAGACCGACCGACACGAAGAAAACGCCGAGGAGCAAGCCTTTCACCGGTTCGAGATCGACGGCGATCTGATGGCGATACTCGGTTTCGGAAACGAGCAGGCCAGCAAGAAAGGCGCCGAGAGCCAGCGACAGGCCAATCGTCTCGGTAAGCACCGCCGTGCCGATCGCGGTGACGAGAACCAGGGCGAGGAACAGCTCCCGGATGCCGGTTGCGATCACCAGTCGAAACAGACGGCGAAGCAAGAGGCGCCCCAGCACCATGATCACGGCGACGGCGACTGATGCCTTGATGGCGGCAAGCGCGAGACCAAGACCGACGGACTGCTCGCCCGCGCTGCCGAAAGCCTGGGCCATGACGAGAACGGGGATGACCGCGATATCCTGGAACAGCAGGATCGCCAGCGCCGAACGGCCGAGACGGCTGCCGACGGCGCCGCGTTCGGCCAGGAGCTGCATGACGATGGCCGTCGACGACATCGACAGCGCCGAACCGACCACCAGGGCCGCCGGAAGCGACAGGCCGATCATCACCAGCAGGCCGACCATGACGCCGGAGGTGACGACCATTTGCGCACCGCCCAGACCGAAGACGCGTATGCGCATCGCCCAGAGACGGTCGAGCGACAGCTCGAGGCCGATCATGAACAACAGGAAGACCAGCCCGAGCTCCGAAAGGACGGCGATCCCGGCCCTGTCGGTAATCAGCAGATATTCGATGCCGGGCACGATGCCGGAAACTCGCCCGAGACCGCCGGGACCAAGCAGCAGCCCGATGCCGACAAAGCCGATGATCGGACTGATCCGGAGACGATGCATGAAGGGGAGCACGACACCGGTCGCCGCGAGAAACACGACCATTTCCCGAAGATCGAGGGCGGTGTCGGTCATCGTCAAAAGCCCCTGCGACGGCGAACCTACAGGGATGCCGGTTGCTGATGTCATACGCGATAGTCGCGGACCTGTCGTATAGACAGTCCGTATCAGCCCTCGCTCGCCACGGCGATCCGGTGCCCGCCCTTTTGCGATGTCATCCGCCCAGGGCCGACATGTATCTTTTCAGCACCGGCTCTCGGCCAGGGCTGTTGCCGAACTCGTGGGATTTCGGCTTGCCCGCGACGGCGGCGTGGATGGCATCCTCAAGACCGACCGCCCCGTCCTCCCGACGAATGATCGCCCTGAGGTCGGTGAAGTCGTCGTGACCAAGACAGGTATAGAGCGCTCCGGTGGCGCTCAGGCGAAGGCGGTTGCAGGTTTCGCAGAAGCAATCGCTCAGCGCGGTGATGAAGCCGATCCGGCCGCCGGTCTCTTCCACGCGAGCGTAGCGCGCGGGGCCGCCCGTCGACGCGTCGATGTCGGCGAGCATCCAGCGACGCTCGATGAGTTGGCGCAATTCCGAGAGCGGAAGATAGCGGTCCGCGCAGCTGGTTTTGACCTCGCCAAGCGGCATGGTCTCGATGAACGAGATGTCGAAATGGCGATCCTGGGCAAACTGCACGAGGCTATGGACGTCTCGCTCGATGTAGCCCTTCTGGGCGACGGCATTGAGCTTGATCGCCAGCCCGGCGTCGCGGGCAGCCTCGATCCCCGCGAGGACCTCGTCGAGGTCACCGCCGCTCGTGATCTCGGCGAACCGTCGGCGGTCGAGGGTGTCGAGCGACACGTTCACCCGACGAACACCGCAGTCTGCGAGCTCGCCCGCGTATTTGGACAGGAGAATGCCGTTGGTCGTCAGACACAGTTCGTCGAGGTCGCCACTCCGGAGATGGCGCGACAGTCCCCGGAACAGGTGCATGACGCCCTTGCGCACCAGCGGCTCGCCGCCAGTCACCCTGACCTTGCGTATGCCGCGTTCAATGAAGACCGACGTCAGGAACTCCAGTTCCTCGATGGTCAGGACATCCCGTCGCGGCGAAAACGAAACCTCTCCCGCCATGCAGTAGCCGCAACGCAAGTTGCACCGATCGGTCACGGAGACCCGGAGATAGGTGATCGTTCGACCGAAGTCGTCAACGAGTCTGGGCTGCATGCTTCACTCTCTACAGGTCTTGCCACTCCAACGGACGCCGGGCATCGCTCCCCGCGTCAGCACGCCCCAAGCGCTCCTTCATCCGAACCGCACGACAGAGGCCTCCCTATCGTCGCGGCCGCAAAACGGGCACTCGGTCCGCCGCAACGCCGTCCGACCGAATGAACCTCTCGATCCGGCCGACGCTCTCCCACGTCAGCCATCTATCCCGGCTCAAGCGGAAAGGCTGTCACCCAAGTGACAAATCCGGATCGGTAGGTTTTCTTCCAGAGATTCGGTCATGCGCCACGGCTCGGAGACTGCAGTCAATCGAGCTGAGCATAGGCATGAAAGGACACCGGATCGCCGACCCGGACGTCCGTACAGGCTTCGGGAAGCTCGACCATTCCGTCCGTTCTGGTCAGCGAGGTGAGAACGCCGGCACCGTCGACCGGATACTTCCTTGCCACTACCGCCCCCTCCGAATGGTCGAGGGACACGCGAACATATTCCCGCCGGCCGGCTTTCTTGGTGTAGTCGAAACCGGAAACAACGGTCATGGCGACAAGCGGCGACGGCCTTCCGCCCGCCATCACGGTCACCAGCGGCCGCAGAACGTGCGCGAAGGTGACGAAAACCGCGACCGGGTTGCCAGGCAGGCCAACCAGCGGCGTGCCGTTCATGATTCCCATGGCCAGCGGCCGCCCCGGCTTGATGCCGAGACGCCAGAAGACGAGCGAGCCGTTGGCGGCGATGGCGGCCCGCACGTGATCCTCTTCACCGGCGGAAACGCCACCCGACGTCACGATGAGATCGTATGAGCGGGAGGCATCATCGAGGCGCTCGACGGTGATGCCGCGATCGTCGGGGAGTATGCCGAGGTCGGTCACCTCGCATCCGGCCCGCTTCAGCATGACCTGAAGGGAAAAGCGGTTGGAATCGTAGATCGCCGCGGCGCCGAGCGCCTGTCCGGGATCGCGCAGTTCATCGCCGGTCGAGAACACGGCGACGCGAGGCCGTCGGCAGACCTCGACGGTGGGAACGCCGAGCGCGGCAATGAGCGCAACATCGCGCGGTTCAAGTCGCCGGCCAGCCGAGAGGGCCACGCTTCCGCGCGCGATATCCTCCCCTCGCGGGCGGCAGTTGGCACCCTTGTGGAGCCCTGGGGGCAGTTCGACCTGGCCATCCCGGCCGACGGTCACGTCTTCCTGCATGAAGACGGTATCGGCACCAAGCGGCATGGGCGCGCCGGTGAAGATGCGAGCCGCCCTTTTCCGGACGACAGCGTCGAGCGGCGCCTGGCCCGCCGCGATCCTGGCTCCGACCGGCAGCACGGTCGGCCCCTCGGTCGCAAGATCCGCATGGGCCACGGCGTAGCCGTCGACGGCCGAGTTGTCGAATATCGGCAGGTCGATCGGAGCGATCAGGTCGGAGGCGAGAAAGCGCCCGTCCGCATCGACGAGGCTCACCCTCTCCGTCTCGCTGAGAGGTGGGACCCGGCTGGCGATCAGGGCAAGGGCACCCTCGACCGACATCAGCTCGCCGCCGACAGCGAAGGCGTCCGAACTCAACTGCACCATCACCTCGCCTCCAGAGGCGAGAACCTGCCCGGATCGATGTGCGTGTCGGCGCCCATTCGCCCCCGGATATGTAACTCGATCATGGAACGCCCTCGCGCGCGATTCCTGGGAAATCCGAAGGCATTATCGGCCAAGTCGCTTGGGAAACGCCAGCCGGAAGCCATGGTCAGGGTAGCCGACGTTTTCAGCGGGCGGGTATGACCGCAGGACCAGGGCACGCTCCTGCCCCCGAGGCCGACGGCCGGTGGGCCGCGACCTTATCGCGCCCCGCTCCCTTGGCGACATAGAGCGCGCGATCGGCAGCCACGTGCAGGGCTTGATAGTCCGCTCCGGTCTCGCTGATGCCGGCAACGCCACAACTGACGGTCAGGTTCACGAGGCCGGTGGCGGCGACGACGCGAAGGCCGGCGGTCGCCAGACGGACGCGATCGGCTATCTTGACCGCTTCGTCTGTGGTTGCATGCGTCAGGAAGAGAGCGAACTCCTCTCCCCCTATGCGGGCGGCGATGTCATCGGCCGAAGCCGTTGCTTCGACGATGGCCGCAAACTCGATCAGCACCCGATCCCCGGCAGGGTGCCCATAGGTATCGTTGATTGACTTGAAGTGATCGATATCGAACAGGATCAGAGCGCCGCGCGCGGCACCCCTGACCAGAGCCTCCTCGGTACGATCGAAATAGCGCCCCCGATTGGCAAGGCCGGTCAGAGAGTCGGTTTCCGCGGCGATACGGTAGCGCCGCTCCGATCTCTGCCCGATCACGACCAACTGCAAAAGGCCGAGAAAGACCACGAAGATCGACGACTCGGTGAACCTGAGTCCCATGACCAGACTGTTGGGCAGGACGATCGTGGCGGGCTCGATCGGGGCGACGATCGCCGAGACGACCCAGTAGACCTGCATCGCGGCGTGAACGCCGACGACCACCGTCGTCAGGGCCACCGATGGCAAGGGCTCTTTCCGATGGTGGCGAACGAGATCGGCGATGATGAAAAGGAAATACACGAGCTCCATGCCCGACAGGACGGCCATGCGGGCATTCATGTCGTCGAGAAGAGGCGTTCCCGCCGCCATGACCATCCAGATCAGCGCGCCCATGCCGGCGATCCAACGCCCCCGACCGTTGTCGAGGCCGACGAACTGACGGTAGCCCAGCCAGAGCAAACCGAAGGACGCCATCAGGACGGTGTCGGCGACGGTCACGGACAGGCCATGCGGCACGAGGCCGCGCAGAGCGACCAGGAGCATGGTCAGGATGGCAAGGCCAAAGGCGGCCGCCCATGACAGGATGCAGGTCTCGCCGCGGACGGACGACCAGGTCAGGACCAGGCTGACGAAGATGCAGAAGCTTGCAGCCGCCACCGTGAAGAGGAGGGTTGGGATATCGAGAAACTCGCTGAGGCCGACCACGTCGCTCTCCAACTCCCCGCGCAAAGCCCAACGCGGCAACACAATCCGCGCAGGACGCGTCGCTCCGATCCGACGATATCGGGGACTCCTCTCGTACCTGTGTAACAGGCTGAATCTAAAGGTCAGATGAATCCAGGCCGCAACTCTTGACGAACAGCGACATCGCAACGGACCGCTGCCGGTCCGTTGCGATGTCAGGGCGTGGTCATGAAGACTCGGAGTCAAGCCGGAAGCTCGCGCCCCGAACGGTCGGGGTGCTGCTGGCAGCCGTCCTATGCGGGAACGATCCTGAGGTCCGTCGGGTCGAAGCCCACGTGGACATGCTCGCCGACCGCAAAGGGCCTCGCACGCGGCGCCACCGACGCGAACAGCGGCCCGGCCCGGGTCTCCAACGAATACTGGATCTGATTTCCGAGATAGGCGGCGTAGGTGACATCGGCCGGCAGGGAATGAGCAGTGGGCTCGGCGGAGATCGTCATCTGATGCGGCCGCAGCACCAGCTTGCCCGCGCCCCGGATCGACGTTGCAAGCGGCAGTTCGATCCGACGCCCGAGCAGTTCCACGCCGGTGGTCGCACCATCAGGCGCCACCTCGACGTCGATCAGGTTGGCGTCACCGATGAAGTCGGCGATGAAGGCCGAGGCGGGCCGCTCGTACAGGTCTTCCGGCGTTCCCTCCTGGGCGATCTCGGCATTCTTCATGACGATGATCCGATCGGAAACGGCCATCGCTTCTTCCTGGTCGTGCGTCACGTAGACGGCCGTCAATCCAAGCCGCTGCTGGATCTGGCGAATCTCCTCGCGCACCCGACGCCTCAGCTTGGCGTCGAGGTTGCTGAGCGGCTCGTCGAGCAGCAGCACCTCGGGCTCCAGAACCACGGCGCGGGCCACGGCGACGCGCTGCTGCTGGCCGCCGGAGAGCTCAGATGGCAAGCGCTTGCCGAAGCCGGCGAGGCCGACCATGGCCAGGCCCTCCTCCGCCCGTGCCTGGGCCTCGGCCTTCGGCACCCGCTTGACGGTGAGGCCATAAGCGACGTTCTCCAGAACGGTCATGTGGGGAAACAGCGCGTAGGACTGGAAGACCATCGACACGCGCCGATAGGTGGCGGACAGGTGCGTCACGTCGGCGCCGCCGATCAGAATGCGCCCCTCGGACGCGCTCTCGAGACCCGCGATCAGGCGCAAGGTCGTGGTCTTGCCGCAGCCGGACGGACCGAGCAGCGTCACCAGCGTACCCGGCTGGATGTCGAGATCCAGCGGCTTCAGGGCCACCACTTCGCCGAAGCGCTTCGTGACGCCTTGGAACTGGACGGAACCTTTTTCAGACATCGGAGTTCGCTCCCGGATCAATGGGCTTCAACGCGATCGGCGCGGCGCAGACGACGGCGCCCGATCAACAGTTGCATCAAGAGGATACAGGCCAGCATGGTGACGATGAGCACCGATGCGTAGGCGATGGAGATGCCGTATTCGCCATTCTCGACCCGGCCGACGATGAAGGCCGTCGCCATGTTGTACTGCGCCGAGACGAGGAAGATGACCGCCGACACCGAGGTGATGGCCCGCACGAAGCTATAGGTCAGCGCCGCGAGAATGGCGGGTCCCATCAACGGCATGATGACCCGGCGCAGCGTGGTGAAGCTGTTGGCCCCCAGCATGATCGACGCCTCATCGAGCGACTTGTCGAGCTGGCTCATGGCGGCGATCCCGCCACGCACGCCCACCGGCATGTTGCGGAAGACGAAGACGATGACCAGAATAATTGCCGTTCCCGTGAGCTCGACGGGCGGGAAGTTGAAGGCCATCACATAGGCGACGCCGATCACCGTACCGGGAATGGCGAAAGACAGCATGGTCGAGAATTCGAACGCGTTCTTGAAAGCGAACTTCTGCCGGACCAGCAGATAGGCCGTGGCAAGGCCCACCGCCGCCGTCAGCGGCGCCGAGATGCCGGCGATCCACAGCGTGGTGAAATAGCTGTCCCAGGCCGAGCCGACAAAATGAATGCCGTTGCGGAAGACGATCTTGAAGGCGCGCACATAGTGCTCGAACGTGAAGCTGTGATCGTAGCCCCATAGCTTCACGAAGCTGCCGAAGATGATGAGCACGTAGATCATCGCAGTGAAGATCGCCCAGGGAATGGCAACGCCGTAACAGGTCCAGCGCAGGACGGGATTCAGTGCCGCGTTGCGTCCCGAGTCGGCCTTGCCGGTGACCGTCGCGTAGTTCTTCTTGCCGACCCACTGCCGCTGGATGAGGAAGACCGTCAGCATCAGCGCGAGCAGCGTCACCGACAGGATGGCCGCCTGGGCCGGATCGGCAACGGTGCCGACGATCGAGAAGTAGATCTCCGTCGACAGCACGTCGAAATTGCCGCCGAGCACCAGAGGATTGCCGAAATCTGCGAGGCTTTCGATGAAGGCGAGCAGGAAGGCGTTGGCCAGCCCCGGGCGCATCAATGGCCACGTCACATAGCGGAAGGTCTGCCAACGATCGGCGTCGAGCGTCTGGCTCGCCTCCTCCATCGACGGGCTGACGCCCTCGACAACGCCGATCAGCACCAGGAAGGCGATCGGCGTGAAGGACAGCATCTGCGACAGCCAGACCCCCCAGAAGCCGTAGAGCCAGCGGCTTTGCTCTATCCCGAAGATCTCATAGAGACCGACGGTGATCGTACCGGCACGGCCGAAGAGCAGGATCAGCGCAAGACCGATCACGAAGGGCGGTGTGATGATCGGCAGGATGGAGAGAATGCGGAGTAGCTTCTTGGCGCGGAACTCGGTTCGCGTGGCGATCAGCGCGAAGGCGAGTCCCAGCAAGGTCGTTCCGGCGGCGGTTGCCAGCGCCAGAATGACCGAGTTCACGGCGGGGCCGCACCAGCCCGCGCCGACCATGCAGGCGCCACTCCAGATTTCCGGCGAGAACAGCCGCGGAAAGAACTCGCTGACGCCGAAGCCGGCACCATTGCGAAGCTCGAAGGCCCGCACCAGCACGAAGGCCATCGGATAGAAGACGAACAGGCCGACGAGCGCCACGATGGCGCCGACCAGCCCGGTGATGAAGGCATCGCCCCGCCCTCTGCCGAGCCCGGAAACACCCGTCGTCAGCACGAACAGCAGCGCGGCGGCCACAACCAGCGCGCCAGCGCCCATGCCGGGCTGGCTGGCGCCTTCCGGTATGCCAAGGCGTGGGCCATGACCAAGTATCAGAAGCCCCTGCGCCGCCATGAGAAAGAGGCCCAGCACGCCGGACGCCACGAGACCGCGAGCCACCGAGAGCTGTCGCCCGCCGAGCCCCAGGGCTACCGCCGCGGCGGCAAAACCGACGAGCGGGGCCGCGAGCCACCACCGCCCTTCCAGCATCGACACGAGAGCCGATGGCCCGAGGTGCAGCGGGTCGGCCAGCCAACCGAACCGCCAGAAGCCGGGATCGCCCACGAGATACCAGGGCAACAGGGCATAGCCAATGAGGCCGATCAGGAGCCAGAGCCCCGCCGTGCGTTTCATGCCATTCATCCTGAAGGAAATTCGGCCCGCTCCACGATGGGAACGGGCCGGTGTACGACGGATTATTCCTGAATCTGACCGCCGGCGTTCTTCACCTCCGCGTCCCAGCGTTCGAGCAGCCGGGTGCGGGTTTCGGACGAACCGTAGGTCTTGTAGTCGTAGTCGATCAGCTTGAGCGAGGCCATGTCGGGCGCATCCGGATCGGTCTTGGCGCCGGGGTTCGAGGGAATGTTGTAGACGCCGACTTCAAGGCCTGCCGACTGGGCATCGGCCGAGATGACGTACTCGACCCACTTCTTGGCCTCTTCCTTGTGCGGCGTGCCCTTGACGACGCTGACGGCGCCGGTCTCATACCCCGTACCCTCGCAGGGCGCGACGATCTGAACCGGGAAGCCCTGCTTTTTCAGATTCACCATGTCGTGCATGAAGCCGATGCCGATCGTGGTCTCGCCACGCGCCACCGCCTTGCCCGGCGCCGAACCGGACTTGGTGTACTGATTGATGTTGGCACCGATTTCGGCCAGCAGCTTGAAGCCTTCATCCTCGCCGAACAACTGCACCAGCGTGGCAAGCTCGGTGTAGGCCGTACCCGATGACTTCGGATTGGCCACCTGAATCTCGCCCTTGTATTGCGGCTTGGCAAGGTCGCGCCAACAGGCCGGCGCATCGAGCTTCTTCGCCGCCACGACTTCCGTATTGTAGATGAAGCCGAGCAGGCCGACGTGGACCCCGATGGCCTTGCCGTCGGTCATGTCCGCCATGTTGCGCGCCCAGCCGAGCAACTGCGACGTATCGACGCCGGACGCCTCGGTCAAATCCTCGGCCGCGGCGATCATGTGCGGGTCGCCGGTGCCGCCCCACCACACGTCGATCTTGGGATTGCCGGCTTCCGCGCGGATCTGCGCCAGCACCTCGCCGGTGCTCTTGCGAACCATGGCGACGTCGATGCCGGTATCGATCTTGAAGTTCTGAGCCATCAGATCGCACCACGCCTGCTCGTTGGAACAGACGACGTTCAGTGTGGCGGCCCCGGCTGCGGATACGGAAATACCGGCCGCCAGCGCGATGGCGCTGACAGTGCAAAGACGGATCATGTTTTCCTCCCATTCCCCCGGTCCTCGTCCGGGGCTGACGAAACGTGGCACGCAGGCCGGTTCCGAGACCAGACCCCAATGGTCGGGAAACGGCCGGGATCGCCCGGTTTTGTATGAACAATGTTTCAAGCCCGGCCAAAACGTCCTTCAAAGCGCGTCACCGCGACTGACGGCGAATTTCCGAGACGCCCCACATCGGCGATTGATGGTCCATGACCCATGACCATGACCGCACCTCTTCCGGTGGAGCCACCGTAGCGATCATCGACGACGACGACGAGTTGCGTGGCACGATGACGGCCCTGCTCGGCGAGAACGGCTTTGCGACACTGTCCCTGCCCGATGTGGCTGCCTACCGCCGGCTCGACCCGCCGCCGAGACTCGATCTCGCGCTCATCGATCTCAACCTCGGCGGCGAGTCGGGGCTGGATCTGGCGATGGAGATCCGAGCCCGGCTCGGAATCCCCATCGTTATGCTGACCGGCTGGGGAACCGAAACCGACCGCATCGAGGGCTTGGAAACCGGTGCCGACGACTACCTGATGAAGCCGTTCAACCCGCGCGAACTGCTGGCCCGGCTGAGGGCCGTCCTTCGGCGTTCCGGATGGAAGGCGCCGGCAACCGACCGCTCCGGCCACCAGATCGAGACATTCGGCAACATGACGCTCGACCTGACACGGCGCGAGCTCCTCGCATCGGACGGTGGCGAGATTCCCCTCACCAACGGCGAGTACAGGCTGTTGGAGTATCTGGTGCGGAACCGGGACCGGATCATTCCGCGCGTCGAACTCCTCAAGGAGCTCGGCAGCGACCTCTCCACCTACGTCGACCGAACCATCGACGTCCTGATCCTGAGGCTGCGCCGCAAGATCGAGACCGTTCCTTCCAAACCCATGTACCTGCAAACCCGCCGCGGCCAGGGCTACATCTTCGTGACCGACGACCGGAGCCAGCCGTGAGCACACCCGCCACCCTGTCGGTCCGTGTCCGCCTGCAATCGGCGTTGGCGATCCTGGCCCTGCTGACCTGCTTTGCCGGTGCAATAGCCTGGATCACGCTCGAGGGCGGGCAAAACCGCCTCAAGACGTTGAACACCGGTACGCTGGCGGAGGTCGACGATGCGCTTCGCCTGTCCAGCGACGCGGCCGACCTCGCCACCCGCATGCCGTTCCTCCTGGCCCTCGACAGCCCCTTCCGCGTTCATCAGGAAGGCGAGCATATCCTCGGCCTGATCGCCAACATCGAGAATCGCCCCGACCTCCAGCCGGGAATCGCCGCCGATCTCATGAGAATGCGCCTGGCGGTGTTCGACCTTCTCTCGGCGACCCAGTCCCGATCGGCATTGCTCGATCGCATCCTGCGCCTCAACGCCGAGGTCGCCCGCGAGGAACGTCGCCTTGCGCTGCTGTCGGCAACCGGCGGACAGTCCCTCGACGAGAGCGGCGAGTGGCTGACGCTTCAACGCGTCGCTTCCGCCCTGCTCGGAGCAGGCCGCGCCGAGAACCTGATCGGCCTCGGCGAGTTCCAGCGCGAGTTCTACGGTCTCACCCGCAGATTGCCGCCGGTTGCCACCGAGAGCGGCCGCGAGGCCCGTGACCGGCTGGCGGCGTTCGCCGAGGGGGACGATGGGTTGTTCGAACTCCGGCGGCGGGAACTCGCCCACCGCGTCGCGGCGGCCAACGCCTTGGTGCGCATCCGCATCGGCGCGGAGATCGTCAGCTCCTACGCCGCGGCCGTCACCGCCACCGCACAAAAGGAAATCGCCAGCGAACTGACCAGCACAACCACCATGATCTCGGTCGCCAAGAGCACGATTCTGGTCGTCATGCTGATCGGTACGGCCATCGCACTGTTCACGGCCCAGTTCGTTGCCCGTTACGTCACAGCCAACCTTTCGGCCATCGCCGATGGCATGATGCGCCTTGCGGCCGGCGATCGCACCAGTTCGCTGCCGCGCAGCTACGGCAAGAGCGATGAGATCGGCAAGTTGCTCCGGGCCTTTCGAGTGTTTCGCGCCAATGCCATCCGGCTCGATCGGGCGCATCGCCAGAGGATCCGTCAGACGGCCCTTCTGGAAACCATGGTGCGCGGCATGTCGGACGGAGTTGCCGTCTTTGCCTCCGGCGGCGGCATCACCGCCGCCAACGACCGCTTGGCCGAGGTGCTCGACCTGCCCCTTTCCAGCTTGACCGGACCGATCGATCTCGACCGGCTGCTCAGGGCGAAGGGATGGCGTTCAACCGCTACGGCGGCCGGTTATGCCGAATTGACCGATCCCGAAGGGCGTACGATCGAGCGCCGCGACCGAGCCTTGCCGGCCGGCGGCGCCGTGGCCCTTTTCTCCGACGCGACGGAGCGCCGGCAGCTTCAGGACAGGATGCAGCAGATCCAACGCATCGAAGGACTCGCCAAGATTTCCGGCGAGGTAGCGCACGACTTCGGCAACATTCTCTCGACCATTTCCAGCAGCATGCACATGCTGGAAGCCGCCTCTCCCGAGCGCGGCCGCGAACTTCGCCGCTCGGTCGCCAGCGCCGTCGAGGTTGGCACGTCGCTGACCCAAAGGCTGCTCGCCTTCGCCCGGCGGCAGCATCTCGAACCCGAACTCATCGAACTGAACGAGCTGGTCGAGGGGCTGACGGACCTGATCTATCTGACATTGCGGGAGAATATCGGTCTGAGCGTCCAGCCGGCCGACGAAGATCTTGTCGTTCGCGTCGACGCCGGCCAACTCGAGAGCGCCATTATCAACATCTGCCTCAACGCCGCCCAGGCAATTCCGGGCAGCGGCCACATCACCATCGCGCTCGCGCCCTCGGAGGACGGACACGCCATTCTGACAATAGAAGATACCGGCCTCGGCATGACGCCGAACGTGCTGGCCCATGCCATGGAGCCGTTTTTCAGCGCCAGAGCCGACGGAAAGGGAACCGGCCTGGGTCTGGCGATGGTCTACGGCTTCATCAGGCAGTCCAACGGCGACGTCCAGATCGAGTCGCAGGAGGGGGTGGGCACCACAGTGCGACTCATCCTGCCGCGTAGCGAGCCGGCGGCCGGCCTTCCGGCGCCGTCCCTCCCCTGGCGCAGCATACTGCTGGTGGAAGACGATCCGGCCGATGCCAGGCAGTCGCTGGACCTATTGTCCAAGGCCGGCGCCACCGTCCAGCTCTGTTCGACCGCGGACGCGGCATTCGATTGCCTGGCCGGCGAACGGCGCTTCGAAGCGGTGATCACCGACCTGCATCTTGGCACCGAAACGGCGGGCTGGCAGGTTGCCGAACAGGCCCTCAACCGGGATCCCGACGTTGTCGTCTTCGTGGTTTCGGGCCATTTGCCGGAGATATCGCCGTTCGGAAACCGATACGGGAATCGGCTCAGGCTGTCGGACAAGCCGCTGACGCTCGACACGCTTTCAGACGAAAGCTGCAGTCAGCTCAAGCACTAACAAGCCAACAGCCGCCCGCAGGCGAGCATCATATCCGATGAAAGGAAGATTGGCTGGGGGACCTGGATTCGAACCAAGACGAACGGAGTCAGAGTCCGTCATTCTACCGTTAAATTATCCCCCAGCGGGACTCCGACGGTTTCGGAGGCGGCGGCGAAGCATCGCTTCGTCGGCTGCGGCGTTCTGGTACCCGATCGAAAACACCGTGTCAAGGCGCCGGCAAAGGTTCTTGCTGGAGACCGTGCGACACCAAGAAATAGGAACAATCGACGCGTCTCCATGAGATGCATGCAATCCCTAGCACTTACTACGTATGTCACAAATGACCATAGGCTTTAGGGTATATTAAGAAGGCCATCGCCAAAAGTCGCGCCGCGGCCTGACGCATCCGGCCTTTCCGTGCCACTATGGCGGCTACGCGATCGCGCCAAGATACCGGACGCCGCAAGGTTCCCCCGGCCCAGAACAACGATAGCGACGCCCCTCAGTCGCCGATGATGGACTACGCTGCACCCCGATGCCGTGGATGGACTTTGCCCAAGATCTCCCGCCGAAAGAGCCGGGAGCGCCCGACGACAGCGGTGCGCTGCTGCGCCTGATGCAGCTCGTGCTGGCCGGGGTCGACGCGTCGGGGAGCGAGGGCTGCCGACTCACGCGTGATTCGGCCATCGTCAGCGTGGCCCGCGCCCTGGTGGGCGAAGCAACCGATTGGACCTCGGCCAGCCGCACCGCCACCATGGCGCTTCGCGACCTCGTATGGCGCGTCGACACGGCGCGCGGCTTGCTGCTCGACAAGGTTGGCGATCGCGCGCGCAAGGATGTCGAGGCCCTGCTCGACACGGCTGACATTCACGCTTTTCTCAAAACCGCTCTCGAGAAGCCTCGCGCGGCGGAAGATGGCGAAGAAATCGCCCGAAACGGTTGACAAACGGGCCGCCGCGTTGTGGTTTGGCGGCCTTTCCGGGACCGCCGCGAGAACCATGAGATGAGCAGCCTTGAATCCACCTCCGCCGAAGCGCGGCTTCACCGCGAGATCGAGCGGCGGCGCACCTTCGCCATCATCTCCCACCCGGACGCCGGCAAGACGACGCTGACGGAAAAGCTGCTGCTGTTCGGCGGCGCCATCCAGATGGCCGGCCAGGTGCGCGCCCGCGGCGAGAACCGACGCACCCGCTCCGACTGGATGAAGATCGAGCGCGATCGCGGCATCTCGGTCGTCACCTCTGTCATGACCTTCGAGTATGGCGGTAACGTCTTCAACCTCTTGGATACGCCGGGCCACGAAGACTTTTCCGAAGACACCTACCGCACGCTGACCGCCGTCGACAGCGCCATCATGGTGATCGACGCGGCCAAGGGCATCGAGGATCGCACGCGCAAACTGTTCGAAGTTTGCCGCATGCGCGACATCCCCATCGTCACCTTCGTCAACAAGCTCGACCGTGAGGCACGCGACCCGTTCGAAACACTGGACGAGATCGAGAAGACCCTTGCCCTCGACACGGCGCCGATCACCTGGCCTGTCGGCTCGGGCAAGGACTTCATCGGCACCTACGACCTGAAGCGACGCCAGACCCGCCTGATGAACGAAAAGGGCGATGACCACCGCGACGAGATCGGCGACGACAAGCTCAACGAGCTTCTTGAGCAGCGCTATCTCACCGAGCTTCGCGAAGGAATCGATCTGGCCGCCGAGGGCACCAACGCCTTCGATCTTCAGTCCTTCCGTGAGGGGCACCTGACGCCGGTGTTCTGGGGATCGGCGCTGCGAAATTTCGGCATCAAGGACATTCTGGACGGCCTCGCCGCCTACGCCCCCTCCCCGCGCGACCAGGCAGCGTCGAGCCGCATCGTCAAGGCGGACGAGCCGAAAATGAGCGCCTTCGTCTTCAAGATCCAGGCAAACATGGATCCCAACCATCGCGACCGCATCGCCTTCGTCCGCCTGTGCTCGGGCAAGCTCAATCGCGGCATGAAGGTCAAGCACGTCCGGACGCAGAAGACGATCGGGCTCACCGCACCGCAGTTCTTCTTCGCCCAGGACCGCCAGATCGCCGATGAGGCGTGGGCGGGCGACGTCGTCGGCATCCCCAACCATGGCACTCTCAGGATCGGCGACACGCTGACCGAGGGCGAGAACCTTGCGTTTGTCGGTGTGCCAAGCTTCGCGCCGGAAATCCTGCGTCGCGTTCGCCTTGAAGACGCGATGAAGGCCAAGAAGCTGAGGCATGCACTGCAAGAGCTCGCCGAGGAAGGCGTCGTGCAGGTGTTCCGCCCCGTCGACGGTTCACCGGCGCTGGTCGGCTTCGTCGGCGCCCTGCAGCTCGACGTGCTTCAGGGGCGCCTTGAGCAGGAGTATGGGCTCGAAGTCGGCTTTGAAGTGAGCCAGTACAACATGGCCCGCTGGCTGGCCGGCGAACGTCAGGATGTGCTCGACTTCCAGAACGGCAATCGTTCGGGCATGGCCGAGGATGTCGATGGCGATCCGGTGCTGCTCGCCACCTCCGGCTACGCCTTCAACTACATCAAAGAGAAGTGGCCGAAAATTACGTTCACTGACATCAAGGAAACGCAGGCGCGGGCGATTGAAGCGTGACGCTGCCGCTTGAACCAGGAAATGCAGAAGGCCGGGTATCAAGCCCGGCCTTTGCTCTTTTACGGTCCCTTGCCCGACGTCACTTGCCGAAGGCTGCGGCCATCAGCTCACGGGTATAGCTCTCGCGCGGCGCATCGAAGATCTGGTCGGTCGACCCTTCCTCGACGATCTTGCCGGCCTTCATCACGACGATGTAGTCCGACAGCGCCCTGACGACCGCGAGGTCGTGGCTGATGAACAGGTAGCTGAGGCCATGCTTGGCCTGCAGATCGCGCAGAAGCTCGACGATCTGCTTCTGCACCGAACGATCGAGCGCCGACGTCGGCTCGTCCAGCACCACCACCTGCGGCTTCAGGATGATCGCCCGCGCAATGGCGATGCGCTGGCGCTGACCGCCCGAGAACTCGTGCGGATAGCGATTGCGCGTCGCGGGATCGAGACCGACCTCCAGGAAGGCCTTGATGGCCCTGAGGTCGCGATCCGACTTGCTGAGCTGCGGCTCGTGAACCAGCAGTCCCTCGGTGACGATCTGGCCGGCGGTCATGCGCGGGCTGAGCGATCCGAACGGGTCCTGGAAGACCAACTGCATCTGCCGGCGGTGACGGCGCATCTCCTGGCGACTCGCCTCGGAAATGTCGTCCAAGCCGAAGCGGATGGCGCCCGTGCCGTGGTTGAGGCGCAAGAGCGCCCGCCCCAGCGTCGATTTGCCCGAGCCGCTTTCGCCGACGATGCCGATCGTCTGGCCTTCCTTGAGGCGGATGTCGACATGATCGACGGCGTGAATGTCGAGCTTCTTGCCGCCCATGAACCCGCCGCCCATGGAGAAGCGAACATCGACGTCCCTCCCCTCAAGCAGGATCGGCGCGTTGTCGGCCGGTGGCGCCTTGCGGCCGGTCGGCTCTGCAGCCAACAGCATCTTGGTGTAGGGATGCTGCGGGTTGGCGAAGATATCGGCCACCGTGCCGGTCTCCACCACCTCGCCGGTACGCATCACCGCCACTCGATCCGAGAAGCGGCGCACGATGGCAAGATCGTGGCTGATGAACACGATGGCAAGGCCGATCCGTTGCTTGAGCTCGGCGAGCAGTTCCAGGATCTGCGCCTGGATGGTCACGTCGAGCGCGGTTGTCGGCTCGTCGGCAATCAGCAGCTCCGGATCGTTGGCCAGCGCCATGGCGATCATCACGCGCTGGCGCTGGCCACCCGACATCTCGTAAGGGTAGCTGTCGACGCGTCGCTCCGGGTCGGGGATCTTGACGAGCTTCAAGAGCTCGATCGCCCTGATACGCGCGGCCTTGGCCGTCAGGCCACGGTGCTGCATCATCGGCTCGGCAAGCTGCTTGCCGATCTTGTAGAGCGGATCGAGCGAGGTCATCGGCTCCTGGAAGATCATGGTGATCTTGGCGCCGCGTATGCGGTTCAGCTTGCCGAGCGGCAGGCCGATCATCTCCTGGCCCTGGAACTTGGCCGAGCCCTCGGCGCGGCCGTTGCTGGCCAGGAGGCCCATGATTGCCATCATGGTCTGGCTCTTGCCAGAGCCGCTCTCACCGACGATGGCCAGCGTCTCGCCCTTGTTGACCTGGAGATCGATGCCCTTCACCGCGTGGACGTCACCGGTCGGCGTCGAAAAGCGGACATTGAGTCCACGAATATCGAGAAGCGAATCGGGCATGTCAGCGGTCCTTCGGATCAAGGGCGTCGCGCAGGCCGTCGCCGATGAAGTTGAGGGCGAACAACGTCACCACAAAGAAGATGGCCGGGTAGATCAGCAGCCACGGAACCGCCTGCATGCCTGTTGTTCCTTCGGCGATCAGCGACCCCCAGGAGGTCATCGGCTCCTGTACGCCGAGGCCCAAGAAGCTGAGGAAGCTCTCAAGCAGAATGACCTTCGGCACCAGCACGGTGACGAACACCACGACCGGCCCGATGGTGTTGGGAATGACGTGCCGGCGGATGATCTGCCAGTTGCTGAGGCCCATGGCATGCGCCGCCTCGACGAACTCCCGCCGCTTGAGAGACAGCGTCTGGCCGCGCACGATACGCGCCATGTCCAGCCACTCGATGGCGCCGATCGCTGCGAAGATCAGCACGAAGTGCCGGCCGAAGAACACCACGAGCATGATCACGAAGAACATGAACGGCAGCGAGTAGAGGATTTCGACGAAGCGCATCATCACGTTGTCGACGCGGCCGCCGATATATCCCGACACGGCACCGTAGGTCACGCCGATGATCAGCGACACGAAGGTGGCGAGCAGGCCGACGGTGATCGACACCTGTCCGCCCACCATGATGCGCGGCAGGAGATCGCGGCCGTTGCGGTCGGTACCGACCGGGAAATACTGCCCGTTGATCCTGCCCTTGACCTCGACGGTCTTGCCGTCATCGAGCGTGGAGACGATCTCGGCGCTGTCGAACTCGTCGGGCCGGTCGAGGTAACGCGTGGCGCGCGGATCGATCGGCTTGTCGGAGCTGATGCGCGCCGTGTAGCTCGTACCGTCGGCATCGAAGGCATCGAGCCGCAGACGAGCTCGTTCGACGGCCGTCTGCATCACCTGCTGCAGCGTATCCTCGAGCGGATAGGGATCGAGCGACGGCGGCACGGCCACGTAGGAGGGGAAAATCTGGTCGTACTTGTGCGGATACACCCAGGTGCCGCCAAAGCTGAACACCGCCACGACGATCAGCACGACGAGGCTGGCCATGGCCGCCTTGTTGCGCAGGAAACGATGCCGCGCCATGGCCCAGAGGCTGGTGCCGCGAACAGCGACCGTCGGCTCGTTGAGGGTTTGCGTCATCTCACTCATAACGGACCCTCGGATCGAGAACGGCATAGAGAATGTCGACGAGAAGATTGAACACCACGATGAACACCGAGATCAGCACCACGGTGCCCATCACCAGCGTGTAGTCGCGGTTGAGAGCGCCGAGGACGAAATAGCGGCCGACGCCAGGCAAGCCAAAAACGGTCTCGACCACCACCGAACCGGTCAAAACGGCGGCGGCAACAGGCCCGAGATAACTGACGGCGGGAACGAGGGCTGCACGCATGGCGTGGACGATCACCACCACCCGAGTCGGCAGGCCATAGGCGCGGGCGGTGCGGATATGATCGGCGCGCAACGTCTCGATCATCGAACCGCGCGTGATACGCGCAAAGACGGCAAGCTGCGGCAGCGCCAGTGAGATCACAGGCAGCAGGAGATTGGCCACGCCGCCGTCGCCCCAACCGCCAGCCGGCAGCCAGCGCAGCACCACGGCAAACACGAAGGACAGGATCGGCGCCAGCACGAAGTTCGGCACTGTGATGCCAAAGCTTGCGACTGTCATCACGGCATAGTCGACGACGGAATTCTGCCGAAGCGCAGCATAGGAACCGATGGTGATGCCGCCCAGCACGGCGACGAGCAGCGCCCAGGCGCCAAGCGTCAGCGAGTATGGCAGGCTGTTGGCGATCAACTGGGCAACCGTGAAGTCGCGATAGATGAAGCTCGGACCAAGATCGCCATGGAGAAGGTTCCACAGATAGTGGCCGTACTGAACCACCAGAGGCCGGTCCAGCAGAAAGGCGCGCTTCAAATTCTCAAGCGTCTGCGGCTCCAGCGGCCGTTCGAGATTGAACGGGCCACCCGGTGCAACGCGCATCAGGAAAAACGACAAGGTGACGACGATGAAGATGGTCGGAATTGCCGACATCAGCCGTCGCAGGACAAAACGTAACATGGACCCGTCCCCGTTGGATTGGTCACGGAAGGCGAGAAAGACACGCCGGCCTGGCGCCCGAAGACAAACTTCCGAACAAGCCGACGGGCGCCGCCTCCCCTTTACGGGAATGCGCCGCCCTTAGGAACGCCGCCCTTTTCCCGAATGGGAAAAGGGCGAACGCCTCGCATCATCTCACTTGAGCGACAGGAACTTGGTCAGGTGCTCGTTGACGCCGTTCATGGCGAAGCCCTGGACCTTGTTGGACACGAGCCAGGTGGAGGCATGCACCATCAGCGGTACGACGCCCTGCTCATCCATGGCGATCTGCTCGGCATCATGCAGCATCTGCAGGCGCTTGGCGGGATCGCGCTCCGAGTAAGAGCCCTTCATCAGGTCATCGAACTTGGCGTTCGTGTAATGGCCGTAGTTGAAGGTCTTGTTGGTGCTGATCATCAGGTTGAGGAAGTTCTCAGGATCGGCGTAGTCGGCCTGCCAGCCGCAACGCGCCGCGTCGAACGAGCCACCTTCCTGAAGATAAGCATAGTGCGACTTCACATCGAGGTTCTGGATGGTCACCTCGGCGCCCAGCGACTTCCACATATCGGCAACGGCGGTAGCCACCTTCTTGTGATTCTCGTTGGTATTGAACCGGATATCGACCTTGAGCGGCTTGCCGCCATCGCCGTAGCCGGCTTCCTTCAAGAGTTCCTTGGCCTTGTCTTCGCGGTCGAGCTGATCGAGTTCGGACCACTCGGGCTTGGCCGGCGTGTAGCCGACGATGCCGTCCGGCACGAAGGAATAGGCCGGCATCTGAGTGCCGGAGAAGATCTTCTCCGACAGGAAGTCGCGATCGACAGCCATCGAGAAGGCCTGACGGACGCGCACGTCGTCGAACGGCGGCTTACGCGTATCGAGCACGTAATAGTAGGAAGAAAGGTCCGGCGCAGCCAGAACCTGATCCTTGCCGAGCTTGCCTTCGAGGAACTTCTTCTGGTCGGCCTGGAAATTATAGACAACATCCAGCTCGCCGGCTTCGAACATGCGCTCGGTCGTCGCCTGATCTTCCGACGGGTTGTAGATGACCTTGTCGATCTTGACGTTGGTCGCATCCCAATACTGGGCATTCTTGACCGTGGTAATGTGATCGTTCGGGACGTTCTCGGTCAGGCAGAAGGCGCCGTTACAGACGATATTGCCCGGCTTGATCCACTCGCCGCCGAACTTCTCGATGGCCCAGCTCGGGACCGGCAGCGCGGCATAGTGAGCCAGCAGCTCGATGAAATAAGGGGTCGGACGCTCGAGGGTGATTTCCAGCGTCTTGTCGTCGATAGCCTTCACGCCCAGCGTGTCGATTGCGGCCTTGCCGCCGTTGACCGCTTCGGCGTTCTTGATCGGATAGAGAATGTTGGCGTATTCGGCCGCTTCCTTCGGATCCTCCATCCGGCGGTAGGCGAACACGAAATCATTGGCGGTAACCGGCTTTCCGTCCGACCAGTTGGCGTCGGCGCGCAGCTTGAACGTATAGACCGTTCCGTCGTCCGACAGCGTCCAGCTCTCGGCAACGCCCGGGATCACCTTGCCATGCGGATCATAAATGGTGAGCCCCTCGAACATGTCGCGGACAATGAAGCCTTCGACGTCGATCGAAATATGCGCCTGATCGAGCGTCTGCGGCTCGCCGCCGTTGCCGCGGCGAATGACCACTTCGGCGAGCGACGGCGTCGCCAGCACGGCGAGCATCGAACCGGCGATCAACGTCGCCGACAATGCGCGAAATACACGGGGGGTGTTCATCTCTCGAGCCTCCTGCCTATAGTTGCGGCCACCGCACGCTTGACCGCCGGTCGCCGAAAGGGCTTTGTTTTCGTTGGTTTGCTTGCCAGTGATCCAAAGGCGCCTTTGTTGCCCGGCAACGCCGGTCGTTTCCTTGTCCTCAGCCAGCCTTCAGCCGCCGGGCCGATGCTGGGCGATCCAGTGCCATGCGATGTCGATCCGGCGTGGAACCCAGACCTTATCATGCGACAGCACGTAGTCCAGAAAGCGCTGAAGCGCGGCCATACGGGCCGGCCGGCCGACGAGGCGGCAGTGCAGGCCGACGTTCAGCATTTTCGGGCTGCCGTTCTGCCCCTCCTCGTAGAGCACGTCGAACGCGTCCTTGAGGTAGGTGTAAAACTGATCGCCCGAGTTGAAGCCTTGATTTGTCGCAAACCGCATATCGTTGGTATCGAGCGTATACGGAATGATGAGGTGCGGTCCGTTCGGCCCTTCGATCCAGTAGGGCAGATCGTCGGCATAGGAGTCCGATGAGTAGAGGAAGCCCCCCTCTTCCATGGCGAGCTCGGTCGAGTGGATCGAGGCACGGCCGGTGTACCAGCCGAGAGGGCGCGATCCCGTGACCTCCTCGTGGATCCGGATCGCCTCGAGCATGTGCTCGCGCTCGGCTTCCTTGGTATAGTCCTTGTAGTCGATCCACTTGAGGCCGTGGCTGGCGATCTCCCAGTCGGCCTCCTTCATGGCGGCCACCACCTCCGGAACGCGGGCCAGCGCCGTGGCGACGCCATAGACCGTCACGGGCACGGCGCGCGAGGTGAACAGGCGATGCAGCCGCCAGAAGCCGGCGCGCGAGCCATACTCGTAGATCGACTCCATGTTGGCATGCCGCTGGCCGGGCCAGGGCTGGGCGCCGACGATCTCCGACAGGAACGCCTCGGAAGCCGCGTCGCCGTGAAGAATGCAGTTCTCGCCGCCTTCCTCGTAGTTGACGACGAACTGCACGGCGATGCGGGCGCCGTCGGGCCAGGCCGCGTCGGGAGGGGTGCGGCCGTAACCGACCATGTCGCGGGGATAGGTCTTGTCGATCATGTCGCATCACCTCGTCTGGTTGCCGGCCGGCCGGCGGCAGGCGCCGGAAAAGCGGATCGGCGGCAAGACCGGTTCAGGGCGTGGTCTCGTCGTCGGGAAAGGGACCGCCGACGTCCAGCGTCAGCTCGTCTTCCTTGGTGCCGTGAGTGCGCGCCAGCCGATTCCAGGCGCGCCAGCCGAATGGGATGTAGGCGAGATAGAGAATGGTCAGGATGCTCAGCACGTGGAACGGATAGCTGACCAGCAGCATGGCCAGGATGACCACGCCGATCAGGATCGGCACGACCCACTCCCGCTGGATTCCACCGTATTTCTTGCCCGAGAAGGTCGGCACGCGGCTGACCATCAGGGCTGCGATCAGCACCACGTAGGCAACCACCGCCGGTGCCGCCGCCTGAGGCACGTCGATACCGACGCGGTCGACGTAAACCGGCAGGAGAACCGCGAGCGCGCCAGCCGGAATGGGCACGCCGGTGAAGAAGTTGGCCTGCCAGGTTGGCTTGTCCTCGCCCAGCATGGTGTTGAAGCGGGCAAGACGCAGGGCGCCGGCGATGGCGAACAGCACCACGGCCACCCAACCGAAGGAGTTGATGTCGTGGAAGTTCCAGACGAAGAGCAACAGGGGCGGCGCCACGCCGAAGCTCAGGAAGTCGCTGAGGGAATCGAGCTCCGCCCCGAACTTCGAGGTGACGTGCAGGTAGCGGGCGAGCCGGCCGTCCAGACCGTCCAGCACGGCGGCGATCAGGATGGCATAGACGGCCATCTCGAAACGGCCTTCGAAGCTCATGCGGATCGAGGTCAGGCCGGCACACAGCGACAGCAGCGTCACGAGGTTGGGGATCACGCTGCGGATCGGGATGCGACGCAGCCGCCTCGGCCGCTCGACGGCTTCCGGCTCAGGATCGAATGGCGGGAAAAGTCCGGGCATCTTCGTCCGCCTCAGGACACGCGCACGAACGGCGTCTTGGTCGCGCCGTCGATGTCGGCGAGTACCGTCTCGCCGGCGATCGCCCTCGCCCCCTCGGACACCAGCGCCGTGGCCGTCGCCGGCAGGTAGACATCGACACGCGAGCCGAAGCGGATGAGGCCGAAACGGTCGCCGACGGTCAGGCTTTCACCCTCGCGGGTGAAGGACAGGATGCGGCGGGCGATGAGGCCGGCGATCTGCACCACGCCGACAACGCGTCCATCCGGCCGCTCGATGACCAGCCCGTTGCGCTCGTTGTCCTCGCTGGCCTTGTCGAGCTCGGCATTGAGGAACTTGCCCGCCTTGTAGGCGATCCGCACCACACGCCCCGTAACCGGTGCGCGGTTCACGTGCACGTCGAACACGTTCATGAACACGCAGATGCGCAACAGCGGCTCGGGACCGAGGCCAAGCTCGCGCGGCGGCACGGCAAGCCCCACGGCGGAAATGCGCCCATCGGCCGGCGAGATGACCAGCGAATTCGAAACAGGCGTCACCCGCACGGGATCGCGGAAGAACAGCGCGCACCAGATGGTGAGCGCGAGCCCGATCCAGAACAGCGGCTCGAACAGCCAGCCGAGCAGCACGGTGCCCGCCAGGAAAACCAGGATGAACTTGTGCCCTTCCGGGTGGATCGGCGGCACGGCGTTCTGGATCGACTTGAGCACCGACATGATATTCAGCCCGTAGAATTGCGGGGAAACCCGCTGAGAGAAACGGACTTTTCGCACGAAAGGGCGACACATGCAAAGCCGGTTGCCACTGCACGCCGGTTGTTCACACCGCTTTCAATAAAAAGATGGCCGACGGAACCGCCGCTCCGTCGGCCATATGGACAGAATTGGAAGACGGACGCTTTCCGTCGATCAGCGCCGGATCAGGCGGGCAGCGGATCGGTGCCGATCGGCTTTCCGCCCTCCGTGCGCAGGAGGTAAAGCGACGCTCCAATGATCATCAGCGCCCCGATCCAGAGGTAGCCATCGGGCGCATAGGCGAACACCAGCCAACCGGCCAGCGTGTTGAGCGGCAGGCGCACGTTGTCGAAGGTCTGGAGGTAGGAGGCGTCGGCGCGCGCATAGGCGAGCGTCAGGAGATACTGCGCCGCGGCCGTCAGCGCGGCGAGCGCCAAGATCACCCAGAGCACCGTGCCTCCCGGCAGCGCGAAGGCGGCTCCGACATCGAAACCGGACGAGGTGAGCAGGAAGGCGGCGTTGATCGGCGTGAGCAGGGCCAGAAGGTAGACCGTGACCGATGCCGGCCGCTCGACCGCGGCGAGTTGCTTGGTCATGACAGACGACCCCGCCCACATCGCCGCCGCACCGAGCGGCAACAGGCTGTAGACCGAGAAGTTGTCCGACCAGGGCGCCAGGATCAGCATGCCGCCGACAAAGCCGACGATGGTGGCAAGCGCCCGATGCGGACCGATGCGCTCGCCGAGAATGAGCCGGGCGGCCACGATGACGATGAACGGCGAGGTCATGTCGATGGCCACCACCTGGGCGATCGGCACGCCGGCGGCCAGTGCGCCGACGAAGAACTGCACGCCGAGGGTCGCAAAGACGACGCGGACGATGTGGGCGACGGGATGGGCGGTACGGAAGGCTCCGGCGCCCAGCTTCAGCAGCGTGGGCACGAAGAAGATCAGCGACAAGCCGTACTGCCAGAAGGCGAGTGCCTGCGATGAGAAGTGATAGGTGCCGGTCACCCACTGGGTGAGCACATTGATGGCGGCGAAGATGACGCCGGCCGATACCATGTAGGTCGCTCCCAGCACGGGAAACGAACCGGTCTTGTTCGGGCTCTGATTCAAGGTACGGGTCCTTGCGAAAAGGAACGACGCGGAATCAGGGCGATCGGGACATGGAGACAATCGGTCGCGATCGGCGGAAGCCGGCCGCGAGCGGGATTTTCAGCACACCCTTCTCTTTCATCCGGACTGTACCGTCGGCTCCGGAATCACACCGGATCTGCTGACCTCCCGCCGTGAGGCTGGAGCGCTCGCGGGCTAGACGGCTTGCACCGCCATTACCGCCGGTGGGGAATTTCGCCCCGCCCCGAGAATGGTGCCGACGCGGGGAACCGCGCCGACAGGATGGATATTAATGCAGGAAGCCCCCGAAATCAAAGGCGACACATCGTTTCCACGTGCATGACAGTCATGTTCGCCGACATGTGAACGCCGCCCCCTCGACCCGTGGTCCCGTATCGGCCATAAACCGGGCACATACGAGAAAACCATGCTTATTCCACTCATCGTCGCCTGCGCGCTCTTCATGGAAAACCTGGACAGCTCGGTGGTTTCCACCTCGCTGCCGCAGATCGCCATCGATCTGGGAGTCGACCCGATCTCCCTGAAGCTGGCCTTCACCAGCTATCTCATATCCGTCGCCGTCTTCCTGCCGATCTCGGGCTGGATGGCCGACCGCTTCGGCGCCCGCACGATCTTTCGCCTGGCCATCCTGGTGTTCGTGACGGGGTCGGTCTTCTGCGGCCTGTCCTCGTCGCTCGAGGGGTTCGTCGCCGCCCGCGTCGTGCAGGGCGCTGGCGGTGCCATGATGGTCCCCGTCGGCCGGCTGGTGATGCTGCGCTCGGTGAAAAAATCGGACTATCTGCGCGCCATGAGCTGGCTGACGGTTCCCGCGATGATCGGACCGGTGCTCGGACCGCCGCTCGGCGGCTTCATCACCACCTATTTCGAATGGCGCTGGATCTTCTGGATCAACGTGCCGATCAGCGTCGTCGGCCTCATCCTGGTCAGCATCTTCATCAAGAACTACAAGGAAGAGAACCTGCCTCCGCTCGACACGCGCGGCTTCGTGCTGTCCGGCATCGGCCTTGCCGGCTTCGTGTTCGGCATTGCCGCGAGCGGCATCGGCGTGCTGCCGTCATGGATCGACATCGTCCTCATCATCGTCGGCGCCGCCTCGCTCTATGCCTACGCCCGCCACGCTCTGCGCACGCCCGAGCCCCTGATGGATCTCTCCCTCTTCCGGCTGCCCACGTTCCGCGTGTCGGTGCTCGGCGGCCTGCTGTTCCGCATCGGCGTCGGCGCCATTCCCTTCCTGCTGCCCCTGCTCCTGCAGCTCGGCTTCGGCATGTCGCCCTTCGAAAGCGGCATGCTCACCTTCGCCACCGCCGCTGGCGCCGTGCTGATGAAGTTCACGGCGCCACGCATCGTGCGCGCCTGGGGCTTCCGAATGGTGCTGATGGTCAACACGCTGTTCACCACCGCCTTCCTGCTCGCCATCCTCTCCTTCACCAAGGAGACTTCGCATGCCGCCATCTTCGCGGTGTTGCTGATCGGCGGCTTCTTCCGCTCCCTGCAGTTCACCGCGCTCAACGGCCTGGCCTTCGCCGAGATCGACAACCGGCGGATGAGCCACGCCACGTCGATTTCATCGGTCGGTCAGCAGATCTCGGCGGCGCTCGGCGTCGCGGTCGGCGCCGCCGCTCTCGAAATCACCCGGTCGATGCGCGGCGACATGGCCGTCCTGCCCGGCGACTTCATACCGGCCTTCCTCGCGCTGGCGGTCATCGGCCTTCTCTGCATCCCCATCTATGCCCGCATGTCGCCGAACGCCGGCTCGGAAGTCTCTGGCCATCGCGCCGAAGCCGCCGGGGAGCCGTCAGTTTAGCCGAGTCGTCGGATCGATATGGGCACCCGTCCAACGAGCTCCCACCCAGGGACGCCACCATCGATAGCGCGGATCGATGGTCTCCGGCACCGGATCGAATCCCGACGAGCCCCATGGGTTGCAGCGGAGGATGCGGGCGAGCCCCATCCAGCCGCCCGCCCACAGGCCGAAGCGGCCAATGGCCTCGTCGGTGTAGCTTGAGCAGGAGGGAAGGTGGCGGCACTGCTGCCCCATGAACGGTGACAGAGCCACCTGGTAGACGCGGATCAGCGCGCGGCCGACAAGCCGGCCCGGCGTCACCCTGCGAGGAGCCAAACCGGGATCAGTGCCGCGCGCTTCGTCCGCATGCCGCTTTCCGCATCCGCACATGGTCAGCCCCTCAACCGGCGGCGCGCGTCGCGGCGATATCGTCGAGGCAGGCGACCACGGCCTCGAACACCAACATGGTCGAGGCATGCCGCGCCTTGAAATCGCGAACGGGCTCCAAAGCGCTCAACTCGGCAAAACGGCCGGCCGGCGGTAGAGCGCCGTCCTTCAGCATGGCGAACATCTCGTCGCGCGCCTGTCTGAGCTCGGCCGTCGTTGCGCCGACGACATTTTTCGCCATCACCGCCGCCGCCGCCTGACCGAGCGCGCAGGCCTTCACCTCGTGGGCATAGTCGGCGACAACGTCGCCATCCATGCGGATGTCGACCGTGATCTTCGATCCGCACAAGCGGGAATGGCGCGTCGCGGTGGCCTCCGGCGCGGCGAGCCGACCGACACGGCCGATATTGCCGGCCAGATCGAGAATGCGCGCATTGTAGATCTCGTCGAGCATGCTGACACCTTCGGCCGGCCGGGCGGGCTTATTGTCGCTTGGAACGCCTGCCACTTTGAACTCCAGTCCGTGGCGCGTATATAGGCCTGAGACGGCCCCGCCGCCAAGCGCGGTTGGCATATCGGACTGTCGAGGGCGCCGCCACGGGCGGCGGACCTCAGGAAGGATCAAGCATGGACGATGCCATCTTCACCGCAGGCGCTCGCAAGATCCGCCGTCCCAGTCGCGAGGAAGCCGAGGCCGCCGTGCGGACGCTGATAGCCTTCGCGGGCGAGGACCCCGAGCGTGAAGGGCTGCGCGATACGCCGAAGCGCGTCGTGAAGGCCTATGGCGAACTGTTTTCCGGCTACGGCCAGACCGACGAGGAAGTGCTGGATCGCATCTTCACCGAGGTTGCCGGCTACGAGGAGCTGATCCTCGTGCGCGACATTCCCTTCTATTCGCATTGCGAGCACCACATGGTGCCGTTCATCGGCAAGGCGCACATCGCCTACTATCCCACCACCGGCGTCGTCGGCCTGTCCAAGCTCGCCCGTATCGTCGAGATGTATGCCCGCCGCCTGCAGACGCAGGAAACGATGACCGCCCAGGTTAGCAACGCTATCGAAAAAGTCCTCAAGCCGCGCGGCGCGGCCGTGCTGATCGAGGCCGAACATCTCTGCATGACCATGCGTGGCGTGCAGAAGCCCGGCGCCTCGACGGTAACCGCCCGTTTCACCGGCTGCTTCAAGACCGATCCCACCGAACAGGCCCGCTTCATGATGATGGTGCGCGCCGAAGGCAAGTGACGATATGACCTCCGAGACGAGACTGTTCCCCTCCCCCGGCGCCAAGGCGTCGCTTGAGGCCGGCGACGTGCTGACCCCGCGCTTCGGCGCGGACGGCACCATCGCCTGCGTCACCGTCGACGCCGACAGCGGCCAGGTGCTGATGGTTGCCTACATGAACGCCGAAAGCCTCGCCCTGACCATCGAAACCGGCGAGGGCTGGTACTGGAGCCGATCGCGCGGCGAGCTCTGGCACAAGGGCGCCACATCCGGAAACGTACAAAGGGTGGTGGAGCTTTTGACGGACTGCGACCAGGACGCGCTGGTCCTGCGCGTGCGTGTGGACGGCGCCGGCGCCACCTGTCACACAGGTCAGGTGTCCTGCTTCTACCGGCGCGCGCCGCTCGGCCAGAAGGCGGCGGACGGACCGGTGCGGCTTGAACAGGTGGGCGGCGAGCGCCGCTTCGACCCGGCTGAGGTCTACGGTCACAAGCACTGACCAGCGTCACCTGCCGGCCGCGTTTTCCCGTGGTTGACGCCGAGCTCGGCCGCCATCAATGATCTTGCTCTCATCGCTCAAGCATTATGATGGCATGATCCGCCGGCTCCTCGCCCTCTTCGCGCTGCTTACGCTGGCCTTGATGTCGGCGGCGGTCGCGCATGAGCACGGCATGGGGCAGCGCCACATGATGGCGCCCGTCGAGGCGGCGGCGGGTCACCCCACCGTTACGCTCGCGACGACGGACACACCCCAGCTTGTCTTGGGCCGACCGCCGCTCCGCAAGCCGTCCGCCTGTTCGGAAACCGGCGAAGCTCGTCACAGTCACGGCAAACTGTCCGGCTGCACCTGCCCCGCGGCCTGCGCCGGCCTGTTCGGCCTCGCCGTCGCTGCGCCACCCGTTGCGGCCGAAACGTCGGCCGGCATGCCCGCTGATGTGCGTCGCCTGTCGGCAACCTCGGCTCCGCCGCCAACGCCACCGCCCCGCGCCTGATCGTCCGCGCCTCAATCTCTTTTCTTGAACTTCGCCGCAGCCGCCGGCCGATGCGCCGCGCCTGCCGCACGGAGACAGACGATCATGCCCATGACCCACTACATGGAACTTCTGGCCACCAACCAGCCCTGGAACCTCATCATCTTCATGGCCGTACCGGTGATTCTCGCCGAGACCATCGCCATCGCCGAACTCTATCTGCTCTATACGCGCCGCCTTGACGGCGCCGTGCGGCAGCTGAGCCGGATCGCCGGCTCGATCGCCGGCATCTATTTCCTCGGCGTCTTCCTCTATCTGGTCTTCACCGCGGTGGTGCCGCTGACATCGGGAGGCGCCTGGCGCGGCCCGGCCGACATCATCGCCGTGGGCTTCTATCTCACCGGCGTCATCCCGCTCGGCGGCATCGCGCTGATCGACCTCGGCCTTCTTTGGAAGGATCGCAGCCCGGAGGCACGGCTCGGCCTGCACGCCGGCTTCGTGGCACTGTTCCTGATCGTCGCCCATGTAGCCATGATCTTCGGCATGCTCGACCCGACCATTCTGACCGGTACCGATCCGATGGCGGCAATGCCCGGCATGGTTCACTGACGGTCGGTCGTCGGTGGCGGGCGATCACGCCCGCCGCCGGCTCCCGCACCCGCGTTTGAGGTGACGTCTCAGACAGTCAGATTGTGGCTTTCCTCGCCAAAGCTGAACCGGATGCCGGCTTCCTCGGCGCGTGCCCAGGCGACCACGCCATCCAGCACCATCTTCTGCGAGGGAATGCGCACGATCACCGAAGCCCCCGGCTCAAACAGCATCCCGACGGTGCGAACGCGGCAGCCGCTATGGCTGATATTCTCGACGACGCAGGCAACATCGCGCGGGTCGGAGTGAACGAGAGCCGGCCAATGACAGTTTAGTCGCTCGGCCCGCCGCTGTTCGCCGACCCTGACGTTGGGGTTGCGTAGACGGGCGATGAGTTCCGCCATGTCCCGCTTCGACAACTTCTGGCTTCTGTGCACGTCCGCATACCCGCATAAAGCAACAATTTTAAATAGTGCCTTTCCCCTTAATGACAGGTTTCGCTGTCCGAACGCTCCGACCCAGCCCCCTCGGAGATCGAGGGATTTGCGTCGACGGGCAACTGGGGGCTATCCTCGGGACAAACCCTTATCGAGCCGCGACCTCACCTCTCCATGTCCCATTCGCTTTCGCTGCGTACCGTCGACACACTCGCAGCCGTCGACAAGTCCGCGTGGGATGGCCTTGCCAATCCCGGCTGGGAGACCGGACCGCACGGTTCCATTCGCTGGATCGGCGCCGGCTCGCCGTCTTCCTACAACCCTTTCGCCAGCCACGATTTCCTGCTCGCTTGCGAGGAATCGGGATGCGCCACCGCCGAAACCGGCTGGCTGCCCAGCCACCTGCTGCTCGAGGACGAGACCGGCCGCCTGATTGGCGCCGCACCTGCCTATCTCAAGGGGCATTCCTACGGCGAGTATGTATTCGACCACGGCTGGGCGGACGCCTGGGAACGCGCCGGCGGACGGTATTATCCCAAACTCCAGTCATCCGTCCCCTTCACGCCGGTGAGCGGCCCTCGCCTTTTCGCCATCGACGAAGCAACGCGGCAGGCGCTCGCGCGCGGCTTGAAGCTGGTCGCCGATCGATACGAGCTGTCGTCGGCGCATGTCACCTTCGTCGACGACAAAGGCGCGGCCGCGCTCGCTGCCGAGGGCTGGCTCGAACGGGTGGACCAGCAGTTCCATTTTCGCAACGACGGCTATGCAAGCTATGACGACTTCCTGAACCGGCTGGCCTCCCGCAAGCGCAAGGCGCTGAAACGCGAGCGTCGGGAGGCGCTTCAGGACGGCATCACCATCGAATGGGTGACCGGCGGCGATCTGACCGAGACCCACTGGGACGCCTTCTTCGAGTTTTACACGGACACCGGAAGCCGCAAGTGGGGCACGCCCTATCTCAACCGCCGCTTCTTCTCTCTCTTGTCCGAGAAGATGGCCGACCGCGTCCTGCTCGTCATGGCGCGGCGGGCCGGACGCTACATCGCCGGTGCGCTCAATCTCATAGGATCCGACCGCCTCTATGGCCGCAACTGGGGCGCCATCGAGGACCATCCTTTCCTGCATTTCGAGGTTTGCTACCACCAGGCCATCGATTACGCCATCGAGCACCGCCTGGCGGTGGTGGAGGCCGGCGCCCAGGGCGAACACAAGCTATCGCGCGGCTACCTGCCCGAGACGACCCGCTCGGCCCATTACATCGCCGACGCCGGCTTCCGCCGGGCGGTGGCCGACTTCCTCGTTCGCGAAAGGCGCGCCGTTCTCAACGCCGAAACGGAACTGGAAAGCCTCGGCCCCTTCCGGCGCGGTCCGCTGCAGGAACAGGATTGACCGACCGGGCGCGAGAGACCACTTTGCGCTCCGACAGATCCTATCGGGAGAGCACGATGACCGCCTACGATGCCGACAACATCTTCGCCAAGATCCTGAGCGGCGATATTCCCTCGCACAAGGTCTACGAGGACGACGACACCCTCGCCTTCATGGATGTCATGCCGCAGTCGGACGGCCACACGCTGATCCTGCCCAAGACGCCCTCCCGCAACATTCTGGACGTCGATCCCGAGGTTCTCGCCAAGGTCATCAAGGTCACGCAGAAGATCGCCAAGGCGGCGGTGAAGGCCTTCGAGGCCGACGGCGCGGTCGTCATGCAATACAACGAAGCGCCGGCCGGCCAGACCGTGTTCCACCTGCATTTCCACGTCGTGCCGCGGTATCTCGGCGTTCCGCTCCGCCCGCACACCGGCAAGATGGCCGATGGTTCGCTGCTCGCCGGCCAAGCCGAAAAGCTCAAGGCCGCGTTGGCCGAGTGAGGCAGACCTCGGAGCCCGCCCCAACACAGGTTTGGCGCGGGCTCTCAGACGTTCTCGCGGTCGAATTCCGTACGCGCCGCCTCGATCTCCCCGCGCGTCCGCACCGCCCAGTCCACCAGTCCCGCCAGCGGCACCATCAGCGACCGGCCGAGGTCGGTCAGCCTGTATTCGACCGCCGGTGGGGTGGTTGGAAACACCTGTCGCGCCACATAGCCATCGCGCTGAAGATCGCGCAGAGTCTGCGTCAGCATGCGCTGGGATATGTCGGGAATGGCGCGCTTCAGTTCGCCGAAGCGGTGCGGCCCGAGCGCCAGCGTCAGCACCATCAGCGTGCTCCACTTGTCGCCGATGCGGTCGAGAACGCCACGCACGGGGCAACTGTCGAAATTCGGCTCGACACCGATCGCCCGCTGAAAGCCATCGAGCATGGCGCCCACTTCTCCGGAAACTGCCGTCGTCACCGGTTCCCTCCAAGTAACTAACGCAGGGCAAACTGCCGTCTTGCCCGCTGGAACGAGGTCTTTATCTTAGAGGCGATCTCAAAAAGAGACAATGTCGCCAAACTAGATCAAGGAGCGTTCATGAGCGAGAAACTGATGGTCACCGGCGCCGCCGGCAAGCTCGGCCGTAGCGTGGTCAACCTCCTTCTCGACGAGTTCGGCATTGCGCCCGGCAATCTCGTCGCCGGCACCCGCGACCCCGGCAAGCTCGCCGACCTCTCCGCACGCGGTGTGATCGTGCGAGCCGTCGACTTCAACCTTCCCGAAACGCTGCCCGCCGCATTTGCCGGCGTCGATCGTCTGCTCATCGTGTCGACCGACACCATCGGCGCCCGGCTCGCCGGCCAGCAGGCCGCCGTGAAGGCGGCGAAATCGGCGGGCGTCAAGGGCATCGTCTACACCTCCGCCCCCAACCCGCACGGCGACAACCACCCCCTGTTCTTTGCGGGCGACCATGCCGGCACAGAGACCGCCATTTTCGAGAGCGGCCTTCCCTACCGCATCCTGCGAAACTACTGGTACCACGAGAACTTTTTCATGGGTCTGCCGGGCATATTGAAGCAAGGCACCTGGTACACGTCGGACAAGCCGGGCACCAAGGTCAGCTACGTCGCTCACGACGATTGCGCGCGTGCCGCAGCCGCCGCCCTCACCAAGCCTTGGAGCGACGACAAAGCCATCTACGACATCACCAGCGACGAGACCTTCTCCACCGAGGACGTTGCCGGTCTGGCCACCAAGATACTCGGCAAGCCGATCAGCGTCGTGAGGCTGTCGCCCGACGTGCTGGCCAGCAATCTCAAATCGGCGGGCGTGCCGGAGTTCGTGATCACGCTCATGCTGTCGATGGACGCGACGAATAGCGCCGGCTTGCTGTCGAAAACGTCCGGGGCCGTGGAAGAGCTGACGGGACGCAAGCCGCGTCCGCTCGCCTCCTTCTTCGAGGCGAATAAAGCTGCCTTGACGGCGTAAAAGCAGAAAGGGCGCCGACCATGGCGCCCTTCCCTCTTCGGATATCGATCAGGCGCCGGGATCGAATCCCTCGAACACCAGCTGGGCACCGAAGTCCTCGGCCATCTTGCGGTCCTCCGGCTTGCGGATGGTCCAGGCGGTGACCGGCAGGTTCCACTCGTCACGCGCACGCAGGCTGACGTCATTGCCGAGTAGCTTCACCCAATAGCTGACGAACTGGAACTGCGACCAGGAGCGGTGGGAGAGCGTCGCAAGCTCCTCACGCGTCAGGAAGCGGTAGTCGTTGTAGTCCGCGGCGCTCGCCGCGTCGTCGGCGACAATGCCGCGTGGCAGGTCGGGCGCGATCTCGGCCAGATCCTGAATCTGGCGCGGATCGAACGACTCGACCACCACCGGCCCGCCATAGGTGGCAAGCTCGCGCGCGGTCGCTTCGACGAGCTCGCGCTGCCGCTCGGCAAAATAGCTCTTGATCTCGATGACGAGGCCGGTCCGCCCGCCGACGAGGTCGAGCACCTCCCTCAACGTCGGAATGCGGTCTTCCGTACCGACCATCGGGATTGCCTTGAGCTCGGCCATCGTCCGGCCCGCCACCGGCCCAGCCCCCGTGGTCAGGCGGTCGAGAACGTCGTCGTGGAAGACGTAGACGACGCCGTCGGCGGAGAGATGGACATCCATCTCCATCGGAAAACCCGCGCGCGCGGCGGCATCGAACGCCGAAAGCGTGTTCTCGATGCGCCCGAGCTTGGAGTCATGCAGCCCACGGTGGGCGATGGGGCGAGCGGTGAGCCAGGAAAAATCCGTCATTTGCCTCAGGAAACCTCGATGATGGCGTCGATTTCCACCGCGACGCCGAGCGGCAGGGCAGCGACGCCGACAGCCGTGCGGCTGTGCTTGCCCTTTTCGCCCAGCACGTTAGCGATGAGATTTGACGCTCCGTTGACGACCTGGGGCTGATCGGTGAATTCGGGAGCGGAATTGACGAAGGCGTTCAGGCGGACGACCCGCGCAATGCGATCGAGATCGCCGACCGCGGCCTTCACCTGCGCCAGGATATTCAGGGCGCATAGCTCGGCCGCCTTCTGCCCGCCAGCCACGTCCACATCGACGCCGAGCTTGCCGGTCACCGCAGCGCCGGCCGCCGTCTTGGAAATCTGCCCCGAGACGAACAGCAGATTGCCGGTACGAACGTAAGGCACATAGTTGGCGACGGGGGCAATCGCCTCCGGCAGCGTCAGGCCGAGACCATTGAGCGCGGATTCGACGGAACTGGTCATTTTCGGAAAACCTCCAACCTGAGCAGCTCCAGCAAAAGTGGATACCGGTTTTACGTCCGGAACTGCGTCACAACAATGAAATAGAACTTTTCCGGCAAACGGGAACTCGCCGGAAAGACATTCGGCGCGCCGCCGACGATGGACCAACCCGATCTAAAAGCGGCCGCTTCAACACATCAATCCGGAGCCTTCGCCTTGCAACCGGGTGTTTCGTTCGGATTGGCGAGTGCTCCAGGTGGCGGAGTCATGCCCCATCGCGGCAGTCGGCGCAACTCGCAGGCAAGCGCACGGAATGCCCTGCATCCGCCATCTCATCCACGCAAAAAACCGAGGCGGTAGAGGTACGGGGCCTTCCAAGAAGCGTTAACGGCCAGTTCACCTAACTCGCGCAACATTTCTTCCGCACGGAAGGCGCACGATCCCGGCATTTCCCTCGGGACTGTCTTCCGGAGTTTGAATTTATCGGGCAGGATTACGTGATATCCTGTGAGGCCTTTCCATATACTGATACTCAACGAAGCCATTTAGAGACTCCGGGGACTCCCATGATGAACTCGCTTTTCCGATCGGCGGCGATCGCCTGCGCCTTTTCGGCGCTGGTCGGGCCGACGCTGGCCGGCGGTCTGGTGCCGCACCGCGTTGCCTACGATCTCGCTCTCGAGAGCAACTCCCAGATGAGCGACGCTCCCATCAACATGAAAGGGCGAATGGTCTACGAGTTCACCGGCGACGCCTGCCAGGGCTACACGGTCAACTTCCGCTTCGTGCTGGAAACCGGCGATGGCGAGGGCAACTCGGCGATCACCGATCTCCGCAACCGGAACTTCGAGAGCGCGGACAGCCGGAGCTTCGAGTTTCGCTCGCAGACTTTCGTCAACGAGGTTCAGACCGAGGACGTCAACGGGACGGCCATCCGCGATGGCGACAAGGTCAACGTCAAGCTGAAGCTGACGGAAGATACCGAGTTCACAATCGACAAGCCGGTCATCTTCCCAACCGCCCAACTCCTCAAGACGATCACCGAGGCCGAAAAAGGCACGACCGTCTTTTCCGACGACATCTACGATGGCTCGGACGGCGGCCAGCACGTCTTCCATACGTCGACGGTCATCGGCTCTCCCCGAACCACGCCGCCGGATGACAGCGAGAAGCCGATCGGCAACTTCCGACGCTGGCCGGTGACGGTCTCCTACTTCGGGGCCGAGGCCGGCGGCGACCAGCCGCCGGATTACTCGATTTCCTTCGATCTCTGGGAGAACGGCGTTTCCTCCAAGATGCGGCTCGACTACGGCGACTTCGTTCTCAACGGCAAGATCGTCCACCTGGAACTGCTGCCCGAGACTCCGTGCACCAAAGAGCCGACACCCACCGTGGCGCCCACGGCCACGACACCGCCGGCCGAGAACCAACCTGCCACCGCTCCTTCGAAGCCGGAGAGCGACGGCCGTGCCGCCGAGCAGCCGAAAAGCGACGCCCCGGCAGCGACCGATGCTCCCCCTGTCGACAAGGCTCCGACGGCGCCCGCCGCCCCCGAGCCGAAGACCGGAGAGTGATGCCTATCCGGCCGTCCGTCTCGAGTGCCGCAGGAATAGACCCAGAGCAATCAGCATCAGGGTGGCGGCGATGAAGAACGACACGTCGGGGCTGTGGATGGGCGCGGCTTCCGACAGGAAATAACCGAAGGCCTGGGTGTAGAAGATCGCGCCGGCCAGCATGGCAAGGTTCATCAGGGCGGAAATTCCGCCCTGCAATGCGCCCTGCGTATCCTCCGGCACGGCCTTCGACATCAGCGCCGACAGCATCGGATGCGCGAAGCCTTCCACGGCGTTGATCACCAGCATCACGATGACGACGGCGGTCGTCGGCGACAGGGCGAACCCGATGCAGGTTGCCGCCGCGCCGGCAAGGCCGACCGCCGCCATCCGCTGTTCACCCCAGCGGGCCACGGCCGGTCCGGTGCCGAATCCCTGCAGAAGCGCCACCGTGAGACCGGAAGCGGCAAGCGTCAGCCCGACCGTGGTGCCGGACCAGCCGAATTTCGCCATGCCCCAGAACGGCCATATCGCCGCGTAGATCGAGGTGCCGAAGAAGAAGACCGTCAGCACCCAGGCGTAAGGCAGAACGCCGGCATAGCGGCCAAACACCGCCAGCACGCCGAGCGGGTTGGCTTCGCGCCAGTGGAAGGCGCGGCGTTTCTCGCGGGGAAGGGTTTCGGGCAGCGCAAAGACACCGAACAGAAAGTTGACACTGGCCAGCACCGCCGCGCACCAGAAGGGCACGCGGGTACCAAACTCCCCGAGCAACCCGCCGATCGCCGGCCCCAGCACGAAGCCGAGGCCGAAGGCAGCCGTCATCCGGCCAAAGGAGCGGGCGCGATTCTCGGGAGAGCTGACGTCGGCAAGGCAAGCGCCGGCAATGACGTGCGACGACCCGCAGACACCGGCGATCAGCCGCCCGACAAACAGCCAGAGCACCGTGGGAGCCAGGGCCTGCACGACGTAATCGACGGCGAGCCCGGAAATGGCCAGGAGCAAGAGCGGGCGTCGGCCGAAGCGGTCGGACAGCGTGCCGGCCAGCGGCGCAAACACGAACTGCGCCAAGCTGAACGCGGCAAACAACCAGCCGCCGATGCGGGCCGCATCGTCAAGGCCGGTATGCCCCACCTCTTCGATGAGCCGCGGCAGCACCGGAATGATCAGACCGAAACCGACGACATCGAGAAATACGGCCACCAAAGCGAACACCGTGGCCCGGCGCGCTTGAGGGGCGGTGATGGGGATAGAACGAGAGGGGGCACTCATCTGCGGCATCCTTGGACTTGGAGCGGCGGACTATAGGTAGCCCGACGTCAGAACATGTCCGCAGCGGCCCTGGCGCCCGCCTTTCTCCTTCCATGCGCCTGAACGCAAAAAAGGCACCCGAGCGGGTGCCTCTTGCGTGGATCTTCGTCCAGGCCGGGCGCCCTGCGGCGCGTCCGGCCGAACCGGATCACTTGATCTTGGATTCCTTGAACTCGACGTGCTTGCGCGCGACCGGATCGTACTTGGTCTTGGTCATCTTCTCGGTCATCGTGCGCGAGTTCTTCTTGGTGACGTAGAAGTACCCGGTGTCGGCGGTCGAGACGAGCCGGATCTTGATGGTCGTTGCCTTGGCCATGGCATCCGATTCCTTGTGCTTGTTGACGGTGACAGCCAAAGCGGCTGGACGCCTCACGCGGGAAGCGTCGTTCGTTCGGCGCGCACCCTAGTCGAAAGCGCCTGAAAGTCAAGACGAGCTTGATGAACCTTCCATGTTCGGTTCGGGCACCTTGCGAATGCGGCGAAAGGCAAACCCGGCATAGCCGGCAAGGATCACGGCGGTCACCACGACCAGCCCCTGCGGCCCCATGGCGTCCATGCCGGCACCGGTCGCCGCCGGGCCGACCAGCATGCCGACCGAGTACATGAAGATGAACGCGGCATTGGCCGAGGCAAGGTCGCTGCCGGACAAACGTGCGCCCAAATGGGTCAATCCCACCGCGTAAAGACCGGTCACGAGCCCGCCCCATAGCCCGATGGTGGCCATGAGAAAGAACGGATTCGACGACACGGCCGCGACCAGCCCGCCCGACACGATGCCGCCAAAGGCGACGTAGAGCAGCAGTCGCCGCCGATCCATGCGATCCGACAACATGCCCAGCGGCAGTTGCGCGACGATGTTGCCGACCGCCACGGCCATGACGAGCAGCGCCGCCACCTGTTCGCTGTAACCGAGGCGCAGGCCGTAGACCGGCGAGAAGCTCATCACAGACGATTCGACGGCGCCGACGGTGAAGGCAGCGAAGGTGGCAAGCGGCACGACGGTGAGGAAGTGCAGGAAGTTTCCGCCCTTGCCCTCGTGCATCGGCGGATCGGCCCGGAAGCCGGCGATGATCGGCAGGATGGAAACGGCCATCAGTCCGGTCCCGATGGCAAACGGCAGCCACCCTTCCGACCCGATGAAGCTCAGGATCGCCGGCCCCACCGCGAAACCGACGGACAGAATGGTGGCGTAGAGGCCCATCACGAAGCCGCGCTTCTCGGCTGGGGCCAAGGCGTTGATCCAGAATTCCGAGACGATGAAGGCGGTGTTGAGACAGAGCGAGAAGACGAACCGCAACACGAACCAGACGGCGATCGAATCGAAAACGTAGAACAGGGGGAAGGTAAGGGTCCCCAGAACCACGGCGATCAGCAGCACCCAGGCAGCGCCGAACCGGCGCGTCAGCATGGGCACGAACGGTGTGCTGAGAAGCGCGGCGACGCCGGCGGCCGTCGTCACCAAGCCAATCACCGCACTCGAATGTCCCCGCTGCTCCATGATGACGGCGAGAAGGGGCATGCCGAGCGAAAGCGAGGTGCCAACTGCCGAAATCGCTCCGATCGCGGCGGCAAGACCGGCAAGACGGCGCCGGTCGAAACGGTCGACATCAAGTGAGGTCATGGCGACAATCCGTGAGAGGGACTAGCCTTCTAGCGGACGCCAGCCGTAAATCCAATCCATGTTGTCGGCCAGCCGCTCGGCACCCAGCATGCGCATCCCCAGATTGCGCGCCTTCGCCGGCACCCCGCCCAGATGATAGATGAGGCCATTGCGCCGGGCGGCGGAGGCCACCTTGTCGGTCCGGGCCTTGCGCCCCTCGGCGAAGAGGCCAAGCCGTTCCTCGATGTCATCACCCGAATCGGCCGCCAGCACTCCCGCCAGAACGCGGGCATCCTCGATGGCCATGGCCGCGCCTTGCGCCACGAAGGGCGGCATGCCGTGCACGGCATCTCCGATCAGTACCGTCCGCCCCTTGGTCCACGGCGTATCGCGCGGCGCCTCGCAAAGAGCCCACTTCCGCCAGCTGTCCGGCATGGCGATCAGCTTCCTCACCGGCTCCGGCCAGTCCCTGAACGCGGCCTGGATCTGGGCCGGATCGCCGGGAACATCCCAGCCGTCTTCGTTCCATGCGTCGTCGATGGCCGCGACCAGGTTGATCTCCCGGCCGGCATCGATGGCATAGTGGACGAGATGGGCATGCCGACCGAGCCAGAGTCCGGTCTCGTTGTGGCGGAAGGACTGGGCAAAGAACCCCTCGGCTTCGAAGGTAGCCCGCCACGCGGTGCGCCCAGTGTAGCGCGCGGGGCCTCCCCCGGTCACCGTCTCGCGCACCATCGAACGGACGCCGTCGGCGCCGACCAGCACGCTACCTTCAAATCGAACCTGTTGATCGGCCTCCATGCCTTCGACCACGACACCCGCCGCATCTTCGGCGATGGAGGTGATGCGAACGCCGAGATGCAGCGCGACACGTGGTTCCTGCTCGACGGCGGCAAGCAGGGTTCCCTGCAGGTCGGCGCGATGGATGACGATGTAGGGCGCACCGTAGCGTTCGACCATCGCCTCGCCAAGCGGCATGCGCAGGATGAGGCGACCGCTCGCCCCATCGCGAATGGTCACCGCCTCCGGACGCATGCCCGTGGCATCAAGCGCCGACCCCAGCCCGAGGTGAAAGAGAATCGATGACGCGTTGGGCGAAAGCTGCAGGCCGGCTCCGACCTCCCTCAGCTCTGGCGCCTTGTCGATCACCGTGACTCGCACGCCGGCCCGCGCAAGACACAACGATAACGTGAGGCCGGCTATTCCGGCCCCGACCACCACTACCGGTAAGTGATCCGGCATAGCTCCATCCTTGGCGTGGATCAGGCCGCTTTGGGCTGCCACGCGGCGTCCTTAGGTTCCGATTCGGTCGCCTTGAGCGAGGGATCGTAGCGATAGACGGTCGAGCAATAGGAACAAACGACCTCTGCATCGTCTCCCATTTCCAGGAAGATATGCGGATGGTCGAAGGGCGGCTTGGCGCCGATGCACATGAATTCCTTCGCGCCAATCCGGATGGTCGTCACCCCGGCGTCGTTGGCGAAATGAGGAACGAAAGCGTCGGCCATGCACGATACCCTTGTTTAAATCTCTGACTTCAGGAAGCATACCGGCAAGATGACAGCAAGAACAGTCCCTTTGCGGCGAAAGCAGCGGGACTTTGCTCAACGGCGCCGACGGCGCCAAGGAGGTTCGTCCGTGCCGAGCTTTTCGACCGCCGACGGCGAGTTCGCCTATCTCGACAAGGGTGATGGCCAGCCCGTCGTGCTCGTCCACGGCTTCGCGTCGAGTGCCCGCGTCAACTGGCTCGATACGGGCTGGATGGACTGGCTCGTCCAGGCTGGATACCGGGCGATCGCCCTCGACAACCGCGGACACGGCGACTCGGTCAAACTGCACCATGTCGAGGACTATCGTCTCGACAAGATGAGCGACGACGTCCTCTCGCTCGTCGATCACCTCAAGCTGCCCCGCATCCGCGCCATCGGCTATTCGATGGGCGCCCGCATCCTGCTGGACTTCGCCAGCCGCCATTCCGACCGCCTCGAACGGTTGGTGCTCGGCGGCATCGGCGGCACCATGGCGAAGGCCGGCCTCGACAGGGAGCATATCGCGGCGGCCCTCCTCGCTCCGACGCTGGACGATGTCGACGATCCCGTCGGTCGCGGCTATCGCTTGTTCGCCGACCAGACCCGCTCCGACCGTCAGGCGCTTGCCGCCTGCATTCGAGGCTACGGCCGTCCCGTCGAAACCGCCGAGACCGACCGCATCACCGTACCGACACTGGTTGCCGTGGGCACCAAGGACGCGGTCGCCGGATCGGCCACGGAACTGGCCGCGATGATTCCCGGCGCGGAGGTGCTCGACATCCCCAACCGGGACCACATGCGGGCCACCGGCGACAAGGTGTTCAAGGAAGGCGTCACGGCCTTCTTCGCCCGATAGATACTAAAAGGCGGCGCGGCCTCTCGGTCGCACCGCCTTGTTCATCATGATGCGGCCTTGGGCCGCGATCCCTTACTCGGCCTTGGCGCTCTGCTTCGGGCTGCGCTTGCGCGGCTTTGGCGGCACGGGCGCATCGGCGACCTTGGCATCGACCTCCTCCACCTTGCGCTTCAGCGCCGGATCGGGAAGGCAGTCGAGCTTGAGACCGACTTCGCCGGCCTCGTTGGTTTCGACCGACACCTTGACGGTACCGCCCTTCTTGAGCACGCCGAACAGAACCGCGTCGGCGAGCGGGCGCTTGATGTGCTCCTGAATGACGCGGCCAAGCGGGCGGGCACCCATGTGCTCGTCGTAGCCCTTGGTGGCCAGCCATTCGATCGCCGCGTCGTCCAGTTCGAAGGTGACATTGCGGTCGGCGAGCTGGGCCTCGAGCTGCATGACGAACTTCTGCACCACCGAGCGAACCACCTCCGGCGGCAGCGCGCCGAACGGAATGATCGCATCGAGACGGTTGCGGAACTCCGGCGTGAACATGCGGTTGATCGCCTCGGTGTCGTCCCCCTCACGACGCGACCGGTTGAAGCCGATCGGCTCGCGGGACATGTCGGCGGCGCCGGCATTGGTCGTCATGATCAGGATGACGTTGCGGAAGTCGACCTGCTTGCCGTTGTGATCGGTCAGCTTGCCGTGATCCATCACCTGCAGCAGGATGTTGAACAGGTCCTGATGCGCCTTCTCGATCTCGTCGAGCAGCAGCACGCAGTGCGGATGCTGGTCGACGCCATCGGTCAGAAGACCGCCCTGATCGAAGCCGACGTAGCCCGGAGGCGCGCCGATCAACCGGCTCACGGTATGCCGCTCCATATACTCCGACATGTCGAAGCGCAGGATCGGCACGCCCAGAATCGAGGCGAGCTGGCGGGCCACTTCGGTCTTGCCGACGCCGGTCGGGCCGGAGAACAGGTAGTTGCCGATCGGCTTCTCCGGCTCCCTGAGGCCGGCGCGGGCCAGCTTGATGGCCGAGGAAAGCGCGGCAATCGCCTTGTCCTGGCCGTAGACCACACGCTTGAGGTTGGTCTCCAGGCTTTCCAGCACTTCCGCGTCGTCCTTGGACACCGACTTCGGCGGAATGCGAGCCATGGTGGCGATGGTCGCCTCGATCTCCTTGACGCCGATCACCTTCTTGCGCTTGCCCTCCGGCAGCAGCATCTGGCTGGCGCCGGTCTCGTCGATGACGTCGATCGCCTTGTCGGGAAGCTTGCGGTCGTTGATGTAGCGGGCGCTGAGCTCGACGGCCGACTTGATGGCGTCCTGGGTGTAGCGGACCTTGTGGAACTCCTCGAAATAGGGCTTGAGGCCCTTCAGGATCTCGATGGCGTCGGTAACGGTCGGCTCGTTGACGTCGATCTTCTGGAAGCGCCGCACGAGAGCCCGGTCCTTCTCGAAGAACTGGCGGTATTCCTTGTAGGTGGTCGAGCCGATGCAGCGGACGGTGCCGCTGGACAGCGCCGGCTTCAGCAGGTTGGACGCGTCCATCGCGCCGCCCGACGTTGCGCCGGCACCGATTACCGTGTGGATCTCGTCGATGAACATGATGGCGCCGGGATAGTTCTCGATCTCCTTCACCACCTGCTTCAGCCGCTCTTCAAAATCGCCGCGATAGCGCGTCCCGGCCAAGAGCGCGCCCATGTCGAGCGCGAAGATGGTCGAGTCCTTCAGGACGCCCGGCACGTCGCCGTCGACGATGCGGCGGGCGAGGCCTTCGGCGATCGCCGTCTTGCCGACGCCCGGGTCGCCGACATAGAGCGGATTGTTCTTGGACCGACGGCACAGCACCTGAATGGTGCGGGCGATCTCGTCCGCCCGACCGATCAGCGGATCGATCTTGCCCTTCAGGGCCTTCTCGTTGAGGTTGACGCAGTAGGCATCGAGCGCGTCGGCCTTCTTCTTCTCGGCCGTCTGCCCGCCGTTCGGCGGCGTCTCCTGCGAGGGCGTTTCCTCGTCGACGCCGCGCGTCGCCCGGTTTTCGCTCATGCCGGCGCGCTTGGCTATGCCATGACTGATGTAGTTGACGGCGTCATAGCGCGTCATGTCCTGCTCTTGCAGGAAGTAGGCAGCATGGCTTTCGCGCTCGGCGAAGATCGCGACCAGCACGTTGGCGCCGGTCACCTCGTCGCGCCCGGACGACTGGACGTGGATCACCGCGCGCTGGATGACGCGCTGGAAACCGGCGGTCGGCTTCGCCTCCTCGCCCAGTTCCGTGACCAGATTGTCGAGCTCGGTATCGATGTATTCGACGAGGTTGCGCTTCAGGACGTCGAGATCCACCGAGCAGGCGCGCATGACAGCGGCCGCGTCGGGATCTTCGACCAGCGACAGGAGAAGGTGTTCGAGCGTCGCATATTCCTGGCGGCGCTCATTGGCGAATGCGAGGGCCTGGTGAAGGGCTTTTTCGAGACTGCGCGAGAAGGATGGCACGATGGACCCTCACTTTTTTTCCATGACGCACTGAAGCGGATGCTGATGACGGCGCGCGAAATCCATAACCTGCGTCACCTTGGTCTCGGCGACTTCGTAGGTGTAGACACCGCACTCCCCCACCCCATGATGGTGGACGTGCAACATGATCTGGGTTGCCTCTTCACGCCCCTTGTTGAAGAAACGCTCCAGGATGTGCACCACGAATTCCATCGGCGTGTAGTCGTCGTTCAGGATCAGAACGCGATACATGCTCGGTCGTTTGGTCTTGGTCAGAACCTTGGATTCTACCCCGGCTCCCGAGTCAGACCCGTTCCCACTTTCCCCGTCATTGTCGTCGGCCGACATGACCGAACGGCGCGTCTCGTCTTTCAGCCTCCCCTCGGTCCATAGGCCGGTCACGCGGCGCCTGTCGGGCAGACCGAAAGATAGATCCCCCGGGGCCATTCCCGTCACGCCAGCCTGAACCGCCTCGACCACCTTATCCCTCCGATTGCTTGCCCCGATCTTGCGGGCCTTGGGATCATATTGAATCAGGGACAACGGAGGCGCAATTCCAATCTGGACTCAAGGCCGACACTCCACGCACTTGTGAGAGCCGATCACCCTGCAGATCTGTATCTGGTAGGGAGTTTCGCTTAGGTCAAGACGCGATGCAATATGCTGACTTGCTGGCAGCCAACCGCTTTTCGCATGACGGCGTCTCCCCCGCCCCAAGGCTCCCGAAAAATGCGGAGTCCAATTTCGGGACGGTGCAAATCCCGAAAAGTCGATTCAAACTTTACGCTTCCGTAACCGCGTTGCCGCTAATTTTGCGACCGTTGCCCGTTGGGCGCATGGGATTGGAGAACAGGTCGAATGGGCTTCGTATCCGGCCGAAGAGCCAGGAGCGAACCCGTGAGTTGGCGTTGCGAGGGCGGTCCATTGTCGAGTTTGCGTAGTCTGGTCTCAAAGGTTCTTCACCACATGGCGGCCCCCGCGGCGGCCGCCGTCATCGCGGCGAGCGTCTCTACCGCCGCAGTCGCGGCGAATGGGGTGCCAAGCCAGGTCGTTCCTTCGAAATATGCGGCAATCGTCGTCGATACCGCCACCGGCAAGGTTCTGTACCAGGCCAATCCGGATGCACGGCGCTACCCCGCGTCACTCACCAAGATGATGACGCTCTACGTTCTTTTCGAAGAGCTCAACCGGGGGCGCTTCAAACTTTCGACGCCGTTGCGCGTTTCCGCGCTCGCCCAGCGGCAGTCGCCAACCAAGCTCGGTTTGCGCGCCGGCGACACGATTACCGTCGAAGACGCCATCAAGGGCCTCATCACCCGCTCGGCAAATGATGCCGCGGCCGTCATCGCCGAGAATGTCGCGGGCTCCGTGCCGGCCTTCGCCGACCGCATGACGCGCACGGCCCGCGCCATCGGCATGACCAACACCCGTTTCCGCAACGCCAACGGCCTGCCGGACCCCGGCCAGTACACGTCGGCGCGCGACATGATGAAGCTCGGCGTGGCGCTGCAGGTTCGCTTTCCGCAGTACTATCCGCTGTTCTCCATCCGCTCCTACACCTTCCGTGGCCGGACGATCGGCAACCACAACAACCTGCTCGGCCGCGTCAACGGCGTCGACGGCATCAAGACCGGCTACGTCAACGCCTCCGGCTTCAATCTGGTCACCTCGGTGAAGCGAGACGGACGCAAGGTCGTCGCCGTCGTCATGGGCGGCAAGACCGCCGCCCAGCGCGACGCCCACATGGTGCAGCTGATCAACACCTACCTGCCCAGGGCCTCGCGTTCCCGTGGCTATGACGACCAGCTCGTGGCCGATGTTATGAGCGCGCCGAAGGTGGCTGCCGCCAGCGTCCCCGCACCGGCCGAACCGGCTGCCCCCGTGGTGACGGCGGCTTTGCCCCCGCATCCCGCGCCGATGCCCCGTCCGATGATGGCCAGCATGGACACCGCCGCCGATCCGGATCCGGCCGTCGTCACCGCCTCTGTCGCTCCCGCCGCCGCGGCACCGATGCCGCCGATGGCTCCCGCCGCCATGCCCGAAGAGGTCGCGGAAGCGCCTGCCCCGGCAACCGCCCCCTCGCCCGAGCCGGCCAGTCTGGCAACGGCGACCCTGCCGGCGAGCCTTGCCAACGCGCACTTGCCCTCTTCGGCCGCCGAGGCCTTCGCCGACATCGGTCCGGCGCCTCAGGGCGACCCGATGGCCGACCTGGTCGCCCGCGTCGACGCCCATTCCCGCCGGTCTGCCAAGAACGTCGAGGTCGCCTCCGCCGCGCCTGCCAACGTGATGACCGACGCACCGGCACCGTCAGCCACCGCCCGCCAGAGCGGCTGGTTCATCCAGATCGGTGCCGTCGGTTCCAAGGCCGCCGCCATGGATCTTCTCGACAAGGCCAAGTCGGCCGCCCCGCAGCTTGCCGCCGCCAGCCCTCTGGCCGAACCGGTGAGCAAGGGTGGCTCGACCGTGGTGAGGGCCCGCTTCGGCGGTTTCGAAAACGAGAAGGCAGCCAACCGGGCCTGTGCGGCCCTGAAGAAGAACGACTTCGCCTGTTTCACGATCAGGCTCTGACCGCCCTCTCGGCGGTCGGAGCACCCCGCGCCCGATCCTTAAGGTTCGTTTCCGCCTTTCACGCGGCGCGGCAAGCACAGTTAGTCAACGGCACCCACTGTTTTGCGTAACGGGAGCTAGACATGTTTGGACAAAAGCCGGTCCTTGGCCTGGTTGATACGTACCGCCAGGAAAGTGGAGCCGCCCTGGTCGGGATGCACCCGCTTCATCAGCCTGCGGTGGGCGGCCCGGATATCGGCCTCTCCGGCGCCTTGCTGAAGCCCAAGGATCTCGTACGCCTCCTGCTCGCTCATGGCGCTCGCATTCGTCGCTCGACGGCTCCGCGATGCGGCCTCACCTTGCATGTTCTCACGCCATCCGGGCATTCTGCGGTCGAGGTAAATCTCTAGAGTGGCCCGGCTGTGGCGATCCCCAGCCGTTTCCGCATAAAGGCCGGTCAGATCCGCCGCCGTCAGGCGGTTGAGATCTCGCCCGCGATATGAGCCCGATGTCACCCGACCGCCGATGGCCTCGCCGTCGACCACAACCTCGACCATCGACGATCGAAACACCGGCTGCCCGCGTCGTCCGCCCCGCCGGGACCGAAGCAGCCCCGACCGATGGAGTGCGATCAGTCCGGCCACGCCGGCCGCTGCGAGTGCCACCCGCCCCGTGACCGCGAGCGCCGCGATGGTCCCGAGCCCGGCCAGCAGAGCGTAGTTGCCGACGATGGCGTCGATGTCGCTCCGAAGGCGAGCGCCGCGCCAGCGAACCAGCCAGGCGCCCAAGGCGAGAAGCAGAACCAACGTGAAGGCCACATTCATGGGAAGGCGCGTCCGGCGTTCGGGGTGTTCGATGCTTCATTTCGAACTTTGACGGCTGGAATGCAATGGCAATGCCCCCCGCCGGACTTTATTGCCGTGGAAGGCCACGCCGCGCTTGAAGCGCCATGCCTTTGCCGCCATTTTGCCTTTGAGTGGAGTCGGCGGGCGAGGCATTCGAACGCCGCGATTGTTTGCGCGCTGCCACAAAACGACGACGGGATGCTTCGCACATGATGCTACGCCAGCCGACCCTCCGACGCTTCGCCATGAGATCCCTTCTCGGAGCGGCGCTGGTCACCCTCACCTTCGTCGGCCCGCTTCCGGCGACGGCACGCGGTACGGCGACGGCGCAGCCGGACAGCGGCCTGCCTGTCGCCTCGTCGCTCGAGGGCAACTATCTCGCCGGTCGCTTCGCCGGCAGTATCGCCGATTATCGCGCATCCGCCGACTACTTCGCCTCGGCGCTGCTCGACGCGCCCGACGACAAGTTCCTCCTCGAGCGGGCGCTGTCGCTCTACATCGCCGCGGGCGATCTGACGGAAGTCCGTACCTTTGCCGAGCGGCTGCGCGACCTTGACGCCGACAGTCCGATCGCCGCGATGACCATCGGTCTCGACGACTTCCAGTCCGGCCGTTGGGACGAGGCGGTCGCGTCGTTCCAGCATGCGCGCTCCGGGCCGCTGCTGACGCTGGCGGTGGAAATTCTCTCGGCCTGGGCCGAGCAAGGCGCCGGCAAGACCGACGAGGCGCTCGCCCGCCTCGCCAAGCTCGACGGCGAGAAATGGTACCTTTTCTTCCGTCACTATCACGCCGGCCTCATCGCTTCGGTCGCCGGACGCGGCGAGCTGGCTGCCCAGGAGTTCAAGGCAGCCCTTGCCATCGACGATGGCCCGGTGTCGGTCATTGACGCGGCAACGCGCGCCTTCGCCCGCAACGGCGACTTCGAGGCCGCCAAGGCCACCATCGACAAGGCCCTGGCCTCGGCGCCGGGACACCCGCTACTCAAGGACATTGCCGCCATCGTCGACGCCAAGCGTCGCCCCGCCGCGCGCGCCCGCAACGTCAATGAAGGAGCGGCGGAGATCCTGTCGGGCCTCGGCTCTGCCGTGGTCCGCGAGGACACCAACGATTTCGGCGTCATCTTCCTGCAGCTGGCGCTGGCGCTCGATCCCGGCGATGACATGAGCCGCATCACGCTCGCCGAGAACTTCGAACGCCTGAACCGTCCAGCCGACGCGATCGCCATTCTCGACAAGGTGCCGACCCGCTCGCCCCTCAGGCGCAACGCCGACATCATGATCGCCTTCGACTACAACGCCATGGATCAGGTGGACGAGGCGCGCGCCACGCTGAAGCGCGTCATCCGCAACAATCCGAAGGACAAGGAGGCGCTGAACGGCCTCGGCAACATCCTGAGGACGCGAAAGATGTTCGCCGAGGCGGCGGATGTCTACACGCGCACTCTCCGGGCCGTCGGCGACAAGCCGCAGGCCGAGGACTGGCAGGTGTTCTACAACCGCGGCATCGCCTACGAGCGCACCGACCGCTGGCCGGAAGCCGAAGCCGACTTCAAGAAGGCCCTGGAGCTTCGGCCGGACCAGCCATTGGTCCTCAACTATCTCGGCTACTCCTGGATCGACAAGGGCATGAACCTCAAGGAGGGCATGGCGCTGATCGAAAAGGCCGTCAGCCTCGCCCCGACCGACGGCTACATCGTCGACAGCCTCGGCTGGGCGCACTACAAGCTCGGCGAGTACGAGCAGGCCGTCGAAGAGCTCGAACGGGCGGTTTCGCTGATGCCGTCCGATCCCACCATCAACGACCATCTCGGCGATGCCTACTGGCAAGTCGGTCGCCGCGTCGAGGCGCGCTTCCAGTGGAACCACGCGAAGGCCAGCAAGCCCGAGCCCGATGACCTCGCCAAGATCGACGCCAAGATCGAGCACGGCCTCGTCGAGGAGAACGCCGGAAAGGCCGCGGAGGCCGCAGCACCGAAGCCGGACAGGGCGACGCCTTGATACGCGCCGGGGATCGATGGCAATGCCGATCGTCGAAGAGGCACGCGCCAAGGTCAATCTGGCGCTGCATGTCATCGGACTCCGGCCCGATGGCTATCACGACCTGGACATGCTCGTCGCCTTCGCCGACATCGGCGATAGTGTGACGCTGGCGGCGAGCGATACGGACGGTTTCGTTATCGACGGCCCGATGGCGGGCGGGCTTTCCGCCGACGCCGACAATCTCGTATTGCGCGCCTTGCGAGGATTCCGCGAGCTGACCGGTCGAACGGAACCGCTCTCCATTCGGCTGACCAAGCGTCTGCCGGTTGCCTCCGGCATCGGCGGGGGCTCCGCCGACGCGGCGGCCACCTTGCGGGGCCTCTGTCGGCTCTACGCTCTCTCGGCGAACGACCCTGCCCTCGCCGAGCTTGCTTTGTCTCTGGGCGCCGACGTGCCCATGTGTCTTGCCGGCCGTCCCGCGCGCGTTGCCGGCATTGGAGAACGCATAGCACCGACCAGGGGCCAACTGTCCTTCGGCCTGCTTCTGGTCAATCCCGGCGTCGGCGTGTCGACCCCGGCCGTCTTCAAGGCACTCGCGCGGCGCGACAATCCGCCGCTCCCGTCCCTGCCCGCTTTCGATGACGTGGAACGTCTCTCCGCCTTTCTCACCGACGCGACACGAAACGACCTAGAAGCCCCCGCGCGGGATATCTCTCCGGTCATCGGCGACGTGCTCGAAGCCCTCGCAAGACAGCCGGAGACCAAGCTTGCTCGCATGTCGGGATCGGGAGCCACCTGCTTCGGCCTGTTTGGCGACATGGCGGCAGCAGCCAGAGCCGGCGAACGGCTAATGGCCGACCACCCCGGCTGGTGGATCGAACCGGCAACGGCCGCCTTTTAGGGCGATTTGCCTGATCAGCCTAGAGATCGACGGCAACGTCCTCGGCGGAGATCACCCGGTGGACGCGCTCCTCGTCCGCCGTCTCCTCACCGAACGGCGCCACCGGCCACTCCCACGTATCGGACGGGAACGGCGGCGTGACGCCGTGCAGAAGGTCGCAGGTCTCCACCACGACGCCGTCGCGCCGCCGCCGAACGTAGGAGACGTCGGTGACGATAACCGTCTTGCAGGGCAGCTGAGCCAGTCCGTCGAGATGACCGGCGACAAGTTGCGCCACCGCGTCGTCAGGCATGATCCGCGCCTGACCGTCCTTGGCCTGCAAGCGGGCAACCGCGCCAACGGCGATCTGCGACAGCACGTTGGCCGAGATCACCAGATCGACATCGTCGATCTTGCGAAGGAAGCCGAGGGGATCGAGGCGAACGCCGAGGTCGTCCTGTCCGGTGGCAAGCTTGATCCGCGATTGCTCCGCGAGCCGGTCGTAGCCGGAGATGTCGCGCGTGAGAAAGGTGACGTTGGGGTAGCGGCGAAGAAGAACTTTCAGCCGGACCGTCGGCAGATGGACGATATCGACCAGCACCACCTTGTTGAACATGCTCGACAGCCGATCGATCGGCACGTCGCGAAGCAGCCCGGACCCCAGCACCACGACCGTGCGGCGAACGGCCACGCCGTCGATGGCCCGGTCGATCGCCGCACGCGTCCGCGCTTCATGCTCAGACCAGGCGGCACGGTGGCGCGCGGCCCTGCCCCTGAGCCCGATGGCATCCCGGACGGAGCCGGAACGGCTTTTGGGCGAGATCAGGCGAGTGACGACGAACAGGAGGGCATCGGCGAGCATGCGCGGGTATCCGGCTGGTTCTTCACGCGGAATGGGTTCCGCCAAAGCCTTGCGACAACACTGGGGGCGGCTTGCGAAAAGCGCCTGCCGCCCGAACCATCAAGCGATCTCGCCACAAACCACAGGCACCGGTGTGCCAGTTGTGGCCGGGAAAGACGACGGCAGCCCCTTCAGGCGCCGCGCCGCGAGATAGGCGAAGGCCTGCGCCTCGACGAAGTCGGCATCAAAGCCGACGTTGCCGGCCGGAACCACCTCGACGCCGGACCGCTCGGCGATCATCCGGACCATGACCGGATTGCGCGCGCCGCCGCCGGACACGATGACCGTCCGGATCGGCGCACCGGCGAGGCGCAGACCGGCGGCCACTCCCTCGGCGGTGAACGCGGTCAGCGTCGCCACCCGATCGGCAAACGGCAGGCGAGCGGCGGCATCGGCCCGGAACGTGTTGCGATCGAGCGATTTGGGCGCCGGCGTCTCGAAGTGCGGATGGTCCATCAGTTGGCCCAGCACATCGGCATCGACACGCCCCTGGGCGGCGATGGCGCCGTCGACGTCGAAGCGGGCACCGGTGGCGTTGAACACCAGATCGTCGATCAGCGCATTGCCGGGTCCGGTATCGAAGGCGATCAGGTCGCCATCCCCGCCGATCAGCGTGACGTTGGCGACGCCGCCAATGTTGAGGAAGGCGACCGGCGGCGCGAGCCCGGCCTTGCGGGCGAGCGCCCGGTGATAGACCGGCACCAGCGGTGCCCCCTGCCCACCCTGGCGAATATCGGCCGACCGAAAATCATGGACCACCGGCAGGTTGAAGCGCTCGGCGAGAACGCTTGCATCGCCGATCTGGGCGGTGAAACCCCGGTCCGGAGCATGATGCACTGTCTGGCCATGGAAGCCGATCACCTCGGGACGGATGCCCTTCTTCTCGGCCGCGATCAACAGCACGGCCACCACGTGCGCGTGCGCGTCGGTGACGACGCTCTCGGCCTCGGCGAGCCGGCCGAAGCGATCTTCGCGAGCGGTCATGCCGACCGCATCCTTCAACGCCGCCCTCAGAACAGACCGTTCCTCGTCGCCATAAGGCTGGAAAAGCGTTGGCCCGAACTCGGCGATCCCCTCCCCGTCGGTGCGAATCAGAGCCGCATCGACGCCGTCCATCGACGTGCCGCTCATCAGACCGAGTGCCCACATGGCCGAATCGCCAGACATTTTTGACCTCATACCCCGTGAAATCCGCTTTCGATCCTGATAGGAAGCCCAGCGGACTGATACGTCAATTCGGGTCCGTGGACAAACCAAAGGTACAGAAAGATGAGCGGCTACAAGTCGGATTTCCTGCGCACGCTCGACGAGCGCGGTTTCATCCACCAGATCTCGGACCCCGAAGGGCTCGACGCGGCGTGCATGAAGGGTCCGATCACCGCCTATGTGGGCTATGACGCCACTGCCACCTCCATCCACATCGGCAACCTCATCACCGTTACCATGCTCTATTGGCTGCAGGAGACCGGCCACCGGCCGATCAGCCTGATGGGCGGCGGTACATCGATGGTGGGCGACCCCTCCTTCCGTGATGACCAGCGCAAGCTGCTGACGCCGGAAACGATCGCCAACAACATCGAGAGCATCAAGAAGGTCTACTCGCGCATCCTGCGCTATGGCGACGGCCCGACCGACGCCATCATGGCCAACAATGCCGACTGGCTGATGAAGCTCAACTACGTCGAGTTCCTGCGCGACGTCGGCCGCTTCTTCTCGGTCAACCGCATGCTGTCCTTCGACAGCGTCAAACTGCGCCTCGACCGCGAGCAGTCGCTGTCCTTCCTCGAATTCAACTACATGATCATGCAGGGCTACGACTTCGTCGAGCTCAACCGCCGCTACGGCACCGTCCTTCAGATGGGCGGCTCCGATCAGTGGGGCAACATCGTCAACGGCGTCGATCTCAGCCACCGCATGAACGGCCCGCAGCTCTACGCGCTGACGACGCCGCTTCTGACCACCTCGTCAGGCCAGAAGATGGGCAAGACCGCCAATGGCGCCGTCTGGCTCAACGGCGACCTCTTCAGCCCCTATGACTTCTGGCAGTATTTCCGCAACACCGAGGATGCCGACGTCGTCCGCTTCCTGAAGATCTTCACCCGTCTGCCGCTTTCCGAGATCGCCCGGCTCGGCGCACTCGGTGGAGCCGAGATCAACGAGGCCAAGAAGATCCTCGCCACCGAGGCGACCGCCGTCGTCCATGGCCGGGAAGCAGCCGAAGCGGCCGCCGAAACCGCGCGCCTGACCTTCGAGGAAGGCGTCCACACCGACGACCTGCCGACCGTCGAAGTGCCGAAGGCCGATCTTGAAGCCGGCGTCGGCGTACTCACTGCCTTCGTGCAGGCCGGCCTCGCCGCATCCAATGGCGATGCCCGCCGTTCGGCCCAGGGCGGCGGCCTCAAGGTCAACGACCGCGCGGTCACCGATCCCAAGGAGGTCCTGTCGCTCCAGAGCCTCAACGACGACGGCGTCATCAAGCTGTCGCTCGGCAAGAAGAAGCACATCCTGTTGAAGCCGGTCTGATCGGCAAGAGCAGTCGCCGACGCATCAAGCGCCCCCGGCTCTTAGCCGACGCGCGCCGAACAAACGCCTTGGAGCGCCGATCCGATTAAACCGGATCGGCGCTCCAACGTCTTGTGGCCCAGCGTCACCTTTCCGGTCCGTGTGCCACACAGGTCGGATGACTCCCTAAAGAGCGACGGTCTCGCTACGGCGCGGCAACATGGAAACAAGGCCTGTCTTCGGAAGGGGCCTTGAGAAGTAATAGCCCTGGATCAGATCGCAGCCCCAATCGGTCAGGGAATCCAGCTGCTCCCGGGTCTCCACGCCTTCCGCCACCACCTTGAACGACATCACCTCCGCGAGCTTGATGATCGTCGAGACCAATCCACACTGTTGGGCGTCGCGAGGAATGCCGGTGATGAAGCTGCGATCGATCTTGATGCAGTCCCACGGCATCTCCCTCAGATAGGAAAACGAAGAGTACCCGGTACCGAAGTCGTCGATCGCGATACTGATCCCCATGTCCTTCAATTCATTGAGAATGGGAGTGACCTCGTTCTCGCGCTCGATGTAGGACGATTCCGTTATTTCGATTTGGAGATTGTGGGCAGGGAACCCGGTCTCGGCCAATGTCTTCGACAGAACGGATATGAAACTGCCGAACCGAACCTGGCTGGCCGATATGTTCACCGACACGGTGATGGGCGCATAGCCACTCTCAAGCCACTCCTGCCCGTCGCGACAGGCCCTTTCGAGAACATACTCGCCGACGGCTTCGATGAGGCTGGTTCCCTCCGCCACCGGAATGAAATCGCACGGCGGCACAACGCCGAGGTCCGGATCCGTCCATCGTGCGAGGGCCTCGACGCCGCACAATCGATGACTGACGGCATCGAACTGCGGCTGATAGTGAACTTCGAGTACGTTGTTCGCCAAAGCGTTTTTCAGTTTCACGCCCAGCTTCATCTTCTTCTGGCTCTCGGCGGTCAGCCTGTCCTCGTAGACACCGACCGAACCTCGCCGGTTGCGCTTCGCCTCGTAGAGGGCCGCATCCGCCTCCAGAAGCGCGTCGCGGTCCCCATCCTGTGGCTTGTAGCTCACGCCGAACGTCGCCGAGGAAAACACTTCCAGTCCATCGTCGATGCGGACGGTTTGCCCGAGGGCCCGCTGAATCTTCTCGATGATGCTTTCGATGAAGCCGCCGTCGCCGGAATGGATGAGAAGCGCGAACTCGTCTCCGCCGATCCGGCAGAGGATATCATCCGGTTTCAGGTGGTCGCGCCGAATGGCATCGAGGCGGCTGGCAACGGTCTGCAAAACGCGATCGCCGGCACCATGCCCGTAACTGTCGTTGACGTCCTTGAAGTGATCGAGATCGACGATGATGAGGGCAAAGGGAACGTCACGCAGCCCCGCAAGACGTTGATCGAGGGCGCGGCGGTTGACCAAACCGGTCAGTTGGTCGCGCGAGGCGAGATACTCCAGTCTTTCCTGCGCATTCTTCTGCTCGGAGATGTCGATCAGCGAATAGACATAGGTTTCCCCACCCTCCGCGTCCTCCCCGGCGGGCGTTATCGACAGGATGCCGGGCCGGCTTCCGTCCGGCCCAAACATGACCTCGCGGCGCCATGTGTCCTTCAGGCCGTCCGGAAGAACCACCGGCTTGCCATCGCTCCGGAATGCGTCCTTCAGGCCGGTGTGGCGACCATCCTGGCCGCCGCCGACACCCAGCATCCGCTCGAAGGCCGCGTTGGCCTTCAGCATGGAGCCTGCGTGGTCGACGATGGCGAGCCCCTCCGTCGAGTTCTTGAAAACGACGTCGCCGCGCCGGACGTCCCGATCCTTACGCGCCATCTCCTTGATCAACGCGGCGCTGCTGGACGCCAAAAGGCGCCAGCGAACCGTGTCGGCTTCGAGATAGTCGGCGAATGCCTGTCGCTTCCAAACCACGAACAGCGCCAGCGGAACGCCAAAGGCAGCGGCTATCAGGACCTTTCCCGCAAGACCTCCGAAGACGATCGCGGCGATCTGAGCATTGATTCCGAAGGCGATGAAGGGAAATGCAATGCCGTCCAGCACAAGGACGAGGATGAAGGAGAAAATATAGATCGCAGCGGTGACGGGAAGCGGCGGTTTTCTCTTCTTCGTCAGTTCGAAGATGTACAGAAGCAGCAGAAGCTCGGCGACGATAAGAACGCCCCCGAGCGCGATCAAAGCCGTCGAGACCTCAAACAACGCCGGGGGAACGTTGTATGGGTTGACGACGCCGTCCGCCTTCAGGATCGACTGCGTCAGGAAGGAAATGACGATGTTGAAGAGGTCGACGACGAAGACCAGCCGAACCAGGTGACGCAGGATGAAAGCATTTCTCTCTATCCAGACGAACATCACGGCCGTCATCATGAAGGCGCCGTAGCACAGATTTCCGCCGGATACGACGATGCCATCGGCAATCTGGAGAGAGTAGATGTTGCCCCAGAAGCCACCGATCAGCAGAACGAGGGATATGTAGACGTAGAAATGGACCTGCCGTATCGGACCTGAAAGCGTTGTGAAATAAAGCGGGAACATGGAGAAGGCGGCTATCTGAAAAATCAGCAGAACGAACATGATAGCCAATCCGTGGTTGGGTCACTCAGCACGATATGCCGCGCCATGTTCGACCCCGTCCGAGCGTTCGCAGGTATCCTTCCGATCCGAGCGTCCTCAGGGGATCGGCAGGGTCGCACCCCGTTCCTTCATGATCGAATGATGCCCCCGAAGCATGGGAATGTCCCGCTCGCCTCCCCGTCGGCATCGAAACGATGATGGGAAGCTTAGCATCAGGCGCATGCGTTCTCATCCGGACTATTGGCGGTGCCGACTATCAGAAAGTCTAGCGGCGGCGCCCTGCGTCGAAACCACTCGATCGAAATCGGCCGATGGAGGAGATGAACGGCCAAAGCGAGCCTGAGGGGCCCGCGCCGGCCCTTCATCCGGTCGCCGTCATTTCAGCTCGAACAGGCGGCGGAAGATGCCCGGTGCGATGGCCGACAGCGGATTGACCGACAGCGAGGGCGCGTCGATCGGTCCGCTGAGGCGATAGGAGACGCCCAGAAGACCCGAACGCCCGCCGCCAGCGAAGATCGTCTGCCCGAGCAACGGAATGGACGCCAACACGCTGTCGAGCTGGTTGGCCGGCAGATAGCTGCCGGCAAGGCGCAGGGCATTCTTGGAGAAATCGACGTCGCCGGCCATGGTGAGCCCGGCCGTTCCGGTCCGGATGAATCCCTCGCCGATCGACAGCATGCCGTTGCCGAACCTGAGATCGAAGACCAGCCGGCTGATGTCCGTCGTCGAAAGCCCTTCGGTTGGGCCATCTCGCGAAGCGGTCGAGAGCTGCGCCAGCGCCGGCTCCTCCACCACCTTCCAGCGATTGCCGTCGATTCGTGCCGCCAGAATGCCACTGTCGTCGATGGCGCCCACGAGCGTCGCCCGCCCACCGTAGACGCGCCTGTAGACGCCGAGGAAGCGCAGGAGGCGGCCCACCTCGCCGGCTTCCACCTTGATCTTCCGTCCGGCCGCATCCGGTCGCACCGTTGCGGACGCAGAGCCCCCGCCGGACGTTTGCACCGTCAGCGACAACTCGTTGATCCGCCCTGCGGCGATGGCGGCCGTGAGGTTGAGCCCGTCGAGCTGCTCGCCGCCTTCACCGGTCACGTTGGCGACGGCAGCCGACAAGGTCAGAACCATGTCGCCGGGAATGCCGGTTCCGGTCGTTCGGCGCAGAAGGCTGCCGACCAATGCGCGCGCATCGAGACGCGATCCGCTCACCGCGACCTTGAGGCCATTGGCGCCGGTCGAGGCCTTCAGGGTCAGGCGGTCGGCTGGCGAGAAGTTGAACTTGCTGAGATTGGCACCGACGAAATCGCCGTCGCCATCGAGGCTGATCTGCCCCTCCACCTCGGCCGAACCGGCCTTCAAAGCGATATTGTTGATGCTCGTACCCGACGAGCCGGTCACCAGATCGAACACCAGCGTGCCGGGTTTGCCGGCCGGCTTGCGGAAACCGACCAGCGGCAGACTGATCTCCGCCTTGGCCAGGTTGACCGATACCCGGCGCGACACGCCGGTATCGGTCATTTCCACCGAAACGCTGCCGTCGAGCATGTCTCCGAGGTCGAGCCCGTAGCTCTTGGCCGCGGCGGCGTCGAGATCGAGCTTCACGACCGACTTCGTCTCGCCATCGCCCGACAGCGGCAACGTCAGAAACACGTCTGCCGGTGCGCCGTCGATCAGCGCTTTTCCGCTCAGATGCGCGGCGCCGTCGCGGAGTTCGATCCCAAGGTTGCCACGCGTCACCGAGCGACCGTTGATCGGCGCGCCGGGCGTGAAGCCGGCCAGATCGATCCGGCCACCATAGACGATGTCGGTATCGGCAATCTCTTCGGCAAGCGGCAGGCGAATCGAAAGGTCGGCCGTCAGGTCGCCGGCGGCCTTGGCCGGATCGGGCGAAAAATCGGCATCCTCGGCCAGTGGCAGGCGATTCCAGAGGGCGACACCGGCCGAGGCCGAGCCGGAAAGGCGCAAGGCGACCTCTCCATCCGGCACCTTGGCATCCACGACCGGCACCACGAATGTCGACTCCCCCATGTCGAGCCGCCGCCCCGCCCCCAGATCGACCCATCCGCTGTCGACGGTGATCTCGAAGCGATTGCCCGACAGCTTGCCGTGCCCGACCGCGTCGCGGATCAACGGGGCGTCTTCGAAGGGCGTGAACGACGCTTCGGAGAAATCAAAGGCCAGCGCCGCTTCCGGCGCGATGATGCCGCCGCCCGCCTTTGCATCGCCTCGCATCGCGAGGTCGACCGTCGCGTTGGAGATCTGGCCGGAGTGGATATGGGTGCCGACCCAGTCGCGGACGTCGGGAGCGAGCGTGACCGGCCAGAGAGCCTTGAGGGCGGCGGCGGGCAGGCGTGGCGATACGCCCGACAGAACGGCGAAGGTGCCGCCGTCCCGATGCGACGCGCGCGCGGCCGCGGTGAAGCTGATGCCGGCGCCTTCGACATGCATGTCGTCCATGACGAGCAGCGCGGAAGCCTGATCGTAGCTGCCGGCGATCCTCCCATCGCTGGTCCTTATGCCGCTCAATATATCCTGCCCTTCGAACTTGAGATCGAAGGTCCAGAGCTTGTCCTGCCGAGGTGGGACGACTTCACCGTGGGCGAGCAGATAACCGCTGCTCAGTACGACGGGCGACGGGTTGAGCGATATCTGCTGCTTGTCGGCGTTCCATTCGAAGTCAAGGCGGACCGGACCCGCAAGGGCATCCAGCTCGGTGTCGCCGAAACGAAGCGACGAACCGAGCACCACCTGCCAGCCGGCGGCCGCGATCCCCCCTTGTGCCCCCACGGTGACCGCACCGGACAGGCTGATCGAACCGGACAGATCGAGATCGTCTCGACCCGTCGTCGAAGCGATGTCGGCCAGATCGAAGCCACGCGTCTCAAGCTTGACGACAAGGGGATTGTCGGGCGGCGACAAGTCGGACGTGAGACGCAGCGACACGGCACCGTTCGCTCCGAGACCGATCGCCTGTGCCTCGACGGAGCGGCCCTCCCGGACGCTGCCGGTCACCGAGACGTCGGACACGATGTCGCGCCGCGCTTTCCCCGGCCGCTCGACACCGAAGCCGAAGGAGCGGATCTCGAAGAAACGAAGGCCATTTTCGGCGATCGCCCGCCGCACGGCCAGAATCACCCTGTCGATCGGCGGCAGATTCGTCTGAGGACCGATATCGCTGACCAGAACGTGGTCCAACACCACGCCGTCGAGGGGAATCTCGCTGGCGGTCGGCCTCGGCCATCGGCCGGTAATACGCATCTCATTGATCGAAACCACGATATCGTTCGGGCGTTCGAGCCGAATGTCGCGGACGATCAATTCGGGATTGAGATCGTCGCCGAGTTCGATGCCGGCAAGGCCGACGTCGATACGGACGTCTGGCACCGCAGCGGTGACGGCCGCCCCGATCCGGCTGGCGAGAAACGGCAGGAAAAGCGGTCCTTGCGACAAACGCCAAACGAGGAACGCGCCGGCAACCCCGGCCAAGACGAACAGAATCACAGCGAACCGGAGGGCACGTACCCACCAGCGCGTTCGCCGCTTCGGTTTTTGTCCGTCGCTGCCGATCCCCGCTATGTCGGCGTCCTCCCTGAACAAGCCTGACCAGCGCAACGCCGGAACGGCCGTAAACTTCATCGATGACGGCTGCAGGCTTGCCTCGCCCCCGGCAGCCGGCTACCAATCGGAAACTACGTAGCGATCACGCGCCGCCGCGCCCCGGAAAGATCCGATGTCCGATTCCTTCCTATGCCGCCTCGAAAGCCGTAGCCTCGTTGACGTCACCGGTCCAGAGGCCTCCGCTTTTCTCGACCGGATGATCACACAGAACACCGAGGCCGCCGACGGACGAAGCGCTGCCTTCGGTGCGCTTCTGACTCCACAAGGCAAGATCATCTCGGATTTTCTGGTTGTCCGGCAGGATAATGGCGGATTTCTGCTCGATACCCCGGCAGCCGGCGCCGCCGATCTTCGAAAGCGCCTGACGATGTTCAAGCTTCGTGCCGACGTGACGATCGACGCTTCGCCGCTCGTCGTCTACGCCGGCCGCGGCACGCCGCCGGCTGCCGGCCTCGTTGCCGTCGATCCGCGCCATCCAGATCTCGGCTGGCGCCTCTACGCGGCCGAGGGAGCCATCGCCACCAATGCCGACGAAGCCGTCTGGCAGGCGCATCGCGTCGCGCTCGGCATCCCGGAGGCCGGCGCCGACCTGCCGCTTCTCGACGCCTTCCCCCACGATCTTGCCATGGACAGCCTCAACGGTATCGACTTCGACAAGGGGTGCTACGTGGGTCAGGAGATTGTCAGCCGAATGCGCTATCGCGGCACCGCTCGCCGTCGGCCCGTCGTGCTGTCGACCGACGAGGAGCTGCCGCCGGTGGGCGCGGAAATCCTGATCGGCGGCCGCGTCGCCGGGTACCTCGGCTCGGCGAGCGGCAAGCGAGGAGTTGCCATTCTGAGACTCGACCGGGTCCGGGACGCGCAGACGTCGGACGAGGCCATCACCGTGGACGGCCGGCCGGTTTCGGTTGCGCTTCCGGCCTGGGCCGACTACGGCTGGCCGGACACTCAAAAGCCCGACGCATCCAAACCGGACGACTGACATACATGGCCGATAAAGCCGGCTCTCCAACCCGTGCATGGCAGCGCATGCTGTCGGGACGGCGGCTCGATCTTCTCGATCCATCCCCGCTCGACGTCGAGATAACCGACATCGCCCACGGCCTTGCCCGCGTCGCCCGCTGGAACGGCCAGACCTTCGGAGACCACGCGTTCTCCGTGGCCCAGCACTGCCTTGTCGTCGAGGATATCGCCGGCCTGCTGGAGCCGGAGCTGACCGTCTGCCAGCGCCTCGTCGTCTTGCTGCACGACGCCCCGGAGTATGTGATCGGCGACATGATCTCGCCGTTCAAGGCGGTGATGGGCGGCGACTACAAGACCGTCGAGAAGCGTCTTGCCGACGCCATTCATCGTCGCTTCGGGCTTGAGAAATACGATACCGACCGGCTGAAGAAGCTCGCCAAGAAAGCCGATCTCATCTCGGCCTATTTCGAGGCGGTGGAACTTGCCGGCTTCACCGCCGAGGAAGCCAAGCGCATCTTCGGTGTGCCGCGCGGCATCGGCCGCCAGACACCGGCCGGGCCGACGCTCGGCCTCGACCCGCTGCCGACCGTCTCGGCGGAGGAGGCCTTCCTCAACCGCTTCCAACAACTCGAAAGCCAGCGATGACCGCAACGACCATCCACGTCTGCTCTCTCACCAAGCTTGAGGAGACGGTGGCGCTCACCGGTGCCCGCCATGTCATCACGCTGATCAACGCCGGCACGCCCATGCGCCTGCCGGTGACGATCAGCCACCAGAACCATCTTTTTCTCGCCATGCACGACATCGTCGAGACGGTCGACGGCATGACGCCGCCCGGAGAGATCCACGTCGCGCAGATGCTGGAATGGGTGAAGGATTGGGACCGGACCACGCCCCTCGTCGTTCACTGCTTCGCCGGCATCTCCCGCTCTACCGCCGCCGCCTACACGCTGGTCTCCGCGCTCAATCCCTGGCGCGACGAGGCCACCCTCGCCGCCTTGCTGCGCCAGAGGGCACCCTCGGCCACCCCCAACCGCCGCATCGTCGAGATCGCCGACCGTCTGCTCGGCCGCGATGGCCGGATGGTGGCCGCGATCGACGCCATCGGGCGCGGCGCCGACGCCTTCGAGGGCACGCCTTTCGCCCTTGAAATCGAGGCGGCACCGTAGGCCGCTCCGGCGAAACGATTGAGCGTCTCAACGGACGCGCGCCCCGGTTTTCCGTGTTATAGGCAGTTCATGGATACTCGCGACACGCAACTGGAAAGCGGCACCATGCCGACGTGGGTTTATAGCTTCGGTGACGGCGTGGCGGACGGCGGCATCCGGCTTCGCCACCTTCTCGGGACCAAGGGCGCCAACCTCGCGGAAATGGCCAGTCTCGGCCTGCCCGTCCCGCCCGGCTTCACCATCACCACCGAGGTCTGCCGGCACTATTACGCCAACGATCACCACTATCCGCTCGATCTGGAGCGTCAGGTGAACGCGGCGCTGGGTCTTCTCAGCCGGCGCACGGGGCGTACATTCGGCGATCCCGAGCGGCCGCTTCTGGTATCGGTCCGCTCCGGCGCGCTGGCCGCCATGCCCGGCATGATGGACACGGTGCTCAACCTCGGCCTCAACGACGTCACCGTCGAGGCGCTGGCGGCCGAATCCGGCGACGCCCGCTTCGCGCTCGACAGCTACCGCCGCTTCATCCAGATGTTCGGCGACGTGGTAATGGGCGTCGACAGCCAGGCCTTCGAGGAAATCCTCGACGATCTCAAGGAACGCGAAGGCCATTTCAACGACACCGAGCTGACCGCCGACGAATGGCGCAAGGTCATCGCCAGCTTCAAGGATCTGGTCGCCGACGAGACCGGCAAGCCTTTCCCGCTCGACCCGTTGGAACAGCTCTGGGGCGCCATCGGCGCGGTGTTCGGCTCCTGGAGCAACAGGCGTGCCGCCACCTTCCGCAAGCTGCACGGCATTTCCTCGAACTCCGGTACCGCCGTCAACGTCCAGGCCATGGTGTTCGGCAACATGGACGAGCGCTCGGCAACCGGCGTCGCCTTCACGCGCAACCCCTCGACCGGCGAACGCCAGCTCTACGGCGAGTTCCTGCTCAACGCTCAGGGCGAGGAAGTGGTGACCGGCCTCAGGACGCCGCAGGACATTACCGAGGCGGCCCGCCTCGCCAGCCGCTCCGATCGGCCTTCCCTCGAAGAGCTGATGCCCGACACCTATCGCGAGTTCATCGGCTACTGCCAAAAGCTCGAGCGCCACTTCAAGGACATCCAGGATCTCGAGTTCACCATCGAACGCGGCAAATTGTGGATGCTACAGACCCGGTCCGGCCGCAGGACCGTCGAGGCGGCGCTCAGGGTCGCCGTCGACATGGCCAACGAGGGCTTGATCACCCGCGAGGAGGCGATCGAGCGCATCGACCCCTCGTCGTTGGAGCAACTTCTGCACCCGACCATCGAGGCGGACGCGCCGCGCGACATTCTCGCCACCGGCCTTCCCGCCTCCCCCGGCGCCGCCGTCGGCGAGATCGCCTTCAACTCCGAACAGGCCGAGAAGGCCCGTCAGCGCGGCATCAAGGTCATCCTGGTGCGGGCGGAGACCAGCCCCGACGACGTGCACGGCATGCATTCGGCAGTCGGCGTCGTCACCGCGCGTGGCGGCATGACCTCGCACGCCGCCGTCATCGCCCGCGGCCTCGGCAAGCCCTGCGTGGTCGGTGTCAGCGCCCTCAAGGCCGACCCGGTGAAGGGCATCGTGACCGTCGGCAAGCGCGAGCTTAGGGCCGGCGACGTCATCACCATCGATGGCTCGTCCGGACAGGTCATGGCCGGCCGCGTGCCGATGAAGGAGCCCGAACTGTCCGGTCCCTTCGCCGAGATCATGGCCTGGGCCGACGCCGTCCGCCGTCTCGAAGTGCGCGCCAACGCCGAAACACCGCTCGAAGCGCGCATCGCCCGCCAGTTCGGCGCCCAGGGCATCGGCCTCTGCCGCACCGAACACATGTTCTTCGAGAACTCGCGCATTTCCGCCGTGCGCGAGATGATCCTCGCCGAGACGCCAGAGAGCCGCCGGGCGGCGCTTGAAAAGATCCTGCCGATGCAACGACAGGATTTTGCCGAGCTTTTCGAGATCATGGAAGGGCAGCCGGTCTGCATTCGGCTGCTCGATCCGCCCTTGCACGAGTTCCTGCCCCGCACCGAACGGGAAGTTGCGGAGCTGGCCGAGACGGCTGGCGTGGCGCCGGACGTGCTGCGCCGCCGCATCGCCAATCTGGAAGAGTACAACCCGATGCTCGGCCATCGTGGCTGCCGCCTCGCCGTCTCCTTCCCGGAGATCGCCGAGGTGCAGGCCCGTGCCATATTCGAGGCCGCCATTGCCGCATCCGACAAGCTCGGCAAGCCGGTCGTTCCGGAAATTATGGTGCCGCTCGTCGCCGCCCGCAAGGAACTCGACTACGTCAAGGCGATCATCGCCCGTACTGCCGTCGAAGTGTCGGAGACGGTCGGGCGACCGGTGAATTACAAGGTCGGAACGATGATCGAGCTGCCGCGCGCCGCGCTGATGGCCGAGGACATCGCTCAATCGGCGGCCTTCTTCTCCTTCGGCACCAACGACCTCACGCAGACCACATTCGGCATCAGTCGCGACGACGCCGCGTCCTTCTTGCCGACCTATCTGCAGAAGGGCGTGCTTGCCCGCGACCCCTTCGTCAGCATCGATCGCGACGGCGTCGGCGAACTGATCCGCATCGCCATCGAGCGCGGGCGGAAGTCGCGTCCGGACATCGGTCTCGGCATGTGCGGCGAGCACGGTGGCGACCCGGCCTCCATCGCCTTCTGCGAGGAAGCCGGCCTCGCCTACGTATCCTGTTCGCCCTTCCGCATGCCGATTGCCCGCCTCGCGGCGGCACGGGCCGTGATCATCGGGCGAAAGGACCATCTCGACGACTGACGCGGCCCGCGATGAAGCGCGCCGTCGCCGGCCCGGTGAACAGCACCATGAAGAAGCGCATGGTCTGCATGGCCATGACGAAGGACATGTCGACATTGCTCGAAGCGGCGATGATGGCGACCGAGTCGGCACCGCCGGGCGATGTGGCGAGATAGGCCGTCAGGAAGTCGACGCCGGTCGCGGACGCCAGGACAACCGCATAGACGGCGCAAATGGCAACGAGCGTCACGATGGCCAGAAGAATGGTCGGCAACGCTCTTGCCGCGTAGGCGATGATCTCCCTGTTGAAGCGGCTTCCGATCGCCCAACCGCAGACCGCATAGGAAATCGCGAGCAGCGCCGGCGGCAACTCGACGGTGAGCAGGCCGGTGCCCTGCAGGCCGATGGCGAACAGCATCGGCAGGATCATGGCGCCGGTCGTCAGCTTGAAGACGCGCGACAGGACGAGCCCGGCGGCGATGACCGCCAGAGTGCCGGCGAAGTTCACCCAATGAACCGACGGAAACCAGTCGGCCGCCGTACCACCGGTAAGCGTCGTGTCGAGATAGAGACGCGCGGCCAGCGAGGCCATCGTGGCGACGATCAGCACGCGCAGATATTGCATGACCGCCACAAGCCGCGTGTCGCCGCCATAGGCTTCGGCCATGATCACCATGGCCGTGGCCGCCCCCGGCGAAGCGCCCCAGACGGCGGTCGTGCCGGGGAGCACGCGAAAACGGGCGAGCGCGTAGCCGATCACATTGGCCGTCAGCACCACCGACACCACGCCGATCAGAATGACCGGCCAGGCCGAGAGGATCTCGCCCAGCACGTTTGGAGGCATCGCCCGCGCCATCATCGTGCCGACAACGCCCTGAGCCATCATGAAGGCGGACCGGGGCATCGCAACGGCCCGATCATTGATACCCAGCAGGATCGCCGCGAGCATCGGGCCGAGCAACAGCGCCGCCGGCAGGTGGGCCATCTCGAAGGCCAGGCTGACCGCCACCGACACCGAGAGCAGTATGGCCCAACGGATCGCATTGGCGCGGAAGCCGGAGCCCGGCGGCGGGAGGAACATCGACAACACCGATCATGGAAGGATCGCGGCTGGCCGCAGCCTGAACGGGAAAGTGTCCGGCCGGTTAGCGCTACACCCTCGGCAAGGCTCTCGGCCAGAGGTGTTTTCGAATGACAGCCCTGCGGACGACCCGATCGCCGCACGGTTCCGCAACCCAAGTGTCGCCAGCAAGGCGCGCACCTCGGCTCATGAGACCGTCGGCCAGTTGCTCGCCGCCACCGACCAGATCAACTAGGTGGTCGGTCGATCTCGGCCACAAGGTCGAGCGCTTCCTCGCCGAGATCGACGCCGCCTGAGCCTTCGGACAGGCGCGAGATTTGGCGCCCGGTCGTCCCAGACGGCCGGGTTTTTCTTTTGGCCGGGGAGTAACAAAACAACAAACGCGCAACGACACCCGCAATAAAACAAAACGGGAAACCCGGCCCGAGCAACTTATGCAACATGCGCATCAGATAAACTATCTACATATCACCTAACAGATCTTACAGTAGAACAAGTTCCCTTCGATAAGTAAATCTGAGAGCAACCAAAAGGTTACTATTCATAAATCTATTGAGACCTAACTCTTAGCAGCCCATTGCAAAGAGTCGAGCCGACATGACCCTACTCAACATTCGCGGCAAGCTGCTGCACCGCATCATTCTCACCGCTTCGCTCATTGTGGTCGCCAGCTTCGCGCTGTTCTCCACCACCATCTACATGCTCGAGAAGCAGGATCTCGAGGACAACGTCGCCCGCACGCTTGCAACGGCGGGAGCCAGTGTCGCCTCCGGCACGGGCAACTGGCTCCAGGGACATCTGCTGCTCGCCGAACAGGCCGCCGACGCCATCGGCTCTTCCAGGAACAGCCTGGATCTCATCCTGGAGGGGAAAACGCTGAGCTCGGAATTCCTCTCGGTCTATCTCGGCGAGGAGAGCGGCGCTTTCACCGTGCTGCCCAAGGCCGAAATTCCGAAGGGTTTCGATCCGCGCCAACGCCCCTGGTACACCAACCCGGCCAAGGCGATGTCGACGCAGTTGACCGAGCCCTATCTCGACAACGGCACCAAGAAACTGGTCATTTCGGCCGGCGTTCCCGTCATGGCCAACGGCAAGTTCGCCGGGGTGTTCGGGGGCGACTTCGCGCTCGATGCCCTGATCGAGCGCATCAAGGCCGCCAACTTCGGCGGTATCGGCCAGACCTTCCTGGCGTCCTCGGATGGCAAGATCCTGGTTCATCCGGACGCCAGCCTAATCGGCAAGCCCTTGTCGGACGCTTTCAGTGGACTGTCCACGCCGCTAGCCGACGCTGTGCTGAACACGGCCTTTGCCGGTCGCGCCCAGGTCGCCAACTTCGTGGCGATCGACGGCGTTCCGGCCAGGTGGTACGTCGGCATCGCCCTCGACAGCGACATGGCCTATGCCAGCCTCAACAAGCTCCGGATCACGGCTATCGTTGCCACCCTGGCAGCCACCGCTTTGATGCTGTTCGCGCTTGGGCTGGTGCTGAGGCGGGTGGTCGCGCGACCGATCACCACCATGACGGCCGCCATGCGATCGCTGGCCGATGGCAATCTCCAAACGGATATCCCCGGTCTTGAGCGCCAGGACGAGATAGGCCAGATGGCCGCCGCAGTCGCCGTGTTCCGCGCCAACGCCGAAGAGCGGGGTCGTCTCGAACAGAACCAGCGCGCAACCATGGAAGAGCGCGAGCGGCGCGCCACCCGCGCCGAATCCCTGATCGAAGACTTCCGTGCCGAAGCGACCGCGACAATTGGCGCCGTGGTGCAGGCGGCGCAGCGTCTCGAAGCCTCGGCGCAGCAGCTGATGGCCACCGCCGAGGGCAGCGAGCGCAGCAGTGGCGTGGCAGCGGCAGCGGCCGAGCAGGCCTCCGGCAATGTTCGCTCCGTCGCCGCCACCTGCGAGGAACTTGAAGCGTCGACCAACGAGATCGCCCGTCAGGTCGGAGCATCGCAGGCCGTCGCCGGCAAGGCGCGCACCTCGGCGCACGAGACGCGCGAGACCGTCGGCCAGTTGCTCGCCGCCACCGACCAGATCAACCAGGTGGTCGGCCTGATCACCGCCATCGCCGAGCAGACCAACCTGCTCGCCCTCAACGCCACGATCGAGGCGGCACGCGCTGGTGAGGCCGGCAAGGGATTCGCGGTTGTCGCCGCCGAAGTGAAGTCGCTCGCCAACCAGACGGCCAAGGCCACCGACGACATCTCGCACAAGATCAGTGAGATCAAGCTGGTGTCCGACAACACCGTCAGCGCCATCTCGGAAATCGGCGCCATCATCGAGGAGGTGAACGCCGTCTCGACAAGTATCACGTCGGCGGTCACCCAACAGACCGGCGCCACCGGCGAGATCACCCGCAACATGCAGGAAGCGGCGCGCGGCAACAGCGATCTGTCGCGCACCATCGTGGACCTCAGCAGCGGCGCGGCCACCACCCGTGCCGAAGCGCGAACGGTGCTCGACGCCGTCACCTCGCTGAAGGCCTCTTCGGTCGATCTCGGCCGCAAGGTGGAACGCTTCCTTGCGGAGATCGACGCCGCCTGAGGCATTTGCCTCTCACGAACCTTAAGCCCGGCCGCTCATAACGGTCGGGCTTTTTGCTTCAGCAAGGCAGCCCTGCGATCAATGACGGGGATTCTCCTGTTCACTCGAATTTCGCACCCTTGCCGAGGGCATAAAACGCCTCTATCAGGGGGGCTTATGACAACGAAAGCCGCCAATCCCTACGGATTCAGCCGCCCGCATCTCCTCGGGATCGAGGGCCTTTCCCCCCCGGAGATCGTCGACCTCCTCGATCGCGCCGAAGACAACATAGAACTCGGCCGGCAACCCTCCAAGAAGCGCGACAGCCTTCTTGGTCGCACGCAGATCAACCTCTTCTTCGAAAACTCGACGCGCACGCAGTCGTCTTTCGAGCTGGCCGGCAAAAGGCTCGGCGCCGACGTGATGAACATGGCGGTCGGCCAATCGTCGGTGAAGAAGGGCGAGACCCTGATCGACACTGCGATGACGCTCAACGCCATGAACCCCGACGTCATCGTCGTGCGGCACAATGCATCGGGTGCGGTGGCCCTGCTGGCCCAGAAGGTCGACTGCTCGGTGGTCAATGCCGGTGACGGCAGCCACGAGCACCCGACCCAGGCCCTTCTCGACGCTCTGACCATCCGCCGCCACAAGCAGCGCATCGACGGCCTTGTCGTCGCCATCTGCGGCGACGTGGCCCACAGCCGCGTCGCCCGTTCCAACGTGCTGCTGCTGACCGCGCTTGGCGCCCGCGTCCGCCTGGTGGGACCGTCGACCCTGGTGCCAGGCGCCTTCCGCGAGATGGGCCTCGAAACCTTCACCTCGATGCGCGAGGGGCTGAGAGATGCCGACATCGTCATGATGCTGCGTCTCCAGCGCGAGCGCATGCAGGGGTCGTTCGTACCGTCGGTGCGCGAATACTTTCACTACTGGGGCCTCGACGAGGAGAAGCTGTCCTATGCCAAGCCCGACGCCCTCGTCATGCATCCCGGCCCGATGAACCGGGGCGTGGAGATCGATCCGGCCGTCGCCGATGGCCCTCAAAGCCTCATCAGAGAGCAGGTGGAGATGGGCGTCGCCATCCGCATGGCGGTGCTGGATGCGGTCGTGAATGCACGCGGCAATGGCGGAGAGGCGTTCCGATGAGCAGAATGGCCCAAACCCGCCCGCTGCTGCTGGCAAACGCCCGCGTCGTCGATCCCTCGCAAGGCATCGATGGCCCTGGCGCCGTCCTGATGGTCGACGGCCGCATCGCCGCCGCCGGCCCCTCGGTCAATAATAACGGCGCGCCGGAGGACAGCGAGGTCGTCGACTGCCGGGGCCTCGTCGTCGCGCCCGGCCTCGTCGATCTTCATGCCCACGTCGGCGAACCCGGCCACGAGCACCGCGAGACATTCGCCTCCGCCGGTCGGGCGGCGGCCGCCGGCGGCATCACCACGCTCGTCGCCATGCCGGACACCGATCCCTGCATCGACGACCCTGCCCTGGTCGATTTCGTGGCGACGCGGGCTCGCCGAACATCGGCGGTGCGCGTGCGCGTCATGGCGGCGCTGACCAAGGGCCAGGCTGGCAGCGAGCTCACCGAGTTCGGCCTTTTGGGCGAGGCCGGCGCCGTCGGCTTCACGTCCGGGCGCGGCGCCATCGCCAACGCTCAGGTCTTGCGCCGTGCGCTGACCTATGCGCGGGACTTCGGCGCACTCGTCTGCAATCGGCCGGAAGACGCGACGCTGAAGGGCTCCGCCGTCATGAACCTGTCGGAGACCGCCGTACGGCTCGGCCTGCAGGGCATTCCGGCCGAGGCCGAAACCATCATGCTCGCCCGCGACCTCCGTCTCGCCCGCCTTGCCGGCGGCCGCTATCACGCGTCGCTGCTGTCGACCGCCGAGTCGCCCGAACTGATGGCCTGGGCCAAGGATCGGGGGATCGCCGCCACCGCCTCCATCTCGGCCGCCCACTTGACCCTCAACGAGATGGACATCGGCGCCTACCGCACCTTCTTCAAGCTGTCGCCGCCGCTGCGCGCCGAAGCCGATCGGCTCGCCCTCGTCGACGCCGTGAAGACCGGCGCCATCGACGTCATCGTCTCCAACCACGATCCGCAGGATGTCGAAACCAAGCGCCTGCCCTTCGCGGAGGCCGCCGACGGTGCCATCGGCCTCGAAACGTTCCTGTCGGCCGGTCTCAGGCTGGTGCATGACGGCTCGCTGACGCTCCTGCGTCTGATCGATGCCATGTCGACGCGCCCGGCTGAAATCGCCGGCCTCGACGCCGGAACGCTGCGGAAGGGAGCGCCCGCCGATGTCGTCGTGTTCGACCCGGAGGAGCCCTGGGTGCTCAACGCCAAGGACATCCTCTCCAAGGCCAAGAACACGCCCTACGACGGCGCCCGGTTCACCGGGCGGGTGCGCCGCACCTATGTCGGCGGCGCGCTGGTGTTCGAGCGCTGAGGTCCAAGCAGTGACGCACACCCCGTAACCGGTTACCTTCATTCAAGATCGCCGAGGGCATCATGTTCTGGTCAGCCTCTCCCTGGGTCGCCTATCTCGTTGCCGCGCTGGTTGGCTATGGCCTCGGCTCAATTCCCTTCGGCTTGTTGCTGACGCGGGCCGCCGGGCTCGGCGACGTGCGGGCTATCGGCTCTGGCAACATCGGCGCGACCAACGTTCTGAGAACCGGCAACAAGAAGCTGGCCGCCGCCACGCTGCTTCTCGATCTCCTCAAGGGAACGGCAGCGGTCCTCATCGTGCGCCAGCTGATGCCGACCGTACTGGACGCCGACACGCTTGCCGGCGTCGCCGCGTTCATCGGCCATCTCTTTCCGGTCTGGCTCGGCTTCAAGGGCGGCAAGGGCGTCGCCACCTATATCGGCGTGCTGCTCGGCCTGTTCTGGCCGGCGGTTCTGATCTTTGCCGGTGTCTGGATCGCCGTCGCCTACTTCAGCCGCTACTCCTCGCTCGCCGCCCTCATCGCCACGGTGGTGGTCCCGCTTTCCCTCTGGGGTCTCGGAGAAAACCTGCTGGCCGCCGTACTCGCCCTGCTCACCGTCATCGTATGGATCAAGCATCACGCCAACATCCGCCGCCTGCTTTCGGGCACCGAAGGCAAGATCGGACACAAGGGATGACCGGGCAGGGACGCGCGGTTGAGCTTTCCGCCCTCCAACGCATCTGCTGGCTGCGCCTCATCCGCTCCGAAAACGTCGGACCGGCGACGTTTCGAAGCCTCATCAACCATTTCGGTTCGGCCGAAGCAGCGCTCGACGCTCTGCCGGCGCTCGCCCGGCGCGGCGGATCGACCGCGATATCGGTCCCCTCAATCGCTCAGGCCGAAGCCGAGATCGAACGGACGCTTGACCATGGCGCCCGGCTCGTCGCCATTTCCGAGCCTCTCTATCCAGCCTATCTGCGCCAGATCGCCGCGCCGCCGCCGCTCGTCACCATACGCGGCGGGTCTCCCGAGCTGTTCGGCAGGCCGACTGCGGCGATCGTCGGCTCGCGCAACGCCTCCCTGATCGGTCACAAGATGGCCGAGCGCCTCGGTCGGGGCCTCGGCGAGGCCGGTTTCGTGGTGGTCTCCGGGCTGGCGCGCGGCATTGACGGCGCCGCCCATCGGGCGGCTATCGACACGGGCACCGTGGCGGTGATCGCCGGCGGCATCGACCACGTCTATCCTGAAGAGCACGGCCCGCTGATGGAGGAGATCGTCGGCAAGGGCGGCGCGATCCTGACCGAGATGCCGTTCGGCTGGAACCCACGCGCCAAGGATTTCCCGCGCCGCAACCGCATCGTCTCGGGCATGAGCCTTGGCGTGGTGGTCGTGGAGGCCGCCGCTCGCTCCGGCACGCTCCACACCGCCCGCTACGCGCTCGATCAGGGGCGCGAGGTGTTCGCCGTCCCCGGATCGCCGATGGACCCGCGTGCCGAAGGCACCAATCGCCTGATCCGCGACGGTGCCACACTGACCCGTTCCGCCGAGGACGTCATCACCGTGCTCCGGCCGATGCTGGAACATGACGCCCCCTCGTTTCTCGAGCTACGAGAGCGCGACCAGGACGACGCGCGCGCCGACAGCATCGGCTCGGAAAGCCGCGCTGCCGTGATCGGCGCGCTCGGCCCCGCGCCCGTCGCAATCGATGACATCATCCTGCACACCGGGCTGACGCCCTCTGTCGTGTCGGTGATCCTGCTGGAGCTCGACCTTGCCGGGCGCGTCGAGCGGCACGGCAGCCAACTCGTCTCCCTCGTTCGCTGACCGGCAGCCTATCCCGCCGGTTGACCCCACGGCAGTCGAGCTCACGTCCTGCTTTGGGGCTGACGGGTGTCGGCACTGGAGTCGGCCTCCTCAGTGTCCGCGCCTCGACGCACCCCAGGGTCGCAATGACGAAAAGACGTACATCAGGAGAAGAGGCGGCGGTAAAACTCGAAAAGGTCGGAGAAACGCCCGGTCTAACGTCCTCGTCGCCGATCGGCGCCGAGCAACCGGCCGCATCCTGCTGACGGCTTCGTGGGCTCGACCCTTGCTTAATCCGGAGGTCGCACTTAAAGAGGGCGGAGCTTTTTTCCTGAAATTGTCCGGCGCACCTGAATGAACATCGTGATCGTGGAGTCGCCTGCCAAGGCGAAAACCATCAACAAATACCTCGGCCGCGATTACACGGTGCTGGCATCCTACGGCCACATCCGCGACCTGCCGGCCAAGGACGGCTCCGTCCTGCCCGACGACGATTTCGCCATGAGCTGGGAAGTCGACGGCAAATCCGGCAAGCGCATGGCCGACATCGCCGCCGCCTTGAAGACCGCCGACAGACTCATTCTGGCCACCGACCCCGACCGTGAGGGCGAGGCGATTTCCTGGCATGTGCTTGAGGTTCTCGGCGCCCGGCGCGGCGCCCTCAAGGGCAAGACCATCCAGCGCGTCGTTTTCAACGCCATCACCAAGCAGGCCGTGCTCGACGCCATGGCCAAGCCGCGCGACGTCGATCAGCCACTGGTCGAAGCCTATCTCGCCCGCCGTGCGCTCGACTATCTCGTCGGCTTCACGCTGTCGCCCGTTCTCTGGCGCAAGCTTCCCGGTGCCCGTTCGGCCGGCCGCGTGCAGTCGGTGGCGCTACGCCTCGTCTGCGACCGCGAGAACGAGATCGAGGTCTTCCAGCCTCAGGAATACTGGTCGGTCCTCGCCCGCCTCGCCAATCCGGCCGGCGACGAGTTCGACGCCCGCCTGTCCGAGTGGAAGGGCAAGAAAATCGGCCGCCTCGACGTCGCCGATGGCGTGACGGCCAACGAGATCCGCGCCTTTCTGAACAGCGCCACCTTCTCGGTGACCGACGCCGAACAGAAGCCGCAGAAACGCCACCCCTTCGCGCCCTTCACCACCTCAACGCTGCAGCAGGAGGCCTCGCGCAAGCTCGGTTTCTCGGCCCAGCGCACCATGCAGGTGGCCCAGCGCCTCTACGAGGGCGCAGACATCGGCGGCGAGACGGTCGGCCTCATCACCTACATGCGTACCGACGGCGTCCAGATCGCGCCGGAAGCGGTCAACGCCGCCCGGCACGTGATCGCCCAGGAATACGGCGAGCGCTACCTGCCGGAAAAGCCGCGCTTCTATTCCACCAAGGCCAAGAACGCCCAGGAAGCGCACGAGGCCATCCGTCCGACCGATCTTGCCCGCTTGCCCAACACGGTGACCCGCTACCTCCAAGCCGACGAAGCGCGCCTTTACGAACTCGTCTGGAAGCGCACCATCGCCAGCCAGATGCAGAGCGCCGACTTCGAGCGCACCACCGTCGACATCACCGCCAAGAGCGGCGGTGCCTCCACCGGTCTTCGGGCTACCGGCTCGGTCCTGAAGTTCGACGGTTTCCTGGCGCTCTACCAGGAAAGCCGCGACGACGAGGAAGACGAGGAGGGCTCCCGCCTGCCGCCGCTCTCCGTCGGTGACGCGCTGGCGCGCAAGTCCGTGTCGGCCAGCCAGCACTTCACCGAGCCGCCGCCGCGCTACACCGAGGCGACGCTGGTCAAGAAAATGGAAGAGCTCGGCATCGGCCGCCCTTCCACCTACGCTGCGACGCTCGCCACGCTACGCGACCGCGATTATGTGACGATCGACAAGAAACGGCTCGTGCCCTCCGACAAGGGCCGGATCGTCACGGCCTTCCTCGAAAGCTTCTTCACGCGCTACGTCGAGTATGACTTCACGGCCAGCCTCGAGGAAGATCTCGACCGCATCTCGGCCGGCGAGGCGGAATGGCGCGAAGTGCTGCGTCGCTTCTGGACGGACTTCAACACCCGCGTCGGCGAGGTGAAGGAACTCCGGGTCGCCGAGGTGATCGACGCCCTCAACGAAGACCTCGCCGCGCACATCTTCCCCGATCGCGGCGACGGTTCCGACCCGCGCTCCTGCCCGACCTGCGGTACCGGCCGACTGTCGCTGAAGCTTGGTCGCTTCGGCTCGTTCGTCGGCTGCTCGAACTATCCGGAATGCCGCTACACCCGCCAGCTCGGCGGCGACGGCGAGGCGGATGCCGCCCTCGGCGAGGGCGGCGTGAAGCTACTCGGTTCCGATCCCGAATCCGGCCTCGACGTCACGCTGCGCTCGGGCCGCTTCGGCCCCTATGTCCAGCTCGGCGAGGAGGGCAAGCCGAAACGCGCCTCGCTGCCGAAGGACTGGACCGTCGAGAACGTCGACCTTGAACGCGCCTGCCGCCTGCTGTCGCTGCCACGCCTCGTCGGCGACCATCCGGAAACCGGCAAGCCGATCGAGGCCAATATCGGCCGCTACGGCCCCTATGTCAGCCATGACGGGACCTACGCCAACCTCTCCTCGGTCGACGAGGTATTCGACGTCGGCCTCAATCGGGCCGTCGCCGTTCTCGCCGAGAAGAAGGAACGTGGCGGCCGGACGCGCGCCACTCCGGCCGCTCTCAAGAGCCTCGGCGAGCATCCGGCCTCCGGCGGCGAGATCACCGTGCGCGATGGGCGCTACGGGCCGTATGTCGCTTGGGGCAAGATCAACGCCACGCTGCCGCGCGGAAAGGATCCGCAGTCGGTCACGCTGGAAGAAGCGGTGGCCCTGATCGCCGACAAGGCCGGCAAGGCACCGAAAGCCAAGCCTGCAAAGACGTCGAAGTCGAGCGCGAAAGCCGCCCCCGGAAGCGATGACGAGGGCAAGAAGAAAGCTCCGTCGAAGGCCAAGGCAGCGGCGGGAACCGCCAAGAAGGCCGCCGCCAAGCCCAAGGCAACGAAAGCGAAATCCGCCTGAGACTCGTCAGGCGGAGTTGTTCGGAGTAACCATACGGCCGGCGATCATTTACAATTTTATCGTTTTGGTTGGCTAAATCCTTACATTCCCCCTATACTGTTGAACGATGACGGCTTCGCTTCGTTCAATGGTCTAGAAGAACGACAATGTATGGTGAGATCCTGCGGACGCTCCTCAACAGGCCCGTCCAATCCGAACGTGACGTCAGGATCTTTGCCCTCCGCTTCGCCGCGATCTGCTTCGTCATCGCCTTGACGGTCGATTCCGCCGCGCAACTGATCGCCTTCCATGGCTGGCTCAGTTTGCTGCGCGGCTGGGTAATCACCGTGGTCGTCGTGGCCCTGGCCGCCTATCCGATCGGGGTCTACATCGGGACGGCGCGCCTCGATCATCATCGCACCAAGGCAAAACTGAACGAGAAGAGCCTTGCCGACAGCCTCACCGGTCTCAGGAACCGCGCCTCTCTGCCCATCGACTACGATGCCGTGCTGGAGGGAAGCCATCTCCTGATCCTTCTGTCGCTCGACCGTTTCAAGGCGGTGAACGAACGCTACGGTCACGTGATTGGCGACCGCGTTCTGATCCGCGCCGCCCGTGTGATCGCCGAGGAACTCGGCAACCTCGGCAATATCTATCGCACCGATGGCACCGAGTTCATCGTACTCGCCACCCGCGGCACGCCTGCGGAAGCCAAATCCCAGGTCCTAGCGCTGCTGGCGCGGTTCGAGGCCAGCAACTTCGGCACGTTGGAAAAGCCGGTTTCTCTGACGGCCTCCGCCGGCATCGCCGAGGTACCTGCCACGACAACCTTCACGCAGGCTTTCGCCGCCGCCGACGCCGCGCTCGAAACCGCCAAGGCCACGGGTCGAAGCCGCGTCTGCGTGGCCTCGGAACCGGTATCGCCCGGCATCGTCGAGGGCGAGGAGGTTGTTTGGAGTTCCGATCTGCCATCCCCGCCAAAGCGCGGACGAGCCCGTCGCTCCTGACACCGTCCGACCGGATCGCGTGAGACCGCCGCCCGATTGCGAGGCTGGCCTTGCATCTCCATCTGTGGTCTATGTCGCTCCGTCCTCAAGCCGCAGGGAAGATCCGCTTGGCCCGCAAGCCCCGTCCGACCGACGAACCCGCCACACCGACCCGCGAGGCAATCCTCCGCTTCGTCTCCGAACATCCCGGCAAGGGAACGAAGCGCGACATTGCCCGCGCCTTCGAGGTGCATGGCGAAGGCCGCGTCGTTCTGAAGCGCATCCTGAAAGAGCTCGAGGGCGAAGGACTCATCGAGCGCCGACAGCGCCGCTTCGCGGAACCCGGCTCGCTGCCCGCCGTGCTGGCCTGCGATATCGTCAGTCGCGACCGCGACGGCGATCTTTATGCCGAGCCCGCCGAATGGGATGCCGACCGGGGACCGAGGCCCCGCTTCGTGGTCATCGCGGCGCGCCGCCGGCGCGACGAGCGCGGTCCGGCTGCCGGCCTCGGCGATCGGGTGCTCGCGCGGGTCGTCGACCTGCCGGAGGGCTACGAGGGCCAGGCAAAGGCCGGCCTTCGCGTCATGAAGGTACTGGAGAAGAAGCCGGAAGGCGTGCTCGGCATCCTGCGGGTGACCGACGGTGGCGCCCGCCTGCTGCCGATTTCCAAGAAGCAGCACGAGGAACTGGTCATCGACGCCGCCGATCTCGGCACGGCACAGGATGGCGACCTCGTTTCGGTCGACATCATCCGATCCGGCCGCTTCGGCCTCAGCCGCGCCCGGGTGCGCGAGACCGTCGGCAATCTCCGCTCGGAAAAAGCGGTGTCGACGATTGCCATCCACGCCAACGACATTCCTTACGTTTTCCCCGATGCCGTGATCCGCGAGGCGGAGGCGGCCAAGCCCGCCACCATGACGAACCGAGAGGACTGGCGCACCCTCCCCCTCGTCACCATCGACCCCCCGGACGCCAAGGATCATGACGACGCCGTCCACGCGGTCGCCGACGAGGATCCGGCGAATGTCGGCGGCCATGTCGTCACCGTCGCCATCGCGGATGTCGCCGCCTACGTCCGCACCGGCGCCAATCTCGACCGTGAGGCGTTGAAGCGCGGCAACTCCGTCTATTTCCCCGATCGCGTCATCCCGATGCTGCCGGAACGCATTTCCAACGACCTGTGCTCGCTGAAGGAGGGCGTCGACCGCCCCGCTCTCGCCGTGCGCATGGTGTTTGGCGCCGACGGCCGCAAGAAAAGCCACACCTTCCACCGCATCATGATGCGCTCGGCGGCCAAGCTGTCCTACATCGAGGCGCAAGCGGCGATCGACGGCTCGCCGAACGATCGTACCGGACCGATTCTCGACGGCGTATTGAGGCCCCTCTGGGCGGCCTACGAAAGCCTGTCCGCCGCCCGCGATGCGCGGGGGCCGCTCGAACTCGACCTGCCCGAGCGCAAGGTTCTGCTGAAGCCCGACGGTACAGTCGACCGCATCGTCACGCCGGAACGCCTCGCCGCTCACCGGCTGATCGAGGAGTTCATGATTCAGGCCAACGTGGCCGCCGCCGAAACGTTGGAAAAGCGCCGGACACCGCTGCTCTACCGCGTGCACGACCAGCCATCGCTCGCCAAGCTCGAATCCCTGCGCGAGTTCCTGGCGACGCTCGACATGAAGCTTGCCAAGCAGGGCAACATCGAGCCGGATCTGTTCAACCGCATCCTGGAGCGGGTGGATGGCACGCCACAAGCCTATCTCGTGCATGAGGTGGTGCTGCGCTCGCAGAGCCAGGCCGAGTACTCGCCGGTCAACATCGGCCACTTCGGCCTCAATCTCCGGAAGTACGCCCATTTCACCTCGCCGATCCGCCGCTACGCCGACCTCGTGGTTCATCGCGGGCTGATCACCGCGCTCGGCTTCGGCGACGATGGGCTGCCCGACGGCGCGGAAGACACGCTGCCGCGTATCGCCGAGGAGATCTCGGCTGCCGAACGGCGCGCGATGCAGGCCGAACGCGAGACGATCGATCGGCTGATCGCCGGCTGGCTCGCCGACCGGGTGGGCGCCGTGTTTCGGGGGCGGATTTCCGGCGTCACGAAGGCAGGACTGTTCATCCGCCTCGACGAGACGGGGGCCGACGGCTTCATTCCCATATCGACGCTCGGCGCCGACTATTTCGCCTTCGACGAAGCCCGGCATTCGCTGATCGGATCGCGGAGCGGCGAAACCTATCGCCTCGGCGACACGGTCGAGGTGCGCCTCATCGAAGCCGCGCCGTTTGCCGGCGCCCTGCGCTTCGAGATGATATCGGAGGGCAGCGCCGGACGGCCGCTCGGACGCGCCGCTGCCATGCGCGCCGCCAAGGCGCGCAAGGACCGCGAGCGCAAGGACCGTGTAAGCAAGGTGAGGCGCGGCCGATAGAGGCCCGCGACACTCTCTCCATCCGTACCGACCGACGGAGGGCGCCTTCACCACAACTGAGTGGGTTATGAGCCGATGATTACCAGTCACCGGCTCATCGATTTTACACGCCGAGTCGCGGCCCCTCGATGGCCGGACAGCGGTCCATGACGACCTTGACGCCCTTCGCTTCGGCCCGCTCGAAACCCGCCTCGTTGATGACGCCCAGTTGCAGCCAGATGGTCTTTGGCGGCACCGGCAGGGCCAAAGCCTCGTCGATGGTGTCGCCGGCCGCTTCGGAGTTGCGGAACACGTCCACCATGTCGATCTCGGCCGGCACGTCGGCGAGGCTGGCGTAAACCGTCCGCCCCTGCAGCTCCTGCCCGGCAAGGCCAGGATTGATTGGGTACACCTCATAGCCGCGCCCGATCAGGAACCCCATGACGCCGTAGACGGGGCGCGACGGATTCTGGCTGGCGCCGACCACGGCGATGGTCCGCGTCTCCTCGAGGATGCGGGTGATATCGTCGTCGGTCTTCCCGTCCATGGCCATCGGTGACACTCCTTCTTGTTCGTTCAAAGCGTCACTATGCCACGATCGTCGACCTTCACGAAGGGATTGTGGGCCACCTCCCAGAGATGACCGTCGGGATCGGCGAAATAGCCCGAATAACCGCCCCAGAAGACTTTCTGCGGCTTTTTCTTCAGCGTCGCCCCCGACGCAAGTGCATGGGCCATAGCGGCGTCCACCGCCGCTTCGGACGGATAGTTGTGGGCGAGCGTCATGCCGTCGAAGCCCTGGCCGTCATTTTCCACTTCGGCGTCCTCGGCAAGCAGCGCCCTCGGGTAAAGCGAGAACACGAGCCCACCGAGCTGGAAGAAGACGATGTGCTCGCCAGAGCCCGGTCCGACCTCGAAACCGAGCGCCTCGTAAAAAGCGCGCGAACGGCCAAGATCGGCAACGCCGAGGGCAATGATCGATACGGTTGAAAAGTGCGTCTCCGCGGTCATGACCTTCTCCTTGTCTGCCACACTAGGCTAAGCTTACACGCCCCAATCCCCGTCAGCAGTCTTTGGATGGATGTGAGGCGAAGTGAACGGCAAACGCGGGAAAACAAGCCGTTGGCGCTTGACTCGGCGCGGCCGACGTGGTGTCAGGCCGTCAAGCGAGCCGTCGGCGACAACCGGCCGGACGCAAGAACGAGGTGGAAAGCCATGTTCGACTTGACTGGAATGACGGCACTGGTCACCGGTGCCTCCGGCGGCATCGGCGGCGCGATCGCCACTGCGCTGCATGCCCAAGGTGCGAAAGTGGCGCTCTCGGGCACCCGCCTCGCCCCCCTTGAAGAGCTGGCTGGCCGGCTGGGCGAGCGCACCCACATCGTCACCGCCAACCTGTCCGACCGGGCGGATGTCGACCGTCTGTTCGCCGACGCCGAGGCTGCCCTCGGTCAGGTCGACATTCTGATCAACAATGCCGGCATCACCCGCGACGGGTTGTTCATGCGCATGAAGGACGAGGACTGGGACCAGGTGATCGAGGTCAATCTCACCTCGGGCTTCCGTCTCTCCCGGGCGGCGATCAAGGGCATGATGAAGCGCCGCTTCGGCCGCATCATCGGCATCACCTCCATCGTCGGCGTCACCGGCAACCCCGGCCAGGGCAACTATGCCGCCGCCAAGGCTGGCATGATCGGCATGACCAAGGCGCTCGCCGCCGAGGTGGCGACGCGTGGCATCACGGCCAACTGCGTGGCGCCCGGCTTCATCGAGACGGCGATGACCGACGCTCTCAACGACAAGCAGAAGGAAGGCACGCTGGCCGCGGTGCCGATGGGCCGGCTTGGCACGTCCGACGAGATCGCCGCCGCCTGCGTCTATCTTGCGAGCCGCGAGGCGGCTTACGTCACCGGCCAGACGCTGCACGTCAACGGCGGCATGGCGATGATCTGATCTGACTGGCAGGCCGGCCAAGCCCGGCCTGCCGTTTTAGGGTTTCGCGAATGGTAAGCAAACCGTTCGCGATCATCGGCGGTTTCGCCGGACATATTCGGTTCGAATTGAAATGATGCGAGCCAGCGGAGTATGTCCAAACGATTGACTCCGGTGCATTTCCTTCCCGATCGGACGATTTCATCCGAACGGGAAATGCTCCGGGGGCCGCTAGTCATCAGGGGCGAAGTGTGTTACCAAGCCCGCGATCTGATCGGGAACTGTCCGAGGACCCGCCCGAAGGTCGTGAGCACGAGCATAGGCTGAGATCGCCACGATTTCCGAGGGGTTCGGACTTGTTCGGCCCCGGGGGCGGGCGATCGGACCAACCGGGGGAGTGCCGTCAGGCACTGGCATGCTCGACACCTTCGGTAGCCGGTCTCCGTCGCCAGGGCTTCGCTGATGCGAGGCAGGCGGCGAGCGGCCGACGTCCCGTTCGGCAATGGATTTGGACTAACAAGGATCCGTGAACATGAGCGAAGTCGCTGAAAAGGTGAAGAACATCGTCATCGACCATCTCGGCGTTGACGCCGACAAGGTGGTTCTCGAAGCCTCCTTCATCGAAGACCTGGGTGCCGACTCCCTCGACACCGTCGAGCTGGTCATGGCCTTCGAAGAAGCCTTTGGCGTCGAGATTCCCGACGATGCCGCCGAGACGATCCTGACGGTCGGCGACGCCGTCAAGTTCCTCGAGAAGGCGACGGCCTGATTTCCGGACGCGTTCGGCTGGGAAGCAGTTCCTCCTTGAGGAACTGCTTTCTTTGCTTGGCAGCGCGTGTGCGGGACCGGTGTCGGTCGCAAGGCCGACAGTCTTCTCGGCCGGCCCCGGCCAGTTGAACGGTCCCCCGCTCCGTCAATTTGCGTCCCGCTCGCACGTGTCCTCCCCATGTCGGCGACGGACCCGGCGGAGACGACCAACAGGGAGGCTCTCGTCCGATGAGACGAGTCGTCATCACCGGTCTCGGCATGGTCACGCCGCTCGGCTGCGGTGTCGAGCACAACTGGACTGCCATCAAGGCAGGCAAAAGCGGCATCCGCCGCATCGATACCTTCCCCGTCGATGATATCGCCTGCCAGATCGCCGGCCTCATTCCGCGCGGCGACGGCACCAACGGTACGTTCAATCCCGACCTCGCCATGGATCCGAAGGACCAGCGCAAGGTCGACGATTTCATCATCTTCGCACTGGAAGCCGCCCGTCAGGCGGTCGAGGACAGTGGCTGGAAGCCGACAGAGTATGACGACCAGGCGCGTTCCGGCGTTCTGGTCGGTTCGGGCATCGGCGGCATCAACGGCATCGTCGAGGCGGGCTACACGCTGCGCGACAAAGGCCCGCGCCGCGTTTCTCCGTTCTTCATTCCCGGCCGTCTGATCAATCTCACCGCCGGCTACATCTCCATCGCCCACGGCTACAAGGGCCCGAACTCGTCGGTGGTCACTGCGTGTTCGACCGGTTCGCACGCCATCGGCGACGCGGCGCGACTGATCGCCAACGACGAGGCGGACGTGATGATCGCCGGCGGCTCGGAAAGCCCGGTCTGCCGCATCTCGCTGGCCGGCTTCGCTTCGATGAAGGCGCTCTGCTTCACCTTCAACGACAGGCCGGAACAGGGCTCGCGCCCCTATGACCGCGACCGCGACGGCTTCGTCATGGGCGAAGGCGCCGGTGTGGTCGTCGTCGAGGAGCTGGAGCACGCCAAGAAGCGCGGCGCCACCATCTATGGCGAAATCGTCGGTTACGGCATGTCGGGCGACGCCTATCACATCACCGCCCCCTCCGAGGACGGCGATGGTGCCTTCCGCTGCATGAAGGCCGCCCTGCGCCACGCCAAGATCTCGCCGGACGAGATCGGCTACGTCAACGCCCATGGTACCTCGACCATGGCCGACGGCATCGAAGTCGGTGCGGTCGAGCGCGTGTTCGGCGATGCCGCCAAGAACCTTGCCATGTCGTCGACCAAGTCGATGACCGGCCACCTCCTCGGCGCCGCCGGTGCCATCGAGGCGATCTACTCCACGCTCGCCGTGCGCGACGGCATTCTGCCGCCGACCATCAACCTCGACAATCCCAACGTCGAGACGCCGATCGACCTCGTGCCGCACAAGGCCAAGGAGAAGAAGCTGCGCTACGCGCTCTCCAACTCCTTCGGCTTCGGCGGGACCAATGCGTCGCTGATCGTCAAGGCCTTCGAGGGCTGAGACGAAGTCCACGTTGCCCGAGCTGCTGGCCGGAGGCCCGCAAGCGTTCGAGGCAGCCGAGAAATTAGGCCCGCGGGATTGACTGGTCCGGCGGGCCTTTTGATTCGTTTGGTGAAATCTGTGGCAATCGCCAAAGCGGCGCTTGCCAAGGCAGGAGGTGGCGTGTTGCTTGGAGGCTCGCCCGAACGGGCCGGGAAGACGCACTCGCCTTTGGCATAAGCGCCTCGACGGCCGCCGTTCCGTGCTGCTGCCACAATCATGGGCGGAAGTGACGGATCGCGCCCCATGAAGAGACTTTGGCCCATGGACGACAGGCAGGACGCAACCGACACCACGCAGGGGATGAAAACGCGGCTGAGCCCCAAGAGCCCACGCGAGGCGTTGGCACCCGAGCAGGCGCCGCCCTTGCCGCGTTCGCGCCGGGCCCGCAACCCGATCGTCGTCGTCATGAACGCCCTCGTGACGCTGCTGCTGCTCGGCATCATCGCCGCCGGCGCGCTTCTCTATTGGGGCAAGTCCGAGTTCGAAAGGCCCGGTCCGCTCGCCGAGGAGAAGGTCGTCATCATCCCGGCCGACTCGGGTGTCGCCCGCATTGCCGATATCCTGGAAACGGAAGGGGTCATCGAAAGCCCCTACGACATGTTCGGCCACTACATCTTCATCGGCGGCGTGCGGGCCTATCAGCAGCAGGGTCGCCTCAAGGCCGGCGAGTATGCCTTCCCGGCCGGCATCAGCATGCGCGGCGCGATGAACATGCTGGTGTCGGGCAAGGCCATCCTGCATCAGATCACATTCCCCGAGGGCCTTACCTCGCAGCAGATCGTCAACCGGCTCAAGCAGAACGAGTTTCTCACCGGTGACGTGACCGCCGTCCCGGACGAAGGCACGCTGCTGCCGGAGACCTACAGCTTCACGCGCGGTGCGTCCCGCAGCCAGATTCTCGAACAGATGCGGACAGCCCACGCCAAGGCGCTCGAAGAGATCTGGGCCGGCCGCACCCGCGACTTGCCATTCTCAGAGCCCAAACAGCTCGTCACGTTGGCTTCCATCGTCGAGAAGGAAACGGGCAAGGCCGATGAGCGCCCCCACGTCGCCTCGGTCTTCCTCAACCGACTCGGCCGCAACATGCGCCTGCAATCCGATCCGACGATCATCTATGGCCTGGTCGGTGGCGCCGGCACGCTCGGCCGTCCGATCAGCCGCGCCGACATCGACAAGCCGACCCCCTACAACACCTATCACGTCAACGGCCTGCCGCCCGGACCGATCGCCAACCCGGGCCGCGCCGCTCTTGAGGCGGTCGCCAATCCGTCCAACACCAAGGATCTCTATTTCGTTGCCGACGGCACCGGCGGACACATCTTCGCCGCCAGTCTTGCCGAGCACAACCGCAACGTCGTCAAGTGGCGCAAGCTTGAGCGGGCGAAGGCCGCCGCGGGCAAGGCGGACGTGGACACCAAGGACCCGGACGCCATCGACCTTCCGCCAGACGCCGACGGCGATGCCCCCGACGCCAAAGCCGCCGCCGACCCCAACGACCTGCTGGATGGCGCCAAGCCGCGCGATCCGTCCCAGCCGGTGTTGCCGCAGCCCAAGCCGGAGTGAGGCGCGGCAGCCAAGCTCTGGCTCCCTCGCGTCAGCTATAGAGATCGGTTCGGACGGCCTGATCGTAGTGCGCGTCGATCGCCTCTGCGACCCCGGCGTCCTGTTGGGTCATGGCGGCCAGAATTTGCCCTGGGGTCGAAAGGCTCCTGCGATCGATCAAGGATCGCCGGAGCCCAGCGTCGCGCCCGATTGACTGCCTTTCCGCAGTGATGCAACACCTCGCCCACCGTCACGACGATGGCCGTCTTGGCAACCTTGGCACCCTCCGCCAAACTCTCGCAAATCTCCGGATCCGTGGTGACGCGGCCATGTCCGCTGATCCGCAAGACATCGAGGCCGGGAACAGGAACAGCATGCCGAGCCGGTCGTCCTGCGTGCGAGCCCTCGAAACGCTGGCCGAAGGGCAAGCCGTGACCGTCGTGGCGCTCGATCTCGGCTACGACAGCGTCAGCGCCTTCATCGCCCTGTTCAAGCGCACGCTGGGCGTCACGCCATCGGCCTACTTTCAGCGCACCTGACCCAACGCGGAGCCCGACCCTCAGCGCGCGCCAAGGCCGGCCCGCATCAGAATCCGCCGAAAAGGTCCTACCTCCCGCGCCAGCAGCAATCCGGTGGCGCGGGCGAGCTGCATGGGCAGGAAGCCGCTCAGCAGCGAGCGGTTCAGAAGGTCGACGCCGGTCACCCGACCGGAAACGTCGAGACGGCGCGCCTTGCCGTATTCGCGGGCCGCTGCCGCGCCATCGAGGCCCTTGACGGACGACAGGCGCATCGTATCCCGGACGATATTCGCCACGCTTTCGATGTCGCGCAGCGTCAGATTGAAGCCTTGGGCGCCGATCGGCGGGAAGCCATGCGCCGCTTCTCCCACCAGAACGACGCGGCCGGACGCCAGCCGTCGCGCCTGGAAGCCGGAGATCGGCCAGCGTTGACGGGGGCTTGCCACCGAGACCACACCCAGGGCGGAACCGGATCTGCGTTCGATGTCCAAGGCAAGCGCGGCATCGTCGAGGCCGGCGGCATGCGCGATCACTTCGGGCCGATCCATCCAGACAAGCGAAGAACGCCCCGGCCCGTGCGGAACCAGGGTGAACGGGCCGGCCTCCGTATGGAACTCGACCGAGGTGTCATGGTGCGGCTGGCTGTGCGAGAGCGCCAACACCAGCGCCTCCTGAGGGTAGCTCCAGGACTTCACGTCGATGCCGGCGGCCTTGCGCAGAGCGGAGTTGCGGCCATCGGCGGCAACGACCAACGAGGCAGCGACGGTCTCGCCCGACGAAAGCCCCAGGAGAGCGACCTCCCCTCCCTGATCAAGCGTCTGGAACAGCGCCTCGAACCGAACGATGCGATCGGCCCGCGCTGCCACTGCGTCCGACAGAGCCGCGACCAATGGGCCGTTGGCAACATTGTAACCAAATAGGTCTCGACCGATCTCCCGAGCCTCGAACGTCACGTCGGGTGCCCGGAACAGGCGAGCCGAAGCATCGACGAGACGCATTCGCCTGAGCGGAGCGGCAACCGCGCCGAGGTCACGCCAGACACCATGCCGTTCGAGAAACTCGACAGAGCCGCCCAACAGCGCCGTGGTGCGCCAGTCGTCGACGCCCGGGCGCGGCGCGATCAGCGCCACGCGCGCGCCGGCATCGGCAACCGCCGCGGCGGCGGCGAGCCCTGCCGGCCCTCCCCCCACCACGGCCACGTCGAATTGCTGCGGTGCCTCGCTCATGCCTTGCTCCAAAAAACCGGAGCCCTATGTGGCCACACCGAGCACGTTTGACAAGGCCACTCCGCCGAGCGCGCCGCGCCCTTCGAACAAGGCGGCGTGACGGCGGAACAATGCGGTCATGCGATCGACCACCGCGCGGATCTCGGGCCGGTGCCGGTCCTCGTTGTTCATGACCAGCCAGCTCTTGTGTCGAAGCTCTTCGATCTCTCCGCCGACCCGGCGAAGATCCGGATCAGCGTCGCCGACAAAGCAAGGCAACACCCCCACGCCAGCACCGGACAGGATCGAATTGCGAAGCCCCTCGGCTCGGCTGACCGTGGCGATCAGGTTGTTCGGCCACTTCTCATGCGGATAGCGCAAATAGCAGGAGACGGCCGCTTCCTCCGACACCGCGATCCAGCGATCGGCGCCGTCCTCCGGCATGTCGAGCGCAGCGTAAACGGCATAGGCAACCTCCGGCAGGCGCACGGCGGCAAGGTTGCTCTCCTCCGGCTCGAAGGCGCGAATGCCGATATCGGCGCTGCGGTGAGCGAGCGACGCCCTCTCCTCGCCGATGCCGAGGTCGATGCCGTGCCGGTCGCCCGGCTGGACGAGCACACCGAGATTGCGGGCCAGAAAGCGGGCGCACCAGCTACCGGCGCAGATGCGCACGCGCACGGCGCCGCACAGGCCGGCGTTCCAGATTTCCACTTCGCGGCCCGCCGCTTCCATGCCGACGAGATGATCGAGCAGCGCCTGCCCCCCGCCCGTCAGCGAATAGCCGGCCTGACTGCGGAGGAACAGCCCGCACTCCATTTGCCGCTCCAACTCCAGCATGCGCCGGCCGATGGTGGCACTGGAAAGGCCTATGCGCTCCGCCGCTGCGCTGAGGCTGCCGCTGCGGGCGACGGCAAGGAAGATTTGGTAGGAGTCCCAGGGGATGTGTTTCATTTCTGCATGCCAAGTTGCAATCTTGAAGGATTGAACCGATTCATCGGTCGCCGTATCTAGATGGTGAAACAAGGGAGAAATGCCATGACCCCTGACCAATACGTCCATCTTTTCATGCAGCCCAAGCCGAAGAGAAGGTCATTTCCAGACCAAAGTCAATATGACTACGAACTGGACCTGATCGACCCCTGCCAGAGAACCAGCATCGTCAAGCGGACGGTTCGCTATATTATCGGACTAATGCACTAGAGCCGCCAACTTGCCGTGAAAACTCTAAAAATGCGCCGCGTTGGCCAAACACGGCGATAGAAACTGCAAAAGGCGTCGACCCCGGTCGGCGCCTTTCCCGATTTGCCACGAAGCTCCTCCGGGCGGGCGGGAACTTGAGCTTCCTATGCCCTGGGACCGCATGAACTGGACTCGGACTTGCCATGACGCCACCATTCGCGCCGTCGTGTCCAGCCCGCCCCGGCGTCGATTTCTCGCGCGGGGTATGCGAAGGTATTCAGGCATCTCCGCGCCCGCCCAACAACCGCCCGCCCAGCGCCAAGTTCCGCGCGACGTCCTGGTCTTCGATGAAAAGCTTGATCTGGTCGCACGCGCCCTGCCCGGCGCGCACAACTGGGTTAAGCGGGCCTCTGGATACTCTCCAGCCGGACACATCGCCACGTCCCTGCCGCTGATCGACGCGAAAGGGCTCTCGCAGATGGAGATGGACATCCCCGTCTGCCCCGTTCATCCACTCAGGCCAGCCCGCGGTTACCGCGAGTTGCGGATGACCTGAACGTCGAGATCGCGGATCTTCTTGCGCAGCGTGTTGCGATTGACGCCGAGGAGTTCGGCCGCCTTGATCTGGTTGCCGCGCGTCGCCGCCAGCGCCGCACCGATCAGCGGATATTCCACTTCCTTGAGAATGCGGTGATAAAGCCCCGGCGGCGGCAAGTTGTCGCCGAACTCGGCGAAATACTTGGCCAGGAAGCGCTCCACCGATTCCGACAGATCCTCGTCGGCCGGCGTCTCCTCTTCCACCAATGTCACCGTCGGCGTCGCCAGCTCCGCCTCGATCAGGTTGGCCGTGATGGTGTCCTGCGGATAGAGCGCGGCAAGACGGCGTACGAGGTTTTCCAGCTCGCGAATGTTGCCCGGCCAGCGGTAGCGCTTGAGCCGCTCCACCGCCGCCGGCTCGATCTGCTTGGACGGCAGACCTTCCTTCTCGGCGACGGTAAAGAAGTGGCGCACCAGATCGGGAATGTCTTCGATGCGCTCGCGAAGCGGCGGCAGGCGGATCGGCACCACGTTGAGGCGGAAGAACAAATCCTCGCGGAACAGGCCCTGGTTGATCAGGATCCTGAGGTCCTTGTTGGTGGCCGCGACGATGCGCACGTCGGTCTTGATCGGTGTACGGCCGCCAACCGTGGTGTATTCGCCCTGCTGCAGCACGCGCAGAAGGCGCGTCTGGGCGTCCATCGGCATGTCGCCGATCTCGTCGAGGAACAGGGTGCCGCCCTCGGCCTGCTCGAACCGCCCTGCCGAGCGAGCCTGCGCGCCGGTGAAGGCGCCCTTCTCATGGCCGAACAGCTCGCTTTCGATCAGGTCGCGCGGGATGGCCGCCATGTTGATGGGCACGAACGGTCCGGTGCGGCGCTTGCCGTAATCGTGCAGCGCCCGCGCCACCAGTTCCTTGCCGGTGCCGCTCTCGCCGGTGATCATCACGGTCAGGTCCGTCTGCATCAGACGGGCGAGAACGCGGTAGATCTCCTGCATGGCCGGCGAGCGGCCGACCAGCGGCATGTTTTCCGAACCATCTTCGCCAACCTCGAGCCGCTGCTTGCCCTTGGGCTCGGCGAGTGCCCGGCCGACGATGGAGATCAGTTCCTTGAGGTCGAACGGCTTGGGCAGATACTCGTAGGCGCCCTTCTCGGAGGCGCGGATCGCCGTCATGAAGGTGTTTTGCGCGCTCATCACGATCACGGGTAGATCGGGGCGTGCCTTCTTGATGCGCGGCAGCAGGTCGAAGGCGTTCTCGTCGGGCATGACCACGTCGGTGATGACGAGATCGCCATCGCCCTGGCTCACCCAGCGCCACAGCGTCGCCGCGTTGGAGGTGAGACGCACTTCATAGCCCGCTCGCGACAGAGCCTGATTCAGCACCGTGCGGATTGCGGAGTCATCGTCGGCGACGAGTATGCTGCCGGTAGGCATCTGAGAAGACCCTTTCAGTCCGCGGTCTTGTCGACGTAGGCGGGAAGGAGGAGGCGGAAGGTGGTGCGGCGCGGCTGGCTTTCGCATTCGATGACACCGCCATGGTCGCCGACGATCTTGGCGACCAGGGCGAGGCCGAGGCCAGTGCCGTTGGTCTTGGTGGTGACGAAGGGATCGAACATGTGCCCCTGGATTTCTTCCGGAACGCCGGGGCCGTTGTCGCGCACGCAGAACTCAAGCGGCAGACTGACGCGCTCGCGCGTACCGGGTACCGACAGGCGCACACCCGGCCTGAAAGCCGTGGTCAGCGCGATCTCGGCATCCGGCGTGTCGGTCAGCGCCTCGGCGGCGTTCTTGACGAGGTTGAGGAACACCTGCACCAACTGGTCGCGATTGGCGTAGACCGGCGGCAACGACGGATCGTATTCCTCGACGATGCGGATATCGCGAGCAAAGCCGGAGAGCGCCAGACGCTTCACGTGTTCGAGCACGGCGTGGATGTTGACCGGCTCGCGCTCGATCGGCCGCTCGTCGGAGAACACCTCCATGCGGTCGACCAGCTTGACGATGCGGTCGGCTTCATCGGTGATCAGCTGGGTCAGCGCCCTGTCGCCATCGTCGGCCGACTGCTCCAGCAGCTGTGCCGCGCCACGGATGCCGGAGAGCGGGTTCTTGATCTCGTGCGCCAGCATGGCGGCAAGGCCGGTGACCGAACGGGCAGCCCCGCGATGGGTGAGCTGCTTGTCCATCTTGTCGGCCATGGTGCGCTCTTGCAGCATGATCACCACGTGACCGGGGCGGTCGGAGGCCGGCGCGGCATAGATGTCGACGACGCGCTCGCCGCCGTTGCGTGGCGTGCCGACGTCGACGCGGTATTCGTTGACCGAGGAGCCGCGCTCGCGCACCTGCTCGACCAGTTGCAGCAGCGGGCTGCCGAAGGGCACGAAATGCCTGAGCGAATGCCGGCCAAGCACGGCGGCGCTCGACTGGAAGAAATTCTGTGCCGCGTCGTTGGCCGAGCAGACCCGCCCCTCGGAATCGAGCATGATCACCGGATGCGGCAAGGCGTTGAGGATCGACACTCCGAGATCCCGCTCCGACGGAACCTCCGCGCCCGGTGCGGATGAAGACGTCGTCATGCGGCAACCCTCTCGAAACTCGCGCCGTCGGCGAACCACTCGTCAACGGCTTCCATCACCGCCTCCGGCGTTTCCGCCGTCAGCGCCCGGCGGCGGATGTCGGCCGCCGACGCATCATCGCGCGGCACCGCTTCAAACGTCCAACCGACGTGCTTGCGGGCCATCCTGAGGCCCAGACCCTCGCCGTAATGGGCGAGCATGTGCCGATATTGCGCCCGGAGCGAGCGCAGGATCTCGTCCCGGTCGGGCGCCTCCGCCTCGCCACCGGACGCCAGCGCGGCGGCGATCCGGCCCGGCAGCCAGGGACGACCATAGGCGCCCCGGCCGATCATCACCGCGTCGGCACCCGACTGGCGGAGCGCCTCGCGCGCCGTCGCGGCGTCAACGATATCGCCGTTGACCACCAAAGGGATGGAAACGGCCTCGCGCACCGCCCTCACCTTCGACCAATCGGCCGAACCCTTGTAGAACTGGTTGCGCGTGCGAGCATGCACGGTGACCATGGAGACGCCGGCCGCCTCGGCCCGCCGCGCCAGTTCCGGCGCGTTGAGGCAGGTATCATCCCAGCCGAGCCTCATCTTCAGCGTCACCGGAACGCTGACGGCGCCGACCACGGCCTCGACCAGCGTCAGCGCATGGTCGAGATCGCGCATCAGCGCCGAACCCGAGTAGCCCGATACGACCTTCTTGGCCGGACAGCCCATGTTGATGTCGATGATGTCAGCGCCGCCGGCTTCCGCCGCCCGGGCGCCCTCGCCCATCCAGCGCGCCTCGCGACCGGCAAGCTGCACGACGTGCAAACCCTCGTCGTCCGCCTCGGCGCGAGTCGTCGTTTCCGGATGACCATCGAGCAGGGTTTCGGATGCCACCATTTCGGACACGGTCAGGCCGGCGCCATAGCGGCGCGCCACACGCCGGAACGGCAGGTCGGTGATGCCGGCCATCGGCGCGAGAAACACCGGTGCAGGCACCATCATTCCGCCGACGCAAAGTTCCGACGCCGGGGCAGTCGTCGCCTCGCGATCCGGCTTGGAAACCACCATGCTTACACCTTGTGCACGAACCGTAGATGCTTACAAATTACGCAATTGATAGCTGTTCGGAAGAAATGACGCAAGCGTCTTGCGGGGCATCAGGCCAATAACGTAACGAGAATGCACATTTTTGCCGCGACCGCCACTCGGTCGCCAGCGGAGCCCTGCGAACGGCGATGCCATCCAGCACGACCACCCCCGCCTCCCCCGCCGCACGCCCCACCGTGGCGGTGATTCTGGTCGCCGCCGGGCGCGGCAGTCGCGCCGCCAGCGCCGGTGCGCCTCCCAAGCAATACCGGCAGCTTGCAGGGCGGCCGGTCATCGCCAGGACGATCGACGCCTTTCTCTCCCATCCCGGTATTGATCGGGTGTTGACGGTGATTCACCCCGAGGACCGCGATCTTTACATCGCCTCGGTCGCCGGGCTCGACGACTCGCGTCTTTCGCCACCCGTTCCCGGCGGAGCCGATCGACAGGCCAGCTGCCTTGCCGGACTGGCGGCGCTTGAGACTGACGCGCCCGACCTTGTCCTGATCCATGATGCCGTGCGGCCGTTCATCCGCCGCGAGGCCATCGACCGGGTGATCGAGGCGCTCGGGCGCGAGGTGGCCGTGCTCTGCGGCACGCCGGTGATCGACACGGTAAAGCGCGCCGATGCGGCCGGCTACGTGGGCGAAACGGTACCGCGCGAGGGTCTGTGGCGCGCCGCGACCCCACAGGGGTTCCGCTATGCCGAAATCGCCGCCGCTCACAAGTCACTGGTGGCTCGCGGCATCACCGGCGTGACCGACGATGCAGCCGTCGCCGAGCTTGCCGGCCATCGGGTATTGCTGGTCGATGGCGGCGCCGACAACGTCAAGCTGACCACCAAGGAGGACTTCGACATGGCCGAACAGCGTCTTGCCGCCGAGGCTTTCCTGGCCTGCCCCGACGTCCGCGTCGGCACCGGCTATGACGTCCACGTGCTGGAACCGGGCGACGGCGTCACGCTCTGCGGCGTTTTCATTCCGCACGATCAGCGCCTCAAGGGCCACTCCGACGCCGACGTCGCCCTGCATGCCCTGACCGACGCCATCCTTGGCGCTCTCGGAGATGGCGACATCGGCAAGCACTTCCCGCCCTCCGACGAGCGTTGGCGCGGGGCCGCTTCCACGCTGTTTCTGAAAGACGCGGTTCGCCGCCTCGCCGAACGCGGCGGCCTTCTTGCCCATTGCGACGTCACGATCATCGCAGAGGCGCCGAAGGTAGGTCCCCACCGCGAGGCCATGCGGGCGGCGATCGCCGAAACCTGCGGCATTGCCGTCGATCGTGTCGGCGTCAAGGCGACCACCAACGAGGGACTCGGGTTCGCCGGCCGGCGCGAAGGCATCGCCGCCATCGCCTCCGCCACGATCAGGCTGCCGCTCGATCGATGAGATCGAGCCGACCTTCGGAAAAGCCAATGGCGACCTATATGTCCTTCATGTCCACGCGGTAAGGCCGCTGCCGATAAGGAGATCGCCATGACCGACCTTTCACCCCTTCACCCTCGCGCCCAGCACCTCCTCGAAAAAGCGCGCGCCAAGGGCGTGACCATCGCCACCGCCGAGAGCTGCACCGGCGGCCTCGTCGCCGGCCTGCTCACCGAAATCGCCGGCTCGTCGGATGTCGTCGAACGCGGCTTCGTCACCTATTCCAATGAGGCCAAGATAGAGATGCTCGGGGTGCCGGAGGCGACGCTGATCGCCCACGGCGCCGTTTCCGAAGCGACGGCTCGCGCCATGGCGGAAGGAGCGCTCGCCCACTCGCGCGCCGCCTTCGCCGTCTCCATCACCGGCATCGCCGGTCCTGGCGGCGGGACGGCCGAGAAACCGGTCGGTCTCGTTCACTTCGCCTGCGCCACCACTGGTCGTCCGACGGTTCATGCCGAGCGGCGCTTCGGCAGCCTCGATCGTGCCGGCGTACGTTACGCAGCGGTGGTTCAGGCGCTCGCCATGCTGGAAGACGCGATCGCCGAGTGGTCGCTGACGGCATGACCGCGCGCCTTCACGAAGTCGACGAAGGCGCGGAGCGGTGCCGGCACCAGACGGCGGCCGGGATAGTACAGGAAGGGACCGGAAAAGCTCGGCCACCATTGCTCCAGGACCGGCTCCAGCGCGCCGCTGGAGAAGTGCGGCCGGATCCAGTCCTCGAACAGCCCCATGATTCCCACGCCGCCGATCGCCGCGGCAACCATGAGCTCGGCCGCACCGCCGGTGGCGACGATCAGTTGCCCGGTGGGTTCGACATTGACCACCTCTCCGTCCCTCTCGAACTCCCAGGGGGCAATGGCGCCGCTGGCAAAACGGCCGCGGATGCAGTTGTGGGCGATGAGATCGCGCGGATGGTCCGGGCGGCCACACCGATCGAGATAGGCGGACGATGCGGCGAGCGCATAGCGCTGGAGCCGGGGGCCGATCGGCACGGCGATCATGTCCTGCTCGAGCCGTTCGTCATAACGGATGCCGGCATCGCAGCCGGATGCGACCAGATCGACGAAGGTGTCCTCGGCGACGATTTCGAGGTGAATGTCGGGATAGGCGGCCAGGAAGGGCGGCAGGATGTCCGGCAGCACCAGCCGTGCCGCGCTGATGGGCACGTTGAGCTTGAGCCGCCCGGCGATCCGTTCGCGATAGCCGTTGACGACGTCGAGGGCCAGATCCACTTCGGTCACCGCCGGCGTCAGGCGATCGGCCAGTTCCCGGCCAACGGCCGTCAGCTCGACACTGCGCGTCGTGCGGTGAAGAAGCCGCACGCCCAGCCGCGCTTCAAGCCGCCGCACCGCCTCGCTGAGCCGCGAGGCACTGTCGCCGGTCGCCCGCGCCGCGTCGCGAAAGCCGCCGGCCTTGACGACCGCCAGAAACGCCGAGATGTCGCCGAAATCCACGCCCATTGTTCGGATGTCCGTACAGCTTGTACCGACTGTAGCCCGTTCTCCGCACAGCAACCAGGGTTTATCTCTAGGTCCCATCAGCGCAGGAGAGACCTCATGTCCTCGATCGATCAATCCGGAACCTACCGCCTCGGCGACCGCAGCGTGAAGCGGCTCGGCTATGGCGCCATGCAACTGGCCGGCCCCGGCGTCTTCGGTCCGCCGAAGGACCGGGCGCAGGCCGTGGCCGTGCTCAGGGCGGCCATCGCCGCCGGTGTGGACCACATCGACACCAGTGACTTCTACGGCCCGCACGTCACCAACGAGATCATCCGCGAGGCGCTGCACCCCTACCCTGATGATCTCACCATCGTCACCAAGGTCGGCGGCAAGCGCGGTGCCGACGGGTCCTGGCTCAAGGCTGACGCGCCCGACGAACTGCGCTCGGCAGTTCACGACAACCTTCGCAATCTCGGGCTCGAAGCGCTCGACGTCGTCAACATGCGCTTCATGTTCAACCCGCATCACCCGGCCGAAGGTCCGGTCGAACCGCAGATCGAGGCACTGGCGGAGCTGCAGCGGCAGGGGCTCATCCGCCATATCGGCGTCAGCCACGTGACGGCGGCCCAGATTAAGGCGGCCCGCCGCATCGTCGATATCGTCTGCGTCCAGAATCTCTACAATCTGGTCCACCGCGACGACGACGCGCTGATCGACGAGCTCGCCGCCGAGGGCATCGCCTACGTGCCCTACTTCCCGCTGGGCGGCTTCTCGCCGTTGCAGTCCGACACGCTCAGTGCGCTGGCGCAGAGGCTCGGCTTCACACCGATGCAACTGGCGCTCGCCTGGCTGCTAAGGCGCTCGCCCAACATCCTGCTGATCCCCGGCACATCCTCGCTGGGCCACCTCAAGGAGAACCTTGCCGTGGCGGCAATCGACCTCGACGACGCGACGATCGAGGAGCTGGACGCCATCGGCAAGGCCTGACGGAAACGGTGAGGCTGCGGGACTGCCGCGCCTCACCGCCTGAACTGGCGATAGAGCGAGATGATGACGACGGCGCCGATGGTGCCGCCGATCAGGTTGGCGATCCAGCCGTGCGGAAAGAAGCCGAGCTGACCGGCCACCCAGCCAAACGCGACGGCGCCGATCACGCCCAGGATGAGATTGGTCAGCAGACCATGGTCGGAGCGGGTGAAGCGCTCGGCCAGCCAGCCGGCCAACAACCCGATGATGATGGTTCCGATGATGCCGACACCCGCCATTTCGATCCTCCATGAGCGATCATGGGGGTCAATGTAGGGTGCGCCCCCATGGTCGGAAAGGGGGTAAATGGAGGCGACCGAAAGCCTTCGCCCGTTTCACCTGAGATGCGCCGTCAGAACTTTAAAACCGGCATATCCGAAGGCGACGGCAAGCAAGCCATCGAACAGGCGGCGGACGCGGGCAAAGCCGCGCGCGACCGTCCCTGACGAGAAGATCAGGGCATAGGTCAGAAAGATCAGCGTGCTCTGCAGGCCGACGGCCAGGATGACCACGAGAAGCGTAGCGGACGGGGCATCCGGCGGAACGCCGACCGAATAGAGGGCGCCGAAGAACAGGATGGCCTTGGGATTGGTGAGGTGGAGCAGCAAGCCCTTGCGATAGGCCTCGCCCGGTGTCACGACGCCCGTTGCGCCGAGTGCCAGCGCCTGGGGATGAAGCGCGCTCCATGCCGACTTGATGGCGAGATAAAGAAGATAGCCGGCGCCAATGTAGCGGATCGCTTCGAGCATCCAGGCATTGGCCAGCATGATCGCACCAAGGCCGAGCGCGGCGGCGGCCGACCATGCAAGCGAGCCGGTCACGACACCGAGCGCCATGGCGACGCCACGACGGCGGCCGGCGCCCATGGACATCGATGCTATGCCGAGCGTCGCCGGTCCCGGACTGGCGGTGGCGATGAAGGCGGCGGACAGGATGATCGGAAGATTGACGGCGAGCCCCAACTACACCTCCCGTTTCGGCCAGAGTAGTTCCAGCAAAAGTGGGTACCGTTTTTGCGTCCGGAACTGCGTCTCAACGATAAGATAGAGTTTTCCGGCGAACTCGAGTTCACCGGAGAAACTCTAGACGCTGGCGCCGTAAATGGCATTGGCGCGCTGTTCGAAGGCTTCGGCGAACTTGCGGAAGGCTCGGTCGAACATCGATCCCATGAGAGCGCCGAGCATCCGGCTGCGAAACTCGTAGGAGATCCAGAAATGAACGTCGGCGCCCTGCTCGGAGCGCGGCGTGAAGCTCCACCTGTTGTCGAGGAAGCGAAACGGGCCATCAATATATTCGACCTTGATGGCAAGGGCGACGCGATCGAGTGTCACCATTGAGGTGAAGGTCTCGCGGACCGGCCCGTAGCCGGCGGTGAGGTCAGCGATCAGCACCTCGCGCCCCGCCTCGTCGACCTGCCGCTGCCGGACGATCAGGCGCTCGCAGAGCGGCACGAACTCGGGATATTTCTCGACATCGGCCACCAGATCGAACATCCGCTCCGGGCTGTGGGTGACGTGGCGCACGGTCTCGAAGGTCGGCATTGTCCGGTAGCGTCCTGTATGCGGCATGAAACAAGGCGGCCCATCAGGCCGCCTTACGCTTTTTCAGACTTCGCACCGAAAGGCAATCCTGCCGCCTCTCAGCCCCGCGCCTCAGCGAGTTTCTTCTCGCGATTGGCCCGAAGCTGCGCGAAATCTTCACCAGCGTGATGCGACGAGCGCGTCAGCGGGCTCGACGACACCATGAGGAAACCCTTGGTGTAGGCAATGGTTTCGTAGGACTTGAACTCATCCGGCGGCACGAAGCGGATGATGGGGTGATGCTTGGACGTCGGCTGCAGATATTGACCGATGGTCAGGAAATCCACGTCGGCCGAGCGCAGGTCGTCCATCAGCTGCAGTACCTCGTTCCGCTCCTCGCCGAGGCCGACCATGATGCCGGACTTGGTGAAGATGGTGGGGTCGAGCTCCTTCACCCGCTGCAAGAGGCGGATGGAGTGGAAATAACGGGCGCCAGGACGGACGGTGAGATAGTTCGACGGCACCGTTTCGAGATTGTGGTTGAAAACGTCGGGCTTGGCGGCCACCACGACTTCCAGGGCGCCTTCCTTCCTGAGGAAGTCGGGCGTCAGCACCTCGATGGTGGTCGACGGAGACCGGGCGCGGATGGCGCGGATCACCTGCGCGAAATGCTCGGCGCCGCCATCCTTGAGATCGTCGCGATCCACCGACGTGATGACGACGTGAAGGAGCCCCAGCTTTTCGACGGCCAGCGCCACGTTCTCCGGCTCGCTGGGATCGAGCGGCGCCGGCAGGCCGGTCTTGACGTTGCAGAAGGCACAGGCGCGCGTGCAGGTGTCGCCCATGATCATCATGGTGGCGTGCTTCTTCGACCAGCATTCGCCGATGTTGGGGCAGCCCGCCTCCTCGCAGACCGTGAAGAGGCCGTTCTCCTTCACGATACCCTGCGTTTCCTTGTAGACCGGCGAGCCCGGCGCCTTGACGCGGATCCACTCGGGCTTGCGCTGGATCGGATTGTCCGGACGGTTGGCCTTCTCGGGATGGCGCGCCTTCGGCGCGGTCTTCACGGTGTCGAGAATGGTGACCATTGTCCGTCGCTTTCTGCCCGTTTTGGCCGGCCCTCTGCCGGTCTTCTATGATCTACTTCCTAGCAAAACTACGGAGACACGGCCATGCCAGTCCGCTCACATCTGGCCTGCGTCGTCGTCATGCGGCCTGCTAGAAACCGCCGCCGGTCTTGAACCCGCCACCGCCCGAGCCGCCACCGGTTCCAAAGCCACCGCCGCCCGAGCCGCCGCCCCACGAGCCGCCGCCGCCCCAATGGCCACCGCCGAAATCGTCGCGTCGTCGGGACTCACCGCGCCGATAACCGTCGCGGAAGGCGCCTTCCAGCACGGCCGCCGTGATGGCGCCGGAAATGATGCCGCCGATCAGGTTGCCGATCGTCTCGCCGTTGGAGAAACTGCCGTTGGGCCGGTCGTAGCCATTGCTGCGGAAGGTATCGCGCGAATGCTCAAGCTCCTGCCGCTTGTTGGCGATATCGATCGACGTGCGCCGCAGTTCGTCGGCCTGCGCGTCGACACGGATCAGATCGCGTTCGATCTGGCGCAACCGCTTGACGATGCGGTCGTCCTCCGGCGTCGGCGTCGCTTCGGCGCGTCGGACCAAATCCACCATGTCGGCGCGCGCCAGCGTTCCGGCCAGATCGTCGATCACTCCGCGCACCGCCGGATCGCCGTTGTCGTCGAGCGCCGCCGCCGTCTCCTTGTCGATGCTGTCGACGTCGGACCTCACGCGCGCGATATCGGTCTCCACCTTGGCGAGCGCACGGTCGGCGTCGGCCACCGCGGTCTCCAGCGGCACGATGCCGTCGGCCTCCAGCGCCGCCCGCTCGTAAGCCTGGCGAGCTTCGGTGGCGGCCGCCACCTCGGCCTTCAGGCGGTCGGCGTGCTCGGCAAGGCGCAAGGGAATCTCGGTGAGCATGAAATAGTTGACGCGCGCCGCGTCATAGCCGGCAAGCCTTGCCACCTTGCCATCGAAATAGCGCGTGAGCGGCCCCGCCCGGTAGGCGGACGTGCCGTAGCCGCGCCGCCAGAGATAGAAGAACAGTCGATCGTCTTCGTAAGGCTTGCCCTTGACCGCGCGATCCTCCTCGGCCTGGCGTCTCTTCTCCTCGGCCGCCGTCGCCATTGCCTCGGCCGCCTCGATGGCCGCGGTCAGGCGTCGCCACTCGTCCTCGGTCGCGAGACGCGCCTCCACGGCGTCCGTCTTCGCCTCGACCGCGTCGATCGCCGCGTCGCGCAGTTTGGCGGCCGCTTCGCGCTTGTCTTCGAGTTCGTCGAGCTTCTGCGACGCACCCTCGCGACTGGCCTTCAGTTCCGTCAGCCGATCTCGGCGCTTGTCGAGGGCCGCGCGGGCTCGCCGCTCGACGCTGTCCAGTTCGCCGACCACCTCGTCGCGAGCGATGGCATCGAGCCTGAGGCGGGCCAGAGCGCGAAAGGCGTCAGCCTGCTCGGCTCTCAGGCGGTCGCCCTCGGCCTTGGTGTCGGCCAGCATGGCGACGAGACGATCCTCGTCACGTCTGACCCCAAGGATCGCCCGTTCGATGTGGTTGAGCGCCTGCTGCGCGGAAATCATGTTGCTTCCCTGGGTTCAGAGGGCTTTACCAACTGGTGATGGCGCCCGGGAGGACGTCCATCTCGTAGACGGGCTCGATACTGCCGCGTGGCTTCTCACCGAGAATGTTATCCTCGACGATGCCATCGTCGCTCTTGTCCGCCGCGACCTTGTCATAGGTCGCCTTGGGAACGCGCATGCCCCATTTGTCGACCGTCTTGACCGTGCCATCCTCTTCGCTGGCAATCGGCAGCTTGAGGGCGTCGCCGTCCGGCGTCACCGCCTCGACGATCAGGTAATAGTTGCGCGCCTTGGTGTTGACGTCGGGGACCCGGAACACGCCCGTCCGCTCGCCGGGGCGCGACACGATCCTGAGTTCATAGGTTCGGGCAAGCGTTGCCCGGAGATCGGCAAGCGCCGCCACCGCCTGGCGCGCCGCATCGGCATTCCCCCCGGCAATCGCCGCGCGCGCACCGGCGACGCGCCGATCGGCCTCGGTCCTGGCGTCGGAGGTCAGCGCCTCGGCCGCCAGTGCGGCCTCGGCCGTATCGACGGCTTCGGGCAGCGTCACGGTCATCTCGATCCGCGCCGCCTCCGTCGCCCGCTCCGTCGAGGCCACGCGCCAATAGGTGACGCCGCCGAGAACGACGATGGCGAGGAGCGCCGCCGCCATCACCTTGGCCACCATGGCGCGCCCCACCCAGAAGAGCGCCATCGTCCGCGCAAAGGACGACGGCGCCGGATCATAGGTGAAACGACTCTCCTTCAGCGCCCGGATACCGTCATCCAGGATGCGGTCGGAGACCTTGAGCCCCTGTCCCTCGTAGAGCGCCCGAAGCCGCTCTTTCAGCGTGGCGTCGCGATTGTCCTCGCCGAGTGCCTTCTCGACCAGCCCCTCCTGGTGACGGAGCGTGTCGACCACGTCCATCGCCAGCATGAGCTCGTCGAGTTTGGGGGCGACGGCGGCGCCCTGAGCGATGTCAGCCATTCAACACCAGCGCATTGCCCTGCTCGGCAAGGCGGGCCATCCGCCGCTTGCCGTCTTCGACGGCGGCTCGGATCTCTTCGGAGTTCTTGGTGGCCAGCGTCCGCATCTCTGCGATGATCTCGGTCGAGCGCTCCTGATAGTTGACCACGCTGTCGACCAGCTTCTTCACTGCGTCGGCGCGCACCGTCGGGCCATAACCGGCCTTCAGCGCCTCCTCCTGCACCTTGCCGCCGATATCGGCCAGCACCTCAAGCGACTTGGACACGCCCTCCTTCATGGAGTTGAGCGTCTGCGTCGACTCGTGCAGGCCGAACACGCCGGTGAACGACGCCTTCAGCGCCGTCAGCACGGAATCATTGGTGGTGAAGAACGAAACGGACTGCTGATAGACGCGCTCCTTGGCAGACGTCGTCTGGAGGAGGCGTGCCATGATCACTTCGGACGTGTTGTAGCCAATAGTGAGGTTGTCGGCGAGATCCTTGGCGATCTGGTAGCGCCCTTCCTCGTTCTGCATGCTCCTGAGCTTTTCGTCGCGGATGAGTTCCAGCTTCGCCCGTTCCGAAGCGTCCGTGCCGGCAAAACCGGCCACCGCCTCCGACGCATTGCCAAGTTCGTCCTTGGCGGCGGCGAGCTTGGCCTCACCCGCCTTCAGCACCTCCAGCGCCGCCACCTCGGCCTGCTTCAGCGCACCACGGAAGTCACGATAGGCTTCGAGAATAACCCGCTCGCGTTCGATATTGGTCTTGGTGTCGCGAGCCACCTCGATGTAGGTGTCGCGAATGCTATCGAACCGGCTGGCGATGTCGCCGCGCGAAATCTTCATCCAGGTGTTGGTCGCCCGCTCGAACAGGTCGAGCTTTCCGTCGGAAATCTGGTCGACCATCGCCTTGGCATCGTCGCGGATCGAGTTGAAGCCCTGCGTGATCTTCTCGTAGCGCTCGCCGATCGACATTTCGGAGATCTGCTCGCGCACCACCTCGTTGAACACGCTCATCTGGCTGAGCGTGCGGGTGATGACGGCGATCTTGTCGGGGTCGAGATCGGTGATCCGCTCGAGAAGGCCGACGATCGGCGCCTCCTCGGTTCGGGCCGGCAATAGGCCGAGGTCGCGCAATCCACCCATCGCCTTGTCGAGATACTGCATGGGCGTTTTCACAATGTCGGTCGTGGTCAAGGCCGTTTCCCCCAGTCACCGGAAGCGCGGATAAACGTCCGCGGGGCGTCGCGGGAAATGTAGTATTCCCTCAAGCCGCCGCAAGCAGACGTTCAGCGAAAATTCAAGCGCCGAAGACAGCTTCGAGCGCACCACGCATCACCTTGGCGTCAGGCTCGCGGCCCGTCCAGAGGCGAATGCCAATGACACCCTGGTTGACCAGCATGCCGAGACCGTCGAGCGTTATCGCGCCATGCGTCTCGGCCATCCTGAGGAACGCCGTGTGCGGCGGATTGGGGATGACGTCGGCCACCACCAGTCCAGGCCGGACGGAAGTGAAATCGACGGCCGGCAGATCGCCGACACCCGGGAAAAGGCCGATCGACGTCGCATTGATGAGGATGTCGGTCTCCTCGGGAATAATGTAACTCCCCGTCCACGGCACGAATTCGGCCGCCGCCGAGGTATGCGCCGCCACGAGTTGCACCACCGCCTTGCCGCGCGCCTCGTCGCGGTTGACGACGGCGATCGACGCCGCGCCGGCCAGCGCCGTCTCGATCGCGATCGCCCGTGAGGCACCGCCGGCGCCGAGCACCACAACGCGCTTGCCGCGGGGATCTATCACCGTCTCCAGCGATGTGAGGAACCCCTTGCCATCGGTGTTCTCGCCGATCAGCTTGCCGTCATCGTTGATGACGCAGTTGACGGCGCCGATGATCTCCGCCGAGGGGGCGAACTCGTCGATGAAATCGATCACCGCCACCTTGTGCGGCAACGAGCAATTGAAGCCGCGCCAGCCCATGGCGCGTGCACCGCGCACCGCATTGCCGAGGTCGGCCGGTGCCACATCGCAGTTGATGTAGCGGGCGTCGAGACCCATGGCACGATAGGCCGCCTCGACCATGGCGACCGTCGGGTTCTCCGCCACCGGTGTCGCGAAACAGCCCGTGAGAAGGCTGAGGAAATTGAGCTCGGCCGGCATGACGCCATCCTCCAACGGAGGGCAGGCACGCCGCCGCCCTACCTCCGGACGATCTTATCGCCTGGAGAGAGGATTGAAAACGCTGCCGTCATTGAGAAAGACTAGCGGCGCCTCTTGAGCGGCGTCACCGTTGCCGAGGGCTTGTCGGCAACGAGCCGTTGTTCGATCACCCCGCGCCAGCCGAGGCCACGATAGGTCTCATAGCCGGGCGTCGCATGCTGGGCAACGATCCGGCCATCGTTGAGTTGCCAACCAGCCGCCGAGCCTCCAAAGGGCGGAAGCCGCTCCGTCAACAGACCGGCGCCATCGGACGAGGCGATGACCCGGTTGTCGCGATCGACGATCAGCACGCGGCTCATGGCCCGCTCCTCGTCGGTCAGACGGACGCCCTCGACAATGGTGCGCGATTGCGGTTCCCAATCGAAGTGGATGGCCAGGAGACCGATAGGCCGGCCGCCGGCCTCGCCACCGGTTCGCACCGGCGTGACGAAGGTTGCGACCAGGGTATCGGCCAGAAGCGGCTCGCGAGCGATATCCTCGGCGTGAAAGTCGTCGCCGGTCTTCAGCCCCATGCCGGTACGGAACCACGCACGCGACGAAACGTCGGCACCTGCGACCGGAAAGCGATCGCCGCGACCGCTGGCCACGACCCTGCCTTGGGTGTCGCAGAGCCAGATGTCGAGATAGACGGTGTAGGCACGCAGAATGACGTTGAGGCGCCGCGCAGCATAGGCGAAGGCACCTTCGCCGGGTTCGGTCATCGCGTCGACGAAGGCGGAGTCGGTCGCCCACCAGCGCACGTCACAGGTGCGTTCGTAAAGGTTGCGATCGACGATCTCGATGGCGTTGAGCGCCAGATCGACCAGCCGCTGCCCCTGCGATGACTGGCTCATCTCCTGCACCAGCGAGGAAATCTCGCCGATCTCCGAGGCAAGCTCGGCTTCAAGGGCGGTCGAGAGCTTCTCCACCTCTTCGGAGATGCCACGCACTTCCTGGCTGACCACCGCGAAGCCGCGGCCGGCCTCCCCGGCCCTCTCGGCCTCGATCAATGCGTTTAGGGCGAGAATGCGCATGCGGCGATTGATCGCCCTGATCTGGCCGACCTTGTTGAAGGCGATTTCCTGGACGGACTCGGATTTTGACGAGATGTCGCGAATGGACACAACCGAAGCTGTCATCCTATCCCCCGGACGATCGCAATTGCACTTTGCGAAGCGTCGCATTCACCTCGTTAACAAAGTAAAAACAACGACGGAAGAACTACGGACAGGACTGCTGCTTTTATTTGCAGAAGACCCCCACGAGACAGTCTCGGCGCTTATCTATTGCTCAGACAACCATACGGGCCAGGAAAACAAAGATGATCGCGCCAATCGTCGCGACGGCAACTTCATGCAGGAAGGGACTGGCGATGGGAAGACTGATGCCCGTCCACTGCAACACCAGCCCGCCGACGAACGAGCCGATCAGACCGGAGACGAGATAGCGGATGAGGCCGCCGCCGCCCACCACGAAGCTCGCGAGCCAGCCGGCAAGAAGGCCGATGGCGCCCCAGACGAGAAAGGCGTGACCCTGCATCGGATATCTCCTGGCAATGAAAAGGCCGGCGGGATTGCCGCCGGCCCTACATTAAGTTGCGACTCGCGGCTTAAATATGGATGGCCCGGCCATAGGCAGCAAGCACGCTCTCGTGCATGGTTTCGCTGACGGTCGGGTGCGGGAACACCGTGTGCATCAGCTCTTCCTCGGTGGTCTCCAGCTGCATGGCGACGACGAAGCCCTGGATCATCTCGGTCACCTCGGCGCCAACCAGATGAGCGCCGAGCAGGCGGCCGGTCTTGGCGTCGAAGATGGTCTTGACGAGGCCTTCCGGCTCGCCGAGCGCCACCGCCTTGCCGTTGCCGATGAACGGGAAGCGACCGACCTTCAGTTCGAAGCCGGCCTCCTTGGCTTTCTTCTCAGTGAGGCCGACGGAGGCCACCTGCGGGTGGCAATAGGTGCAGCCCGGAATCTGCAACTTGTCCATGGGATGCGGATGCAGGCCGGCGATCGCCTCGACGCACAGCGTCCCCTCGTGCTCGGCCTTGTGGGCGAGCATCGGCGGACCGGCGACGTCGCCGATGGCATAGATGCCCGGCACGTTAGTGCGGCCGAGACCGTCGGTCACCACGGTGCCGCGCTCGATCTTGACGCCCAGCGCCTCGAGACCGAGGTTTTCGACGTTGCCGACGACACCTACCGCCGAGATGACGCGATCGGCGACGATCTCCTGCTTGGAGCCGTCCTTCAGTTCGACGGTGGCCGTCACCTCATTGGCGCCCTTCTTCAGCGAGGCGACCTTGGCCTCCAGAAGGATCTTCATGCCGGCCTTCTCGAAGCGCTTCTTGGCGAGGTCGGCGATCTCGTGATCCTCGACCGGCATCACCTGGCTCATCACCTCGACGACAGTCACTTCCGAGCCGAGCGCCCGGTAGAAGCTTGCGAACTCGATGCCGATGGCGCCCGAGCCCACCACCAGAAGGCGCTTCGGCAGCGCCTCCGGCACCATGGACTCAAAATAGGTCCAGACCAGCTTCTTGTCCGGTTCGAGACCCGGCAGCACGCGCGGACGCGCACCGGTGGCCACGATGATGTGCTTGGCCTCGTAGTCGCCGGCCGGCAACCAGCCCTTGGGCGCGCCGTCCACCGCCTTCACCTTGACCTTACCGGGCGCGGCAATGTTCGCCTCGCCCCAAATCAGGTCGACCTTGTTCTTCTTCAGGAGGAAGCCGACGCCCTGGCTCATCTGCTGGGCGATGCCGCGCGACCGCTTGACGATGGCGGCGACATCGGCGCCGGGCTTCTCGGCCTTGATGCCGTAATCGGCGGCATGCTCGATGTAGTGGAAGATCTCGGCCGAGCGCAGCAGCGCCTTGGCGGGAATGCAGCCCCAATTGGGACAAATGCCGCCAACGTAGGCGCGCTCGACAACGCCGACCTTGAGGCCGAGCTGGGCGGCACGGATGGCGGCCACGTAGCCGCCGGGGCCGGAGCCGATGATCAGGATGTCATACTGGGACATGGGTCTCTGCCTTCAATCTGGGTTCGGCGCGGGACTGGCCTCGCGCCGGAAGCAGGCGGCGCCGGCTCAACCGGCAGCCGCCTCCCGAAACGCACGACGGAGGTGTTCCGTCACACCAGCATCGACATCGGCTTCTCGATGAAGCCCTTGAACGCCTTCAGAAGCTCGGCGCCGAGCGCGCCGTCGACGGCGCGGTGATCGGTGGAGAGCGTGACGCTCATCACGGTTGCGACGGCCAGCTGACCGCCCTTCACCACCGCCCGCTGCTCACCGGCGCCGACGGCCAGGATGGTGGCATGCGGCGGGTTGATGACGGCGGCGAAGTCCTTGACGCCGAACATGCCGAGGTTGGACACCGAGGTGGTGCCGCCCTGGTATTCTTCGGGCTTCAGCTTGCGGTCCTTGGCGCGTCTGGCCAGATCCTTCACCTCGTTGGAGATGGCGGACAGGCTCTTCTCGTCGGCTTTGCGGACGATCGGCGTGATCAGGCCGCCGGGGATCGACACGGCGACGCCGACATCGGCGTGCTTGTGCTTCAACATGCCGCCATCGGTCCAGGACACATGGGCGTCCGGCACGGACTTCAGGGCCAGGGCGTAAGCCTTGATGACCATATCGTTGACCGACACCTTGTAGGTCGGCTTGCCGTCGATGGTCGGCGCGGCGTCGTTGATGTCCTTGCGCAGGGCGAGCAGCGCATCGAGCTCCACGTCGACGGTGACATAGAAATGCGGCACCGTCTGCTTGGACTCGGTGAGGCGGCGCGCGATCGTCTTGCGCATGCCGTCATGCGGAATGAGCTCGTAGCTGTCCGGATCGAACAGCTTCAGCGTCATCTCGTCGCTGGCACCGGCCGGCTTCGGAGCAGGTGCTGCGGCCTGAGCCTGCGGAGCGGGAGCCGCCGGCTTCGGTGCAGCCTCGGCACTCTCGACGTCGCGCAGGATGATGCGGCCCTTCGGCCCCGAGCCCTTGACGGACTTGAGGTCGAGCCCCTTCTCCTTGGCGACGCGGCGAGCCAAGGGCGATGCGAAGACCCGCTCGCCCTCGCCGGCCTTGGCAGCTTCCGCCTTCGGAGCGTCCGGCTTCGGCGCTTCGGCCTTGGGTGCTTCGTTCGACGCCTCGGGCTTCGCCTTGTCCTCGGCCTTGGCCGGGGCCGGAGCGGCCCCTTCCGCCGCCGAGGCAGCGGCTTCGACGTCCTCGCCCTCTTCGGCCAGGATGGCGATCACCGCGTTGACCGGCACGTCGGCCGTGCCTTCGGCCACCACCAGCTTGGCGACGGTGCCCTCGTCGACCGCTTCGACCTCCATGGTCGCCTTGTCGGTTTCGATCTCGGCGAGAACCATGCCGGACTTCACGGCATCGCCCACCTTGACGTTCCACTTGGTCAGGTTGCCCGTCTCCATGGTGGGAGAGAGCGCCGGCATCAGAATCTTGATCGGCATTTCAGCTCTCCTCAGCGATAGGTGACGGCGCGCACGGCCTCGATCACCTCGCCGACGGTCGGCAGGGCAAGCTTTTCGAGGTTGGCCGCGTAAGGCATCGGCACGTCCTTGCCGGTGATGCGGCCGACGGGCGCGTCAAGATAGTCGAAAACGTTGGCCTGGATCTGGTAGGCGATTTCCGACCCCACCGAGCCCTGCGGCCAGCCCTCTTCCACAGTCACGCAACGGCCGGTCTTCTTCACCGAGTTGACCACCGTCTCGATGTCCATCGGACGGATGGTTCGCAGATCGATCACCTCGGCGTCGATGCCGAGACCGGCCAGTTCTTCCGCCGCCTTGATCGCATAGGACATGCCCATGCCGAAGGAGACGATGGTGACATCCTTGCCCGCCTTGTGAATACGCGCCTTGCCGATCGGCAACACGTAATCGTCGAGCTTCGGCACATCGAAGTGATGGCCATAGAGGACTTCGTTCTCCAGGAAGATCACCGGGTTGGGGTCGCGGATCGCCGCCTTGAGCAGGCCCTTGGCGTCGGCGGCCGTATACGGCATCACTACCTTGAGGCCGGGGATCATGCCGTACCAGGCAGCATAGTCCTGGCTGTGCTGGGCGCCGACGCGAGCGGCGGCGCCGTTCGGCCCGCGGAACACGATCGGGCAGCCCATCTGACCGCCGGACATGTAAAGCGTCTTGGCCGCCGAGTTGATGATCTGGTCGATCGCCTGCATGGCGAAGTTGAAGGTCATGAACTCGACGATCGGCTTCAGGCCGGCGAAGGCGGCGCCGACGCCAATGCCGGCAAAGCCGTGCTCGGTGATCGGCGTGTCGATGACGCGCCGGGCACCGAACTCGTCCAGGAGCCCCTGGGAGATCTTGTAGGCACCCTGATATTCGGCAACTTCCTCGCCCATTAGGAACACGTCGCCATCGCGGCGCATTTCCTCGGCCATCGCCTCGCGCAGCGCCTCGCGCACCGTCTTGCTCTCGAACTCGGTACCGGCGGGGATGTCCGGATCGGCTTCGGCCTTCACGGCAGGAGCCGCCGGCACCGTGCTCGATGCCTGCGCCATCGGCTGCGGCTTTTCGGCGGGGGCCGCCTGGGCGGCGGGCTTGGGATCCTCGCCCGTCACCGGCTTGGGAGCAGCAGATTCGCCTTCCTCGCCGACGCGGGCGATTACCGCGTTGACCTTCACACCCTCGGTGCCGTCGGCAACCAGGATTTCGAGCAGCTTGCCCTCATCGACGGCCTCGATTTCCATCGTTGCCTTGTCGGTTTCGATCTCGGCGATCACATCGCCGGATTTCACGTCGTCGCCCACCTTTTTCAGCCACTTGGTGAGCGTACCCTCTTCCATGGTCGGCGACAGCGCCGGCATCAGGATGTCGATTGCCATTTTGATAAACCTCTCGGCGCTGTCAGCGAAGAATGTCGGTCCAGAGTTCGGACGGATCCGGCTCGGAGTCGGCGGAAGCGAAGTCGGCCGCCTCGGTCACCACGGCGCGGACCTTCTTGTCGATCTCCTTGAGATCGTCCTCGCTGGCCCAGCCCTTGTCGACCAGACGCTTGCGAACCTGCTCGATCGGATCGCGCTCGTCGCGCATCTTCTGCACTTCGTCCTTGGTCCGGTACTTGGCCGGGTCGGACATGGAGTGGCCGCGATAGCGGTAGGTCTGCATTTCCAGGATGTAGGGGCCATTGCCGGCCCGCGCCCACTCGACGGCCCGATCGGCCGCCGCCTTGACGGCGCGGACGTCCATGCCGTCCACCTGCTCGCCGGGGATGTTGAAGCTCTCGCCGCGCTTGGCGAAATCGGTCTGCGCCGACGAACGGCTGACCGAGGTGCCCATGGCATAGCGGTTGTTCTCGATGACGAAGATCACCGGCAGCTTCCACAGCTGCGCCATGTTGAAGGTCTCGTAGACCTGGCCCTGGTTGGCCGCGCCATCGCCGAAGTAGACCACCGACACGTTGTCGGTGCCGCGATACTTGTCGGCGAAGGCCAGACCGGCGCCGATCGGCACCTGGGCGCCGACGATGCCATGGCCGCCGAAGAACTGCTTCTCGCGGCTGAACATGTGCATCGAGCCGCCCTTGCCGCGCGAATATCCGCCCTGGCGGCCGGTCAGTTCGGCCATGACGCCCTTGGGGTCCATGCCGCAGGCCAGCATGTGGCCGTGGTCGCGGTAGGAGGTGGTGACCTGGTCCTCGCCCTCGCGCAGGGCTTTCTGGATGCCGACCACCACCGCTTCCTGGCCGATATAGAGGTGGCAGAAGCCGCCGATCAGGCCCATGCCGTAGAGCTGGCCCGCCTTCTCTTCGAAGCGGCGGATCAGCAGCATGTCGTGGTAGGCCTTGAACTCGTCGTCCTTGTCGAACTCAGCGACCTGATAGTTGATGGCAGAACTGGAAGTCCTGCCGGTTTTCTTCGTTGCGGAGGTCGGGGCCGAAGCGCGTGCGCGCTTCTCGGTCGCCGGTCGTACAGCCATTGCTTGTTCCTCCCGTATCGGGATTATTCCGTAGAGGCGCCGACGGAACCCCTTTCCGGGGAGCAAGTCAAGGTTTGCAGCGCATGTCAATCATGCGAAAGCCGCATCGCTGGCCGATGAAATTAACCGATATCAAGTTAATTCAACAAAAATGAAGTAATATCAATTACTTTTTGCCTGCGCCAACTTGTCGAAATCCATAATGACAACTTCATTCGGATTGACCACCGACAGCTGGACGCGGGCGCGTTCGTCGACCATGTCCTGATCGAGGCTGGAGGGGCGCAGCAGCCTGACATGGGCCTCCAACGCCGCCTTTTCGGCATTGAGGCGCGCCAGTTCGGCGTTGAGTTCCTGGGTGCGGCTCTCGAAGCGGGCGCGTCCCACCATGCCATACTCGCCATTGACGGCATGATAGCCGAAATAGCCGAGGAAAACCGCCGTTACGGCGGGAAGGATCAGGCGGCGGAGCCAAGACGGGCGGTACTGGCGGGTAATCATACGCAACGAACTCACGCGGGACCGGCGGGAGCATCCTACCCCCTCGCCCAGGAATCTGGACCATCGTGGTAAAGGGAGGGTGAACGGCAGCCGCTTCGGCGCAAATTGAGTCTTGCAAGGTCGGCAATAGGCAAAAAGTGGCAAGTTCTCCCCGGCATCCGCAAGATCACGATATCGTGTCCGTTCCCAGTCCCCCAAAAAGGCCATGAAGGCCGGCAATGGATGTGAAAAAGGGAGGACACACGCAGTGAGGACCGCGCAGCCTTGGCCGCGGATGGCAACGATGCTGTCCGTGCTTGGTCACGCTACGATCCTTGTCCTCCTGGTGATCGAAACACCGAGACAGCTCACCGTCGAGCAACGCCCCGTGGCGGTCGAGGTGGTCATGGTCGCCCCGTCCGCGGCGTATCCGGCGCCGCCGGCCAATCTCCCGCCGACCGCCGCCCAGCCGGAAGTGACCGGACGGCCTTCGCCGTCGCCGGCCCGCCCTGCCCGCCCCTCCACGGGTGGACGTGTGACCGCGACGGACTATTTTGCCGGCGCCGTCCTCGACGATCCGCGCAACAGGCAAACCAGGGAAACGCTATCCACGCTCACCGTCGACGAGCGGCTGATCCAGATCTGCAATATCGAAGCGATGGAACAGTTGAAGCGCTGGAAAGCCGGCTTCGTTCCCAACAGCGTCGTTCCCTATGCGATGGCCGACCCCGTGCTGGGCGCCACATCCATGGAAGCGAAGGGCGCCGCCGTCCACGCCGACGGGAAATGGTACCGGCTGTCGTTCAGTTGCGGCGCGACGACCGATCTCAGTCGCGTCGCGTCCTTCGCCTTCACGCTCGGCCGCCCCATTCCCCAACGGGAATGGGAGCAGAACTCCCTGCCGGAGCTGGTCGAGGGCGAGCCGACGGACTGAGTCCGCCCCTACCCGGCGATGGCGAGGCTCTTCAGCTTGCGGTGCAACGCCGAACGCTCCATGCCGACGAACTCGGCGGTTCGCGAAATGTTGCCGCCAAAGCGGTTGAGCTGGGCCTTGAGATACTCCCGCTCGAAAATCTCGCGCGCTTCCCTGAGCGGCAGCGCCATCAGGTGCTCGCCACCCGAACCGGACGGCAGCGACGGCAGCATCGTCCCGATCTCCGACGGCAGCAGGTCGGCCGTGATCACGGCCTCCGGATCGCCGCGCGTCAGGATCATCAGTCGCTCGACGTTGTTGCGGAGCTGACGAAGGTTGCCCGGCCAGTCGTGCGACTGCAGCACGGCCATGGCGTCCTCGCCGATGCGCCGCACCGGCAGGCCGGTGGCCCGGGATATCTGGTGCATCATCTGCTCGATGAGGAAGGGAATATCCTCGCGCCGTTCCGAAAGGCCCGGCACGCGCACCGGCACGACGGCAAGGCGATGGAACAGGTCCTCGCGGAAATGCCCCTCGGCGATCTCGCGCTCGAGGTCACGCGCCGTCGACGACACATAACGCACGTCGACGTGTACCTTCTGCGTTCCACCGACCCGCTCGAAAGCCTGTTCGACGAGAACGCGCACCATGCGGTTCTGCATGTCGCGCGGCATGTCGCCGATCTCGTCGAGATAGAGCGTTCCGCCATGCGCCTCTTCCAGGGCGCCGACCTTGCGCTTGCCATCGTCGTCGGACTCGCTGCCGAACAGCTCGATTTCCATCCGGTCCGGCGAGAAGGCGCCGGCGTTCAGCACGACGAACGGACCGGCCGCCCGGTGCGAACGTTCGTGGATGGCGCGCGCCACCGATTCCTTGCCGGATCCGGACGGACCGGAAATCAGCACGCGGCTGTTGGTGGGCGCGACGCGATCGATGGTGTTGCGCAACTGGTTGACCACAGACGAGCCGCCGACGATGCCTTCCTGACGGTCGGAGCGGATCTGCAACTCGCGGATCTCGCGCTTGAGACGCGACGATTCCAATGCCCTGTCGGCAATCAGCACCAGGCGGTCGGCCTTGAACGGCTTCTCGATATAGTCGTAGGCGCCACGCTTGATCGCCGAGACGGCCGTCTCCACGTTGCCATGGCCGGAGATCATCACCACCGGGACGTCCGGATTGCTGGACTTGATCTCGTCGAGAAGCTGCAGCCCGTCCATGCGGCTGCCTTGCAGCCAGATATCGAGAAAGATCAGCTGCGGACGCCGTTCGGCAATGGCCTGGAGGGCCTTGTCGCAGTCACCGGCCGTCCGGGTGCCATGGCCCTCGTCCTCAAGGATACCTGCCACGAGGTCACGAATATCGGCCTCATCGTCAACGATCAGAATATCGGTCGCCATTGTTTCCTGCGTATCCGTTCCGCCGCCGAGCGGCCGCCAAATGCCCCGGCCGCTTCGGCAGTAACATAAATGTCACACGATCTGAAGCCCTATCGGTCGTTAACCCCAGACAATCAGCCCGTTCTGTTTGGATCGACCGGCAGGCTGATCCTGACCATGGCTCCATGGCCGCCCTCGGCGACCGTCGGCGCGTCCAGAAGGTCGATGCTTCCGCCATGCTCCTCGACGATCTTGCGCACGATGGCCAGCCCGAGACCGGTCCCCTTCTCTCGCGTCGTCATGTAGGGCTCCAGCAACTGGTGTCGCTCGGCAGTCGGCAAGCCGACGCCGGTATCGACCACCTCGACGATGTTGAACTCGCCGGCCTCGCGGCCATAGACGTCGACCCGCGCGCCGGTCCTTTGGTCCTCCGGCAGGCCTTCGATCGCCTCGACCGCGTTCTTGACGAGGTTGGCAACCGCCTGGCTGATCAGCCGGTGGTCGAACCGCCCCTTGAGAGGCGTCTGTGGCAAATGCGCCTCGAAAGCGATTTCCGGATGTCCAACGCCGAGAAGGAACACCGCCTCGCGCACGCACTCCCCGAGGTCCCTTTCCTCGAAGGAGGGTTTGGGCATGCGCGCGAACTGCGAGAACTCGTCAACCATGCGGCCGATATCGCCGACCTGCCTGACGATGGTGTCGACGCACTGGTCGAACACCCGGCGGTCTTCGTCGACCACCAGCTTGCCGAACCGCCGCCGGATGCGCTCGGCGCTGAGCTGGATCGGCGTCAGCGGGTTCTTGATCTCGTGGGCGATGCGCCGGGCGACATCGGCCCAGGCCGAGGTGCGCTGCGCCGACACCAGCTCGGAAATGTCGTCGAGCGTCACCACGTAGCCGTGCTCGCGATCCGGCGAACGGTCGGGCGTCACCTTGACCGAAACCGTGCTCTTGTGACCGTTGCGCACCAGCGCGATGGTCGCCTGATGCGACCGCCCCTCGTCCTCATCGCGCAGGGCGGCCGACAGGAGGTGAGCCAGTTCCGGCACCTCGTCGACCAGCAGGCGACCGACGAAATCGAACAGGTCGACGCCCAGCAGCGACAGCGCCGACGCATTGGCGATGGTGACGTGGCCGTCGTTGGATATGCCGACGACGCCGGCCGATACGCCCGACAGCACCGCCTCGGTGAACCGGCGCCGCCTCTCGGCTTCCTCCGAAGCCGAGATCAGCTCCTGCCGCTGGCTCCTGAGCTCCACCGTCATCTTGTTGAAGGAAGCGCCCAGGCTGGAAATGTCGTCCGACGTGGCTCCGACGGGAACGGCGGCACTGAGGTCGCCGTGCGCCACTCGGTCGGCGGCATTGATCAGATGACGGATCGGCGCGACGAGATAGTTGGCGAACGACAGGCCGACCCACATGGCGCCGAGCAGGAAGACGATCGACATGCCGCCGAAGATGATGGCGAACCCCATCTGAACGTCGGAGCGGTTGTTCTCCAGCTCGCGATATTCCATGGCGCTGTCGCGGGCCAGCTTCAGATTGTCGAGCACCTGCTTGTCGAGGAGACGGACGATGTAGAGGTAGGTCTCGTCATAGGTCCTGAGCTTCAGGAGTCCTCCCACCTGATTGGACTGACCCGGCTGCAGCAGCACGGCTGCTTCCTTGCGCGCCTCGTCGATCGCCGCCGGTGACGGCATCACCGTCTTCACGGTCGGATCGACTTCGGAGCGCACGATCACATTGCCGTTCTTGTCCAGCAGATAGGCGCTCTGCAAGCCATGCAGCGAAGCCTGCAACCGAATCAGGCTCTCGAAACGGGTCGGCTCGTAGTCGTAGAGCGACTTGGCCGCGTCGAGCGAACTGGCGATGCTGATCAGGTCGGAACGGAGAACGCGGGCATGCTCCTGCATGTAGGCGCTCGCCACGGTCAGCACGTTGTCGACGACCTGCCGCGTCCGCGATTCGAACCAGTGATCGAAGCCCTGGTTGAGCGAGACGGTGAAGGCCACAGCCACCATCACCGCCGGCAAGGCGGCAATGAAGGCGAACAGCGCCACCACGCGCAAATGAAGCCTGGCCGCCGCTCGCCCTTCCAGCCAGGCGCGGCCGAGCTTCCAGACCTCCTGCCCCACCATGAACACAATGGCGAGCAGAAGAAGGCCGTCGATCACCAGCGATCCGCGAATGAGGTCGGTGGTCGGTGGAATGGGCAGCAGGTTGGAGATCAGCGCGAAGGTGGTCAGCGAGAACAGCGTGGCGACCGCTACCAGCACAAGGCCGAGCAACCGACGCCCCCGTCCCTCGGCATAAACGTCCTTCATCGCCATCGGCTGTGCGGCAACCTCAACCTGTCCTGCCGACAAATCCGCCATCGTCCGCCTCCTTGCACCACGCGAGCCGTCTATCACGATTGCGGCTTCTTGACGAAAACAACGTGCAAAAGCGGACTCTTCGACCTTTTCTGCCCCTCTGCCGCCACAAGGTCCGCTTTACATCCGGCCGCAATGAACTAACAAGGCGGCTCGCGGAGCGATTTTGACGTTCGAGACCCGGCTGACATCGGCGTCCCGATCAATGCCAAAGCCCCAAGCTTCGCGGGAAACAGAAGTTGCAAACGGTTCTCACGAGCCCGATGTCTGCTCCACGGTTTGTATCGAACGAAGGCAAACGTCGGATGGAACCACTTGCCAAGAATCGCGGATCCACGCCGACATGACCGACACCCCGCTTCCGAAGCCCGCCCTCGCGGCGGCGTTGCACGCCATCGAAATCACACGCACGGGCGTCACCGCCCTTGAGGATGCGGCGCTCCACGGCTCTCTGGGCGGCGACATCGACACGGCGATCGGCATCATCGCCGAGAGCAAGGGACGGCTCATCGTCACTGGCATCGGCAAGAGCGGCCATATCGCCCGCAAGCTCGCCGCCACCTTTTCCTCCACCGGTACGCCCGCCTATTACGTCCATCCGACCGAGGCCGGCCACGGCGATCTCGGCATGGTCGACGGTTCCGACGTCATCATGGCGCTGTCCTGGTCGGGCGAGACCACCGAGCTCGCCGTCGTCTTGGCCTTCGCCAAACGCTTCGACGTGCCGGTGATCGCGCTCACCGCCGGAGCCGAGTCGACGCTGGCCGCCGCCGCCGACGTGGCGCTGATCCTGCCGCGCGTCAGGGAAGCCTGCCCCCACAATCTCGCCCCGACCACCTCGACGGTTCTGCAGCTCGCCATCGGCGACGCCATCGCCATGGGCGTCATGGTGCGGAAGGGGTTCTCGGAAAGCGATTTCCACATCGTCCACCCCGGCGGCAAGCTCGGCTCGCAGCTCCGCCGCGTGTCGGAGATCATGCACACCGAACGGCTTCCGCTGATCGATGCCGGCAGTCGGATGACGGACGCCATCCTGGCGATCAGCTCGGGAGGCTTCGGCGTGGTCGGAGTCGTCGACGATCGCGGCCAGTTGGTCGGCGTCGTCACCGACGGCGACCTCCGGCGCTTCGTGCACTCCGACCTAGGGCCGCAGTTGAGCGCGAGCAAGCTGGAAACGCCCGTGGCCGAGGTCATGACGCGCAATCCGGTCACCGTCGCGCCGCAGATATTCGCCGCCGAGGCGCTCGATCTTCTGCAGAACCGCAAGATTTCCGTGCTGTTCGTCGTCGAGGACCGGAAGCCGACCGGCATTCTGCACACCCTCGACCTACTGCGCATCGGCGTGGCCTGACCGCCTGACCGCCGGCCCGCCGCGTTGCGGCCGTCACTCCCTGATGGGTTCCGGATGGCTGACGATGCGACGGATCTCGGGGAAGGCGATGCGCGCCGAGCGCTCCACCGCGTCGGCACGCCGGTGCACCTCGGCGGCGGGAAGCGCCGCCGGGAAGCGGCAATGGAAAGCCACGAACACGCCTTCGTAGATCTCGCGGGCGCGCACGTTGTGAACGTCCGAGACGCCATGCGTTTCCGCCGCCATGCGGAGAGTGGCCGCGTAGGCCGCCACCCGCTCGTCGGGGAGCCGCTCACCTTGAATAAGGTCGGGATAGAGCGGTTCGAGATGCGTCTCCACCTCGATCTCCGCGCCAATCTCGGCCCGAATGGCCGCCTCGAGACGACTCGCCACCTCGTGGGCTTCCCCGAGTGGCATGGCGCCATCCACCTCGCAATCGAGCGACACCGACAGACGGTCGCCGAGATGCTGGATGGTGATGTGATGAACGGGGATGCGTTCGCGCGAAGCGGCAAGGAACACCCGTTCCCTGACGCTCTCGTCGTTGATCGGCACGGGTATCAGGCTGACCGTAGCCTCGGCATCGTCGATCTCCGCCATGATGGCGGCCACCATCGCCCCCTTGACCGTTGCCGTCTCGCCCAGGCTGAACGTGCGCGGCACGCCGGCCGATATGTCGACGAAGTGCCTGGGGCCGACTGTGCGCACCCGGAGCTGATCGATGGCGACGACACCGGGCAGGTCGAGCAGCAACCGGCGCAACGTCCGCGCGATGGATGGCGATACGCGGTCGGTCAGCTCGTCGGCCGTGCGGCGGATCATCCTGAGACCGAGCCAGCCAATGAACACCGCAATGGCCGCCGCCGTCACCGGATCGGCCCACTCGGCGCCATAGAGGGTGGCGATGAAACCCACGATGACGATCACCGACGACGCGACGTCGGACAGGAAGTGCATGGCGTCGGCGGCAAGCGCCCGGCTGCCGGTCTCCTTGGCAGCCTTGCTCAGGGCCGAGGCGCGCCAGAGGTTGATGACGATTTCCACTCCCAGCACGGCGAAGGCGATCGCGCTGACCGACGGCGCCGCCGCCGCGCCGGCGAAGCGGTTCCAGGCTTCCACGGCAACACCGCCCGCCAGCACCAGAAGCAGCGTGCCCTCCCCCAGCGCGGCGAGATCCTCGAACTTGCCATGGCCATAGGGATGGTCGTCGTCCGCCGGCCGATCGGCAAAGCGTACCGCAAGAAAGGTGACCAGCGTCGCGATGGCGTCGGTGCCCGAATGCAGCGCGTCCGTGATGAGCGCCAGCGAACCGATCATCAGGCCGATGGTGAGCTTGGCGACGGTGAGGCTGAGGCTGGCGACCAGCGACACCAGCGCAACGCGTTCCTTCCTGGTCATCGCAACCCACCCTTCCGTAAATTGACGGAGACGGGCATGCCTCCCCGACGCGCAAAAGGCAAGCGCACCAGCCGGCCCACAGCGATCATTCCACGAAAACGGTCACCCGGTCGGCCCTGCCCTCGCCATCGATCACCGACAGCGTCACGAATCCGGCTCCCTTCGGGAAATAGCTGAACTGTCGAGCCCAAGGCTCCCGCGCCACCGGTGCTCCGTCGGCCAGCCACGTGAACGGCCCCTTGCCGTTCCTGACCTTGAGCGCGAGCGGCTGCGGCGAACCGGCCCGGAAGCCGAGATCGACCCGTGCGCCAGCCGGCGGATAGGCGATCTCCGGCCCGGCATCCTTCAGAGCGACCGCCGCCCGCGCGCCGCGCAGCCGCTGCAGCGGCGGCGGCAGCTCGGCATTGGACGCCTTGATGAGACCGGGGGGCTCGGGCGGCAGGCGTGTCGTGCCTCCGGCCCGGACGAAGGTATCGGCCAGGATTGGCACCGCCACGTCAACGCCCATCAGCCCGGGCATCGGCGCGCCATCCGGCCGACCGACCCACACGCCGACCACATACCGGCCGTCGTAGCCCATCGCCCAGGCGTCTCGATAGCCGTAGGACGTGCCCGTCTTGATGGCGACGCGCACGTCGCCCTTGGCGGCGCCGAGCTGCCCCGCCAGAATGTCGGTGACATAGGCGGCGGCGCGTTCGTCCATCAGCGGCTTGGGCGGCTCGGCCGGCCCCAAGGCATCGACGCGCTCGCGCAACGCGATGGGGCGACCACCACGGGCAAGAGCCATGTAGAGCGTCGTCAGATCGTTGAGGGTGAGGCCGACGCCGCCCAGTCCGACCGCGAGGTTGGCCGGCGCCATGTCCGGCAGCTTGGCTTCGACGCCGGCCCGGCGAAACCGGGTGACCAGCCGCGCCGGCCCCACCAGTTCCAGCGTCTGGATGGCCGGCACATTGAGACTGTCGGCGAGCGCCTGCCGCACCGTCACCGTGCCCCGGAAGGTCTTGTCGAAGTTGTTCGGCGTGTAGCCGGCAAATGCGGTCGGCCGGTCCTCGACCAGCGTCTCGGGGTGAGCGATGCCGGCCTCGAAGGCGAGACCGTAGATGAAAGGCTTCAGCGTCGAACCGGGCGAGCGGATCGCCCTGGTCATGTCGATCGAGCCGGCCCGCTTCTGGTCGAACAGCCCGGCCGATCCGACCGACGCCACCACGTCGCCGCTCGCCTCTTCGGCCACCATGATGGCAACCGAGACGTTCGGGCCGATGGCGCTCGCCCGCTCGGCGGAAAGCCCCTCGAGCGAAGCTTGCAGCTTGCCGTCGATGGTCAGTCTGATCTCGCCCCGCTTGGGATCGGCCGCCGCCGCCCGATCGGCGGTATGGGCTGCAAGCAGCGGAAAATCGCGCCGCCGGGTCGGCACCGGCTCGGCAATGGCGGCCTCCGCGTCGGCGCGCGCCAGAACGCCGCGTTCGACGGCCCGTCTCAGGATCCTGTCCCGCGCGGCCTTGGCGACCACCGGATCGCGGTCCGGCCGCCGCGCCTCGGGCGCCTGCGGCAGGGCCACCAGGAAAGCCGCCTCAGCCGGCGTGAGGCGCAGCGGCTCCTTGCCGAACCAGGCGAGCGACGCCGAGCGCACCCCTTCCAGGTTGCCGCCAAATGGCGCGAGGCTGAGATAGGCGGCGAGAATGTCGTCCTTGCCGGCGAAGCGTTCGAGCGCCAGCGCCTTGACGATCTGCCCGAACTTGCCGCTCGGCGAGCGCGTATGCAGGCGCTCCGACAGGCGCACCACCTGCATGGTCAGCGTCGATCCACCGGAGACGATGCGGCCATGGATCACCAACTGCAAGCCGGCGCGGAGCAGAGCTCGCGGATCGACGCCATTGTGATCGCGGAAGCGGCCATCCTCTGTGGCCAACAGCAACGCCACATAGCCGGGATCGACGCGCGCCGGATCGACCGGCAGGCGCCAGAGCCCGTCATCGACCGTATAGGCTCGCAGAATATCGCCGTTTCGCGCGGTCACGACCTGCGAGGTCGGGGCAAAGAGATCGACCGGCGGCGTCGCGTCGACCAGGGCGCGGAACTGCATGACGGCGGCCACGCCGGAGATGGCGGCCACCGACACAACGATCAGGCAGGCTTTGACCAGTCGACCGGAAACTCTCATCTTCCAGTACTTCCCAGCCCCGCTTCAGGCGACCAGCAGACGTTCACGGCCGCAACAGCGAGCGTCCAAGTTGAAACCCTCTGAATAGAACTCTAGTCGTTTCCAGGAAGGCGCGATACGGGAGCACCGTAAAGTACCTGTAGCGAGGCAGCTTGTAGGCTCGGATGTTGATCTGAACCTGGGTCTCCATGTCATTCAGCTGGCTGGCCGGCTGCGGCAGGACCCAACACGCCCTGAGGCCGCTCAGATACTCGAGATCGTAGGCAATGTCGTAGGAAAGGCGCATCGGCAGCAGGGACTCGGTCATCCACGTCGCGGCCCGGCGATTGACGATATAGGCCCCCGACCCTTTCTTTCGCGTCAGGGCGACAGCGAGCGACCGCATCGCGGAGAGAGACTTGAACTTGATGCCCCCCTCTCGATTGACGGTCGTCAGGCGCAAGAGGTCCCAATGCCGCCCCTCGGCACAGGCGAGATCGATCGCTTCGACGAAGTCGGAAGCGAAGGTGACATCGTCCTCCACGATCAGCGCATAGTCGGCATCCGACGCCAGAAACTGCCTCGCGCATTCGATGTGGCTGAGATAGCAGCCCACCTCGGCTGGGATGATCCGGCGTCCGTGCAGGAGCTTGAACGCAAGCTCGCTGACTTCGGGAGCGGGAAACTGCAGCAGCTTTCCGTCCACCGCCTTGACGACGTCATGATCCAGCCCGATGGCCCGAAAGCGATCCGCCATCAGGGCGCGACGATCCGGCGCGCGTTCGAGATTGATGAGATAACAGGCCAGCTTGGCGCCGCTCGTCGGCAATCGATTCATCAGATCCCCCGTCTTCCGCCCTTGCCGACAAGATCTGTCGTCTTTCGGCATCTGCATTGGCACGGCACGCGCCCCCGAGTAAACGCCATACCCCCGGCAGCACCCAGGCAAATCGACATTTCCGATGCGTCCGTGCCCAACAGCCAGGCATAGCCAACGAAAAACCGCCGCGCGGATGTCTCCACGCGGCGGCTGTTTCAGACTTGCGGCCGGATCAGCTGTAGATCGGGAAGGCGTCGGTCAGCGCCTTGACGCGCAGCTTCACCGCCGCCTCGACGCCGTCGTTCTTGTCCTCGCCGTTGACCTTCAGGCCGTCGAGCACCTGCAGGATCAGGTTGGCGATTTCCTTGAACTCGCCGGCGCCGAAGCCACGCGAGGTGGCGGCCGGCGAACCGAGACGGATACCCGACGTGATGGTCGGCTTCTCCGGGTCGAACGGCACGCCGTTCTTGTTGCAGGTGATGTTGGCCCGGCCGAGCGCGGCCTCGACCAGCTTGCCGGTAAGTCCCTTGGGACGAAGATCAACCAGCATTAGGTGATTGTCGGTGCCGCCCGAGACGATGTCGACGCCACCGCGCTTCAGCTCGTCCGACAGCACGCGGGCATTCTCCACCACCGCCTTGATGTAGGTCTTGTAGGCCGGCTGGGCCGCCTCGAGCAGGGCCACCGCCTTACCGGCGATGACATGCATCAGCGGACCGCCCTGCAGCCCCGGGAACACCGCCGAGTTGATCTTCTTGGCGATGTCCTCGTCATTGGTCAGCACCATGCCGCCGCGCGGCCCGCGCAGCGTCTTGTGGGTGGTGGTGGTGACGACATGGGCATGCGGGAACGGCGAAGGATGTTCGCCGGCCGCGACCAGACCCGCGAAATGGGCCATGTCGACCATCAGGTAGGCGCCCACCTCGTCGGCGATGGCACGGAAGGCCGCGAAGTCCCAGACGCGACTGTAGGCCGAGCCGCCGGCAATGATGATCTTCGGCTTGTGCTGCTTGGCCAGCGCCACGAGCTGATCCATGTCGATGCGATGATCCTGCGCGCGGACGCCGTAGGTAACCGCGTTGAACCACTTGCCCGACATGTTGGGCTTGGCGCCGTGCGTCAGGTGTCCGCCGGAGGCTAGGTCGAGGCCGAGCACCGTGTCGCCCGGCTGCGCGAGCGCCAGGAACACCGCCTGATTGGCCTGGCTGCCGGAGTTCGGCTGCACGTTGGCAAACTTGCTGCCGAACAGCGCATTGGCGCGCTCGATGGCCAGGTTCTCGGCGATGTCCACGTACTGACAACCACCATAATAGCGTTTACCTGGATAACCCTCGGCATACTTGTTGGTCAGAACGGAACCCTGCGCCTCGAGAACCGCTTTGGAGACAATGTTCTCCGAAGCGATCAGTTCGATTTCATGCTGCTGACGACCGAGCTCCTTCGCCACGGCGGAGGCGATCGCGGGATCAACCTCAGCGAGGGAGCTATGGAAGAAGTTGGCAAGCTCTGCGCTGGTCGTGTTGGACATTTGGGTTTCCATTCCGTCAAGGGACGTTTCTTGGGCCGGACTGACCGGGACGAAATGCCCCGGCGCCACGCGCGCCCGTGACGGGGGTCGCTTATCACGGGCGGGGGGGTGCCATCAACCTGAAGGCCGCCCGCACCGTGGCCGGCAGCCCCGCATAAATCGAATATACGGCCCTTTCAGGCCATTGCGGCGTCGAGTGCGGCGATCTTGGCCGCATCCTTGGCTCGTCCGGCGAGGCGATAGAATCGCCGGAGATCGGCCAGCGACGCCGCGCGAAACCGTCGGCCGACCGCATCGATGTCGGCGATCTCCGCGAGTTCGTAGAGCACCCAGCCATCGGGCGCGCGAATGCTCATGTCGGCCATCACGTCGATGACGAGCGGAGCGCCGCCGAGGTGGACATGTACGCGAGAGCGAAACCGGTCGTTGCCACTTTCTTCGCCAGGGTCGACGCCGGCCGCCGCCGCCATTGCCCTCGCCTCCTCCACGCCAAGGATGACGTCGAGGTCGGTCGCGTGAAAATCGCCGATGCCGCGGAGTTCCAGAACACCGGTGCCGAAGAGCACGGGCTCCACCCCGGCCCGTTCGGCGATACCGGCGAGAAAGGCAAGCGTTTCGGAAAGCTCGGGCCGCATCTAGACCGTGAACCCCTTACCGCCGGCGACGGGCAGCGGCAGCGCTTTTGTCTCGGCAAGCCGCCGCTCCAGCTTTCGCAACGCCAAGCGCTCCAGATCGCGGCGGGCTGCGCCAGCCGGACCGATCACCTGCACTTCGACGCCAGTCACCGAGCAGATGGCCGAGACGCGCACGACGTTGCCGAGAGCGACGAACTCGAAATACACTTCCCGCTCTTCCGCGTTCCCGGTCATGCAGTCCCCTCAAAGAAAAGCCCGCCCGGAAACACCGGACGGGCCGAAACTAGCATGACGCGTGCGGAAAATCAGCCGGCCTGCGCCTGGCTCTGTGCCTCGGGCGACATCGGCACGCCCAGACCGTCGCGCTGGTAGATATCGTCGCGGAACTCGACGGTGTTGTTCGGCGTCGCCCACGCGGTGATGTACTGGAAGTAGAGGGGCACGGGATCGGCCACGGGCGCATCGATGCGTTCGCCGGAGGTCAGGGCCTCGGTGATGCGGTCCTTCGGCCAGTCCGGCGTATTCTTGAGGATCCAGTAGACGTACTCGCGAACGTTCTGAACGCGAATGCAGCCCGAGGAATGGAAGCGATCGTTGCCGCCGAACAAACCCTTGCTCGGCGTGTCGTGCATATAGACGCCTTCCGGCGACGGGAAATCGATCTTCACCGTACCCATGGAGTTGAGGTCGCCCGGCTCCTGACGGAACATGTAGCTGACCGCCTGATCGGTCTTCCAGTCGATCGACTGCCAGGACACCTCGGTTCCCGAGCGCGGATCGAAGACATGGATCTTCTGCCGGTCGAGATAGGACGGGTCCTTCTGCATCTGCGGGATCAGATCCTTGAGGATGATGCTCTTGGGAACCGTCCAGTAGGGGAAGAAGCGGATGATGGTGATCTTCGAGTTGAGCAGCGGCGTTTGCCGGTCGATCTTGCCGACCACGCCCCTGTGCCGCGAGTGAACGGTATCGCCATCGATGGTCTCGATCTCGGCGCCGGGCACATTGACCATCACGTAACGATCGCTGCTTCCGCCGAGCGGGTTCGGCAGCGTCTGGAGGCGAACGAGGTTGAGCTGAAGCTGCTGGATGCGCGTCTCGACCGGAACATTGAGCTGGCGCAGCGTCGCATCGTCGACCACGCCGTTGGCGATGATGCCATGACGCTCCTGGAAATGGCGGACGGCTCCATCGACGAAGGTGTCGTAGGCAGTGGAATTACCGGCGCTCTGATCGAGATCGCCGGTGATCATAAGCCGCTGGCGCAACACTCCGACAGCCGGGTTTTCCATGCCGAGCCGAAGCTTGCCGCCAGCCGGAACCTGCGGCCAGCCACCCTGCATGGCAATGGTGGAGTACTGATTGATCGCCTGTTCGGTATAAAAACCCGACTGACCGGAGATGGACGGCCGGGTCGGCTGGGCCGTCACGTCGGAGGGAGCGGAGACGTCGAAACCTTCAGTCCATTCCGTCTGAGCCAACAGCGTCTGGGCCTTCGAGGCAGAGGCCGCAAGCGCCGTCACTCCGGCAACGCCAGCCTTGAGCACCCCGCGGCGGCTCGCCGCCATCGACAAAAAAGATCCCTTCACGACCGCACTCCAGATTGAACCCTTCGGACGCCGGAAGTCGGACAAGGCGCCAAAACCTCGCCCAGTGGACAATGGTCTTGGTTAACGAAGCCCTTCCGGCAAATTCCCGCATAAATGAAGCGCCTACGAAGGACTCGCAGGGCGGCTCCGATGGTTCGCCGTTTATCGACAATTCATGGCGAAATCGAGGACTATGAAAGCCTCCCTCGTCCGCGCAGGCCTGATCGGACCAAACGGCATGGCAACATGCGGACGTGAAAAGACCCTGGGCGCAGGGAGGGCGCTCAGGGCCAAGTTGCGCGTCTCGGGAGGAGTTGAGACGTTCGATGCATCCGGTGTCTGGAAAGGGGAGGAAGCGTTCCAACCGACATGCTCGATACACTTAACATCTGACATCAAATTGTTAAAGAATGGTTAACGAGGCAGAAAAAGCACTGTATCGACGTTCACCCTGTCTCTTATCGCGGACCAATACTCTCATTTCGAAAATGTCACTGTCAGTTTTGACAGCGAAACAGCAAACGCTAAACCACATGTCGACTTGGCTCTTGGTCGCACCGGACACATGAGGCATTCGGTTCCCCAAAAAGAAAAGCGGCCGCCGTGGGTAACGGCAGCCACTTTGGGGCAGGATCGGATCTATTCGGAAGTACTTGGAAGCGGCGGCTTCCAACCTGGGCTTCAGGACAACGTCCTTAAGCTTACAGCCGATAGAGGATCTGGTCGGTCCAGAAGCGCTCCAGCCGCTGCAGCGACTTGTTGAGCACCTTGAAGTCGTCGCGGTTGATGCCGCCAACCGTCTCGATCGAGATGATGTGGCGATTGTAGAGCTTGCCGACGATGTCAGCGATCGCCTGGCCCTTTTCCGTCAGCTTGACGCGGACCGAACGACGATCCATGCGGGACCGCTGATGGTGAATGTATCCCATCTCAACCAGCTTCTTGAGATTGTAGGACACATTGGAACCGAGATAGTAACCGCGGGTCCGGAGCTCGCCGGCCGTCAGTTCGCTGTCGCCGATATTGAACAGCAGGAGCGCCTGGACGGCGTTGACGTCGGTGCGACCGGAACGGTCGAACTCGTCCTTGATGACGTCGAGCAGGCGGCGATGCAGACGCTCGACGAGGCGAAGCGCCTCGAGATAAAGCGGCTGGAGGCCCTGCTCTTCTTCGGGCTCGTTGGCATAAAGATCATAGGCGCGCTTGGCGTTGGCCATGGTGGAAAGCCTCTCTGTCGTACTTTTGGGAGCGGCTCTTTGTCCGCCTTGATCACGACAGTAGCCGAGAGCTTTGAAAAACGGCTTAAGGGGCAGGCTGAATATAAGTTTAACGCGATTCCAAACCCACCCGAGTCTTCGCTTTGGTAAAGCAGTACTTTACGCGCCCAAAAGACAAGCCAACGCAGGAATTTCGGCCAGATTCCGCAAAATTCGACCTAGTTTTCATCAATCCGACTCCGCCCCGGAAAGGCGGTTGAGACGAATTGCCAAATTTTACGTAATAACTCTTTGTTGACCCTCACAAACGATCGCGCGTCCGTTCGTAATAGGCGGAGAGCACGGCGTAGAGCGTCACGGTGCCGATGTGGAAGATCATCAGGGGATAGTTGCGGCCGAACTGCGGATTGTAGGCGCTATAGAGAGCCGTCTCGGTCAGCGCGCTGATCATCCACACTACGGTTCCCCATGAGGCAAGCAACCAGAGGCCGACCGCCGCCACGAGATCGGCAACGGCGAAGAACAGCGTCGCCACGATGACGGGCGAGGACAGCGCCAGGAAATTGCCGCTCGGAATACCGAAGCCGAGAATCGTCGCCCAGCGCAAAAGCCCGGCGACCAGGAACACGGTCGACAGGAAGCGAACGTAGATCACCAGGGTCAGGCGGGCGTCGAACCTGCTCCAGAGGCCCGTTTCAAGCCCCTCGGACTGCCGCGTGTCGCCGTTGCCGCTCATCCGATGATCCTTTCAGTCTGTCCGGCTGCCTCAATTTTGCGCCGAAGTATCGATCAAATCATGACCCGCGTATAGAGCCGCAGGCTGAGCCGTGCTACAGCGGCACCGCTTTCCGCTGGCAGGACTTCCCATCATGACCGCGAACACCCCATTCTCCAAAGGCGCCGCCGCGCCTGACATGCGCGCCATTCTGAGCGGCCGACGCATGCGCCGGCTGCGCCAGACCGACTGGTCGCGCCGCCTCGTGCGCGAAACCAACATCACCGTCGACGACCTGATCTGGCCGATCTTCGTCATCGACGGCGTCGGCGTGCGCACGCCCATCGCCTCCATGCCCGGCGTCGAACGCCTTTCGGTCGACGAGGCGGTGCGCGACGCAGCCGAGGCGGCCGCGCTCGGCATTCCGGCCATCGCACTCTTTCCCTATACCGATCCCGTGAAGCGCGACGAAAACGGCAGCGAGGCGCTGTCGCCGGACAACCTGATCTGCCGCGCGCTCAGGGCCATCAAGACGGCCGTTCCGGACATCGGGCTGATGACCGACGTGGCGCTCGATCCCTACACCAGCCACGGCCACGACGGCCTTCTCGAAGGCGACGTCATTCTCAACGACGAGACGGTGGCCGTGCTTTGCGAGCAGGCGCTCAATCAGGCGCGGGCCGGCGCCGACATCATCGGTCCCTCCGACATGATGGACGGACGCGTCGGCGCCATTCGCGCCGCACTGGACGACGCCGGGTTCGAGCACGTGCAGATCATGGCCTATTCGGCCAAATATGCGTCGGCCTTCTACGGCCCGTTCCGCGACGCCATCGGTACCAGCAAGACTTTGCGCGGCGACAAGCGCACCTATCAGATGGATCCGGCCAACTCCGACGAAGCGATCCAGGAGGCCGAACTCGACCTCGCCGAGGGCGCCGACATGATCATGGTCAAGCCGGGCATGCCGTATCTCGACATCCTCCGTCGTCTCAAGGACGAGTTCCAGGTGCCGACCTTCGCCTATCAGGTCAGCGGCGAGTACGCGATGATCATGGCCGCCACGCGCAACGGCTGGCTGGATGGCGAACGGGCGATGATGGAAAGCCTCGTCGCCTTCAAGCGCGCCGGCGCCGACGGCATCCTCACCTACTTCGCCCGTGACGTCGCCCGCAAGCTGAAGGGCTGACGTGCGGCTGTCCCGCCTTCTCAAGATCGTCGCGGCCGCCGCCATCGGTGCGGTTGTCGCGACCGAAGCGTGGTGGCTGGCAAACGGCTACCGCGATGCACGCGCTTGCCTCAACGCCCTGCCCGCTCTTGAGGAGAACGGCGATCTCGTCGTCGACAGCCTCAAGCGGTCGGGCGACGTCTTCGACGTGGTCGAAATCGGCTATCGGCGGATCGACGCCGCCGGCACCTCGTCCGGCCGGCTGCGCTGCGCCTTCGGCGACGGGCTGAATGGCCCGCGGCATCTTCTCGGCGTCGAACTCGGGGGGAGCCCGATCGGCGACGCCCGCCTTTACTTCCTCGAGCGCTTTTGGCTGGGCGACGAGGCTGCCGTCGAGAGCGGCAAGGCCCGGCTCAGGGTGGAGGTGCCGCCGCTGACCTTCCTTGCCGCGATGGTCGGGCGGCCGCATCCCTCGCTGGTCGGCGCCCTCCTCTGCCTTCTTCTCGCCGCTGCCATGCTGGCGGCCAACCGCTTCGCCGGACGCGCCCGCCGAGGCTGACGCCGCCCTTGTATCCCCGCCAGTCGAGGGATTAGGGTGTCGGCCCGAATGCCGGCCGCCGCGCCCGCCGATCCGCAATGCCGGTTTCGGCCGTGCGCCTTTCCAGGGCGGCCAAGGCCTCTGAGGCGATGAGGGAGAGACAGATGACCGAACAGACCCCCGGATTCTCGACGCTTGCCATCCATGCCGGCGCCGCTCCGGACCCGACCACCGGCGCTCGGATCACCCCCATCTACCAGACGGCCTCCTACGTCTTCGAGGATGTCGATCAGGCCGCCAAGCTGTTCGGCCTCGAAACCTTCGGCAACATCTACGGCCGCCTGACCAACCCGACCCAGGCGGTGCTGGAGGAGCGCGTGGCGGCGCTGGAAGGTGGCGTCGCGGCGCTCGCCGTGGCATCCGGCCACGCCGCGCAGCTGATCGTCTTCCACACCCTCTTGCAGCCCGGCGACGAGTTCATTGCATCGAGGAAGCTCTATGGCGGATCGATCAACCAGTTCGCCAATGCCTTCAAGAACTTCGGCTGGAACGTCGTCTGGGCCGATCCGGCCGATCCCTCGTCCTTTGAAAAGGCCGTCACGCCGCGGACCAAGGCGATCTTCATCGAATCGATCGCCAATCCCGGCGGCATCGTCACCGACATCGCCGCCGTCGCCCACGTGGCGAAGCGGGCCGGCGTGCCGCTCATCGTCGACAATACGCTGGCCACCCCGTACCTCTGCCGTCCGATCGAACACGGCGCCGACATCGTCGTTCATTCGCTGACCAAGTTCCTGGCCGGCCACGGCAATTCGCTCGGCGGCATCATCGTCGATGCCGGCAATTTCGACTGGTCGCGCGAGAACCGTTATCCGATGCTGTGCGAGCCGAGACCCGAGTACAACGGCCTCGTCTTCCATCAGAACTTCGGCAACTTCGCCTTCGCCGTCGCCTGCCGGGCGCTTGGCCTGCGCGACCTCGGCCCCTGCATTTCGCCGTTCAACGCCTTCCAGATCCTGACGGGAATCGAGACGCTACCGTTGCGCATGCAGCGCCACACCGACAACGCCAAGATGGTGGCCGAGTTCCTGTCCGATCACCCGAAGGTGGCCTGGGTGTCCTATGCTGGCCTGCCGGGCGACCGCTATCACGGTCTGCAGCAGAAATACGCCCCGAAGGGCGCGGGCGCCGTCTTCACCTTCGGTCTCAAGGGCGGCTATGACGCCGGCGTGACTCTCGTGAAGAGCGTCGAACTCTTCTCACACCTTGCCAACGTCGGCGATACCCGTTCGCTGGTCATCCACCCCGCCTCGACCACCCACAAGCAGCTGACCGACGCCCAGAAGGTGGCGGCCGGCGCCGGACCGGACGTGGTGCGGCTGTCGATCGGCATCGAGGACGTCGCCGACATCATCGCCGATCTGGATCAGGCGCTTGGACGCATCGACTGACGTCCGCTTCCGGCAGGACCTGCGGCCGACCGGCATCGTCCCGAGACGGATGCCGGACCGCAGGCCCGATGTCGGGCTGCTGGGTTCGTTGACTTTCGAATCGGCATTCGATCGAGCACCCGACGCTAACCGGGATCGGACGCCGAACTTGCCCCACTGAACGGCGGAGGCGCGCTTGTCCTCAAGTCTCAGGAAGCTGATCGGCACCGTCATACTCGTGATCACCGTGCCGGTCTACGCCCTCATCGCCATGGTCATCGCCGTGGCGATTCTCCCGGGCGTGAATGTCTGGTGGCAGCTCGTCTACTATGTGGTGGCGGGCCTGCTCTGGGTGCCTCCGGCCGGCATGCTCATCGCCTGGATGGCGAAAGCCGACCGAGGCATCGGAGCCTAGGCGGCAATTTCACCGGCCGGCGTAGGCACACGCGTGATTCCGGTGACGCCCCGCCGCCCGAGCGCGGCCAGAAGCGTATCGACGGCGCCGGGCTCGGCGTCGCCGGTCAACATGAGCTGTCCCGCCAGCCGGGCAAACAGCGTGAACGCCGGATCGGTGCGCAACCGGCCGAGATCGATCAGCACGAGGTCGTAGGTCTGCTCCAGCGTTTCGAGCAGAATCGCCGCCGACTCGCTGTCATCGGCGAGCGCCACCAGTGGCCGGAGACCCGGCCCGATTTCGTGGGCGCGTGAACTGGCGTTGCGCTGGATGACATCGGCGAAGTCGGCATCGCCGGCCAGCAGTTCGGCAAGGCCCGGCTTGTCGCCGGCGCGCCGGCTTGCATCGACGACCACGACTCGCGCGCCATTGAAGCCGCCGTCACGAACGAGCTCGCCGATGAGGCGATGATTCTCGCCGCCCTCGCCAAAGCTCGCGACTGCGACCCGACGGCGCGCGGCAAGATCGGCAAAGGGAGCGGCGGCAGGCGGGGTAGCCGAGGCGGCGCCGGGTTTGGCGTCATCCGGCTTCCCCGACACTATCTTGTGGTCGACGGGCGTCAGATCGACGGGTTCGAAGGCCCCGACGGTGACAGGCGCGTCTTCCACCTGCTCACCCGCGTCGCGATGGCGCCAACGGCCAACGGCGCCCCCCAGGGCACCGAGGATCAGCACGGCCAAACCGGCCAGCGCGCCACCCACCCAAGGCGGAATGCTCTCGGCTCGTTCCACCGGTACCGCGCCCGACACCAGCCTGGCGCCGACACCACCGCTGGTGCCCTGCAGCTGAAGATAATCGCCGATCACCCGATCGACGAAGCGAGCGGCAAACTCGGGATTTTCGGACAAGAAGCGGACATCGATCGACCGACCGAACCCCGACGGCGCCGCCGAGACCCCCGCCGCGAGCGCATCGGTCAGCTTTTCTTCGGGCGAGACCAGCTTGCCGGCGCCACCCATGCCCATCGCAGCCAGAATGCGCTGATGAAGCGGCGGTTTTGAGAGAGTGCCGGCATCGGTCACGCCGAGTTCGGCCGCCGCCCGGCGGAGTGCGTCGCGCGAGGTGATGAGCTTGGCCTGCGAAGCCAGAAACTCGGCATCGATGAGGTTTTCGGTTGCGCCCGTCCGATCGACGGCAAGACGGGCATGAACCTCGACGCCCTGCGGCAAGGCGGAAAGAAGGCCATGAGTCGCCAAAGCCACCGAGGCGGCCAGAACGACCATCAGGGCCTTCCGGCGCAAAACGGACTGAAAAGCGACCTGACGCACGCCAGCGCCCGCCTCACCGGCGGGGGGCGCACCGAACACGTTCAAGGGTCGAGCCTGCCTTTCCATGCGAAAAGCATGGTCGGGTATGGTAACCAGCCCGTTAAGCATCGCAAAAATGTTACCGACGTCCCCAGCTTCTCGCCCCCGGCAAGACTTCATAAAGAATTGTTAAGCGGCATTTCCCTTTCCTTAACCATGCCGGACTAGGCTCGCTCATCGTATTCGCGCTGATTTCATGGGGACATTCGCATGCGGCGACGCGCCTTTCTCGGTCTGGCTTTGCTCGGCCTCGGCGCCTGCACGACCGTGCCCCGGCGGCGGCCGGCCGGCGCCTCTCCTTCGATCCCCGATGGACTCGATGGTCCCTATCGTCTCGACAGCGGCGACAAGCTGCGGGTCACCGTCTTTGAACAGACGGCCCTATCGGGCAGCTTTTCCGTCGATCAGGCGGGCTACATCGCCTACCCCCTGGTCGGCAACGTCACAGCGCGCGGCCTGACCACGCAGGAATTGGCCGGCGCGCTGACGCGCGGCCTCAAGAAGGGCTACCTGAACAATCCCGACGTGACCGTCGAGGTCGATACCTATCGCCCCTTCTTCATCATGGGCGAGGTCCGCAATCCCGGCCAATACAGCTATGTGAACGCGATGACCGTCGAAACGGCCGTCGCCATCGCCGGCGGCTTCACATCGCGCGCCAACGAGGGCGGCATTTCCGTATCACGCCGGCTGAACGGCAAGGTCTACACCGGTACACTGCTGCCGAGCGCTCTGGTTCGCCCCGGCGACGTCCTGCGAGTCGCTCAGCGGCTGTTCTGACGTCGGTGTTGCCGAAAAAGAGCGACCGGTCTCGCCGCTTTACTCCACTTCAGGATTTTTCACCCATCATGGCGGCTTCGTTCGCCTTGATCATCGGGGATGAGTTGCGATGAGCGCCACCGAACCGGCCACCGGGCCCGTTTCCAACCTCCCGACGACAGCCGAAGCCGTCGCTCGAAACTATCGGGACGCTTCCATCGCCCCCTCGCTGGTGAGCGGCATCGCCGCCGCTTTCGAAGGGGTCTGCCTGTCCGTCGTCGGCGTCGGCCTGCTGCCATTGTTTTCGGTGTCGCTCGCTGGCCTGACGCTGGCAATTCCTGTCGGCGCCGCCATCCTGACGCTGTTCGTCGCCCAGATTCTCGGCGCCAACGACTTGTCGCTGCTGCGCCGTCACTCCCAGCGCTTCGCTAAGCTCCTGGTCGCCTGGTCGAGCGTCTTCGGCTTTGTCTCGGTGCTGCTGATCATCGGCGATGGTCTGCCCGACGTCGCCCGCCTGTGGTTCCTGGTCTGGTATCTGGCCGGCGTGATGACGCTCGGCCTCGCGTCGGCGATGACGTCACTGGCGACGCGCCGCCTCACCCGCGCCGGCCGCCTGCAAAAGCGAGCCGTCATCCTCGGCGGCGGCACCATGGCCGAATCGCTGATCACCGCGCTGGAGGAGACCGGGGGCAACGAACTGGCCATTCTCGGCGTCTTCGACGATCGCAATGACGACCGCAGTCCGGAGAACCAGCAAGGCTTTCCCAAGCTCGGCAACACCTCCGACCTCGTCGACTTCGCCCGTCTCGCCGCCGTCGACCTCGTGATCGTCGCCCTGCCCGCGACCGCCGAAGTCCGCATCCTGCAACTTCTGAAGAAGCTCTGGGTCCTGCCCGTCGACATCCGCCTCTCGGCCCATTCGAGCAAGCTGCGCCTTCGCCCCCGTTCCTATTCCTACATCGGGCGCGTGCCCTTCCTCGACCTGTTCGACCGCCCGATCACCGGCTGGTCGCAAGTGTCGAAGCGCGTGTTCGACGTCGCCATCGCCAGCCTCGCCATCGTCGCGCTGTCGCCGCTGATGATCGGCGCGGCCATCGCCGTCAAGGCGACTTCTAAGGGGCCGATTCTGTTCCGCCAGCCGCGCTACGGCTTCAACAACGAAGTGATCTCGGTGATGAAGTTCCGCTCCATGTATGCCGACCAGGCGGACATTAAGGCGGAGAAGGTGGTGACGCGCGGTGACCCGCGAGTGACGCCGGTCGGCCGCTTCATCCGCAAGACTTCGATCGACGAGTTGCCGCAGCTCTTCAACGTGCTGAAGGGCGACCTGTCGCTGGTTGGACCGCGCCCGCACGCCGTCAATGCCCACACCGAACACAAGCTCTGGGAAGAGGTGGTCGATGGCTACTTCGCCCGCCACAAGGTGAAGCCCGGCGTCACCGGCTGGGCGCAGATCAACGGCTGGCGCGGCGAAGTCGATACGCCCGACAAGATCCAGGCCCGCGTCGAGCACGACCTCTACTACATCGAGAACTGGTCGGTGCTGTTCGACCTCTACATTCTCATGCTGACGCCGATCCGCATCCTCAACCAGGAAAACGCCTACTGAACCGACGCGATGTCGCGGGCGGCGCGGAAGTCGACCCCCAGCCCCAGCGCGTCGGACACGACGATCGTTCCCTCGGCGATCGGCGCGGCGACCGACACGTCGCGCAAAAGGCGCAGACAGTCGAAGATGCGGTCCTTCGGCACCGGCGTCACCGACACCACCGGCAACAGCGCGAGACCGCCGCCAGACACCCGCACCGTCGTCGTCACCATACGCTTGGGAGCAACCACCTCCTCGGCGGCATAGGCGAGCCCCTTGTTGCAGGTGAAGCCGGTCATCTCCGAGACGGTGCCGTTCTCGACGATCACCTCGCCGCCGCAACCGATCGGACACCCGATGCACTGGATGGCATGGACCACGCGTTCCATCATGCCTCCTCCTCGATCTCGTCGTCCGCCTCGATCTTCTCGGGCGCCGGCACGACACGGAACTCCAGCTTCTGGGCGTCGCCGATCTTGCGGACGGGAATGTCGGCGACGATCATCTCGCTCGGTTTCACCACCCTCAGCTTGCGCTCGAAGGCGAGTGCGCCGTCGGCCCAGAACTGCAACAGCGACGCACCCGCCGGCTTGGCCGCCCGGAAATAGAAGCGGGTGCTCATCTTGCCGGGTTCGAAGGCGGAAAGCCGTTGCGGTACGACGGTGCGCAGTCCCTCCCCCGCCATGACGGATCGTTCGGAGCTAAGTGCGGGGAGCTCGCCCCTTGCATGGCGCGCCGCCGACCGGCCGGCGATGGCCGCCTCTTCCGACACCCAGTCGACGAGATCATGAACGTGCAGCACGTTGCCGGCGGCGAAGAAGCCGGGAATCGAAGTCTGCCGGAACTGATCGACGCGGGCGCCGCTGGTGATCGGATCGAGGGCCAGGCCTGCCGCCCGTCCGAGTTCGTTTTCGGGAATGAGGCCGACGGAGAGCAGCACGCAGTCGCACGACACGTCGAAGGCCGTGCCCTCGATCACCTCCAGCCTGTCGTTGACCTGCGACACGGTGATGCCAGTCACCCGGTCCTTGCCGTGGATCGCCGTCACTGAATGGCCGAGATAGAGCGGGATGCCGAAGTCTTCCAGGCACTGGACGATGTTGCGCGTCAGCCCGTTGGAATACGGCATGATCTCGAAGACGGCCTTCACCTTGGCGCCCTCGAAGGTCATGCGGCGGGCCATGATCAGGCCGATGTCGCCGGAGCCGACGATCACTACTTCCTTGCCCGGCAGGTAGCCCTCCATGTTGACCATGCGCTGGGCGGCGCCGGCCGTGAACACGCCGGCCGGCCGGCTGCCCGGCGTGCGAATGGCGCCGCGCGTTCGCTCGCGACAACCCATGGCGTAGACCACCGACTTCGCCCGGACCACCGTCATCCCGGCATGCGGGCTGACGGAGGTGATGACCCCGCCCGGCTCGGCGGCGAGCACGGTGGTATCGAGCCAGACGTCGATGTCCGTCGCCTTGACCATGTCGATGTAGCGGTGGGCATAGCCTGGTCCGGTCAGCTCCTCCTCGAAGCGCCTCAAACCGAAGCCGTTGTGAATGCATTGCTGCAGGATGCCGCCCAGTTCGCGGTCGCGCTCGATGATCAGCACGTGTTCCGCGCCGGCCTCGCGCGCGGCCAACGCCGCCGCCATGCCGGCGGGGCCGCCACCGATGGTCACCACGTCGTAGGACATCTCACGCATGGACACTCTCCCCGGCTTCCAGATCGGCACGCGACAGGAACAGCCATGATTTCACTGTGTCCTTGCGAACGGCCGTGATGGGAATGCCGAGTTCCCGAGCAAGGATGGCCGTGACGCGCGGCCCGCAGAAGCCGCCCTGGCACCGACCGGCCCCGGCACGGACGCGCCGCTTGACGCCGTCGACGGTTCTGGCGCCGCAAGGCGACAGGATGGCCGCGACGATCTCCGCCTCGGTGATGGTCTCGCACCGGCAGATGACGCGGCCGAACAACGGATCGGCGGCGATCAATTCGGCTTGCGACTGACGGTCGAGTTCGTGAAAGCGCGGCTTTGCCGGGTTGACCGGCACGAAGCTCGCCTTCGGCCTCAGTCGCAGGCCGACGTCCTGCAACAGCTCGATCATGACCTCGCCGATGGCCGGCGCCGAGGTGAGGCCGGGCGACTGGATGCCTGCGGCATGGACGAGACCACGGGCGGCCGGCGACGGACCTATGACGAAGTCCTTGCCGGCGGCGGCGCGCAAGCCGGCGAACTCGGTGATCGCCGTGCCGAGCGGCAGGGTCGGCATGATGCGACGAGCGCCGGCAATGATGCCGGCAAGACCGCCCGCCGTGGTCTCCTTGTCCTCCGGATCGTCGATCTCGGCGGCGTCGGGGCCGATGAACACGTTGCCATGCACGGTGGGCGACACCAGGATGCCCTTCGACACCTTGTCGGGCGTCGGGAACAGCACCGTGTTGACCAGTTGGCCGACGCTGCGGTCGAACAGGATGTACTCGCCTCGGCGCGGCTTGATGGTGAAACTGTCATCCCCGGCAAGACGGGCTATCTCACCGGAATGAAGACCGGCGGCGTTGACCACGAATCGGGTGGCGATGCGGCCGCCTGACGTGCGCACCGCCACGATCTGCCGGTCCTCGACATCGAGCCCGGTCACGTCGCATTCGGTGATGATGCGCACGCCGTTGCGAATGGCATTCTCGGCAAAGCCGACGGTGGCGAGAAACGGACAGACGATGGCGCCGGTGGGCGCCCAGAGTGCGCCGGCCACGTCTGGCGAGATGTTCGGCTCGTGGGCGAGGACCTGCTCCCGCGACCAGATTTCGAGACCCGGCACGCCGTTGTCGATACCGCGATGGCGGAGATCCGCCACGGTCTCCATCTGGGCGGCATCCTTGGCCACCACCAGCGACCCCGTCGCCTTGCGCGGAATGCCGAGCCCCTCGGAAAGCTCGGCATAGAGCTGGGCGCCGCGCACGTTGAGACGCGCCTTCCAGGTGCCGGGTTCGGCATCGAAGCCGGCGTGCAGGATGCCGCTGTTGGCCTTGGAAGTACCGGTGGCGACATCGGGCGACCGTTCGAGCACCACCACCGACAGCTCATAGCGCGACAGCGCGCGGGCAATGGCGCATCCCACCACGCCGCCGCCGATGACGACAACGTCGGCGCTGTCCGGAAGAGGCGCCGCTCCGAAACTGCCTGCCATGCTCTGCTCCCTTCACCGGGAAAGGCGATGCCTTGTCGACACCGACGAAGTTCGATTGATCTTCGTTTTAGTTCGCTTTCACTTTCGTATCATTTCAGACGACGGTTTCGGATCGGTATGAACGCCTAGCCCACACCGACCGAACTGAGGCATTCGAGCGGCATGGGCTCGGAGCACCCTCCTGAAAGCGACAACGCCGCCCTCCCCTGCGGGAAGGCGGCGTCATCTCTGCGACTCGGTGCCGGTGGCTTGTGACCTGCGGCCGAGGAAACGTCAGGCGGACAGGGCCTGCGCCACTTCGCCGGCATCGTCGCCGACGATCAGGTGATAGTTCGCGGCGCCCAGCGTGGCGACCGCGCGCACGCCCGCCTTCTTGACCAGCGACTGATCGAACCGCTTGGGATCGGCCACCTCGACACGAACGCGGGTTCCCGACACGGCCTCGACGGAGACGATGTTGGAGCGTCCGCCGAGGGCATCGATCATCTGGTCGGCCTTCAGTCGGGCACCGATCGACGGCACGCCGACGGCGGGCTTGCTGGCAACCGGCGCAGCCGCGGCGGCCGGAGCGATGCCACCGGCGGGCTGGGTGCGCAGGTACTCGTCCATGTCGGTCTTCATGTTCTCCGACTGGGTGCCGAAGATCACCTGCAGGCCCTGGCCGACCACCATGACGCCCGCGGCGCCCATTTCCTTGAACGTCGCCTGATTCACCTTGGCGATGTCGGCGACGCCGACGCGCAGACGGGTGATGCAGGCATCGAGGTTGGTGATGTTCTGCGCCCCGCCAAAAGCGGTGACCAGCTTGCGGGCGGTGGCGAAGCGATCGTTGCCGTCGAGCGCCTCGTCGGCGGTCTCGACAGTGGCGACGGCATCATCCTCGCGGCCGGGCGTCTTGAGGTCGAACTTCTGGATGGCGAAGCGGAACACCCCGTAATAGATGGCCGCGTAGATCGGCCCGAGGATCAGCGTCATCCACCAGTTATGGGCATTGGAACCGAAGACGTTGAACAGCAGGAAGTCGATGCCGCCCTGCGAGAACGTGAAGCCCATGTGAATGTCGAGCGTGTTGGCCACGAACTGAGTGGTGGCGGCGAGCACGGCATGCACGGCGTAAAGGGCCGGGGCGACGAACAGGAAGGAGAACTCGATCGGCTCGGTGATGCCGGTCAGGAACGAGGTCAGGGCGGCCGAAACCATCATGCCCATGACCTTCAGGCGGTTCTCCGGCTTGGCCGTGTGGGCGATGGCGATTGCGGCGGCCGGCAGGCCCCACATCTTGAATAGGAAGGCGCCCGACAGGATGCCGGCCGTGGAATCGCCCGCGAAGAAGCGGTTGATGTCGCCGTGCACCACCTTGCCGGCGGCGTCGGTGTAGGAGCCGATCTCGAAGAAGAACGGCACGTTCCAGATGTGGTGCAGGCCGAACGGGATCAGCAGGCGCTCGACGAAGCCGTAGACCGTGGCGGCAAGGCGCGGATCGTTCTCCGCCGCCCAGTGCGAGAAGATGTCGATGCCGGACTGGACGGGCTGCCAGACGAAGGACAGCACCACGCCGGCGACGATGGCCGCCACACCGGTGATGATCGGCACGAAGCGCTTGCCGGCGAAGAAGCCGAGATAGGACGGCAGCTGGATGCGGAAGTAGCGGTTGAACAGCGACGCCGCGATGGCGCCGATGATGATTCCGCCGAACACGCCGGTGTCGATGGTCGGCACCGTCTTGCCGGCCAGCACCGGCACGTGCAGGAACACGGCCATGGCGCTGAGCGTCGCCGTCATGACGAAGTAGCCGACGACGGCGGCGATGGCGGCGACGCCGTCATTCTTGGCGAGGCCGAGGGCGACGCCGACGGCGAAGATGATCGGCAGATTGCCAAAGATGGCATCGCCACCCTTGGCCATCACCTGCGACACGATCTCGGGCAGGAAGGAGAAGTTGGACGCGCCGATGCCGAGCAGAAGGCCGGCGACGGGCAGCACGGCTACGGGCAACATCAGCGCCTTGCCGATCTGCTGCAGCACTCCGAAGGCTGATTTGAACATGGTTGGAAACCTCTGGGATTAAGCTTCGGGCCAGGACTTGGCGAGCATTCGGCGCACCGCCTCGCCGGATTCGAGGGCGAGCGCCGCTTCGGCGGCCGCCTTGCAGGTGTTCATGTCGAGGGTACGCACCATTGCCTTGATCCCGGCGATCGAGCCGGCTGTCGCCGACAGCTCGGTGACGCCGAGGCCGATCAGGACCGGCGCCGCCAGCGGGAAGGAGGCGAGCGAACCGCAGACGCCGACCCAGCGGCCATGCGCCTTCGCACCCTCGGCTGCCAGTTGGATCAGCCTGAGCACCGCCGGGTGGAAGGGATCGAGCTGCTTGGCGAGGCGGGCGTTCACCCGATCGATGGCCAGCGTGTACTGGGCGAGATCGTTGGTGCCGACCGACAGGAAGTCGGCTTCGGCGGCCAGGGTCTTGGAAATGAGCGCCGCCGAGGGAACCTCGACCATGATGCCCACCTCGATCGGCGCAGAGCGTGCGAGCGCCTTCATCTCCTCGTCGATCACCTTGCGCACGTCCCTAAGGTCGGCGAGCGTGGCGATCATCGGCAGCAGAATCTTGCACTGGCCAAAGGGCTTCACCCTGAGGATGGCGCGGATCTGGGTCCTGAGAAGCTCGGGCTGCCAGAGGCTCATGCGGACGCCGCGCAGACCGAGGGCAGGATTTTCCTCCTTCGGCAGGTTGGCGTAGGGCACGTCCTTGTCGGCGCCGGCATCGAGGGTGCGGATGATCAGCGGCCGTCCCTTCAGGCCATCGGCGATCGCCTGATACTGGGCATACTGCTCGTCTTCGCTCGGCGCCGAGGTGCGGTTGAGGAACAGAAATTCCGACCGCATCAGGCCGCAGCCTTCGGCACCGCTCTCGAGCGCCACGGCGACGTCGGCGGGACCGCCGAGATTGGCGACAACCTCGATCCGCTTGCCGTCGGCCATGTAGCAGTCGTCCTGCGTCGCGGCGCGATTGGCGGCAAGGCGTTCGCGACGACGAACCACGGCGGCACGGACGCCAGCCAGCTCGTCCGCCGGCGGATTGATCCGCACGGCCGCGAGGTCGGCGTCGAGGACGACCGGCTGCCCGTCGGGCACGCACAGCACGCCGACACCGGCGGCGACGACGGCCGGAATGCCCTTCGACGCCGCGAGGATCGACACGTGCGCCGTGGGCCCGGCATAGGCCAGCACGATGCCGGCGACCTTGGTGAGGTCGAGGTCGGCGAACTGCGACGGCAACAGGTCGGCCGCGAAGATGATCGCATCGTCGGGCAGCACTGTTGCGGCCCCGGAAACACCCAGGAGAATCGCCAGCACGCGGCGGAGGACGTCCTCGAGATCGGAGGCCCGCTCGGCAAGCACCGGGTTGCCGAGCTTGCGCAGCGCGGCGACCTGGCGGTCGATGGCCGTCTTCCAGGCAAACGCAGCGCTCTTGCCGTCGCGGATCATCGTCCAGGCGGCATCGCGCAGATCGGGATCTTCGACGAAGGACAGATGCGCGGTGAGGATTTCCGCCTGCTGCCCCTTGCTGGCGGCGATCTTGGCGCCGATGTCGGCCGCCGCCGTCTTCAGCGCGGCGCGCAGTTCCTTGATTTCCTGTTCGACGTCGGCCCCGGCTTCGGAAACCTCGAAGTCCTCCGAGGTGATCCGCACCGACACGCCGGCAGCGAGCCCCGGCGAGGCCGTTGTACCCTCAATGGTCTTGGCAACGCCCGGTCCCCAAAGCTCGGGTGCGTCGGCGGCGGCCGGCGCAACGGGCTCCGCCGCCGCGACGACTTCCGGCGTGGACGCGGGAGCGGTCGTGGCAGGCGCTTCCGGTCCGCCCAACAACGCCGCGATGCGGTTCGCAACCTCGGCGCCATCGGCTCCCCTGGCCTCGATGGTCAGCTCGTCGTTGTGCTGGGCGCCGAGCAGCATCAGTCCGACGGGACTTGCCGCGCTGGCCTTGCGGTCGCCGAGACGGATGATCACCTCGGCGGTGCCGGACTTGGCGGCCTCGGCGATGAGTCCGGCGGGGCGGGCGTGGATGCCGTGCGGATCGGCGATACGGACCTTCACGACGACCGCATCGCCATCCGATGCGCTCACCGGGGACGGTGCCGCTTCGCCCTGCGGAACGATGGTGGCAACCTCATCACCAGCGGCGATCTCCCGATCGACGCCGGAAACGGCCAGCGTGAATCGCTCGCCGTTGGTCAGCACCACCGGAACCACCAGACTGCGGACCAGTTGCGAGATGACGTCCATGTCGAAGCTGATCAGGGGATCGCCGGTCTTGACCCGATCGCCTTCGGCGACATGAGGCGTGAAGCCATCGCCCTTGAGCGCCACTGTATCGAGGCCGATGTGCATCAGAACCTCGGCGCCGTCGTCCGCCCTCAGCGTCACCGCATGGTGGGCGCGGTGGAGCGAGGTGACCACGCCGGCGAACGGCGCGCGCAGCGTCGCGTCGGTCGGGTCGATGGCAAAGCCGTCGCCCAGAATCCTGCCGCTGAACACCGGGTCCGGAACGTCGGCGATGGAGCCGAGCCAGCCGCCGATCGGAGCTCTGAGGTAAAGCCTGTCCTTCGCGTCGAGCGGCTTGCCGCCGCCGGACGCGTCCTTTGAATGATCAACCACGTCAAGACTCCGTCAGATCTTGGGTTTCTCCGTGAGGCGACGATATCGCCCTGTCTCGTTCAACTCGTGCGCATGCCCTGCGGCTCCGGCCGCAAGGTCGATCATCGTCGCGGCGGCGCCTGGGCGCTGTCGCGAAAGATCAGGTCGACCGGCCGGACTTCCGAAAGAGTGGCCGGATCGGCGCCGCCGATCAGCGCGGCGGCCAGCTCGGCAACTCGCGTTCCGGCGGCGCGGATCGACGAAAAGGTGGTGGTGAGCGGAGGATCGAAGGCCTCTGGCCGCACGGTCGCCAGACCGTCGTCATGGGCGATGACCGACACGTCGCGGCCGACCTTGAGACCGCAATCGCCGATGGCCCGGCAGCAGCCGGAGGCCAGGAACATCGAAGCGCACAGGAAGGCCGTGGGGGCCGCCGGCAGGCCCAGCAACGCTCGCGTTGCGCGATAGCCATGGTCTTCGGTGGCGGGACCGGCAGCAAACAACCCCGCCGCCGGGTTGAGGCCGCGATGACCGAGAGCGGCATGCCAGCCGACCATGCGCTGCTCCGACGCCGACAGATCGGCCGGCCCGCTGACCAGCGCGATGATCCGGTGGCCGAGCCCGGCCAGAAGGTCGACGGCCCGGCGCACACCATCCTCATGGTCGATATCGAGATGGGGATAGACTAGCGAGCCGGCGGTGCGGCCACAGGTGACCGTTTGCAGGCCGAGGTGCGACAGCAGGCGAATGCGAAGGTCGTCGACCTTGAGGTTGGCGAGGATCATCACGTCGACCGCCTTGGCGCGGGCGAGACGGCGATAGCCCGCCTCCTCGCCGTCGAACGTGGCATTGACGTAGAGATCGCGGCCACAGCGCCCTGCCCCGTCGGCAAGGCCGGCCAGGAATTCGGCGAACACCGGATCGGCCATCTCCGAGGAAGCGCCCGGTAGAACCACCCCGAACGCTCCGGACTCTCCTGTGGCGAGACGCTTGGCGCTGACGTTGGGCGTGTAGTTGAAGCGCCGCGCCGCTTCGACGACGCGCAGGCGCGTCTCCTCGTTGACCTCGGAGAAGCCATTGAGAGCCCGGCTGACGGTCGTCTTCGACAGTCCTAGATGCTGAGCAAGCTCCCTGAGATTCACCGATGGTCCTCCGAACTGCGGTCGGATGAGGCTCCGCCGATAAGCCTCGAACCGGTTTGAATCCCGGTCCTGCAACCGATCAGCCGATTTTTCAACGAAACGGCCGCTCATGTCACCGATCATGCAGATTAATTCGAAGGAAGAAATAAAGAAATCCGAACCGGTTTGGAAGATACGTAGTAACCCGGCTGTCACGCTTGACGAACCATGACGAGTGGCCCGACGCTTCGGCGGCCTGTGTTGAGGACCGTCCGGCGTGAAGGGTGGTTGCGCAGGGCACCACCTGATACCGATTCCGTCGGGTTTTGAGCTTTCGGGCGGAACCTGACGGAAGTGGAAGCGCCCAGCCGGGCGCCGGCCAATCAGGCCGAAACCCGCTTGAGCAGGATGAGTCCAGATCAAGCGGAACGAGTATGAAAAGGCGAGATCGAGCTTCGGAACGAACAATGCCGGGCGATCAAGGCCTGATCTGGCACCTGTCGCGATGGCGACGAGCCGGCCGATATCCACACCCCGAGGGAAAGCACCCAGTCGCACGAACGATGGCCGGGCTTGATCCAAGCCATCGGCATCGGAAACCATCGTTTGCGATCTTAGGGGGAATGGATGGTCGGGCAGAGAGGATTTGAACCTCCGACCCCGTGTCCCCCAGACACGTGCGCTAACCAGGCTGCGCTACTGCCCGTCCCATCAATCGTCCGGCGTCGACCGTCGGACGGGAGGGATGTAGCCGGTTCGCCCCGGCGGGACAAGTGCTAATTTCACCCCGTCCCCACCGGACGGCTCGTCAGCGCGTCTGATCCAGCAGGCGCTTGCACTCCAGCAGCTCGAACAGCGTCGACTGCAGGCGGCGGATGTCCTCTCGCGACAGCCCGCCAGAGCCGGACGATGCCGCATGCTCCGGCGTGGCGCGGAAGCGTTCCATGAAGCGAAAGCCGCCGCGGTTGGTGTTCTCCGGCAGAATGCCGGCCGGCAGCGGCTCTTCCTCCGCCTCGGCAGCGCGGACCAGGGGCGGTTCCACCCGAGGCTCGGAGCGTTGCGCGGGACGCTGTTGGGGGGCGGGCTCCATCTCCGGCTCGTCCGCTTCGAAAGCGGCCTCATCCATCGAAGAATCGCCCTCATCCGAAACGTCGTCGCTCGGAGCCACGGGAATCGGTTCGCCAGGGTGGCGCCAGACTTCCATGACGAAGCGGGCGCCCTGCTCTTTCAGGATGCGCTGAACGCCCTTGATCGTGTAGCCTTCGCCATAGAGCAGATACTGGATGCCACGGAGAAGCTCGACATCATCGGGGCGATAGTAGCGACGCCCGCCGCCACGCTTCATCGGCCGGATCTGGCTGAACTTGGTTTCCCAGAATCGCAAAACGTGCTGCGGAAGATCGAGCTCCTCCGCAACCTCGCTGATTGTCCTGAACGCGTCCGTTGCCTTTTCCACGCCGCCGCCCGACCTGATGCCGTACTCGGTCCCAAAAGACCGGATTCGCAAAGCGCCCTAATATAGAAGCGACAGGCGAAAGAAGCCAAGCCCGATATCGCATCAACACGAAGATCGGCAGCTAGCAATCTGTATTTCAATGAAATTTCGAAATGGCCGGCCACACGCCGGCCCTTGTTCAATCGTCGCCGTCAACGGCCGAAGCGTCACCGCCGTTGATTTCCGTCTTCAGCACGTTGCTGGGCTTGAACACCAGCACGCGCCGGGGAAGAATCGGAACTTCCTCACCCGTTTTCGGGTTTCGACCGATGCGTTCCGTCTTAGAACGGACAGAAAACGTACCGAAGGAAGAGAGCTTCACGGTCTCGCCCGTTACCAGACAGTCGGCGATCTCGCGCAGAACCGATTCGACGAGTTCGGCCGATTCGCTCCTCGACAAACCAACCTTCTGGTACACGGCCTCGCAAAGATCGGCGCGGGTTACGGTTTTGCCCCCCATGGATCGCAAGCTCCCGTTGTTCCAGTCGACCGTGGATCTGGCCGACGGTCGAGATCCAAAGACATAGCGCACGAACGTAGTGCCAGATACGGATACGGTCAATCCATTTTTCGCGCAAGTCTTTCCAAACAAACAAAAAACCGTGGCATGCTACCAACGGAGGATAACTGCTCCCCAGGTAAGGCCGCCGCCGACCGCCTCGAACAGCACAACGTCGCCGCACTTGACCTTGTCCGCGCGCACAGCGAAATCCAACGCGAGCGGAATGGTCGCCGCCGAGGTGTTGGCATGGCCCTCGACGGTGATGATCGTCTTATCCAAGGGGATGCCGAGCTTCTTCGCCGAGCCCTCGATGATGCGACGATTGGCCTGATGGGGAATGAACCAGTCTATGCTGGCGCCATCGAATCCAGTCGCCTCGAACACGGACTTGATGACGTCGCCAACTCCGCCGACGGCAAACTTGAACACTTCCTGGCCATGCATGCGCACATGGCCGGGAGCGCCGGTCATCGACGGCCCGCCATCGGTGCAGAGCTTGTCGACATGCCGGCCATCGGCCCGCAGACTGGCGGCGAGCAGGCCGCGATCGGCCGACGTCCCCTCACCCTCCTCGGTACCCAGCACCACCGCGCCGGCCCCATCGCCGAACAGCACGCAGGTCGTGCGGTCGTTCCAGTCGAGAATGCGCGAGAAGGTGTCGGCACCGATCACCAGTGCCTTGCGGGCAAGACCGGTGCGCAGCAGACTGTCGGCAACGGTGAGCGCGTAGACGAAACCGGAACACACGGCTTGCAGATCGAAGGCAAAGCCATGGGTGACGCCGAGCTTGCGCTGGACCTCGACAGCCGACGACGGAAAGGTGCGGTCGGGCGTCGCCGTCGCCAGCAGCACCAGATCGATCTCGTCGACGTTGACGCCGGCAGCCGCCAGCGCCCTGGCGGCGGCGGCGGTCGCCAGATCGGAGGTCATCTCGCCATCGGCGGCAACGTGGCGCTCGCGAATACCGGTGCGCTGAACGATCCACTCGTCCGACGTGTCGACCAGCTTGGCAAGGTCCTCGTTGGTCAGAATCCTGTCGGGCAGGTAGCTTCCCGTGCCTAGAATGACGCTGCGGATCACGCTCAGCTTCCTTTCTCGCCGGCGGCAAGGCTGATCGCCGCCTGCTCCCGGTAATAGTGTGCAAGGTCGGTCTCGATCTTGCTCATCAGGCCGTTGCGGGCCATGTCGTAGCCAAGATCGAGCGCGGCCGCGAAGCCGAAGGCGTCGGTGCCGCCATGGCTCTTGATGACGATGCCGTTCAGCCCGAGGAAGACGCCGCCGTTATACTTGCGGGGGTCCATCTTCTCCCTGAGCCCCTGGAACGCGCCGCGCGCCAGCAAATAGCCGATGCGGGTCAGCCAGGTGCGGCCAAGCGCCGTGCGCAGGTAGCTCATGAGCTGCTTGGCGGTGCCTTCGGCCGTCTTGAGCGCGATGTTGCCGGCGAAGCCCTCCGTCACGATGACGTCCACCCGGCCGCGGCCGATGTCGTCTCCCTCGACGAATCCCATGTACTGAAGGTTGGCGAGAGCCGTTTCCTTGAGAATCTGGCCGGCCGCCCTCACCTCCTCGTTGCCCTTGACGTCCTCGACGCCGACATTGAGCAGGCCCACCGAGGCAATCTCGGTGTGAAACAGCGCACGGGCCATAGCCGCACCCATCACGGCGAAACCGATCAGCTGTTGCGCATCGGCACCGATCGACGCGCCAACGTCGAGCACGATCGATTCCGATTTCAGGTTCGGCCAAAGCGCCGCGAGCGCCGGCCGCTCGATGTTGGCCATCGTCCGGAGGCAAAACTTCGACATGGCCATCAGTGCGCCGGTATTGCCGGCGGAGACGGCGAAATGCGCTTCGCCCTTCTTCACCGCCTCGATCGCCCGCCACATGGAAGACTTCCACCGACCGTGACGCAAGGCGCTGGACGGCTTTTCGTCCATGGCCACCGTGACTTCGCAGTGGTGAAAGCGAGAGGCGGCCTTGACCCTCGGATACTGCTCCAGAACCGGCAGGACCACGGCCTCGTCGCCAAACAGCTCGTATCGGAGATCCGGACGCCGCGTCAGCTCGAGGTCAGCGCCGGCGAGCGTCACCGACGGCCCGAAGTCGCCGCCCATGACGTCGATGGATATGATTAGGGGTTCGGCCATAAATCCTCGGAAGCGCGGCAACCGCCGAAATTGATCGGGCGGGAAGATAAACATTCCCCCCCAGGAAACAACACCAAAATACGTGCCGGCCGCCGCCCGGGCGGCGCGGCTGCGGTTGTCACGGGCGCTTGTCCTTCAGCGAGGCGAGACCGGCGAACGGCGACTCGACCTCGTCTTCGCTGCCATCATCCTCGATGAATGGCGTGAACTCGACACCCGGCTTGCGCGGATACGGGTCCAGACCGACCGCGATGAATTCGATGGTCAACACGCCGAGATCGACCGTGGAGCCAAGAATAGGTTCCGGCGGGTCCTCGGCATCGACGTCGACTTCGATCTCCTCGTTGACCGGCTCGATCTCGCTTTCCGGCAGGTAACGCAGATCGACGGTCTCGCGGATGCTCTCGGGCACCGGGTCGAGGGTGACGACGCAGGCCTGTTCCACCTCCGCCCGCACCTCGCCCACCACCTTGAAGCCGGTCTTGCGAAACGGCGATATGGTGTATTCAGCCGACGCGCTCGCCACCTTCACAATGCCCAGCGCATCGGCGATGGCCTCGCACTCTGACGGACTGGCCTCAAAAGCCACGGGCGTGCCGCGCGGCTGCACTCCGCTCCATGCGAAGACGCGGGAAAAGGGGATGTCGGCTTTTGCAGTCATGATGGCTTGATATCCGAGAGTGCCGGTTCATCGGCGGAGATGGATGATCGCAGCGAGGAAGGCAAGCCCGCCGAGGCAAGTTCATCCACCGGTGTGTCGGCAAGGCCTCGCGCGAATCCGCGCACATGGGCGGCGAGACGGGCGATATGCGACGGGTCGGTCGCCGCGCTTCCATAGACGTTGCGGACGAGCGCCTCGGCAAGTGCTTCCGGCCGTTCGGAGGCAAGCGCCGCCGCCGTCGCTTCCGCGCGACCGTAGAAGGCGCCGACCACCTTCTTGAGCCGACGCTTGAGACCGCTGTCATCATAACCGATCTCGCGCATCGACCGTTCCATGTCGTCGATGAAGAGCTCGCTGAGCCGGCGCGCCGTCTCTCTCCCGGCGGCCTCGAGGGACAGGCGATGAACGGCAAGGCCGACATGCAGCATCAGCATCTCGAGCCGCCCTTCGGTGCTGTCGGCAACCCCGAGCTCGGCGTAGAACACTTGGCGACGCGAGGCTTGCACCAAGGCCTCGTATAGCGACGCAACGCCAGATGATCTCTTCCGCCGAATGAGGCCGAACACCATAGTTTTGCCGTTTCCTTCTCCGAAGACCGATTCCAACCCGGTGATCGATAGGAAACCGCGCCGGGCGCACGAATTGACGTTGCCTCGTGACCTAGCGCAAGGTAACCAAGTTGCCAAGCGTGGAGTCAGGACAATACTCGAAGCCGCCTTGTGCGGCTTCCGGCGCCAAGCAGTGCCGCGCGGAGCGCGTAGTTCGAGGCACAGCCCCGAATTGCGTCAAGCGGAGCGAAAGCCGAGGGCCGCAGGCCCGTCGGCGACTGAGGCAGGAATCAAAGCGGATGGATCGCTTTCAGCCGACCATCCGGGGTGTGGTTATGAGTGCCGGGAGGCTCATGTGAAGTTCAGCCGGAGTGAACGCCCGTCGGGCATGATGTTTGGTCTGAAGGGCGCCGCTATCGCCCTGCTGACGGCCGTCTCGGTGTCGGCGTGCGGCACGCCGCCAATCCAGCATGGCTATGTGCTTTCCGAAGAGGCGCTGACCCAGGTACCGGTCGGCTCTTCGCGCGAGCAGGTGCTTCTGGTTCTCGGCTCGCCCTCGACCACCTCGGCGGTGGCCGGCGACACCTTCTACTACATTTCCCAGACCATCGATGAAAACCCGCTCATGGGGCGTTCGATCACCGACCAGCGGGTGCTCGCCATCTATTTCGACGAGAAGGGTCTGGTCAAGCAGATCGCCAATTACGGCCTGAAGGACGGCAAGGTGTTCGACTTCATCGAACGCAAGACGCGCACCGGCGGCGCCGACCTCAACCTCATCAGCCAGATCTTCAAGGGTGTCGGCCGCGTCAATCCGCTCGGCGGCCTCTAGGCAGAGCCGACCAAGGCTCGCGATTTCAGGGCGCGGCACCAGCCGCGCCCTTTTTCATGCCTTGCGGCCGGAGAACATCGTCGCCGTGTAGACCACCAGCGCCGCCCAGATGAACATGAAGGCGACAAGCTTGCCGGCCGAGAACGGCTCGTGGAACACGAAGACGGCGGTCAGGAAAATCATCGACGGCGCGATGTATTGCATGAGGCCGATGGTCGAGTAGCGCAGCAATCGCGCGCCATAGACGAACAGGATGAGCGGCACCGCCGTTACGAGACCCGAAACCGCCAGCAGCACCGTGTCGGAGATGGTGGTCACCATCCCGGTTCCAATGAAGTGGCCGCTGCCCGTTGCCGCCAGCCAGCCGATATATGCCAACGCCAGTGGCGAGATCAGAACGACTTCAAGAAGGAACCCCTGCGTCGGGCCGATCGGCAGCGTCTTCTTGAGATAGCCGTAGATGCCGAATGTCAGCGCCAGAGCCAGCGACACCCAGGGAAGGCCACCGCTCTCGACGGTCATCAGGCCGACACCGAAGACGGCGAGCGCGACGGCGAACATCTGAGCACGGCTCAACCGTTCGCCCAGAAAGAGCGTGCCAAGCGCGACGTTGACCAACGGGTTGATGAAATAGCCGAGAGCCGACTCGAGCGCCCTGCCCGAACCGATCGCCCAGACGTAGATCGCCCAGTTCACCGAGATGAGACTGGCCGTGAGAAAGCCCATGGCAAGCATGCGCGGCTGACGGAACACCGCGAGGAAACTGGAAAAGCCACCCAGCGCCAAGAGAATCGCCGCCGTGATCGGCACCGACCACAGCACGCGGTGGGCCACCACTTCGTATGGCGAGATATGGGCGACGGCCTTCATGTAGAAAGGCAGGAACCCCCAAAGAAGGTAGGCCGAGAAGGCGAAGGCGAAGCCGCGATAACGGCCGAGGCCAGCCGGCGCGGCGGCTTGGGCGGATGTCATGGTCATGATTCCGGACAATGGCCGGCGGAGCCGAATGGCACCACCCGAAATGCCAAAGCGGCGGCCGGTTGCCCGACCGCCGCTTCGTTCAGTCGCAATACCAACGTGATCTATCAGCTATGGGCGAGAACCGCCAGCAGCAGCAGAGCGACGATGTTGGTGATCTTGATGGCCGGATTGACGGCCGGACCGGCGGTGTCCTTGTAGGGATCGCCGACGGTATCACCGGTCACCGAGGCCTTGTGGGCATCGGAACCCTTGAAGTGCTTGACGCCGTCCTTGTCGACGAAACCGTCTTCGAAGCTCTTCTTGGCGTTGTCCCAGGCGCCACCACCCGAGGTCATCGAGATGGCGACGAACAGGCCGTTGACGATCACGCCAAGCAGCGAGGCGCCGAGGGCGGCGAAAGCGTTGGCCTTCGAGCCCGAGGCGGCCAGCACGCCGAAGTAGACGATCAGCGGCGACAGCACCGGCAGAAGCGACGGGATGATCATTTCCTTGATCGCCGCCTTGGTCAGCATGTCGACGGCCCGGCCGTAATCGGGACGCTCCGTGCCGGCCATGATGCCCGGCTTTTCCTTGAACTGACGACGGACTTCCTCAACCACCGAGCCGGCAGCGCGGCCGACGGCGGTCATGGCGATACCGCCGAACAGGTAGGGGATGAGGCCGCCGAAGATCAGGCCGGCGACGACATAGGGATTCGACAGCGACAGGTCGATGTTGCCGATGCCCTGGAAGTAAGGCACGCCGCTTTCAGCGAAGTGCTTGATGTCGTTCGTGTAGGCGGCGAACAACACCAGGGCGCCGAGGCCGGCCGAGCCGATGGCATAGCCCTTGGTGACGGCCTTGGTGGTGTTGCCGACGGCGTCGAGCGCGTCGGTGGTGTGACGAACGTCCTTGGGCAGGCCAGCCATTTCGGCGATGCCACCGGCGTTGTCGGTGACCGGGCCGAAGGCGTCGAGCGCCACGATCATGCCGGCGAGGCCGAGCATGGTGGTGACGGCGATGGCCGTGCCGAACAGACCGCCCAGCTGGTAGGTGGCGATGATGCCGGCGACGATGACCAGCGCCGGGAGGGCCGTCGACTCGAGCGAGACGGCAAGACCCTGGATGACGTTGGTGCCGTGACCGGTGACCGACGCCTGGGCGATCGACACCACCGGGCGCTTGCCGGTACCGGTGTAGTACTCGGTGATCCAGACGATCAGGCCAGTGACCACGAGGCCCAGGATGCCGCAGACGAACAGCTTGGTGCCGGTGAGCATGATGCCATCGACAACGCCGACATCACCCCAGCCGATGGTCAGCGAGGTGGCGCCGCCAAGGCCGACGATCGACAGCAGCGACGAAGCCCAGAGCCCCTTGTAGAGGGCGCCCATGATCGAGTTGTTGGCGCCAAGCTTCACGAAGAAGGTGCCGATGATCGAGGTGATGATGCAGGCGCCGCAGATCAGCAGCGGATAGAGCATCGCCTTGGGCAGCAGGTCGGCATTTCCGGCGAAGAAGATCGAGGCCAGCACCATGGTGGCAACCACGGTCACGGCGTAGGTCTCGAACAGGTCGGCGGCCATGCCGGCGCAGTCGCCGACGTTGTCACCGACGTTGTCGGCGATGGTGGCCGGATTGCGCGGGTCATCTTCCGGAATACCGGCCTCGACCTTGCCGACGAGGTCGGCACCGACGTCGGCACCCTTGGTGAAGATGCCGCCGCCGAGACGGGCGAAGATGGAGATCAGCGAGGCGCCGAAGCCCAGGGCGACGAGAGAGTCGATGACGACACGGTCATTGACTGCATGCCCCATCGGCCCGGTCAGAACCCAGAAATAAACGGAGACACCGAGCAGCGCGAGACCAGCCACCAGCATGCCGGTGACGGCGCCTGCCTTGAAAGCGATGTTGAGGCCACCCGCCAGCGACTGCATGGCAGCGGCGGCGGTGCGGACGTTGGCGCGAACCGAAACGTTCATGCCAATGAAACCGGCGAGACCCGACAGAACGGCGCCGACGACGAAACCGATGGCAACCGGCAGGCCGAGCAGCCACGCGATCAAAACCAGGATCACGACGCCGACGATGCCGATCGTGGTGTACTGACGCTTGAGGTAGGCCTTGGCGCCCTCAGCGACAGCCCCTGAAATTTCCTGCATGCGGGCGCTGCCCGCGTCCGATGCCATGACGGACTTGATTGCCCACACGCCGTAGGCGAGGGACAAAAGTCCGCAAATGATCGCGATGTATAGAACGTGCATGATCCCTCCGCAGTGCCGGACTCTCGAGAACCCGGCCTTGGCGCCACGAACCGAAGGCGAACGCCCCTTGGGAGCCTGACGGTTCCCGTGCCCGTTCGCCTTGGGAGCGACCCTCTTTTCTTCCGCCTGGCGGGAGGCGCTGGCATGCAGCGTCAATCCCGTTCTGCGGACAGATACGAGGGCGGGATTACCGATATAGTCTGGTTTGGTGGCGTCAAGGCCGTGAAAGCCCGAAGCCTACGATTTTATGGATTTGTCCCCATTCGGGGCGAACCGGTGGCCGCTCAGCTTCGCTTGGCGCCGAAAACCGGCGCCGAAGCGCCCTGGAGCACCTGCCGATCGGGCTGAATCAAACCTATCCAAAACCGGCTCCCCGGCAGACGAGTCTGGAGCATTTCCTGGTCGGTCAGATGTTCGATATGCCCGGCAGATGCCAGGACCAAACACTTAGACGACGTAGCGTGCCGCGACGAAGCCACCGATGATGATGATCAGCAGTCCCCACATCACCGCGTCGAGTCGCCGCTCGATGAACTCGCGCACCGGCTCTCCGAACAGCCGCAACAGGAAGGCGACGAGGAAGAACCGGGCACCGCGCGTGATGACGCAGAGCAGCACGAACAGAGGGAAGTTGTAAGCGGCAAAGCCGGAGGCGATGGTGACCAGCTTGAAGGGGATGGGCGTCATCCCCTTGATCAGGATGATCCAGGCGCCGTAGTGGGCGTAGGCGGCCCGGAACTCGTCGAAACTCTGGCCATAGCCATAGACGCGGATCAGCCAGCCTCCGAGGCTGTCGAACAGGAAAAGACCGATGGCATAGCCGAGCATGCCGCCGAGCACCGAGGAAACGGTGCAAATCAAAGCGTAGGTGAAGGCCTTGTCGCGTCGAGCCAGCACCATCGGCACCAGCATCACGTCGGGCGGAATGGGGAAGAACGAGCTTTCCGCGAAGGAAACGGCGGCGAGCCATGTGCCCGCCTTGCGGCTGCCGGCCAGCGACATAGTCCAATCGTAGAGCTTGCGGAACATCGGCCCTCCGGGAAATGCAAAGAAAGCAACGATTCGATAAAACAATGCGCGGCCACCCAAGCGGAGCCCCGCGGAGGTCTAGCGACTCGCCCCTGACGACGCAAGCCGGACAGGCGTTCGCGCGTCCGCTTGATACGGAACCTAGCAACTTCCGGGCCGGGACCTATGCTCTATCCCGTTGTTTTCACGCAACTTCGGACGCAACACCGCTTCCCATTTTTACTGGGTCTGCTCTAGAAGTGCCGGTAAGATCCCGACCCGAGCTCGGCCAGCGCCGGATGATCGCCCTGCACATCGATGCCCTCCCCCGGCCGGACCCGGCCGATCACGGTTGCATCGATGCCCAACGAAGCGGCAGTTGCGAGGAAGGTGGCAACCTTCGCCTCGGGAATGGACAGCGCCAGTTCGTAGTCGTCGCCACCGGTCAGAGCCACGGCGAACAGGTGCGGATCGGCCACGACAGCGGCGCGGGTGGCGGCCGACAGCGGCACGCTGTCAGCGTCGATCTCGATGGCCACACCGGAGGCAGCGGCCATCTTGCCGAGATCGCCGACGAGACCGTCGGAGATATCCATGCCGCCCGAGGCACAGTCGGCCACCGCCGACGCCAGCGCACCGCGCGGCCGCGGCAGCAGATAGCGGTCGAGAAGATGATCGCGATGTTCGGCGGAAAGACCCAGGCGGCCGGATAGCGCCGGATCGAGCCGCAAGGAAAGGCCCAGCGCTGCGTCTCCGATGGTGCCGGTGACGACAATGACCTCACCGGCCTGCGCGCCGCCGCGCCTGACCATTCCGCCTTCCTTGACTTCGCCGATCGCCGTCACCGACAGCGTCAGGCCGGCCGGGGAGCGCACCGTATCGCCGCCATAGAGTGAGATGCCGTAGGTCGCCTGATCGGCGGCGAGGCCGGCGCCCAGGGCGTCGACTTGTTCGGCGGTGAAGTCCTTGGGAAGGCCGAGGGCCAGAAGATAACCGACCGGCGTGGCTCCCTTTGCCGCGAGATCGGACAGATTGACGCGCAATGCCTTGCACGCCACGGCATCCCAGGGATCGTCGGCGAAGAAATGCACGCCGCTCACCACCTCGTCCTTGGTCAGCACGAGATCGCGACCGGGGCGCGGGCGATAGAAAGCGGCATCGTCGGTGAGCCCCAAGGCGCCATCGGCTGCCAATGGCGCAAAGACGCGGGCGATCAGCTCGAACTCACCGATGCCGCCCGCCGCCATCTCACGCGCCCTCTTTGGGGAACTCGTCGGGGCGGATTTCATGGGCGATGCGGTCGAGCACGCCGTTGACGAGACGCGGCTCGTCGTCCTCGAAGAAGGCGCGGGCAACGTCGATGTATTCGGAGATGATGACCCGGCCCGGCACGTCGCCACGCTTTAGGAGCTCGTAGGCGCCGCAACGCAAGATGGCGCGCAGCGTGGCATCGACCCGCTTCAGGGGCCAATCCTCGACCAGCGCCGTATGCACCATGGGATCGATCGTCCGCTGATCGGCAACCACACCGCCGACGATGTCGCGGAACCAGCCGGCATCGGCCTGCCGATACTCGAAGCCATCGATCTCCTTGCCCAGACGGAAGGCCTCGAACTCATGCACCACTTCCATGAGGTCGCCGCCACCGATCTCGAGCTGGTAGAGCGCCTGCACGGCGGCAAGGCGGGCGGCGCCGCGCTGATTAGCCGGACGCGGCTCGGATCTGGCGCCGGATCGGTCGTCGTTCATGGTCCCAATGTCTCCCAGGCGAATGGATCGACCGGCATTGCCTCCGGGCTCCATCCGCACTGAATCGTCGTTTCGAAACGCCGCCGCGCTCCGAGAAGAGCGGCGCGTACGGCGCCGCCGGTTGGCGGCTGGTCCTGATCAAGCTGTGGCGGGGCAAAGACCACGGAACGACCGGTTTGTCCAGCGGAAAACGGCACTTCCCTCCCCCTCGACTTCAGGCGAGTCCCTTTTCCTTCTTCCACCGCCGAAGCCGCTTGCGGGCGTTGTCGAAGGGCGATGCCGTGTTGAACTGGATCATGCGGCCGAGCGTGTAGGTCTCGTACCAGGGCTTGCCGTAGAGATCCTCGTTACCGGTCTCGTCAATGACGGCGAGGATGCGATCCTTGGTCGCGGCGAAGCGGTCGAGCAGAGCCGGATAGGACAGATCCGCGTAGTCGGCATAGAATTTCTGGGCCAGCCGGCCGAGCTCGTTCCACTTGTAGCCGGTCTCCGGGAAATCCACCTGTTGGCCCGCGTTTCGGCCGGCATGCCATTTCAGCACCAGTTCCCCCCAGCCGACGAGGTAGGCGACCAGATCGTGCACGCTCATGACCGTGTCCTTGGCATGCCCTTCGAGCGTCTGCTCGCGGCTGAGCGCCTCCGGTACACCATCCAGATCGGTACGGAGTTTCAAGTAGTTGCCGCGAATGGCTTCGGCGAGTTCGGCCTTGTTTGTGGGAACAGCCACGACTTTTCCTCATAATCGCAGCCAATAGGTCACCCGCCCCTATCGGCGCTATCGGTTTTCTGGCAGAGCAGCGGGCAACTTCCGAAACGGCGGACGGGCCATGCCGATCGACTATATCCTCAATGCCTTCGCGACACTTTTTGTCACCATCGACCCGGTGGGCCTCGCGCCGCTCGTGCTGGCGCTGACGGCCGGCGCGCGCCCCGAGATGCGTCGCGCCATGGCCGTGCGCGCCTCGGTCATCGCCTTTCTGGTGCTGATCGCCTTCGCCTTCGTCGGCGCCGGCATCCTGACGTTCCTCGGCATTTCGATGCCGGCCTTCCGCATCGCCGGCGGTCTTCTGCTGTTCTGGATCGCCTTCGAGATGGTGTTCGAGAAGCCCAAGTCCGGCGGCTCAGACAAGAGTGGCCACGCCGACGTTTCCGTCGGTCATCCGCAGCCGATCGGCGAGGACATCCGTCACCTCGCCGTCTTCCCGATCGCCATTCCCTTCCTGGCCGGCCCCGGCGCCATATCGGCGACCATCCTGTTGGCCGCCGACGCGCACGATCCGCTGATCATGGCGACGCTGGTACTGATCATCGCCGCGATCATCGCCCTGTCCTTCGCCATCTTCATCGCCGCCGACCGCATCGACCGCTACCTCGGCGATACCGGCCGCAACGTTCTGACGCGACTTCTCGGCGTCCTGCTCGCCTCGCTCGCCGTGCAGTTCGTCGCAGACGGCATCAAGGCGATCATGGCGTAACGGCGCACTCGTCCCCTCCGTCGGGAAGCCGAGCCCGACGGGAGAGCGCTCAAACGACGGAGAAGAGAGCCTTACTTCTTTGCGAAGGCGGCAGCGACGGCGGCGCGAATGGCCTTGTCCTGCTCGGCCGAGAACTTCGCGCGCGACGGCGCGTCGAAGCTGTCGCCCTCGAACTGGGCCAGCGCTTCGGCGGACGCCTTGCGGCACCTGTCGATCATCGAGTTCCGGTCGATGCCCTCAACCCGATACTGGGTGTTGACGCAGTAATCGAGAAACTTGCGCGACAGGGTGTCGCGGGAAATCGTGTCGGCGCTTGCCGGCAACGCGCTCACCACACCGACGGCAAGCGCAACGGCGGCTACAGTACCGGAAACAACCCGCATCATGGCCTCATTCCGAAAGAATCGCCGGACCGCGCCCTGCGGCCCTGAAACGGCGGTTTCATAGAGCATTTCCCAGCCGGATGAAATCATCTCAATGCAAAGGAAATGCCCCGGATTCAAAATCTTGGGCATGACTCAGGGCGAGCTGCCGGCCGCGGCACCCATCCCGACCACGCGCCGAACCCGGCACACCCCAAGCATCACAGTTTCCTGAGCCAGACCTTGGTGTCGTGAAAGGCGACACCGCCGAACGGAGCGATCTCGTCCGAGCCGGTCAGCGTGTTGATGCCCACCTTGCCGCCATGGGCACGATTCGCCCAGATGCCCTCGGCCACCACCACGCCAGCCTGCAAGCCCTCGAACAACTCGGCATGAAGCTCGACCCGACCGCGATGGTTGCCGATCACCACCGCATCCCCGTCGGCGATGCCAAGCCGGCCGGCGTCATCGGGCCGCACCTTCAGGGTCGGACGGCCTTCGCGCGTCACGGAGGTCGGCGTCTCGCCAAACGAGCTGTTGAGGAAGTTGCGTGCCGGAGCGGTTACCAGGCGGAAGGGATGCGTTTCGTCGGCTTCCTCGACCACCGGCCAGTAATCGGGCAGCGACGGCATCTCCTGCCACGGCCCCATCGGCCCGATGTTCGACGTCTTGACCTTGGTCCAGTCCGGCTTGAAGCGGAACTTGCCGTCGGGGTAGGCGAATCCCTTCACATAATGCGCCGTCTCGAAGTCCGGCTGCATGTCGAAGAATCGCTTCTCCTCGAGGTCGGTCAGAGTGCCGAGCCCGGAGTGCTGCAACATCCAGTCGACGTGCTCGCGCGCCGTCATGTGGAAGCCGGGATGCTGGTCGGCGCCAAGGCGCTTGGCCAGCTCGTTGATGACGTAGATGTTCTCGCGAGGGCCTTCGGGCGGCTGGACGACCTTCGGTCCGAACAGCAGGCTCTGCTGGCCACCAGCCTTATAGATGTCGTCGTGCTCCAGGAACATGGTGGCCGGCAGCACGATGTCGGCAACCTTGGCCGTGTCGGTCATGAACTGCTCGTGCACGCAGACGAACAGATCGTCGCGCAAAAAGCCGCGCCGCGCCTTGTCCTGCTCCGGCGTCACCGTCATCGGGTTGCAGTTCTGAATGAGCATCGCCTTGACCGGCGGCCCGCCCCTGAGGGCATCCGCTTCGCCGACCAGCACGGGACCGATGCGCGAGTGGTCGAGATGACGAATGCTGTCATCCTCCATCTCGTTCCCTTCGACCATGGCCTTGTTGAGACGGTAGAGGGCACCATTGTTGTGGAAGGCCCCTGCCCCCTCGCGCTGCCAGAGACCGAGCACGGTGGCGATGGACTGCGCCGCATGCATGGACACGACGCCGTTGCGCGACCGCGTGAATCCATAGCCGAGGCGGAAGAACGTACGCGGCGTCGTGCCGACCAGCTTGCCGAACGCCTCGATCTCGGCGACCGAAAGTCCGGTGATGGCGGCGGCCCACTCCGGCGTTCTGGATTTCAGGTGGGCTTCGAGTTCGGCCGGCGCGTCGGCATATTTTTCCATGTAGGCGCGGTCGGCATAGCCATCCCGGAAGGCGATGTGCATGACCGCGCAGGCCAGCGCGGCATCGGAGCCGGGCCTCAGCACAAGGCCGAGATCGGCCTGCCGCACGGTCTCGGTCTCGTAGACGTCGACGGCGACGATCTTCGCACCGCGCGTCTTGCGAGCGCGGACGGCGTGGGTCATCACGTTGACCTGCGTCGTGACGGCGTTGGTCCCCCAGATGACGATGCAGTCGGAGACCGCCATCTCGCGCGGATCCGGGCCGGCCAACAGACCGGTTCCTGCGATCCAACCCGTCCAGGCCGGCGTCACGCAGATGGTTTCGTAGCTGCGGGAATACTTCTTGGCATGCCTCAGCCGCTGGATGCTGTCGCGCTGCACCAGCCCCATCGTTCCGGCATATTTGTACGGCCAGACGCTTTCGGCGCCGAACTGGCGCTCGGCGGTGAGAAAGGCGTCCACGACGCGATCAAGCGCCTCGTCCCAGGAGATTTCCCGGAACTTCCCTTCCCCCTTAGCGCCGACGTTGAGGAGCGGCTTCATGAGTCTGTCGGGATGGTAGAGACGCTCGGCGTAGCGGCCGACCTTGGCGCAGATGACGCCGGCCGTATAGCTGTTGTCCGGCGAGCCACGCAGCCGACCGATGCGCCCCTCGGGCGTTACTTCGACATCGAGCGCGCAGGTCGACGGACAGTCGTGCGGACAGGCGGAGTGGGCGAAACCAGGGCGAAGCGTAACGTTCATCGACGGGCATTCCGGTGAAAGCGGACGGCCACGTTACAGGCTCCGGCGTCGAAGGTCGCGCCTTTTTTGAGGCTCGCCCTCATGTGGGGCCGGTTGGCGCTCGCATGGAAATGGCGACCATCGGCGTGAAGGTTCGCCCCATGAGGTGGACGGTGTGACGTCTCGACACTATGCGAGAATACGTAGCGCAACCTGCCGCTTCACAGCGGCAGTACTGCGCACGTTAAGTGTGCTCATTCCTGCTGCACTTTATGCTCTAAACGAAGGCATTCGGAGGAGGCACCCCTCCTATTGAACCACCCAAATAGGGATAAATGACAACTAAATCGGCACGGATCTGCTAGGTTTGCATGCAAATTTGGCAGATTAACTGAAGTTAAACTTAGATCAGGCACACAATCGACTTACAACGCGCGATTAGCATGCCGTTAAGCAACCAAAAGTCTAATAGAGCCAAAAGAAACAGGGGACTTGGCATGTTGTTTCGCTCAAAGCCGGCTGGCTCGCGTCGCTCACGTGGCGGGCTGTCCATCCGCGTCAAGGTCGCATCGCTCTCGCTCGTCTGGCTCGCCGGACTGACCGTCGTCTCGGGCACAGGTGGCTATGCCGTCGTGTCCATGCGCGCGCTGGAAGAAACCTCCTCCGCTGCCACCGGCCTGTCGCTTCTTTCCGAACAGACACAGAGCCTCGCCAACAAGCTCGCCGCCAAGGAGCGACTGTTCATGGTCGCCCCGACCTCCGAGCGCGCGACGGAGATCGACAGCCTCCTCGGCGAGACGCAAAACACCATCCGGCGCCTTGAAGACGCGGCCGGCGCCGTCGGTGCCGCGACAACCGAAGCCGACCAGCTCGCCGCGCTTTTCGACAAGATCGCCGGGCAGTTCGCCGAAGTGAAGAGCGGACAGACCAAGCTCGGCTTCGGCAACGACAGCGGCATTCAGGGCGAGATGGAAGCCGCCTTCCAGGCCCTGCGGACCGACGTGAACAAGGCCACCAAGAGCGGCCAGAATCCCGATACCGTGCGCGTCGTGCAGGCGTTTGCCCAGCTCAATCAGGCGCGCGCCGAGTTCATGCTGCGCCATGACGGACCAAGTTCCGGCGCCTTCGATGCCGCCGGCGGACGCTTTATCCGCGAACTCGACAAGACCCAGCTCGGCGCGGAAGCAAAGGATGCGCTCAAGGCCCGCCTTGCCGCCTATTCCGCCGCCTTTACCTCCTATGTCGATCTCTACGCGTCCTGGGTGAAGGTCGCCGACCAGACGTCTCTCTCCTTCGATCTCGCCGAGCCTCTGACCAGCGCCATCAAGGGCGCCGCCGCCAATCTCAACGCCTCGACGACCCAGGCCTTCACCGACGGAACCCAGTTCGCGCTGCGCCTCATCTACCTCGTCGTGCCGCTGACGCTGCTCGCCGGTGGCCTGATCAGTTGGCAGATCAGCCGCTCGATCACCGCACCGCTCGGCCGCATTCGCACGACCATGGATGTATTGTCGCGCGGCGAGGCGGCAACCGTCGCCGATACCGACCGGGCCGACGAGATCGGCGCCATGGCCCGCACGCTGGCCGTTTTCCAAGCCAACCAGACCGAGAAGGCCCGCCTCGAAGACGGACAGCGCGCCGACGCGGGGGAGCGCCTTCGCCGTCAGCAAGCCTTCGAGGCGGCAGTGCGCGACTTCCGCTCTGTGGCCGGCGAGCTGACCCGCGCCGTCACCGACACCATGGCCGGCATGCAAAGCGCCGCCGACGGTCTGCTCGACGAGGCGGGACGCACCCGGACACAAGCCGAAAGCGCATCGACCGCCTCGCGAGGCGCCTCGGAGAAGGTCACGGTCGTGGCCGGCGCCGCCGAGGAGCTCGCCTCGTCGATCAGCGAGGTGGTCAGCCACGTCGGCCGCACCACCACCGTCATCGGCAGCGCCACCGAAGGCGCCCGGCGTACCAACGACCAGGTGGCCGGCCTCGCCGAAGCCGCGAGTCGGGTGGGACAGGTGGTCACGCTGATCCGGTCGATCGCCGAGCAGACCAACCTGCTGGCACTCAACGCCACCATCGAGGCGGCACGCGCCGGTGAGGCGGGCAAGGGCTTCGCCGTCGTCGCCGCCGAGGTGAAGGGGCTGTCCGACCAGACCTCCCGCGCCACCGAGCAGATCGCGGCTCAGATCTCGGAAATGCAGGCGTCGACCGCCGAAGCGGTCGAATCGATCCGCGCCATCGCCGCCACCATGGAGGAAGTGAACCGCGCCACGCTCGGCATTGCCTCGGCCGTGGAACAGCAGGAAGCCTCCACCAACGAGATCAGCCGCAACGTCAGCGAAGCCTCCGGTAACACGGTCACGGTGTCCGAAAGCGTCGGGCACGTGGTCGAGGCGATCGGCAGAACCTCCGACACCGCCCGGCACGTCGAAGCGGCTGCCGGTCTGGTTCTCAGCCAGACCCGCGATCTCGAAGCGGCGATCGACGAGTTCCTGCAACGGGTTGCGGTGTAAACCTAGCCCATGCGCCTTGCGCAGGGCTTGCCATGATAACAAAAGGCCCGGATCGCTCCGGACCTTTTGCGTCATGGATCATGCAAGGCCGTTCAGGCCTCGGCAAGCGCCCGCTTGACGTCCGGCGGCACGATCTCCGCCTTCACCATCGACAGCGCTTCGTCGAGCGACATCGACTTCGGATGCTGCGAGCCGAGGGTGCGGACGTTGACCGACTTTTCCTCGGCTTCCTTGCGGCCGCAGACGAAGATCAGCGGGATCTTGGCCAGCGAATGCTCGCGGACCTTGTAGTTGATCTTCTCATTGCGCAGATCGATGTCGACCCGCACGCCGGCCTTCAGGAGCTTCTGGTAGACTTCCTTGGCATAATCGTCGGCTTCCGAGGTGATGGTGGTGACCATCACCTGCGCCGGGGCGAACCACAGCGGGAAGTGGCCGGCGAAGTTCTCAATCAGGATGCCGAGGAAGCGCTCCATCGAGCCGCAGATGGCGCGGTGGATCATCACCGGCGTCTTCTTGCTGCCGTCGGCGTCGACGTAGAAGGCGCCGAAACGCTCCGGCAGGTTGAAGTCCACCTGCGTGGTGCCGCACTGCCACTCGCGGCCGATGGCATCACGCAGCGTGTACTCGAACTTCGGGCCGTAGAAAGCGCCCTCGCCCGGGTTGATGCCAGTTTTGATGCGGCCGCCCGACCGTTCGGCGATCTCGCCAAGCACGCGCGTCATCACCTCTTCGGCGTGATCCCAGAGGGCGTCCGAGCCGACGCGCTTTTCCGGTCGGGTCGACAGCTTCACCGTGATCTCGTTGAAGCCGAAATCCTCATAGACCGACAGGATGAGCTCGTTGATCTTCAGGCACTCGGCGGCCATGTCGGCCTCGGTGCAGAAGATATGCGCATCGTCCTGGGTGAAGCCGCGCACGCGCATCAGCCCGTGCATGGCGCCCGACGGCTCGTAGCGATGCACCGCACCGAACTCGGCAAGGCGCATCGGCAGGTCGCGATAGCTCTTCAGGCCGTGCTTGAAGATCTGGATGTGGCCGGGGCAGTTCATCGGCTTCAGCGCGAAGATGCGCTTGTCCTCGGCCTCGTCGCCAGCCGACTGCACGGCGAACATGTTCTCCTTGTACCAGCCCCAGTGGCCGGAAGTCTCCCACAGCACCTTGTCGAGGATCTGCGGCGCGTTGACTTCCTGGTAGTCGCCCTTGAGCCGCCGCCGCATATAGGCGGTCAGCTCCTGGAACAGCGCCCAGCCCTTCTGGTGCCAGAACACGACACCCGGGCCCTCTTCCTGGAAGTGGAAGAGATCCATCTCGCGGCCGAGACGGCGATGGTCGCGCTTCTCGGCTTCCTCGAGCATGGTGAGGTAGGCCTTGAGGTCTTCCTCGGTATGCCAGGCGGTGGCATAGATGCGGGTCAACATGTCGCGGTCGGAATCGCCGCGCCAGTAGGCGCCGGCCACCTTCATCAGCTTGAAGGCGTTGCCGATCTTGCCGGTCGAGGTCATGTGCGGACCACGGCAGAGGTCCATCCACTGCCCTTGCGCGTACATCTTGATCTTCTGGTCGGCCGGAATGGCGTCGACCAGTTCGACCTTGAAGGCCTCGCCCTTCTTCTCAAACCAGTCCTTGGCCTCGTCGCGGCTCCAGACCTGCTTGGTGAATGGCTTGTCGCGGGCGATGATCTCCCGCATCTTGGCTTCGATCTTCGGCAGATCGTCGGTGGTGAACGGCCCTTCCGGACGGAAGAAGTCGTAGTAGAAGCCGTTTTCGATCACCGGGCCGATGGTCACCTGCGTGCCGGGAAACAGCTCCTGCACCGCTTCGGCCATCACGTGCGCCGCATCGTGGCGGATCAGTTCGAGGGCACGCGGATCATCGCGCGTCACGATCTCGAGCCGGGCATCGGTGACGATCGGATCGTTGAGGTCGGACAGCACGCCGTCGAGCGCCATGGCGACGGCCTTTTTCGACAGCGATTTGGAAATCTGGGCGGCGATCTCGGCGCCGGTAGTCCCCGGAGCATATTCGCGCAGCGAACCATCGGGGAAAGTCACGTGGATCATGGTCGGTCCTTTTCTCGCTCACTCCCGCAGACGACGCGGGTAAGCGGCTTGCTTGAATGGCAAAGGCTTTACCGGCTCGAACGCCGGTTTGTCCAGTGCGCGGCGCGCCGATGCTACGATCCGAAGCTGTTTGCAAGCTCGCTCCGCACGCCGACCCACACAGGAGTTGGAGTCGCCGCTAGAAGTCCTGGTTCCTGAGCAGGTGCGCCGGGATGAGCAGACCGGCACCGATCGCCCCGAGGGTGAAGATCACCCGCAGAAGCGACTGGACGGCGACGATCAAGGTCGCCTCGGCATCGACGAGGTTGGGCGCCGTGACGGACAGGAAGCCGAGGAGGGCTTGCCCGAAGAAGGCTCCCGGCACCATTGGGATGCAGCCGGCAAGAGCGACCGCGTTGCAGGCCGGTCCGAGCTGCTTCCTGAGCGCCGACACCGAACAGCTCGTAACGATGGCAGCCGCGAAGGAAGCGCCTTCGAGGCTCCAGGCGAGATCCTGCCCTATCGTCCGTACGGCAAGCGCCAGGGCGCCGGCCGCCGCGCACCAGGGCAGCGCCCTGAAGCCGAAGTTGAACAGCACGCCGAAGCCGGCGGCTGCGAGCGCCCCGAACAGGGCCTGATGAAAGAGGTGCGGCAGGAGTTCGAGCATCAGAGCGACCTCAGACCGAGCAGGGCTTCGGCGAACCAGACACCGACGGAGGCGAACACCATGATCATCAGCACCCAGACGGCCCGGGCGCTTCCCATGGTGGGGTAGCCGTCCATGATATCGGTCTGGGCATTGGTGGAAGGCACGCCGGGCACCAGGAGCAGGATCGACGCCATCATGGCGAGGCTGACCGTGCCGCTGTTCAGGAGAATCGACCCGATTCCGCCCAAGGTCGCGGAGAGAAAAGCGATGAGACCGGCCACGATGAACACGTTGACGCCGTGATGCAGCAGTTGGTGACGGATGTACTGCCCCACCGTGCCGGCGACCAGAATGGCGACGAACGCCGGCCAGTCGACACCGAGCAGACGGCCGAATGAGGCACAGGCGATCCCGACGGCCAGCGCCACCACCCAGGCCGGATGACGCGGCGTTTCGCGAACCAGCCGTCCGATTTCCGCTTCCACCTCGTCGACACTCATGCCGCCCTGCGAAACCCGTACCGCCAGACGACGGACGGCCTGATCGAGACGATGATTCACGCCAAGCCGGCCAACCTGCATCATGCGCGTGATCGTGTTGCCACCGGCATGGACGGTGACCTCCAGCGAAGCATAGCCCGAGCGCATGCCGACATCCTCGACGCCGAATCCACGCGCGATCATGGCCACCCCCCCGTGGACAACGGAAACCGACGCGCCGCACTCCATCATGATGCGCCCTGCCCGAAGCGCCATGTTGGCGATGCGCTCGAGTTCTCGATGGCGAACGATGACCGGATCTTGCTGCTGTTCCATGTCGCCCCGTCGATTGGTGCACCCACGCCCCGGACCGGCCGCCGCAGATCGGAAAGAGGCACCTTCCCGCAGCCGGCGATTCCGCGTCACTCGAACGAACCCCAAGTGAGATATCAGGGCCGTGACGGCCCGGGCAAGAAGCCCTCCGGAGCGGGGCTGCTTTTTCTTGAGCCATCGATGCCGAAAAACGCGTCGCCCGCCCATTCGGTCGACGAGGCCGCCGGGTGCTGCCGGAGCAGCCGGAAAACCTTGATTCCCGGCGCTTCTTGCCGGCAACGATACGGCGGCCCACACATGCCCCTCGGTTCAGTTCGATGAACACCTGGGAGATGAGCGTTCGATTGGCCTTTCGTAGTGCCTCGGTGCTTGCACAAAAGGCTTAGCTGTGCCAAGACCTATGCTGAAAGGGCTTGCTTGAAACAGAACGATTTCAGCATGCCACTTTCAAGGCGACCTGGTGCACGGGGGGAGACTGTGCGTCACGGCGCGCCGGAGCTGGGAGTTTGAGGCTGGACTGGCCGCTTTTCCGGAACACCTTTCCGGCGGATGGAGCCAGGACAAAATAGGCGGGGATCGATCCAGGACCGACGTGCAGCCAGTATCCAGGTAACTTCTGGTTGCATATATTCTTGCGCCAAAAGGATGGCCGCGGAGATATATACACTCCACCGCAGTGTAGTTGATCTACGACATGGCTTTTGTAGCGAAACCGCGCTAAACCGACAACCGATCCAAAAGGCGTAGTGGCAAACCCGCTGCGCCCATGGACCGGAAAAAGACGCCGATCACGGCGCGAGACCGGTGGAAAGCAGGAAGCGTCTGGAACTGGGCCGTTACGAAACAACGAACGGGCGATGAAATAGCGACCAATGAAACCGATCGTCACGCTCACACTCAATCCATCCATTGACGACACGGCCGAAGCCGAAGTCGTCAAGCACACCCATAAGATTCGCATCACCAACGAGCAGCACGATCCGGGCGGCGGCGGCATCAACGTCACGCGCGTGATCCAGGAACTCGGTGGCAGCTCGATCGCCCTCTACATGTCGGGCGGTACGACGGGCCAGATGTTCGACGAGCTTTTGGCTGCGCGCAACATTCCGCGCAGGCGGATTCCGATCGCCCAGTCGACCCGCGTCGCCCATCTCGTCTACGAGCGGTCGACCGGCCTCGAGTACCGCTTCATCCCGGAAGGTCCCGAGGTGAGCGAGATCGAATGGAAGCGCTGCCTCTATGCACTCAAGGACCTTGAGTGGGATTGGTGCGTCGGCTCGGGTTCGCTGCCGCGCGGCATGCCGGAGAACTTCTACGTCCAGCTCACCGACTTGGTGATCGAGCGCGGCGGCAACCTGGTGCTCGACACCTCGGGCAAGCCGCTCGAGCTGGCGCTGGAGCGCGGCGGCATCACGCTGTTCAAGCCGTCCGAAGGCGAGTTCGCCAAGCTGGTCGGGCGCCCTCTCCCCACTGTTGACGACATGGTGCCCGCCGCCAAGGAGCTCATCGGCTCCGGCAGGGTGAAGATGATCGCCATCACCATGGGTGGCGACGGCGCCTTGCTGGTCACGGCCGAAAACCACCTGTTCCTGAAGGCACCCGAAGTCGAAGTGAAGAGCGCGTCGGGCGCCGGCGACAGCTTCGTGGGCGGCATGGTCTATGGTCTTGCCTCGGGCCTCATTCCGGAAGATGCCTTCCGTCTCGGCGTCGCTTCCGGAACGGCCTCGGTGACGAGTCCCGGAACGCAGCTTTGCCAGAAGGCGGACGTCGACCGCATTCTCGAGCAGATCGGCGCTCACCAGCACAACTGGTAAGCCGGTACATCGAACATTGAAGGGGAGCAGGACAGCCGTTCTGCTCCCCTTTTGCATGGGCGCAGAGCCGGCAGGCGTTTCCCGGTACGGCAGAATCTGCAGGGCAAAGACTGGGGAAGCCCGCCGCTATCCCGTTGAGAAATCTAGGTTACACCATCGGAATGGAACTTGCTTCCAGCTCCTCAAGCTAGCCACAGGCGCGCAGGAGAGGAAACGATGATCAGTTCCAGCGACGGACTCAAGGTAACCGATCTGACGAGAATAGGATCGATGGCAAACGGCCGCATCAAGGCGGTCGACCTGACGCGCGACATGCTGGCGGATTTCGAAACCTACAAGAAGCAGGCGGAAGCTCTCTACGGGACGGCCGAAGACCCATACTCGTCCAGCACCTCAAGGGACGACGGGATTACACTGATCGGTGTCCGCTTTGCCGATGGCGATCCATCGGCGTGGAGGCCGCAATGGGTTTATCCCGACGGCACACCATCCTCCGCATCCACCAGCGGCGATTCTTCGGGCGCGGATCTCATTCAGCGCATGCAATCGCTGTTCTCGGTGAACAACGAGACGGGACCGAAGCAGAGCCGCTGGTCACAGCGCGTTCTCGAAGACTGGTTCGCCAAGCACGCCGAGGCGACGGCCGGAAGCGGGACAGCCAGCGCAGCCAGCCGACTCGCGGCGGACCGCGCCTACGACAAGTCCACGCCGACTGCGACTGCGTGAGGCGGAGCGGATCAGGCCTCGGCCGGTTCGGCCGGCTTCAGACTGACGCTTTCGCCACAACCACAAGAGCCGACCTGGTTGGGGTTGCGGAAGACGAAACCGGTGCGGAGCGGCGTCTGCTCGAAATCCATCTCCGTGCCCAGAAGGAACAGCACGGCCTTGGCCTCGACAAACACGGTGGCGCCATGCGCCTCGACGCGTTCGTCGGCCGGCTGGGCCTCGCGTGCGAGATCGAGCGTGTAGGACATGCCGGCGCAGCCGCCATTCTTGATACCCAGACGGATACCCACGGCATCGTCGGCGTTGCCGACGATTTCCCGCACGCGCTCGGCGGCGGCTTCGGTCAGCGTCATCACGGCAAACTTGGCGACAGCCATGTCATCACTCTCCCAAACCGCCTCGGTTCAAGGCCGAAGCGATACGACTGAAAATAGGAAGCAAACGCATTGCCGGCAAGCATCTTGCCCGCATGGCCGCGTTGCACCCCGAAGACCGCCGAGCGAGGCGACACCGGGATGGGCCTCGGATCTGGCACTCAGTACCAGTCGGTGGCGACCTGGGCTTCCTCGCTCATCCGGTCGGGCGTCCACGGCGGATCGAACACCATGTTCACCTTGACGCCATAAACGCCGGGCACCACGCCAACGGCATTCTCGACCCAGCCCGGCATTTCGCCGGCCACCGGGCAGCCCGGCGCGGTCAGCGTCATGTCGATGGTGACGAGGCGGTCATCGTCGATGTCGATCCGGTAGACGAGGCCGAGCTCATAGATGTCGGCCGGAATCTCCGGGTCGTAGACGGTCTTCAGCGCAGCGACGATATCGTCGGTGATGCGTTCGAGCTCGACCGGCGAAATGGCCGAGCCGCCGGCAGTTTCTGGCTGATTGGGCGACGGATCGCTGTGGTTGGTCATGTCGGTCATGTCGGTCATCCGAACAGGGCCTCGGCCTTTCTGAGGGCCGTGACCAGCGCGTCCACTTCGGCGCGCGTGTTGTAGAGGGCGAAGGAGGCACGGCAGGTCGAGGTCACCCCGAAACGGGCGAGCAGCGGCATGGCGCAATGCGTGCCGGCACGAACGGCAACGCCGGAATGGTCGATGACGGTGGCGACGTCATGGGCATGCGCCCCGTTCATCGAGAAGGCGACGATGGCGCCCTTCTCCTTGGTGGTGCCGTAGATGCGGACGGAGTTCATCTCGCCGAGTCGCTGCATGGCATAATCGCGCAGGTCGGTCTCATGGGCGAGAATCGCTTCCCGGCCGAGGCTTTCCATGTAGCGCAAGGCCGCGCCCAGCCCGATGGCCTGGACGATCGGCGGCGTGCCGGCCTCGAAGCGATGCGGCGGCGCGTTGTAGGTCACTCCCTCGGTGGTCACCGTCTCGATCATCTCGCCGCCGCCCTGCCAGGGCGGCATGGCTTCCAGAAGGTGCCGCTTGCCGTAGAGAACGCCGATGCCGGTCGGGCCGTAGACCTTGTGTCCCGTCAGCACATAGAAATCGGCATCGAGATCCTGCACGTCGACCGGCAGATGCACCGCGCCCTGGCTGCCGTCGACAAGCACCACCGCGCCATGGGCATGGGCGATGCGCGTCACGTCCTTGATCGGCACGATGGTGCCCGTGACGTTGGACATCTGCGTGATGGCGACGATCTTGGTACGCGGCGTGAAGAGCGCCTCGAAGGCTTCGAGATCGAAGCTGCCGTCGTCGCGGACCGGCGCCCACTTGATGACGACGCCCTTCTTCTCTCGATGGAAGTTCCACGGCACGATGTTGGAGTGATGCTCCAGGATGGAGAGGATGACCTCGTCGCCCTCACTGAGCACCATGCCGCCGTAGCTTGCCGCGACCAGGTTGATCGCCTCGGTCGAGGAACGGGTGAAGATCACCTGCTCCATCGACGGCGCGTTGAGGAAGGCGCGCACCGCCTCGCGAGCGTCCTCGTAGGCCTCCGTGGCGGCGTTCGACAGGTAGTGCAGTCCACGATGCACGTTGGCGTATTCGTGGGTGTAGGCATGGCGCATGCGGTCGAGCACGGCGAGCGGCTTCTGCGCCGAGGCGCCGTTGTCGAGATAGACCAGCGGCTTGCCGTAGACCTTCTCGGCGAGGATCGGGAAATCCCCGCGCACGGTCTCGACGTCATAGGACGGAACGGACATCATCATCGTCTCTTGTCTTGGCCGCCCGGCATGCCGGGCGGCGATGCCGGCTTACGCCGCCCTGGCCTTCAGCCAGCCCTCGACGCGGTGGATGAGGGCGTCGTGAACCGCCTGATTCTGGATCTCGTCGATCGCCTCGCCGAGGAAGGCGAGGATCAGCATGCTCTCGGCCTCGGCCTTGGGAATGCCGCGCGACAGGAGATAGAACAGAAGATCCTCATCGATGGCGCCGCAGGTTGCCCCATGGCCGCACTGAACGTCGTCGGCGAAGATTTCCAGTTCCGGTTTGGCATCCGCCTCGGCATCCTCGGAGAGCAGAAGCGACGCCGTCATCATGCGCGCGTCGGTCTTCTGGGCGTGGGCCGGAACGGCGATGCGGCCGGCGAAGGCCGAACGCGCCTCGCCGTCGATGACCGCCTTGTAGAGCTCCCGGCTGTTGCAGTTCTCGGCACCGTGGATCAGCGAGAGCGTCGTGTCGGCATGACGCCGCCCGCTGAGCATGGTGATCCCTCGGAAGCCGGCCTGGGCATCGCGACCGGCGAACTCGGCGAAGATCTGCGCGCGGGCGAGACCGGCGCCCAACGCCGCGTTGAAGGTGTCGAAGTTCGCCTCGCGGCCGATCCTGGCCACCAGAGTGGTCATGCTGACCGCCTCGTCCGGCTCCAGTTGCAGGCGGATATGGTCGACCTTCGCCCCTTCGCCCACCTCGACCACCGTCATGACGTTGGAATGGTGAGCGACGGTGTCGAGCGACTCGATGGTCTCGATCAGCGTCAAGCGGGCGCCCTTGTCGACGGTGACCAAGTGACGCACCGCCGTCGAGGCCGCAGGCTCGCCCTCGGCGATGTGGACGAGCTCCACCGGCCGCGCGATCTCGGCCCCTTCGGCCACGCCGATGACGAGACCGTCGGTCATGAAGGCCGTATTGAGTGCCACTGCGGTGTTCGAGGCAATGACATCGTCAAGCTTCAGCGCGGCAACCACCGCCGCGTCGCCCGCTTCCAATGCCTTGGCCAGCGAGAAAATCGACAGGCCGGGCTCAAGATCCTCGAGATCGGACAGTTCGGGCCGGTAGCGACCGTTGGCGATGACGAGACGGCGTGCCTTGTCGCCCTCCACCGCTGGCGCGGCAATCAGCACGCGCGCCACGTCGCCGGGACCGGCGGCGGGCGGAAACGTCTTCAGCCGGGCGCGCAGGTCGGTGTATTTCCAGTCTTCGACGCGGCGGTGCGGCAGGCCGCTCTTGTCGACGCCGCCAAAGGCGGCATCACGGATGGCGATGACGTCGGCCGTTCCGGGCAGCGACGTCCTCTCGGCCGGGTAGCGGGCGGCAAGCGCCTGTTCTGCCGGCGTGCGAACGGGGGTGGCAACCATGGTCATCCCCCTCAGGCGGCCGCTTCGGCCACGTAGGCAGCATAGCCGTTCTTCTCAAGGTCGAGCGCAAGCTCAGGCCCGCCGGTGCGGACGATTCGCCCATCGGACAGCACGTGCACGATGTCCGGCACGATATGATCGAGAAGGCGCTGGTAGTGGGTGATCACCACGAAGGCACGATCGGGCGAACGCAACGCGTTGACGCCCTCCGACACCACCTTCAGCGCGTCGATGTCGAGGCCGGAATCGGTCTCGTCGAGAATGCAGATCGACGGCTGCAGCAGCGCCATCTGCATTATCTCGGCGCGCTTCTTCTCGCCGCCGGAGAAGCCGACGTTGACCGGCCGCTTCAGCATGTCCGAGGTGATGTTGAGCTTCTCGGCGACGCCCTTCACCAGCTTCATGAACTCGGGCGTCGTCAGCTCGCCCTCACCCTTCGCCTTGCGATGCGCGTTGAGCGCCGCCTTGAGGAAGGTCATGGTGGCGACGCCGGGGATCTCGATCGGATACTGGAAGGCGAGGAACAGGCCCGCCACCGAACGCTCGTTCGGCTCCAGGTCGAGGATCGATGCGCCGTTCAGCAGCACCTCACCCTCGGTGACCTCGTAATCGTCCTTGCCGGCGAGAATGTAGGAGAGCGTCGACTTGCCGGCGCCGTTCGGCCCCATGATGGCGTGCACTTCGCCGGGCTTCACCGTCAGGGTGAGACCCTTCAGGATCTCGCGGTCGCCAATCCGTGCGTGAAGGTTCTTGATCTCGAGCATGGTTCTGTCCTGTCGTCCGTTTGGCCTCGACGCGCATGGCGGAGGCTCGTTGTCGTTGGTCACGAAAAAAGGCGCGTGTCGCGGTGCGCCCGGCCGGATCAGCCGACGCTGCCCTCGAGGCTGATGCCGATCAGCTTCTGCGTCTCCACCATGAATTCCATCGGCAGCTGTTGCAGCACGTCTTTCACGAAGCCGTTGACGATCAGGGCGATGGCTTCTTCCTGCGGCAATCCACGCTGCAGGCAGTAGAACATCTGATCGTCGGAGATCTTCGACGTGGTGGCTTCATGCTCGACAATGGCCGAGGCGTTCTTGCTCTCGATGTAGGGCACGGTATGGGCACCGCACTTGTTGCCGATGAGCAAGCTGTCGCAATTGGTGAAGTTGCGGGCGCCGGACGCCTTTCGGCCGATCGAAACGAGGCCGCGGTAGGTGTTGCTTGACCGGCCGGCCGAAATGCCCTTGGAGATGATCTTCGACGAGGTGTTCTTGCCGAGGTGGATCATCTTGGTGCCGCTGTCGACCTGCTGGCGGCCATTGGAAATGGCGATCGAGTAGAACTCGCCGCGCGAGTTGTCGCCACGCAGGATGCAGCTCGGGTACTTCCAGGTGATGGCCGAGCCGGTCTCCACCTGCGTCCAGGAGATCTTCGAGTTCTTGCCCCGGCAATCGCCGCGCTTGGTCACGAAGTTGAAGACGCCGCCCTTGCCGTCCGAGTCGCCCGGGTACCAGTTCTGGACGGTGGAATACTTGATCTCCGCATCGTCGAGGGCGATCAGCTCGACCACGGCGGCGTGAAGCTGGTTCTCGTCGCGGGAGGGCGCCGTGCATCCCTCAAGATAGGAGACGTAAGCTCCTTCATCGGCGATGATCAGCGTCCGCTCGAACTGACCGGTCTTCTTCTCGTTGATGCGGAAGTAGGTCGACAGTTCCATCGGGCAGCGGACGCCCTTCGGCACGTAGACGAAGGAGCCGTCGGAGAACACCGCCGAATTCAGCGTGGCGTAGAAGTTGTCGGTCACCGGCACGACCGAGCCGAGATACTTCTTCACCAGTTCCGGATGCGTCTTCACCGCTTCCGAGATCGGGCAGAAGATGACGCCGTGCTTGGCGAGCTCGGCCTTGAAGGTAGTGACCACCGACACGCTGTCGAACACCGCATCGACGGCAACGAGCCGCTCGCCCTTCTCGACGCCGGCCAGGATTTCCTGCTCCTTCAGCGGAATGCCCAGCTTCTTGTAGGTGTCGAGCAGTGCCGGATCGACCTCGTCGAGGCTCTTCGGGCCGGCCGTCTTCTTGGGGGCGGCGTAATAGTGAAGGTCCTGGAAGTCGATGGGCGGGTAATCGACGCGCGCCCAGGTCGGCTCTTCCATGGTCTTCCAGCGGCGAAACGCTTCGAGGCGCCATTCGGTCAGCCATTCCGGCTCGTCCTTCTTGGCCGAAATGAAGCGGACGATATCCTCGTTGAGGCCCTTGGGCGCCAGCTCCGACTCGATGTCGCTGACGAAGCCATATTTGTACTTGTCGACGTCGATCGACAGAACCTGATCGACCGTCTCCTTAACTGCTGCCATCTCTTGCTCCTTCCACGCGGTTTCAAGGACCGTGGGAAATCTGTCCTCAATGTAGTCGCTTTTTCTCGCAGCCGGTAGTCACTCAGGCTGCGGCGGTCCCATGTTGTTTCTTCATAGCGGCGAAGACGTTGCGCGCCCGCAAACCGAAGGTCGCGATCTCCTCGTCAGTGGTTTCCGCCCCGATCGACACGCGCAGGCCGCTCTTGACCAGCGTCGGATCGACCCCCATCGCCGTCAGCACGGGGCTCGCCGTCACCTTGCCCGACGAGCAGGCCGAACCGGACGACAGCGCCACGCCGGCGAGGTCGAAAGCGATCACCGCCGTTTCCGCGGCGATGCCCGGCACGGCGAAGCAGAGCGTGTTCGCCAGTCGCGCCGCCCCCTCCGCGAACACCACGGCGTCCGGCGCAATGGCGCGGATCAGAGCCGCGACGCGGTCGCGACGCGCGGCGACGCCCGCCATGGCCTCAAGCTCGGCAAGCGACGCTTCGGCGGCGACGCCGAAAGCGCCAATGGCCGCCACATTCTCGGTGCCGGCCCGTGCCCAGGACTCCTGGCCGCCGCCCGTGACGAGCGGGGTGAAGGCGAAACCATTGCGGCCGCGCACGATGGCGCCCACCCCCTGCCCTCCGCCGACCTTGTGGGCGGAGAGCGTCAGCACGTCGAGCCCCAGCGCTCCCATGTCGACCGGCAATTTGCCGGCCGCCTGCACGGCATCCGAATGAACCAGCGCGCCATGCGCCCTGGCGATCCGCGCCACGTCGGCGATGGGCTCGACGACGCCGGTCTCGTTGTTGGCCATCATGACCGAAACGAGAGCCCGCTCGCCCGCCGCACTGAGTTCGGCAAGACGCCGCTCCAGAACGCCGAGATCGACCACCCCGTTGCCATCGACCGGGATGACCTCGATGCTCTGCGATGGAAAACGGCCGCCACGCGCCACGGCCGGATGCTCGACCGCCGATATCAGCAACCGGTCCAGCCGATACGGCTTGCCGAACAAGGTCCAGTCCGGCGTCAGCACCGTGTTGGCGGCCTCGGTGCCACCGGAACAAAAGGTGACGCCTTTAGCCTCCGCCCCGCAGAGCCGCGCCACCGAGCGGCGGGCACCTTCGACGACGGCGCGAGCGGCGCGTCCTTCGGCATGCACGGACGAACCGTTGCCGGGCCGGCCGAGCAGTTCGACCAGACGCTGCCGGGCGGCCGCCTTCATCGGCGCGCCGGCATTCCAGTCGAAATAAAGGCGCGCCTCCGCCATAACCTACCCCATTCGCGAACACGGCCGGAACGACCGGCCGACTTGCGCGTTCACTATACCATCCGCTTTTTGCCCGCCAGAGCGGCGGGCAAACGCCCAACCCCCCCTGAGGATGCGATTTTTCTTGACGCCGGACCGGCCGGCGGTCCAGTGCAAGCGCACGAGCCGAAACGATGCGCTGTCCGCATCAGTTTTGAGTAATTCTAAATCTAGGACCAGACCCTCCCTGCGTCAATATGACGAGCCTCTGCCGATAACGGCAACGGTCCCCGGGGGACGAGTCGAGATCGAGGACAACATGCCCGAAGTGATCTTCAACGGCCCTGCCGGACGCATCGAAGGCCGCTACCAGCCGGCTGCGGTGCGAAACGCGCCGATCGCCATGATCCTGCATCCGCATCCGGAATTCGGCGGCACCATGAACAACCAGATCGCCTACCGGCTGTTCTACATGTTCAAGGAACGCGGCTTTGCCGTGCTGCGCTTCAACTTCCGCGGCGTCGGCCGCAGCCAGGGCCAGTTCGACCACGGTTCGGGCGAACTGTCGGACGCCGCCTCGGCGCTGGACTGGGTGCAGTCGATCCATCCTGAGGCGCGCTTCTGCTGGGTTGCGGGCTTTGACTTCGGTGCCTGGATCGGCATGCAGCTCCTGATGCGCCGCCCGGAGATCGAGGGCTTCATTTCGATCGCCCCGCCGGCCAACCTCAACGATTTCTCCTTCCTCGCGCCCTGCCCCTCCTCGGGCCTGATCATTCACGGCGACATCGACAAGGTGGTGCCGCAGAAGGACGTGCAGGCGCTGGTGGACAAGCTGAAAGCCCAGAAGGGCATCGTCATCGATCAGAAGATCATCGAAGGCGCCAACCACTTCTTCGACCAGAAGATCGAAGAGCTGATCGAGCACTGCGGCCGCTACCTCGACATGCGTCTCGCGGCTCAGCCGAACGAAGGCTGACCCGTCCCCTCTCGACAGACGGAACATAATTGGAAGGGCCTCGAACCGCCGGTTCGAGGCCCTTTTGTCATCGACGTTAAGACGCCTGCACTAGAAACGAGCGATCAACTCGATCGGATCGCGCACCCAGTCATCCCGGTCGGACGAATGATCGCGCTTATCCACCTCGGCGGCCGCGTTGAAATGAGGCTGATATTCCTCGACCAGCTCCTCGACGAGATGCCGGCGGTCGAGGGTAAAGGGTGATGCCCTCCAGAACACACCGGCGGTAAGCCGCTTCAGGACCGGGTTGGCGGCCAGAACGGCCGAAACCGCGACGATCACGGATTCGCTTTCCCCGACATAGATCGGATGGGCGCGCCCGGACAGCTCCGTCGTCAGTACGAAGACACCCGGCCGGTCGGGCGCATCAGCCCCCGTTTCGAAGGCATGGCCGGCATAGCGGGCGGGCGTCTGGCCAATGGCCGGCAAAGCCTTTCCGCTCGCCGCAGCAGCGGCCGCTGCGACGAAAGACACTTCGGTGACGTTCATGACACATCCTCCCAAAATATGTTCGACGCAACACTGCCAGCAGAAGATAACACTCGCATGAAGAAGATCAAGGGAACATCACCCACAATTGCTATGCAACCTCGTCATAGGTCCATAAATCATACTTAAAATCATACGTACTTATCCCTAAATCCATCTAATTCCCGCAGTAATCGGAGCCGGGATATCATCAGGTAATGTTTACTTACCAATTTTACATTGCGTGCAGTGCGTCTGCCAGTTCTATAAACTCACGAACACGTGACGTGTTCCCGGACTAGCCAGGAAAATTTCTAGTCCGAAAAAGGATAGGAAACTCAACTATTTATCGCTCTCTGGCCGAAAGTACACGCCAAACGAGCCACCGGCCGTTCATGCCGATTTCCGGCTTAGGCAGTCCCGGGGCAAGTGCCGAACCTCGGCCAAGCACCCCACTAGAAGAGGTGCCGAGCCATGGGCTTATCGAGCGTCAGGCGAGACAGACGCGATCGCCGCCGGCCGCTTTCGCCTTACGCAACGCCCGATCGACCCGATCAATGGCGGAACTGCGTTCCTCCCCGGCCGACAGCGGGGTGACGCCGACGCTGGCCGTCAACTGGGCAAGAACGCTGTCCCCGAAGGTCTCGGCGCCGATGATCTTCACGAGGCTGTCGGCAAAGCGGACGGCGGCGTCGGGACCGCCTTCCCGAATGATCACAAAATCGTCGCCGTCGAGGCGGGCCATCACGCCGTCACCACTGGCGACATCGGCCACGATCCGGCCGACCTTGCCGAGGGCGGCATCGCCGGCAGCGCGACCGAACCGATCGTTGAAGGCGCCGAAGGCATCCAGATCGATCATGATCAGGCTGAATGGGCCGGACGGAGCGCGGCGGGAGGACGCCCGCGCGTCGAACTCCGCCTCGAAGCCGGACCGGTTGAGCAGGCCGGTCAGCACGTCTCGAAACGCAACGTCGCCGACGCGCTTCTTGTAGATGCCGAACGCCACCGAGATAAGAGCGAGCGAAACGACGATGACGACAAAGCCGACGGCGAGGTTGAAGAGGAAGCCGAGCCACAAAGGCCGCATCGCCGCCGCTTCGTCCTGCTCGACCATCACCCGCCAGCCAAGATCGGGGACGAGCCGATGCGACAGGAGAATGGTCCGCCCATTGCGTTGGAATGAGTACTGACCGCTCTCTTCCCGAAGAATTCGGTCGGCGATCGCGTCAAGCCCCTCGGACGTCCGAATGGAGGCCCCCACCGGCGTATCGGCGTCGGTGGCCACCACGATCTCGCCGCGCGCGTTGACGAAGTAGATGTTGCGATCGAACTGTTCGCGATAGCGCGCGACGACGTTGCGCACCGTGCGGAAATCCAGACCGACGCCGGCAAGCCCGATCATCTTGCCGTCATGATCGACGACCCGATAGTTGATGAAAACGGTCAGAGCGTCGTTCTGCTGCTTGTTGATGTCGACGTTGACCTCATAAGGGGCCACCGCGTCGATCGACCGGAAGAACCAGTTATCGGCCGGATCGTCGCGCTTGAGGTGACGGGGCGGCGACTGGAAATGATAGTAGGCCTGCGTGTCGCGCGAGACCAGGAAGGCGGTGAAGGTGTTGTACCGGCTTTGAATGCGCTTGAGATAGCGGGTGATCGCCCCGAGATCGAGCTCACCAGAATGCAGCCAGTCCTGCACGAAGGTATCGTTGGCCATCAGCGAGGAGACCAGGATCGGCCGCACCAGATCGGTCTGGATCTCGGAGTAGATGTTGGAGCCGGTGAGCGGCAACTCGGTTTCGACGATCGATTGTCTCACGGTGTCGACGGCGACGAGATAGCTGACCATGTTGGTGATCAGGAAGCCGATGGCGAGAATGGCGCCGATCAATGGGATCATGCGCATCCGGTCCAGCTTGGCGGTCATTCTTCCTCCCGGCACGGCATGAGCGCCGTCGCCACGTCTACGTCATCAAACCTGTGATTCGTTACACCCCCCTTCTACCATAGGTCGAGCCGGCGTCTCGCCGATCAGTCTTCCGGAAATGATGGATTTTCCTCATCCTTGTCGGTCACCTCGAAACCGAGAAGGTTCCAGGACTGCAGCATGTGCGGCGGCAGCGGCGCGGTGACGTCGATCGGTTGGCCACCCGCCGGGTGCGGGATGGTGAGACGACGGGCGAGGAGATGCAGCCTGTTCTGGATACCGCCGGGAAGCTGCCAGTTCTCGATGTCGAAATAGCGAGGGTCGCCGATGATCGGGTGGCCTATCGCCTGACAATGGACGCGCAACTGATGGGTGCGCCCCGTCGTCGGCTTCATGGTCAGCCACGACAGGCGGCCGGCCGAATGCTCGACGATCGAGTAAAAGGTGACGGCGTGCTGGGCATCGGGCTCGCCATGCTTGGCCACCGTCATCATGTCGCCGTCCGGCCCCGAAACGCGCTTCAGCCAGCTTGAGATCTTGCCCTGGGCCGGCTTGGGCTGGCCGAACACCAGAGCCCAATAGATCTTGCGCGCCGAACGGGTCTGGAACGTGCGGGCCAGCGTCGCCGCCGCGAGGCGCGAGCGGGCGACCAGCAGGCAGCCGGAGGTCTCGCGATCGAGGCGATGGACGAGGCGCGGCTTGACGCCCTTGCGGTCACGCAAGGCTTCCAGCATGCCGTCGATGTGGCGCGTCATGCCGGATCCGCCCTGCACTGCCAGCCCTGCCGGCTTGTTGAAGACGAAGACATGCTCGTCCTCATAAAGCAGCAAGGAGCGCAGGTACTCGGCCTCGTTGGCGGAGGCCACCTGCTTCGGGCGCGCCATCGGCGCACCACCTTCGCCATCGTAGAAGGATGCGCCGCTTTGCGCCGCGTCGCCATATTGCACCGGCGGCACCCGAACGGTCTGGCCGGCGCCGAGGCGCTGGTCGGTCTTGCAGCGCCCGCCGTCGACGCGCACCTGACCCGATCGGATCAGCTTCTGCAAATGCCCGAAGCCGAGGCCGGGGAAGTGGTCCTTGAACCACCGGTCGAGGCGCATGCCAGCCTCGTCCTTTGCCACGATGATCGTCTCGACGCGCGGCCCGCCGGGCGTTCCATGGGTCATGCAAAGGCCCTCACGAAGTGGAGACCGGCAACCAGCGCGGCCAACGACAGGACGATCGAGCCGCCGACATAGAGGGCGGCGGCGCCGATCGCGCCACGTTCGAACAATACGACGCTGTCGAGCGAGAAGGAGGACAGCGTGGTGAAACCGCCGAGAATGCCCACCGCCACGAACAGGCGAAGGGACTCGGATCCGTCGAATCTGACGGCCAGGAGCTCGATGAACAGTCCCATGACGAAGGATCCGACGATGTTGACGATCATCGTGCCAAAGGGAAAGTCCGGCCCGAGGAGCCGACCGGTGCCGACGCCTACCAGATAGCGGCAGACCGAGCCGAGGGCGCCGCCCAGGGCGACGAGGAGCACGGAGACAAACGACATGGACGACAACTCGGCCGAAAAGGAGCCGGATCGACATCAGCGATGACGGCAAGCGGCAATTCCGCGCTTTCTAGATCATCGCCCGTCAAATTGGAACCTCAATCGCCGCCTGGCGTTCGTAGAGCAGATCAAATGGCCGACCGGCCGGCAACGGCTCCCCAATCGTGGTACAGTGGATGACAGACACGGCAACGTCGGCGAAAATGCCCGGATTGCGGGCAATCCCGCCAAGGAGGCGCGCTTGCGGATTTGTGCATATTCCGCTATTTCCACGCCGCCGGATCGAGCCGACGTCACCGACGTCCGATCCCTGTGACGGTTCTCCATGAACGACGCAAAATCAAAAGCCCCGCAGACGGCCGCCCCCGGCGCGCCCTCCCCGACCGTGGACGCGAACGGTCACGGAGAGCATCCCCACGCCAACGGCTCGATGCTGGGCCTCGCCGTCGGTTCGGTCGGCGTCGTCTATGGTGACATCGGCACGAGCCCGCTCTATGCCTTCCGCGAAGCCTTGCACCACACGGCCGCCGACGGCCTGACTCGGTCCGAGGTGACGGGCGTCGTGTCGCTGCTTATCTGGTCGCTGACCCTGGTCGTGACGCTGAAATACGTCCTTTTCTTGATGTATGCCGACAACAAGGGCGAAGGCGGCACGCTGTCTCTGGTGGCGCTGGTGCGCGGCGCGCTCGGCAAGCGCGGCGGCTTCGCCCTGGTCATCGGCATCCTCGGCGCCTCGATGTTCTTCGGCGACGCCGTCATCACGCCCGCCATCTCGGTCCTGTCGGCCGTCGAAGGCCTCAAGGTCGTGGCGCCGGGCTTCTCACATTACGTCGTCCCGCTGACGATCGTGATCCTCATCGCGCTGTTCACCATCCAGAGTTTCGGCACCGGCCGCGTCGCGATTTGGTTCGGACCGATCACCGCGCTGTGGTTTCTCTGCCTGGGCGGTCTGGGCCTGATGCACGTCAGCGACGACCCGACGATCCTCTACGCGCTGTTGCCGACATCGGCGGTCGCCTTCGTCATCAGCCACGGCTTTCTCGCCCTCGTCGTCATTGGCTCGGTCTTTCTGGCCGTCACCGGCGCCGAAGCGCTTTACGCCGACATGGGCCACTTCGGCCGGAGACCGATCCAGCTCGCCTGGCTGGTGCTGGTGTTCCCAGCCCTGACGCTGAACTACCTCGGCCAGGGGGCGCTGGTGCTTTCTCGCCCCGAGGCGCTGGAAAACCCGTTCTTCCTGATGGTGCCGCAGCCGATCCTCATTCCCTTCATCCTGCTGGCCACCATCGCCACCATCATCGCCAGCCAGGCCGTCATCACCGGCGCTTTCTCGCTCACCCAGCAGGCGGTCCAGCTCGGCCTCATTCCCCGCATCGAGAGCCGTCACACCTCCGAGACGCAGGCCGGCCAGATCTACCTGCCGCGCATCAACTGGCTGCTGCTCGCCGGCATCCTCGCGCTGGTCGTCTTCTTCCGGTCGTCGAGTGCCCTGGCGTCCGCCTACGGCATCTCCGTGACCGGCGAAATGGTGATGTCGTCTATGCTGGCCTTCATCGTGGTCTGGAAGGTCTGGAAATGGTCGATCTGGGTGGCCGTCGCCATCGTCGCGCCCTTCCTGTCGATGGAGATCATCTTCCTGTCGGCCAACCTGCTCAAGGTATTCGACGGCGGCTACCTGCCGCTGACCCTGGCGCTCTGCGTCGCGACCTGCATGTGGACCTGGGTGCGCGGCAGCGAGTTGGTGTTCGAGAAGTCCCACCGCGAGAACATTCCGCTCAACGACCTGATCAAGATGCTCGGCAAGTCGCACCCGGTGCGGGTCGGCGGCACCGCCGTGTTCCTGACTTCCGACCCGGACATCGCTCCCAGCGCGCTGCTGCACAATCTCAAGCACAACAACGTCCTGCACGCCAAGAACATCATCATGACCGTGCATGTGGTGACGACGCCGCGCTATCCGGACGACCAGCGTGTGAAGATCGAGCCGCTGTCGGAAGACTTCCTCCTCGTCGAGCTGACCTTCGGCTATATGGAGACGCCGAACGTGCCGCGCGCGCTGGCTCAATGCCGCAAGCAAGGCATCAAGTTCGACATCATGGCGACGTCGTTCTTCCTCAACCGTCGCTCCTTCAAGCCGAGCCCGCAGTCGCCGATGCCGATGTGGCAGAACCGGCTGTTCATCTCGCTGACGCGCGTGGCGGCCAACGCCACCGACTTCTATCGCCTGCCCTCCAACCGAGTGATCGAGCTCGGACAGCAACTCACGGTTTGACGGTTGCCTCCATTGGGCGTGGCCGCCAATTTCGAAACCTGAGCGCGACCGTTGCATTGTGGCAACAAAGCGGCGGGAAGGCGGAACCAATGCCGGAATTCCGCGTATAAGCGCTTGAAGGTCCACGACGCACTCTGCATCGTTCTTTTGTCAGTTTCGTGTTCGGCGCGGAATTCCGAGTCGAACCCCAGTTTTGTTGTGCCCCTCCCCTCAAACCTTCGGATTCGGTTCTTTCACGATGATGAGAAAGATACTTCTCCTGGCGGCGGCTACACTAGTGGCCGTGCCGCTCCATATGGGTGCCGCTCGTGCCGAAGAGGCAACCGTTCGCTTCTGGGATCCCGCCTCGGGCGGTTTCCAGACGATCACGCGCAAGCCTTCTGCCCGTTCGATGGAAAGCCCGGTCAAGAAGGAACTGATCGACTACGCCGGTCCCTACGGCAACGGAACGATCATCGTCAACACGACCGAGCGTCGCCTCTACTACGTGTTTGGCGACGGCACGGCGATGAAGTACGGCATCGGCGTCGGCCGCCCCGGCTTCACCTGGCAGGGCACGCACCACATCACCCGCAAGGCCGAATGGCCCGGCTGGACCCCGCCGCCGGCCATGCGCAAGCGCCAGCCCAAGCTGCCCTATTTCATGCCGGGCGGCCCCGACAATCCGCTGGGCGCCCGCGCCATGTACATCGGCTCGACCATTTATCGCATTCACGGGACCGCTGAGCCGTGGACCATCGGTCAGGCCGTGTCGTCGGGCTGCATCCGCATGACCAACGACGATGTCGCCGATCTCTACGAGCGCGTCGGCGTCGGCACCAAGGTCGTCGTCGTTCGCTGACACTATTGGTGACGTAATTCAAAACGCCGTCGCGGCAGGCCCGCGGCGGCGTTTTCACATCCGGTCGGAGACGTCAGCGCGTGAGACCCTTGGCTTCGAGCTCGGCGAGATAGGCCGCGAACAAGGCCTCCCTGTCGCGACCGGTCTCGTAGAGGATGGTCCATGTATAGAGGCCGCTGTCATGGCCGTCGTCGAACACCAGACGAACGGCATAGGAGCCGACCGGCTCGACGGCGGTAATCGTGACGTTCTGCTTGCCGGTGACTGTGACGCGCTGGCTTGGCGCATGGCCCTGAACCTCGGCCGAGGGCGAGTTCACCCTCAGCAGTTCGGCAGGAATGACAAAGGACTTGCCGTCCTCGAAAGACACCGCCAGCGAACGCTTGTCGGCGGAAAGGCGGATTTCGGTGGGCCAAACGGCCATGACGCACTCCGATCGAACGTAAGGGAACCGGGATCGGTGCATACATAGCGCCGGTACGCGCCGGCACCAAGCGCCGTAAGGGCATATCCGGCCGGAGCGAAACGGCGATCGACGGAGCCAAGCCTACAAAATGGAGCTCAAGACGGCACCACGCAGGCCCACAGCCGCGGCCCGTATGCCGGCGCGGCCTAGGGAGTGTCGTGGCCGCGACGCCAGCCGGTGTCGTCGTTGACGGCGTTCGCCAGCCGATCTCCGAGCCGGCGGAGATGTTTGACCGAAGCGACGGCATCCGGATAATTGGCGTCGCGCCAGACCTGGAACTCCTCCTCGGGCATCGGCTTGGCGAAGTGATAGCCCTGCACCAGACAGCAGCCGAGACGCCGCACCAGGTCCAACTGATCGGCCGTCTCGACGCCTTCGGCCACCACCTCGCAATCGATGGCCTTGCCGATGCCGATGATCGCCGACACCAGGGATTCCATCTGGCAGTTGCCCGCCAGCGCGGCGATGAAGGTCTGGTCGATCTTCAAGCGGTCGGGCTTCAGCTGGGACAGATAGGCGATGTTGGAATAGCCGGTGCCGAAGTCATCCAGTGCGACATGCACGCCGAGCGCCTCAAGCCCCTTCAGGTTGCGCGTCACCTCGATGTTGTTGCCCAGGATGACGCCTTCGGTGATCTCGAGTTCGAGCCGATCGGGGCTGACGTTGTGACGGCGAAGGATGTCGCGGACCTGTCCGACGAACTCGCGCCGCTGGAAATGCATTGCCGAGACATTGACGGCGGCGATCGGCGGATACTGCCAGATCGTCGCCCATCTGGCGGCGGTACTGACCGCCTCTTCGATGACGAAGTTGTCGATCTCGATGATGAGGTCGGACGCTTCGGCCGCTGGAATGAACTCGCCCGGCGGCACCTGCCGGCCGGTCTCCTTGTCCGTCCACCGGATCAGCGCCTCGGCCGACGGAACATAGCCGCGCTCCACATCGACCTGCGGCTGCCAGTAAAGGGTGAGCTCGCCGTCGCGGAGAGCTGCCCGCAGCCGCTCGCGCAATGCCAGAACCTTGTGGCGTTCGTTGAGGATGTCGGTGTCGTAGAACTGGAGACGCGATTTGCCGCGCGACTTCGCCTTGTAGAGCGCGAGGTCGGCGAGCTGCAGCACCTCGTGAAAATCGCGGCTGTCCGAAGGCCAGACGGCGGCGCCGCCCGAGCAACGGACGTCGATGTCGGTATCGCCGAAGCGCACGACCGATTGCAGGCGCTGGAACGACGCGCGCAGCAGCGTCACCGCGCCCGCCTCGACGAAGCCATCGGTGGAGACCACGACCACGAACTCGTCGCCACCCCAGCGCACCACCAGCGCATCCTGGCCGAAGGACGCGACGAGATTGCGCACGAAGACCTTCAGCACATGATCGCCGGCCATGTGGCCCAGTTCGTCGTTGACCTCCTTGAAGTTGTCGAGGTCGAAGACCATGACCGCCTTGGTGGCCTGCGGATCGAAATGGATGCCTTCGATCCAGCGTTCGAAGGCCCGGCGGTTGAGCACGCCCGTGGTGACGTCGTGGTCGGCGCGATAGTTGGCCTGCCAGGTGGCCCGACGGTTGAGCACGAGTAGCGCAAGCATCGAGACGATGGCCCCCACCAGCGCGATGGAGAGCTTCAGCATGGCCGAGTAGCTCGCCGCCAGCGTCTCGCCCTGCAAGGCGATGTAGCGCGTCCCCTGCTCCGACATGTTCTCCTGAAGCAGGCGGAACTTTTCCGACAGGCGCCTGAGGTCGCCGTCGAGCGCATTCAGGATGGCGGAATCGTCGGGGCCGACGCTCGCAAATGCAATGCTCAGTCCGGAAGCCAGTTCGGCGATGCTGTCGATCTGGGTGATCAGCGCGGCATCGCCCGGCATGATGAAGGAAGGACGCGCGTTCTCGATGGTGGCGAGCAGTCGTCCGAGCGCCTCGCGGATATCGTCGGCGTCTTCGGCGGTAAAGCCGAGGATCAGGCGGTTGCCGAGCTTTCGGCGCGACATTTCCACGAGCTTGGCCTGATCGCCGATGTCGCGGCCGGCCTGAATGGCCTCGCTGGCGTTCGACGCCTCGATGCGTTCAAAGGTGCGATAGGCCTCAAGGGCGGAGTTTTCGGCGAAAACAAGCAAGACGGCGGTAAAGATGATCGGCAGCAGATTCGCTACCCGTCGCAGGACTTCGGCTTTGCGGATACGCAGGAACGCAAGCAGGTTCATGCCGCCACCTCTCGGCGGCGCTTGCCTTGTCTTGCTGTCTCCTCCCAGCCGAACCGCGACATGTCCTCACGCCCCGTCCACAAGCATGAAGAGCAACTCTAGGGGCGAACCGTTTCAGAAGTCTTTCCTTGATAGGACATTTAGCGGAGGGCGTTATCCAATCGTCTAACTTGTGACGCTCAGCTGATCGACTGGGCAACCACGATGAAAAACGGCAGCAGCATTACGCCCGAACAAAGACTCCAGGCCCCGGCGATCGCCGTCGATGCCACCAGCCAGCCGAGATTGCGATGTTCGATCCGCCGGCCGCGGATGGCGTTGCGCATCAGGATGGCCGGGCCGGCGAACATGATCAGAAAAGTCTGGGCAATACCAAGCAGAATGGTCTCCGCCTGCATCTCGAAACGGGCCGGCTTGGACGTCACCAGCTGATAGAGCGACGACAGAACACCGGCCAGGACAAAGCCCAGAGCGATCGAAAAACAGGTCACCAGAATCTCGACATCCATTGCTGTTAACCCCGCCTTAACCCTGATCCGAAATGAAACAATAAGCACTGATCTGTCTGCAACGTGGCAAGGCGCGGGCCGCGATGGCGCGCACCGGTCCAGATGGCGAAACGGGCGGAGTTCAGCGGCGCATCCGGACGGTCGATGACGACGGTCCGGGTAACCTGTTTCAATTCGGGAGGCGGTCGTGACCCACTACGCGGCATATCAGGACGAAAGCCTTCTGCGCCCCGTCCGGCGCCCGGCCCGCCGCCGCACCAGCGCGACGGCGTGGTTCCTGCGGGCCATCCTGACGTCTTTCCTGCTTGCCGGCGGCGTGATGCTGGTCAACCTGCTGATCGGCCTGTCGGACAGCTTCGACAGCCGCGACGGCCGCTCGACCGATCCGGCGCCGGTGACGCTGTTCATCGGTCAGCAGCGCCTGATGATTCCGGCCAACATGTTCCGCTTCCCCGATCAGAGGAACGTCGGGCCGCACGACCGGATCGATCTTGCCGTCCACTTCCCGGAGATGGCCGGCTACACGCGTGCCTTTCGCAAGGACTTCCTCGATCTCGGCGCCAATGCGCCCATCGTCTACCTGACCATCCGCACGCGCGACACGCCGACCGACAGCGTCGGACGCCTGATCAACGTCTACCAGCACTTCTTCGCGGAGGGGACCATTCCGGCGCCGGCCGGCCTCGTCGGCCACCAGATGTCCGAGGAGTCGGGCCTGAGCGGCGAGGAGGTGTTCTTCGAGGCGGGCTCGACCAATCCGTTCACCACGCACTGCACGGCGCCCGACGACAGCGAGTATCCCGCCTCGTGCATCACCGAGATTCACGCCGGCACCGACCTTTCGGTCCAGATCCGCTTTCGCAAGGGACTGCTCGCCAACTGGGACGGCATCAAGAGCGGCGTCCGCGTCCTGCTCCTGTCCTTCGGCGTCACCGCCTGAGAACAAAATGGAGCGGCCCTAAAAAAGAAGCGTCCCCCGTGCTTGAAACGGGGAACGCTCCATGGGCGCTTGCGTCGATGGACCGGCAATCAGTCGGCAATATCCTCGGCCAGGATCGCCATCTGGAAATTGAAAGACTTCTCGTCGTCCTCGTCATCTTCATAGACGACGCCAATGAACTCCTCGCCGACATAGACCTCCGCCGAGTCGGTCTTGCGCGGCCGCACCCGCACGCTGATCGTCGGCGACTGCATCGTCTTGCGCAGGAACTTCTCGATGCGGGCGATTTCGTCTTTGGTCACCTTGGTTCTCCAGTCTGATTGCCGACTGTCGCTAGCGAAGGGCGGCGAGCCGGGCGGCGACGAGTCGCCGGCGTGGGCGTGTTCTGACACGGACGGGCTGGCAAGGAAACCCGTGAAAGGCGGGGCGGTTTCATAGGTCCCGCTCATCTCAGCCTTCGCCGCCCTCCGGCAGGCGCTGCTCCATGGAATGGGAAGGATCGCTGCAACCGGCTTCGCCGATGACGCGCGCCGGCACGCCGGCCACCGTCGTGCCGCGCGGCACCGGCTTCAGCACCACCGAGCCGGCAGCGACGCGTGAGCAACAGCCCACCTCGATATTGCCGAGGATCTTCGAGCCGGCACCGATCATCACGCCGTGGCGGATCTTCGGATGGCGATCGCCGGTCTCCTTGCCGGTGCCGCCGAGCGTCACGTTCTGCAACAGCGACACGTCGTCCTCCACCACCGCGGTCTCGCCGATGACGATGCCGGTCGCATGATCGAAGAACAGGCCGCGCCCGAGCCGCGCGCCTGGATTGATGTCGACCTGGAAGACCTCCGACGACCGGCTCTGCAGGTAGAGCGCCAGATCGCGCCGGCCATGGTTCCAAAGCCAGTGGGCAAGCCGGTGCGCCTCGATGGCGTGATAGCCCTTGAAGTAGAGCAACGGCTCAATGAAGCGGTCGCAGGCCGGATCGCGATCCTCGAAGGCGACGATATCCGACCGGAAGGCGGCGGCGATGCCGGCGTCGTCGGCGACAGCCTCGCGGAAAGCCTGCGCGATCATGGCCGACAGGACGGTGGTGTTGCCGAGCCGATCGGCCACCCGCTGGATGACCGCGTCCTCCAGTCTCACGTGATCGAGCACGGTGAGGTGCATGAAGCCACCGAGCGCCGGCTCGTTCTCGACGACGGCGGTCGCTTCGCGCCGGACGCGCGCCCACACAGGGTCGATGGCGTCAAGCGGACGGCTCACGGATTGGGGGCTGAGGGGCAAAGACGGCTTCCCTTGGCAAAGGCCGGCCTGCCCGCCAAGGGGCCGCACGTCCAGGATTTATGGCTCATGATAATCGGACGGCCGTCCTGGGAAAAGGCCGGAGACGATGCTTTTGTTGCGCAGGAGACAAGCGAAAGGCAAACGGGTTCTCCCGGACCGCCCTCGACCGAAGATACAGCCCTTCCTGGGGCGCGTTGCAGCGCCGCCCAGAGCCACGAAACCCTTGCACGGAGAGATCAGCCACATGTCGGCGCGTCACAAGCACTTGTCCCGAAAAGCCGATTCACAGCGCCAAGATGACCTGACTCGAAGTTGGGCAAGCCATCCCGACCAACGGCCTGAAATGACTCCCATTTAGGCTTGATCGAACCCACCGGTTTTGATTCATTGTCTCAAGCGGCGGCGCACCGGACTCCCGGAAGTTGCAGCCGACGCAGGAAATTGAAGCTTGGCATCGACGGTTATCTTCTCGCAGAAGGAGACCCGGCCGTGCCTGGAGGAGATTGAAAACAAGACATTTCAGACTTTACAGGGCTGAATTGCCGCGCCCTTTTTCAAACTGAAACAAGCCTCAAACATCGCTGCCAATATCTGAGTATGACTATCCATCCTCTTGATATTGCGTGATATTAATGATCTTTCGCAAGTGCCGAGGCAATTGCGAAGCCTAACTCGTCGTCATGTTTTAGAAATTACGTTAACAAAGATCATCAAGCCTTTGTTAACCATACATAATCGCGCCCTCTTCATCCACTCTTTGAATGACCTCAACCAACTTGAGATGAAGACTCTTGGTTGTAGTGGATGGCATTTGGCTCGCATGAAGAGTCTCATGGAAGAGTTACCGATCGGTGAATCGGTCACCTTCGACACAACCCAGCCCGCTCGGGAGTCGAATCCCATCAGGCACTTCGGCGATCAGGCGAGGACATCGTCTCAGGAACGGGCCATCTGTTCGATGGCGGCGAGGTCCATTTTGCCGGTGCCCAGCACGGGCAAAGCATATGTTTTGACGATTTTTCGCGGCACCTGGAGCTCAGGCACACCGTGCTCGCGCGCATAGGCGCCGAGGGCTTCGACACTGGCGTCGCCCGCGTCGGTGACCAGCACCAGCGCTTCGCCCTTGCGTGGATCCGCTATGGCGACCACGGCGTGCGACGAGTTGGGCCAGAGCGAAGCGGCGAAGGCTTCGACGGCGGCAAGCGAGATCATCTCACCTCCGACCTTGGCAAAGCGTCTGGCCCGCCCGAGCAACGTGACGAAGCCATCGTCGTCGATGGAGACGATGTCGCCCGTATCGTACCAGCCATCCGGGTCGTTGCGCACGAGTTCGCCGGGCCGATCTGGAAGATAATACCCAGCCATGATGTTGGGCGCGCGCACATGGAGACGGCCGCCGATCTCAAGCCCCGGCACGGGATCGAGCCGCGCCTCGATACCCGGTAGCAAGCGCCCGACCGTGCCGTCACGGAAGCTGCCCGGATAGTTCACCGACAGAACCGGAGCACACTCGGTCGCCCCGTAGCCTTCGTTGAGCACCACGCCGAAGCGGTCCATCCATAGGGCCCGCGTCTGTTCCTTGACGCGTTCGGCACCGAGGATGGTGAGGCGCACCGAGTTGAAATCTCCGTCCTCGGCCGACCGGGCCCAGCCAGCGGCGAAGGTATCGGTGGAGAGCAACACGGTCGATCCGCTGTCACGCACAAGACCGGGGATGATCTTGTAGTGAAGCGGCGAGGAATAGAGAAAGGACTTGAAGCGACCGAAGACTGGCAGGAACAAACCGGCGGTGAGTCCGTAGGAGTGAAACACCGGCAGGGCGTTGAACAGCGTGTCCTCGGGATGGAACCTGTAGAGCGCCAGGATCTGGGCGACGTTGGACAGGAAGTTGGTCGCGGTGAGCCCCACCCCCTTCGGCGCGCCCTCGGTGCCCGAGGTGAACAGCACGGCGGCGATGTCGCGCGGTGCCCGCCGATAGGGACGATGCAGCGCCCTCGCCCAACGCGCATAGGTGGCTCCAACCGCCTTGTCGAACAGCGACAGACCGGCCCGTACGTCTTCGAGATAGACGATCCGTACCTTGTCCTTGAGGTCGTCGATCACTGGTTCAAGCTTGGCCGTCTTCACGAAGGCGCTTGAGGTGATGACCGTTCGGATGGCGCCGACCCGGATGGCGCCGCCGAGGCCGTGGCTGCCGGCGGTGAAGTTGAGCAGTGCCGGCGTCCGCCCATAGGCGAGAAGCGCAAAGAAGGCGATGGCAACGCCGTTGACATTGGGCAGCAGCAGACCGACGCGCTCGCCTTTCCGGCTGAAGGACGCAAGACGGCGCCCCAGCACGCAGGCGGCGAGCAGCAGGTTCCGGCGGGTCACCGGTTGCCGGTTCTGGTCCTCGATGGCCGCAAGGTCCGGATCGGCCTCCGCGATGTCGATCAAGGCATCGAACAGCGACCGTTCTATGAAGGCCGCATCGAGCCCCGACTCCGCCATCGACTGCCCAAACAGGCGACCGTCCACCACTCCTCCCATGGTTACCTCTTCGTTACGCCATCCTCCCGGCGCACTTGAACTCACAATCGTTTCGCGTGCAAGCACCGGAGATCAGACACTTGGGCGATCCACCGGACTCTTCGCGACAAGGAAACACCTGAATCGGATTCTCAACATGAGAAGGCCGCCCCGGCCACTGAAAGTGGCAGCGGAGCGGCCGACATGATTCAGAACTTCAACAAACTACAAAAATACGAGCTATATCAATTGGATGACACGTATTTCCCAACTTCGTCGATAGCGCAGATGATGTGATAGAACGTCGAAGCGGGTGCCGGCTCGATCACGAACGAACCGTCAGGATTCATGCGATCGCGCCAGAGGCCCGGCGTGTCGACATCGAAATAGCGCTGCAGCGAACGCGCGGCCACCGCCACCTTCCTGAGATGATCCTCGCGGTCCGCCTCGTCGGTCGCAACGGCGGCCAACGCCACGTTCCCCTTCATCCGCTCGGTCTGCGACCACATGCGCGCCGTGCCGTCGTGAATGGTGAGATCGTCGAGAAGGCCCATGATGGCCACCTGCTGCGGCACGTTGATGCCATGCGCCTCGCCCAGCTCGCAGAGGCGCCGCGCCGCGGCAACGGCGTCCGGACGCTTGCGCGACGTGCCCCAACGGGTGAGCAGCCAGGCCCATTCGAACTGATGGCCCGGCTCGCAGATACGCCCCTCGATCCCACCGACGACGGACCAGTCGGCGTTGAAGAACTCCTTGAGCCAGCCCTCCTTGGGGTCGAGGAACTTGGAGAGGCAGAGCTCGGCGATCTCGTCGGCGAGCCGGCTCCACGTCTCGTCGCCGCCCACCTCTTCCCAGGCGAGGCAGGCTTCGAACATGTGCATGTGCGGATTGGCCTTGAGCGGCAGGGAACGCGGAATGGACTCCTCGAAGCCGGCGATCGAATTCTTGTAGTCCGTCATCAGGAGCGTCCGCAGCTTCACCGCCGCCGCCTCGACCGCCGTGCGGTCCTTCACCGCCGACGCCGCAGCGGCCATCGCGAACAAGGCGAAAGCCTGATCGTAGAGACAGAAGGTATCGTCCTTGGGTGAACCGTCGGCATTGGTCACTATGCGCACGGCGCCGTTCGGCAGCACGCACTTCTCAAGGAAGTAATCGAGCCCCTCCTCCACCGTACGCTCCCAGGGTCCGGTCCAGCCGAGCCGACCGGCCAGGGCGAAGGTGAAGATCTGCCGCGCCGTCACGCGCACACGGCGTGGCGCCGGCGTGATCTCGCATCTGAGCCCCAGCACCTCGTGGAAGCCGCCATTGACGTGATCGACGCCGAAGGCCCACCAGATCGGCAGCGCCTCGGTCATCAGCCACGATCTCAGCTCCTCGGTAACGGCGGCAAGTTCGCGATGGGCTTCGGAATGACTCATGGCAATCTCCTTAAGAAAACGGATCACACCCGGTCACGACTAAACGCGGCAAGGCGCCGATCGGATGCGGCAATGAACGACGGATTGGCAAAATCGGCAAGCCCGGGACGCCCCCGCTTGCCGTAGGGGAACGGCGCGCCGTCCGGCAACATCATGACGCCGCCGGCCGCCCTCAGCACGGCGTCGCCGGCCGCCGTGTCCCACTCCATGGTGGGACCGAAACGCGGGTAGACGTCGGCCTCCCCGGCGGCGATCAGGCAAAACTTCAGCGACGATCCGACCACACGCCGGCCGGCCACCGCAACGGTCGGCCTGAAGGCGTCGGTTGCCGCCGTGGCGTGGCTGCGCGAGACGAGCAGCGTCGCCCCCTCGGCCGGGAGCGCCCGCACCCGAAGCGACTTTCGCTCGCCGGGTGCATTGCCCTCGACCGCCATTTCCCAGGCCCCGTCGGGACCACCCGCGAACAGGCGCCCGACCGCCGGCGCGTAGACCACGCCCATGACCGGCTGGCCATGCTCGATCAACGCGACGTTGACGGTGAAATCGCCGTTGCGGCGGATGAACTCCTTGGTGCCGTCGAGCGGATCGACCAGGAAGAAACGATCGGCGGCGGGCGGCACCCGGCCGGCCGACACGCTCTCCTCGGCCACCACCGGCACCTCCGGCGCAAGCCGTTCGAGCGCGGCGAGCAGTACGGCCTCGGCCAATCCGTCGGCTTCGGTCACCGGCGATGCATCGGCCTTGAAGGCAACGTCGATCGGCCGGGAGTAAACGTCGAGGATGATCCGTCCGGCCTCGATCGAAGCGGCGATCAGGCCATCTAGCAGTCGCGGGCTGGCGATGGTCATGGGCGCTCCGGGCCACGGTGAATCGTGGCCCGCATGTGGCAGTGCGGGCCGGACGTGTCAATCGATGCCGCTATCACTCGGCGTTGCGCTTCGCCCACATCGCCTTGAATGCCGGACGAGCCTGGCAGCGCTCCAGCCAGGCCTTCACCTTCGGATAGCCCTCAAGCAGTTCGGGATGGCCCTGCGCGTAACGGACGATCTCGGCGAGCCCCAGGTCGACAACCGTGAAGCGATTGCCGACGACATAGTCCCCGCCGGCCAGATGCTTCTCGAAGGCCGACAGCGGCCGCTTCAGCGATTCCCCGATGCCGACGAGCCGCTTCTTGCCAGCCTCGGTCTTCCACTCGCCGCTCGCGTCGCCCTGGGTGACGACCACGGTGATCGGCTCCACCGCCGTAGCCCCCCAGAACAGCCACTGTAGCATGCGCCCTTCCTCGGCGAGATCGGCCGGCGCCAGCCCGCCTCCCTGCTTCTTTGCGAGATAAAGCAGGATGGCGAGGGATTCGGTCAGCACGAGGCCGTCATCATCGATCGCCGGAACCTGTCCCATCGGATTGATGGCGAGGAATGACGGCGTCCAGGTGTTGACCGGCGCATCGGCGGCCAACGGATCGGGCACCTTCCGGGCCTGAAGCACCGGCTCCTTGTGGAACGCCAGCCCAAGTTCCTCGCAAAGCCAGTAGAGACGCGACGCGCGCGAATTATAGACGCCGTAAATGGTCAGCATGACAGAGCGCTCCAGTTTGCCCGGCACTGTGGAACCTTCGCCGATGTTTGGCAATCGGCGCCGCTCGCTCTCGGAGGAAAGCCGCTCGCAACCGTGCCAGCCGTGCTACCGTCCAGCCATCCGGAAAAGGAATGCGTCGTCATGAAAAGCCTTCTCCAGCTCTGGCAGACCTGGGCCATCCTGTCGGCCATCTGCGCGGCGGCCACGGCCATACTCGCTAAAGTGGGCGTCGGGGCGATAAGTTCCGACCTCGCCACGCTCATTCGCACCGCCGTGGTGCTGGCGCTCGCCGCAGCCGTGGTCTCCGTCAGCGGCGGCTTGTCGCAAATCGCCACCGTTCCCGGCCGCGCCTGGCTGTTTCTGGTCCTGTCGGGCCTTGCCACCGGCGCGTCCTGGCTCTGCTATTTCCGCGCGCTCAAACTCGGCGAGGCATCGCGCGTCGCGCCCGTCGACAAACTGTCGGTGGTGTTCATCGCCATTTTGGCCGCCCTGTTTCTCGGCGAACGCCTGTCGCCGCAGGCAACCGCCGGCGTCGCACTGATCGCCGCCGGCGCCGTGCTGGTCGCCTGGCAATGAGGGGTTTGCCGGCGGTCTGCGCCCTCGGCAGCCAAGCCTTTACACTGACTGACAATTGCGAGTAACAGAAAGCCCGCTTCTCTGCCGGATTCTCCGGTGGAGACTTGACCGGCGCCGACGGGGCGGCATCCTCCTTTCGGATGATTTAGTAAAATTTTACTACCCGGGATGGTCATTTGGCCGTAGACTGGATCGGTTGATCGGCGTTTGGGCAACTGGGTGAGAGTGCACCGATGGTCACGATCAAGGAAATCGCCAAGGCGGTCGGAGTTTCCTCCGCCACCGTCTCTCGCGTCCTCAACTACGACGCCACGCTGTCGATCACCGAGGCGAAGCGGCAGGCGATCATCGAAACCGCCGAGGCGCTCAATTACCTGACGCCGCGCAATCGGCCGCGTCCGCACCGTCCGCAGGCGTCAAGCGACCACGCCGGCGCCCGCATCGGCATCGTGCACTTCCTTCGCCCCGAAGAGGAGTTGGCCGACCCCTACTACATCGGCGTCCGCATGGGCATCGAGGCGAGAGCCCGCGCCAATCGCGTCGAGGTTCAGGTCATCTACCGTTCCACCGAACTTCCGCCGGCCGAGGATCTCCAGGGGGCTGCCGGCATCATCGCGCTGGGCATGCATACCGACGCCGAAATCGACTGGGTACGGCACATCAACGCCAATCTGGTGCTGGCCGATTTCGCGCCGAACATCGACCTGTTCGATATCGTCGCCTGCGACCTGTCCTTCGCCATGGCGCGCCTTCTCGATCGGCTCCACGCCGCCGGATACCGGCGCTTCGGCTTTCTTGGCGACGACCGCCCCTCTGGGAACGTGCTCTATCCGTCCAACGAGGAGCGTGCCAGGACCTTCCGGGAATGGACAGAGAAGAAGGGCCTGTTCAATCCGGCCCACTACATGCTCGCCGAACGGCTCCGCTTCGAAAGCGGCTATCGCCTCGCCTGCGAGCTGATGGCCAAGACCGACCTGCCGGAGATCGTCGTCACGTCCAACGACAACGTTGCGATCGGTGCCTATCGCGCCATCCAGGAGCGCGGCCTGCGCATCCCCACCGACATTGCCGTGGCAAGCTTCAACGACATTCCGGCCGCCCAGTTCCTGGCGCCGCCGCTGACCACCGTTCGCATCCCCGCCGAGCGCATCGGCGAGAACGCCTTCGACCTCCTGATGGAGCAACTCAACGGCCGCGACTACGTTAAGCGCGTCACCATCGCCACCGAACTCATCTGGCGCGACAGCTGCCGCCGCCCCGACGGCGAGGCGTGAGAAGCAGGGCCGCTGCGAGCCTTATCGACCGCGCCCGAACATGGCCGCAGTGCCGCGCGGCCGTCCGTACCTATCCTAATTGGTCATCCCGCTGCGATTGGCTTTTGCCTTCGGGGCTAGTAAACTATTTACCTCCGAACCCGACATCCCCGCGACGAAAAGCTGGTAAAATTTACTAAATAATATCTTGCGTCGGGTGAGCGAGTATCAGATAGTGCCCCCGAGAGGCTGAGGACGCCTCGGACACGTGTGTGGAGGAAAACTGCATGAACCGCAAAACCGTCGCGCTCGCCTTTGCGGGCGCCAGCCTGTTTGCCATCACGGCCGCCCAGGCCGCCGAGATCACCGTGTGGTGCTGGGACCCGAATTTCAACGTCGCCATCATGAAGCAGGCCGGCGAGATCTACGCCAAGAGCCATCCGGACTTCAAACTCAACGTCGTCGATTTCGCCAAGGCCGACCTTGAGCAGAAGCTGCAGACTGGCCTCGCCTCCGGCGTTGCCGACGGCATGCCCGACATCGTCCTCATCGAGGATTACGGCGCCCAGAAGTATCTGCAGTCCTTCCCCGATTCCTTCGCCCCGCTCAGCGACAAGGTCGACTACAAGGGCTTCGCCCCCTACAAGGTCGCCCTCGCCACCCTCGACGACAAAGTCTACTCCATGCCCTTCGACTCGGGCGTGACCGGCTTCTACTATCGCAAGGACCTGCTGTCGCAGGCCGGCTTCCAGCCCGCCGACCTCCAGGACCTGACCTGGGACAAGTTCATCGAGATCGCCAAGGTCGTCGAAGAGAAGACCGGCAAGAAGATGATGGCCTACGATCCGAATGATGCCGGTCTGACCCGCATCATCATGCAGTCGGCCGGTGGCTGGTACTTCGACAAGGACGGCAACCTGTCGATCGAAGGCAACCCCGCCCTCAAGGCCGCGCTCGAGGTCATCCAGAAGATCCAGACCGCCAACATCTTCCGCCCGGCCGCCGGCTGGGCCGACTGGGTCGGCGCCTTCACCGGCGGCGAAGTAGCGTCCGTCACCACCGGCGTGTGGATCACCGGCACCGTCAAGTCGCAGCCCGAGCAGTCCGGCAACTGGGGCATCGCTCCGATTCCCAAGCTGACCATCGACGGCGCCACCCACTACTCGAACCTCGGCGGTTCGAGCTGGTACGTCCTGTCGGCCTCCGCCGCCAAGGACGAGGCGATCGATTTCCTGAATGAAGTCTACGCCAAGGACGTCAATTTCTACCAGAAGATCCTCGTCGACCGGGGCGCCGTCGGTTCGCTGCTGGCGGCCCGCGATGGCGAAGCCTACAAGTCGTCCGACGCCTTCTTCGGCGGCGAGCCCATCTGGCAGACCTTCTCCGACTGGCTGTCCAAGGTCCCGTCGGTCAACTACGGCACCTTCACCAACGAAGTCGACTCCGTGGTTGCCGCCCACCAGCCCGAGCTCGCCAAGGGCACGTCGGTCGACGACGTGATCAAGGCGATCAACGAGCAGGCCCAGACCCTCGTTCAGTAATGATCTGGTGGCGGGCGGCCCACGCCGCCCGCCACTTTGCCCCGGTTTGCGTCATCGCCGGCACCGCCGGTGACGAACGCCACGCACGATGGCGGCCGCCACCGCTCTTCTCACGCCATGACGGGCGAAGAGCCGGCCAATCGCAGCGCCTCAAACATACCCGAATAATCGGCGCCTCCCCGTCCGGGCCGATACGCCCGCCGGAGGATGCCCGAGAGCCCCGCTCTACCGGAACGGTGACCCATGTCAGCAATCTCCCCGCGGCGAATGAGGCCGCGCTTCGACGTCAACGGCTGGCTGTTCGTCGGCCCCGCGCTGGCGTTGATCGCCACCTTCATGATCTTTCCGGTGCTGCACTCGCTGTGGATGTCCTTTCAGTCCGGCCTCGGCTTGCGCCTGTCCTTCGCCGGTCTCAAGAACGTCAACCGGCTGTTCAACGACCCGCTGTTTTTCATGGCGCTGAAAAACACCTTCATCTTCTTCCTGGTGCAGGTGCCGGTGATGCTGACGCTGGCGCTGGTCACGGCGTCGCTGCTCAACAATCCCGATCTCAAGTTTCGCGGCATCCTGCGCACGGCCATCTTCCTGCCCTGCGTCACCTCGCTGGTCGCCTACACGGTGCTGTTCAAGTCGATGTTCGTCGCCAATGGGCTGATCAACACGACGCTGATCAACCTCGGCATCGTCGACACCGGCATTCCCTGGATGACCGATCCGTTCTGGTGCCGGACCATGATCATCATCGCCATCACCTGGCGGTGGACCGGCTACAACATGATCTTCTACCTCGCGGCCATGCAGAACATCGACCGGTCGGTCTATGAGGCCGCCCGCATCGACGGCGTGCCGACCTGGGCCCGCTTCCTGCACCTCACCATTCCCATGCTGAAGCCGGTGATCCTGTTCACCACGGTCACCTCCACCATCGGCACGCTTCAGCTGTTCGACGAAGTGTCGACCATCACCGGCGGCGGTTCGGCCGGCGGCGCGGCGGGCCCCGGCAACTCGGCGCTGACCCTGTCGCTCTACATCTACAACCTGACCTTCAAGTTCGCGCCGAACTTCGGCTACGCCGCCACCGTCTCCTACGTCATCGTCATCCTGGTGGCGATCCTGTCCTTCCTGCAATTCTATGCCGCCCGGGAGCGAAAGGCATGATCAGCTACGGCTTCAAGCAGCGGTTCTCGTCCGTCGTCGTCTACGTCTTTCTGGGGGTGATGGCTTTCCTGTCCGTCTTCCCGTTCCTGTGGATGGTCATCGGCGCCACCAACACCACGTCCGACATCATCAAGGGCAAGATGAGCTTCGGCGAAGCGCTGCTCCTCAACGCGACGACCTTCTTCACCCAGGTCAACGTGCCGCTGATCTTCTGGAACTCCGCCAAGATCACCATCATCGCCACGGTGCTGACGCTGCTGATCTCCTCGCTCGCCGGCTATGGCTTCGAGATCTTCGCGTCGCGCTTTCGCGAGAGGCTCTACACGCTGATGCTGTTGACGCTGATGATCCCCTTCGCGGCGTTGCTGATCCCGCTGTTCATGCTGATGGGCAAGTTCGGCCTCATCAACACCCATATCGCGGTTGTGCTGCCCACCATCGCCTCGGCGTTCATCATCTTCTACTTTCGCCAGTCGACCAAGGCGTTCCCGCACGAGCTGCGAGACGCGGCGCGCGTAGACGGCTTGAAGGAATGGCAGATCTTCTTTCTGATCTACATGCCGGTGATGCGCTCGACCTACGCGGCGGCCTTCATCATCGTCTTCATGACGGCCTGGAACAGCTACCTGTGGCCGCTGGTCGTGCTGCAGTCCAACGAAACCAAGACCATCACGCTCGTCATCTCCTCGCTCGGCTCGGCCTACTATCCCGACTACGGCGCCGTGATGATCGGCACGGTCCTCGCGACCATTCCCACCCTCTTCGTCTTCTTTGCCATGCAGCGCCAGTTCGTCGAAGGCATGCTCGGCTCGGTCAAGTAACAGGTTCAAAATGCGCAAGACCATCAACTGCAACACCGGCTGGACGTTCCACGAGGGCTTCTCCGCCGATTTCGCTGCCGCCTTCCGCAAGGGCGAGGCGGTCAACCTACCGCACAACGCGGTCGACCTGCCGTACAACTACTTTGACGAAACCTGCTACCAGCGGCCGTTCACCTACCAGAAGGTCATTGCCTGGCGGCCCGAGTTCGAGGGCCGCGAAGTGGCCCTGGTGTTCGACGGCGCCATGGCCGACAGCGTCGTCTACGTCAACGGCGAAGAGGTGGTGGCCCATCCCGACGGCTACACGCCGTTCACCGCCCGACTGACCGAACGCCTGGTCGAGGGCGACAACCTCGTCACGGTGAAGATCGACGGCTCCGAGAACCCGGCCATTCCGCCCTTCGGCGGCCAGATCGACTATCTCACCTACGCCGGCATCTATCGCGACGTCTGGCTGCACGTGACGGCCCCGGTCTATATCGGCAACGTCAAGATCGAGACGCCCGACGCGCTCGCGTCGAAGAAGACGGTAAAGGTCCGCGTCGACATCGCCAATCCGCGCGGGCTGAAGCTGGCCGGCCGGGTGTCGGTGACGCTGAAGGATGCCGCTGGCAAGACCATCGGCAGCGCCGACGCCTCCTATGCCAATGACAGCGTGACGCTGGAGATCAAGAATCTCGATGGCATCGCCCTCTGGGACATCGACAATCCGAACCTCTACGAGGCGGCGGTCGATCTCGTCCACGAGAGCGGCGACGATGCCTGCTGCGTCAACTTCGGCTTCCGCTCCGTCGAGTTCACGCCCGAGGGCTTCCGCCTCAACGGCAAGCCCCTCAAGCTGCGCGGCCTCAACCGCCATCAGGCCTACCCCTACGTCGGCTACGCCATGGGTCGCCGCGCCCAGGAACTCGACGCCGAGATCCTGAAGAACGAGCTGAAGGTCAACGTCGTCCGCACCTCGCACTACCCGCAGTCGCCCTGGTTCCTCGATGCCTGCGACCGCCTCGGCCTCTTGGTGTTCGAGGAAATCCCCGGCTGGCAGCATGTCGGCGACGAGAAGTGGCAGGCGCTGGCCATCGACAACGTGCGCGCCATGATCGAGCGCGACTGGAACCATCCGTCGATCATCATCTGGGGCGTCCGCATCAACGAGTCGCAGGATTTCCACGACTTCTATTCGGCGACCAACAAGCTTGCCCACGAACTCGACCCGACGCGCCAGACCGGCGGCGTCCGCTACATCACCGACAGCGAGTTCCTGGAAGACGTCTACACGATGAACGACTTCATCCAGGGCAACGAGGAACTGCCCGGCGCCAACCGGCCGCGCACCGCGCTCCGCCCCGTCGGGGAGATCACCGGCCTCAAGAAGCCGGTGCCCTACATGGTGACCGAGTTCAACGGCCACATGTACCCGACCAAGCGCTATGATCAGGAGCAGCGTCAGGCCGAGCACGTCACCCGCTATCTCTCCATCCTCAACGCCGTCTATGGCGACCCGAACATCTCCGGCTCCACCGGCTGGTGCATGTTCGACTACAACACGCACAAGGACTTCGGCTCCGGCGACCGCATCTGCCATCATGGCGTGATGGACGCCTGGCGCGAGCCCAAGTTCGCCGCCTGGGTCTACACCAGCCAGTGCGATCCGTCCGACGAGGTGGTGCTGAAACCCGTCACCTACTACGCCCGTGGCGAGCGCAACATCGGTGGCATCCTGCCGCTGATCGTGCTGACCAACTGCGACGAGGTGGAACTCCAGTACGGCCCGGACATCGTCAAGCGCGTCAAGCCCGACCGCGAGATCTACCCGCATCTGCCGCACGCCCCCGTCGTGATCGACCATCGCGCCTTCTCGGCCGAGGAACTCGGTCTTTGGGGCATGAAGTGGGAAGAGGCGACCGTCACCGGCTTTGTCGGCGGCAAGCCGGTCAAGACCGTCCGGTTCGCCTGCGACCCGGTGCCGACCACGCTGGAAGTCCAGCCCGACTGGACCGAGCTTTCGGCCGAACCCAAGGACTCGGTCCGCGTCATCGTCCGCGCGCTCGACCAGCTTGGCAACCTCATGCCCTTCCTCGACGAGGCGGTTCATGTCACGGTCAGCGGGCAGGCAAAGCTGCTCGGTCCGTCGGAGATGGTGCTGAAGGGCGGCGCCATCGGCTTCTGGCTTGAGACGACCGGCGGCGCCGGCGACGTCGTCGTCAAGGTCGCCTGCCATCGGTTCGGCGAAACCACCCTCACCCTCAAGGCCGGCTGACGGCACAACCGATCGAAGCGGAAAACAACATCATGAGCGAGGTTACCCTCAGGGACGTGAGGAAGTCCTTCGGCGCGGTCGAGATCATCAAGGGCGTCGACCTCGACATCAAGTCGGGCGAGTTCGTGGTCTTCGTCGGTCCGTCGGGCTGCGGCAAATCCACGCTGCTGCGCATGATCGCCGGCCTGGAGACCATCAGCTCCGGCGAGCTCGACATCGGTGGCGAGAGGATGAACGATGTCGATCCGTCGCAGCGCGGCATCGCCATGGTGTTCCAGTCCTATGCGCTCTATCCGCACATGACCGTGCGCGAGAACATGGGCTTCGCGCTTCGCTTCGCCAAGCTGTCCAAGGAGGAGATCCGCAAGCAGGTCGACGAAGCCGCGCGCATCCTCGAACTCGAACCGCTGATGGACCGCAAGCCGAAGGCGCTCTCGGGCGGCCAGCGCCAGCGCGTCGCCATCGGCCGCGCCATCGTTCGCCATCCGAAGGTGTTCCTGTTCGACGAGCCGCTTTCCAACCTCGACGCCGAGCTGCGCGTGCACATGCGCATCGAGATCGCCAAGCTGCACCGCGATCTCGGCGCCACCATCGTCTACGTGACGCACGACCAGGTCGAAGCCATGACGCTGGCAGACAAGATCGTCGTGCTGAGGTCCGGCATCGTCGAGCAGGTCGGCGCGCCGCTCGAGCTCTACGACAACCCCGCCAACCTGTTCGTCGCCGGCTTCATCGGTTCGCCGAAGATGAACTTCCTGAAGGGCGTGATCGAAGGTGGCGGCGCCGGCCGCGCCGATGTTCGCCTGCCCGACTTCGGCGGTGCCGTGGTGCCGGTGGCGCTGAAGGGCGACGCTCCGGCCGCCGGTACGCCGGTCACCCTGGGCATCCGTCCGTCGCAGTTTGCCGAGGGCGGCGACGCGGCGCTGCCGGTCACCGTCGACATGATGGAGCACCTTGGCGCCGAAACGCTGATCTACGCCCGCTCGGCATCGTCCGATCTGGTGACCATCGCCAGTCCGACCCGCCCGAACCTTCAGATCGGCGACACGCTGACCGCCCGCTTCCCGTCGTCCGGCGCGCTGCTGTTCGGCGCCGATGGCAAGCGCATCTACTGACAGCACCCTCCACCGTCGGCACAAGGCAAGGCCGGAACCCTTCGCAGGGTCCCGGCCTTTTCATTGGTCGGAGAGGACGATGCTTGGCAAACAGGAGGCTGGAACGCCGATCTGACTCAATCGGATCGAACGGCGCTCTTGGCATCGACGGCGCTTCGAGCGGGAATGGCGGCCTGGGCGCCGGGGGAAAGACAGGCGAGCGCGCCCGCCACAGCTGCCCGCTGTAGGGAGACGACGAAATCGTCGCCGGCATCGAGGCCGGCTGCCAGATAGCCGCAGAAGGTGTCGCCTGCGCCGACCGCGTCGACAGGAACGATCCGTGGGCTGTCCACCCGGATGATCTCGCCGTCCGAGATGGCGATAGCTCCCCGTTCGCCAAGGGTGACGACGACGGTGCGGCCATTTTCTCCATGAAGGCGACGCAAGGCGTCGATGCGAGCCTCGTCGCCTTCCAGCTTCGACCCGACAAGGCAGTCGAACTCGGTCTCGTTGGCGACGACGATGTCCGCAAGGCGACCAAGCCGCGCCGCCTCGGCGGTAAGCGGCGCCAGGTTGAGCAGCGTGCGGACCCCGGTCCGCCGTGCCGCCGCAAGTGCGGCCTCGACGCTGGCCTCAGGAATCTCCAGCTGCATCATCATGAGGTCGCGCGGCCCGCGTCCCATGACCGCCGCCTCGGCATCGGCTGGCGTCAGCGCGCCGTTGGCGCCGGGAATGACGGTGATCATGTTCTCGCCGCCGGCATCCACCAGGATGATGGCGGTTCCCGTCGGTCCGGCCACGGTGCGGACGAGCGACAGGTCGACGCCGCTATCCCCGAGAAGCGCAAGGGCCTGTCCGGCGAAGCCATCATTGCCCACCGCGCCGGCAAAGCGCACCTCGGCGCCGGCCCGCCGGGCGGCCAGGGCCTGATTGGCGCCCTTGCCACCGGGCGTTGTGACAAAGCCGTTACCCGCCACCGTCTCCCCGGGATGGGGCAGACGCTGCGCGGTTGCGACGAGATCGATGTTGACCGAGCCAAAGACGGTTATCATGAGGTCCCATCCAGTTCGCCGGCGTCGACCGTGGCGCCCAGTGCTCTATCGGGCCTCATGATCGCCTGTCGATCGACGCCGGCCGTGTCCATCAATAGGAACGCGACAGTCCGGACGTCGCCGGCGTGACGCCCTGGGCCTTTGCCGTGGCGATCGCCTGATAGTCGGCCAAGGCCAGCTTGCCGGCATCGCGCAACAGCGCGACGTCATGCGGGCCGGCAATGACGCGGTATCCCCGGTCGATGAGATCGGCAACCGAAGCGCCACCGTTCGGCACGGTGCCCAGCACCTTGCCGGCGTCCAGGATCGCCTTCTCGGCGCGGCGGACCAGAGCTTGGACTTCGGCGTGGCCGGTCTGCTCCAACCGGCCGATCGACCCTGCCAGATCGTTGACGCCGATGAAGACCACATCGATACCGGGAATGGCGGCAATGGCCTCGGCATTGTCGACGGCGATATGGGACTCGAGCTGAACGACGATCAGCATTTCCCGGTTGGCCTTGACGATATAGTCGGGCTCCAGGCCGAAGGTCGACGCCCGCACCACGCCGGCGGCATAACCGCGAATGCCCTCAGGCGGATAAAGGCAGGCGCGAACGGCGGCTTCCGCTGCTTCGGGCGTGTCGACCGACGGAATCATGACCGACTGGACGCCCGCGTCGAGAACCCGCTTCAGGAACACGTGGTCGTTCCAGGGCACGCGCACGAGAGCCGGGGTCGGCGTCGTTTCCACGGCCCGCAGCGTCTCCATGATCTCGCGCGTCTCGCCGATGCCATGCTCGTGGTCGACCAGAAGATAATCGAATCCGATGTGCCCGAGTATCTCGGCATTGGTGGGCGAGCCGCCACCGATCCAGCAACCGAAAGCGGTCTTGCCGGACAAGAGATGTGACTTCAGACGGTTGGGCTTGTACATCGGGAAATGACCTTCAGGAACATGAGAGGTATTGCGCGCCGGACCGGCGCTTTCATCGAGGCGGGATGGATGCCGATGATCCCGTGAGGAACCATCGGCACCGTCATTCCGCCTGGATCACTTGGCTTCGCGTGCCTTCGCGAGGGTCTCGTTGAGCAGCTTGACCACGGCCGGATCGGCCTTGGCCGCATAGGCCTCGGCGACGCCCTTGGTCTTCTCGCGGAACCGGGCCACTTCTTCCGGCGCCAGGGTGGTGACCGTGGTGCCGGCGGCGGCGATTTCCTCGATCGCCTTGGCGTCGGAGTCGCGCGACAGCTGTCGCTGGAACAGGGCCGCCTCCAGCGCCGCTTCGCTCAGCAGCTGCTGTTCTTCGGGGTCGAGCTTGTTCCACAGCGGCTTCGAATACAGCATCACCATCGGGTTGTAGGTGTGCCGCGTCAGCGTCATGAACTTCTGCACTTCGTTGAGCTTGGCCGTCAGGATGCTCGGAGCCGGGTTTTCCTGGCCGTCCACGGTGCCGGTTTCGAGCGCCGTGTAGACCTCCGGGAACGGCATCGGCACGGCGTTGGCGCCAAGCGCGTTGAACATGTCGAGGTAGATCGGCGACTGCACGACGCGGATCTTGAGGCCGGCGATGTCGTCGACCGTCTCGACGGCGTGACGGCTGTTGGTCAGCTGGCGGAAGCCCAGCTCCCAGTAGGACAGCACGACGAGGTTCTTGGCATCGAGCTGCTGGGCGAAGATCTTGCCGACCTCGCCGTCCATCACGGCATCGGCTTCCTTCGGGTTTTCAAACAGGAAAGGCAGATCGAGCAGCGCAAAGTCGGGCGCCAGCGACGCCATCAGACCGGCGTTCATCACCGACATCTGCAGGACACCGCCTTGCAGCGACGATACGGCCTGCATGTCGCCGCCAAGCTGACCGGCCGGAAACACCTTGACCTCAATCTTGCCGCCGCTCTTCTCCTTGACGATCTCGGCAAACTTCCGCTGTCCCTGGACCAGCGGCGATCCCTCGGAGCCGGCGCTGGCGAAGCGAAGGGTCTGTTCGTGGATTTCGGCTTGGGCGGCCATGGGAAGCATCAGCGCCGCGACCGCGCCGGCCAGCAGCATTTTCGTGAGATTTCGCATATTCTCCTCCTTGTTGGTCTGCGATGCGAAGGGTCAACGGTTCAGCCAGGCCGCCGGAATGGTGATGAGTTCCGGGAAGGCAACCATGGCCAGCAAGACGAGCAGTTCGACGGCAATGAAGGGCCACACGCCACGGATCACGGTGGCCATGCTCGAGCGCGTGACGCCCGCCGTCACGTTGAGAACGGTGCCGACCGGCGGCGTGATCAACCCGATCGACGTGTTGATGATCAGCATGACGCCGAAGTAGATCGGATCGATGCCGGCCTGCACCACCACGGGCACCAGGATCGGCCCTAGGATCAGAATGGTCGGCGCCATATCCATGGCCATGCCGATGGCGACGATGATCAGCATGATGATCAGCATCAGCAAGCGCGGGCTATGCATGAAGGGCTCGAGCAGCTCGACCATCTGGCCGGGCAGATCGGCAATGGTGATCAGCCATGCAGCCACCAGGGCCGAGGCGACCATGAAGATCACCGTCGCCGTCACCTTGGCCGACGAAACGAACACGCGCAGCAGCAGCGGCAGCGTCATTTCGCGATAGATCACCGACGACACGAAGAGAGCATAGGCGGCGGCGACCACCGCCGCTTCCGTCGGCGTGAACAGACCGAACTTCAGTCCGAAGATGATGATCACCGGCAGGCCGAGCGCCCAAGCGCCCTCGCGCAGAGCCTTGACCCTCTCGGCGCCGGTAGCGCGCGGACGGACTTCGATCTTCTCCCTGCCGGACAGGAAATACCACGTCACGGCCAGCGCCATGCCGATCATTAGCCCGGGCGCAATGCCGGCCAGGAACAGCTTAGAGATGGACAGATTGGCGGCCACGCCGAGCAGGATGAAGCCGATGGAAGGCGGGATGATCGGCCCGATGATGGAGCTGGCGGCAACCAGACCGACCGAGCGCCCCTTCTCGTGGCCGGTCTTGACCATCATCGGCACGAGCAGAGCGCCGAGCGCGGCAGCGTCGGCGGCGGCCGAACCGGACAGCGCGGCCAGAATGCACGCTGCGATGATCGTCACGTAGCCGAGGCCACCGCGGATGTGGCCCATCATGGCCAGTGCGAAGTTGACGATGCGCTTTGACAGGCCGCCGGTGTTCATGATCTCGCCGGCGAGCATGAAGAAGGGTACGGCCAGCAGAGTGAAACTGTCCGCGCCGCCCACGAGATTCTGGGCAAGGATCTGCGGATCGAACAGATCGAGATGCACCATCAGGGCCGCGGCCGACAGGATGAGGGCGTAAGCGATCGGCAGGCCGATTGCCATGGCGGCAAACAGGGTTGCCACGAAGATCACGATGGTCATGGGCTGTAATCCTGGCATCGGCCGCAAGGCCGGCATTCGTGGAAAGATGGCACCAGACGCGGCTGGCCGGACAATGGGATCAGCGCTGGTCGGCCGACCTTGCCTCGGCGATGGCTTCGGCGGCTTCGTCCTTCAGGCCGACGAGGTCATTGTCGCTCAAACGGCCGCGCAAGGATTTCAGCAGCATGGCGCTGAACCAGAACATCGCCATCGCCGTGAAGACCAGAACCGGAACGAAATAGAGCGACTGGGAGAGGCCGAGCACGGGCGTGGTGGAGCCGTAGTTGATCGCCGCCTGAGTCCAACTGCCGGAAAAGATCAGCCAGCTGAGATAGAGCATGAACGCATTCGACAGCACGAAGCAGACGATCTTGGCCGGGCGCGGCAGAATGTGAAGCAGAGTATCGACGCCGAGATGGGACCGCTCGAACAGCGCCACGGCCGCGCCAAGAAACACCAGCCAGACGAACAGCAGCCGCGACAGTTCCTCGGTAACCGTGATGCCGCTGTTGAAGGCGTAGCGCAGCACAACGTTGAGAAGGATCATGACCAGCATGACCGCCAGCATCGCGGCAATGATCACCTCGATCGGCCGAATGAGGTATTTCCGAACGGTATCCATAGCGCCCTCCCGGGACTCGTTCCGAAGCGCACCCCTCCAGGCACGTTGGAAGCCACGATGTATGCGCTTACATCACATCTCCTGCAAAACCTGTCAACTAACCAGTTTTACTAGGTTGTGACACTCTTGAATGATATGTACGCGCATACTTGCGCTCTCTTGTCATGGTGTGGAATGCGAGAATCCAGGACGTCGCGCCCCCCGCGGGCCATCGATGTAGCCGCTGCCGCCGGAGTGTCGACGGCGACCGTTTCTCGTGCCTTCAACGCCCCTGAAAAGGTGCTGCCGGAAGTCCGCGACAAGATATTCGCGGTGGCAGCCGAGCTTGGCTGGCTGCCCAATGCCGCCGGCGCCGCCCTGGCGAGCCGCCGAACCTGGCTGGCCGGCGTGCTGATCCCCACGCTCGATCACGATGTCTTCGCCGCGCAGGTGAATGCCCTGCAGGCCCGGCTGTCGGCCAGCGGCATCACCGTGCTGATCGGCTGCTCGAACTACGATCTCGACGAGGCGACCGAACAGGTCAGAGTCATGCTGGCACGCGGCATCGAGGCCCTGGCCGTGGTCGGCGAACTGCAACGCCCGGAACTGTTCGAGATGATTTCGGCGCGCGGTGTTCCCTACGTGGTGATGTATTCGCACCCGCCGAAGTCGGCCCATCCCTGTGTCGGCTTCGACAATCAGGCGGCGTTCTCCAAGCTGACGCGCTATCTGCTCGATCTCGGGCATCGCAGCTTTGCCGTCATTCACCAGCCGTCGCTCGACAACGACCGCGTGCTGGCGCGTCTGGCCGGCATACGGGATGCCCTGGCGAGCGAGGGATTGGCTCTGCGCCCGCAGCACGTTTTCGAGGGACAGGCGACGTTCGAGTTCGGCCGGGAAAGCCTCCGAAAATGCCTCGACGGCCCCGCCCCCCATCCCACCGCCATCATCTGCGGCAACGACACGTTGGCGATCGGCGCACTGATCGAAGCACGCGCCATGGGCATCGACGTGCCCGGCGCCCTGTCCATCACCGGGTTCGACGATCTACCGATCGCCGAGTTCACTTCGCCTCCCCTGACGACGATGCGGGTGGACAATGTCGCCATCGGAAAGGCGGCGGCCGACTATCTGCTCAACCGGCTCAGCCAGCAGCCCATCGTGCCGCAAGACGCCTTTGAAGCGGAACTGATCGTCCGTGGCTCGACGGGGCCGGCCGGAGCATAGACGCGCGGCGAGAACTTGCCGCTACCGCGCCCTCAACCCAGCCGGTCGGCGGCCGCCGTCACCATTACCACGGCTGGAATGCCGCCGCGATCGGCGGCGCGAACCCAGGCGGCGCCCGACTGGTCGAGTGCCGAGGCGACACGAACGTAGGCGTCGGTGGGACAGCTGTCGTTCACCGCGTCGAACCCCACCCAGCCGAGGCCGGGGATCAGCGCTTCGGCCCAGGCGGCGAGTGCGCCGGTCGCGGTCTCTTCCTCCTGCCACCTGTAGCCGGAAACGAAGCGGGCCGGCAGCGACAGGCAGCGCGCGGCGGCGATGAAGAGATGAGCGAGATCGGTCGGCGTGCCGCGCGCCTCGGCCAGCACACTCTCGGCGGCGACCTCGCGCACCCCGCAGAGTTCGGCCGGATCGGCGGCAAGCGCCTCGACCTCCTCATGAATGAGATGCATCAGCGTGTGGCAGAGATCGAGCGGTGCGCCATCGGACAGCACCTTCGCCTTGTCGGCAAACGACCGGACGACTGGCGTCCGCATGGTGACGCGCGTCTCACGCAGGAAGACGGCCGACGGAATGCGATCGAGCGGCGCGCCCTGCAAGATGCCGGTGGTGTCGTCCACTTCCACCTCGCCCTCGGCGGCGATGGCGATCTCGTCGAGCGGCCCCTCGACGGCGCAGTCGTGGACGATGTTGCCGAAGGCATCCGACGAGCGGGCCTGCCGGCAGTCGCCGGTGATGTCGAGATGCCAGGCCCGCACATACTGCCCATCGAAGGTGCGTGGACAAAGGTGAAGCGACCGGCTGGCCAAGGTGACCGGCTCGTCGTAGCGGGCGACGATGTCGTGACGGATGCGCATCCGCATCAGATTACCCCAGATACTGCTCGGCGATGGTGTTGCCGAGGTTGGCGTTGTCGAGGATGAAGCGCTCGAGGAACTCTTTGAGGCCGATGGCGAACAGCCCCGGCAGCGTGGTGTCCTGCAATTGGCTCAGCAGCATGCGCGCCTTGCGCTGGCTTGCGCCCTGGCGCCCGTAATCGCGCGACAGGCTGTCGAGGTTGAGCGTGACGTTCTCGTAGCAGGAGACCAGCGAGCGCGGCATTTCCGCCTTGAGGATCAGGAACTCGGCAACGAGGTTGGGCTTCAGGTTGTCGCGGTAGACCCAATGGTAGGAGGTCAACGCCGAGACCGAGCGCAATATCCACGACCACTGGAAATAATCGGCACTGCCGCCGAGCGATGGCCGGTTCGGGTCGAGCACATCGGCCTTCAGCGCCAGCACGCGGGCGGTGAAGTCGGCGCGCTCGATGAAGGTGCCGAGGCGCAGGAAGTAGTAGGCGTCGTTCCTGAGCATCGTCCGGTAGGCCGAACCGTCGAAGCGCAGCGACAGCTCCTTCACCCGCGACAGGAAGTCCGACAGCTCCTGCCGGGTCAGGTTGGGGCTGTTGACGCCGCGCGTCTCCATCCAGCCGGAGTTTATGGTCTCCCACATGTCCATGGTCAGCGCGGTGCGGACCGACCGCGCGTTGGCGCGGGCAATGTCGAGGCAATTGCGGATCGACGACGGGTTGGCGTGCGAGAAGGCGAGATAGTCGACGGCGGTCCGCTGCGTCGCCTCGGCATGCTGCTGGTGGAAGAGGTCGAGCGTGCCGGTGCCGTCGACGGCCATTTCCCATTCGTTGCGGCCGCCTTCGGCGATGATCGGCGTGGCGGACAGGCGTGTCGCGGCTTCAAGAAGACGGGCGGTGTTTTCGGCGCGCTCGACGTAGCGGGCGAGCCAATAGAGACTGTCGGCGTGACGGCTCAGCATGATCAGCCCTCCGCCTGCGATTGCGATTGGTTCTGTCCGACGGGCAACGGCGCGCCGTCGGCTGGATCCTCGATGATCCAGGTATCCTTGGTGCCGCCGCCCTGGCTGGAGTTGACCACCAGCGATCCCTCCTTGAGCGCCACGCGGGTAAGCCCGCCGGGCACGATGCGAACCTTGTCGGCGCCGGTCAGCACGAACGGCCTGAGATCGATATGGCGCGGGGCAATGCCGTCGCCAACGAAAGTCGGCGAGGTGGAGAGGGCCAGCGTCGGCTGGGCGATGAAGCCGTCGGGATCGGCGACAAGCCGGGCGCGGAAGGTCTCGATCTGCTCCTTGGTCGACTTGGGACCGACCAGCATGCCGTAGCCGCCCGAACCCTGCACTTCCTTGACCACCAGTTCCGGCAGGTGATCGAGCACATAGCGAAGGCTGTCGGGCTCGCGGCAGCGCCAGGTCGGCACGTTCTTCAGAATAGGCTCTTCCCCAAGATAGAAGCGCACGATCTCCGGCATGTAGGTGTAGATGGCCTTGTCGTCGGCGACGCCGGTGCCGACGGCATTGGCCAGCGTCACGTTGCCGGCGCGATAGGCCGAGATGAGGCCGGGGATGCCGAGCACCGAATCCGGCCGGAACACCATGGGGTCGATAAAATCGTCGTCGATGCGGCGATAGATGACGTCGACGCGTTTCGGCCCGCGCGTCGTGCGCATGTAGACCACCTCGTCGAGCACGAACAGGTCGCGCCCCTCCACCAGTTCCACGCCCAGCTTGTCGGCCAGGAACGAGTGCTCGTAGTAGGCCGAGTTGAGGGGCCCCGGCGTCATCAGCACCACCGTCGGCTCGGTCGGCGCCGAGGCGGGGGCCAGCGACCGCAGCGAGGCGAGAAGCTCGTCGGGGTAGTTGTCGACCGGCTGGATGCGCGTCTCGGCGAACAGGTCGGGGAAGAGGCGCATCTGCACGTCGCGGTTCTCCAGCATGTAGGAGACGCCGGATGGCGTGCGGGCGTTGTCTTCCAGGACGTAGAAGTCCTTGTCGTCGGTCCTGATGACGTCGATGCCGGCGATCTGCACGTAGACGTCGTGCGGCAGCTTGAGGCCGACCATCTCCGGCCGGAAGGCGGGATTCTGGTAGACGAGATCGGCCGGCACGACGCCGGCCCTGATGATCTCGCCGGCACCGTAGACATCGGCAAGGAAGCGGTTGAGCGCGGTCACGCGCTGGGTCAATCCCTTGGAAAGCGTCGTCCACTCCCGCCCCGTCAGCACCCTTGGCACGATGTCGAAGGGAATGATGCGCTCCTCGGCCTCGGCGTCGCCATAGACGGCGAAGGTGATGCCGATCCGCCGAAACAGGAACTCCGCTTCTTTTTGAAGGCGTTTGAGGTTTTCCGGGTCGGAGCTGTCGAGCCAGGCCTGGATGGTCTTGTAGGCGGGCCGGACGCCTTGCCCGAACCCGTTCATCTCGTCGAAAGCCGGCAATCCCGTTCCTCCGCCGTTTCCTCGGCATCGCTGCCGTTGATGAATTAAGCGGCAAACCACCGGGAAGGGCAAGAAACATCATGGAGCAAAGATGGGTAGCATTTGCCTATAGATTGGGCATCGAGATCCACACCGGCGAAGGCGCAGCGAATGACGGCTTTCTCAGATCACCTCAACAAAGTCTGGAACTTTCGCCGGTCCCACAGGTTGAACGGTCCCTTAACCACCCCAGAAAGGGATTCGATCATGAAAACACGTCTTCTCTCCGTCCTTCTGCTCACCGCCGCGTTCCCGCTCGCCGCGGTCGCCCAGGATACGGGTACGAGTTCCGACGGCACCACGGGAACATCCCAGATGCAGCCGGCCGATGACATGAACTCCACCACGGGCACCGGCACGAACGACAACAGCGGCGCCTCCACCACCCAGCAGGACTCGACCACTCCTTCCGTCAGCCCGACTTCGCCGAGCGACAGCGGGTCGACCATGGACAGCGGCAGCTCTGCCATGGACAGCGGCAACGCGACGGTTCCGGGCCAGTCGACCACCGGATCGATGGCCTCGGCCGAGACTTTCGTGACCGTCCCCGAATCCGGCGCCTGGCGCGTCAGCGACCTCCAGGGCAAGGCCGTCTATGGCTCGGATGGCGCGAGCATCGGCGACATCAAGGACGTGCTCGTCAGCCAGGATGGTAGCGTCAACGCCGTCATCATCGGTGTCGGCGGTTTCCTGGGCATCGGCGAGAAGGACGTCGCCGTCAACATGGGCGCCCTGCAGCTTGGCCCGGGCGATACGCAGGCCCAGGCCAACGCCGCTTCGAGCGCCCTGCCCGATCCGACGGGCGCCACCGGCGCAGTGTCGGGTGACGCAGCCCCCGCTCCGACGACCGGCATGGATGGCACCACGACCAACCAGACGACCGGCGACATGGCCGCTAACAACGCCGCAAGCGGCGCGTCGATCGGCGACGACGGCCTTCCGGATCGCATCATCCTCAACGTGACGCGCGAGCAGCTGGAACAGGCGCCCGCGTTCGAGGGTGTCCGGGCGGCAACCCAGCCCTGACATGACGCTCTGAACTGACAAAACGGCCCCCGCATGACCAGTCGTGCGGGGGCCGATTTTCATTCAAACCAGGGCGCAGAACTCAGATCAGTTGCAAACCCTTCATGCTGGCGTGCCCATCGCGGCCAATGATGATGTGGTCATGCACGGCGATACCGAGCGGCGTCGCAGCGTCGATCACCTGTTTTGTCATGGTGATGTCGGCCCGCGAGGGCGTAGGATCGCCGGACGGGTGGTTGTGGACGAGAATCACCGCAGTGGCGGAAAGTTCCAGCGCCCTCTTCACCACCTCGCGCGGGTAGACCGGTGTGTGGTCGACCGTGCCGGTCTGCTGTACCTCGTCGGCGATCATCTGGTTCTTCTTGTCGAGGAACAGAATGCGGAACTGCTCCCGATCCTCGTAGGCCATGGCCGTTCGGCAATAGTCGATCACAGCCGACCACGATGACAGGACCGGGCGGTTCATCACACTCGAACGGGCGATTCGCCGCGAAGCCGCATGCACCACCTTGAAGTCGAGGATGGTGGCCTCGCCGATCCCCTTCACCGTCCTGAGACGGGCTTCAGATGCCCCGATGACCTCGGCGAACGAGCCGAACGCAGCCAACAGGGCCTTGGCGAGCGGCTTGACGTCCTGACGCGGGATGGACCGGAACAACACGAGCTCCAGAAGCTCGTAATCGGCGATCGCCTCATCCCCGCCAGCGCGGAAGCGTTCGCGCAGCCGCTCCCGGTGCCCCGTGTAATGCGGCTGAGTGAGTTTGCCGTCCTGAGATTCGCCCATGGCCGATTCCGTTGTGAACGGCGACCAGCCTAACAGATTTGACGAGCCCCGCAGCAGGCAGCGCATGGTCCAGATGGTCCGGGCCGGACAGCTGCAACATAACTGTTACGTAGATCTGACAGTGTCCCGCCATCCACGGGGCGGATCGTCATTTCCAGGCGGCCAACGCCTCGAGCGTCGGTGGCGCGGCTCCTTGCGAGCGGCGCGAGCGGGCGCAGCCGGACCAAGGAGCTCCACCTCTGGAGCAACGGGACGCTGCGGTGGATGCCGATCGCCGGGTTGTGGCTCCGTCTCCCGAGGCCGTCCGGCAGCGACATGCACGCTTCGGCCCCGCAGCCGCCACCGATCCCGAGCGGCTATGCACGCCCCTCATGGTGGCCGCACACCAATCATATAATCCATGTATTATTTAGCCACGTAACACACCAGAAATACGCATTACTACAAACATACATCCCGAAATCGACTAATTAAATCTTATATTTAGCCGGATATTGTTTTTGAAGTTGCAATTATGCAACATGGATTTCCATTCAAGATCATCCCCCGCGAGTCAGTAATTATGACATTGAATGTCATATCGAGGTCGTCCATCACGGCGCCGTGGGATTGCCGAAACACGGCCCCACTGCCGCGTGGATGCAATCGGGCTGGGGTGGCCGGAGGCACCGCGGTACAACATGGGAACCGGCCTCCGCCGGTGACGAACTCCCGTCGTCACCGGCACGAAAGGTTCCCTCCGATCTTTTTGGAGACCGCGAAATGAATATGAAGACGCTGCTCGGCACCGCCGCCGGCCTGATGGTTGCCTCCGGCGCCTACGCCGCCGACCTGCCCGGCGAAGCCGCTCCGACCGCCGTTGACTACGTGAAGGTTTGCGACGCCTACGGCGCCGGCTTCTTCTACATCCCCGGCACCGAAACCTGCCTGCAGATGTCCGGCCGCGTTCGCGCTCGCATCGCCTACTCCCAGGCCACCACCACCAACGGCGCGGATAGCCTCAGCTTCAAGACCGATGCCCGCGTCGCCTTCGACGCCCGCACGGCTTCGGACCTCGGCACCGTCCGTTCGTTCTTCCGCGTCAAGCTCGACAGCGCCGACGGCACCATCACCGCCGATGACGCCTTCATTCAGGTCGGTTATCTGACGGTTGGCAAGTTCGGCAACGCCTACGGCGATGTGTTCTACGGCGACACCGGCGCGATCTACGGCGCCTTCGACCAGAGCACGACCGGCGCTCTCGTCATGGTCGACAAGCTCGGTGGCGGCTTCTACGTCGGCGCCGGCGTCCAGAGCTCACACACCGACGCGACCTGGGACAACACGGCCGCCAAGGACAAGTGGAACTCGAACGTCTGGTCGACCGGAACCAGCGCGGAGCTGATGTACATCGGCCGCGTCGGCATTGCCGATCAGTCCTGGGGCAAAGCCGACGTGTCGGCCTTCTACCAGGCGTTCGATGCCGCCAACAACGACGTCTGGGGCGTCAAAGCCACCGCCGACCTCAAGCTCGTCGACAAGCTGAGCGCTCGTCTGGTCGGTGTGTACGAAGACTTCGATCGCTATAACGACAGCTACTTCGGCGCCGCCGCCGCCCTGAAGTATCAGGCGACCGACGCCCTGGCCGTCTACGCCGGCATCGGCAGCGCCTTCTGGGACAAGGCCGACACCGCCTACAAGGCCCAGATCGGCGCCGACTACGCCTTCACCAAGGATCTCATCCTGACGGCGGAAGTGAACTACACCAGCGATGGCGGCGTTTCCGGCGCCGACTTCGGCAATGGCACCGGCACCGGCTTCGACGACTCCTGGTCGGGCATGCTGAAGCTGACCCGCAACTGGTAATCGCCTTTCCGGAAGCATCAAGGAAAAGGCCCGGCTCGTCCGGGTCTTTTCTGTCGGTATGGGAATGCGGCGATGTCTGCGGCTCGGCTCATCGATACGACAGACCAACGCCGAAGATGGGGCCTCCTCAGGCCACCGTCGTTGCTCTCAGCAGGGCGTTGAGCTCGGCGAGATCGGCATGCAGCCTCCCGTAGGCGGCGAGACGCCGCTGGTGCAATGCATGGCGCCGCTCGTCCGGCTTGAACACGCTGGCCGGGCGCTTGACCGCATCAACCGCCGCCTGCGGCGAGGCATAGACGCCAGTAGCGATGCCGGCCAGCAGGGCGGCGCCCAGACAGGAGGCGTCGAAGATCTCCTGACGAACCAAGGGCCGTCCAATGATATCGGCTTTGATCTGCATCCAGAGATCGGAGCGGGCGCCTCCTCCGACCACGGCGAGGCGGGCGGGACTCACCCCCTCGGCATCGAGATGCAAGAGACTGAGCGCCTGCTCGTAGGTGACGCCTTCGAGCACGGCCTTGACGATGTCGGCGCGCCGGGTGTCGAACGACAGGCCAAGGATGGCGCCGAGCGCATCGGCGTCACTGTCGAGGCTGCCGCTGCCGGCAAAATGCGGCAGAATCATCAGAGGACCCGGGTCCGCCGTCAGGCCAGCCAGCATCAGGTCATAGGCATCGATGCCGCGCGCCGTGGCGGCCAGTCGTTCTTCGGCGCACAGCTCGTCACGGCACCACCGCAGCAGGCGACCGCCGGTCTGGCTGCCGCTCATGCCCAGAAGAACACCAGGAACGGCATGCGGAATGACTGCGACGTTGAGCCGGCTGAGCGCAGGGTTGGGATGCCGCATCGCCAAGGCCAGAGCCTCGGTGGTACCGAGACCGTAGAAGCCGCTTCCCTCGGCGACGACGCCGGCCGCCAGAGCAGCGCAAGCCTGGTCAAAGCCGCCGGCCACCACTTCGACATCCGCCGACAGCCCCGTCAACGCCGCGCCGCGTCGGCCGAGCCGGCCAATGGAACTGCCGCTCACCACCACCGTCGGCAACTTGTCGGCGTCAATGCCGGCCGCTTCGAGCATCACCTCGGACCAGTCGTTGCGGTTGATGTCATAGGCGAGAGTGCGCGCCGCCATCGTGGCGTCGATGGTCGACTCAAGGCCGAGACGCATCAGCACATAGTCGCCGAAGCAGGCGAACTTGTAGGTATGGGCGTAGAGGTCGGGGGCATTGCGGCGCCACCACATCATCTTGGGCAGGCTATAGTAGGCGGTGGCCGGCTGGCCGGTGATGGCATAGATGGTCGCGGCGCCGAGATTGTCGCGCAGTTCGTCGATTTCGGCGGCGGCGCGCAGATCGGCGCTGATGGCGCCACCGGCCAGCGGCACACCGTCGCGATCGACCGGCAGCACCGCTTCGCCGAGAGCCGATATGGCCAGCGCCGTCACGTTGGCGCCGGCAATCGCCGTGATCTCGCGGATCGCCGATAACACCTGCTGCCAGACCTGCTCCGGATCGAGCTCCCAGAAGCCCTCGTGCGGGTTGGCGAGGGCGTATTCCCGCCGCGCCGTGGCGAGCGGCCGGCCAGCGGCGTCGAACACGACCGCCTTGCAGCCGGTGGTGCCGACGTCGATCCCGAGCAGCGACATGTCCTATCCTCCCTCTTTCCTATGCCGGCCCTCACATCTCCGACCGACTGATGCGCTTCCTGTCGAGCGCCCGCTCGGCAGCCTCCACCATCTCGGCCTTCCACGGATGGCGCAGCGCCAGGCTGACGAACAACACGTCGACGATGGCCAACTGCGAAATGCGCGAGGAAATGGTCTCGGTCGGTCGGCCGGCGCTGCGCAACGCCGACAGAAGCGTCACGTCGGCCACATGGGCGGCCGGCGAGGCCGCGAACGAGGTCAGCACGATCGTCCTGAGTTTATGGGCCTTGGCGATCTCCAGCGTCTCCACGAGATCGCGCGTGGTGCCGGAATAGGAGATGCCGAACAGAAGCGAGCCAGGCGGGGCGGTGGCAGCAATCGTGGCGACGATATGCGGATCGAAATCGTAGGAAGCCGCGATGCCGAGACGCAGCAGGCGCTGGTAGATGTCGAGGGCGAGCGGCGCAGAACTGCCGAAGCCGACCAGATGAATTTGGGTCGACGACAGCATCAGGTCGATGGCCCGGCGGATGGCCTCGGTGTCGATCAGCTTCAGAGTATCGGCCAGTATGTCGGCGTTGATGCGAATGACCTGCATGGCCAGCACGTCGATGTCGTCGGCGCTGGACGCTTCGAGCGGCACGTCGAGACCGAGCAGGTCGGCGTTGCGCCGCGTGCCACGGCTTTCGGCCATGGCCATTCTGAATTCCTTGTAGCCGGCGTAGCCGAGCTCCTTGCAGAGGCGCACCACCGTCGTCTGGCTGGCGCCGGCCGCTTCCGCGAACTCGCCGATGGCCATCGACGGCACGTCTTCCCGCCGCTCGATGGCGAACTGGGCGAGTCGCTCGATGGCGGTCGAGGAGAAGCTGCTGATGGTCTGTAGCCGGCTGATCGGGTCGTCGGCGGAATGGCTGGTGTTCATGGACGTGAAGGCTCCGGTCGTAGCGGCACGCAACATGCCGATACAACGTACCGATGTAAAGATCAGTGATACCACAATTCCGCAGTCAACGATGGTTACTCGACCATAGGCGCACTTTCCTTCGGTTATGTGGCTCTCGCAATCCCCCAAAGAATCGTATTGACGATACGATATGCGGTACGTAAGTTTCATCAACCGTTGGGAGGCGGTCAGGCCGTTGTCGCCAACGGGTCGAGGGAGGAAACAATGGGAATTTCGCTTTTCAAGACGGGCTTGCTGGCTTCTTCGCTGCTCTCCGTCGCGCTGACCGCAGGACCATCGCTGGCCGGCAACACCGTGCTCAATGTATGGGATCAGTTCTTTTCGGAAGAGCCGAACAAGCTGATGAACGAGTTCGTCGCCGAGTTCGAGAAGGCCCACCCCGGCGTCGAGATCAAGCGCAACGTGCTCGACACGGATTCCATCCGCGCCACGCTGCCTTCGGCGCTGGCCGCCGGCCAGGGACCGGATCTGTTCTACTATGATGCCGGCCCGGCGTTTCTCGGCCCACTGATCGAGGCCGGCCTGGTCGCCGATCTCACCCAGGAATACGCAGCGCGTGGCTGGGACAAGTCGCTGGTCGCCTGGCCGGTCGAGCGCGTCACCTATGCCAACAAGATCTGGGGTGTCCCCAACGAGATCGAATACACCAACGTCTACGTCGATCTCGCCGTGCTCGACCAGCTCGGCATGAAGGACAAGCTGGTGGCCGACAAGGACCACCCGGAACTGCTGACGCTCAAGTCGCTCGACGATTTCAAGGCCATCCTTGAGGCGTCAAAGGCCAAGGGCATCGTGCCGATCGCCTTCGGCAATCGCGACCCGGGCCGCGGCGGCCATCTGTTCTCCTATTTCCTGACGCTGACGGCCGGCAAGGACCTGGTCGACACGATTCTGTTCGGCGACGGCCGCTGGGACGACCCCAAGGTCATCGACGCCTGGAAGCTCTACAAGGACTACGCCACCGCCGGCTATTATCCGCCGTCGCCCAACGCCATTTCCTATGACGAAGGCAACGCCCTGTTCTTCAATGGCGCCGCCACCACCAACATCACCGGGACCTGGCTTGTCGGCGACATCATGGGCCAGGTGGCCGATCCCTCGAAGATCGACTTCTTCATGCTGCCGTCGGCCTCGCCGGATCTGCCGCTCAGTGCCGCGGCCGGCATCGGTTCGACCTTCGCCGTTGCCGAGAAGTCGGCCAACAAGAAGCTGGCCTTGGACTTCCTCGACTTCATCATGAGCAAGGACGCCGGCAAGCGCTGGCTGAAGGAAGCCAGCATCGTACCGCCGATCAAGGATATCGACATCAAGGGTCTCGACCTGCCGCCGATGATGCAGCGCGTGGTCGAAGGCGCCACCCTGCCGCTGTCCTACAACCTCGACGTGGTCATGCCCGCCGAGTGGAACGACGCCATGAAGACGGGCACCCAGTCGCTGCTCGACGGATCATCGACGCCCGAAGACGTCGCCGCCAAGATGGAACAGGCTTGGGAGAAGGCCAAGGCGGAAGGCCGCATCTGGAAGGCTCATTGACATCTCCCCCCGAGATGAGCCGACCAGGCGCGCCGGCAACTCCTCTGCCGGCGCGCCATAAACCAGAAGCCGACCCGAACGGCCGGCACTTCAACACCGGATGAGGCAGATGACCGAACGGCTCGACCAAAAGTCGGCTTCGACGGCGCGGCGGCGGGGCAATGGCCGGCTGCTCGCAGTGACGATCCGATACCTGATCTTTCTCGGACCGGCAGCCTTGCTCTACGTACCGTTCGTCCTGAAGCCGCTCTTCGAAACGTTCGGTCTGTCGCTGTTCGCCTGGAACGGCGTATCGACCGAAAAGGTCTTCGTCGGCCTGGCCAACTACAAACAGGCTCTCGGCGATCCGATCTTTTGGATATCGCTCAGAAACAATCTCTTCTGGGTGGCGACCTCGATCGTGCTGCCGATGGCCACCGGCCTCGTCATTGCCGTGCTGCTGTCCGCCATCAAGCGCGGACAGCGCATCTACTCCGGCATCTTCTTCACGCCGGTGGTGCTCAATCTGATCATCGTCGGCCTGGTCTGGGGCATCATCTACAATCCGCTGATCGGTCCCCTCAATCGCCTGCTGCGCAGCGTCGGCCTCGGCTCGCTGGCCATCGGCTGGCTCGGAGACCGCTATGCGGTGACGCCCGCCATCATGGTGGCCGGTGCCTGGACCTTCTTCGGCTTCTGCGCCGTCATCTTCCTGCAAGGCCTCAGGACGCTCGACCGCGAACAGATCGAGGCGGCCACCATCGACGGCGCCGGACCGTTCCGCCGCTTCCGCAAGATCATCGTGCCGGCCCTGTCCGACCAGGTGACGCTCCTCGTGGTGATGAGCATCATCGGCTCGTTCAAGGTGTTCGACATCGTCTACGTCATGACCAAGGGCGGCCCCGACCACGCCAGCGAGGTGATCGCCACCTACATGTACTGGCAGTCGTTCATGAACGGCAGTCTCGGCTACGGCGCGGCGCTTGCCGTCATGCTGACGACGGTCGTTGCCGGCGCCTCGCTCGCCATGATGGCCCTGAGGGAGCGCGAGTGATGCGACGCCAGAAGACACGCAACACGCTGATCCTGCACGGCGTCCTGATCGCCGGTGCCCTGCTCACCGTCTTTCCGCTCGGCTTGATCGCCCTGATGGCCTTCAAGACCAATCCGGAGATCTTCGCCAATCCTCTGGCCCTGCCAGGCACATGGCGCTGGGACCAGATCGGCAAAGCCTGGACCGACGGTCGTTTCGGTCCCTACTATCTCAACAGCCTGCAGGTGGCGGTACCGACCGTGCTGATGGTGGTCGTCGCTTCGACGCTCGCGGCCTACGGCCTGGTGTTCGGTCGCCTGCCGGGCGCCCGCTACGTGCTGGCCGCCATCCTGCTCGGGCTGATCGTGCCGTTGCAAGCGATCATCGTGGCGCTGTTCCACGACCTGGGCGACATCGGCCTGCTCAACAGCCTGTGGGGCCTGTCGCTCGCGCAGGCGGCGGTCGGCCTGCCGTTCGGCATCTTCATGATGCGCTCGTTCCTGCTCGGCATCCCCAAGGACCTGATCGAGGCGGCGCGGCTCGACGGCGCAGGCGACGTGACGGTGCTGAGGCGCGTCGTGCTGCCGCTTGCCACCGCGCCCGCCATGACACTGGCGACGTTGCAGTTCATGTACTCCTGGAACGACTTCCTACTGCCGCTGATCATCCTGCACGACCCGTCGCTGCGCACGGTGACGCTCGGGCTGTTCTACCTGCAGGGCGGCACCTACACCCTCAACTACGCCATGATCAGCGCCGGCGTGCTGATCACAGCCGTCCCCATCATGGTCGTTTTCTTCGTGCTTCAGCGTCAGTTCATCGCCGGCGTGACGGCCGGCGCCGTGAAGTAGGCGGATCCATTCAGTTCGAAAAGGTGAGCAAAAGCATTATGCAAGACTTGGACATCCGTCGCGACATCATCGCCCATTGTCAGATGATGAATGCCAACGGCCTCAACCAGGGCACCGCCGGCAACATCAGCGTCCGCGTCGGCAACGCCATGCTGATCACGCCGACGTCGATCCCCTACGACGTCATGCAGCCGGAAGAGATCGCCCGGCTACCGTTCGACGGCGAGTACGGCGCCTATGAGGGTCCCAGGCCGCCGTCCAGCGAATGGCGCTTCCATTTCGACATCATGCGTGCGCGCCCCGACGTCAACTCGATCGTCCACTCCCATCCGCTCTACGGCACCAGCCTGGCGATCGCGCGCCGACCGATCCCGGCCTGCCACTATATGATCGCCGCCTTCGGCGGCACCGACGTGCGGGTCGCCGACTATGCCACCTATGGCACCAAGGAGCTGTCGATCAACGCCCTCAAGGCGCTGGAGGGGCGCTCGGCCTGTCTCTTGGCCAACCATGGCGCCATCGCCACCGGTCGCTCGCTGGCCGACGCCATGTGGCGGGCCATCGAGCTCGAAACCATCGCCCACCAGTACATCAACTCGCTGCTGATCAGTGGCCCGATCATCCTGTCCGAGGCCCAGATCGAGGAAGTCGGCCGCAAGGGTTTCGCCAGCACCTACGGCAGCCACGGGCGAAGCCAGTAAGCCCGAGCCAGGCAGCGGAGAGGACCGGATATGGCCAGTGTGGAGCTCCAGGGGATCAGCAAGCGTTTCGGCGAGCTGTCCGTCATCGCGGGTCTCGATCTCAGAATCGACGAGGGCGAGTTCGTCGTCTTCGTCGGCCCCTCGGGTTGCGGCAAATCGACGCTGCTCCGGATGATCGCCGGCCTCGAGGACGTCAGCGGCGGTCATTTGTGGATCGGCGACCGCGAGGTCACCGACGTCGACCCGGCAAAGCGCGGCGTCGCCATGGTCTTCCAGTCCTACGCCCTCTATCCGCACATGAGCGTGCGCGACAACATGGGCTTTGCGCTGACCCTCGACGGTACGTCGGCCGCCGAACGGGAGCAGCGGGTGATGGCGGCGGCCCGCGTTCTCAAGATCGAGCACCTGATCGACCGCCGACCGGCCCGCCTGTCGGGCGGCCAACGCCAGCGCGTCGCCATCGGCCGGGCCATCGTCCGCGACCCCGACGTGTTCCTGTTCGACGAGCCGCTCTCCAATCTCGACGCGGCACTGCGCGGCGAGATGCGCATGGAACTGGCCCGGCTGCATCAGCGCCTCGGCGCCACCATGATCTACGTGACGCATGATCAGGTGGAGGCCATGACGCTGGCCGACAAGATCGTCGTACTCGACCGTGGCCGCATCCAGCAGGTCGGCCATCCGATGGACGTCTACGGCCGGCCCAGCAATCTGTTCGTTGCCACCTTCATCGGTTCGCCGAAGATGAACATCATCGATGTCGTTGCCGGTGAAGCGGCGGACGGCCTGGTCAGCCTCGCCCATCCCGACCTGCCACCGCTGGCCGTCGCCGTCGACGACACGGCCGTGACCAAGGGCGCACCCCTCAAGCTCGGAATCCGGCCCAACGATCTCCGGTTCGACGTCGCCGAGGGGGGCATCGTCGTCAAGGTCGGGTTCGTCGAGCGGCATGGCGATCAAACCATCGTCAACTGCGAGACGGAGAACGGCCTGACGCTCAACATCGCCATCCCCGGCAATGTCGCCACCATGCCCGGCAACACGCACCGCCTGGGTCTCGACGCGACGCTCTGCCACCTGTTTGCCGAGGACGGCCGCCTGATCAGCCGTCAAGCCTAAGCGGCGAGACAGAGAAAAGGCCCGGACGGACCGGGCCTTTTTGTCGTTGTCAGAAGGCGGCGATCGCCGCGTCGAGGGCTTTTCTCTCCCGGTCCGCTTTGGCTTGCTCAGCCGTCCGTTCGGCTTCGGCCTCCTCGATCGCCTTTTCGCTCCGCGCGAGCTTGGCGATATAGGACTTGGCGCTGTCCGAGGTCTCCGGCAGGGCCGCGAGGTTGGCGCGGATGCGCTCCTGCTCGTCGGCCTGACGCGCGACGGTCCGCTCGGCACGCTCGATACCACGTTCGGCATCGGCGACCCGCGTCTTGATGGCGGCGATCGCCTTCAGCTTTTCCATGATCGCCGGATCGGCGCCACGGGTCGAGGCATAGAAGAGCAGCGTGTCGGAAGGGGCATCGGAGAGATGGACCGCCTCCGCGTCGATACGGGTCTCCGTCACCCTAATATCCTTCGTCGCACCAGCGGCGACGTCGGTCCGTAGACGCAGCCGCTCGGGCTCGCTGGATACCACCTCGCCATCGCTCATCACCTCGGTTCCGCCGATGCGCGCGTGGTCGATCATCACGGCGCGCGCTTCCTCCTTCGGTGCTGCGACATGATAGACGGTCGTCCAGGCGAGCGATTTCTTCACGTTCAGCACGCCGTCGCGCGCGGAAAGGCCGACGATGGTTTCCCTGCTGTCCCGCTCGCTGATGATGCGCGTCTTCGGATCGGCGGCGAAGGCGGCAAAACGCTTCTCGCCCGGCGGAATGCCGGCCACCTGCGCATCGCCGAGATATCCGTTCTTGCCATAGACGGTGAAGATGCCGGGCGGCACGCTCTTGCCGGTGGTGTTCGAGAGGAACACGGCCGCCTGCGGCGCGCTGCCACTGCCATCGCGCCAGAGCGAGACCACATCGGCGTCGAGATCCGCATCGATGATCGGCACCGTCAGCGTCGCTCCGGCCTTCAGCGTGACCGGCTGCGGCAGCGTGAACGAGACGCCGATATCACCCTCGACGGACACCATCTCCTGCCCACGCGACGGCGCGGCCGGAGCCGGCATGGCCTGCGCCCGCATCGCCATCATGTCGGGCGGCGCCTCGCCCGGCAAATCCGCCATGGACTCCGTTTCCGCCGCGTTGAAAGCGCCACCGGCAGCGGCCCCGTCGACCAGCAGATCGACCGGTCCGCCGGGCAACAGCAGCGGCACCTCGCGCCGCTCGCGCCAGTACATGTCGACAAGCCGCTGCCGGAGCGCCACCGGGTTGGCCGAGGACAGCGTCAGCTGCACGTCGGACCAGTCATCGCCGCTGCCGTTTTCAAGCACCGCCCATCCCTGGACGCGCGACTTGCCGCCCTCCGCCGGAACGATGCGATAAGCTGCTTTCCACACCGGCGCCGCCACCACGTAGGAGAGCCGAACCGTGCGAGCGCCCTTCCCCATCGTTTCGATGGAAAGCGTCCGGAAATTGGTGTCGGCCGCCGCGCCGACCGCCGAGATCGCCGCGTCGATCCGACGCTGCAAGTCCTTGTCGGCAAAGACGATGCTGGCGCCCGGTCCAAGCAGCACCTCGGCAAAGCTGCCGTCATCCTGGCGCAGCGTCACCGCCGGCAGTTCGATCGGTTGTCCCTCGGTGGCGCGAGGGACCTTGCCGACGCCCAGGATGACACCGCTCGCCTTGCGCCCGGCGCCGTCGTCGATCGTCGCGGCATAGCCGGTCATGGCGGCGGCAATTGTCGCGGTGGACGCGAGGTCCTCGCGCTTCAGCGGCAGACGCTTGAAGGCCTCGGACACGGAGTTGGCGCCATCCAGGGTCACCGAAACGATGGCGCCGCCGGGGTCGCTGACGAGGAGGCTTTTCAATACGTCGTCGGCCTGATCGGCCGGAATCTCCAGCGTCAGACGATTCTCTCCATCGGCAAGGTCGACGGTGCGGACGATCTCGGCAAGACCGCCCGACGACAACAGGACGGAGCCCACCTTGTCGGCGGAAAACGCCGTCGTTGCGAAGGCAAAGGGCGACACGCCAGCAAAAAGCACAGCGGCAAGCGGCATCGATTTCACGTTGATCTCCCCCGAGACACGGTTGCATCCGATGGCGGCGATCCTGCCCGAGGATTGCGATGGCGCGAAGACCGACCTGTGGCGGCCTTGCGGCTTTTCCGAAGGCAATCCGGGCTTCTGCGCTTGACAGGATCGCCCGTCGCGGCGACCTATCGCCAATCTCAGGAGAGACCACGGCCCGCCATGATCCACTACAACCTGCACTGCGCCGCCTGCGGCCACGACTTCGACGACTGGTTCGGCGGCAATGCCGACTGGGAGGCCAGAAAGGCCGACTATGCCTGCCCCGCCTGCGGCACCGCGCGGGTGGAGAAGGCGCTGATGGCGCCCAGCCTCGGCGCCGCCAAGGCGGCCTTCGCGGCCGAGCCGGCTTGCAATCCGTCGGCCTGCGCCAACCCCGGCTGCCCGATGGCCGCCGGGTTCTAAGGCAGTTTCAGCAAAAACGGGAACCGATTTTGCGGCCGAAATTGCAGGGATGCCAGTAGCTAGGGCGGCTCAGGCCACCATCAGCGGCGGCTTGAACAGGCCCTTCGGCGACAGCGTGAAGATCTCGCAGCCGGTATCGGTCACGCCGACGGCGTGCTCGAACTGGGCCGACAGCGAACGGTCGCGCGTCACGGCGGTCCAGCCGTCGGACAGAACCTTCACATGCGGCCGGCCGAGATTGACCATCGGTTCGATGGTGAAGATCATGCCCGGCTTCAGCACGGGTCCCTCGCCCTTGCGGCCATAGTGCAGGATGTTCGGGGTGTCGTGGAACAACTTGCCGACGCCGTGGCCGCAGAAGTCGCGCACCACCGAGCAGCGCTCGCCCTCGACATAACGCTGGATGGCCTCGCCGATGTCGCCGGTGGTGTTGCCCGGACGGACGGCTGCGATGCCGCGCATGAGCGATTCATGCGTCACTTCGATCAGCCGCTCGGCGGCGCGCTTGATGGCGCCGACGCCATACATGCGCGAAGAATCGCCGTGCCAGCCGTCGACGATGAAGGTGACGTCGATGTTGACGATCTCGCCTTCGCGCAGCGGCTTCTCGTCGGGAATGCCGTGGCAGACCACGTGGTTGATCGAGGTGCAGACCGACTTGGTGTAGCCGCGATAGTAGATGGTGGCCGGCAGGGCGCCATGGTCGCGGCCATAGCCATAGACGAAGTCGTCGATCGCCTGCGTGGTGACGCCGGGCTTGACGAAATCGACGAGCTCGTCGAGGCAGGACGCCGTCAACTGGCAGGCCTTGCGCATGCCGTCGAAGTCGGCAGCGTTGTAAAGGCGAATGTCTCCGGTGTTGCGCAGCGGAGCGACCGCCGCGTCGACGTAATTGATCATCGGATCAACCAACCTGTATCTGGCATTGGAAGCCGTGCGGCTTCGCGTTTTCGTCGTCATATACCCAAGCGCCGCGAGAAGTACATGCTCACAGCGCATTCTGTCAGAAATCGCTCCGGATTTCGATTCCCCTCGGGGTGACATCGGCATGAACAGCAAGCATCTCCACGCCGGCGGCGCGCGCCGTGGCCGCCGCTTCGGCATAGACGGGGTCGATATCGGCGGCGATCTCGAAGCGGTCGCAGTCGCCGCGCTGGATCAGGTAGAGAAGCACGGCCCGGGCACCCGCGCCGACCATGGCGGCAAGTTCGCCAAGATGCTTGGCGCCGCGTGCGGTGACGGCGTCGGGAAACTCCGCGACGCCTGAACGGCGCGACAGGGTGACCGACTTCACCTCGACATAGCAGGGCGGGCGCCCCTCGCCTTCGAGCAGCATATCGACGCGGCTTCGCGTGCCGTAGGCCACCTCTCGCCGCAGCGTCCCATAGCCGACCAGCGCCGGCACCTGTCCCGCCACGATCGCCTCGGCGACGATGCGGTTGGACAGGCCGGTATCGATGCCGACCAGCACGCCGTCCACCTCAACGAGTTGCCAGCTCCAGGCGAGCTTGCGCTTCGGATCGTTCGAACGGGCGAGATAGACACGGGCGCCGGGTGTCGCGAGCCCGAGCATCGAACCCGAGTTGGCGACATGAGCCGTCACTTCCTCGCCGTCGTCGAGACGACAGTCGGCGAGGAAGCGCTTGTAACGACGGACAAGGCGGCCGGGCACCAGGGGAACGGGAAAAAGCATGGCGCCTTGTTCGCCGTTCCCAAGACCGCCGTCAAGGCGCGGCCTGCGCCTCCACCTCCGTCGACGCGGAGGCCGACGGTGCGATGTGGTCGAGGATGTCCCTGGCCACCGGCTTGTAGTCGTCGTTGAAGTGATGACCGCCGGGATGGACCAGCAGGCTGAAGCCCTTGTCCTTCGGCAGGCGGGTGCAGGCGGTCTCGTCGTCTTCGCTGCCGTAGATGCACTGCACCTTGGCAGGTTCGACCTTCAGGAGGTCCGGCAGCGTCGATGGCCCGTTCGGGTCGGTCTTGCCGCCGAGGATGCCGGAGACCTGGATCTCGAACTGGCGGGCTCCGGTGTAGGCGAGCAACGAGACGAGATCGACGCTGGCCTTGCGGTCGTCGGGCAACGCCTCATAGATCGCCGGCAGCGCATCGGCGCCGAACGAGTAGCCGACGAGCGCCACCTTGTGGACGTTCCACTTCTTGGCATAGGTATCGATCACCTTTGCAAGGTCGCCGGCGGCGTCGGCGGGATCCACGTCGTTCCAGAAGTAGCGCAGCGAGTCGATGCCGACGACCGGCACGCCCGCCTTGGCGAGATAGCCGCCGATCTCGGCGTCGATGTCGCGCCAGCCGCCGTCGCCGGAGTAAATGATCGCCAGCGTGTCATGCTTGGGAACGGCGGGCACCAGGGTGATCGGAATGCCGGCAAGCGGCGAACCGCTGTCGTCCGCGCTGGTGAGTTGCTCCAGCAGCGCGCCGTCGAGCGTCCGGCCGGGGCCCTTGACGCTCTTGGCGGTGGCGATGGCAAACCCCGAGCCGATCAGTTCGTCCACGTGCGCGGCGCCCACCGGATCGGCGTTGCGGGTCATGTAGACGTCGATGGGGTCGGGAAGGTGCCCCTTCTGCAGCTCGTAGACCCATCCGTTGCCGTCGGCGGCCTTGACGTGCCGTGCCTCGCTGCACAGCTCCTTGCGCAGCGGCAGCGCAGCGTGCGGATCGACGGCGATGGTGCGGCCGATCGTCGCGTCCGGCGACTGGGCGGCCAGCGCCAGGGCGAAGGTGCCGCCCAGGCCGGAGCCGGCAATCATCGGAGAATGGTAGCTGTCGACGTCCAGCACGCGCTGGATGTTCTGGCTGACCTGCTCCATGTCGGAAACGAAGTAGACGCAGTCGTCGGGAAGCTTTTCCGCCTTGGCGAAGGTGGCCGGCGTGTCGATACCGACGACGACGGCGCCGCTCGCCGCATAGCGACGGGCCTTCACGCGGTCCCAGAAGCCATATCCCTCGCCACCCGACAGCAGGTAGACGAGACCGGTCGGCTCGGTGCGCGGCACGATCACCTCGGCGATGCCGAGCGTATCCGTCCGTTCGGCCGGCAGATGCGGGAAGAGGTAGAGGAAGGCACCCGTCGCGAGGCCGGCGACCGTGAGGATGCCGACCATGACGAACAATATCAGTCGCTTCATTTGGAAACGGCTCCCTTGAGGCCGCCGGAGATGATGAACGTCACGTCGGCAAGCGCCAGAAGCGGATTGAGACCGCCGGCCACCGCCATATAACGCTGCCGCCAGACCGGATCGAACTTGGTCTTGAAGGCGCGCAGGCCATGAAAGTTGTAGAAGGCGTTGCCATGCTCGAAGGCGGCGCGGCCAAGCTTGTGCCAGAGCGGCGCCATCGGGCTGTCGGACAGGCCCGCGAGCGGCGCCATGCCAAGGCTGAAATCGCGAAAACCTGCCGCCTTGAAGTGCAGGAGAACGCGGGTGAACAGCAGTTCCATGGTGCCGTTGGGCGACTTCGGCGTGAACCGCATCAGGTCGATGGCCGCCTCCTGGCCATCGCCGGAGACCATCAGCGTCGCAAAGGCGAAGATGCGCCCTACCCGCTTCAGCACCGCCACCGGCTGCGACGCCACGTAGTCGGTCTCGAAGGCACCGAGCGAGAAGGTCTTTTCGCGTGCCTTGCGTGCCTTCAGCCAGCTCGCCGACACGGCGACGAGCTCGTCCATGATCGCCGGCACCGCCTCCGGCGGCACCACCTCGAACACGATGCCGTCGCGCTCGGCCTTGTTGATGGCGTTGCGCAGGTTGCCGCGCCGGGTGCCCTTGATGTCGAAGGCGGCGAGATCGACAACGGCTTCCTCGCCGAGCTTGAAGGCGGAAAGACCGGCATCGGCGTAAAGCGACAGGCTTTCCGCCGGCACCTGGTAGAACACGGCACGGCCGCCATGGGCGCGGGCCATCTCGATGAAGCGCCAGGCAAGCTCGCGCTGCCCCGCCTCGGGGCCGACCGGATCGCCGAGCGATATCCATGAGCGGCCGCGCTTGGCGTACATCAGGAAGGCTGCGCCGTCGTCGGAGAACATCAGGTTCTTGTCGCCCATCCGCACGAGGTTGGCCGACGCATGGCCGGCACTCGCCAGGATGGCGACGGCGCGGGCAAGGTCGTCCGAGTTGGCCGGCTCGATGCGGCCGGACGGCGGCCGGATCAACAACCAGGTGGCGACGGCGGCGGTGGCGAGCCCGATGCCGACGGCGGCGCGCAACGAGCGCGGCGCGGCGGCCGACATCTCGAACTGCCACCAGAGATCGTGGCTGTAGGGCACTTCCTTGTAGACGAAGAACAGGATGCCAAGGGCGAGCGCCAGGATCGAGGCGATGCAGAGCCACCAGGCCGGACTGAGCCGGTCGTGCAGCAGCGACGCCGGACGATTGTAGAGATGCCGGCTGGACACCAGCCCGACGATCAGGATCGCCATCAGGATCGCTTCGCCGACGGCCAGCGCCTTGAGAAGCCCCAGCGGGATCGACAGGGCCGTCAGCGACAGCGTCAGCCACCACGCACCGTCGAGCCGATGAACGAGACCGCGCCCAGCCACCAGCAGGAAGACGCCGATCACCGAGCCAACGAAATGGGCGCCCTCGACCAGCGGCAGCGGAAAGAAGGACGACATCAGGTCGAGACGGGTATCGGCCGGCGGGGTCACGCCTGAAAACACCAGCATGGCGCCGAGCACCATCGCAAGGGTGCCGAGCATGACCGGGGCGATGCCGGACACTGCCGCCATCAGCGCGGGGCTCGCCATGGTGGCCCGGCGGGCCTCGCTGACGATCATCGCCACCACCGCCACCACGAGCGGAACCACATAGTAGACGATGCGGTAGATGAGCAGCGCCGAGATCACGCCATCGATCGGCAGCCGGGTACCGAGCGCACCGACGACGATGGTCTCGAATATGCCGACGCCGCCCGGCAGATGGCTGAGCACGCCGGCGCCGACCGCCACCGAGAACACGGCGAGCACCACCAGGAAGGAAACGTCGCCATCGGGCAGCAGAACGTACAGCACGGCGGCGGCGCAGATGACATCCACCGACGTGGCAAGGAGCTGCGAGATGACGTCGCGGACGTCGGGCAGCGCCACGGCGCGGCCGAACACCGTCACCCTGCCGCGTCGCAGGGCGGCAAGCAGCAGCACCGCACCGACGCCGGCCAACGCCAGAAGACCGATGCCGCGCACCGTGGCGCCGGACATGCCGATCAGAGAGGCGAGGTCCGGCCCGGCGATGGTCAGCCCGAGGCCCGCCACGAAGGCGAGGCCGAAACCGAAGGCGGCGGCGACATAGGCCACCACCTTGGCGATCGCTTCGGGCTCAAGGCCAAACGGCGAATAGAAGCGATAGCGGACGGACCCGCCGGTCAGCGGGCCGAAGCCGGCGATGTTGCCGACGGCATAGGCGCAGAAGCTTGCCAGCGCCACCAGCCGATAGGGCAGCCGAGCCCCGGCGAACCGAAGCGCATGCACATCGTAGATGGACAGCGCCAGAAAACTGCCGGCCGTGAACATAAGGGCCAGCCCGATGCGCGACCACGGGGTGTCGTCGATGGCTTCGATCAGATCGTCGTAGACGACGTTCGACAGCAGGCGGGACAGCGCCAGAACCGACAGCCCGACGATGAGAAGCGCGACCACCGCGACGATAAACGGCTTCAGCCGCGCAAGGCGATGGACGTGAACGGCGGGGATGGCGGCGGACTCCGAGGGCAATGCGGCGGGCATGATGGACCTGAGAAGGACAAAAGCCGGGCGGACGGCCCTGCAATGGGCGCCTTATCTTGCTCGATTGCGTCAATCCGGCGGCGAACACGACGCCCAAACTTTAATTCCGCGTAATGTTCGCGATTGTCTCCGCGACGGGAATCCCCGACAAACGGAAACAGCGATTCCAAAGGCGCAGACATCCATGACAAATCAGTCCCCGACCGCCGCCGTTCTCGTCATCGGCGACGAGATCCTTTCCGGCCGCACCCGCGACAGCAACTCCGGCCACATCGCCGCCTTCCTTACCGAAATCGGCATCGACCTCAGGGAAGTCCGCGTCGTTCCCGACGAGCAGGATCGCATCGTGGCCGCCCTCGACGAGCTGAGGACGGCCTACACTTACGTCTTCACCACCGGCGGCATCGGCCCGACCCACGACGACATAACCGCCGACGCGGTGGCCAAGGCGTTCGGCGTGGCCATCGAGCATCACCCCGACGCCGTCGAGATCCTGCGTCAGCACTATGTGACGCCGGAAGAGCTGACCGAGGCGCGTCTGCGCATGGCTCGCGTCCCGGTGGGCGCGACGCTGATCGACAACCCCGTTTCCAAGGCGCCGGGCTTCCACATCGGCAACGTGTTCGTCATGGCCGGTGTGCCCAAGATCATGCAGGCGATGCTGCTCAACGTCGAAAAGGAGCTGGTCGGCGGCGTCCCGGTGCAGTCGGTCACCGTCGACTGTCCGTTCGGCGAGGGCGTGATCGGCTCGGCGCTCGGCGAGGTGGCCAAGGCCCATCCGCTGGTCTCCATCGGCAGCTATCCGATCCTGGCGGCCCGCAACTTCTCGACCAAGCTGGTGATCCGCTCGCGCGATCCGATGGCCCTTGCAGCCGCCACGGCGGCGGTGGAAGCGATGCTGGCGACCATCACCCGCGACAAAGCCGGGGATAGCACTCTCACAGACTATTGAAACGGACGCGAAACAGGCATTTGAGAAAGCCCTACGCACGATCAGGATGAGGATCGCACCATGTCTCCGCAAGACGCCCAACCGCTCGCTCCCAAGGCGTTCCCGGTCTCCTGGGATCAGTTCCATCGCGACGCCCGGGCGCTTGCCTGGCGGCTCGCCGGCCTTGGCACCTGGAAGGCCATCGTCTGCATCACGCGCGGCGGCCTGGTGCCGGCGGCCATCGTGGCGCGCGAACTCAACATCCGCGTCATCGAGACGGTCGGCATCGCCTCCTATCACGACTATACGTCGCAGGGCGAACTGCAGATCATCAAGGAGGTCAGCCCCGACGTCGTCAGCCTCGACGGCGGCGAAGGCGCCGGTGTGCTGATCATCGACGACCTCGTCGACACCGGCAAGACCGCCCGCATGGTGCGCGACATGCTGCCGAAGGCACATTTCGCCACCGTCTACGCTAAGCCCAAGGGCCGGCCGCTGGTCGATACCTTCATCACCGAAGTCAGCCAGGACACGTGGATCTACTTCCCCTGGGACCTGGGTTTTGCCTTCCAGCCGCCGATTTCCCGTCAGGGCAACGACTGATCTGCCAAAATTTTATTCACCATGTAAATAACTGATTCGCCAAAGTTTAGGTCGGATGTACCCATTTGCGGTTGTCCGGCCCAAATTGGCGCGGCCTGATTCTCGCCGCATTTTTCCCTGTTTTGAGCCTCCGTCGCTGATCGCCGGTAACCTTCGGTGGTCCCTATGGAGGCTTGTCCGCGCTGCCAACGCGGTTCAAACAGGATTGACTGCATGCAATTCAAAACAAGCGCGAGATGCGCTTTTTTCACGGCCGCCATGGCGGTCGCGTTTTTTCACCAGGCAGCGCCCGCGCTGGCTCAATGCGGCAAGGCGTCCTGGTACGCCGAACACGGCCGCACCGCGAGCGGCGAACGCATGAACCCGGGGGCTCGCACAGCCGCCCACCGCACCCTGCCTTTCGGTACCCTCGTGGAGGTCGAAAACCTCCGAAACGGTCGCACCGTGGTGGTGCGCATCAATGATCGCGGCCCGTTCATCAAGGGGCGGGTGATCGACCTCGCGCGCGGCGCGGCCACCGAACTCGGCATGGTCAGCTCCGGCACCGCCAGCGTTCGTCTGTCGGTGCTCGACGGCAAGACCAAGCCGCCCGTCAAGATGTGCGGCTGAGAAACTTATCCCGAAGCGGCGCTTCCGATTGCCGACGCGAAGCGCCGCTCCGCCTCCATCCGTTGCTATCAGGGCTTGACCCGTCCGCTTCGGCCAGCAATATCGCCGAGCAATGCGGACGTGGCGAAACTGGTAGACGCAAGGGACTTAAAATCCCTCGGCCTCGGTCATGCGGGTTCGATCCCCGCCGTCCGCACCAATCGGTCTCTACATTCCTTGTGTGAAAAGCGAACCGACCGACCACGTTCGGCGCAGGCATCTTTCAGCGCGTCCAGTCTCCACCAAAGACTTCGTATTTTCCCTCACAGTAAAGATGATTATATTGTACATATAAACCGTTTATATCACCGAACCAAAGACTTAAACGTTTTTAGTTGGCTTGTCTTTCTGCGACCAAAGTCTGATCTAGTCGTCAGGAAATAACCCTCCTGCGGCGGTCGACCTCCCGGCCCCGCGCCAGACCTCGCAACAGAGAGCCCGCCTCAACCGTCCCCCTCGTGGAGACGGACCGGACCCCCATGTCCGGACGAGCCCTCCCCTCGTTCCGACAAGGAGACTGAGATGACCGTCATGAACTTCTCCATCCCCCGCACCATCATTTACGGCGAGGGCTCGCTCTCCAAGCTCGCCGACCTCAAGGGCAAGAAGGCGGCTCTGGTCACCGGCGGCAGCTCCATGAAGCGCTTCGGCTTTCTCGATCAGGCGATCGAGATCCTGAAGAAGGGCGGCATCGAATCCATCGTCATCGACGGCGTCGAGCCCAACCCGTCGGTCGAGACCGTCTGGCGCGGCGCCAAGGCCATGCAGGCGTTCGAGCCGGACTGGATCGTCGCCATCGGTGGCGGCTCGGCGCTCGACGCCGCCAAGGTGATGTGGTGCTTCTACGAGCATCCGAACCTCACCTTCGAGGACATCATCCCGGTCGGCGCCATGCCGCCGCTCAGGAACAAGGCGCGTTTCGTCGCCATTCCCTCGACGTCCGGCACCGCCTCCGAGATCACGGCCTTCTCGGTGATCACCGACACCCAGAACCACATCAAGTACCCGATCGTCGCCGCCGACATGGTGCCTGACATCGCCATCCTCGACCCGGCCCTGCCGATGGTCATGCCGGCCAACGTCACCGCCAACACCGGCATGGACGTCATGTGCCACGCCGTCGAGGCCGTCGCCTCCATCGCCGCCACGTCCTTCACCGACCCCTATGCGGTGGAAGCCATCAAGCTGGTGCTGGAGAACCTCGAGAAGGCCTTCACCACGCCGACCGACAAGACGGCCCGCTTCAACATGCACAACGCCTCGGCGCTGGCCGGCATGGCCTTCACCAATGCCTCGCTCGGCCTCGTGCACTCGATGGCCCATAAGATCGGCGGTGAGTTCGGCGTGACCCATGGCCTCGCCAACGCGATCATGCTGCCCTACATCATCGACTTCAACCGGCAGTTCACCGACAAGTACGCCTATGTGGAGCGGGTGCTCGGCATCAAGGATCTGGCCCAGGCGATCCGCGACCTCAACAAGAAGCTGGCCATCCCCACCACCTTCAAGGACTGCGACGAGGTCGACTTCGACGAGACCAAGTTCAAGAAGGTGCTGAACCGCATGAGCGAGAACGCCTTCGCCGACCCGTGCACGCTGACCAACCCGGGCACGCCCTCGGTGACCGACGTCAAGGCGCTCTACACCGCGGCCTACTACGGCTAAGCCAAACGGCCGACTATCGGGCGGGCGCGGCATCCTGAAATGGGTGCCGCGCCCGCTCCTTTATTTCCGGACATTCAATGTCAAGATTCTATCCCTCCCCCGCATTTTCCCGGATTGCCCGACAGCGGGACGGACGGTAGAAATGATAATCATTTGCAACAAGGATGCGCGGACGCGAATTGCTGCCGCCGAAGCGCTTCCAGATGGTATCGCATCGTCTCCGGGCCTTGCTTGGTTGTTCAAGGGATGGCGGTCGCTGGTCGCGCGGCGTCCGTTCGTCTTCGTCGCCGCGGATCAGTCACTCCTCCTGCGACGGTGGTGCTTCGGCGGTTCCCGCCAAAACGATCGGCTCCCGCGTTGTCCGTGCGGGCGATCGCAGACTTCAGGCCGGGTATCCCATGGATATCCGGTCTTTTCTTTTCCCCTCCCCGCCAGATGACACCGCGCCTGCCGCCGGGCGTCCTTGCACAAATGACGCTTTGGAATCGCAAACCGATGATCTAAACAGAACCGAATTCTGTCCGCATCGGGAGATCCAGATGACCTACTGCGTCGGCATCCTCGTCAAGGAAGGCCTGACGATGATCGCGGACACGCGCACCAACGCCGGTCTCGACAACGTCTCCCAGTACAAGAAGCTGCACATCTTCGAGAAGCCGGGCGACCGCATGATCGCGGTGGCCACCGCCGGCAATCTCGCCATCACCCAGGCGGTCCTGTCCTTCCTCAACGAAGGCATCGAGAACAAGGAAACCGGCCAGACGGAAACCATCTGGACGACGCCCTCAATGTTCAAGACGGCGCAACTGGTCGGCCGCGCCGTGCGCGAGGTCTACCGCATCGACGGCGAGGCGCTGGAACAGTCCAACGCCGGCTTCGAGGTGACCATGCTGGTGGGCGGCCAGGTGGCCAAGGGGCGCCTCCGCCTGTTCATGGTCTACCGGCAGGGCAACTTCATCGAGGCGACGGAAGACACGCCCTTCCTGCAGATCGGCGAGCACAAGTACGGCAAGCCGGTGCTCGACCGCGCCATCACCTTCGCCTCCGACCTCATCGAAGCGGTGAAGCTCGGCCTGATCTCGATGGATTCGACCATGCGCTCGAACCTCGGCGTTGGCATGCCGATCGATCTGGTCACCGTCAAGCGCGATGCCATCGCCCACGACATCCTGCACCGCATCGAGCCGGGCGAGCCCTATTTCCACGACCTGCGCGAACGCTGGAGCGCCGCCCTGCGCGCCGCCTACCGGGCAATCCCGACGCCGCCCTACAAGTGATCAGGCGACGCGCCGGCGCACCTTGGCGAAACGCGACTGTGCCCGGCCGCGCCGGAGCGTCGACACCCGGTCGGTGAAGATGATGCCGTTGGTGTGGTCGACCTCGTGTTGCAGGCAGACGGCGAGATTTCCATCGCCATCGATGGTGCGCTCCCGACCGAAGAGGTCGCTGTAGCGCACGCGGACGCGTGTGGACCGCTCGACCGGAATGCCATAGTCGGGCATCGACAGGCACCCTTCCTCGCCAACCCGCGTCTCTCGCGACGCATAGACGATCTCGGGATTGGCAAGCGCCAAACGCCGGCGAACGCCGGCATCGTCATCGACGTCGATGACGATCAGCCGGAGCGGCACGCCGATCTGGATGGCGGCGAGCCCGGCGCCGACCGCCCGGTCCATGATACCGAACATGCGGTCGGCCAGCGCCCGCAAGTCGTCATCGAATGCCTCGACCGGAGCGGAGGGCTCCTTGAGGCGCGGATCGTCTATCGGGAGAATAGGCTCCTCTGGCATGGCTCGCTCCTGCCGCGCAATGCTCGTTTCCGCCGGTCGACCCGGCCATCCTCCACGCCCCTACCGGCAGCGCGTGGGTCCGGGCGAGACTGCCACAAGTCTCGCCGTCGCGCCTCTCAAAACATGGGGTCCCGGGTAAACTTTGACGTGAGTCCCGGAACGCCCCCTACCCCCGATCCCTGAACCGGTTGGTGATGGGATAGCGGCGGTCGCGGCCGAAGTTCTTGGTTGTGATCTTCACACCGGGCGCCGCCTGCCGCCGCTTGTACTCGGCGATGTAGAGCAGATGCTCGACGCGGCGCACCGTCGCCTCCTCAAAGCCGGCGGCGATCAGTTCGGCCACCGTCTTTTCCTCCTCGACGAGGCCGTTGAGGATGCCGTCAAGCACCGGATAGGGCGGCAGGCTGTCCTGGTCGGTCTGATTCTCGCGCAGTTCAGCCGTCGGTGCCTTAGTGATGATGCGCACGGGGATCACCTCGCCCTCCGGCCCCTTGAGACCGTCCGGACGATGGGCATTGCGCCACTCGGCCAACCCGTAGACCTGCATCTTGTAGAGGTCCTTGATCGGGTTGAAGCCGCCGTTCATGTCGCCGTAGAGCGTGCAATAGCCAACCGACATCTCGCTCTTGTTGCCGGTGGTCAGCACCATCGAGCCGAACTTGTTGGAGACGGCCATCAGGATGGTGCCACGCGCGCGCGACTGAAGGTTTTCCTCGGTGGTGTCGGCCTTGGTGCCCTCGAACAGCGGCCCGAGCGACTTGAGGAAGCCCTCGACCGGATCGGCGATGGCGACGACGTCGTAATGGACGCCGAGCAAGGCAGCGCATTTCGCCGCGTCCTCAAGGCTGTCGGCCGACGTATAGCGATAGGGCAGCATCAGGCAGCGGACCTTGTCGGCGCCGAAGGCGTCGACGGCCATGGCCGCCACGACGGCCGAATCGATGCCGCCGGACAGGCCGAGCACCACGCCGGGGAAGCGGTTCTTCTCGACATAGTCGCGTAGGCCGATGACGCAGGCGAGCCAGTTGGCCGCCTGAACGTCCGGATAGGGCGCGACATCGCCGGGCATGATCCGCCAGCCCTCCTCGCCCTCGGCAAGGGTGACCAGCGCCATCGTCTCGGCGAAGGCCGGCAAGCGGCAGGCCAGCTCGCGATCGGGATTGAGACCGAAGCTGGCGCCGTCGAACACCAGTTCGTCCTGGCCGCCGACGGTATTGAGATAGACCATGGGCAGGCCGCTCTCCACGACCCGCGCGGTGGCGATGCCCAGGCGCTCGCCGGTCACCGTCCAGCGGTAGGGCGAGCCGTTGATGACGATCAGGAGCTCGGCCCCGGTTTCCGACAGGTGCTCGACGACCTCGGGCTTCCAGATGTCCTCGCAGACCGGCAGGCCGAGGCGGATGCCGCGGAAGGTCACAGGCATCGGCAGCGGACCCGGCTGGAACACCCGCTTCTCGTCGAAGACCGAATAATTGGGCAGGTCGGCCTTGAAGCGCAGGGCGGCGATGGCACCGCCGTCAAGCAGGACGGCCGCGTTGCGCAGGGCTCCCTCGTCGTCCAGCCAGGGCGTGCCGATCAGTACCGCCGGTCCGCCATCGGCCGTATCGGCGGCGAATTGCTCGATTGCCCGACGGCAGTCGCGCTGCACGGCCGGCTTCAGCACCAGATCCTCGGGCGTGTAGCCGACGATGTAGAGCTCGGGCAGGACCAGAAGGTCGGCGCCGAGCCGGACCGCCTCGGCACGGGCGTGGCGCGCCTTGTCGAGATTGCCGAAAATGTCGCCCATCACCGGGTTGGCCTGGGCAAGCGCGAGCTTCAGGGTGCGAAAGGATTTTGTCATGATGCCCGTGATTTAGCCAGAAAGCCCTGGCGACGGCAACCAGGATCAGCGAAGCGTCCTGCCGCGAAGGGGCGAACGCACGTGAATGATCTCGCTCGGACCGTCGTGAATGACCTTGGCCGGCGGCACCGCCGGAACCAGACGATTGCCGCGCCGGGCATAAAGCTGCCGCGCGGACGACAGCTCGGCAAGCCGTTCGTAAAGGCGGCGCGCCGACAGCGGTTTGACCAGCACGTCGTTGGCGCCGAGCTCCACCGCTGCCAGCATGCGGCGCTTGTCGGCATAGGCGGTGACCATCACCACGGCGAGCGTCGAGACCCGTTCGTCGGGGTGGCGGCGCAGAAGATCGAGCAAAGCGGCGCCATTGCCGGCCGTTCCGAGGTTCCAGTCGAGCAACAGGACGTCCGGCGCCTGCGTCATGACCAAGGTCAAAGCCTCCGCCTCGGTGGCGGCCTGCAAAATGACGCGGACGCCGAAAGCGCCCAGCATCGTTTCCGCAAGTTTGCGAAAATAGGCGCTGTCGTCGACAACTCCGACGCGTAAAGCGTCGAGACGCACATAGGTACCTTGATCCGTCGGATCGATCATGAAGCGAAAAACCCTACGACAACAACTCGCTAGAACGTAGTAACTCCTCTTCCGAGCTTGAGGCTTGCCATGGAATGAAGAAAATTTGGTTTACGGCGGCAACGTTTTCTAAACGATGCCCGGGCGTAAAAAAGGGCGCCGTATGAGGGCGCCCGTTTATTTTTCGATTGGATTGCGAAAAACGCGTCAGCCGACGATTTCGGTCCCGGAGAACCAGTAGGCGATTTCCTGGGCCGCCGTTTCCGGAGCGTCGGAGCCATGCACCGAGTTCTCGCCCATGGACAGCGCGAACTCCTTGCGGATGGTGCCCTCGGCAGCCTTCTCCGGGTTGGTGGCGCCCATCACTTCGCGGTTCTTGGCAATGGCGTTCTCGCCTTCGAGCACCTGCACGACGGTCGGGGCCGACGACATGAAGTCGACGAGTTCGTCATAGAAGGGCTTGCCCTTGTGAACGGCATAGAAGCCTTCGGCCTCTTTGCGGCTCATCCACACGCGCTTGGACGCGACGACGCGCAGGCCGGCCGCCTCGAGCTTGGCGGTGATGGCGCCGGTGAGGTTGCGACGGGTCGCGTCGGGCTTGATCATCGAGAAGGTACGTTCGATCGCCATGGAAGTCTGCCCCTCTGTGGTTGGCTGCAAGGCCGGGGTCCGGTCGGTACCGGAGCTCTGGTCAGGCGCGCTTATAGCGACGGGACGGCATCGGGGCAAGCGCGGCAACGGCTGTGAGACGGCGGAAATCCTTGCCCGATAAGGAAATCGAAGGTTCGTCGCGCGTCAGTCCGGGAAGGCTTCCGATCACCTCGGCAGGCCGACGATCGCCGGCTTCATGCCAGCAATCAGGCCGGCGATCTGAGCGCACAGCTCCGAGAAGGGGCTGCTTTTACGCCAGGCGAGACCGACGGTGCGATGCGGCTCGGGGGCATGGAAACGGCGGAGACGCACTCGGCCGGCGTCGAGCGGCGTCGCGGCGAGGAACAGTTCCGGCAGAAGCGTGATCCCCTGCCCGGCCGCCACCAGTTGCAGGATGGTGGCAAGCGAGGTGACGCCCGCCCGCGTCAGTCGCCGGGCGTCGAGCGCGCCGCAGGAGGCAAGCGTCTGGTCGCGCAGGCAGTGGCCGTCTTCCAGTAGCAGCAGCGCCTCGGTCGGGATGTCGGCGGCGCTGTCGAAGACGCCGAGCGACAGCGGTCCCGCCGCCGGCATCGCCAGCAGGAAGGCATCGGTGAACACCGGCATTTCCGAGAACGACGGATCGCCAAGCGGCAGGCTGGCGATGACGAGATCGAGACCGCCATCCTGCAACTCGCCCACCAGTGTGGCCGTCACTGTCTCGCGCACACTGACCTTCAGGTCAGGAAAGACCTCGGTCAGAGCCGGCAGCAGCTTTGGCAGCAGATAGGGACCGATCGACGGAATGATGCCGAGCCGCAAAGAGCCTGCCTTGGGATCGGCGGCGATACGGGCAAAGGCTTCGAGGTCGCCGACCTCGGCGAGAATGCGCCGGCCGCGTTCGACGACCGTGACACCGGCCGCCGTCAGTCGGGCTCCGGTGGAGGCACGCTCGACCAGTTGGCAGCCCAGCGCCTCCTCAAGCTCGCGGATCTGCGCCGACAGCGCCGGCTGGCTGACCGCCACCCGGTCGGCGGCCCGGCCGAAATGACCTTCGGCGGCGAGCGCATCGAGATAGCGCAACTGGCGCAGGGTGATCCTCATAGGAAAATCCTATCAGCCTGGCCGGACAAAGCAATTGGAATGATTCCAGAAAATGCCGTCATGTCGGTGGCACGAAACACAATGCCACCTCCGTCAGGAAGACCCGCCATGACCGACAGACCGATCCAGACCACCACCGCCGGCGCTCCCATCTCCGACAACCAGAACTCGCTCACCGCCGGTTCGCGCGGCCCGGTGCTGATGCAGGACTGGCAGCTCATCGAGAAGCTCGCCCATCAGAATCGCGAGCGCATCCCCGAGCGCGTCGTGCATGCCAAAGGTTGGGGCGCTTTCGGCGAACTAACGGTGACGCACGACATCACGCGCTACACCCGCGCCAAGGTGTTTTCCGACGTCGGCAAGAAGACGCCGCTGCTTCTGCGCTTCTCGACAGTGGCCGGCGAACTCGGCGCCGCCGATGCCGAGCGCGACGTGCGCGGCTTCGCCCTGAAGTTCTACACCGAGGAGGGCAACTGGGACATCGTCGGCAACAACACGCCTGTGTTCTTCGTTCGCGACCCGCTGAAGTTCCCCGACTTCATCCACACCCAGAAGCGGCACCCGCGCACCAACCTGCGCTCGCCCACCGCCATGTGGGACTTCTGGTCGCTGTCGCCGGAGAGCCTGCACCAGGTGACGATCCTGTTCTCCGACCGCGGCCTGCCGACAGACGTCCGCCATATCGACGGCTTCGGCTCGCACACCTACTCCTTCATCAACGGGGCTGGCGAGCGCTTCTGGGTGAAGTTCCACTTCAAGACCATGCAGGGCCATCGCCACTACACCAACGCCGAGGCGGCCGAGGTGGTCGGCCGCACGCGCGAGTCGACCCAGGAAGACCTGTTCGGCGCCATCGAGGCGGGTGACTATCCGCGCTGGAAGTTCTTCGTGCAGATCATGCCGGAACTCGACGCCGAGACGACGCCCTACAACCCGTTCGACCTCACCAAGGTGTGGCCGCATGCCGACTACCCGCTGATCGAGGTCGGCACCTTCGAGCTCAATCGCAACGCCGGCAACTATTTCGCCGAAATCGAGCAGGCCGCCTTCTCGCCGTCCAACATCGTGCCCGGCATCGGCTTCTCGCCCGACAAGATGCTGCAGGCCCGCATCTTTTCCTATGCCGACGCCCACCGTTACCGGCTCGGCACCCACTACGAGGCGCTGCCCGTCAACGCACCGAAATGCCCCGTCCACCACTACCACAAGGACGGCGCCATGAACTTCATGCCCAACAAGGCGAATCCGGACGCCTATTACGAGCCCAACAGCTTCGGCGGGCCGCGCGAGGCGCCGGAGTACCGCGAGCCGCCGCTCCGCATCTCCGGCGATGCCGACCGTTACGACCACCGTGCCGGCAACGACGACTACTCGCAGGCCGCCGCCCTGTTCCGTCTGTTCGACGAAGGACAGCGGCAGCGCCTCTTCCAGAACATCGCCGCCGCCATGGCCGGCGTACCGCTGGAAATCGTCGAGCGCCAGCTCGGCCACTTCGAAAGGGTCGATCCGGCCTACGCGGCGGGCGTTCGGCAGGCGCTCCGCGTCGCCTGAGAAACCGCCACTGAGATAAAGAAAAAGCCCGGCTGGGAGACCCGCCGGGCTTCATTCAATTCAAGAAAGCCTTGATCAGGGCTTGGTAGCGGCGCCGGAGGCGGCGTTCTGCGCGTCGAGCAGCTTCTGCTGGGCTTCCTTGGCCTTGCGCTGCACCTCGGAGGCGAGCTGCTCGCGCTGGCGCTGCAGCGCCGCCGTGTCGATCGCCGGCCCTTCGTAGGACGCGGTGAAGCCACTGAGCGAGATCGGGAAGTTCAGCGCCTTGGCCTGCTGATTCTGCGTGGTGACGATCAGGTCCTTGCCCTTCTTCATCGACGCCGTGAAGTCGTCGGTGATCGGGATCTCGGCGAAGCAGGCGTTGGGCATGCAGATGGTGTACTTGCCCGGCACCTGGGTGTTCTGATCGACCTGAACGCGGATACCCGGCTGAAGCAGCATGGCAACCGGCGTCTGGACCAGAAGGATCTTGCGCGTCTCGCCGTCGACTTCACGCACGCCGGCGGAAGCCAGGAACTGACCGCTGTCGGTGCGCAACTCGCGGACGGTGAAGCAGACCTGCTTCTTGGTGCGCGCATCCTCGCCACAGAGCTTGTTCCAGGGGTTGTCGGCAGCCGCTGCGGGAGCCGCTGCATCGCTGGCGGCGGGAGCATCGGCCGGAGCGGCCGGCTTGTCTTGAGCCAGAGCGGCCGTCGCCGACAAAAGCAGTGCCGCCACGCAGCTCAGAGTCCTGAAGGAGTTAACTGTTGCCATTCGCCCAATCCTTTGCATGCGTCGATCCGGAGGCACACATCTGTGGCGCTACCGATCGTCTGATTTCGATCGACTTGTCAACAGCGCTTCGCGCAATCCGAACCCCAGGAAGCCTGCCGATGGTGACTTTGTCTCTCCCCTGCGGCACGCGGGGCGCACCTCGCCCGCTGCCCGGAAGTCGGAGAACCCGATGACGGCAAATTTAGGCAACACGGTGGCCCGGCGGCTCCAGACGAAAAAACCCTGCTCCGCCGAGCGGTTCGACGGTGGACCGCGCACTGCGCAGGCCAAAAATCATCGGTCCGGACAGGATGGACGTGTTAACGTCTCGGAAAGATTCGCTTCCGAACGGAGCCTGGTTCATGTCTGGCGTCATCACTCGCCGCGTCTTCTGTGTTGGCACTGCGAGCGCCGCCCTTCTCATGTCGCTGCCGGCCCGCGCCGCGCCGGCCCACGGCATCGCCATGCACGGCGAGCCCGCTCTTCCGGTCGGGTTCGATCATCTTCCCTACGCCGACCCGGCCGCCCCGAAGGGCGGCATCTTTGCACTCGGCTTCCCCGGCTCGTTCGACAGTCTCAATCCCTTCATCGTCAAGGGCAACGCACCTCGCGGCCTGTCGGACGTGCTCTACGGCAACAACGTCTGGGACACGCTGCTCTATCGTTCGGCCGACGAGGCCTTCTCGCTCTACGGTCTTCTTGCCGAAGGCGTCGAAATGCCAGCGGACCGCAGCTGGGTCGAGTTCACGCTCAACGCGGCCGCCACCTTTGCCGACGGCCAGCCGGTGACCGTCGACGACGTGCTGTTCACCGTCGATCTTCTGAAGACCAAGGGGCGCCCCGTCTACAAGCGCCGCTTCGACAAGGTGGTGTCGGTCGATCGTGTCGGCGAACGCACCCTGCGCTTCTCCTTCGCCGATGGCGCCGACCGCGAACTGCCGCTGCTCATCGGCGGCTACACCCCGATCCTGCCCCGTCACGCCATCGATCCGGAAACCTTCGATCAGTCGTCGATGAAGCCGATGCTGGGCTCCGGCCCCTATCAGGTGGCGGGCGTCGACGAGGGACGCCAGGTGGTCCTGAAGCGCAACCCCGACTATTGGGGGCGGGAGTTGCCCGTCAAGCGCGGCCTCGACAACTTCGACGAGATCCGCATCGAGTACTTCAAGGACGGCACCGCCTATTTCGAGGCCTTCAAGTCCGGCGCCTTCGATCTCTACATCGACAGCGACCCCGGCCATTGGGCCAAGGCCTACGATTTCCCCGCCGCCAAGGATGGTCGCGTCGCCCTGGAGAAGATTGCCAACGGTTCGCCCAAGGGAATGACCGGTTTCGTGTTCAACACGCGCCGGGAGATCTTCAAGGACGCCCGCGTGCGCGAAGCGCTAACGCTGCTGTTCGACTTCGAGGCGGTCAACCGGACGCTCTATTACGGCGCCTACGCCAGAAGCGGCTCCTACTTCGAGGGGTCAAGCCTGTCGGCGCTCGGCGTTCCCGCTTCGGACGCCGAGAAGGCGCTGCTCGCCCCCTATGAGGACCAGGTGAGGCCCGACGTCATGGCCGGCACTTATGCGCCCCCGGTCAGCGACGGTTCGGGCCGCGACCGCAAGGCGCTGCGCGCCGCCCTCGATCTCCTCGTCGAGGCTGGCTGGAAGCTCGACGGACGACGGCTGGTCGACGCCGGCGGCCGGCAGTTCGCCTTCGAGTTCATGGCCAAGGTGCCCGACGAGGAGCGTCTCGCCCTCTCCTATCAGGCGACGCTCAAGCTGGTCGGCATCGACATGTCGGTGCGGCTCGTCGATTCGACGCAGTATTACGACCGTCAGAAATCCTTCGACTTCGACATGTTGCAGATGATCTGGACGGCGTCGCTGTCGCCCGGCAACGAACAGATGAACCGTTGGTCGCAGAAGGCGGCGGTCACCGAAGGCACCTTCAACTACGCCGGGGCGTCGAGCCAGGCGATCGACGCGATGATTGACGCCCTTCTCGCCGCCACCGGGCGCGCCGAGTTCGAGGCGGCCGTCCGGGCCCTCGACCGCCTGCTGATCTCCGGCCTCTACTGCATACCGCTCTATCACCTGCCCGAGGATCTGGTCGCTCGCTGGACGCGTGTCCACCGGCCGGAGACGACGGCGCTGACCGGCATTCAGCCGTCCGCCTGGTGGGCGGACGCCAAGTCCTGACGCCACCTAACGGAACCCAGCGCTTACAGGGAAACGCGCGATGATCCTGACGTCCGAACAACGAGCCGAAGCCTACGTCGCCTCCGGTGTCTGGAGCAACGTGACGCTCGTCGAACTGCTGCGTCGCACCGCCGTCGCGGCGCCCGAGACGATCGTCTTCGAGGATGTCGGCGTCGGCGCAGTGCCCGGCCTGTCCGCCAAATACAGCTTCGCCGAGGCGGAAAAGCGCATCAATGGTCTCGCCGCCTTTTTCGCCGCCGTCGGCCTGCGGCCGGACATGGTGCTCGGCATCCATCTGCCGCCGTGCGCCGACGCGGCCATCGTTTTGTTCGCCGCGCTGAAGGCCGGGCTCGTGGTGGCGCCGCTGCCGGTCTACTGGACCAAGTCGGAGATCGAGGCGGCCATCGAGGCGGCGTCGATCAAGGCCATGGTCACCGCCTCGGAGATCGAGAACGAGCCGTCGGGCGAACTGGTGCGCGACGTTGCCGCCGACACCTTCGCGATCCGCTTCGTCTTCGCCGTCGGCGACGGCCAGCCGGACGGGTTGATCGACCTCTCCGAAGTGCTTGCCGACCTCGATGCGCTGGGCGAGCCGCCGGAGGTGGCGCGGCGCGGCGAGGCGGCCGACCACGTGGCTCTGCTCTCCATGGCGCGGACGCCCGACGACGAACTGCTGATCGTTCCCTTCAGCCACAACCAACTGGTGGCCGTCGCCACCGGACACATCCTCGAGGCGGGCGTCGTGGCGCCGGAAACGGTGCTCTCCACCATGCATCCGGCCAGCCTGGCCTCGGTGGCCGGCTCGATCGCCACGGCGCTGATGTCCGGCGGCCATGTCGCATTCCACCACGGCACGTCGCTCGCCGGCCTCGCAGAGGCGGTGGAAAGCGTCGGCGCCGACCGGATCGTGCTGCCGGAGGTGATGGCCGCCCCCCTCGCCGCCTGCCTAGACCGTCCCCTCGCCTTCTCGGCGGTCGGCGTCGGGCCCGGTCTCGCCCCTGCCCCGACGGCTCGCACCGTCGATCTCCTGACGCTCGGCGGTCTCTGCCTCATCCCGCGTTCGCGCGACGCTGCCGGAGGCACGATGGCCCTCCCAGCGGGCGCGGCGCACATGGGCGGCCTCAGCGCGGCGCCGGTGCTGTTCGAGGCCAGGATCAAGGCGAAGGCCGGCGCACGCAGCCGCAAGGCGGACGACGGCGAACTGTTGCTCGGCGGAGCCCTCATTCCCGACGCACCCTGGCCCGAACCGCAATCCGGCCGGCGCAGCGCCCTGCTCGGCGTGACCTCGGATGGCTTCCTGCGCACCGGCCTCGCCGCCGAGGAACGCGACGGACGCCTGATGATCACCGGCACGCTCGGCGAAACCATCGGCGTCGCCGGCATCACCATATCGCCGAAGCGGCTCGATGCCCTGTTCTCGCGCCATCCCGGCGTCGAGGATGCGGCCGTCTTCCCGATCGAGGCCGGCCCGGTGGGCCACCGCCTCGGCCTCGCCGTGGTGCCGAAAAGCGGCGAACGGCCGTCCTTGACCGAGCTGCTGATCTGGCTCGAGGGCGAAGAAGCCGGCAAGCTCGATCGCCCGACGGCGCTGGTGTCGGTGCCGGAGATTCCCCGCAACGCCGACGGCACGGTGCGCCGCGAAGCGTTGTTTCTGTCGGCCGTAGCCTGAACCGATCAGGCGGGATTCGGAGAGCTTTCCCGCCGTTCGGCTTCGAGCTTGCCGAGCATCTGGGCTCGCGCCGACGGCAGATCGATCGCCCGGGGGCCGGCGACATGCCGGTCGAGGAAGAAGCCCGTGAGCTTCAGCGCCGCCACCACGTCGGCGGCGTCCGGCGTTTCCGCCCCGTCCGGCAGCAGGAAGGCGGGCAGCCTCAGCAGGCGATCGGCATAGGGCGCACCGGCTTCACCTGAAACGGCGCGGGCCGACTTGGGGCTGACGAAGCGAAGATCCTCGGTCCGCCCCGTGGCGGCGCAGCAGGAGAGATCGAGCCCGAAGCCCAGTTCGTCGAGCAGCATCAGCTCGAAGCGGGCGATCAGCGCCGCCGATTGCAGCGGGCCGTCGAGATGATCGAGCAGCGCGATCGCCGCCCGGTAGAGGCCGGGATGCGCCTCGCGCTCGGCCAGGAGCCTCAAGTGGCCGGCGACGATCTGCACGCCGAACACACCGGATGCACTTTCCATCAACCGCGCCGCCCGCGCCTCCGACAACTCGACGGAGAACAGGCCGAGATGCGTTTCGAGCCGCGCTCGCCAATTGACCAGCAACGAGTTTCCCGTCTGGAGAACCGGCTGAAGGCGTCTGGAACGGGCGCCCTTGACGAGGCCGAGATGACGGCCGAAGTCGGGCGTCATCACCTCGATCACCGCGCTGGTTTCCCCATGCGGGCGAAGGCCGATCAACAGCGCTTCCGACACCCATTCCATCGACGACAGTCTCAAATCGCGCCGAGCTTGTCCTCGGCTTCTTCAAGCGACAGTAGCACGACGGCACGTCCGAGCTGAGTGGCAAAACCCTGCCGGGCCAAGATGGCGATCTCGCGGTTGAGACCGTCCCGATCCGGCCGCTCGCCCCGGCGCCACGGGCCGATCCGCCGCCGCCGGCAGAAACGGAGAGCCGCCACCATCTCGTCGGTGCCTTCTTCCTCGATGGCCGTCCGCGCCAGATTGCCGTCGACGCCCTTGGCCCGAAGACCAAGAGCGATCTTGAGGCGCGACGCCCCCTTGCGCCGGGCCGAAGCGACGCGCGAGGCGGCGAACCCCGCATCGTCGAGAAGGCCCAGTTCGCGGAACTCCGAGGTCAGATCCCCCACGAGGCCAGCGACGCTGGCTTCGCCGAGCGCCACATAGCCCGCCGCCTCCCACCGCCGGAGCTTCTTCTCCATCAGTTCGAAGAAGTGCGCCTCCGAGGCCGAATAGCGCTGGAGATAGGCAAAGCCCGAGCGGCGCAGCTTCTCGCGCAATTTCCTGGGATCGGTCGGCGTCGCCCGGATTGAGCCATCCGGCTCGTCGGGGATCCGGTCCCAACCATCGCCGTCATCGCCGGGAGGGGCGCAGCTCACGGCTGCGCGTCCTCATCCACCTCCGTCTCGGCGGAAGACCGTCCCTTGAAGCCCTTGGCGACCACATACATCTCCACGCTTTCCTGCCGCGAGGATGGCGGCTTGAAATGGAAGACCTGCGCGAAATTCTGCTTCAGCGTGGCCAGGAGCTCATTCTCGGTGCCGCCACGGAACACCTTGGCGACGAAGGCGCCGCCCGGCCGGAGCACGTCGACGGCGAAGGCGACCGCCACCTCGCAGAGGTAGGTGGTGCGAAGATGGTCGGTCTTGTGGTGGCCGGTGGTCGGCGCCGCCATGTCCGACAGCACCACGTCGGGCGTGTGACCGCCGAGAGCGGCCATCAGCGCCTCGGGCGCATCCTCGTCGAGAAAGTCCTTCTGCAGCAGCGCCACGCCCGGCACGCCATCCATTTCGAGATAGTCGATGCCGACCACCAGCGGATTGCCCGGCGTCGATCCCGTCTTCTTGGCCGCCACTTGGCACCAGCCGCCCGGCGCGGCGCCGAGATCGACCACCCGGTTGCCCGGCTTCAGGAGGTGGTACTTCTCGTCGATCTCGATCAGCTTGAAGGCGGCGCGCGAGCGCCAGCCCTCCTTGCGCGCCTTGACCACATAGGGATCGTTGAGCTGGCGCTGCAGCCAGCGCACCGACGATGCGGTGCGGCCGCGCGCCGTCTTCACCTTGACCTTGAGGCCGGTATCGGCTCGCCCTTTGCCTTTGGGCTTGTCTGGGCCCTTGGACTTGTCCGGCCCGGCCGGCTTGTCCCCACCGGATTTTCCCTTGTCAGACATGCGCTTCCGTCCTTGCGGGCTGAGGCCGGCGGCGCCAGACGCCGTCACGAGCCATGAGTTCGACCAGAATGCCCTCGCGCAAGCCGCGATCGGCGACGCGGAGCCGCTGGCAGGGCCACTTGCGGCGGATAGCCTCCAGAATGGCGCAGCCGGCCAGCACCAGATCGGCCCGATCGGACCCGATGCAGGGGTTGGCGACGCGCTGATCGTAGCCCATGCCTATCAGCCGGTTGATCATGTCGTCCACCTCGTCGCCATCGAGCCAGACGCCGTCCACGCGGCGGCGATCGTAGCGTTTGAGCCCGAGGTGGATGCCGGCGAGCGTCGTCACCGTGCCGGATGTGCCCAGCATGTGAGCCGCGCCCGAGGCCACCAGTTCGGCGGCGCCTTCCATCCCCTCGAAATCTTCGAGAAGACCCTCCACCTCCTCGACCATGTCGCGATAGACTTCGGGCGTCACCATGTGGCCGCCATGCCGCTCGCTGAGCGTCACGACACCGACCGGCAACGACGTCCAGCTCTTGATGAACCGCGTGAGGGCGAAGCCGCGCGCTTCGCCACGCCGCCTGAGATCGAGCCAGACCAGTTCCGACGAACCGCCGCCGATGTCGAACAGCAGCACGCCCTGCGAGCGCTGGTCGATCAGCGTGGCGCAACCGGCAACGGCAAGTCGAGCCTCGGTTTCGCGGCTGACGATTTCGAGGTTGAGGCCGGTCTCGCGGCGCACCCGTTCGAGGAACAGCGGACCGTTCTCGGCCAGCCGGCAGGCCTCGGTGGCGATCAGCCGCATGCGGCGGACCCTGAGGTCGGCCAGCTTGCCCCGGCAGACGGCGAGCGCTTCGACCGCGCGATCCATCGCCGCCTCGGAGAGGCGGCCGGTCCGGCCGATGCCCTCGCCGAGCCGGACGATGCGCGAATAGGCGTCGACGACGCGGAAACCGCGATCCTGCGGTTCGGCCACCAGGAGGCGGCAATTGTTGGTGCCAAGATCGAGCGCCGCATAGAGCGGCCCGGTCGCCGGCAGACCGCGGCGACCATCGCGTCCGTGCGAGCCGTGGCCGTGGTGGCCTGCGGCGATGGCTGGCCGCGCCTCACCGGGTTCGGCATGCCGCTCGCCGCCCTTCCGGCGATCGCCCTCGCGGGTTCGCCCCTCTTCGGGGCGGCCATCCTCCCGGCCGGGCTTTCGCACGCCGCGCAAGGCCCCCTTCGAGGGGCTGCGCCGACGCCGACGCCGGGCACCTTCCTCGCGCGACCGCGCGGTCGGCGCGTCCGGCTTGTCTGGGGAAGAAACCTTCTCGGCGGGCGAATCGCTACGCGCCGGTTGCGCGGTCGCCCGCTCCGGCTGCTTGTCGCCCGATGTTGGCGCATGTCCCACCGAGGTCCTGTCGCCCGCCGAGCCCGAACCGGACCGACGCTTGCGGCGGCGTCGCGCCGCTCGCTTCGACAGGACACCGGACGCCCCTTCCCCCGCGTTGGCCGCGGGGTCGGCACGTCCTCGTGTGGGGTCTGCGCGGTCGCTTTGGTCGCCCGCGTCACCCACTGAGAGTACTCCGGCGCGCCGCGATCCAGGAGCCGGCGCCCATTTCGGGGCGATCCGGCTGCTCATCCGCACGCTCTCTTTCAGGGAGCGACGCGGGGGCTCGAGCGGCACGCATGCTCGTTTGTCGTCGGATTGACAGTACCAGTTGCCGGCGGCAAACGCCAGTGAAAGCCATGCATGGCGGCCGGCCACCCCGAGACGACTCGATGGCCGAGAGCTCCGTCAGGGCAGCGGCGCGAAGGCGTCGCCCCGCCAGATCCGGGGCAGATAGGCCGCCGCGCTCCAGTCGCCCTTGTCGTCGAAGGTGACCTTGCCGAGCACGGTGTCGGCGCCGCTCTTGCGCAGGAAATCCGCCGCCGCGCCGAGATCGTCGCTCTTGCCGAGCGCCGCGATCGCCGCTTCCGCCGCGGCATGGGCGGTGAAGACGGTGTCGGTCGGCATCAGCTGCCGTTCCTCAAGCGACAGCAGGAGACCCACCGCCTCCGGTCGCGACTTGTCGACGGTCGGCAGGAAGAACACGGTGCCTTCGGCGGCCGCGCCGGCCAGCGCCTTGAACTCCGAGAGCGCCAACGCCTCGTTGCCGATGAGCGCCGCATCGAGGCCGCGCGCGCGCACCTCTCCGGCGATCACCGCCGCGTCGGCCTGCAGGGCGCCCATCACCACCGCCGACACCGCCGCATCCTGGATCTTGCCGATCAGGTTGTTCTGGCTCTTCTCGCCGGGGGTGAAGCTTTCCGTCATGGCAACGGCGCCGCCGCCATCCGCGAACAGCTTGGCCGCCTGCTCGACGAGCCCCTGGCCGTACACGCTGCCGTCGTGGACGAAGGCGACGCGCTTGCCCTTGAACTTGTCCTTGAGATAGTCGGCGATCGCCCGTCCCTCGCGGTCGGACCGGATGGCCAGACGAAACACCCCGGCGCCGGCCCTCTCGTCGGTGAAGCGCGGGTTGGTGGCAACCGGCGACAGGAACAGTACGCCGCCGTTGGCGTAGACGCGGGCGGCCGGCAGCGCCGCCGCCGTGCAGGCGTGACCGATGACCGCCCGCACGCCCTTGCCGATCAACTGGTTGGCGACGGCGGTACCGGTCTCCGCCTCGCACTTGTCGTCGACGGAGACGGTGACGATCTTTTCGCCGCCAATGCCGCCGCGCGCGTTGGCTGCGGCCACGGCGATCTCGACGCCGGCTTTGATGTCGCGCCCGACGTCGGCGAAGCTGCCGCCCATCGGACCGGCGATGCCGATCACCACATCGGCCCGCGCCGACGACAGCAAGGCCGCCAGGGCCACGACCGGCAGACACGCCCGACAAATGCCGCCCCAGATACCCGCCATGACCAACCGACGCCCTCTGCCGTCCACCTCGTCATCATGCAATAGCAGCTTGGCCGCAAAAACGAAACGCCGCCGGAGTGATCCGGCGGCGCTCGATGAAGGATCGCCATGCCCGGCCGCCGAAGCAGCCGGACAGCGACTTACGGCAGCATCTTGTAGGTGATCTTGCCGTCGTCGGCCTTGTACCACTGGTACACGGTGTAGTCGGCGTCCTTGCGGTCGCCCTTCTCGTCATAGGCGAGATCGCCGATGACGGTGGAGATCTTCTCACCCTTGTGGACGGCATCGGCCACAGCCTGCGGATCGGTCGAGCCGGCCGCCTTGGCACCGGCGGCGATGATCTGCACGGCGGCGTAGCTGTAGAGCGTGTAGGCCTCGGGCTCGAAGCCAGCGTCACGGAACTTCTTCACGGCTTCCGTGGCGGCCGGGTTCTGGCGCGGGTCGGGGCCGAAGGTCATCAGCGTCCCCTCGACGGCCGGACCGCCGATGGCGGCGAACTCGTCGGAGGCGATGCCGTCACCCGACATCATGGTCGCCTTGAGGCCGGCTTCCGACGACTGGCGGGCGATCAGGCCGCCTTCGGTGTGCAGGCCGCCCCAGTAGATGACCTCGACGCCGGCTTCCTTCATCTTGGAGATGAGGGCCGAGAAGTCCTTGTCGCCGACGTTGACGCCTTCATAGAGGGCTTCGGTGACGCCGGCGGCGTTGAGCGCCTTCTTGGTCTCGTCGGCGAGGCCCTGGCCATAGGTGGTCTTGTCGTGCAGCACGGCCACCTTCTTGCCGGCGAGCTTCTCGGCGATGTACTTGCCGGCGACGGCGCCCTGCTGGTCGTCACGGCCGCAGACGCGGAAGGTGTTCCAGAGGCCGCGCTCGGTGAAGCTCGGATTGGTGGAGGCCGGCGTCACCTGGAAGATGCCGTTCTCGGCATAGACTTCCGACGCGGGGATCGACACCGACGAGTTGAAGTGGCCGACCACGAACTTGACGCCGTCACCCACGAACTTGTTGGCGACCGAGACGCCCTGCTTGGGGTCCGACACGTCGTCGCCGAGCTCGACCACCACCTTCTCGCCATTGATGCCGCCGGCGGCGTTGATGTCGGCGGCCGCCTGCTCCGCGCCCTTCTGGAGCTGCGAGCCGAAGGCGGCGTTCGGACCGGTCAGCGGACCGGCGACGCCGATGATGACGTCGGCCGAGGCAGCGCCGGCGAAGGCGAGGCCAGCAGCAAACACGACGCCGGACAGGAGGAACTTCTTCATGTTGTGGTCTCCCATTATTCTGTCACTGGAAGTCTGGTGGGTTCTAGCCCGAACCCCTGGGTATCAAAGCGGCGACCGACGGAGAAAACCCCTGCTCCATGATCGGCCACCGCCCGGAACGCCTGGCCTTGGTTGAAAACCAACCTCGGCCCCGTCGTTTCGGCTCAACCGCGCCCCTTCCACGAGAAAGGACCGGTCAACTCGTACAGCCAGTAGTACTGCGTAGCCATTTGGCGCGCCCGCGTAAACTGGAATCCGGCGAAGGCGATGGCTTCGAGCACGATCGCATCGACGACGTAATAGTGCAGCGACAGAAGCGTGCCGCTGAAGATCGAGAAATGGATGAAGCGGATGCCGACGGAGAGGATGGCGACATAGATCGCCATGATCGTCCGGGGTCGCCATGTCTTGGCGCAGGCGCGACCGGTCATCCAGGCACCGAGACCGCCCAGCAGCAACGTCACGAAGACGAAGGTGAGGCTCGATGCTTCCTCGTAGAGGATGCCCTGCATTGTGGTTCTCCTTGAAGCTTGTCAGGGGACGGCGGACGCCGGTTTTCCCCGTGCGACAAACTCGATCATGTTCAGTGGGCACCACCCTCGAGATACGCGGCGCGCACCTCGGGGTTCTCCAGAAGCTCACGGCCGGAACCGCTCATGGTGATGACGCCATTGACCATCACATAGCCGCGGTGGGCGAGCTTCAGCGCGTGGAAGGCGTTCTGCTCGACCAGGAACACCGTGAGGCCGTCGCGCCGGTTGAGCTCACGGATGGCGTCGAAGATCTGCTTGACGATCAGCGGCGCCAGGCCGAGCGACGGCTCGTCGAGCATCAGGAGCTTCGGACGCGCCATCAGCGCGCGGGCGATGGCCAGCATCTGCTGCTCGCCGCCCGACAACGTGCCGCCGCGCTGGTTGAGGCGTTCCTTGAGGCGCGGGAACAGGTCGAACATGTACTGGATGTCGGTGTCGAAGAACTCCATATTGTCGATCGACGCGCCCATCTGCAGGTTCTCGAGCACCGTCATGCGCGGGAAGATGCGCCGCCCTTCGGGCGACTGGGCGATCCGGAGGCGGGCGATCTCGTGCGTCGGCAGGCGGGTGATGTCCTGCCCGTCGTAGACGATCGATCCCTCGCGCGCCCTCGGGTTGCCGCAGATGGTCATCATCAGCGTCGACTTGCCGGCGCCGTTGGCGCCGATCAGCGTGACGATCTCGCCCTGATGAACGTCGACGTCGACACCCTTCAGCGCGATGATGTTGCCGTAGTAGGTCTTGACCCCCCTGACCGTCAGCAGGGGCTTGGTTTCCGTGGCGCTCATGCCCTGCCCCCTTCGTTGCCGGTCGCTTCGTCGAGCTGATGCTCGATCCCTTCCACCTCTTCGTCATCGACGCCGAGATAGGCGGCGATGACGCGCGGATCGTTCCGCGTTTCGGTGGGCGTACCGTCAGCGATCTTGGTGCCGTATTCGAGCACGACGACATGGTCGGAGATGCCCATCACCACCGACATGTCGTGTTCGATGAGCAGGATCGACGTGCCGTCGTCCTTGCGGATCGACAGGAGCAGCGCGTTGAGCTCGGCCGACTCGCGCGGGTTGAGGCCGGCGGCGGGCTCGTCGAGGCAGAGAAGATCCGGACCGGTGCACATGGCACGGGCGATCTCCAGGCGGCGTTGCGCGCCGTAAGGCAGATCGCCGGCCGGATCGTCGGCGCGGGAGAGCAGACCGATCTTGTCGAGCCAGTAGCGAGCCCGTTCGATCGCTTCCCTTTCCCTGATCTTGTAGCCGCCGATGCCGAGCACGCCGAGGATGGTCATGCCCGAGGCGATCATCAGCGGATTGTGCTGGGCGACCAGCAGGTTTTCCAGAAGCGTCATGCCCGAGAACAGGCGGATGTTCTGGAAGGTGCGAGCCACTTTCGCCTTGCGGGCGACGATGAAGTCGGGCAGCCGCTCGAGAAGATGCAACGATCCGTCCCGCGTCCGCATCGACATCATGCCGGTGGTCGGCTTGTAGAAGCCGGTGATGCAGTTGAACACCGTCGTCTTGCCGGCGCCGTTGGGGCCGATCAGCGCCGTGATGTCGCCACGGCCGACGGAGAAGCTGAGGTCGTTCACCGCCACGAGACCGCCGAACCGCATGGTCAGATGCTCGACGGTGAGGACAGGGTCGCTGTCCCAGTTCCGATGAGAGGTGGTCATGTCAGCCGTGGCCTTCCTTCACGAGATCGCCTGAAACCGATTTCCGCTTGAACAGGAAGGCGGTTGGCTGACGGGCTGAGACGAAGCCTCTCGGTTTCCACACCATGATGATCACCATGGCGAGGCCGAACAGCAGCATGCGGTACTGGTCGGGGTTGAAGTCCTTGCCGAACACCAGCTTCAGGAAGTCGAGTTCGCGCAAAAGCTCGGTGCCGCCGATCATGGCCACCGCCGCCAGCGCAACGCCGATCATCGACCCCATGCCGCCCAGCACGACGATGGCGACGATGACGGCCGATTCCATGAAGATGAAGGATTCCGGCGAGACGAAGCCCTGGCGGGCGGCGAAGAAGGACCCGGCGAAGCCACCGAACATGGCGCCGATGGCGAACGCCGTCAGCTTCGTGTTGGTGGTGTTGATGCCGAGCGACCGGCAGGCCACCTCATCCTCGCGCAGCGCCTCCCAGGCACGACCGATCGGCAGGCGGCGAAGCCTGAGGGTGATGAAGGCGGTGAGCAGCGCCAGGAGCAGGATGAGGTAGTACAGGAACACCTTGTAGTAGGCCGACGAAGGCGCCAGATGGAACGCCTTGACGAAGCTGTTGGTGGCGCTCATGTCGAAGGAGTAGATGCCGAACATCGTCACCTTCGGGATCGACGAGATGCCCGCCGAGCCGCCGGAGAAGTCCTTCCAGTTGATCAGCACCAGACGAATGATCTCGCCGAAGGCCAGCGTGACGATGGCGAGATAGTCGCCTCGGAGCCGGAGCACCGGGAAACCGAGGATGATGCCCCAGAAGGCGGCGAGAATGCCGGCCACCGGCAGCAGCACCCAGAAGCTCAGATGGAAATTGATGGCGAGCAGCGCATAGGAGTAGGCGCCGACGGCGTAGAACGCGACGTAGCCGAGATCGAGCAGGCCGGCGAGGCCGATGACGATGTTGAGGCCCCAGCCCAGCATCACGTAGATCAGGATCTGGACGCCGTAGTTGTCGACCCACTTGATCGAGCCCTGGACGCCGAACAGCGAGATGATCAGGATCGGGTAGACGAACAGGAAGATCAGACCGGTGATGGAAAGCCCCCGGGTGACCCTGGCCCGCGCCTCGAGTTCGGCCAGCGTCACCGCCGCCTTGCTGCGATTGCCGCGAGCGGCGATCCACGGATAGATGAAGGCCGACAGCAGGAACCTGCCGACGCCGACGATCACCGACAATATGGCGGCAAGGCCGAGCCTGTTCTGCAGGATCAGTTCGTTGGCCATGTTCTGGTCGGTCTTGAGGCCGACCAGAGGCCCGAGCAGGGCGAAGGCGATGATGCCGATGATCACGCCGTCCTTGAGGGCGCGGCCGAAATCGATGCCCGCCCTGTCCTTAGACTTCACAGCTGAATTCATGATCAGACCTTCTCGACTTCCGGACGCCCGAGCAGGCCCTGCGGCATGAAGATCAGCACGATGACCAGGATCGAGAAGGCGGCGACGTTCTGATAGTCCGCCGACACATACTGGCCCCACAGCGTCTCGATGAGGCCGATCAGCAGCCCGCCGAGAACCGCGCCCGGCAGCGAGCCGATGCCGCCGAGAACCGCCGCCGTGAAGGCTTTGACGCCCGGCGTGAAGCCGTCGGAAAACACCACGACGCCGTAGTACATCAGGAACAGCGTGCCCGCGACGGCGGCCAGCGCCGCGCCGATGACGAAGGTCAGCGAGATGGTGCGGTCGACGTTGACGCCGAGAAGAGACGCCATCTTGCGGTCCTGCTCGCAGGCGCGTTGCGCCCGGCCGAGGGCCGTCTTCTGCACCACGTACCAGAACGCGGCGAGCAACAGCGCCGTCACCACCCAGATGATGATCTGCTTCAGCGAAATGTTGACCGGATAGCCGTTGGCCCCTTCCCACAGTGTGTAGACCTCACGGGTGACCGGCGGGATCGGCTTGTTGCGCGGCCCCTGGGCAACCTGGATGAAGTTGGACAGCACGATCGACATGCCGATGGCCGAGATGAGCGGCGCCAGGCGGAACGACCCCCTGAGCGGCGCATAGGCCACCCGCTCGATCGCCCAGACGAGCAAGCCCGTGAGCACCATCGCCACGACCATGACGAGAATGAGCGCCAATGTCATCGAAGCGATGCCGAACCACGAGGTCAGCACCAGGAGAAAGATGAGAGCGAAGAAGGCAGACACCATGAACACATCGCCATGGGCGAAATTCACCATGCCGATGATGCCGAAAACCATGGTGTAACCAATGGCGATCAGACCGTACAGCGATCCGATCGTGATCCCATTGATCACCTGCTGGACGAAAACTTCCATGAAACTGAGACCCCCTGCAGACGCCCTCCGTGGCAGCATTTTCCAGGCTGCTTCATTTGTGGGCGTTATGGATTCCATTAACAGGATCGATCGATCAAGACAACCGAGCCCCTTGGCATTGCGTGTGGAATCCCCCTTCGCGAAGAAAAAGCCGGTGTTTTACGCCGGCAACCAGCGAATTTCACCATAAGACGAACCATTCTCGGTGATTTACGCGTAATCTCCGAAAAGGCTCGCTCAAAGTTCCACCCGCGCCCCGACGACCCCATGCAAGAAGTTTGCCGTTTTTGGCGTGACCGCATTATGGGGGTCTGACAGCCGCTCCGTTCGTGATAAGCGTAGGCAGATCAACGGATTCGCTTAGCGAGAGGCAACGATGGCCACCGACAGCACAGCCGGTCGCGACATTTCTGGGCAGGAAAGCGCCACGGACGCCCTGCAGCCAGCCACCGGCGAGGCATTCCGCAATGCCATTGCGCGCCTGCCGTCGGGCGTCAACATCGTGACCACCGCAGGACCGGCCGGAAAGGCCGGTTTTACGGCCACCGCCGTCGCGTCCGTGTCCGACGATCCGCCAACCATTCTGGTCTGCCTCAACCGCAAGAGCCCTCAGAACAGGCTGATGCAGGAGAATGCCCAGTTCTCGGTCAATCTGCTACCTAAAGATGCAGTGACACTGGCCAACATTTTTGCCGGCCGAACCGGCCTTCACCTAGACGATCGATTCAAGCACGGCGACTGGACCGCGCTTTCCACCGGCTCGCCCATCCTGACGGACGCCATCATGGCGCTCGATTGCCGCCTCCTGTCGTTCCAGGACGTCGGCTCGCATACCGTCTACTTCGGCACGGTGGTCGCCACATTGACCAAGCCGCGCGATTCCACCGGCGCCAAGGAAGTGCTGATCTACCACGACCGGCATTACGGCGAAGCCTGAGCCGGCGGCAGATATATATTTCAGATCAGAGACTTAACCCAGAGTTCGGACTCAGTTCATGAGTCCCCGGAATGCCGGATCGCGCCCGGAGTTGCGACGCCGGTTGAGCACCCTCGCCCTTCCTGCTAAACCGCGCGCCATCCCCTTCGTTGAAAAGGTCGAGCCATGATCCCGCGCTACGCCCGCCCCGAGATGACCGCCATCTGGAGCCAGGAAACCAAGTTCCGTATCTGGTTCGAGATCGAGGCTCATGCCACCGACGCTCTCGCCGCCATCGGCGTGGTGCCGAAGGACGCGGCCAAGACCATCTGGGAAAAGGGCGGCGCGGCGACATTCGACGTCGACCGCATCGACGAAATCGAGCGTGTCACCAAGCACGACGTCATCGCCTTTCTCACCCATCTCGCCGAGTTCGTCGGGCCCGACAGCCGCTTCGTCCATCAGGGCCTGACCTCGTCGGACGTGCTCGACACCTGCTTCAACATTCAGCTGAAGCGCGCCGCCGATCTGCTGATCGCCGATGTCGATGCGCTGCTCGCCGCGCTGAAGCGCCGCGCCAAGGAACACAAGCGCACCGTCTGCATCGGCCGCAGCCACGGCATCCACGCCGAGCCGGTCACCTTCGGCCTCAAGATGGCTGAGGCCTACGCCGAGTTCGACCGCTGCCGCGCCCGCCTCGTCGCCGCCCGCGAGGAGATTTCCACCTGCGCCATTTCCGGCGCCGTCGGCACCTTCGCCAATATCGATCCGCGCGTCGAGATTCACGTCGCCGAGGCCCTTGGCCTGCGTCCCGAGCCGGTGTCGACACAGGTCATCCCGCGCGACCGCCACGCCATGTTCTTTGCGACGCTGGGCGTCGTCGCCTCGTCGATCGAGCGCCTCGCCATCGAGATCCGCCACCTGCAGCGGACCGAGGTGCTGGAAGCCGAGGAGTATTTCTCGCCCGGCCAGAAGGGCTCGTCGGCCATGCCGCACAAGCGCAACCCGGTGCTGACCGAGAACCTCACGGGCCTTGCCCGCGTCGTCCGCGCCGCCGTGACGCCCGCGCTGGAGAACGTCGCCCTCTGGCACGAGCGCGACATTTCCCACTCCTCGGTCGAGCGCTACATCGGCCCGGATGCCACCATCACGCTCGACTTCGCCCTCGCCCGCCTTACCAGCGTCGTCGACAAGCTCCTGGTCTATCCGGAACGGATGGTCGCCAACATGGACCGCCTCGGCGGCCTCGTGCATTCCCAGCGCATCCTGCTGGCGCTGACGCAAGCCGGCGTGTCGCGCGAGGATGCCTACCGCCTCGTCCAGCGCAACGCCATGAAGGTCTGGGAAAGCTACCACCACGGCGGCAGCTCCAACGTCGACTTCCTCACGGAACTCCTGAAGGACTCGGAAGTGCGCGCCGCGCTCTCCGAGGAGGAGATCCGCGACAAGTTCGACCTCGACTATCACTTGAAGCACGTCGAAACGATCTTCGCCCGCGTGTTCGGCGAGTAACCCCACCGAAAGCCCCGGTCATCCGGGGCTTTCTTCCATAGCGAGCTCAGGCCGCGGCGCTCTCCGCATAAAGCCCGAGGATGAGCGGCCAGCCGCCGTCGGAGCCGATCATTTCGGCCACAGCCGCCGCCTTTGATCCGAAGCGCTCGATGTTTCGGTGCTCAAGCTCGACGCGGGTATTGGCGCCATCGGCGATGAACAGCACCTCGACCTCGGTAATGAGATCGGGATCGTACCTCCAGTCGGCATCGATCTGCCAGGCAAGAACGAGACGCCCCGGCGGCTCGTAGGCCAGAACCTTGCCCCAGTCGCAGGTCGACCCATCCTCGCTCACCTCATACCAGCGACCGCCAGCCTTCGGTTCCAACACGGCATCGACGAGCGGCTTGCCGCCAATGGCGTGACTCCGCGGCCACCAGCGGCCGATGTTCCCGACGAAGGCCTGGAAGGCGCGTGCCGGCTCCGCCCTGACGGTCACCGAGCGGCGAACGGGTGCGGCAACGATCGTGTCAGTCATGGTCGTCATCCTTCTCATCCTGTGCTTGCGCTTCGAGATCGGCGGCGAAGGCGTCGAGAGCCACGCCCCAGAACTGATCGAGCCAAGCCCTGAGCGGGCCGAGCCCCCTGGGATCGATGCGATAGATGCGCCGTGCGCCATCGGCATGGTCCAACACCAATCCGGCCTCCTTCAGCACCTTGAGATGCTGCGACACGGCCGGGCGAGATACCGGCAGTCCCCTGGCGATATCGCCGACCGCGGCGGGAGCCCGAGCAACGCGCTCGAACACCGAACGACGGGTGGGATCGGCAAGGGCGAGCAGCGCGGAGTTCATGTTAGCCATTACTTACCGTAAGCCATAACTTACGAGACTGTCAACAGCATCGGCGGGATGCCCTCGGCTCAAGTTGAATCGGAACATCAGGGAGCCGGATGAATCACCGTCACAACGGCGACAGGAGCCTTACCCAGACGAAGGATCTACTGATAACCAATTGAAAACACAGAGGATCGCATTGAATCTCCACATGAGCTTCAACACGGAACGGCAGCGGACTCAGAAGATGAAGTTGCAGGACGGTGGCGAAACGGCTTGCCTTGCAATCCGCCCGAAAGCCATTCAAGGTCGCACCATGAAGACCTCAGAATGCGACATCCTCATCGTTCCCGGCTGGAACAACTCCGGCCCCGACCATTGGCAATCCCGCTGGGAAAAGCGCCTGCCGACAGCGCGCCGCGTCGCCCAGCGCGACTGGACCAAGCCCGAGCGCGACGCCTGGGTGTCCGCCCTCGGCATCGCCGTCGGCAAGGCGAGCCGGCCGGTGGTGCTCGTCGCCCACTCGCTCGGCGTCGCCACGGTGATCCATGCCGCCCCCTATGTCGGACGCAAGGTGGCCGCCGCCTTTCTGGTCGGACTGCCCGACGTGGACCGGCTGGAGACTCCGGAGATTGCCAGCTTCGCCGGCCTCTCCACCGATCCCCTGCCCTTCCCGTCGATGCTGATCGCGAGCCGGGACGATCCCTATTGCGCCTTCGAGCGGGCCGACGAGTACGCCGCCGCCTGGGGATCTGATTTCGTCGACGCAGGATTTGCCGGCCACATCAATGGCGAGACCGGCTACGGCCCGTGGCCGGAGGGGCTGACGCGCTTCGCGATGCTCCTGAAGCGGGTCGGCGCGCCCGCGACGCCCTGATCGGCGCCGCGGCGCTTGACGTCCGTTCAGCTGCCTTCCACTTCGGCGATCGCCGCCTTGGTGGCGGCGGCGATGAGGTCCATGTCGGTCGACAGCGTGGCAAAGGTGAAGCCGAGCCCGAGGTAGCGTCGCACCAGCGCCGCATTGGCGCCGAACGCTCCGCACACCTTGTTGGCGGCCTTGGCCTGCCGCACCACGCGTTCCATGGCGGCGATCGTGTCCGGCCGGTCGAGCCCCGGCTCGCCATCGGGCGACAGCGCGATGGACAGATCGTAGGGGCCGACGAACACGCCGTCGATGCCCGGCACCGCCAGGATGGCATCGAGGTTGGCGAGCGCCGACCGCGTTTCGATCATCACCACGGCGAGCGTCGAGCCATTGGCCGACGTCCGATAGGCATCGGCCGACAGGCCCGACAGTTGAACGGCACGGGCCGGCCCGTAGGACCGCTGGCCGTCCGGCGGATATTTCATGAAGGACACGAAGGCGCGGGCGTCCTCCACCGTCTCGATCATCGGCGCCACGACCATCTCGGCGCCCCAGTCGAGCAGTCGCGAAGCCGACTGGTATTCGCCGACGGGAATGCGCGCCAGCGCGTAATCACCGGCAGCACGAATGGCGGCGAGCATGGCCGGCGCCACGCCCATGTCGATCACGCCATGCTGCAGATCGATCAGCACCGCTTCGAAACCGGCCCGAGCCATGGTCTCGGCGGCCAGCGGATCGGGCAGGCACGACCAGCCGACCCTGAGCGGACGAGCGCCGGCAAGAGCGGCGCGCAAGGATGGACGTTCCATCATCTCCCTTTCGGACGGATCAGGCTTCGGTCCTGATCTCGAGTTCGGCGCGCGTCATGAAATCGCGCATCGCCGTCTGTATCTCGTCATCCGTCACGGGAACGCCGGCATCGGCAAGGTCGGCCGCCAGCTTGGCGGAGATGTCGCGACCACCGACCCGAGTGAGATCCGCAAAGACGACCGAGCGAGCATAGTCGGCCGCCTCCGGCTCGCCCATCCCCAATTTGCCCGCCGCCCACAGCCCGATGAGCTTGTTGCGCCGCGCCGTGGCGCGGAACCTCAGCTCCTCATCGAGAGCGAACTTGATCTCGAAGGCTTTTTCGCGGTTGTCGAAGACTGCGATGGTGCCGTTGTGGCCGCTCTCGCCCGACAAAGGTAGGCTTCGGCTCCATGTGGCGGACATCCGAACCTCCTTTCTCTAGCAGGGAGAAGCTCAAACACTCTCCTTGAATTGAATATAAGCTTTCACACCGCCGTGATCAACTTGGCCGGAAGTCGGCAGAGGGTCGCAAAAATTAAGGAATGACCACTACGCGAAATTGCAGCACGACGGGATTGTTATCCGCAACCCGATCGGATAGTGTGCCCTTCAGGCGAGGGAGCGGGCGGACGTCAGTTCGCCCGCTTTCTGTGCTTAGAATGTTTCCACGCTGAGAGGGCGTCGCGCTCCGATCGTCGTGGGATCGCATGCTGAATTCCCGCCGAGGCGTCAAGCGGGCCATTTTGTACATCGGACCCGGAGCCCCGGCCTCATGGATTTCATCAACAGACCACGGTATATCCCCATGAACCGCCGCCGGCGTATCTACGAAGGTAAGGCCAAGATCCTGTACGAAGGTCCCGAGCCGGGTACGTTGATTCAACACTTCAAGGACGACGCTACGGCGTTCAATGCCAAGAAGCACGAAATCATCGACGGCAAGGGTGTTCTGAACAACCGGATTTCGGAATATCTCTTCACCCATCTCAACAACATGGGCATTCCCACCCATTTCATCCGTCGGCTCAACATGCGCGAGCAGTTGATCCGCGAGGTGGAGATCATTCCGCTTGAGGTGGTGGTGCGCAACGTCGCGGCGGGCTCGATCGCCACGCGACTCGGGATCGAAGAGGGCACGCAGCTGCCGCGTTCGATCATCGAGTTCTATTTCAAGAGCGACGAGCTCAAGGACCCGATGGTCTCCGAAGAGCACATCACCGCCTTCGGCTGGGCCTCGCCGCAGGAAATCGACGACATCATGGCGCTGGCCATCCGCGTCAACGACTTCCTGGCCGGTCTGTTCCTCGGCGTCGGCATCCGTCTCGTCGACTTCAAGATGGAATGCGGCCGCCTCTGGGAAGGCGACATGATGCGCATCGTCGTTGCCGACGAGATCAGCCCCGACAGCTGCCGCCTGTGGGACATCGCCACCGGAGATCGCCTCGACAAGGATCGCTTCCGCAAGGACATGGGCGGTCTCGTCGAGAGCTACACCGAAGTCGCCCGCCGCCTCGGCATCCTCAACGAGTCCGAGCAGACGCGCCCGTCCGGCCCGACGCTGGTGAAATGAAGACAGGCGCTGCGCAAAGCGGCGCCACCAAAGGCTGGGACGCCGCGAAAACCGACTTGTGAATCCGAGAACGCCGGGTTATTCCCCCGGCGTTCTTCATTTTCGGGATACGGCCATGAAAGTGCGCGTCACCATCACCCTCAAGGCGGGCGTTCTCGACCCGCAGGGCAAGGCGATCGAGGGCGCGTTGCGCGGCCTCGGGTTTGCCGGCATCGACGGCGCCCGCCAGGGCAAGATCGTCGATCTGGCCCTGGCCGAGACCGACCCGGACAAGGCTCGCGCCACGGTCGCCGACATGTGCGAGAAGCTGCTCGCCAACACCGTCATCGAGAACTACGACATCGCCGTTCTCGGCTGAAGCCAGCATGACCGACGGCTCCGACGATACGCGCCGGATCATTCGTTTCATGCTGATCAAGGCGGCGATCTTCATCGGCGTTCCCATCGTTGCCGCCACCCTTGCCGTCCTGTTCCTGATGCCCTGACCTTTCGAGGAGAACACGATATGCGCTCGGCCGTCGTCCTCTTTCCCGGCTCCAACCGCGACCACGACATGGTCAAGGCCCTGCACTCGGTCACCGGCATCCAGCCGACCGTCGTCTGGCATCAGGACGCGACGCTGCCGGATGTCGACCTGATCGTTCTGCCCGGCGGCTTCTCCTACGGCGACTATCTGCGTTGCGGCGCCATCGCCGCCCGCTCGCCGGCCATGTTGGACGTGGCGAGGAAGGCCAAGGCGGGCGTTCGCGTCCTCGGCGTCTGCAACGGCTTCCAGATCCTCACCGAGGCGGGCCTTCTGCCCGGCGCGCTGATGCGCAACGCCCACCTTCGCTTCGTCTGCAAGGAAGTGAAGCTCGAGGTTACCAACAACGACACCGACTTCACCCGCGCCTACGCCAAGGGCCAGGTGATCCGCTGCCCGGTGGCTCATCACGACGGCAACTATTTTGCCGACCCGGAAACCCTGGCGCGCCTCGAGGGCGAGGGCCGCGTGGCCTTCCGCTACGCCGACGGCACGAATCCCAACGGCTCGATCAACGATATCGCCGGCATCCTCAACGACGCCGGCAACGTGCTGGGCATGATGCCGCACCCCGAAAATCTGATCGAAGCCCTGCACGGCGGTCTCGACGGTCGCGGTCTGTTCGAGAGCGTCGTCACCTCCATCGCTGCCTGACGCGGTCGGTGCACCATCGGTTGTGATTGTGCACATTGACAGTTATTGCGAGCCGATTAACCTCTACTTTTCCCAAAAAGCAGATAGCGTTCCGTTTTTTCCGCACGGCCGGCTTCGGTAACCATTTGTCTGTCACGAACGGGCATCTGTGTTAACTGGATCAACATTGGCCGGAGCGTTCTGCCATGCTGTCTCGCCTGGTGTTCTACGGTCGCACCAACGTCAAAATCGGTGAGTCTGCCGGGATGATCAAAAGCATCCTGGCGGCGGCAAGTGAGTATAGCCCAGCTTCCGGACTGACCGGCGGCTTGGTCTTCAACGAGAAGTACATGATGGAGGCCATCGAAGGCGCGCGCGAGCAGGTCTCGAAGCGCCTGCGGCTGCTGTTCGAAGACCCTCGCATCGAAGATCTGACGGTTCTCGCCATCACCACCATCGACAAGCGGGTGTTCGAGGGCTGGGCCGTCGGCTACGCCGGCCGAACCATCGACGCCGAGCGCCTCTATCTGAAATACAGCCCGACGGTCGACATCAACCCGACGACCATGTCGGCGGCGGCGGTACTCGACTTCGTGCGGGAATTCTGCGCCCTCGATACGCTTTACGTGCAGCGCACCGGGCTTGCCGACCTGCGTTCGCCGACCCTGCCGCCGCAGCCGCCGGCCGCCGCGCTGCGCCCTGCGCCGCCCAGGCAGGACCCGCCGGTCGAGACCATCAGGGTCGTCAACACCAAGACCATGGCATCAATCTGAGGACGGCCACCGTTCGCGCCTGAAAAATAGCCGACACCCTGTTTTTTGTGCCGCCGCTTTCTTGCGGTTTTGCGCCAGTCGTTCTATCCCCTGCCCCAACCGCCGGCCCGGTCTCCAGGGGGTTTGCCCGTGTTCCAGAACGATATCGACATCACGCCCGACCTCATCGCCCGCCATGGGCTCAAGCCCGACGAGTATGAGCGCATCCTCCGTCTGATCGGGCGCAAGCCGACCTTGACGGAACTCGGCATCTTCTCGGCCATGTGGAACGAGCACTGCTCCTACAAGTCGTCCAAGAAGTGGCTGAAGACGCTGCCGACCAAGGGCGACAAGGTCGTCATCGGCCCGGGCGAGAATGCCGGCGTGATCGACATCGGCGACGGCGACGTTGCCATCTTCAAGATGGAGAGCCACAACCACCCGTCCTACATCGAGCCCTATCAGGGCGCGACGACGGGCGTCGGCGGCATCCTGCGCGACGTGTTCACCATGGGCGCGCGGCCGATCGCCGCCATGAACTCGCTGTCCTTCGGCGAGCCGGATCATCCCAAGACCCGCCATCTCGTCGCCGGTGTGGTCGCCGGTGTCGGCGGCTACGGCAATTCCTTCGGCGTTCCGACCATCGGCGGCGAAGTCCGCTTCCATGCCCGCTACAATGGCAACTGCCTCGTCAACGCCTTCGCCCTGGGCATCGCCCGGCGCGACGGCATCTTCCTTTCGGAGGCCAAGGGCGTCGGCCTGCCTGTCGTCTATCTCGGCGCCAAGACCGGCCGCGACGGCGTCGGTGGCGCCACCATGGCCTCGGCGGAGTTCGACGACACCATCGAGGAGAAGCGTCCGACCGTGCAGGTCGGCGACCCCTTCACCGAGAAGCGCCTGCTGGAAGCCTGCCTCGAGCTGATGAAGACCGGCGCCGTCGTCGCAATCCAGGACATGGGCGCCGCCGGCCTCACCTGCTCGGCCGTTGAAATGGGCGCCAAGGGCAACCTCGGCATCCGCCTCGACCTCGACCGCGTGCCGCAGCGCGAAGAGGACATGACGCCCTACGAGATGATGCTCTCCGAAAGCCAGGAGCGCATGCTGATGGTGCTGGAGCCCTCCAAGGAGAAGGAGGCCGAGGCCGTCTTCCGCAAGTGGGAGCTCGACTTCGCCGTTTGCGGCGAGACCACCGACGACCTGCGCTTCCGCATCATCTGGCAGGGCAAGGAAGTGGCCGACCTGCCGATCAAGGAACTGGGCGACGAAGCCCCCGAATACGACCGTCCCTGGGTCGAGCCCAGGAAGGCGGCGCCGCTCTCGGCCGATGCCATTCCGGCCGTCAACGACGTCGGCGCCGCGCTCGTCCGCCTGATGGGCGCACCGGACCAGTCGTCGCGTGCCTGGGTCTACGAGCAGTACGACTGCCTCGTCCTGGGCAACTCGGCGCAGATCCCCGGCGGCGACGCCGGTGTCGTCCGCATCGAAGGCAAGAACAAGGCGCTCGCCATGTCGGCCGACGTGACGCCGCGCTACTGCGACGCCGATCCGTTCGAGGGCGGCAAGCAGGCCGTGGCCGAGAGCTGGCGCAACGTCACCGCCGTCGGCGGCGACCCGATCGCGCTGACCGACAATCTCAACTTCGGCAACCCGGAGAAGCCCGAGGCCATGGGCCAGTTCGTGCGGGCGCTTCAGGGCATCGCCGAGGCCTGCCGGGCGCTGAACTTCCCGATCGTCTCGGGCAACGTGTCGCTCTACAACGAGACCAACGGCGAAGGCATCCTGCCCTCCCCCACCATCGTCGGCGTCGGCCTCTTGCCGGACGTGACGAAGATGGCCACCATCGCCTTCAAGGCCGATGGCGACGAGGTTCTTCTCATCGGCGGCCACGGCAGCCACCTCGGCCAATCCGTCTATCTGCGCGATCTGCACGGCCGCGAGGAAGGCACGCCGCCGCCGGTCGACCTTGCGCTTGAAAAGAAGCACGGCGACTTCGTGCGTGGTCTCATCGCCTCCGGCCGCGTTTCTACCTGTCACGACCTTTCCGACGGCGGCCTTGCCGTGGCGCTGGCCGAAATGGCCATGGCCGGCCGGCGCGGCGTCAGCGTCGCGCTTGGCGGCCTAGCGCCGCACGTGGCCGCGTTCGCCGAGGATCAGGCCCGCTACCTGATCGCCGTGAAGCCTGGCGACAGCGCCGCCATCCTGGCCGACGCCGCCAAGGCCGGCGTCAGCGTCGAGCGGGTCGGAACGGTGGGCGGCGACGCGGTCGACTTCGGCCCCGCCGGCAAGGCGTCCATCGCCGATCTCAAGGCGGCTTATGATGGCTGGTTCCCGGCCTTCATGGGCGGCAAGGCGTAAGCACGGCCGATCCGGATCTGCGGAATATGCTCGAAGGTGTCAGCCCGGAGCATTTCCTTTTTGACCGGATGATGCCATCTGATCGAAGGGTGCCGGGCGACTCCCGGCCGGCAACGAGAAGAAGGATGCTCGACATGGCCATGCAGGCAAGAGACATCGAGGCGATGATCAAGGAAGCGCTGCCGGACGCCAGCGTCGAAATCCGCGATCTTGCCGGAGACGGCGATCATTATTCGGCCATCGTCGTATCGGAAGCCTTCCGCGGCCTGTCGCGGGTCAAGCAGCATCAACTCGTTTACGACGCACTCAAAGGAAAAATGGGTGGCGAGCTGCATGCCCTTGCACTTCAGACCAGCGCGCCTTAACTTTGAATGCTTCCAATTCGGACCTTGAATCCGATCGACCGAGGTAGACCCATGGCTGACATCAAGTCGTTCATCGACAACGAAGTGAAGAGCAACGATATCGTCCTGTTCATGAAGGGCACGCCGGACTTTCCACAGTGCGGCTTCTCCGGGCAGGTCGTGCAGATCCTCGGCTACCTCGGCGTGCCGTTCAAGGGCGTCAACGTGCTGGACAACCCCGAACTGCGCGATGGCATCAAGGCCTATTCCAACTGGCCGACGCTGCCGCAGCTCTACGTGAAGGGCGAATTCGTCGGCGGCTGCGACATCGTCCGTGAGATGTTCCAGAAGCAGGAGCTTCAGGCTCACCTGAAGGAGGCCGGTATCGCCGTCAACGAGGCGGCCGCGGAGTAAGGTCAGGCCACTGCCGATGCGTTTTGGAAAGCCCTCGTCGCTGCGTCGACGGGGGCTTTTCGTTTGTCGCAAGAGCCTAAAGCCCGCCACGGACAGCCTTCAAGCGCCAGGAAAGCCGGTTTTTAGCCGTCCATCGAAGAAATTTTCGCGCAAAACGCTGGGGCTTTCGTGATCGCTCCCTGGCCATGTTCACATTGCCGGAGACCCGACATGACCAATCTCGGCCCGGTTTCCCGCAGGAGACCGAGGGTTTTTCCCGATCCTCCGAATACGTTCAACTCCGTAGACACTTTTTCGCGACTTTCGTTCAACTGGATCGCTCGCATACGTCAGCGGCGACCGGTTTGAACGTGAACGGTCAAGCTCCAAATGAGGGTCATCGGCAGCGAACAAGACCTCCCCGCTGCCAAGACATGGAAGACGGCCTTCGACAGAAGACCACCCCAATTGGAGTAGACATCATGAACACCAAGTTCCTTCTCACCGCCGCCCTCGCCGCCGCTCTGGTCCCCTCCATCGCCAGCGCCGCCGGCGTGACCTTCGACCCGGCCGCCCGCGACAACGACCCGCAGTTCCTCAACACGTTCTTCAATGACGGTGGCGCCAACGCCGCTGCTGCCAAGGCCGACGCTGCCCGTTACGCCGCCGCCGAGCAGACCCTGAAGTCCGGCGCCGTGATCGGCACCCATGGTTCGGAAGCTGCGAGGGTCGTGACGACCTTCGACCCGGCCGCCCGTGACAACGACCCGCAGTTCAAGAGCGCCGTGGTTATCGAGAACCCGGCCAACGCTGCCGCCGCCAAGGCTGACGCCGACCGCTACGCGGCGGTCGAGCAGAACCTGAACTCGGGCGCCATGATCGGTACCCATGGTTCGGAAGGCGCGCGGATCGTAACGACCTTCGACCCGGCGGCCCGCGATAACGAGCCGCAGTTCAAGAACACGGTGGTGTTCGCCAACTAAGTCCGGAGCGTTTTGCTCCCTAAGGCATCGGGCCGTCCCAGTCGGGGCGGCCCTTTTTGCGTCGCTCAGGCGCCCGGCCGCCCCGGCATGTCGAAGCTTCGACCCGTTTCCACCAGCGTCTTCAGGCGCGAGATCGCCTCGACCCAGCCGGCCGACACCATGCGGCTGGTGGTCGTATCGCCACCGAAGTCGTCATGCACCAGCGTCAGTTTCGTGGCTCCGACGCCGGCCGGCTCCAGCTCCCAGGTGACACGCGATGGCGGGTCTCCCGCCACGTCTTCCGACCAGCGCGCGGCAAAGCTGTGGGACAGGCGCTTGGGCGGCGTCAGCTCAAGCAGCTCGCCGACGATCATCGCATGTCCCCCCAACAGGAACTCGATCTTGCCGCCGACACGCCACTCGGTGCGCGAGGTCATGTTGAAGTGCTGCCAGAGCGGCGTCTTCTCATCGTCGGTGAGAACCGCCCATACCGCCTCGGGCGAGGCGTCGATGAAAAGCTCGTAAACGTGCTTCGGCTTGACCGTCACAGTATTCATTTTGGCTATCCCCTGCTGAAATCCGCCCTTGAGGTCGGCGAGACCGCGCGCAAACGGCGAGGCGTAGCGCGAGATCCAGCGATCGCTCACGTCCTGAATGGGAACCGGGTTGAGATAGTGGAACTTCTCGCGCCCGACCTTGCGGGTGACCACCAGCCCGGCTTCCTCAAGGACGCCGAGATGCTTCATCACCGCGAAGCGTGACAGTGGCAGACAGCCTTCGAGCTCGCCCAACGTCCGGCCGTCCCGCTGCCTGAGGGCGTCCAGCAGTTGGCGACGGTGCGCACTGGCGAGGGCATCGAAAACGTCAGCCATGGGGATATAATATGTTCCAATTTAGTAACGTGTCAATATGGTAACCTATCACAGCGTGATGGACCACCTCATGGCAGGTATAGCCCGACTCGCCAGTCTCCTGCCAAAACCGGACATGCGAAAAATTAGGATGCAAACCGCAGCCGCAGGGCGGCGGCGTTTGCCGCGAGCAATTCCAGGGAGAGAGCGAAGTGGGCAGAACGGGGCAGTTTTCCAGGCTAGACACCGTCGTCGACAATGCCATCGGGCGGACCATCGTCGGCGCCAACATATTGATCAAGCTGAAGGGTGAGCTCGTCTACAGCCGACAGGCCGGCTTTCTCGATCGCGAGGCCGACAGGCCGATGAGGTCTCGCACCCTCTTTCGCCTGGCATCCGTCAGCAAGCCGATGGTTTCGGTGGCGGCATTGGCCATGGTGGAAGCCGGCAAGTTCCGCCTCGACGATCCCGTGACGCATTACCTGCCCGATTTCAGGCCCCGTCTTGCCGACGGCAGCGCGCCGACCATCACCATTTCTCATCTGATGACCCACACGTCGGGCCTCAGCTATGACCTCGACATTGGCAACGGCAAGCCGGCGTCCGGCGGCACTGGCCCCTCCGACTTCGACCTTGCCGAGAACGTCGCCCGCATCTCCGCCCTCCCCCTCGCCTTCCCGCCCGGAACGGGCTGGCGCTATTCTGTCGCCATCGACGTGCTGGGCGCCGTCATGGAGGCGGCCGAAGGACGCTCGTTACAGGAGATCGTCAAGGCTTACGTCACCGATCCCCTCGGCATGGCCGACACGGCCTTCCGACCGCTGGATCCGAGTCGCCTCGCCGTCGCCTATGCCGATGGCACGCCACCGACCCGGATGGGCGAGATCGAACGCGTCAAGGATGGCGAGGGCTTCGTGGAGTTCTGGTCCGGGCGCGCCTTCGACGAGACGGCCTTCCCGTCCGGCGGCGCCGGCATGATCGGCTCGGCCGAGGACTTCCTGACCTTCCTTGAGGCCATGCGCAAGGGCGGTGCGCCGATTCTCTCCGCGGCCTCCATGGCGCTCCTCACCGAGGCGCGCACGGTGGACCTCGATCCGGCGCCGTCGGGCCAGGGCTACTCGCACGGCTGGTCGATCTACCGCGACCCTTCCTTGCAGAAGATGCCATGCAAGCCCGGCACCTGGGCCTGGGGCGGCATTTACGGCAATCAGTGGTACGTCGATCCGGAAACCGGCCTCACGATCGTCAGCTTCACCAACACCGCCGTCGAAGGCTGCAACGGCGCCTTCCCGAAGGACATCTTCCGCGCCGTCTATGCGGATCTCGGCCACTGAACGGCAAAAAGGCCGCCCTGCGGGGCGGCCTTTCCACATGTCCGAAGCTTCGGAACCCTATCAGCGCGAGTAATACTCGACGACCAGGTTCGGCTCCATCTTGACGGCGTAGGGAACGTCGGCCAGGCCCGGCACGCGGACCAGCTTGGCGACCTTCTTGGCGGTATCGACCTCGATATAGTCGGGCGTATCGCGCTCGGCGAGCTCGACCGACTCGAGAACCAGAGCCAGTTCCTTGGACTTCTGGCGAACTTCGATCACGTCGCCGATCTTGCAGCGGTACGAACCGACGTTGACCTTGCGGCCGTTGACGGTGACATGGCCGTGGTTGACGAACTGACGAGCCGCGAACGGAGTCGGCACGAACTTGGCGCGGTAGACGACGGCGTCGAGACGGCTCTCGAGCAGGCCGATCAGCGCTTCCGAGGTGTCGCCACGCAGGCGGACGGCCTCTTCGTAAATCTTGTAGAACTGCTTCTCGCTGAGGTCACCGTAGTAACCCTTCAGCTTCTGCTTGGCGCGCAGCTGCAGACCGTAGTCCGAGGTCTTGCCCTTGCGGCGCTGGCCATGCTGGCCGGGGCCGTATTCACGCTTGTTGACCGGGCTCTTCGGGCGACCCCAGAGGTTCTCGCCCATGCGGCGGTCGATCTTGTACTTTGCACTATGGCGCTTAGACATCGCGTATCCCGCTTTTTGTCAGTGTTCATTCAGGACGCGCGCCCTCCTCTGTTCCGTTGCGGTCCGAAGACCACCCGAAACCGACAGGGAAACACTGCGCGCGGCAGGTTCCCCACGGGACACGTGAACGGCCACGCCGGCTCCTCGTTACCAAGGAACCGGCGGGTTGAGGGCTGAATAGTCGAGTGGGTGGCCGCTGTCAAACTGAAAGCGCGGCTTTGCCGGCTTTCAAGCCGCCATCGACGCCTTTTTCCGTCACGGCGCCGAAAAGCCCCGTGCCTTCCTCAAAGCCAAAGTTCTCGAGCATGGCCTGGGCCGGCCGGCGACCGGTCGAGAAGAAACGATGCGGCGCCCCTTCGTCGCGCGACGGGCCGGCACCCGCCGTCACCGTCGCCACGCGCCGGGCAATGGCCGGGGCGGGATCGATCCATTCCACGGGCCAGGGCGCCAGCGCCTTCAGCCGATCGAGCACCAGCGGGTAATGAGTACAGGCGAGCACCACCGCGTCGGTACGCCTGCCGCCCTCCTCCACGAAGCAGGGCCCGATTTCCGCGAGAAGCTCGGCGTCGGTGACGGTTTCACCTGAGAACTGCCGCTCGACGAGCCCGGCCAGCACCTTGGAACCGACGAGGGTGAAACGGCAGTCGCCGCCGAAGGTGTCGATGAGGTCGTGCGTATAGTCGCGCTTCACCGTGCCCGGCGTCGCCAGCACGGAAGCCAGCCGCGACCGGCTGTGCTCCGCCGCCGGCTTCACCGCTGGCACCGTTCCGACGATCGGCAGTTTGAATCGGGCGCGCAGCGGCGGCAACACCAGGGTCGAGGCCGTGTTGCAGGCGATCACCAGCGCTGCCGGGTCGAGCACGGAGAGCGCCTCGTCCATCAACGACACGACTCGGTCGACCAGGACATCCGGCTCCAGCGCCCCATAGGGGAAGACGGCGAGGTCGGCGACATAATCCATGCCGGCCTCCGGCAGCGCCTTGCCGATTTCGCGGGCGACCGAAAGACCGCCGACGCCACTGTCGAACACCAGGATGCGCATGGATTTTCCTAGAGCCTGCCCCGTTCATCCAGCCTTGGCAGCCGAATGCGGCGACATCGGGCCGAACGTCTCCATCCTCGGACCACCAGGGTTAACGAAGGATTGCGACTAGACCTCGCCGTCGTCGACGATCCGCTTCTTCGGCCGATGGTTCTTGCCGTCGAGGCAGGTGATGATGCCGCGAAGCGTCCTGATCTCCTGTTGCGTCAGCTGCTGGCGCTGGAAGATGGCGCGGAGATTGTGGATCATCGTCGGCCGCTTCTCGGGCGGATGGAAGAAGTGCCGCTCGTCGAGCACCGACTCCAAATGATCGAACAGGCCGAGCAGTTCCGCCTTGCCGGCCGGCGGCGAGCGGTCGGACGCGGCAAATGGCAGCGCGCTGTCGGGATCCTCGAAGCCGGCCTTGCGCCATTCGTAGGCCACCACCAGCACCGCCTGGGCAATGTTGAGGGACGCATACTCCGGCACCACCGGCAGCGTCAGGATCTCGTCGGCGAGCGCCACCTCGTCGTTGTTGAGACCCCAGCGCTCGCGGCCGAACAGCAGCCCCACCGCCGCGCCCTGCCCTTCCAGGTGCCGCATGTGCTTTGCTGCGTACACCGGCCCACGCACCGCCTTGGTGACGTCGCGATCGCGCGCCGTCGTGGCATAGACGAAGGAGAGATCGGCGATGGCATCCTCCAGCCGATCATAAACGCGCGCGGCGTGGATGATGTGCGTCGCCTTGGCGGCGTTGGCCTCGGCCTTCTCGTTGGGCCAACCGTCGCGCGGGGCGACGATCCGGAGATCGGACAGCCCGAAGTTGGCCATGGCACGCGCCGCCGCGCCGATGTTCTCGCCCATCTGCGGCTCGCAGAGGATGATGGCCGGCCCGCGACCGGCCGCTGTGTCGTCCGACATGATCTCGCCTATCCCGCTTTTGGCGCGGGTTTGGCATATCGCGCCGGTCAAGAAAAGGGGAGAAATCCCCGAACAGGGCCGGTTCGGAACGCAGGTGGCGCTCAGCGCGCCACCCGCGGCATCGTTCAGCGCGGTTTGGCGACCGTCGCTGCCCGCTCGGCGCCCTGCCGCTCCAGCATCCAGCCGGGATACTCGGCCGGCAACGCCGAAACCGCATCGAGACGGGAAAGCTCATCGGCCGACAGCACCACCTCGCTGGCGGCGATGTTGTCGTCGAGCTGCTCGACCGACTTGGCGCCGATGATCACCGAGGAGACGAACGGCTTGTGCAGCACATAGGCAAGCGCGATCCGGGCCACCGACACCCCCTTGTCCCTGGCGATCTCCGCCATCACGTCGATGGCGTCGAAAGCCCGGTCCTTGTTGACCGGCGGGAAGTCGAAGTTGGCGCGGCGCCCCTCGCCCGAGCCGTCGCGGTTGTACTTGCCGGACAGGAGACCGCCGGCCAGCGGACTCCACACCATCAACCCGACCTTTTCCGACAGAAGCAACGGAGCGATCTCGCGCTCCAAGTCGCGGCCGGCGATGGTGTAATAGGCCTGCAGGCTGGCGATACGGTCGAGGCCGAGCCGATCGGCGATGCCAAGCGCCTTCATGATGCGCCAGGCCGGCCAGTTGGAAACGCCGACATAGCGGATGAGGCCCTCACGAACGAGGTCGTCGAGCGCCCTCACCGTCTCCTCGATCGGCGTCACCGGATCGGTGCCGTGGATCTGGTAGAGGTCGATATAGTCGGTGCCGAGCCGCTTCAGGCTGGCCTTGACGCCATCCATGATATGGCCGCGCGAGGCGCCGCGATCGTTGACGCCCTTGCCGACCGAGCCGAACACCTTGGTGGCCAGCACCACGTCCGAACGGGAGCGGCCGGAGTTGCGGATCGCCGTGCCGGTGATCTGTTCCGACAGGCCTTCGGAATAGACGTCGGCGGTGTCGATGAAATTGACGCCCTTGTCGAGAGCGCCGGCGACGATGCGGTCGGCGACCGACTGGTCGAGCGAACCGATTGCGGTCCAGAAGCCCTGGCCGCCGAAGGTCATGGTGCCCAGGCAGATCTCGGAAACGAGGAGGCCAGTGCCACCAAGCGTGTTGTAGCGCATGTCATCACCTTGAAGAATGGAATTGAGGAACGAAAAACTGTCGGCGCCGAAGCGCGCGGCGGGCGACGCGGCACGGCGAAAGCGGCCCTGGCGCCCACCGAAAACATAGGGTGTCGCAAGCGGGCGGAATAGCCATGCCCCATGGCACAGGCTGATTAGCTGATCTATACAATCACCAGCTATTACGGCTGCTATTATGCATCCGGAGGCCGGGTTCGCCAAATCACGCTTGGGCGAGCCGGCAGCATCGATTCTGGAAGGCGCCATGGCCCGAACCGACCTTTTCGACGGCATCAGCGAGTTTCTCACCGTCGTCCGGCGCGGCAGTTTCCGCGCCGCCGCCCGCGAACTCGGCGTCACGCCGGGCGCCGTCAGCCAGGCGGTACAGACGCTGGAGCGGCGGATCGGCCTGCCGCTTCTCCATCGCACCACTCGCCATGTCGCCCTCACCGAAGCCGGAGAGCGGTTTCTTGCCGAGGTCCGACCAGCCGCCGAGGCCATCGCCGGCTCGCTCGACACGCTCGCCAATCTCAGCACCCGGCCGTCGGGAACGCTCAGGCTGCTCGTCCACAGCATCGCCGCCCGCGAAGTGCTGGCGCCGATGCTTCCGGCGTTCCTGGCGGCATATCCGGACATAGCCGTCGAGGTGATCACCGACACCAAGCGCCACGACCTCGTCGGCGGCGGGTTCGACGCCGGCATCCGCATCGGCGAGTTCATCGATCAGGACATGCTGACGGTTCGCGTCACGCCACCGTTCTCGTGGGTCGTCGTCGGTTCGCCGGCCTATTTCGCCGCGCACGGACGGCCGGCGACGCCCGACGACCTCGCCCATCACGACTGCCTGCGCTTCCGCCTGCCCGACAGCGGCGACCTCTATCGGTGGGAGTTCGAGCGGGAGGGTGTCGCCGTCACCATCGACCCGCCCGGGCAGATGACGTCGGACGACTCCGCCCTGCTGCGTGCCATGGCGGTGGCCGGCCTCGGCCTTGCCTACTCGTCATCGCAGACGGCGCGTCGCGAGCTTGCCGACGGACGCCTTGAAACCTGCCTCGACACGTTCGCGCCGGCGCAGGATGCGCTCTACCTCTATTATCCCAAGTCGAGCCGGATGCAGCCGAAGCTGCGCGTCTTCGTCGACGCCTGCCTCAGAAGCATGCGCGAGCGATCGAGGAATTAGCGCAGCAGACCGGCGACGAAGGACCCGATCGCCAGAAGGCCGAAGACGATGATCAGGGCGCCGGACAGCCGCCCCACCAACAGGGCGAACCGGTCGCTGACCTTGTGGCGCACCAGCGCCACGCCGCCCGTCAGGATGATCCACCAGGCCAGCGAGCCGGTGAACACGCCCGCGACCACCACAATGGCAGACGCGGTGTCGGCCGTCGAAGCGAGGCCCAATCCGGCAAAGAACAGCGCGAAGGACAGTATGGTCGCCGGATTGGAGATGGTGAGCAGAAAGGTGGCGCCAATGGTGCCGAGAAGATCGCGGGCGCCGATCTCCGCCGCTGGACGCGGCGGCTTCGGCCGCATGCCCTGCCAGCCAAGCCAGATCATGGCGAGGCCGCCGACAAGGCGCATCGGCCCGTCGATCGTGACGAGAAAAGCCGAGAAGGCGGCAAAGCCTAGCGCGGCCAGGGCGCCATAGACCGCATCGGCAAGCGCCGTGCCGAGCCCACCGGACAGGCCGACCCAGAAGCCGCGTTGCAGCGTCCTGTTGATGCACAGCGCCCCGATGGGACCGAGAGGGGCGGCGACGGCGAAACCGAGGGCAAACCCCTTGGCGGCAAACAACAGAAGGCTCACGGTCTCTCTCCACGAGGACGGAAGGGAGGTTCGACGACGGTCGAAAGGGCGATCATCGTTTCGCTGCGGGCGATCAGCCGGCGTCGCTTGAGATCGTCGAGGAAGGCCTCGACACCGGCGAGCGACGCCACGCGGATCTTGACGAGATAGTTCCAACCGCCGGTGACGTGCTGGCACTCGACGATGGAGGGATGGTCGACGGCAACCGCCCTGAACACCGTTTCGTCGGCGTCCGCCGCCAGCCCGATGAAGACGAACGCGGCAATGCCCAGGCCCATCGCCCCCGCGTCGGCATCGACGGTGAAGCGGCGGATCACGCCCCCGGCGACGAGGCGCCGAATGCGTTCGTTGACGGCCGAGGTCGACAGGCCAACCTCTCCGCCGATATCGGCCAGGGACCGACGCGCGTCGTCGCCGAGGCACATCACGATTTGACGATCAATCTCATCCATGCCGCATACAATCCCGACAAGATCCGATATGTCAACACTTTTTGCTGATCTATAAGATTATGACAGGAAATTTTGACGTCAGAATCAATTTGGCCGCAAAAATCGAGTGCATGGACAGCACTCCGGCAAATCCCCTATAACAAGGGCCTCAGTTTCCCCGGACAAAGGAGAGAAGCATGGCCTATGACGTCGCTGTTCTGGTTGGCAGTCTGCGCAAGGGTTCTTTCTCGCGAGCGGTGGCCGACAATCTCGCGACGCTTGCCGGAGACAAGCTGGCGCTTCGCATCATCGAGATCGGTGATCTGCCGCTCTACAATCCGGATCTCGATGGCGATGCGCCGCCGGCCGCCTGGACCAGATTTCGAGGCGAGGCCGTTTCCGCCGACGCCGTCCTGTTTGTCACACCCGAATACAACCGGTCGGTTCCCGGCTCGCTCAAGAATGCCCTCGACGTCGGCTCCCGCCCCTACGGACACAGCGTATGGAAGGGCAAGCCCACCGCCATCGTCAGCGTCTCGCCGGGCATGCTGGGCGCGTTCGGCGCCAACCATCACCTTCGCCAGCCGTTGGTTTTCCTGGACATGCCGGTCATGCAGCAGCCCGAAGCCTATGTCTCCAAGGTGGGCGATCTCCTGGACCAGGACGGCAAGCTCACCAACGATGACACCAAGGCCTTCCTCTCCGGCTTCCTCGCCGCCTTCGCGACCTGGATCGGCAAACACAAGTAAGCGCCCGAGGGCGACAAGAAAGTCGACATGACCATCACCAACGAAGACGAACTCGACGGCCTCAAGGCGATCGGCCGCGTCGTGGCCGACGCCATCGCCGCCATGGCCACGGCCGTTCGCCCCGGCATCACCACGGCCGAACTCGACGAGATCGCCGGCCGCGTTCTCGACGAAGCCGGCGCCATCCCGGCCCCGAAGGAGAGCTACGGCTTTCCCGGCATCGCCTGCATCTCGGTCAGCGAGGAGATCGCCCACGGCATCCCCGGCGACCGGGTGCTGAAGGTCGGCGATCTCATCAACCTCGACGTCTCCGCCTCCAAGGACGGGTTCTTCGCCGACAGCGGCGCCTCCTTCGCCGTAGCCCCCGTACCGGCCAAGCTGGACAAGCTCTGCCGGGACGGTCGTCGCGCCATGTGGGCCGGCATCGGCGCCGTGGCGCCCGGCAAGCCGCTGGCCGGCGTCGGACGCGCCGTCGGCGCCTTCGCCCGCAAGAACGGCTATACGCTGGTCCGCAACCTCGGCAGCCACGGCGTCGGCCGGTCGCTGCACGAGGAACCGTCGGACATCGCCACCTGGCCCGATCCGCGCGAACGGCGCATCATCACCGACGGCCTCGTCTTCACCGTGGAGCCCTTCCTGTCGCTGGGCGCCGAATGGGCCGAGGACGGCGACGACGAGTGGACGCTCTACTCCGAGCCGCGCGCGCCAACGGTGCAGTTCGAGCATACCATCGTCGCGACCCGCAACGGCCCCGTCGTCGTCACCCTCCCGTCCTGAGACCTTACGTTTACGTTAGCGTACGCCCAAAAGCGAAGCGGCCGGACTGGCCTCGGCGACGACGCCATGCTACAGGCGGTTCATCCGTGCGTTTGCGTATCGGCAGGCGCACGAACCGGCCCCAAGGCCCGGCCACACGTTCGGAAGGTCACCCCACTATGGCGAAGATCAAGGTTGCGAACCCGGTCGTCGATCTCGACGGCGACGAGATGACCCGCATCATTTGGCAGTTGATCAAGGACAAGCTGATCCTGCCCTATCTCGATATCGACATCGAATATTACGACCTCTCCGTCGAGAACCGTGACGCCACCGCCGACCAAGTGACCATCGACGCCGCCCACGCCATCAAGAAGCACGGCGTCGGCATCAAGTGCGCCACCATCACGCCCGACGAGGCGCGCGTCACGGAGTTCAACCTCAAGGAAATGTGGAAGTCGCCCAACGGCACCATCCGCAACATCCTTGGCGGCGTCATCTTCCGCGAGCCGATCATCTGCAAGAACGTGCCGCGCCTCGTGCCCGGCTGGACGCAGCCGATCGTCGTCGGCCGTCACGCCTTCGGCGACCAGTACAAGGCGACCGACTTCAAGTTCCCCACCAAGGGTACGCTCTCCATCAAGTTCGTCGGCGAAGACGGCGCGGTGATCGAGAAGGAAGTGTTCAAGGCCCCCGGATCCGGCGTGGCGCTCGCCATGTACAATCTCGACGAGTCGATCCGCGACTTCGCCCGCGCTTCGTTCAATTACGGCCTGCTGCGCAAGTGGCCGGTCTACCTGTCGACCAAGAACACCATCCTCAAGGCCTATGACGGCCGCTTCAAGGACCTCTTCCAGGAGGTGTTCGACGCCGAGTTCAAGGCCGAGTTCGACAAACTGGGCATCACCTACGAGCACCGCCTGATCGACGACATGGTCGCCTCGTCGCTGAAGTGGTCCGGCGGTTACATCTGGGCCTGCAAGAACTACGACGGCGACGTGCAGTCCGACACCGTGGCGCAGGGCTTCGGCTCGCTCGGCCTGATGACCTCCGTGCTGCTGACGCCGGACGGCAAGACGGTGGAAGCCGAGGCAGCCCACGGCACGGTCACCCGTCACTATCGCGAGCACCAGAAGGGCAAGGAGACCTCGACCAACTCCATCGCCTCGATCTTCGCCTGGACGCGCGGCCTCGCCCACCGCGCCAAGCTCGACAGCAACACCGACCTCGCCAAGTTCGCCGACACGCTGGAAAAGGTCTGCGTCGATACCGTCGAAAGCGGCTTCATGACCAAGGATCTCGCCCTCTTGATCGGGCCGGACCAGAAGTGGCTGTCGACCACCGGCTTCCTTGAGAAGGTCGCCTCCAACCTCGAAGCCGAAATGGCCAAGTGGTGATAGGCTGATCAGGACCGGGAAACATGAGGCGGCGGATCGGAAACGGTCCGCCGCCTTCCGTTTGACTAGACCTATTGATGAGGGACGGCCAACCCGGCCGCCTTGAGTTGGCGGTGACATTCCCGCCGGCTGGAAATACCGTCACTTCGGACAAACGTTGCTTCGAGAGCGTGCAAGGTCATCCCGGACGGCTTCGGCAGCGTTCGTCTCGGGGCTCCCGTCGCCCGGGTCGGACCGGCCCGATCGACGAGACGCGCCCCGGGTTTCGGCAAGGGTTCGCCGCCAAGCGCGGCACCCTCCATCTGGAGAGGCTAACGTGGCGCACAAGTTCGAAATCAAGAAGAACAAGGCCGACGAGTACGTCGCCTACTTCAAGTACAATGGCGAAACCATCTTCTGGACGGAAGGCTACAAGTCCAAGGCCTCGGCCATCAACGCCATTGAATCCATCAAGAAGAACGGCCCGGACGCCCCTACCGAAGACAACAGCTGAGCGCCGGGTAGTCGCCAGCTGGGATGCGGGTATCCGGCCGCCCGGCGAATGCTCGGGATTGCCATGAGGGACTGGGCAAATGGAGCCCGCCGGCCGGAACCGGCGGGTACCCTGCCCTTGTCAGGCCGTCACGGCGAATATGCGGATGCGATGCCCATCGGGATCGGCCAGCATGACACTGCGACCGAAGTCCAGATCGACGGGCGATTGGAAAACCGGCAGCCCGCGCGCAACCCAACGCTCGTGAAACGCATCGACGTCGGCGGGCGCCTTCATGGCAATGCCGATCTCAAGGGCGCCCGGCGCCCCTCCCGTGGCCGGCTCCACCGTGTCCTTGGACCATAGGCCGACCTTGATTCCCCCCTCAAGAACGAACAGCACGAAGGTCGGCGACGACTCGACCGGAGCCGTTCCGAACAGCTCGCGATAGAAGCCGCCGCTCGTTTCCGGATCGGCGACATGCAGCAGATAATAGGTGGGCGTGACCATGGGTGTCTCCTCGCACGATTGCGATAGAGCACGCATACGACATCATGCTGCCAATATTTGGCAGCATCAACGCAGAGCCTGTAGTCTTCCAACAGCCCCCGGAAAGCGTCTCAGACGCGGCGGCGCAGGAAGAGCGACGGCAGCCGGAGGTGAACCAGCGTGGCACCGACGGCGTAGGCGATCTCGAAGAAGATGGCGGCCTCGGCGATATGGAGAGCCACGCGCGAGCCGGAGGCGCCCAGGGTCATGGCCTCCAGGAAGGCGCAGACACAGGCGGCAAAGGCCAGCGGGGCCATGGCAATCAGCCGGAACTGCGTTCCGACGATCAGGCCGGCCACGACCAGCACGAGCACCAACTCAAGCGCAAGCATGTATCGGCCTCCGACACTCGACTCGCCCTCCCCCGCCGCGGGGCCGGAACGAACCGTCACGCTGTGTTTTTATTCCAGTACGAATCTATCATGTTTAAATCTTGCAACTCAGTCTATTTCTACTTAGTCGTAGTAACACGTGAAACCTTTTCAATTCTGCTGGTAGCGAAGCTGGAAGTTCTGTCACAAATGCAAATGTCCAGTTCACTTCAAAGACTTGAAAAGAATATCGCCTCGATTAGACTTTAGTCGGCACGGCAACTTATTCCCACCGTCAGCGGCTTGCCGCCCAAGCCGCCTTCTCCGCCCGCTCGCGTTCGGCACGTTCCGGATCGAGCGTGCGATAAAGCGAGATGCTGTCGGTCGGCAGATAACCCAGCGCCTTGTAGAAGGCGAGAACCGCTTGGTTCTCGTTGCGGACAAGGAGATTGAGCTTCGGAGCGCCGCGCACGCGACACCAAGCCTCCGCCGCTTCCACCAGGGCTCGACCGACGCCGCCGCGCCTCTCGTCGGGATCGACACCGAGATAATAGAGCGCGCCGCGATGGCCGTCGTGGCCGGTCATCGCCGCACCGACGATGCGTCCATCCCGCCGCGCCACGAGAACGGTGGCGCTCTCGGTCCTCTCCGCCAATGCCACATCCGCGATCGGATCATTCCACGGCCGCGTCAGGCCGCAACGCTCCCAAAGCGAGATGATCGCTTCGCGTTCCGCGCCGTCCATTTCATCGATGACCAAGGCCGAACCAACACTCACTTTGCTTCCTCCAGCCATATGCTGTCGGTGGGTCGGCGCATCGCCGATGCCACAGTCAGAGACCGATTAGATATAGCCCAATCCGGGCCGAGGGCGCAGGTGCGTTAAGACCGCCGCGCATCATCCGACGCCTTACCTCACCCGACATTTCCTTAAATACAGAATATTTTCAGTTACTTACAGCTAACTCTCCGGCGGATGAAGACCGTCTCGGGCCGGAAACTCACGGGCAATGCCGAAATCGCACGCATGGCCTCTTGTAATTCGACCTGTTTTAGATATATCTAAACGCATCGAGAGATAACAGGAGCTATCTATGCATCACAAATTCCATTTCCACGACGACATCCCCGACCATGACGATCATCGCCCCACCGGCGGCCGCGGTCCCTTCGGTCGGTCTCTCTGGGGCGAGCGCGGCGAACGGCCCGAGCGCCCCGGTCCCGGTCATCGTGGTGGCCCGTTCGGCCGCGGACGCTTCTTCGACAACGGCGTGCTGCGTCTCGTCGTCCTGGCGTTGATCGCCGAACAGCCGCGACACGGCTATGAGATCATCAAGGAGATCGAGGACCGCACCGGCGGCGCCTATGCGCCGAGCGCCGGCGTCATCTACCCGACGCTGACGCTGCTCGAGGAGACCGGTCAGATCGAAGTCGCGAGCTCGGAGGGCAACAAGAAGCTCTACGCGGTCACCGACGCCGGTCGCGCCACGGTGGAAGAGAACCGCGCCGCCATCGACGCCGTGCTCGCCCGCTTTGCCGAAGCCAATGCGGACCGCCGCCACGAGCGCGATCCGCGCCTCTTCCGCGCCGTCGAGAACATGCGCCTGGCCATGCGCCTGAAAATGCAGAGCGCCGCGCTGACGCCCGAGCAGATCGATGCGCTGGCCGAACTGCTCGACGAGACGGCCCGCAAGATCGAACAGATCTGAAGCGGTCCCCGCCATGACGAACGCCCGCCCGAGCCACAGCTCGGACGGGCGTGCTTTCTATCGGACTATCGGCTGGTTTCAGCCGGCCAGCGCCTTCTTGACGGCATCGAGCGCCTCGGCCGCCTTGGCGCCATCCGGACCACCGGCCTGCGCCATGTCGGGACGACCACCGCCGCCCTTTCCGCCAAGGGTCTCGGACGCCACGCGAACCAGATCGACGGCCGAGAAGCGCGCCGTGAGATCCGCCGTCACGCCGACCACCACGCCCGCCTTGCCGTCCTCGGACACGCCGACCAGCGCCACCACGCCCGAACCGAGCTTGGCCTTGCCCTCGTCGACGAGGCCCTTCAGGTCCTTCGGGCTGACACCCTCGGCCACGCGACCCAGGAACTTGATGCCGGCGATCTCGACCACCTCGTCGGACGCGGCCCCACCACCCATGGCAAGCTTGCGCCGAACCTCGGAGAGTTCGCGCTCCAGCTTGCGCCGTTCCTCGACCAGCGCCGCCACGCGATCGACGACGTCGCCGACGGGCACCTTCAGCTCGCGGGCAACGTTGCGGACCGTCTTTTCCTGATCCTCGAAATAGGCGCGGGCGCCATCGCCGGTCAGCGCCTCGATACGCCGGACGCCGGACGCCACCGCGCTTTCAGCCACGATGTGGACGAGACCGATCTCGCCGGTGCGCGACACATGCGTGCCGCCGCAGAGCTCGGTCGAGTAGGTCTTGCCGGCCCTCTCGCCCTCGATCGCCGTGCCCATGGTGACCACACGCACTTCGTCGCCGTATTTCTCGCCGAACAGCGCCATGGCGCCCTCGGCGATCGCCTCTTCCTGCCCCATCAGGCGGGTCGTCACCGGGTCGTCCTGCAACACGATGGCATTGGCGAGACGGCTGACCTCGGCCAGCTCTTTCTCGTCCATCGGCTTCGGATGCGAGAAGTCGAAGCGCAGGCGATCGGGCGATACCAGCGAGCCCTTCTGCGCCGCGTGCTTGCCCAGCACGGAGCGAAGCGCCGCGTGCAGGAGATGGGTCGCCGAATGATTGGCACGGATGCGCGACCGACGGCCATGGTCGACCGTCAGCTCGACCGGCTCGCCAACCTTCACCGTGCCTTCCTCGACCCTCACCTGATGCACGAACAGGCCGTCGGCCTTCTTCAGCACGTCGGTCACGGCCAGACGGAAGCCCGCACCTGAGATCACGCCGGAATCGCCGACCTGACCGCCCGACTCGCCGTAGAACGGCGTCTGGTTGACGATGAGCGAGCCCGTCTCGCCGGCCTTGAGGTCGGCGACCTCCTTGCCGTCCTTGACGAGAGCCATCACCACGCCCTCGGCCTTCTCGGTGTCGTATCCGAGGAACTCGGTGGCGCCGACCTTCTCGCGAAGTCCGAACCAGACCGTTTCCGTCGCCGCTTCGCCCGAGCCCGCCCAGTTGGCGCGCGCTTCGGCCTTCTGGCGCTCCATGGCGGCGGCGAAGCCGTCGGTATCCACCGAGATACCCCGCGCTTTCAGCGCATCCTGCGTCAGGTCCAGCGGGAAGCCGTAGGTGTCGTAGAGCTTGAAGGCCGTCTCACCGTCGAGGCTGCCGCCCTGCGCCAGACCGCCGGTCGCCTCGTCAAGCAACCCCAGGCCGCGCGCCAGTGTACGACGGAAGCGGCTTTCCTCGAGCTTCAGCGTCTCGGTGATCAGCGCCTCGGCACGAACGAGCTCGGGATAGGCCTGGCCCATCTCGCGCACCAGCGCCGGAACCAGGCGGTGCAGCAGCGGATCCTGGGCGCCGAGCAGATGGGCATGACGCATGGCCCGGCGCATGATGCGTCGGAGCACGTAGCCGCGCCCTTCGTTGGACGGCAGCACGCCATCGGCCACCAGGAAGCTGGAGGCGCGCAAGTGGTCGGCGATGATTCGATGCGAGGCGAGCTGGCCGCCTTCGGCGGCAACGCCGGTCGCCTCGACCGAAGCGCGGATCAGCGCCTGGAACAGATCGATGTCATAGTTGTTGTGAACGCCCTGCAGCACGGCCGCGATGCGCTCGAGTCCCATGCCGGTGTCGATCGACGGCCGCGGCAGATTGACGCGCTCGTCCTTGGAGATCTGCTCGTATTGCATGAACACGAGGTTCCAGATCTCGATGAAGCGGTCGCCGTCTTCCTCGGCCGAGCCCGGAGGGCCGCCCCAGACATGGTCGCCGTGATCGTAGAAGATTTCCGAGCAGGGGCCGCAAGGACCGGTGTCGCCCATGGCCCAGAAGTTGTCCGAGGTGGGAATGCGAATGATGCGATCCTCGGAAAGACCGGCAATCTTCTTCCAGTAGGTCGCAGCTTCCTCGTCCTCGGAATAGACGGTGACCAGAAGCTTGTCCTTCGGCAGCCCGAATTCCTTGGTGATGAGGTTCCAGGCCAGCTCGATCGCCCGGTCCTTGAAGTAGTCGCCGAACGAGAAGTTGCCCAGCATCTCGAAGAAGGTGTGATGGCGGGCGGTATAGCCGACGTTGTCGAGGTCGTTGTGCTTGCCGCCGGCGCGGACGCACTTCTGCGAAGTGGTGGCGCGGCTGTAGGGGCGCTTCTCCAGGCCGGTGAAGACGTTCTTGAACTGCACCATGCCGGCGTTGGTGAACATCAGGGTTGGATCGTTGCGCGGCACCAGCGGGCTCGACGACACCACCTCGTGACCGTTCCTGCCGAAATAGTCGACGAAGGTCTTCCTGATCTCGTTCACACCACTCATGACGATCCGCCTGCCTGCGCTAGGGCGGCACCGCGCAACACGCGCAGCCGATCCGCCCGAACCCCATCTCCGCGAGCCGCTCGCACGCTCCCGCAACCAAAGCCCTGCATCGAATGACAGCGAAAAGGGGACCGGCCGGCGGGTTTCGTCTCGGCAATCCGGATGGCGGCTCAGGGGGCAGCCTTTCGGAGGGAAGGACGCGCAGGCCAGACCGGCTCCGACGTCATCGGTTCCAAGCAAGGCAAAGCGTTATTTAGCCGCCGGCCATGCGCCTGTCCAGCGGCGGCGCCCCGTGGACGACAAGGATATTCCGCCGTGGCGCGCTGCTTTCCAGCCGCCGGCCCCGTCAGCCCGCCGGAGCTTCCCGCGCCGCCCAGGCGTCGATCTCCACCTTGAGAGCGGGCGCGGCCAGCGCCGACACGTAAAGCAGCGTCATGCAGGGGCGATGATCACCGAGGAATGCATCCAGCGCCCGCTTCCGACGCTCGGCGTCAATGTCGCCGACAAGGAAGAACGTCAGCTTGACGAGATCGCCCACGCCCATGCCGGCCGCTTCGAGATTGCGACGAACGTTGTCGAGCGCCACCTCGATCTGCCCCACCGGATCGGATGGCGGCACGCCATCGGGGCCGAGGCCGATCTGGCCGGACAGAACCAGCCAGCGAGCACCCGGCGAGACTTCGATCTGATGGCTATAGGCGGCGACCGGCGCATGCACGCCGGCCGGATTGCGAAGTTGCATGGAGGACCTCTGGTACCTGCGCCGAACGGCCACCGGCCTCACGCCCGAACAGGGAGCAAGGCCGGGCCTTTCGGCATCACTCGGCGTCAGGCGCCGTTCCCTCGGCGTCATCCTCAGGCGCACCCTTCAGGATGGAGTCGGCGATGACGCCGGCATTCTGACGGATGGCCGCCTCGATCTCCGTGGCGAGGGCTTCGTTGTCGCGCAGGAACTGCTTGGCGTTCTCGCGGCCCTGGCCGAGGCGCTGGCTGTTGTAGGAGAACCAGGCGCCGGACTTCTCGACAATGCCGGCCTTGACGCCCAGGTCGACCAGTTCGCCGACCTTGGAAACGCCTTCGCCGTAGAGAATGTCGAACTCGACCTCGCGGAACGGCGGCGCCAGCTTGTTCTTGACCACCTTGACGCGGGTCTGGTTGCCGACGATCTCCTCGCGGTTCTTCAGCGCGCCGATGCGGCGAATGTCGAGACGCACCGAGGAATAGAACTTCAGGGCGTTGCCGCCGGTCGTCGTTTCCGGGCTGCCAAACATCACGCCGATCTTCATGCGGATCTGGTTGATGAAGATCACCATGGTCTTCGACTTGGAAACCGACGCCGTCAGCTTGCGCAGCGCCTGGCTCATCAGGCGGGCTTGCAGGCCCGGCAACTGATCGCCCATCTCGCCCTCGAGTTCGGCACGCGGCGTCAGCGCCGCCACCGAGTCGATCACCAGCACGTCGATGGCGCCGGAGCGAACCAGCGTATCGGTAATCTCGAGCGCCTGCTCGCCGGCATCGGGCTGCGAGATCAGAAGGTCGTCGAGGTTGACGCCCAGCTTGCGGGCATAGACCGGATCGAGCGCGTGCTCGGCGTCGATGAAGGCGCAGACGCCGCCGCGCTTCTGAGCTTCGGCCACCGTGTGCAGCGCCAGCGTCGTCTTGCCCGACGATTCGGGTCCGTAGATCTCGACGATACGGCCCTTCGGCAGGCCGCCGATACCGAGCGCGATATCGAGGCCGAGCGAGCCGGTCGGCACGGTCTCCACTTCCACCACCTGGCCCTTGCCGAGGCGCATGATGGATCCCTTGCCGAAGGCCCGTTCGATCTGCGACAGGGCGGCGTCAAGCGCCTTGGTCTTGTCCATGGAGGTTCCTTCCACGAGGCGAAGTGAATTCTGCGACACTAGCTCCGCTCCTTATTTCACGGCCGTACCTAGATTTCAAATTCACCGGTAATGTACATGATTTGTTCTCACGAACAAGCGCCATATATGTCCTTGACAGAAAAAAACAAGTCTGATTTCGTTCCCCTCGTGTTCCGGCGGAGCCAAGGTGTCGGAAAACAGGGAGAAAAACGCTGGGTACGGGGAATCGAAACACGACCTTCCGACCGCTTCTGGTGATCGGCGGCTGCCATCAGGATGTGCTCGGCCGCGCCGGCGTCGTCTACGAACCGGCAACCTCATGCCCAGGCATCGTAACCCGTCGCCCCGGCGGCGTGGCGCGCAATGTGGCGGTGCTGCTCGGGAGGGCCGGCGCGCCCTGTCGCTTCGTGTCGGTGGTCGGCGACGACTCGGCCGGCCGCGAACTCATAGCCGAACTCGCCTTGGCCGAAATCGATACCGGCGCGATGGTGGTCGACGGAGCGGGCCGAACGGGCACCTACCTCGCCATCCACGACGAAACCGGCGAGCTCGTCTCGGCCATCTCCGATCTGGGCCTTTACGACGGCTTCATCCTGCCACCCGCGGCGTTCGGCAACGACAGCGCCCTGGTTTTCGCCGATGCCAACCTTGCTCCGGCCGAACTTCGGCGGCTCGCCGACACCCATGGCGAGAGGCTGGTGATGGATGCCATATCGAGGGCCAAGGCACCGCGCCTCAAGCCTCTCGTCGCCTCCGGCGCGCTCTTCATCTGCAATCTCCCGTCGGCGGAGCTTCTGGTCGGCCATCCGGTGAGCCGGCCGATCGAGGCGGCCGAGCGGCTCGCCAAGGCCGGCGCACGGCGGGCCGTGATCACCGGCGGCTCGAAGCCGCTCGCCATCCTCGACGAAGGCCGCATCACCGAGATAATGCCTCGGCCGACCGAGGTGGTCGACGTCACCGGCGTCGGCGACGCCCAGACAGCCGGCATCCTGCTGGCGCTGGCCGCAGGAGCTCCGCTCTTTGCCGCCGTCGAAGTCGGCATGGCGGCAGCCCGCGCCGCGCTGGCCACCGCCGGCGCCTTGCGCAGCCTGCCGGAGGACGTAGTCGCCTCGGCCGTGGCGACGGCCGGGGCCTAGACTCACGCGCGGGCCCGCGTCACGAAATGGCGGCCCCGCCCACAAACACATCGGCCAAGGACAGGTTCGTTTCGATCACGACCATGTCGGCAGCGCCCCCCGGGACCAACCTGCCCCGGCTGGCTTCCCCAATGTAGTCGGCAGCGAAGGTCGATGTGCGGCGGGACGCCTCTTCGATCGTCAGCCCGATAGACACCAGATTCCGAAAAGCCTCGACCATGGTCAGGCATGAGCCGGCAAGGGTGCCGTCGGCCAGACGAACGCCGTTATCGCACTTGAAGACGGGTTGGGATCCCAGCTTGTAGGCGCCGTCGGGCATTCCCGTGGCCGGTGTCGCATCGGTCACCGCATAGACGTTGGGGATGGCGCGCAACGCGGCCCGGATCGCACCGGGATGGACGTGCAGCAGATCGGGAATCAGCTCCGCGTAGTCGAGATGAGCGAGCGCCGCTCCGACGATGCCGGGCGCGCGGTGCAGCAAGGGGCTCATGGCGTTGAAGAGATGGGTGACCGAGCGGCAACCGCAGCGGATCGCCTCGGCCGCGGTCTCGTAGTCGGCCAGGGAATGGCCGAGCTGAGCCCTGACGCCGGCCTCGACAAGGTAGCGGATGAACGCGCCATCCCGATCGGCCTCGGTGGCGACGGTCACGACCCGGATGGCCGCCAGATCCAGGAAGCGCCGCATCAGCTCGATGCTGCCGGGTATGGCATTGGCCGGCTGGGCGCCGAGCCGCTGCGGCGAAATGAACGGTCCTTCGAGGTGGACGCCCAGAACCGTCGCCTCGCCCCGCGCCGGAGCCTTCCTCACCCTCTCCGCAGCCGCGAGAGCCAACTCGATATCGGGAACAGGCGCCGTCATCGTGGTGGCCAGGAACGACGTCGTACCGGTCGCCGCGTGCGTGGCCGCCACGGTTCGGACAGCCTCGCCACCGTTCATCACATCCGCGCCGCCGCCGCCGTGGCAATGGAGATCGACGAAGCCCGGCAACACGTAAGCCTCAGGCGCTCCGTGCATTTTCTCGATCCGCTCGACGAGCCCGTCGCGCCAGAGAATGCGGCCGCTCACAAAGCCGCCGGGCGTCAGAATCTGCCCTGCCAACTCGCCGGAATTGATCATCAACGGTCTCCATTGCATTTGTGATTATGTTGTTATAACCTTTTCGAGGCCAAAGAGCCAAGGGGTCTCGTACCGACCTCCACGAAAAGCAAGCGTTCACTTCGTTTTCAGCGGAATCGACGCACGCGGCACCAGCCCGGTGGTTGCCATTCCGAAGCCTGAAACGAAGAAGCGCCCAGAGGGCGTGGGGCCGGAGACGAGCTTTCCGGAGGGCAAAAAATGAAAACGTCTCATGGTATCTCTTTCGTTTCGGCACTGATCGCCACCGCGCTTCTGAGCGGTTCGGCCCTGGCGGCGCCGACCGCCATCTCCTACCTGACCCATTGGTCGCCGGAGACCGTCGCAAAACTGGAGGCCGCCGCCAAGGAGTTCACGGCGGCCAATCCCGATGTCACCATCACCGTGCGCGCCGTTCCGTTCGGCGACCTTCTGACGACCATCCGGTCCCAGGGCAGCTCGGCGGAAAGCCCGACCATCGCCTCGATCTATGATCTGTGGCTGCCCGAGCTGGCGCGCGACAAGCTCATCGAGCCGGCCCCCGAAGCCAATGCCAAGGAAATTGGCAGCGACTGGCCGGCGGGCGTCGCCTCGGCCGCCTCGGTCGGCGGCAAGTACTTCGGCTACCCCAACGAGATCGACGTCTACGCCCTCAACTACAACAAGAAGCTGCTCGCCGAGGCCGGCATCACCGCGCCGCCGGCGACATGGGCCGAGTTCGAGGCAGCGGCTGCGAAACTGACCAAGAAGGACGGGAACCGCATCAGCCGGCAAGGCTTCGGCATGATCAATTCCTGGGCGGCGGGTGTCGTTCATCCGTTCGCGTCGCTGCTGGTGTCCAATGGCGGCGACCTCATCGTCGACGGCAAGCCGACCCTCGACAGCAAGGCGGCCGCCAACACGTTCAAACTGTACGAGGACTTCATCAAGAAGGGCTACACCGATCCGGCGATGGGCACCGCCGATGCAAATACCACCGGCCCGTTCCTCGACAACTTCGTTTCCGGCAACACCGGCATGATCATCATGGCCAACTGGTGGGAGAGCGCGCTGAAGGGTGGCCTCGGCGACAAGTTCTCCGACATCGGCACCGCGCCGATTCCCGTCGGCCCGGATGGCGACAAGGCCCGCTCGATCTCCTACTCCTGGCTGACCGTGGTCAACACCGGCGCCTCGGCCGAGCAGCGGGAAGCCGCCTGGAAGTTCCTGTCCTGGCTGAATGGTCCGGCCTCCGGCAAGGATGGCGCCTCGGCCATGTCGGATATCCTGCTCTCGATGGGAATCCTGCCGTCGCGCACCTCGGATGTCGCCGCTCACGCCAAGGACCTCGATCGCGAGTTCCTGTCCGGATACGTCAAGACGTTGGCGGATGCCAAGGCATTCCCGGTGGTCCTTGGCGGCCAGGAGTTCTCCGAAGCGCTGCAGCAGGTCATCGAAGGCATTCAGTACGGCCGCCTTTCCGCCGAGGAGGCGCAGGCCAACGCCCAGGCTGACAGCGTATCGATCCTGGAACGCGCCGCCCAATAAAAACAACGACCGCTCGTCCGCATTCAGGTCCGGCGGGCTCCAAGCCCGCCGGATCCGGACCCTGCTGCCCCTCCAGATCAAGTCGGCCATGACCCATTCGCCTCGCACCCCGATACTTGTGATGCTGGCCCCAGCCGTCAGTCTCGTCGGCGTCTTCATTTTCCTGCCGATGCTGCTGACGATCTGGCTGTCGTTTCAGGCCTGGTCGACCCAGACCGGGTTCGGCTCCGCCAGATTCGTCGGCTTTCAGAACTACACCGACCTTCTCGGCCCACTGTCGGTCGGCCGGGATTTCCGCCAAGCCTTCTGGAACACCGCTTTCTACACGGGCTTGTCGGTGATCGTGATCCTGCCGCTGTCGGTCGCGCTCGGCCTGATGGTCTACCAGACCCGGGTTGCCGGCGGCCATGTGCTCCGGACCATTCTCTTCTCGACCTACATGGTGCCGATGATCGCCGTTGCCCTCGTATGGTCGAAGCTCTACTCGCCCAACGAAGGGCCGCTCAACCAGATACTGGGCTGGTTCGGTTTCGACCGCCAGCTGTGGCTGTCGTCGCCCGATACCGCGCTCGGCTCCATCGTTTTGCTCAATGTCTGGCAGCAGGTCGGCTACTTCACCGTGCTCGTCATCGCCGGTCTCACCCAGATTCCCACCTCGCTTTACGAGGCGGCGCGCATCGACGGCGCCAATCCGGTGCAGTCCTTCTTCGGCGTGACGCTGCCTCTCCTGCGCCGCACGCTGTTGTTCAGCGCGGTCATCGCCGTCATCAACGCCGTGCAGGTGTTCGAGCCGGTCGCGCTCATCACCCAGGGAGGACCGGCGAACTCCACCAACGTGCTCACCTACTACATTCGTCGCGTCGGCATCGAACGGGCGCAAGGGGGGCTCGGCTCCGCCATGGCCGTCATGCTGATGCTGGCGCTGATCGTGGTGATCGTCGCGCTGTTCGCCTTCGCACGCAGGGGAGACGACGACAAATGAGCAGCGTTCGCAAGGGCCGACTCTTCCGGACATCCAAGGCCAAACCGCTCGACGCGCTGCTCGTCGCCGGCATCGTCCTGGTGGCCGCGGTCTCCGCCTTCCCTCTGGTCTGGATGGTGTTGTCGAGCTTCAAGACGCCGGCCGAGAGCATGCAGGTGCCGCCGGTCTGGATCCCGGGATCGGTGAACTTCCAGGCCTATGGCGAGGTGGCGGACGTCATCAACGCCGGCCGATCCTTCTGGAACTCGGCAGTCATCGCCACCACCGCCACGCTCGGCATCCTGATCACGTCGCTGATGGCGGGCTACGCCTTCGCCAAGTACCGCTTCAAGGGGCGCGACCTGCTATTCGCGGCGGTGATCGCCACCATGTTCCTGCCGCCGATCGTCACGCTCATTCCGCTTTACCGGCTCGTGGGCTCCATCGGGCTCAACGCAAGCCTCGCCGGCGTCATCGTCCCCAATCTCGCCAACGCCTTCGGCGTCTTCCTGATGCGGCAGTTCATTGCCGGCGTGCCCGACGATTTGATCGATGCCGCCCGCGTCGATGGCGCGTCCGAACTCAGAATCGTCTTCACGGTGGTGGCCCCGGCCGTGGTTCCGGCCATCGCCGCCCTCGCCCTGTTCGCTTTCGTCTATCACTGGAACACCTACCTGTGGCCGCTCACGGTCCTGCAGGGGCAGGTCGACAACTACCCGATCGTCCTCTCGCTCTCACGCCTCTTGAGCTACAACCGGGGTGCGATGAACACCGGTCTCGTCATGGCCGGGGCGACGATGGCGGTGCTGCCTCCCCTCGTCATGTTCCTGCTGTTGCAACGCTTCTTCGTCGACAGCATCGTCTCGTCGGGGGTGAAGGGATGAGCCGCGTTCTCGCCATCGATATCGGCGGCACCAACATCCGCGTCGGCATTGCCGACGCCGATCGCCCCTGCGAGACGGAAGTGGTGGCCAGTGGCGCCGCGCCGTCCGACCTCCGCGCGTTCCGAGCCTTCGTCGATACGCAGATCGAGGCTTACCGCCCCGACGGTCTGGGGATCGCCATCCCGGGCCTTGCCAACGGCACGCTCTGCCGTTGGGTGCCCAACCTGCCCTATCTCGACGGCCAAGACCTTGCCGCGCTCTTCCCAGGGCAACCGGTCGCGCTCGGCAACGACGCCCATATGGCCCTAGTCGCCGAAGCCACGGCCGGCGCCGCCGCCGGCCTCTCCGATGCCATACTGATCGCCATCGGCACCGGCATCGGTTCGGCCGTGCTCTCCGGCGGCCGGGTGCTGCGCGGCAGCGGCGGCAGCGCCGCCTCCTTCGGCTGGGCGTCGGCCGACCGGGACGACGCAGGCGACGACCGCAGCGGCTGGCTGGAACGCCATGCCGCCGGCCGCGCCCTCGACCGTCTCGCTTGCTCCGTGGGTCTCAAAACGGGTGCGGAGCTGATTGCCGCCGCCCGGGCCGGGCAAGCCGATGCGCTCAAGCGGCTCGAAGAACCCGCCGCCGCGCTCGGCACCTGCCTTGTCGGCGCCGTCGCCCTGCTCGACCCCGCCGTGATATTGATCACCGGCGGCGTCGCGTCGGCCTTCGATGTTCTCGCTCCCCTGACTCGCGCCGCCCTGACGCGTCAGTTGCCGCCGCATCTTCGTTCCATCCCTATCGCCGTCGGTCACTTCGGACCCGGCGCCGTCCTTGCCGGTGCCGCCGTCGCGGCGGCTGGCAGCCCCCTTTGGAAAATCGACCATGTCTAATCTTGGCCTCGTCACTCTGCCCGACCGCAATCGACCCGAGCCGCTCTGGCATCAGGCCGAACAGGCCTTGCGGGCCCTCATCGCCAATGGCACCTGGCCGGAAGAGACGCAGCTTCCGAACGAGGAGCGATTGTCGTCGATGCTCGGTGTCAGCCGCATCACCGTCCGGCATGCGCTGAGAAACATCGAAGAATCCGGCCTGCTGCGCCGCGAGCATGGCCGTGGGACCTTCGTCCGGTCATCCACGGTCATCGCCGGGGTGCGGGGCCTGACGAGCTTCACGCAGGAAATGGCCTCGCTCGGCCTGGCCGGCAGCTCGCGCCTTCTGGAAGCCGACACCACCGAGGCCGACGAGACGATCGCCGACGCCCTCGAGATCAAGCTCGGCGAACCGGTGGTGCGGCTTCGTCGCCTGCGCCTCGGCAACGGGGCACCGATCGGCATCCAGACGGCACACCTGCCGACATCTCTGGTGCCCGGACTGGTCGAGCTCTCGCCGCAACTCACCTCGCTCTACGAGGCGTTGCGCAGCCGCTACGGCATCCTGCCCAAGGAAGCACGGGAAGCCTACCGCGTCGGCAGCGTGCTCGAAGGCGACGCCGAGCTTCTGGGCGTCCCGTCCGGCAGTCCCGCCTTTGTCGTCGAGCGCGTCACCTATGACGTCAACGGCCCCTTTGAATTCGCCGTCTCCACCATGCGCGGCGACCGCTACGAGATCCGGTCCAAACTCTATCTCTAGCACCCCACGGCCGGCACCTGCCGTCCACAACTCAGTACCCCAAGGAAAGGTCAACCATGTCGAGCCTCTATATCTCCCGCCTGGTCAAAATCGCCGAGGAAACCGCCGCCACCAACGAGCCGGCCTTCGAGGCCGCCGCGACCGCGCTGTCCACCTCTCTCGCCAAGGAGGGTCTCGTTCACCTGTTCGGTTCCGGCCACTCGGTGCTCCCCTGCCAGGAAACCTTCCCGCGCTACGGCTCCTACGTCGGCTTCAACCCGCTGACGGACCCACGCGTGATGTGGCACAACGTGCTCGGCGCTGGCGGCGTTCGCGAACTGCTCTGGCTTGAGCGCACCGAAAACTATGCCGAGAAGTTCCTCGACCACCAGCCGCTCAACCCCGGTGACTCCATCGTCATTTTCGGTCACAGCGGCCGCAACTCCTCCGGCATCGACACCGCCCTTTACGCCAAAAAGCGCGGTCTCACGGTGGTGGCTATCACCGCCAAGCAGAACCTCGACAAGCCGGCGACCCACTCGTCCGGCAAGCGCCTTGCCGACGCCGCGGACATCGTCATCGACACCGGCGCGCCGATCGAGGACGCCATCGTTCAGGTGAAGGGCTGGTCGCGGCCGGTGTCCGGCTCCTCCACGGTCCTGGCCATGATGATGATGCACGAGCTGGTTTCGCGCACCGCCGTCAAGCTTGCCGACAAGGGCATCGAGCTGCCGACCTTCGCCTCACCGACCATCGCCGGCGTCACGCTGCTCGACACGGACATCATCTACGGCGTCTACCGCGAGAAGATGCTGAAGGCTCAGGAAAAGCACCTGGACTTCTTCAAGGACCGCATGAGCGGCAAGGCCTGAAGCACTCCAGTGATCGGGTTGGAGCGGCCTTGGCGACAAGCGGCCGCTCCAGCAAGTGAATCCAGGATCACGACATGGCCCCAGCCGGTTCTGCCGGCTGGGACCGTCCAAAACAAGCCAAAGAGCGGGAATGACGATGGCAACTGTCGAACTGAAGGACGTGACCAAGTCCTATGGCGCAGTCGGTGTGATCCGGGGGATCGATCTTTCAATCGCCGATGGCGAGTTCGTTGTCTTCGTCGGGCCGTCCGGCTGCGGCAAGTCGACGCTTCTGCGGATGATAGCCGGCCTTGAGGAGATATCCGCCGGCGACATCCTGATCGACGGAACGCGCTGCAATGACGACGCGCCCCGGGAGCGCGGCATTGCCATGGTGTTCCAGTCCTACGCGCTCTATCCCCACAAGACCGCATACGGCAACATGGCTTTCGGCCTCAAGCTGTCCGGCATGGGAAAGAGCGAGATCGACGTCCGCATCCACGAGGCGGCACGCATCCTGAAGATGGAAGAGCTGCTCGAACGCCGCCCCTACCAGCTCTCCGGCGGGCAACGCCAGCGGGTCGCGATCGGCCGTGCCATCGTCCGCCACCCCAAGGTGTTCCTGTTCGACGAGCCGCTCAGCAACCTCGACGCCGCGCTGCGCGTCTCCATGCGCCGCGAGATCGCCAAGCTGCACAGCCAGTTGGGCTCGACCATGATCTACGTGACGCACGACCAGGTGGAAGCCATGACGCTCGCCGACCGGATCGTCGTGCTCAACGGCGGCGTCGTGCAGCAGATCGGCACCCCCATCGAACTCTACGAGCGCCCGCGCAATCTGTTCGTCGCCGGCTTCATCGGGTCGCCGAAGATGAACTTCATCGAGGGCGAGATCGCGGCCGTCGAAACGGACTATGCGCTGTTTTCGAGCCCCGACACCGGCGACGTCAAGGTTCCGGTGGTTGCAACGGCATCGACACGGATGGGCTCGCGAGCGACGCTGGGATTCCGGCCCGAACACCTTGCGGTGGATGACGGGGAGTTCAGGATTTCCGCGACCGTCCGCCTGGTCGAACGGCTGGGCGACCAATCGTTCCTCGAGCTCGAAACGGCCTCCGGCCATCTCGTGGTCGCCCGGGTGGACGCCGCGCACCCCGCCAGCCTCGGATCCCGGTTGACGCTCGGCTGCGACGCCTCTCGTCTCAGACTGTTCGACGACGAGGGATTGGCCCTGTAGCCCACCGATGTCGAACCGCGCGACGGAGCGCGCCCCTCAGAAAGCCCGGAAAATGCGACGACGCGCGACCTCGGAAAGGCGTGCGCGCGAGACTCCCCTTTGAAAGATCAGGGCGATTTCCGCTTTTTGCCGGATGTTGCGTCTTCCCTCTTTCGCAAGACGGCCCTCTTGTCGTATAGAGTTCGGCTCGGAGATCCATCACTCGCCGCCGACGTGCGTGCCCGCTCCGTGGCCTAGTCGTGCGGCCACATTCGGAGGCATGATGGCATCCCTGCCACTCGTCTATTCGCCTGAAGTCGAAGCTGCGATCGCATCCGGCAAGCCGGTCGTCGCGCTCGAGTCCACCATCATCACCCACGGCATGCCCTATCCGGACAACGTGGAGACGGCGCGCGCCGTTGAGGCCGAGATCCGCAGCCGCGGCGCCACGCCGGCCACCATTGCCGTTCTGGATGGCAAGATCCGCATCGGCCTCGACGCCGAAACGCTCGACAAGCTGGGCAGCATGACCGGCGTCATGAAGCTGTCCCGCGCCGACCTAGCCTTCGCGATCTCCACCGGCCGTCCCGGTTCGACCACCGTCGCCGCCACGATGATCTGCGCCCAGTTGGCCGGCATCGAGGTGTTCGGCACCGGCGGCATCGGCGGCGTCCACCAGGGCGCCGAGGAGAGCTTCGACATCTCCGCCGACCTCGAGGAACTCGGCCGCACGTCGGTGATCGTCGTCGCTGCCGGCGCAAAGGCCATCCTCGACCTGCCGAAGACGCTGGAAGTTCTTGAAACCAAGGGCGTTCCGGTGGTCGGCTATGGCACCGACGAGTTCCCGGCCTTCTGGTCGCGCGGCTCGGGCCTCAAGGCTCCGCTCCGGCTCGACTCGGCCGCCGAGATCGCCGCCTTCCAGAAGGCGCGCAAACTGATCGGCATCGACGGCGGCATGCTGATCGCCAACCCGGTGCCGGAGACCGACGAGATCCCGGCCGTTCGCATGCAGGGCTTCATCGCCGCGTCCCTGGCCTCGGCCAAGGCAGCCGGCATAGCCGCCAAGGAAGTGACGCCCTACCTGCTCGCCGACATGTTCGAGCGCACCGCCGGTTCGTCGCTCAAGACCAACATCGCTCTGGTCATGAACAACGTCCGCCTCGCCGCCGACATCGCCAAGGCGCTGAAGAGCTGACCTTTGGACGCGCCATTCGATCTGATTGAATCAGATCGGCGCTACAAGCTCTTGTTTGTGAAGCATCATCTTGTCGATCCTCGTTTCACTCCGGTCGGATGATGCTCTAGGAAACGCTTCGGGGCTGGTTCGCCCAGCCCCGGAGACACTGCATCGTCAAGATCAGGCGGAGCCCCGCCTGGATTACTCGGCCAGCGTTTCCTTCACCGTCGTCGCCAACTGCTTCAGCGAGAACGGCTTGGGCAGGAAGTTGAACTGCTCGTTTTCCGGCAGGTTCTTCTTGAAGGCGTCCTCGGCATAGCCCGACACGAAGATGATCTTGAGATCGGGCTGGGTCTTGCGCAGCTCCCGGAGCAGGGACGGCCCGTCCATCTCCGGCATCACCACGTCGGACACCACCAGATCGATCTTGCCGCCGACGTCGGCCATCACCTCCAGCGCCTCGGCGCCGGTCGACGCCTCGTGCACGGTGTAGCCGCGCGAGGCCAGCGCGCGAGCGGCGAAGGCGCGCACCGCCTCCTCGTCCTCGACCAGCAGGATCGTCGCGCTGCCGGTGAGATCGGCGATCGGCGTCGCTTCGACGTTCTTCTTCGGCACCGCATCGGCCGGCGCCTCGTGGCGCGGCAGGAAGATGTGGAAGGTGGTGCCGACGCCCACTTCCGACACCGGATAGATGTAGCCGCCTGTCTGCTTGACGATGCCGTAGACGGTGGAGAGGCCAAGGCCGGTGCCCTTGCCCACTTCCTTGGTCGAGAAGAACGGATCGAAGATCTTTTCCATGATCTCCGGCGTCATGCCCGAGCCGTTGTCTTCCACCTCGATGTGCACGTAGTCGGCAGCCGGCATGCCCTTGAAGGGATAGGACCGGGCGCACTCGTCGGCCGTGACGTTGGAGGTGCGGATCTCCAGTTTGCCGGCCCTGGTCATGGCGTCGCGGGCGTTGACCGCGAGGTTGATGACCACCTGCTCGAACTGGTTGAGGTCGGCCATCACCGGCCACACGTCGCGGCCGTTGTTGACCTTGAGCTGCACCTTCTCGCCGAGCAGGCGGCTCAGCAGGTTCGACAGCTCGGCCAGGACGTCGGACAGCACGAGCACCTGCGGCCGGAGAGTCTGTCGGCGCGAGAAGGCCAGGAGCTGCCGGACGAGACCGGCGGCGCGGTTGGCGTTCTGCTTGATGTTCATGATGTCCTGGAAGGACGGATCGGTGGGGCGGTGGTTGTTGAGCAACAGATCGGAGAAGCCGATGATGGCGGTCAGCACGTTGTTGAAGTCGTGCGCCACGCCGCCGGCCAGCTGACCGACCGCCTGCATCTTCTGGCCTTGCGCGAACTGCGCCTCCAGCGCCCGCTGCTCGGTGGTCTCCAGCGCATAGACGATGGCCACCTCGCCGTCGCCGGCGCCCTCCTCGACCGTCGACACGTAGAAGCGGGCGGAGCGCTCGCCCTCGCCGGCCAGCGACACGTCGATGCCCGAGATGTTGCCCTGCCCGTTCACGGCCGAAACGATCGCCTCGGAAATCGCCTTGCGGTCGCGTTCGGCGATGACATCAGTCAGGCGGCCGCGTGGCGCCGACGGATCCGGCCGGACCGAAGACCCAAACAGGCGCATGAACGGCGCGTTGTTGCGGCCGATGCGGCCTTCCTTGTCGATGGAGGCGATGGCGGCCGGCGTGTTGTTGAAGAAGCGGGTGAAGCGCACCTCGGCGGCACGCAAAGATTCCGACACGTCCTCGCCGGGCGACCGGTTCAGCACCAGCGTGCGGCTGTCGCCCACCGCGCCGTCGCTGCCCACCGGCACGCGGTGGATGATGCGGACCGGCAGGATCTGGCCGTTGCGCTTGACCATGTCGAGGTCGACGATGCCCGTCTTCACCTCGCCGGAGGCGCCGCGAATGCCGTCGAGCAGAGCCACGCCGTCGCCGACGACGATTTCCTTGAGCTGCATGGCGCCCGCCTCGAACTCGGTGAGGTCGTAGCCGAGCCAGTCGGTCAGCGTGGCGTTCATGTAGACGACGCGGCCGAGCGCGTTGGCCGACAGGAAGCCCGCCGGCGCGTGGTCGAGGAAGTTCACCGCCCGCTGCAGCGCCTGGAAGCTGTTCTCCTGCTCGTCGCGGTCGCGCGTGATGTCGGCCACCTGCCAGACATTGAGCGGTTGGGACAGGCCGTTGAGCGGCCGCACGCGGATGCGGTACCAGCGGGCCGGGCCATCGATGCGGCCGAGCGGATGGGCGACGCGCAGTTCCTCCATCGCCCGCCGCCCCTCTCGCGAGGCCTGGGCCAGACGGAAGATCACGTCGGCGGTGTCGGGATCGCCCGAGAACACCCGCTCGACGGTGCGGACGTCGATGGCCGATTCGGCGCGGATCAGCCGGCCATAGGTGGCGTTGGCATAGACGATGCGGCCGTCGCCGTCGGTGACGCAGACGCCGTCGGTCATGGTGTCGAGGAAGCGCTTGGCGAGCTGCACCTGCCCGTCGTTGCGCGAGGAGAGGCGCACGAGGCCGATGGCGATGGCGAACAGCGAGAAGACGCCGATCACCGCCAAGAGCCCGAGAAGGCCCAGCACGTAGGGTTCGGCCGCCGCCCGGTCGAGCACCGCGAACACCGCCGCGGCGGCCACCAGCGCCAGCGCCAGCGCGATCACCAGCCCAACGTTGCCGCCGCGCTCGGAACGGTCGACGATCGGCGTTTCGACGGAAGGTGCCGACGACTCGGTTTCGTTCATGCTGCTCTTGCCCTGCCCGCCTGCCAGTACCGCGCCGAATGGGTCGCCGCGACCGCCGGGAATCGTCTGTTCACGCCATGATCTTTAGCAATCGCCCGTGACGAGGCAAACGCCGACTTGCGCCTTTTCGCCAATCCGGGCCGATGATACCAGCTTTTGAGGCCCACCCGCGCCACGCTTGCCACCATCAGGACCGCCAACTCGGCTTCTTCTTGAGATTCAGCACGTAACCCACCACCTGCGCCACGGCCTTGTAATGCTGCTCGGGGATGGCCTCGTCGAGGTCGACGCTGGCGTAGAGCGCGCGGGCGAGCGGCGGGTTCTCGACGATCGGCACCTCGGCCGTCTTCGCCATCTCGCGGATGCGCAGCGCCACCTCGTCGACGCCCTTGGCGACGCAGATCGGCGCCGGTGTCGTGTCGTCATACTTGAGCGCCACGGCATAGTGCGTCGGGTTGGTGACGACCACCGTCGCGTCCGGCACCTTCTGCATCATGCGCTGCCGCGCCCGCTGCATGCGCAACGAGCGGATGCGACCCTTGATGTGCGGATCGCCTTCGGTCTGCTTGTGCTCGTCCTTGACCTCCTGCAACGACATGCGCTGGCGATGCATGTAGCGGTAGCGCGACCAGAAATAGTCGGCGGCGGCGATCAGGAACATCAGCGCCAGCATGAAGCCGAGCATGCGGAGCGCCAGCGATTTCGCCACCGACAGCGTGCGGGCGATGTCGATGGTAACGAGCGCGTCGAGCCGATCGCGCTCCGGCCACAGCACCATGGTCATCACCGTGCCGAGCACCGCCACCTTAAGAAGGCCCTTGACGAAGTTGGCGAGACTCTCCGGCGAGAACATCCGTTTCAGACCGCCGAGCGGCGACACCTTGTCGAGCCGTGGCTCCAGCGATTTCCACGAGACGACCATGCGATGCTGGGCGAGATTGCCGATGATGCCGCCGAGCGCCATCAGCACCAGCGGAAAGGCCAGTGCCAGCAGAAAGCCGCCGACGATCGCAAGATAGAGCCGGCGGAGACCGCCGCCGTCGACCGCAATCTCGGCGGCATGCTCGATCAGCCCGCGCAAGGGCGACAGCAGCGCGCCGGTCATCGCGGTTCCGGTGAGCCCGATGACGGCGGTCACGGCGACGAGCCCGAAGAACGTGCCCACCTCCGTGCTCTTGATGACGTCGCCCTGCTCGTGCGCCTGCTCGAGTTTTCGTTGTGTTGGTTCTTCTGTTTTGTCGCTGTCGTCGTCCGAACCGGCCATGGCGCTGCCCTCAGGTGGGAACGAGGCGCATCAGACCGGTCTCCATGAAGGAGCGGTAGAGGCCGAGGATGGTGACGACCAGCGAAGCGAGGATGGCAAGGCCGATCATGATGGTGAGAGGCATTGCCAGGAAATAGACCTGGAACTGCGGCATCAGCTTCTGCAGCACGCCGAGACCGAGGTTGTAGACCAACGCAAACACCATGAAGGGCGCGGCGATCTGCAACGCCGTCTTGAAGGACTCGGCGATGGTCAGGATGGCGGCATCCTTGAAGTCGCCGACCGGCACCATCTCGCCGGGCGGAAACATGGTGTAGCTGCCGGCGATGCCGGCGAGCGCTACGTGGTGAAGGTCGGTGACGAAGATGATCGTCACCGCCGTCACCGACAGGAAGGACGAGATGATGGCGCCCTGCTGGCCCATGGTGGGATCGATGCTCTGGGCAAAGCCGAGGCCGATGTCGGAGGCGATGGCGGTGCCGGCCGTCTGGATCACGCTCATCAGTAGACGGGCGGTCAGTCCGATGGCGACGCCGATGATCACCTCGGCGATGAGCGCGAAGATCAGCCGGTTCATGTCGTTGGCCAGGCCGGCGGGCAGCCGGTTCGACAGGATCGGGTAGAAGACGGCCGTGAGAAGCAGCGCGAAGGTGAGACGGGCACGCGAGGAGATCGTCGGTTCGCCGATTCCGGGCATCAGCATGCACAGCGCGCCGATGCGGGCGAACAGCAGGAGGAACAGCACCGTCACGTCTGGGAGGATGCGGATGATCATCCCCGGATGATCCACTCGCTGATCGTCGCCATGAAGCTGTTGAGCGAATCCGCCATGAAGGGCAGCGTCAGCATCAGCACGATGAAGATGGACAGAATCTTCGGAATGAAGGCCAGCGTCTGTTCCTGGATCTGCGTCAGGGCCTGGAACAGCGACACGACGAAACCGACCGCGAGGCCGGCCAACATCACCGGCGCCGCGATCTTGATGGTCACCCAGATGGCGGTCCGGGCCAGGTCCAGAACCTCAGCGCCACCCATTCGTCCGCTCCAACCGCGCCGGCATCAGATCGCCATGCGCATGATTTCCTCGTAGGCCGAGATCACCTTGTCGCGCACCGACACCATGGTATCGAGCGCCACCTCCGCTTCCGACACGGCCGTGACGACATCGATGATGTTGCCCTTGCCGGCCATGTAGCTCGCCTGCTTGGCTTCCGAGGCGTTGCCCTGATCGACCACGTCGCGCACCTGATCGCGCAGCATGCTCCCGAAATCGGGCGAGGTCACCCCGGCCGCCCCGGCAACCGCGTCGCTAGCCTGCCCCGCCTGACCGCGATTCGCCAGCCTCGACATGGCGCCATACACATTGCTGGCACTGAGCGCGGTGGTGGTGAGCGCCATGGCGATGATCCTCCTAGGACGATTCCGGCAAAGGCGCGTCGCGGCCTTGCATCGGGATTTGCGGTGAAACGAAAGGCGGCCGCGATCAGCCGCGCAGGATGTCGATGGTCTTCTGGAGCATGGCGCGCGTCGACGAAACCACGTTGAGGTTGGCCTCGTAGGTGCGCTGGGCGCTCTGCATGTCGACCATCTCGATGAGCGGCGACACGTTGGGATACTTGACGTTGCCGCTGGTGTCGGCGGCCGGGCTGTTCGGCTCGTATTTCAGCTCGAAGTCCGAGCGGTCGGGAACCACCTTGCCGAGGCGCACCATCTCGGCGCCGAGTTCCTTGTCAAACTTCGAGGTCACCGTAGGGATCTGGCGCCGGTAGGGATCGCCGCCGGGGGTCGATGCGACCGAATCGGCGTTGGCGACGTTCTCGGCGATGATGCGCATCCGGCCGGTCTGAACCTTGAGGCCGGCGGAGGAGATCATCAGCGTTTTCAGGAAGTCCATGGCCTCACCTCATCTCTTGCCGACGGCGGTCTTCAGCAGGCCGATGCTGCGCTGGTAGAGCGACGTCACCGTCTGGAAGTCCATCTGGTTGCCGGTGACCTTCATCATCTGGTCTTCGAGCGACACGGCGTTTCCGTCCGGCGTCACCTCGTAGCCGCCGACCTTTTCGGGCCGGAACGGCGTGCTGTTGTCGATCAGGGGCCCTGCGATGTGCATCGGGCTGGTCAGCACGGTGGACACGCCTTCGTCCCGCTCGCCTTCCACCGCCATGCGGAAGAAGTCGGGAGCCTTGATGTCGCGCGCCCTGTAGCCCGGCGTTTCGGCGTTGGCCACGTTCTCCGCAAGCACCTTCTGCCGCGTCTCGTGGAAACGCAGTTTCCCTTTCAGGGCCTGCAAGACCGGCAGATCGGTCATCGACATCGAAAGAACTCACCGCAATTGGCGCCCAAGCCGGCCGCCTGATACACCGCATGGGGAGCGGCACCCTGAAAGTCGCGGCCCGTCACAAGGATTCGCAACTTGAAAACCGTAGGCAATATTTGCCGAGTTCAGGGTTAATGAATGGTTAACAATCCTTTCTTCTACCCTCAGAGAGACTTGAAAAACGCCCGATTTGGCTGATAGCTGGGAAAAAGTGCCTAATGGGCCTATGGTTGCGCTCTGCAACGCCCTGGTGATCGGAGAGGTGTCGGAGCCAAGCGGAATGAAGCGAGCGGCAACGGAAGACGTTTCCGAATAATTTCCCATTTCGAGATAAACCGGCTATCGACTTGACGAACTGGCACCTTCAACGAAACAGGTCTTGAGTGGAAAAGTGAGATGCAGGATTTGCTGGTAACTTGGTTTGGTGCCACGGGAGCAACCGTCGTGCGCTACGCCCTGGCCCTCGTGGTGGTAGCCGGGTTGCTCCTGCTGCTCCGCTGGGTCCTCCGCAACTACGCCGTTGGCGGCCAGCTGTCGATCGGTCGGAGCCGCCATAACCGGCTGACGATCGTCGAGCAGATCGCCCTTGACCAACGCCGGCGCCTGCTGCTGGTGCGCCGCGATGGCGTCGAGCACCTGATTTTGGTGGGAGGCGGCAACGACCTCGTCGTCGAGCCGACCATCATCAGGGGCGTTCCGGTCGGCAGCCTGGGACGGACCGCCCGGCCGGCGGCCCATGCAGCGACCACGGCCGAGGATGCCGAGCCCGCCGCCGCCGATACGCCCGCCATGGCGACCGCTCCCGTCTCGCCAATGGTCGAAGCGCCCGCCGCCGCCCGTCCCGTGCCGATTCCCAGGCAGCCTGCCGCCGTCGAGCCCGTCCGTCCCGCCTTCCCCTCGCATGTGGCCGGCGAGCATCCGAAGGCCACGTCGATCCAGGCCCGCCTCAACCGCGTCCAGCCCCGGACGCCGGAGGCCGCCCGCAGCGCGCCGGCATCGCCCTACATCCCGCCGGAAGCCCACCGCGTCGAGCCGACCATCGCCCCCATTTCGCCCATCGTGTCCGACGCTCAGACGGCGGATCGCGCCGAACCCGCGCACGAGGCGCCACAGGCGGAGCGCAAGGCTGAACCCCTGCGCGTCGTTCCCGCCGACGAGCCCAGTTCCTCCACCGACGAAGGCCCCGGCTTCGACGATCTCGCCCGCCAGCTCGACGAGGCGCTGAAAAGCGAGATCGCGGAAATGAAGATCGAGGCGGCCGAGCAGCCCGTCGCGCCGGAGCCGAAACCCAGGACCGAGCCGCCGAAGCCGGTTGCCGCCGCCGCGTCGGCGTGGCTTCGGCCGCGGGCGACTCAGACGCCGCGTCCGATCGCGCCGCGCGAACCGGTGGTCGCCCGTGAACCGACGGTGCCGCGCGAGCCCGTGATCAGCCGCGAGCCGACGCCGGTTCGCGAGCCCTTGGCGCCAGCCGCCCCCGCCCGCTCGCTGCTCAGGCCGCATGTCGCCGAGCCCCGGGCGGTCGAGCCGACGCCAGAGCCGTCCGTGGCCCCGGAACCGGTGGTCGCGCCCCGGGCGGCCGACAAGCCGGTCGAGATGCCTGAAGAGGACGTCCGCAACAGCACCGAGTTCTCCTCGCTGGAAGACGAGATGGCCCGTCTGCTCGACGATCTGGCCGGCGATTCCAAGGGAAAACGCTGATCGCGTCTCCGCTTTCATTGCCTGTCGCCTTGAGCCGGTCGCCGGCCGGGGCGACAGTGTCGCGAGAAGCCGGATGATTCGCGTCCGGCCGTGATCGGGCGCCGTTGCACCGATCCTCTCGGATAGACGCGATGACGACCGGCGACGACGGAACGGACAATCAGGAGGCGATGGCGGTTGCACGCGGCCGCCGTGGCGGCGTCCGGCGGGTCCTCATCCTCCTTGGTCCGCTTCTCCTCGGCCTCATGTGGCTGGGCCTTTCGTCCGGCCTGGCTCTCGCCCAGGACGTCAGCATCTCGCTCGGTCAAGGATCGACACTGACCGAACGCGCGGTTCAGCTCGTCGGTCTGCTCACCGTTCTCAGCCTTGCGCCGTCGATCGTCGTGATGATGACGTCGTTCACGCGAATCGTCGTCGTGCTGTCTCTGCTGAGATCGGCCATCGGCCTGCAAACCGCTCCTCCGAACGCGGTGATGATTTCGCTGGCGCTGTTCCTCACCGCCTTCATCATGGCTCCGACCTTCCAGGAAGCCTACACCAACGGCATAGAGCCGGTGGTGAACAACCAGATCGAGCTGACCGAGGGCTTCACCCGCACCATGCAGCCGATGCGGGCCTTCATGTTGGCTCACGCCCGTGAATCCGACCTGCGCCTGTTCGTCGACCTCGCCGGCCTGCCACAGCCGGAAAGCCAGGAAGATTTGGAAACCCGGATCATCATCCCCGCCTTCATGATCTCCGAGCTGCGCCGCGCCTTCGAGATCGGCTTCCTGATCTACCTGCCCTTCCTGATCATCGACATGGTGGTGGCGTCGATCCTGATGGCCATGGGCATGATGATGCTGCCGCCACAGGTGGTGTCGCTGCCGTTCAAGCTGATCTTCTTCGTGCTGGTCGACGGCTGGGCGATGCTCGCCGGCAGCCTCGTTCGAAGTTACGTCGGCTGAACCCGAGGCACGCGTCCTGACCTTCAGCCTGCGCTGGTCGCGCCGCCAGCGTCCACCGACGCGTTGGACTCGGGAGGCTTCGGCGCAGTGCCGTCGGGAGACGTAACCATGTCCGGCTTATCGCCGTTTCCGACGTCGAGATAGCGCTTTCTGTAATCGGCGAGGAAGCTCTTCATGGTGTCGGCGTCGGCGATCGACTTGACGATGCTCTGGAAATCGCTGCCGCTTGCCACGATCGGGCCGGTCACCGCATCGAACGCCGAGCCGTTGGCCGTTGGCGCCATCTTCTCGGTGTATTTCGACCGGAGGCGGTCGACGCTCATGCGGTCGCCGGCCAGAGTGTAGGCGATGCCCGCCTTGAGCACGGCCAGTTGCTCGCTGTCGCTGAGCGGCATGGCGTCGGTCCAGCGGCCGCCCAAGGTGCGTTCGTAAGCCGTTCCAGCATCGGCATAGCGGTCGGCCGACCAGAGAATATCCGCCTTGAGACGTCCTATCTCGACGCCGTCAAGCGGCGCCAGCACTTCGAGTGCTCCGTCGGGATTGCCCGACTCGGCCATGGCCTTGGCCTCGACGGTGCGCCGTTGCCGTTCGATCGCCACCGGGAGTGAAGCCTGTCGCGTGGTCGACAGCGTGAACATCGCCTTGTCCGGCCGATCGTCGAGCAGATAGACGAGGGCGAGATCGGCGGCCACCTGGGCGCGGGCGGCGCCACGCAGGCGGTTCTTCACCTGGTACTCCAGCAACGAGGCAGCCTGCGGCAGAAGATCGACCCCGACGAGGCGATCGGCCAGCTTGCGCACCATGGCGTCGCCCCGCCGTCCGCTCGGCGTCAGCTCGCGATAGTCGTAATAGAGCGACAACGCCTGGACCGGGCTGAGGTTGGAATTCTTGTTGTCCAGGAAGACTTGAGAGAAGGCCACCTGCATCTCTTCCGTCATCTGACGGGAGGTCGTGGAGTTCGGGTTCACCTGCTCGGCAACGCGCATCACCTCGAAGGCGCGGCGATAGTCGCCGTTCTCGATCGAGTACTGACCGAGCAACCGCAGCGTCTTGAGCTCCAACTCGTCGCCGCGCCAGCTGACGGCCAGCTGTTCCAGCCGGTCGATGGCCTGGGCCAGGGTGATCAGGCCTTCGCGCCGCTGCAACTGCACGAGGCGATAGGTGGCCTCGGCGGCAACCGGTCCCTTGTCCTCCCGCACGATGTTCGACAACAGCGTCACGGCATCCATGGCGTGGCCGGCCGCGTCGCGCGCCAGGGCATTGAGAAGATCGAGGCGGGCATGCTCACCGGCGCTGACGCTGTTCGGGTCGAGCCTCGCCAGGAGGTCGCGCGCCGTGGTGTAGTCCTTGAGGTCGATGGCCGACGCGATGTGGCTCAAGGCGTAGCGCCGCTGGATGACCGGCGGATAGGCGCCGATCACGGCGTCGCCCTTGGCGAACTCCGCTGCCGCCTCGTCGTGACGGCCGAGATCGCTGAGCGCCATGGCCTTCCACACCGATGCGTCAGGACTGTCGGCAAACTCGCGGCGATCCAGCTGCTTCAGCGTCTGCTCGGGCCGATAGGTGAAGTACTCGCCGCCCGCCCTCAACGCGGCCATGCGGTCCGACACGGTCTCTTCCGGCGCCAGCTTGCCGATCAGATCCAGAATGCCGGTGGTCTCCGGTCCGAGACCCTGGGCCAGCGCAAAGGTCGCCGCCTTGTACCAGCGATCGACGCGTTCGGGCAGATCGCGCGCCTGGGTGACGTCGGTCATCAGCTTGTGACGAGCCTGCCAGTAGCCGCCGGGATCGACGTTGCGGGCATCCCCGAAATCGATGACGGCCGCCTTTCGGGCGACCGAGGAACCGAGCGCGGCCGGCAGATCGAACAGCGTCGCTTTCTTTTCCTCGGCGAGCGTCGACACCGCCAGCCCTCCGGGCCGGCCGATGGACACCAGGATGCCGTCGGAGGTCACTGCCAGGTCGTCGACCTTGGGCAGAAGCGCAAGGCCGTGGATCGAGGCGAGTGCGTCCAGTTCGGTGAACGAGTGCGGCTTGACGAGGCCGCGCGCCTGCCCTTTGCCGGTCACCACGATGACCGTGTCCTCGCTGCTCGGATCGGTCAGCCTGTGAATGCGGGAGACCGGGCCGAAGGGTATGTCGAGCGACTTCGATCCATCCGGATGGACCTGCCGGCCGATCGACAGCGGCCGGGTCGGGTCGGTCACCAGTTCGCCGATCGTCATCACCCACTTGGGACCGTCGGGACTCATGGTCGACACGTAGCGGTCGATCATGTCGACGCGGATGAGCTGGGCGCCATCGAGCGTGGTCGGCTCGATGCTGCGGGCGAACCCGACGAACGCATCCTGCAACGTGGCCGCATCGATCGGCGCCGCGTCGTCAAACACCAGCCAGAGGGTGCTGTCGCGCATGAACAGCGCCGCGCCGACTTCCTTCTTGTAGGGAAAGGTGATGTGGACTGCCTGGCCGACCCGCTCGGACTCGACGCGGATGACGCCATCGACCAGAGCCCGCGCCACCGCGTTCTCCGGCAGCTCGGCAAGGTCGGTGCGCGGCTTGTCGGCCGATGCGACCACCACCGGCCGCGCCGGTGCCGTCGCAGGCTGGGCGTCGGGCTGCTGCGGGGCGGCGATGGCACTCTCCGCGATCGGGGCCGGATGCTCGGGAGTCGCGTCCGGTTTGGCAACGGCGGCGACGTCATGCGCGGTGGTCGGCGCATCGGGGGCTGCAATGGTCGACGAAGGATCGGCGTGCGGCGCGGCAGGATCCGCAGCGGGAGCGGCATGATCGGCCACCGACGCCGCCGGAGCGGCGGGATCCGCAACCGGGGCGGCAGGTACGGCAGCCGGCGCATCGTGACCGCCCGCGCTCACGGCCTGCGTGGCGCCAGCGGGAACGGCTGGCAACGGTGCGACCGCCGCCTGCAAGGCGCGATCGAGCGGGGTCATCGTGGCCGGGTTGTCCGGGCCGCGCACATCGACGACATAGCTGTCGTCGTCCTTGTAGGCGCGGACGTCCGCAACGCTGTCGGTGAGGATGTGGACGACCAAGCCCTGTTCGCCCTGCTCCGCGGTGATGTCGTTGACGAACGGCGGCGGGTCGGAACGGATCATCGAAAGATCGGGCATTCCCACCCGGTTGAACCGCAGATCTACGCCGAGATCGGTGCGCCGGAAGTCGACGTCAAACGGCACGTTCCACTTGAAGTTCAGGCGGCTGAAGGTGGGTGCCTTCGCAGCCGTGACATCGACCCGAATGGGCTTTTCGGTTTCCGCAATGAGCTTCTGCGCCGCCGCGGCGGCCTTGGCCATCTCGTCGGCCTTCATGGCCAGCGCCGCCACCACCTCGTCCGGCAGGCGCGGCGGCTCGCCCTTCCAGGTGGCGGGCAGGAAGTCCACGAACAGCTGCGGCCCGGCCTCCATCACGTTGACCTTCACCGAGCGGGCCAGCGCCATGCGGACGCCGAGGCCGTCGGGATCGGTACGCACGATCAGCACGTAATTGGCAAGCCGCGTCACCGCCGCCTCGGCGTTGAGGGAGACCGGCTGGTCGAACTGGATCACCAACACGCCGCTGTCCGACGTCACCTTGTGCGGCGGCAGAAGGTTGAGGTTGGGAAAGGTCAGAACCATGCGGCCGAAGTCGGGGCCGGACCTGAAGTCGACGTTGACCGGTTCGGCGGTCGTCTGTGGCGTCGTCGCCTGCGCCATGGTCATGTCCGGCGCGCCGATCGTCGCAAGGCAGAGCGCAGCGGCGACGGCCACATGACGGACCGACGACCGAATACGCAACGCAGCCTCACGCAGCAACCGGGCACAACGCATGAACACACCCCGATGGCGCCGAAACACACCGGCGCTCCGGGAAGCCTAGGAGACATGCGCTTAATTTGCGGTTACTTCCGCCCCGAAAACGACCGGATTTTCAGGGAAATGGAGCTCGCTCCACTGCCTTGGCAACCCTCAGGGCGCCGGCATGATCTGCGGCAGTTGCGAAGCGTCGGCGGGGGCACCGTCGCCCGGCGCCGGGCCGAGCGTCGGCGCCACCTGCTCCACCTGGACGACCACGCGCTTCTGGGCCTGTTGCGCCCCGACCATGAGGCTGGTGATCCGGCTGGCCTTGTCCGGATCCATGGCGGCGAGGATCGGCGACAGCTTGCGCGGATTCATGTGGCCGGCCAGTTCGAGCAGCGTGCCGGTGTCGAGCTTGTCGAACACGGCGGCGGCAGCCTTGGGCTTCATCCCTTCGTAAAGCGAAACGAGCGCCGCCATTTGCTCGTTCATGGCAGGAGCCGCACCGGCCGCCGCCGGCGCGCCGGGCGCGGCTCCCGACGCCGGAGCACCTCCGGCCGGAGGCGACGACGCCGGGCCGGAAGCCGCCGGATTCGCCGCCGGTGCCCCACCCCCGCCGGCCACGCCGAGCTGGGATTCGATGGACTGAAGCTGATTCAACCGTTCGTTGAGGCGCTGTTCCGTCGCCTCCAGCAATTTGGCCCGGAGATCGAGGTCATGCGCACGCTTGTCGAGATCATCCCGCCGGGCGGCAAGACCTTCGAGGATGGCCCGCTCCGACGATCCGATCGGCGGCGAGTACTCCTTGGGGCGTTCGGTATAGACGTCGGTCGGCGCCTTGGCGCCGCCATGTCCGCCCTCGGCCGGCGCCCCATGTTCGGCGGCCGGCGCACCATGCTCGGCCGCGGCGGCGGGAGCAGCATCGGCACCGCCAGCGGCGGGCGCTCCGTGGCCGGCATCGGCCGCCGGTGCCGCGTCGTGACCGGCGGGAGCGGCTTCAGTTCCGGTGGCTGGAGGAGGCGTGTCCTTCCCGGCGTCGGCGGGCTTCGCATCGGCCGGTGCTCCGTGCCCGGCATCGGTCGCCGCTGCATCCCCATGAGCGGCGCCATCGGCCGGGGCCGCGTCATGTCCGGCAGCCGCTGGCGCCTCGCCATGTCCTGCCGCTGGCGCTTCGCCGTGCCCACTGCCCTTTTCCTGCTCGGCTTTCAGCTTCTTGTATTCATCGGCAAGGTCGATCGGCGTCGTCAGGCGATCGACGGCCGACGTATCCGGCGCGGCGCTCGCCTCCGGGGCCGCCTCGCCGTGCCCCGCCGGTGCCTCGCCGCCGGAGGCAACCGCCGAACGGGGTCCGACTTCGAGTGGCTCCACCCCCATGATGAAGCCGAGCACCTTCACGGCGAGCAACGCCGTGACGGCAATCAGCACCAGCGGGAGCAGGCGGATTTTCTTCACGCAGCTGCCTCCCGCTTGCCGCGCCGCAGCGCCGACAAACGTTCCGCCGCCGCTTCGGCCGCCGCCTTGAGATTGCGCGCCGTGCTCTCGCGCGCCATCGGCTCGACCTCGATCTCGTTCATCGGCGCCACCGTGCTGCTACGCGCCGCGCCGACGATGGCGCCGATGCGCTTCACGATCTCGTTGCCGGCGGTAAGCCTCTGGTCGAGGTCGCCCAGCAGCGTCTCGGCGGCCAGCATGCGCCCGCCCACAGCCCGTTCGCACTCGGAGGCCGTCGCCTTGAGACCCAAGATGGCCCGCTCGGCAATCTCGGTGGCGGTGATCAGCTCGGAAATCGTGGCGCGCAGCACTTCCTCGTCGGCCCTGAGACGCGTCAGGCGGCGGTTGAGGATGGCGCAGTAGACGATGGTGAGCGCGAGAAGGATGGCAACGACGATCTCAATCGCCACGCCGAGATTGAGGCCCGAAATCATGTGTTTTGCATCTCCTTCTGAACCGCGCGCTCGAAAGCGGCCAGCGTCATGCGCGGGCGCCTCAGATTCCTGTTGATCTTGACCGATACCTTGTCGCCGAGCCGGCCGATATTGCCCGAGGTGATATGGACGTCGCCGCACTTGATGGCCACCGGGTCCTCCGGCGACACGCCGAACAGCAGCGTCTGCCCCACTTCGAGGTCCATCACCATGGACAGCGGCAGCTCCTCCTCGACCAGAACGGCGTCGACCTCAATGTCGGCGTTGTAGATCTCGGTGGCGAGGTGGCCTTCCCAGATGTTGTCGCGGCCGAACTTCTCGCCCATGATCATCTGCAACAGAAGGTTGCGGATGGGCTCGATGGTGGCATACGGCAGCAGCATCTCGACAATGCCGCCGCGATCTTCCATGTCGACGCGGAACTGGATCAGGATACAGGCATTGGCCGGCCGCGAGATCGGCGCGAAGCGCGGATTGGTCTCGAGGCGCTCCAGCGTGAAGTTGATCTGGGTGAGCGGCGCGAAGGCCTTCTCGCAGTCGGCCAGCAGGAGGTCGATCATGCGGCGAACGAGGTTCATCTCGATCGTCGTGTACGGCCGTCCCTCGACACGGATCGCCGAGGTGCCGCGGCCACCGCCGAGCAGCACGTCGATGATCGAGTAGATGAGCGACGAGTCGACCGTCATCAGGCCGTAGTTGTCCCACTGCTCGGCCTTGACCACGGCCAGGATGGCCGGCAGCGGAATGGAATTGAGATAGTCGCCGAAGCGCACCGACGAGATGCCGTCGAGCGACACTTCGACGTTGTCGGACGTGAAGTTGCGGAGCGTCGTCGTCGTTTCCCGCACGAAGCGGTCGAAGACGATTTCCAGCATCGGCAGGCGCTCGTAGGAAACGAGCGCGGAGTTGACCAGCGACCGAATGCCGCTCTGGTCGTTGGAAACGTGATCCTCGACGTTGAAGCCGAGGAGGTTGTCGATTTCCTCCTGGTTCAGCACGCGGTCGGCGCCACGGCTCGACGCATCGAGCTCGGCGTCGTTGTCGTCGATCATCGCCGCCCACTGGGCGGCCACGGCGTCGGCGTTCTCGACGCCCTGCTCTTCGAGCGCGGCGCCCCATTCGGCCGCGAGATCGTCCATGTCGTCGCCGCTGTCGGCCCGCTGTTCTGCCAGAGCCGCACCCCAGTCCGCCGAAAGATCGTCGTCGTCAGCCATGCTCGACATCCTTATTGCACGATGACGTTCTTGAAGAGCACGTCGTCGACACGGGCCGGATAGACCGCGATGTTGACGCGCCGCTGCAGCTCTTCCTTCAGGCGGAACAGACCGGCCGAGCCCTGCAGATCGGAGGCCCTGAGCTCGCGCATGTAGGTCTGGAAGGCGTCGAGCACGCGCGGCAGGTTGGGCTTGATCACCTCCAGCATCTTGTCGTCGCTGACCTCGAGCGCGATCTCCATCTTGACGAAGGTCGGCCGTTCGTCGGCCGTCGACAGATTGAGGATCATCATCGGCAGGTCGTAGTAGTAGGCGTGCGGCTGAGACGCGGCCTCGACGGCGGCGACATCGCTCACCGCCGGCGTGGCCGGCGTGCCCCCCATCAGAAAGAAGGCCGCGCCGCCACCGACCAGAAGCACCGCCACGGCTGCGCCGCCAATGATGATCAGCTTCTTCTTCGAAGAGCCGCCACTGGCCTCGCCGCCTTCCTGTTCGCCATCTGCTTTCGGGGTCTTGGCCATGGCCTTCGGCGCCTGCTCCGGAATCGGGGGAAGCCGAGCGCCTCCACCTCAAAGCTATGGGTCGGCCCCTTCACAGCAACAACGATTCTTTGCCGGAGCCCACAGCCCTTTCATTGACCTTCAGGATAGTTAACGATTGGTTGATAATTGGTTAACGCCTCGGCAGAAATTGCCACCCTGGACCTGCCGGCCGGCAAGAAACGCCATGCGAGACCACCGCGAACTTTTACCTAACCAGTTGATATTTCATGATTACGAAGTTGGCACGTTCCCTGCGATAGAGATCTCGGGCAGCGACGCTGGGGAGCGTGACGCCGTCCGATTGGGACTTGGGAACGATTTGCCATGCAGAATGCAACTCTGGTGGCGCTGTCGGGTCAGGTTGCGTTGAGACGCAAGCTGGACGTCATCGCCAACAACGTGGCCAACATGGACACCGCCGGCTTCAAGCGCGTTTCGCTCGACTTCGAGGAAACGACGATGCCGAAGGCGTCGGCAACGCTTTTTCCTCGCCGCGACCGCGATAACCGCTTCGTCCGCGAGCTGGCCACCGTGCACGACTTCTCGGCCGGATCGATCGAGATGACCGGCAACGACCTCGATGTGGCGATCGAAGCCGACAACAGCTTTTTCGTCATCAATACGCCGGCCGGCGAGCGCTACACCCGCGCAGGCGACTTCGCCGTCGACAACACCGGTCGTCTCGTCACCGCCGACGGCAAGCCGGTTCTCGGCGATGGCGGCGAGATCGTCTTCGGCAGCGAGGAAACCAATATCGCCATCGCCCGCGACGGCACGATCTCTTCCAGCGCCGGGCTGAAGGGCAAACTCCGCATCGCCGCCTTCCCCGACACCACGGTGCTCTCCAAGGAGGGCGACAATCTCTACTCGGCCAGCGCGGCGCCCCAGGCTCCGGCTTTCATCCGCGTCCGTCAGGGCGCCCTCGAGAAGTCCAACGTCTCGGGCGTCGAGGAACTCACCGCCATGCTGGACGTCCAGCGCGCCTACGAGCGCATCTCCAACATGGTGAAACAGCAAAACGACCTCAGTGCCAGGGCGATCGAACGCCTCGGCTCCGTCAACGCCTGATCCGGGAGCGACCGCACATGAAAGCCCTGACCATCGCCGCAACCGGCATGAAGGCCCAGGAGACCAACGTCTCGGTCATCTCCAACAACATCGCCAACATGCGCACCACCGGCTACAAGAGCCAGCGCGCCAACTTCCAGGATCTGCTCTATCAGACCCTGCGCCGCCAGGGCTCCACCACGTCGGACGCCGGAACGCAGGTGCCGGCCGGCGTGCAGCTCGGCTCGGGCGTTCGCATCGTCGCCACGCCGCGCAACATGACCCAGGGCGACCCCGAAGCCACCGGCAATGACAAGGATCTCGCCATCCGCGGCGAGGGCTTCTTCCAGATCACCCTGCCCGACGGCCGGACGGCCTACACCCGCGACGGCTCCTTCGAGCTCGATTCCACCGGCACGCTGGTCACCGCCGACGGCTACACCGTGCAGCCGGCCATCACCGTGCCGCAGAACGCCAGCGACCTCAGCATTTCCAACACTGGCCAGGTGCAGGCCAAGATCGGCACCGCCACCACCGCGACGGTGCTCGGCCAGATCGAGCTTGCCCGCTTCGTCAACAAGAACGGCCTCGAGCCGATGGGTGACAACCTGTTCCTCGAGACGGCATCGAGTGGCGCCGCCCAGACCGGCAATCCCGGCGACGCCGGCTACGGCACCCTTCTGCAGAGCTACCTCGAATCCTCCAACGTCGAGGCGGTCAACGAGCTTTCCTCGCTCATCTCCGCCCAGCGGGCCTACGAAATGAACTCCCGCATCATCTCGGCCGCCGACGAGATGTCGCAGACGACATCCAACCTGGGCAAGTGAGGCAGGACCATGATGCGCGCTCTCTTCCTCCGGATCGTCCTCGCCGCCGCGCTTGCGACGCTCGCCGCCGGTTTCATCGCCACCCATCAGGCGTCGGCGGCCGAACTGCGGTCGCGCGTCGAGATCGACGGCGCCATCGTCACGCTCGGCGACCTGTTCGACGGGGCGGGCGACCTTGCGGGGCGCGCCGTGTTCCGGGCGCCCGACCTCGGCGTCACCGGCGCCCTGCCGGCCAACGAGGCCGTCAAGGCCGCCGTCGCGGCCGGCCTCGCCGTCGACCGCCTGCCGACCTTCACGAGCGTCAGCGTCCTTCGCCGCGCCGTCACGGTCGAGACCGACACCCTCAAGACCCTTGTTGCCGAGGCCGCCGCCGCCCGCCTGGGCGCGGCCATCGAGAATGTCGACGTCACCATCGACGAGACCGTTGCCCCGATCGTCGCCGCAGCGACCGCAACGACGCCCGCCACCCTCGCCGGCTTCGTCCTTCAGCCGGGATCGGGCCGCTTCAACGCCACCGTCGCCGTCGATATCGGCGACGGCACGCGTTCGGTCGCGCTGGCCGGCCGCGCCGTCGAAACCATGGCCGTTCCGGTGCTGAACCGCCCGATCGATCGCCGCGCCGTCATCCATGCGTCCGACGTCACGACCGTCCGCATCGACAAGCGGCGGGTTCCGGGTTCGGCGGTGATCGATACCGACGAAGTCATTGACATGGCGGCCAAGCGTCCGCTCCGGGCCGGCGAGGTGATCGCCACGGCCGACATCGAGCAGCCCCGCATCATCCTGCGCGGCGACCTCGTCACCTTGCAGTACTCGCGCCCGGGTCTGACCCTTTCGGCACGCGGCCGCGCCCTCGGCGACGGCGCCAAGGGGGACATCGTCTCCGTGCTCAACGAGCAGTCCAAGCGCACCATTCAAGGCGTCGTCACGGCCGCCGGCACCGTCGAGGTCACCGCGTCGAGCGGCCCGGCCGCCGTCAAGACGGCCATGAACTGAGCCAAACCGAGGATCATCAGATGCGTTTGTCCACCGTCCTTGCCACCGCCCTCCTCGGCATCGGCCTTTCCGCCTGCGGCAGCACCATGGACCGCCTGTCCCAGGTCGGCCAGACTCCCAAGCTGACCGCCATCGAGAACCCCACTGCGCAGCCCGGCTACAAGCCCGTGCAGATGCCGATGCCCACCGTGCAGCCCATCGCCTATAGCCCCAACTCGCTGTGGCAGTCCGGCTCGCGCACCTTCTTCAAGGATCAGCGCGCCCGCAACGTCGGCGACATCCTGACCATCAAGGTCTCGATCTCCGACAAGGCCGCCTTCGACAACTCGTCGGAACGCTCGCGCACGTCGAGCGACTCCACCGGAGTCGGCGGCGCGCTCGGCACCGCCATCGACAACATCGTCATGCCCTCCGGCATGGCGGCCAGCGACATCGCGTCCACCAAGGGGGCTTCCGCCTACAAGGGAACCGGCTCGATCGATCGTTCCGAGAAGCTGTCGACCAACGTCGCCGCCGTGGTGACCCAGCTCCTTCCCAACGGCAACCTCGTCATTGAGGGACGCCAGGAAGTGCGCGTCAACTACGAGATCCGCGAACTGGTGGTGGCGGGCGTCGTGCGGCCCGAGGATATCGCCGCCGACAACACCATCGAGAGCACCAAGATCGCCGAGGCCCGCATTTCCTACGGTGGCCGGGGCCAGATCTCCGACGTGCAGCAGCCGCGCACCGGCCAGCAGGTCCTCGACATCCTCCTGCCGTTCTGACGGCACATCGATCGGCTCGCGCTCCCCAAGCATCCCAAGCGAGCCGTATCGCCGAAGGGCCGCTCCCCAATTGGCCCCAGGCGATCCCGCCGGCCCCTTCCCCAAGTCCGGGCCGGCTTTCCCCAAGCGGCGCGACCTCCCTTCCCAAGTCATCGTGGAGGTCGCGCCCAGGGGACGCTATTCATTCAAGCACCGATGCCGTCCCGACAGCGACGGCAAACGAAAAAGGGGCATCCGCGAGGACGCCCCTTCGTCATGTTCCACAGAAGCCAACGGCCGTCACTCGTCGCGATAGACCTTTTCGCGCCGCTCGTGCCGCTCCTGCGCCTCGATCGACAGCGTGGCGATCGGGCGGGCGTCGAGGCGTTTCAGCGAGATTGGCTCGCCGGTCTCCTCGCAGTAGCCATAGGAGCCATCCTCGATCCGCTTGATGGCCGCCTCGATCTTGGAGATAAGCTTGCGCTGGCGGTCGCGCGCCCGGAGCTCGATCGACCTGTCTGTTTCCGACGATGCCCGGTCGGCAATATCGGGAAGGTTGGTGTTCTCGTTCTGAAGGTTCTGGAGGGTCTCCTTGCTCTCGCGCAGGATGTCCTCCTTCCACTGAAGCAGTTTGCGCCTGAAGTATTCGCGCTGGCGATCATTCATGAACGGCTCGTCGTCGGACGGCCGGTAGTCATCCGCAAGCTCAATCGACATCGACGGTCCTCACACACCACGAAGGCGGGCGGAATATAGCCATCCGACCTCCGCCCGACAACGGCAAATGCGAGAAAATCACCAAACCTTGTAGGGCTGGCGTTTACCAATACATATCAATCGATTAAGCCGTATTTATCGCCAGAAACAGCCAGTTCGAGCCTCAGCCGCGGAAGTAACCGAGCTTGGCGAGCTCCACTTCGGCCCGGAGCGCGATGTCCTCCATCAGCTCGTCGAGACGCGGATCGCCGGTCGCCTCGGTCTCGTCGAGAAGGCTCAGGATGCGAGCGATCGCCTCCCCCGAGAGCTGCCCGGAAAGCAGCCCGATACGAATCTCGTCGAGCCGATCCAGGAGGTCGCGCCCCCGCTTCACCGCCTTCCGCTTCTTGCGCGGCGCGTCGGCATCGACCGCCTGCAAGGCGATCAGCGCATCGAGGCCGGCCAACGCGTGGGTCGCCGTGGCGGTGGCCGTTTTCGGCGCACCACCTTCGGGCTCCGACGGTAGCGCGAACCCCGACCCATCGGTTCGTTTCGTCGACGATCCCGAGGAGACGCCCCCGAGGCGGTTCGGACCCTGAATGCGCATCGATCGTCCTCTGAAGCTGACCCGGCAGTTTCGACCCGACAAGGTTACCGCTTCCCCGCCGACCCGGCAAGAAATGCCGGTCCGAAAACACCACCCATACCCCACCATTCGCGTCGGACCAAAATACAGGCCTTCTTTCAATAGGTTATAAACCGCCTTCGCCGTAGCGAGTTTGGCACGGCGATTGCGAATTCAAGGTCGGGAAGCCGTGTCGGGAAACACGGGGATGATGACAATGCGGTTTAAGATTCTCGGCGCACTGGGCGCCCTCATGCTCGTACTGATGAGCGCCGAAGCGGCGATGGCCGCCTCGCGCATCAAGGATATCGTCAACGTCGAGGGCGTTCGCGAGAACCAGCTGATCGGCTACGGCCTCGTCGTCGGCCTTCAAGGCACTGGCGACAGCCTCAATAACTCGCCCTTCACCAAGCAAAGCCTGCAGGCGATGCTCGAACGCCTCGGCGTCAACGTGCGCGACTCCACCATGCGCACCGCCAATACGGCCGCCGTCATGGTCACCGCCAAGTTGCCGGCCTTCGCGGCCCAGGGTACGGCCATCGACGTGTCGGTCAGCGCGCTCGGCGATGCCAAGAACCTGCAGGGCGGCCAGCTCCTCGTCACGCCCCTGATGGGCGCCGATGGAGAAGTCTACGCCATAGGCCAGGGCGCCATCGCCGTCGGCGGCTTCGACATCCAGGGGGAAGCGGCGAAGATTTCCCGCGGCGTCCCGACACAGGGCCGCATCAGCAACGGCGCCGTCATCGAGCGCGAACTGCCGTTCAAGCTCGCCGATCTCGGCTCCGTCCGCCTGTCGCTGCGCAACCCCGACTTCACCACTTCGCGTCGCATCGCGCTCGCCATCAACGATCTCTATGGGGCGCCGGTGGCCGAGCCCACCGATCCTTCGACCGTTCGCCTATCGATGCCGCCGAAGTTTCGCGGCAACATCGTCGATCTCCTCACCGACGTCGAACAGCTGATCGTCGAGCCGGACCTGCCGGCCAAGGTGGTGGTCGACGAGGCGACCGGCATCATCGTCATGGGACAGGAAGTGCGTGTGTCGACGGTGGCCGTCGCCCAGGGCAACCTGACGGTGATGATCACCGAAAGCCCGCAGGTGTCGCAGCCCGCCGCGCTGTCGAACGGACAGACCACCGTGACGCCGAGCACCCAGATCCAGGTCGCCGACGGCAAGGAACATCAGCTCGCCGTCGTCCGCTCCGGCGTGACGTTGCAGGAGCTGGTCGACGGGCTCAACGCGCTCGGCCTCGGCCCGCGCGACCTGATCTCCATCCTACAGGCGATCAAGGCGGCCGGCGCGCTGCAGGCCGACGTGGAGGTGATGTGATGGAAACCAATGGCCTCACCTCCGTCGCCTCCGCCTTCGCATCGAAGGCTTATGCCGGCATGGACCGAAGCGCCGTGGCCAAGAAGGCCCACGAAGTCGCTGCCGATTTCGAGTCCGTCTACGTCGCCGACGCCTTCAAGGCCATGTTCAAGGACGTGTCCGTCGATCCGCTGACCGGCACCTCCAACAACTCCAACGAGACCTGGCGCGACATGCTGGTCGACCAGTACGCCAAGGATTTCGTCAAGAAGGGCGGCATCGGCATTGCCGACGGCATCGCCGCGCAACTGATCAAGATACAGGAAGGGCACGTCGGATGAGCCTAGCGCTGCAAGACAACCGCCCGAAACTCGTTACGAGCCCGGAAATCGCCGGCAAGCTGGTCGAGAAGCTCGGCAACGCCATGGAAGACCTGCTCGTGCTGCTCCGCCAGGAAACGGCGCTAGTCAAGGACGGCAAGCTTCGGCAAGCCGGCGAACTCGCCATGGACAAGGAAGAGAAGGCCGCTCTCTACACGCGGCTGATGCTTGCCGCCCGCGACGAGATCGAGACGCTCAAGGCCTACGTGCCGATCGAGACGGCAGCGCTTCTGAAGCGCCACGAGCTGTTCCGCTCCGAGGTGCAGATCAACCTCGCCGTGCTCGACACCGCCCGCGACGTCGCCGAGGACATTCTGCGCACGGTGGCAAACGAGGTGGGGCGGACCGAAACACCCGCGATCTACGGCCGTGGCGGCCACGCTCAGGCCGCCTATGCCGTCAGCGCACGCGGCGTTGCCATCAACCGTAGCCTCTGATCGGTCACCCTGGCGGGCTTGCGCGCCAGTCCACAGGCCCGCTGAAAAGGACGCCGTGCGCCGTGCACTGACGGGGCGGCGGAGCCTTTCTAAGCGTTGTTGCGGATTGTCAATCTTTCCATGGCCGCGCCTCCGGTTCCTTCGCTCTTTGTTAAGACTTGGGCCCTTATCTGAACCGGCCGGAGGAGCGACAGCCCGTACTCTCCCAGACAACTTGACCATCTTGAAACCTGCGGAAACCGCCGGATCGATAAAACTTTACCTATTTCTTAAACGCCGCCTTTAATTTTCGATGTTAGCGTCCTTGCTAGGCGAACCCCATGGGATTCGCACGAAAGGACGTAGGTCATGGATATCGGCAGCGTGAGACCGGTGATACCCGGCATGACCGCGCCGGTGCCGAGAGCGCCGGCGGCGGCGGAACAGGCGGCAAGCACCGACCTACCGGTCGGATCGGCTGTCGCCAGGACCGAGGAAACGGCTCGCGTCGGCAACGACCCGCGCGGCGGCACCAACCAGTCGTCCGGCAACTCTCAAAATCTGCGCTCCACGGTCACCCGGGACAAGGACGCCGACATCATCGTCTATCGTCAGATCGACAAGACGACGGGAGACGTCGTCGACCAGATTCCCGACGAGAGCCGCCTGCGCCTCAGGGCGATGATCAACGCCTGGACCGAGGCGGCACGCGGTCCGACGAAATCGACGGCAAGCACCGTCGCCTGACCGGCGCTCCGGCAGACCTGGGATCGAGCACCCCTTCAAATGGCAAAAGGCGCCTCCAGGGCGCCTTTTTCAATTCCGACGGCCATTTGGCCGCCTATTCCTCGTCGGCCTGCCCACGCAGCCCCTGCGCCAGCGAGCGGTTGATGGAGATCAGTGCCGACAGCTTCTCGGGCGACGGATCCTCCATGATCTCCAGCGTGCGCTTCAGGACGAAGACGGTGAGATTGGCGACGTTTTCCTTGATCTGCGTCGGCAGCGGATTGCTCTCGTCGGTCGCCGACGTGCCGAGAATGGTCCAGAGCTTGCGGTTGAGCGTCAAGGCCTCCGCGACAGCCTCTTCCTCGTAAGACCAATTGTCCTTGAACGACTGCAACTGCGCCGCCGCTTTCAGCAGCAGGTGCGCTTCCAGCTCGCGCGGTCCCAATGTCGTCTGGACCCGCTGGTACGCCGACGCTCCATAACCGTTCATCGAACAAACACTCCCCGGTGTTTCCTAACCCAATGGCCTGAGCTTGTTATCGCTCCCCCCGCCATGAAACGCCATCGGCCTTCATGCTGGGCGGCATCGTTCGTCGCGTTTTGATATTCGGAGACCCGGCCAACGCTAGGTCCTCCATCGTCACGAATAGACACCCGTCACGGTTAACAACTGGTTTCCCTTAAGGAAAATACAATCAAGCGAAGTTAACAACTCTCAAATGCGCTTCTGTCCAGAAGCAATGAAAGCATTGTTGCAACCAGCAAAAGAAAAAGGCGGACCTTACGGCCCGCCCTTGCATGACTCGTGCCCTTCTCAGGGCGTTGGCATCAGCGGAGAAGCTGAAGCACGTTCTGGTCGGCCTGGTTGGCCATGGAGAGCGAGGAGGTCGCGAGCGACTGGCGGGTCTGCAACGCAACCATGTTGGCCGCCTCTTCGTTCATGTCGGCCAGAGTCAGGTTGCTGGCACCACCCTGCAGGGTGTTCATCATGTTCTTGGTGAAGTTCTGACGGTTTTCCACCACCGAGAGGTTGGAGCCGAAGGTCGACGCCTGCGACCGAACCGAGTTCAAAGCCACCTTCACCTTGCCCAGAATGGCGTCGATGTTGGTGTCGGCATCGAGATCCTCTTGCAGAACCGTGGTCGGCACGCCGAGGCTGTTGGAGTCGACCGACTTGCCGTCCTTGGCGACGATGTCGATCGCCGAGGTACCCGTCTCGTTGAAGGTGATGGTCAGCTTGTCGCCGCGCAGGATGTTGATGCCGTTGAACGAGGCGTCGTCGGCGATCTTGTCGAGCTGGTCACGCAGTTCGTTGAACTGTCCCGCCAGATCGGCGCGAACCTTGTTGCCGCCGATCGAGGCGGCAGTCGTCGAAACCGCGTCGATCAGACCGGAGGAGCTGACGCCGTCGATATCCAGCGTCTGCGTCGACAGGTTCTGAATGCGCAGCTTGCCGTTATCGTTGGACGCCTTGATCTTCGAGGACAGCGAAGAATTGCTGTTGATCTCGTTGACGAGGTCGTCGGTGGTCTTGGCAAGATGGATCGACGGATCTTCGGCACCTGTCGCACCAACCGATGCCGCCGAGGCACCGAACAGATCGACAGCGCCCTGCCCCGTGATCTTGAGCGTACCGGCGCTCGTGCTGATCGCCTCGAACTTCAGCGAGTCGGCGACATTCTTGACCTTGAACTTCGAGCCTGCATTGCCAAGCTGCACGTTGATCTTCGCCGCCAGCGCATCGACGTTCGCCGTGATCTCGGCAGCCGACGACCACGTCGTGTTCGCGAGATCGGACTGCCCGATGGACACATCGACGCCATTGATATTGAAGGCCGTCTTGCCGTCCGAGCCGAGCGCCTTGGTGACATCCTGGGCTGCCGTTGCTCCGAACACCTCGGCACCGGTCAGGGTCAGCGTCTTGTCTTCGTTCGATGCGGCGGTAACGACAAGCTTGTTGCCGGTCACAGTGACAGCAAGCTTACCCTTCAGCTTGGTATCGGCCGCGATCTTCGCATTCATTTCATCGGCGACGGCCTGGCTGTCAGCCAGCGCGGCACCCGTCGTATAGGTCAGGGTGTCGTCGCCATACTTGATGGTGACCGACTTGCCCTGCGCGGCGGTCAGGTCGGCACCCGTGAGCACGACACCGCCGGTAACCGTCGCCTTCGACTCGGTGAGAATGCCCTTGAAATTGTCCATCGTGTCCGAGGTCGACAGCGCCTGGGCCGAGTCGGTCATCAACTTGACGCTTCCAGCGCCGCTCGTCCCGAACGCACCGCCGGAGAAGCTGATCTTGGCCGCTGTGTCCGTGATGTTGCCGAGCGTGTACGAGGCGGTCTCGAACGACTTGTCCTGGCGCGCCTGACGCAATGTCGACTGCATCGATTCCAGCGTCTTGGTGATCGACGTCAGGCCGTTGTCGGCCGCTTCCAGCGTCTTCACGCCGTTGTTCATCGAGTCGAGCAGCGAGTCGAGTTCGCCGGCACGCGCATTGAGCGACGACGCGGTGAAGAAGTTGGTCGGGTTGTCGAGGGCCGTGTTGACCTTGTTGCCAGTCGCGAGGCGATTCTGCGTCGTCGCCATCATCTTGGCGGTGTTTTGCAGAGACAGAAGATTCTGGCGGACTGCCTTGGTCAGATTGATGTCGGTCATTTCTGCGTCCCACTTCCTTGGGCTTACGGGTCTCTTTCACCCCGAAATCGAACCGGACCTGACCGTCGACCTTCCATACGTGGAGGACACGGCGGTGCCTTTCACATGGGAGTTAACACCCGACATGGTTAACAAAAAGTTTCTCATTGGCGTTTTGCAACAGAGCGGGATTAATCCCGATAAACTCTTGTTAATCCGCGCAAACCCAAGGCCCGCCAGCCAACTGACCTGCGGAGGCGCGGTTAACATGTCCTGCAATGGCGCACTCAGGCGGCCGAGCGTGACCAGCTCGGGCGCAAACGGGACCATCGATATGTTTTTACGGGGAAATTACCTTCAGCGCCGAAGAGGAATCCGGCCAGGGGTGGCGGTTGGACCACGGAGTCCCGCTCTTGGGACGGGAGCAATTCATTAAGAAATTGGGAGAGGACTCTCCCGAGCCGCAACACGGCGGCGGAAATGGAGAAGGGGCGGGCCTTCTGGCCCGCCCCAACGTTTGTCGTCTGATTCGACCGAACCTGGCCTCAGCGGAGAAGCTGAAGCACGTTCTGGTTGGCCTGGTTTGCCATGGAGAGCGAGGAGGTCGCCAGGGACTGGCGGGTCTGCAGCGAAACCATGTTCGCAGCTTCCTCGTTCATGTCGGCGAGCGTCAGGTTGCCGGCGCCCGTCTGCAGGGTATTCATCATAGAGGTGGTGAAGTTCTGACGGTTCTCGACGACCGACAGGTTCGAGCCGAAGGCCGAAGACTGCGACCGAACGCTGTTCAGAGCGCCCTTCACCTTGTTGAGGACGCCGTCGATGGTGTCGTCGGAGTCCAGATCCTTGGCTTCCACCGTGGTCGGCACACCCAGCGAGGTCGAGTCGACCGACTTGCCGTCCTTGGCGAGGATGGCGATCGACGACGTCGCGGTCTCGTTGAAGGTGATAGTCAGCTTGTCGCCGCGCAGCAGGTTGATACCGTTGAACGAGGCGTCATCGGCCAACTTGTCGAGCTGGTCGCGCAGTTCGTTGAACTGCTTGGCCAGATCGGTACGGACGGTGTTGCCCTTGATCGTCGCCTGACCGGACGAAGAAGCGTCGATAACACCCGACGAACTGATGCCGTCCATCTTCAGATCCTGCGTCGACAGGTTCTGGAAGCGAAGCTTGCCGCTGTCGTTCGACGCCTTGACCTTCGTGGACAGGGTCGAGCTGTTGTTGATCTCGTTCACGAGATCATCAACCGTCTTGGCAAGATGAACGTTGATATCATCAGTTCCACTGACGATGGCCGTGTTGCTGGCCGCACCGAACAGGGTCTTCGCGCCCTCGCCAGTGATCTTCAGATCCCCAGCGCTCGTGCTATCAGCCTGGATCTGCAGCTTGCCCGTCTTGGCGCCAGAGGCGTCAAGTGCGTCCACCGCCTTGAACTTTGAGCCAGCGTTACCGAGCTGAACGTTGATGGCACTGATGGCCTCGTCAAGCTTGGGCGTTGCGCCGGCGAAATCAGTCGCGGACAGAGAAACGGCGACACCGCTCACGTTAAAGTCAAGCTTCCCATCAGAGCCTGCCTTGTTGGTCGCGGCACCGGCAAGTTGATCCGCCGCAGCGAAGAACACATTGCCCGCGTCCGTCACCTTGATCGTCGCGTCTTCGGCAGACGTGGCATTCAGCTCAAGAGCTGTAGTCGTGCCTCCAACGGTGATCTTTCCCTTCAGATCGGAAGCGTCGATACCCTTCTGAATCGCGGTCCTCACCTCAGCTGCGGTGGCGTCAGTCGCGTCGGCAAAATCCGAAGCCTTGGTGGTGATGGTTACCTTCTTGCCACCGTACTCGATGTCGAACGACTTGTTGGTGTACCCTGTGACACCACCGGTTTCCGTGATGGCGGTAGCACTGGTCTGCTGAGCCTTGGTTTCGGTAACTGCTGCCTTAACCAAAGCATCCTGCGTACCCGTGAACGCTGCCGACGCCTTCACGGCTGTCGCGGAATCGGTCGCCAGCTTGATGGAGCCAGCGCCGGTGCCGAAGGCGCCGCCGGTGAAGCTGATCTTGGCAGTCTTGTCGGTGGTGCTGGTCAGCGTGTAGGAGGCGGTCTCGAAGGACTTGTCCTGACGGGCCTGGCGCAGCGTCGACTGCATCGACTCAAGAGTCTTGGTGATCGAGGTCAGGCCATTGTCAGCCGCTTCGATCGTCTTGATGCCGCTCTTCATCGAGTCCATCAGGTTGCCGAGGTCGCTGGCGCGCGAATTCAGCGAGGACGCCGTGAAGAAGTTCGAGGGATTGTCGAGGGCGGAGTTGACCTTGTTGCCGGTAGACAGCGTGTTCTGCGTCTTCGCCATCATCGAAGCGGTGCTCTGCAGCGAGAGCAGGTTCTGGCGAACGGCGGCGGTCAAGTTGATATTGGACATTTTTACATCCCATTCCTTGGGTGAACTCATCTTCCCCTTTCTGAGGAAGTGGGCCGACCCTAGCGAACAGGTGTTGCCGAGCCGTTAACGCGTTGGTTCAAATGCGATCTTGGCCGTCGGAATCCGTACGAACACGACTTTGGTCGGAAGGGCGCCCCATCGCCGCCCAGCCGAAAGGTTAACGAGGCAAGATGCGGAATTTGGCCGATATTTCGGGGTGTTCCGGTCTTTTCATCGCCTCGCGAACAGGTATTTTTAACGAATTGGACGGTATGATTCTCAAAATGCAACGAGCCGCCTTCTGAGGCCTCCGAGAAAGACACGCGCATGGTCGACATTTCCCTGACGAAATCGCTGCGCAGCACCGTCGCGACACTGAACTGGGTGAACGACCAATCCGCCGCGGCCAGCCAGCGTCTGAACACCGGCGTCAAGGTTCAGACGGCGCTCGACGACCCCAGCACCTACATGTCGGCCAAGAGCCTGTCGCTGCACGCCTCGACGCTCGACCAGTTTCTCGAGCGCCTCGACCAGGGCCTCGGCGTCATCAAGGCCGCCGACAACGGCATGACGTCGATCACCGACACCATCAAGACGATGAAGGGCGTGGTCACGCGGGCCGCAGCCAGCAAGAGCGCGTTCGAGCGGGCCGACCTCGTCAAGGAATACAACGGCCTTCTCGACAAGATCGTCGACACCGCCAAGGACGCTTCCTACAACGGCAAGAACCTGCTGCTCGGCGACGGCAACGATCTCACGCTCTATCTGTCCTCCGACCAGAACGAGTCCGTCACCATCGAGGCGGTGGACTTCACCGATCTCCTCAATACGCTCGGTCTCAAGAAACTCGACGAAGGCAAGCTCGCCACCTACGAGACCAAGCTGACCGACGGCGGATCGCCCGCCAAGCCGCTGAACACCACCAGCAAGCTGGTGGAGTCGCCCGATTACGCCGTCGGCGACGAGATCTCCGTCAAGGACGCGGACGGCAATATCGTCAGCATGCTGAAGGTCACGGCCAGCACCACCGCGGGCGATCTGGTCACCGCCTTTTCCCAGGCCGACAAGGGACTTCGTGCCACACTGGGCAGCGACGGCGTGCTGAACGTCGAAGCGGCGGACAAGATGACGATCGACATCACCCGCGCCGCCGACACCGTGAACTCGGCCGGCTCACCGCCCTCCGGATCGACCGCTCCGCTGATGGTGGGCATGACGCCGGCGGTCGGCTCCACCCAATTGACCGCGACCGGCCAATACAAGGTGGGCGACGTCATCTCCATCCGCCAGGGCAACACCGTCCACTCGCTGACGGTCGCCAGTGGCACCACGGTGGACGATCTCACGAACGCCTTCAACATCCCCTCTGCCGGCCTCAGCGCTTCGCTCCAGGCGTCGGGCGCCATCAAGGTCGACTCCACGTCGGCCGCCTTCGCCATCGACAAGACCTCGCCCTATGCCGATCTGTCCACGGGCACGGCGTCGGCGTGGGTGAAGCGCACCGACGCCGAGGCGGCGCAGCAGACCGTCACCGACGCGCGCCATGCCACCGAGAAGCACGCGACCAACATCGGCATCGGCCTGACGATGCTGAACAGCCGTTCCGCCTACCTCGGAAGCTTCTCCAGCATTCTCGGCGCCACGGCGGAATCGATGCGCGCCTCCGACAAGGACGAGGAAGCGGCCACCTTGCTGGCGCTGAGCACGCAGCAACAGCTGGCCATCAGTTCGTTCTCGATCACCCAGACGGCCGACAACGGCATTCTCCGCCTGCTCGGCGGCGGAAACAGCTGACCTCCTGACAGGATTGCGAAGAGATGACCCTCAAGGTTGAACTGAAGCCCGGCGAGCGCATCATCATCGGCGAGTCGATGATCACCAACGACGACCAGCGCACGCGCCTTTACATCGAAGGCAACGCCCCGATCCTGCGTGAGAAGGATATCCTGACGGTCAGCTCCGCCGACACGCCGGCCAAGCGGATCTATCTTGCGGTGCAGCTCATGTACCTGTCGAAGGAGATTTCCAAGTTCCAGGACGACTATTTCACTCTCGTCCAGGACATCATCCAGGCGGCGCCGAGCACCATCCCCTACGTGACGCGGATCAGCAATCACATCATCGCCGACCAGCTCTACAAGGCGCTGAAGGAAGCCCGGGCCCTGATCGAGCACGAAAAGAAGATCTTTGCCGCGCTGAACGCGGCGACGGCCGACGAAAAGAAGTAAGGCGTTCGCGCGCCGCAGCAGGCCTCGAAAACAAGCCGCCGACCAGGTTGTCATGACCTGGTCGGCGGCTTTGTCGTTCGGGCCGGCGCCTTCGCCTACTTCATGTAGTTGAGCAGGCTGAGGCTGTTGAGCATCATCGTGGTGGTGTAGCTGGCGTTCATGCGGGTCTGCAGCGTCAGGATCTGCGCCGTCAGCTCTTCCTTGTTGATGCCTTCGACGCCGCTCAGCATCACCTCGAGCGTCGTCTTGGAGTTGGTCTGCCGCTCGGCCGCGCTTTTGGCGACATTGCCGGACACGGCCACTTCCGTGTGGATGTCGGTCGGCTTCTGGCTGCCGTCGGCGAAGGCGAGGACGCCGTCGACGCGCGAGGCCAGCGCCGAATATCGGGCTTTTTCCACCTTGAGGTTCTGCTGCCGCTCGGCGTCGGTGGCAGCCTTGGTGTCGCCCAACGTGCCGGCCGTCGGATCGAACTCGGCAACGGTCATCACCGCGAGCGAGCGCACCATGTTGGCATAGGCGGCCTCGTTGGCGCGGACGCCGTAACCGACGTTGATGTTGCTGTCGACGCGCGCCGTCACGTCGTTGCGCGGCGAGGTGGCGCTGTCGTTGGGATCGATCGTCGCGTTGTAGCCGGTGTACCACTCGACCGTATCGACGTCCGTGCCGTCGCGCAGACCGGTGGCGGTGGCCAACAGGTTGTTGTCAGTGGGGTCGGCGTTGACCCGCTGCGGCTTGCCGCCGCTGGCCGTGTCGAAGAAGGTCTCGGACGCCCGCATCATCGAAGCCGCCTGGAAGGTGGTCTTCGTCTCGGTCGTCAGGCTGTCGTTCAGCCGGGCCTTGAAGTTGGCCGCAGTCGCATCGGGATCGACGGTCGGCGTCGGGCCAGCCGTCTGGGCGATGGTGAACTGGCCCTCGCCGGGAGGGCTGGTCAGCGTCGCCGTCAACTTGACGGTCGACTTGGTGCCGTCGGGGTTCTCAAGCTCCAGAGAAACGCTGTCGCCGGCCTGCAGGTCGGTGCCGAACTTGACGTTATAGGAGGTGTTGACGGTCTTGCCGGCACTGTCCAAACCCGTCGCCTTCGTCACCTCGATGTGGGAGGTATTGGTCGTCGATGCCGACGCGGAGGCGATCTTGTAGCCGAACTCGGCGGAGGGCGGCGTGCCCTGGCGGGTGATCGTCACGGTGTCCGGCGTGCCCGCAGGGTTGTCGAGCTCGAGTCGGCCGAGCTTGCCGGTGCCCATGTCGGCCGTGTAACGCTCGGCAACGACCTTCTGCAGCCCGTACTTGTTGCCGGTGCCGTAGAGCATCTCGTTCATGCTGGCCACCGGCTTGGTGTCGGTGGTCTTGCCCGACATCAGATAGCGGCCGTCGGCTTCGGAGTTCAGCAGGCCGATCACCTCGTTGAGGGCGATCTTGGCGCCTTTCTGTCCCGTCGTGGTGCCGGTGGAGTCGATGTTGTAGGTGTTGGGATCGATGGCGGCCGACGCTTCGCTGGGAATGTCCTCCAGGCGGCTCATCGCCTTGTCGAGCAGCGAGATGCGCATGTTCAGAACGTCGGTGTTCTGCAGGTAGCCGCTGATCTCGGAAATCTTCGAGCGAAAGGTGATCGACTGCGTGCGCCCGGCGCCCATCGTGCCATAGGTCGCGGCCTTCTGCCCGGTGGCGAGCTGGCGCTGCATGTCCTCGAGCTGCTCCCGCATGGTCGACAGGAGCGACATGTTGGGGCTGACGAGCACGCTGTTGATCGACATGGCATCCTACCCGTGTTTGTGCGGCGTTCGGCCGACTACTTGAACGTGTTCATCAGGACGTCCATCAGCTCCTGCGCCACGGAGAGCACCCGGGCGTTGGCCGAATAGGAGTTCTGAAGCTGAATGAGCGACATCAGCTCGGTGTCGAGATCGACGGCGCGGCTGTTGTCGTAGCGTTCCTTGAGGTTGGAGGTGACGACCTTCTGGCCGTTGGCGACATTCTGCGCATCGTCGACGAGGGCGCCCTGGGTGTTGACGACCTGCGACAACAGCCCTTCGAACGTTCCCCTGAACGGGGTCGACGTGGAGCCGATGCCGATCGAGGCGGAAAAGGAATAGACGCGACTGTCGAGCGCATCGAGGATGGCCTGCGGCCGCGTGCCGTCGCCCGACATCGTGCTGCCGCTGTACTTCACCGTCAGCGACGGGTCGGCCACCACCTTGGGATTGACCGAGAGGCGGGCGGCAAGGCCGGTGATCGTATCGGCGCCGTTGGTGAGGCCGGTGTAGGGCTTGCCGGTGGAGCCATCGATGAACAGCGGGAATTCCTGATAGCCCGACTGCTCAGTAGGCGAGGAGATCTCGCCGGTAACGCCGGTGATGCTGCCGTGGCTGGCCGGCACCGTGGTCGCGTTGATGGTGACCGAGGTCGGGGCGGCCGGCGGCGCAGGCAGCGCCGAACCGGAGAAATCGGTGCCGCCGGTCGCGAAGTTGAGCGCCGAGGCGATCTGGGCGCCGATGTCGGTGCCGCTCGACAGGTCCAGACCGACGACGGTGTCGTTGGGGTCGGGCGTGAAGCCGTTGCCGGGCGCCGTACCGCCCTTGTAGGCGACGAAGGTGATGGACCCCTTGGCGCCGGAGGCGTCGACATAGTCGACCTTGACGGTATTGCCCTCGGTGAGGCCCGAGACATCCAGCGTGTAGCCGGCCGTGCCGGCGGCGCTCACCGTCGTTCCCGACGCCTGACGCGTCGAGGTGGCCTTCGACAGGGTCGCGGCGATAGTGTCGAGCTGCGCCTGAGCGTCGACCAGAGTCTCGTCGCGCAGCTCCTTGTAGGCGGCGATCTTGCCCGAGCGGATCGACCCGTTCTTGAACAGATCGATGCCGGCGCCAGGACCGGCGCTCACGGTGACGGTGCCGAGCGAACGCTTGCTGTCGTCGGTCGAGTAGGAACGCGAGGCATCGACCACGCCTTGCTGGTCGAAGCTCAGCGTCACCGGCACGTCGTCGTAGAGCTGGGTGCCGTCCGTCAATGAGATGGTGACGGAACCGCCCGTCTGGTCGGAGACGCGGATGTCCATGTACTCGGACAGCTCGTCGATGGCGGCGTCCCGCTTGTCCTGCAGACCGGCGGTGCTGTTCACGCCACCAGCGCCGACGGCGACGATCTGCTTGTCCAGCTCTGAGATGGTCTGCAGCAGCGAGTTCACGCGGTTGACGGCGTCGGAGATGTTGGACTCCGCCTCCTGGCGCAGCGACTGGACGTCGCCCGACAGTTGATTGAGGCGGGAGACGAGGTTCTGTGCGGCGGACACCGCGCTGCCCTGGATCGCCGTGTCGCCGGGCGTGGTCGCCAACTTCTGAAGCGTGGTGGTGAAGCCGCTGTAGACCGAATTCAGCGAGCTCGTGCTGTTGGGAGCGCCCCAATAGTTGTCGAGCGCCGACAGCGCGGTGACGCGCGTATCGGCATAGGCGGAATTGGCCGTCGACACCCGCCACTGCTTCTGCACGAGAAGGTTGATCTCGCGCGTGACCTGGTTCGCCTCGACGCCGTAAACGCGCGAGTTGGAGACCTGCGCCGTCGACGACATCGTCTGGCGGCTGTAGCCGGGGCTCTTGGCGTTGGCGATATTGGCCGACGTCACGCCCAGCTGCTGCTGGGTCGTCCTGATGCCGGACAGAGCCGTGGAAAGGGCACTCGATACAGCCATTACCGTCTCGCAATCGACGATGGTCGCGAACTGGGGAAGCGGCCGTCACGCGGTGAGCGCGGCGGCCGCCGAAGGCATCAGCGGATGATCTGCAAGATGCTCTGCATCATCTGGTCGGCGGTGGTGATGACCTTGGAGTTGGCCGAGAACGCCTGCTGGGTGACGATCAGCTTGGTGAACTCTTCGGAGATGTCGACGTTGGACGCCTCGAGAGCCGAGCTCGACAGCGCGCCATTGATGTCGATGGGGCCGCCGCTTCGAATGGTCTCGGTATAGGCGCTGCCGTCTTCGGCCTTCAGGTAGCTCGCGCCGTTGAAGGCGACGATCGGGATCGACCACTTCTTGACCGTCTGGCCGTTCGAGTAGTTGTAGCTCATGACGCCGCTGTTATCGTCGATCGACACGCCCTCGAACTCGCCGGTGGCGTAGCCGTCCTGCGTCAGCTGGTTGGTGGTCGCCTGCCCGTTCTTGTCGGCGTACTCGGTGGCGGCGAGGTCCATGGTGATGCCGGAGAAGTCCTTGCCCTCGATTTGGATCGTGCCGAGATTGATGGCCGACGTGTTGTCGATCTGCGCGCCCTTGTTGTCGAAGAAGAAGGCGCCGCCGGCGAGCACGCTGGGAAGCGCCGGGGCCACGTATTGCGTCGCCGACGTCTTGATCTGCTGCCAAGCAGGGTCGGTGGCAAGCGCGGGGTTTTCGGCGGTGCGGTAGAAGAGGCCCCACTCGCTACGGCCGTCGCTGGCTTCGGAGACCTTCACCCAGCGGAGCTGAACGATCGACGGCGTACCCTGCGCGTCGTAGATGGTCCTCGATCCGCCGGCGATCGAATTGTCCATGAAGGTGCTGACTTCGGACTTCGGCACGGTACCGCCGGCGATGTTCGCCACCGACGCGGCCGGATAGACCAAGGCCTTGGACGTCGTCGACGGCTCCGTCGGCAGGTTCAGCTTGTAGGTGATTTTCTCCGTCGCCTTGGCGCTCTGCGAGGTCTTGTCGATGGTGATGACCGTCTTGTCGCCGATCGGCTTGCCGGTCGTCTGGTCGATGGTCTGCCCCATCAGCGAGTAGCCGGAACCGTTGCGAAGATAGGTCGCCCCGTTGCGCGAGTCGTAATACTGCTCGAAATCGCCGGCGCGGGTGTAACGGGCGCCCAGGCTGCCATCGAGCGGATCGGCCGACACGCAGAAGAAACCGGTGCCGTTGATCGCCATGTGGGTGTCGACCTTGGACCCCTGGATGTCGCCGTCGAGCGTGATGGTGGAACGCGAAGTGGCGGTGACGCCGCCGGAGGTGACGCGGGCGGCGTTGGAGGTGTTGGAACGCACCAGGTCGCCGAAGCTTGTATCCTTGCGCTTGAAGCCGGTTGTCGAGGCGTTGGCGATATTGCCCGAGATGTTCTCGAGGGCGAAGGACTGCGCTCCGAGGCCACCGACGGCCGAGTTCATTGCGGTCAGGATACCCATGCTCGTTTTCCTTACGATCTGCAACGCGGTCGGCCGGACGAGTGGCCGCTACAGACCTAAGGGCAACGGGCGTGCCAAACGGGCTCCTCTAGTTTTCCGTTTGTTTTCAGGAAACAGGCGCTTGGGCTTGGTGAACGAGTGGTTAACGCGCCGGCAAGGTTCGGCGCACCGGGCAAATCCTGCCGGGCCGAACCTGTCACCCGGCATTATTTGGCACTCGGCCCACGGATACCGGCCATGATCTCGGAGATCTGGGGGCGCCGCCGTTCGAGGAACGGCAAGGGACGGCAGACGTCGATGGCGGCGACGCCGACGCGGGCGGTGAGCAGGCCGTTGATCACCCCTTCGCCGAGGCGCGCCGACAGCTTGGCGGCAAGGCCATGGCCGATCAGTTGCTGGGCGAGACCGTCGCCCACGGCGATCGAGCCGGTCACCGCGAGATGGGTGAGGACCAGCCGGGTCAGCCGCGCCAGCCCCATGAAGCCGGGCCGGCCGCCATAGAGCGCCGCGAGCCGGCGGATCAGGCCGAGCGTCGCTACCACCACGAAAATGACGTCGATGGCGGCGCGCGGCGATACCGCCGTCACCACCGACACGCGGGCGGCGGCGTCCGACACCAGCCGACGAGCCGCCGCGTCCAGCGGGGCGAGAAGGTCGGCCTCGGCCAGCACGAGCCGGTCGCGGCCGTCGATGACGTCCTCGACACGCGCCTCGGTGGCCCGGCGGCCGGGCGCCAGATCGGGCCGATCGGCGTAGAGCGCCATCAGTTCGCCCACCACCGCCTCGGCCTCCGGACGATCGTCACGGACGGCGGCGAGGTCGGCGCGCGTCCGCATGCGATCGATGCGCCTCAGCCAGATCAGGCCCGAGATCTCGCGGGTGGCGATGGCGACCACGGCGAGACCGGCAAGCACGATCAGGCCGATCGCCAGCCAGCCGAGCCAGTCTTCACGGGCGAACAGGTCGCGGACCAGTTGGTCGAGCCAGAGACCGATGGCCAGCGACAGGATGCCGGCCACGGCGCAGAAAAACAGCCGCGACCAGGCAAAGCGCCGACGGACAGGCGGCAGCGGAACGGGCAGATCCTCGGTCTCCGCCATTTCCTCGACGATGACGGCGGCATCCGACGGCGGAACCTCGCCGGGACGGACATGGCTGACGTCGTCAGCCCCGAGATCGAAGGCGGTGGGACGGCGCGTCATGCCAGGCGGTCTCCGATCAGGAAATCGAGGGCGCGGTCGAGGCGGATATGCGGCAGCGACAGGCTGACGCCCTCTGCCGTCACCTCCACCGGCGGCGGCCGGAAGCGCAGGAAGCGCAGCGCGTCGAAGGCCGGCTCGTCGGGCTCCGGCGCATGGAACAGCGCCTGCGGGTTCTCCGGAAGATCGCCGGGGAACAGGGCAATTTCTTCCTTGCCGTCGTAAAGATGGTCGTCGAGAAGCTCGCCCTCCTGCGGCACACCGAGAATGCAGGGCAGGCTCTCGCCGTTGCGCCGCACCGTCGCCTCGCGCGTCGCCCGCACGGCGGCGAGCGCCTTCACATCCACCTCGGCGCCAGAAAACGATGCGCGGGCGATTGCCCGGTCGGTCAGGCGGCGGAGGATCAGCTCCAGGCGGTCGTGGCTGGCGTGGTGAAGATGGTCGGCCTTGGTGGCGGCGAACAGGATGCGGTCGATGCGGCGCGTCAGCACCTGTCCCAGCCAGGACGAGTGTCCGGGACGAAAGCAGGCCAGGATCTCACCGAGCGCCACTTCGAGGTCGATCAGCGCCTCGCGCCCGCCGTTCAGCGCCGCCAGCACGTCGACCAGCACCACCTGCCGGTCGAGACGGGCGAAATGCGTGCGGAAGAACGGCCGGACGACCACGTCCTTGTAGGCTTCGAAGCGGCTTTCCATCAGCGCCCAGAGGCTGTCGCGCGGCGCCTCGCCGGTCTCCGGAAGGTCGAGAGGTGCGAAGGTCAGCGCCGGCGAGCCGGCCAGATCGCCCGGCATCAGGAAGCGGCCCGGCGGCACCATGGATAGCGACAGGCTGCCGCCGCGCGCCGCGCCGAGATAGGCCGAGAACAGCTCGTGCAGGCGCCCGGCGACCTCGTCGTCGGCCGGTCCCATGGGGTCGATGCCCGAGGTATGGGTGAGCCAGTCGGCAGCGATGGCGTTGCGGCGCGGCTCGCGCGCCCGCTCCAGCGTCTCGGAGCAGAAGGCCCGGTAGGTCTTGGAGAGCAGCGGCAGGTCCAGGAGCCATTCGCCGGGATAGTCGACGATGTCGAGATCGAGCTTGCCGCGCCCCAGCGACCGTCCGAGGAAAGTGGCACTCTCGTAGGCGATGGTCAACCGCAGCTCGGAAATCTGGCGCGTCGAGTCCGGCCAGACCCGCGCATCGGTCAGCTTGCGCACATGGCCGCGGTAATCGAAGGTCGGAACGTCGGGATGGAGCTGCGGCCGGATGTCGGAGCCGAGAAGACGCCCCGCCCGCCACGGCTCGAACATCGGCAGCCGGCCACCGTGGATCAGGTTGTGGATCAGCGCCGTGATGAACACGGTTTTGCCGGCGCGTGAAAGTCCGGTGACGCCGAGCCTCAGCGACGGCGAGCCGAGGCTCCAGGCGAAATCGGCCATGTTGTCGAGCGCGATGCGCGCTTCGTCGGAAAGCGTGGTGAAGCTCACGACTTCGTCGAACCTCGTCCGGCGCGAAAGGCGCCGCGCCTCTATGTAGGCACGGGCCGCACCAGAACAATGGCTTAGTCGCCGTCAGGACCACCAAGATCGGCCGGCGTGACAAAGGAGACCAGCCGCCCGTCCCCCGCAGCAAGATCGGCCCAGGCGCCGGAGAACTCGATCACGGCGAGCGAGGCGGTCGGAAACCGCGCCGAGAGGCCTGCCAGCAAGGCGGGATCGCCCTCCCCCGGCAGCGTCTCAGCCAGCCTGTGGATCGAGGGATTGTGGCCCACCACCAGAAGCCGCTCGGCCGCATCGGCGTGGGCAGCGATCGCCTTGAGCATGGCGCCGAGCGAGGCCTCGTAGAGGTCGCGGACATAGGTGGCAGCGAGGCCCGGCAGGAACGGCCTCACCCCGTCGAGCGTCTCGCGCGTCCGTGCCGAAGGCGAGCAGAGCACGAGGTCGGGCAAGTATCCCTGGTCGGCCATGTGGCGACCGACCGCCGTCGCCGCCGCCCTGCCCCGTGCGGCGAGCGGCCGGTCGAAGTCCTTCTGGCCGGGCACGGACGGCGGCGACTTGGCGTGTCGGAGAAGAAAAAGGCGTGGCATTGGCGGCCTCCGGGACTCCCATCTCGCCGGACTTGGCGTAATGTCCAATCATTCTAACCTGATTCCGGGCTGCCGACGCGGCCTCGACGATCCGCTGCCCCATGGGGCCTGCGAATCCGGTCGGTCCGGGTCGTCGAGGATTGCTTCATGCCCACCTCTTCAGACGTTGCGCCGCGATTTTCCAACCAGGCCGACGCCATCCACTGGCTCCGAGACCGTCGCATCACCGAGGTCGAGTGCATCATCCCGGACATGAACGGCATCATGCGCGGCAAGATCGTGCCGCGTGAGGATTTCATCCGCATCATCGACGCCGGCGTGCGCCTGCCGGAGTTCGTGTTCTTCCAGGCGGTGACCGGCGACAGCGCCGTCGAAAGCAAGATCGTCAACCCGCTCGACCGGGACGTCCGCTGCATTCCCGACCTTGCCACCCTGCGCCTCGTGCCCTGGTATGACGAGCCGACCGCCCAGGTGATCTGCGACTGTTACTTCGCCGACGGGCGCCTCGTCGACTTCGCGCCGCGCTCGGTGCTGCGCCACGTCACCGAACTCTATGCCGCCCATGGCATCCGCCCGGTGGTGGCGCCGGAGGTCGAGTTCTACCTGACCGGCCAGAACGACGACCCAGACCTGCCGCTCGAAGTGCCGATCGGCCTTTCCGGCCGCAAGGAGAGCGGCAGCCAAGCCTATGGCATCGAGCACGCCAACGACTACGACCACGTCGTCAACCAGATGTACGATTATTGCGAGGCCTCGCGCATCGAGATCGCCACCATGGCGCACGAGGCCGGGCCGGCCCAGCTCGAAATGAACTTCCGCCACGGCGATCCGATCGAGCTCGCCGACCAGACTTTCCTGTTCAAGCGAACCGCCCGTCTCGCCGCCCGCAAGTTCGGCATGGTCGCCACCTTCATGGCCATGCCGCACCAGGAGATGCCGGGCTCGGCCACCCACATCCACCAGTCGGTGGTGCGCGTCGGCGATGGCGGCAACATCTTCGCCAACCCCGACGGCACGGACACCGAGAAGCTGGGCCACTATATCGGCGGCCTGCAGCGCTACGTGCCGAAGTCCATGAGCCTGTTCTGCCCCAACGTGAACAGCTACCGCCGCATTCGCCTGGAAAGCGACGCGCCGATCAACGTCCACTGGGGCCGCGACAACCGGACATGCGGCCTGCGCGTGCCGGACTCCGGGCCGGAATCCCGCCGCGTCGAGAACCGGGTGATCGGCGCCGACAGCAACCCCTACATCGCCATGGCGACGACGCTGGCCTGCGGCCTGATCGGCCTTGAGGACAAGCTGGAGCCTGATGAGGCGGTGACCGTCGACGCCAAGACGCTGGGTGTGACGCTACCCATCCACCTGTCGGACGCGCTCATCGAACTCGGCGAGTGCGAGCGGCTGAAGGCCGTGCTGGGCTCCCGTTTCGTCGAGGCCTATATCGACGTCAAGCAGCTCGAGCTCAGGCTTTACAACCGGGTCATTTCGAGCTGGGAGCGCGAGTACTTGCTGCTCAACGTCTGAGACCCGCCGATGCGCTTGGCGATCCTTGCCGCCAGGCGCTGGCCGGGCAGCTCGATGAACCGCCACGTCACCGCCGACAGCGCTAGCACCCAGGCGATGTAGATCGCCCCGACCGCCGCCTCGCGCAACGCCACGGAGTCTGGCAGGAACTGGCTGACCGTCTGCGACAGGCGCGGCACGACATAGGCGACGAGGAACAGGTGGGTCAGGTAGATCGAGTAGGACAGACGCCCGAGCCATTGCATCGGCGTGGTCGACATCAGGCGCGACAGCGGGCCGCGATCGCTGGCATGGGCGAACACCAGGGCAAAGAACACCAGCGGCGCGGCATAGTGCGCGGCCGGTAGCGAGGCTGCGACCCACAGCAAAGCGATGGCGGCCAGCACCGTCGGGATTTCGGCCTTCCCGCCGGCAAGGGTAGAGAGCGTTCCCCGCCGGTGCAGCCATTCGGCGACGACGCCGGTGAAGAAGCCGAGAAGGCAGCGGACGATGCCGAACACGTCGGTGCTGAGCATGCCGCGTCCGGTGACGTCGACGAAGAGGACCAGCCAGGCGACGACCGCGATGGCCCCGGCGACGAGCACTCGTCGGCCCGGACGCCCGGCGGTGCGGATGGCTACCAGCGCGAAAACGGCATAGGCCCAGACTTCGGCCGAAATGCTCCAGCTCGGGAAGTTCCAGGTCAGTTCGGGACCCAGGCGGGCCGTCTGCAGGAACAGGGCGATCGGCAGGATATCGTAGGGATTTCGGGGGCCGGTGAAGGCGGCATGCTCCGAGGAGAAGCCGGTTTCGCGCTGGAGCGCCAGCTTCGCCAGCTCGACGACGATGAACAGCGCCAGCATGAAGACATGCAGCGGCCACAGTCGGCCGAGGCGCCGCACCACGAACACCGCGACCCGCTGACCGTCGATGAGATCGTCGGCATAGACGCGGGCCATGACGAAGCCGGAGAGAACGAAGAAGAAGTCGACCGCCAGAATCCAGGAGTCGAGCGAGGGCGCCGACGTCAGGAAACCGTTGAGCTGCAGATGGATGAAACAGACGGCGAGCGCGCCGATTCCTCTCCAGCCGTCGAGTGCCTTCATGCGCATGGCGACGCTCCAGTTCGCTGCCGGCATGCCGGAACCGGTCCGGCCACGCTGCGGCGACAACCCGACGGGCAAAGTCCGTGGGGGAACTCATCTTTAATGCCGGCGGCCGGCTGGAAGCAATCTAAACTAGGAATTAAGGATAACGGCGCGCCTCGGCGCCATTCAGGCCTGCCGCGCCGGGATATGTACCACCAGTCCGTCGAGATCGTCCCTCACCTTGATCTGGCAGGACAGGCGCGACGTCGGCCTGGGGTCGGCGGCAAAGTCCAGCATGTCTTCCTCCATCGGCTCGGGTTCGCCGGTGGCGGCCACCCAGGCCTCGTCGACATAAACATGGCAGGTGGCGCAGGAGCAGGCGCCGCCGCACTCTGCCTCGATGCCGGGAACGAGATTCTTGACGGCATTTTCCATCACCGTGGTGCCGACCTCGGCCTCCACTTCGTAGCGGCTGCCGTCATGGGAGATGTAGCTGATCTTGGGCATGGAAACCTGTTGCTGCGGGGCGCGGCCCTTCCGGCCAATGGCCCGACTTCGCCGCCCCGCCCCCCGGCGACAGCGGGTGCGAAAGGCAAAGACCGGAAACCATCGGCAAGTTACTGTTTCACCGTCGTATTCGAACTCGATACCCGATCGGTGGCCAGGGCCCGCCCGTGGTCGGATCTCACGTTCGCTCCATTGGTATCTGCACATATAGCAGCGTCGGCCGCCGTCAACCCCTGCCGCCGAGACGCATCTCGATAAAGGCGGTGGCGGCGGCAACCGCCTCCCTCAGCCGGGCCAGATCGGAACCGCCGTCGGTGCCGCGCAACAGGGCGGCCTCAAGCGCCGACGCCGCCTCGGCCACCGCCCTCGCCCCGATGCCGCGCGCCGAGCCGAGCAGAAGATGCGCGACCCGAGCGTCGGGTTCCGCCGAAAGCCGGTCCAGGCAGTCGCGACTTTGCTTGAGGAAGAGACGCAGCACTTCGGCTTCGAGATCGGCGTTGCCGAAGGTCTGTTCGGCAAGGTGCCGCAGGTCGATGGGAGAGCCGGCCGTCCGCTCGTCGTCGTTCATCGCTGTCGCCTCATTGCCGTCAAAGAGGGCCGTCCGCGCCTCCGCACGGGTACCGGGCGGGACGCGAAGTTGCCCCGCCTGCTCCGAGGAGCGGCCGGAATTCTGAAGATATGGTTAATTCGTCCGATGCAATCCACGCCTGTTGCCGCCGTGAAGCATGGTCGCTTGCCCGAGAGGTCCGGAGCCGACCCCCGCCCGAGGGATGGCCGAGATCGCGACAGCGGGCGACAGGGTCGGTAACCATATGTTTTAAGCCAATATTCAACTCGATAGCCTAGCGTCTTGACTGTGTCTGCCCGGCATCTTCGCCACTTCGGACGCCGGCATGCGAACCAACGGCGAGGGATCGTCGGCTTCTTGAACATCCGCCCTCGGGTTCGGAAATAACAACCGGAAGATGAATAACAATGTTCGACGCCTATTAGCGGCTTGTTAACAATACCGGCCGCCAGGGGAGCTTTCCTTGTCCGGAAGGGCCTGTTGTGCCATTACGTTTAATAGGCATTCCTCGGCCGGCGTAGCCATTGCTGTCTGTTCTGCAGGCACATGGCGGTCGGGAAAGCCCGAGTTCATGTGTCTCGCCTAGGCCAGGCGAGGGCATGGTTCGACCGGGACGGCAACCGGGAGTGCGCTTCCGATACCGTCCGGCTTCAAGTATGCGGACATGAGGGTATCATGGTAAAAAGCACCAAGGCATCGAACCCGGCGGATGATGCCGCACTCTCCGCCGTCGAGGAGGCCCTGAAGATCGACTTCGGCGTCTCGGCCGATGCACAAAGATCGCCAGACCAGGATACCTTCCCCGACAGCTCTGATGCCGCCCAGCGGCAGGCGCTTGCCGATCCGGCCGATGCGCCGCGCACCTCTGCGCGCCCCGGCCGCGCCCCGGCCAATGACGACCGCCGGTCTGTTTCGACGCTGCTCTACCAGATGCAGCGCCGGCCGTCGGCTGCCCCCTTCTGGATCGCTCTCCTCGCCTCGGTCATCTGGGTGGCCGGCGGCTTCTACGTCGCACGCGCCGCCTTTGGCGACTTCACGATCCTGGCCGATCCCACAGCCCTGTTCGCCCGCCCCGACGGCTTCGCCCTCATCGGCGGCATCGTCGCGCCGGTGGTGCTGTTCTTCGCCATCGCCACCATGATCTGGCGCGCTCAGGATCTCCGTCTCGCAGCCCGTTCGCTCACCGAAGTCGCCATCAAGCTCGCCGAGCCCGAGCTGTCGGCCAAGGAGAATGTCGTCACCGTTGGTCAGGCCATCCGCCGCGAGGTCGCCGCCATGGGCGACGGCATCGAGCGCGCCCTCGCCCGCGCCAGCGAGCTTGAGGTGCTGGTCCACAACGAGGTCTCCTCGCTCGAACGCTCCTACGCCGAGAACGAACTGCGCATCCGCAGCCTCGTCGAGGAACTCGTCAACCAGCGCGAAAGCGTCATCGCCAATGCCGAGAAGGCGCGCGTTGCCATTTCCGGCGCCCACCAGAATCTCTCCGAGGAGCTGCGCACCGCCGGCGATCTCCTCACCAACCGCATCGACGAGACCGGCCGCAACGTCACGCGCACCTTCGGCTCCAAGGCCGAAGAGCTGGCCCTGGCCTTCGAGGCCGCCGGCAACTCCGTCACCGAGACCGTGGCCAAGCGCGGCGCCGACTTCCTGTCGACGCTGGGCTCCGAGCGCGAGAGCCTGATCGGCGGCCTTGCCGAGACCGGCACCGCCATCAACGAGGCGATCGCCACCCGCAGCGAGGCGCTGACGCGCACCATCACCGAGGAAGGTGGCCGCCTTACCTCCGCCATCGGCAAGGAAACCGAACAGCTCGGCAGCGAGCTCGCCAAGCGCTCCGACGAACTCGTCTCGACCATCGCCACCCGCGCCGCCGATCTGTCGTCCGCCCTCAGCGACGGCACCGGCGAGCTGGCCTTCACGCTGGCCTCGCGCACCGAGGAGCTGGTTTCGACCCTGGCCGCCCGGTCCGAGGAGCTGTCGTCGACGCTCACCGACCGTACCGCCGACATCGCCTTTACGCTGTCTGCCCGGACCGAGGAAATCGTCTCCTCCATCGCCGCCCGCTCCGACGAACTGTCGTCGACGCTGTCGGTCCGCACCTTCGAGCTCGGCAAGACCCTCGGCGAGAAGGCCGAGGAGATCGGCGCCACGCTGGAAAGCCGCACCGCCGAGTTCTCCACCGCGCTCTCCGAAAAGAGCGAGGCCCTGGAGAGCACGCTCGCCCTGCGTTCCGCCCAGCTCGCCAGCACCATCGAGGCGCGCACCAGCGAACTCAGCGCCGAGCTGACCGACAAGACCCAGTTGATCGACCAGACGATCTCCGGCCGCACCAACGAGCTGGCCGAGACGCTGGCGACGCGCGCCGAACTGTTCGGCGCCACGCTGGCCGAGCAGTCGGCCAACTTCGACCGCACCATCGGCCACCGCGTCAACGAACTCGTTTCGACCGTCGCCACCTCGACGTCGGTCATGGAAACGCAGCTCCTCACCCGCACCGACAATCTCGACAGGGTGCTGACCGAACGGTCGCAGGAGATCGCCTCCACCCTGGAGAGCCGCACCGGTTCGCTTGAGACGCTGCTGCGCGACCGCAGCGACGCCATCATCTTCTCGATCGACACCACCGTCGCCGCCCTCGAGGAAAACCTCACGCTGCGCACTCGCGAGATCGACGAGACGCTGGCCCGCTCCGGCCAGACCTTCGCCGAGGACATCTCCCAGCGCGCCTTCGCCGTCAGCGAGCAGGTTGCCCGCACCACGGACGAAGCCTCCAAGGCGATGGCCGAGAAGATCAGCACCATCAACGAGACGCTGCGCTCCACTTCCGAGGGCGTGCTGCTCGACCTGTCGATCCGTGGCGGCGAGATCACCGACCGCCTCGACCAGACCGGCAACCTGATCACCACGACGATCACCGAGCGCGGCACCGACCTCGTCAACAAGCTGGCGACCACCGGTGAGGCCGTCCACACGGCGATCAACGTCAACGGTTACGACCTTGCCGACCGCATCGCCGCGTCCGGCCAGGAAGTCGCCCGCATGATGGACGACCGCACCACGTCGATCCGCGGCATCATCGACGGCGCCACGCTGTCGGTGGAGACGCTGCTCGCCGACAGCGGCAGCCTGTTCTCCGAGCGCCTGTCGACCATCGGCGCCGAGATCGCCCGTGCCGTCAACGCCCGTGGCGAGCGCGTCGCCGAGACCATCCTTGCCGCCGGCAGCCAGATCGCCAACCTGCTGGACGACCGTTCGGACAGCATGTCGGTGAGCTTCGCCGAGCGCATCCGCGTGCTCGACGAGATCATCAACGGCCGCGCCGCCGAGCTGGTGGAAAGCCTCGTCAGCCGCACGTCGATGCTCGACGGCTCGCTTGAAGAGCAGATCGCCCGCATCGAAGCGGCGCTCGCCGAGCGTACCCTCACCATCCAGAACGCCCTCGCCGAGGGCACCAATGCCCTTGAGACGACGCTCAGCGGCCGCTCCGGCGCCATCACCAGCCTCATCGACGAGCGCGTCGAACGGCTGGGTTCCGAGTTCGACAAGCGCTCCGGCTCCCTCGTCGAGACGCTCGATGGCCGTACCCAGGCGGTGCTCTCGTCGCTGGAAGGTCGCGCCGGCAGCTTCGGCGCCGCGCTGGAAGTCCAGCTGTCCGCCTTCGACGGCAGCGTCGGCAAGCGCCTTGAGGATGCCACCCGCACCTTCGCCGACAAGGCGGACTCGCTGACCGGCACCCTCGACAACCGCATCGAGCTGATCGACCACGCCCTCGACGGTCGTGCCCGCCAGATCACCGAAACGCTGATGGCCCGCACCCGCGATCTGGCCCAGGCCTTCTCGGCCGGCCAGTCGGAAATGGTCGACGCCATCGAAGGCCGCCTCGACGCCGTCGGTCGCTCGCTGCAGCGCAAGACCGAGGAGTTCACCGAGACGCTGGCCGACAAGGTGGCCGAGATCAACGTGTCGCTCGGCTCCAAGGTGTTCGAGGTTGCCGAGACGCTCGACAGCCGCGCCAACTCGCTGGAAGTGTCGCTCACCCAGCGCCTCGCCTCCATCGTCGACATGCTCGGCAGCCAGACCGAGACGGCTCGCGAGGAACTGGCCCGCGCCCTCATCAATGCCGCCTCCGTGCTGCAGAAGGAAAGCGCCCGTGCCCGTGAGGACCTCACCGGGTCCGTGGAAGCGGCCACCGACAAGCTGCGCGTCGAGGCCGACCGGGCCAAGGCCATCGTCACCGAGGCCATGGACGCCATCGCCCACGAGATGGAAAGCGGCTCCGTTCGGGCTCGCGACGTTGTTGCCGGCGTGCTGGAAGGCATGTCCGAGCGCCTTGCCGGCGAGAGCGAGCAGGTCCGCAGCGTCGTGGTCACCGCCATCGACGGCGCCGCGATGCGCCTTGCCGCCGAGGGCGAGAACACCTCGCTCGCCGTCAGCCAGTCGCTGGCCGGCGCCGAGGATCGGCTCGCCAGCCTGCGCGACGAAACGCACGGCACCCTCAACGAGCTCATCACCACCCTGTCCGACGTGCTCTCCAACGAGAGCCAGAAGGCGCGCGAGAACGTCTACGAGGCGATCACCGCCGTCGAAGGCCGCCTCGTCGGCGAGAGCGAGCGCGTCCGCGACACCATCATCGGCTCGGTCGACGACGTCACCGGCCGCATGGCGGCGGAAAGCGAGAAGGCGCGTGCCGGCCTGATCGGCGCCATCGACGAGGTCACCGACCGTCTGTCGGAAGAGACCGCCCGTGCCCGCTCCAACCTCATCGGCTCGGCCGAAGCGGTCACCGGCCGCATCGCCGGCGAGACCGAACGGTCGAGCGAGATCCTGGCAGCGGCCATCGCCGCCGCCACCGAGCGCCTCACCGACGCGACGCGCGATCTCGAAACGGTGCTCAATGCCCGCACCGAGGCCGCCGCCGACGCCATGGACAGCCGCGCCGAGAAGGTGGTCGACGTCGTGACCCGCCGCATGGCCGAGCTGGCCGATCTGGTGGACGGCCGCGGCGGCGACCTTGCCAACGCCTTCCTCTCCGGAACCCGCGCCCTCGACGAGGCCGTCGGCAGCCGTGGCGAGGAAGTTGCCAGCATGGTCCGCAACGCGGCGGGCGACGTTCTGGCGGCGCTGGCCAAGGGTGGCGAGGGCGTCAGCCGTGCCATCACCCAGCGCGGCAACGACGCGGCGGATGCGCTGAAGCAGGCGACGCTGTCGCTGATGGCCACCTTCGACGACCAGGGCCGCGACGTCCTGCAGTCGCTCGACGACACCACGACGCGCGTCAAGACCGACGTCATCGCCGTGCTGGAACAGGTGGACGGCGCCAACCGGAGCCTCCGCAGCCTCGTCGATCAGGCGGCGGGCAACCTGTCGCGCATCGAGCGCGGCCTGGAACAGCAGACCGGCGACCTTCGCCTGGCTCTCGACCGCGTCGTCGCCGACACCACGGCCTCCAGCACCACCGTCGCCGAAACGACCGAGGTGCTGCGCGAAGTGTCGCGCACGGTGCTGGCCGATATCGGCACCATCGCCTCCTCGCTCTCCGAGCAGACCGGCGACCTGCAGTCGTCGGCCCGCGCGCTGTCGTCGGTCGGCGGTACGCTCCAGGGCGTCATCGGCGATCGCCTCTCGGCACTCGACGGCGTGGTCTCCACGCTGCAGGAGCGGACCGAGACGATGTCCGAAAGCCTGCAGTCCATCGCCGGCCAGATCCAGGACACGCTGTCCAACGCCGAGCGCCGCGCCCGCGACGTCGGCTACCAGCTGGCCCGCAATGCCGAGACGGCCATGAACGGCGTCACCCAGCAGCTCGAGCAGTTGTCGGTCAACGCCGAAGAGGAAGGCCGCAAGACGCAGGTCACCATCGAGCGGGTGCGCGGCGAGCTGATCTCCGAGATCAACACGTCCATCGGCTCGGCGGTCGACCGCTTCGCCGGCGCCACCGAGGAAATGCGCAAGGCCACCCGCGCCGTCGGCCGGGAGCTGGAACAGATCCGCGAGGATCTGAGCCGCGGCGTCCTCGACCTGCCGGAGGAGACCAGCCAGCACACCGCCGCCATGCGCCGCGTCGTCAGCGAGCAGATCCGCGCCCTGAACGAACTCTCCGAGATCGTTTCGCGCCAGCTGCCCGGTGAGGCCGCAGCCGACATGCCGGTTCGTGCCCAGGCATCGGCTCAGGCGTCGTCGCACCGCAGCCTGCCGGCTCAGAAGCCGTCGCAGCCCAGCCAGCAGCCGTCCGAGCCGCGTGCCTTCAGCCGCCAGCCGGCCAACCAGCCTCCCCGCCCGGCCGTCGCCGAGCGGCGCCAGGAGCCGACGCGGCAGCCCGCCGCCGAGGACCGTGGCGAGCGGTCCAGCGGCTGGATTTCCGACCTGCTGCGTCGCGTCAACGACGAGGAGACCCCCTCGCCTCGCCTGCCGTCGTCCGATCGTGGCAGCAAGAGCGGCAACCCGCTCGATGGCCTGGGCTCGCTGAGCTCGGACATCGCCCGGTCGATCGATCCCGACTCCTATGCGGATCTTTGGGACCGTTACCGGCGCGGCGACAGCAACGTGTTCACGCGTCGCGTCTACACGCTGCAGGGCCAGCAGACCTTCGACGAGGTTCGCCGCCGCTACGGCCGCGAGGCCGACTTCCGCGAGGCGGTCGACCGCTACATCGACCACTTCAGCGCGCTCTACGAGGAAGCCGTCCAGAAGGACCCGAACGGCCGCCTCGCCGAGAACTACCTGAACTCCGATACCGGCAAGGTCTACACGCTCCTGGCCCACGCCAGCGGCAAGCTCGCCTGAGCCTGAGGACAGAGCAACATGCGAAAGGGCGCCACGCGGCGCCCTTTTCCATTTCCGGCCGGCCCAACGATCGATCACGCGTTCGTGATCGCGTCCTCTGTAACAAAACGCCCTCCGCCTCCGAGTACCGGATGTGCCCCGACAATGGCGCACGTCGAACTACGGAGAACACGGATGCTGAAGGCTTCGATCACCACGACCCTTCTTGCCGGCGCGATCACCTCGGCCCTCGCCACCCTGGCGAGCGCAAGTCCCCTGACCCAGGCCGAGGCCGACGCTGCGACCGCCGCCCACAAGGAGAAGTGCTACGGCGTGGCGCTCAAGGGCCAGAATGACTGCGCCGCCGGTCCGGGAACCACCTGCCAGGGAACGTCGATGATGGACTTCCAGGGCAACGCCTGGAAGTTCGTGCAGGGCGGCACCTGCGCCTCGCTGGAGCTGCCGGGCGGCCGCCACGGCTCGCTCATGCCGCTCGACCGCGACATCTAGCCTCCGCAGACACGACAAGGCGGCGGCATTTGCCCGCCGCCCGGCACGAGATTCCGGAAAGCGGAGATGGCAATGGCCACGATCGAAAGGATGACCGGCTCTTCCACAAAGGCTGATGCCCCGCTCCGCTTTCCGGCATTTTCTCCGGCCGGACAGGCAGGAACGAGCTTCAAGCCGGAACACCTCCCGGTCATCATCGCGGAGACCGCCTCCCAAGGCTTCTTCGAAGTGCATGCCGAGAACTACATGGGTAGCGGCGGGCCTCCGCATCGGGCGCTCGAAAGGGTACGACGGGATCATCCCCTCTCGCTGCACGGCGTCTGCATGTCGCTCGGCGGGCCGCAGCCGCTCGACAGGGAGCACCTCGCCCGCTTCCGGCGCCTCGTCGACCGATACGAGCCGGCGCTGGTCTCCGAGCATCTGGCCTGGTCTACCCACCTCGGCACCTATCTGAACGACCTGCTGCCGCTGCCCTACACAAGCGCGACGCTGTCCCGCGTCTGCGACCATGTCGATGAAATGCAGACCGCGATCGGCCGTACGATCCTCTTGGAGAACCCTTCGACCTACGTGCTGTTCGCGGCCTCCTCGATGAGCGAAACCGAGTTCATCCGGGAGATCTCGCGGCGAACCGGCTGCGGTCTGCTCCTCGACATCAACAACGTCTTCGTCTCGGCCACCAACCACGGCTTTTCGGCACTCAACTACCTCGGCGACTTCCCGCTGTCGCAGGTCGGCGAAATCCATCTGGCCGGTCATGCCGAGCAGGAAGACGACGAGGGCGACCTGCTGCTGATCGACAGCCACGACGGACCGGTCGCCGACGCCGTCTGGCGCCTCTACGAGCTCGTGATTGCCCGCCGGGGTCCAATCCCCACGCTGATCGAGTGGGACAGCCAGATTCCCGCGTGGCCCGTACTGCGCGCCGAGGCGAGTGCCGCGCAAGCCATCCTTGATCGCCATGCCCAAGGAGAGCCGTCCCATGCGTTCGGCTGACATCCTCCCACTCCAGCCCAACGGGCCCGACTTCGGGATCGACTACGCCGGGCCGTTCTCGGCCGCGCTGCTTGCCCCCGGCAGGTCTGTTCCCACACTGGTAACGGGACCACGCGGCAAACGAGCCGAGGCGCGCTACAACGTCTATCGCAACAACGTCACCGTCAGCCTGATCGACGCCCTGGCCTCGATCTTTCCGGCGGTCGAGCGCATCACGGGGTCGGATTTCTTCCGCGCCATGGCCCGCTTCCATGTGCGGGAGACACCTCCCGCCTCACCGCTGCTGTTCGAATACGGGCGAGCCTTTCCGGATTTCATCGACTGCTACGACCATGCGGCGGACATGCCCTGGCTTTCGGACGTGGCGCGGATCGAGCGTTTGTGGCTCGACAGCTATCACGCCGCCGACGCCCCCACCCTCAAGGCCGAGACGCTGTCGAACGTGCCGCCCGAGAAGCTGGACGGGCTGGTCTTCACCCCGCATCCGGCGACGCGGCTGATCTCCTCGGTCCATCCGGCCGTCACCATCTTCGCGGCAAATCGGAGCGCCGGCCCCGTCTGTCGTGTGGAGGATCGGCCCGAGGGCGGGTTGATCACGCGGCTCGACGACGAGGTGACCATTCGTCTCCTCCCCTCCGGCAATCTCGCGTTCCTCAACGCGCTGCTGGGTGGAGAGAGCCTGGCAGCCGCCGCCGACGCGGCCCTCGCAGCCGACCCCGCCTTCGATCTGTCCGGCGCCATCTGCGAGATGATCGCCGCCGGCGCCTTCTCCCGCGCCGAGACGGAGGTCTCCGATGTCGAGCCTGCCTGAATCAATGCCGCGCCAAGACGCCCGTTTTTCCTTCGCGACGCTCGTGGCATCGGCCGATGGTGTCGTCGGCAGGATGGCGCAGCCGGATATCGTGCCGGCCATCCTCCGCCTCGCTCTCGCCGTGCCCTTCTGGCGGTCCGGCATTCTGAAATGGGAGGGCTTCCTGCAACTGAACGAAACGGCGGTCTATCTGTTCGGCCAGGAGTTCATGTTGCACCTGCCGGGAGGTCCCTACCCCTTCCCGGCGCCGGAAGCGATGGCGTTCCTGTCCGGCGGCGGCGAGGTCGTCCTTCCGGTGCTGCTCGTTCTTGGGCTGGGCACTCGCTTCGCCGCTCTCGGCCTCATGTTGATGACGGCCGTCATCCAGGCCACGGTTCCCGATGGCTGGCCGATCCATCTCACCTGGGCTGCGATGGCGCTTGCCCTCATGCGCCACGGACCCGGACGCCTCTCGCTCGACAGGGCGATCGCGAGGATCGCCCGCCTGAGCGCTCGTCGATCGTGACCGGAGCCGACCCCGTCTTGCCGCTTTCTCCCTCCGGCTCGACAGGGCAAGGACAACGCCCCGGTTCCCTTGCCTTTTGCCCGCCGATGCGTTCATCTGGCCCCGGTATCTCCGTGTCGGTCCAAAGGCGGCCAGAAGACGTCGACAAAGACGATACCGGTCCGCGCGGGGGAACATGGCGGATGAACCATTCGGCCCGGGAAGAGGAATGGGCGGCCTGGATGAGTGCGGCGATGGCCGGCGACACGCTGGCCTATCACCGCTTCCTGAAGGCCGTGACGCCCTATCTCCGGTCGGTCGCCCGACGCCGATGCGATCAGTACGGCGCCCCGCCGAGCGAGGTTGAAGACGTGGTGCAGGAGGTCCTGCTGGCCGTTCACCTGAAGCGCGGAACCTGGGACGTCTCACGCCCCGTCGGTCCATGGTTGTCGTCCATCGTGCGCAACAAGCTGATCGACAGCCTGCGTCGGCGCGGCCGCCACGTCAGCATTCCGATCGATGACGTGATGGAAACCCTTGAATCCATACCCCAGGCAGAAGCGACCGAGCAGATCGATGTCGATCGCCTGGTCGACGGCCTGCGGAACCCACAGCGCGAGATCGTGCGATCCATCTCGCTCGGCGGTGCCGGCATTCGCGAAACGGCCGAGCGACTGCAAATGACGGAAGGCGCCGTACGGGTGGCACTGCATCGGGCGTTGAAAGGGCTGGCCGCCCTCTATCGGAGCGACGGACGTGCAAACGGATGACCTGATCGAACTGCTGGCGAAGGATGCGAAGGTACGCGTCCGCTTCGCACACGTGTTCCTGATCGCGCTGGCGATCGGCTTGGCGGTCTCCACCGGCTTGCTGCTATCGACCTATGGCGTTCGGGACAACATGGCCGACGCCATCGGGACGCCGCGCGTCCAGTTCAAGCTCGGCCTCACCCTGCTGCTGGCGCTCACCTCGACGCGCCTGGCCTTCCTGATCGGCAAGCCGGGGATCTCCCTGCGCTCGGCGGGCCTTTCGCTTCTCTGGCCGCTCCTGCTCCTGCTGGGCGGCATCGCGACCGAGCTGATCGTCCTGCCGCAAGGCGCCTGGGAGCCGAGCCTGAAAGGGCAGCACTGGAGTTTCTGCCTCGTCTTCGTGCCCACCCTTGCAGCGGCACCCCTCGCCGCCCTGCTCTACTCCGTCCGCCAGGGCGCTCCGGAAAACCCTGGGCTGGCCGGCGCGTTGGCGGGCCTTTCGGCCGGCGGCATCGCGGCCGCCATCTATGCCTGGCACTGCCCCGACGACAGCCCGCTGTTCGTGGCGACCTGGTACACCATCGCCATATCCATGGTGACGGCGACGGGCTTCCTGCTCGGCCGACGCGTTTTGCGCTGGTGAAGAGACAGAAGAACCGGACTACAGCGCCGACGCCGTCCAGACCACCACGTCGGCCACAGCCGCGGAAGTGGCCTGATCGATCGCCGCGATGGCGTCCTTCGGGCGGTCGGAGGACGCGGGACGGGTGACGTCGAAGACGCGGTTCGCCCGCACCTTGCCGGTCCGCTCGTCCAGCAGCTTGACGCCCAGGGTGACGCGCGCCATCGGCGAGCCGGTGACGTCCAGCTCGAAGGCGCGAATGTCGACGATCACCTGATCGTCGATGGCCAGGCTCTCGCCCGGCTTGCCGACCGCCTTGATCCGGCCGGAGTTCTCGAAGGCCCGGACCATGATCGTCTGAACCAGCGGCGGCAGCTCGTCCGACCAGGACACGCCCGGCAGGTACGAGATCGATCCGCCATGGGAACGCACGGCAATTTGCTCCGAGGCGAGCGCATCGCTGGCGCTCGGCAGCGGCACGAGAAGCTGGGCCGAAGACCGCTTGGTCGCGCCGTCGAAGGCCGTGGGCGCGGCAAGATCATAGATGTCGTCGGGCTTGGGCGTGCTTGCCAGGCCAAGCGTCGAACAGCCGGCGAGCGCGAACGCCAGGCAGAGCGCCGCGGCGGAAACCATTCGCCGTCCCGGATGAGCTGAAACCAACATAGCCTCCTAGAGCATCTGCCCGATACGCTACGGCCTTTTCGGAGAAGCCATAAGCGTGAGAAACAACGCGCAAGAGCGAAAGCCGTTGCGAACCAAGATCCTTTTCTACCGGCGCGGTGCGTACTGGGGCACGCCCGGCCCGCCGAAGATGAACTGCTGCGGATTCTTTTCGACGCCTTGCAGCACCCGGTCAAGCCTCGCCAGCGCCTGTCGTCCCTGATCGGCCAGCGCCACCACGCTGTCGAGCCCTCGGCTGGAGAACCTCGACACATTGGCGGTGATCGGCCCCACCTGCTCATTCAGCTTGTCGGCAATTTCGCGGATCGACTTCGCCGCCGCCGTCGCCTCGGCGACCAGCCCTTGCCCGTCGCCGGTGACGTAGCCGTCCACCTTCTGGAGAACGCCGTCGGCGCGCGCGGCGATGCCGTTCAGTTGCTCGGCAAGCGTGCGTGTATCACGGACGATGCGATCGACGTCGGGCGTGCGGGCATCGATGGTATTGCCGAGATTGGCAAGGCTGGCCGACGCGCGGTTGACATCGGCCATGATGGCATCGAGCTGCGGCTTGTAGCCCTTGAGCATGGCGGCGAAGTCGCTGACGTCGGTCACCGTCGAGCGCACCTTCGCCGGATCGACCGCCTCGACGACGCCTCGTGCCGCGCCCAGCGTCTGGCGCGCGTCGTCGACCACCATGCCGAGCGAGCCGGACGCCGCCGCGATGTTCTGCGACGCCGTGTCGACCGCCGACACCACCGAGCGCACCTTCTCGGTATCGACCGCCGCCAGCAGTTCGTCGGCCCGCGCGGCGGTGGCGCGCAACTCGTCGGACGTGGCGGTGATGCTTGCCACCAGACGGTCGACCTCCTGCGGATCGACCGCCGTCAGGATGGCCTTGGCCTGGGCCACCGTCTCGTCGAGCGTCTTTGCGGCGTCGGCGATGTTGTTGACCACGCTGTTGACGGCCGCCGGATCGATGCCGTCGGCGATGACCTTGGCGCGCTCCAGAACGGCGGTCAGCCGTTCGGACGAATCGGTAAGCCGTTCGGTAATCTCCGTCACCCGGGTGGGGTCGACGGCGTTGAGGATACGCGTCACCTGCGCCGCCGCGCCCTTGAGGTCGCGCGAGATGTCGCCGATGGAGTCGGCCGCCGACGAGATCGACCCCATCGCCTTGGAAATGTTGTCGGAATTGTCGGCGAGCGCCGCCGAGAACTTCTCGACGTTGTTGACGGTACGATTGAAGGCGGGGCCGTTCTCGGTCACGAAATCGTCGATCGCCGCCATGGCGCTGTCGGCGCGCGTCAGCACGTTGCGGGCACTTTCGAGAATGTCCTGGAACGGCGAAATCTCGCCCAGCATGGTCGGCATGCCGTCGGGCGCCACATCGAACACCCCTGGCGCGTTGCGCGAGCCGCCCTCCAGCTGAAGCGTCGCCGCGCCGGTCAGCCCCTGGTAGGACAGCATGGCGCGGGTATCGGTCTTGAGCGGCACCTCGCGGTTCACGCGGATGATGGCGATGACGGTGCGTGGGTCCTTCTCGTCGAGCCTGAGCTCCCTCACCTCACCGATCTTGATGCCGTTGAACAGCACCCCCGACCCGGTCGAGAGCCCCGTCACCGCCCCGGAAAACACCACGCGGATCTCGGCTTGCCGCTGGCTCTCGCCGGCATTGCTGAGCCAGCCGAGGAACGCGAGGGCGAGCGTCAGCATGACCAGGACGAAGCCGCCGATCACCGCATAGTTGGCCCGAGATTCCATGGCGTTTCCTATCCGAAGGTAAAGTGCTCGGCGCGCGGACCGTTGAAGTAGGCGCGCACCCATGGGTGGTCGAAGGATTTCAGCTCGGCGAATGTCCCGTCGACGAGAACGCGACGGTTGCCCAGGACGGCGATACGGTCGGTGATGGTGACGAGACTGTCGAGGTCGTGCGTGACCATGAACACCGTCAGGCCGAGTGTGTCACGCAGTTTGAGGATCAACTGGTCGAACTCGGCCGCGCCGATCGGATCGAGTCCGGCCGTCGGCTCGTCGAGGAAGACGATGTCGGGGTCGAGCGCCAGCGCCCGCGCCAAGGCGGCGCGCTTGATCATGCCGCCCGACAGTTCCGCCGGGTACTTGGCGCAGGCATCGGCCGGCAGACCTGCCAACTCGATCTTCAGCCGCGCCAGCTCGTCGGCCAGCGTGTCGGGCAGCCGCATGTGCTCGCGAAGCGGCACCGCCACGTTCTGCAACACGGTGAGCGAGGAAAACAAGGCGCCCTGCTGGAACAGCACACCCCAGCGCCGGCCGATATCCTGCCGCGCCTGGCCTGACATGCCGTCGAAATCCTTGCCGAATACCTCGATGGTGCCGGCCGAGCGCCGGTTGAGGCCGATGATCGTTCTGAGCAGCACCGACTTGCCGGTGCCCGAACCGCCGACGACACCCAGGACCTCGCCGCGCCAGACATCGATATCGAGGCCGTCGAGCACCGGTTCGCCGGAGAAACCAACCACGAGACCTCGGGCGCTGATCACCGCCTCCCGCTCTCCATCCTGTCGCTCCGCCACGCCGTTCATTCGTCAGATTCCGATCATCGCGAAGATCATGGCGAAAACGCCGTCGGTGACCACCACCATGAAGATGGCTTTCACCACCGCCGCCGTGGTGTGCTCGCCAAGCGACTCGGCCGAGCCCTTTACCTTCATGCCCTCGACGGCGGCGATCAGGCCGATGATGCCGGCCATGAACGGCGCCTTGGTGAGACCGATCAGCACGTGGGTCACCGTCAGAGCAGCCTTGAGGCGCTCGAGAAACACATCGGTGGGGATGCCGATGTAGAACAGGCCGACCACCCAGGCGCCGGCCAGCGACGCGAGGTCGGAAACCAGGGTCAGAATCGGCAGCGCGATGACCAGCGCCAGGAGACGGGGCAGCACCAGCACTTCCACCGGCGACAGGCCAAGCACCTTCAGCGCATCGACCTCCTCGCGCATCTTCATCGAGCCGATCTCGGCGGTGTAGGCCGCGCCCGAGCGGCCGGCGATCATGATGGCGGTCAGGAGGACGCCGATCTCGCGGCAGGTGAGCACGCCGACGAGATCGACCACAAGGAGATCGGCGCCGTAGGTGGACAGGTAGAAGCCACCTTGCTGCGCGATGATCATGCCGATCAGAAAGCTCATCAGCGCGATGATCGGCACCGCCTGGATCGAGGCGCGGCTGATGTTGTTGAACAGGGCCGCCCAGCGCATGCGCCGCCTGAAGAGCAGCACATCGAGGAAGGCGACCGACGTCTCGCCCAGCGTGGCGAGAAGCAGATAGGCGTCGTCGACGATCCCCGCCGCGCCGCGGCCGACTTCCTCCAGCGTCCAGGTGATCGGGTTGGCGCGCGGCGGCGGCGGCAACTGCTCGCGGCCGAGCGGGTCGATCTCGGCGATCAGCGCCGCCGCCGACCTGGAAAAGTCCTTGAACTCGGACGAGCCGCCGGCCTCTTCCTGCTGGCGCATCAGGCCGACGAGCACCCAGGCGCCGGCGGTGTCGAACCGACCGAGATCGCTGCCGTCGAACACCAGATGCCGGCCGGGCGCCACCTTGTCGGCGATGGAAGGCAGCAGCTTGCCGACGGTTTCCACCGTCCAGTCGCCAGCGATGCCAAGCACCGTCACGTCGTCCCGCGCCCCATCTGCCGACCGCACGCCATCACTCCTTGAGCACTCCCGCCGCGCCTGAAGCGCTGCGCCCGAGCATCCCGCCGATCCAGTGACTCGGTAACCACGACGAATACAGGAATGCACGATACATCAGCGGCGACCGCCGACGCCAGCCTCGAACGCGCTACGCTTCGTTGCCGGAGCACAACGTCGGCCGGCTAGACCAAAGATAAGGGTTTCGACCTAGCGCTCCCCCTTTAAGGATTCCCATTTCGCCTTGATATCTTTACTCTGGGGCGTAATCGGCCGACGAGGCCGAGCGTCCGTGGAGCAACTGATGGACAAAGTTGAGCGAAACGGACAGTTGTTCGGTCCCCATGGTGGGACGCTTTCCGGCGTTGTACCGGCGGCATCCGTCGAAGCCGTCCGACCCGCCCGGAAATCAATGTGAGGTCGCCTTGCGTAAGCTCAGCATAGCCGTCGAGAGGTTTCCCATCGCCGGCACCTTCACCATCTCCCGCGGCTCCAAGACGGAGGCGGTCGTCGTGGAGGCCACCATCAGCGATGGCGCCGTGTCGGGACGAGGCGAAGGCGTTCCCTATGCGCACTACGGCGAAACCGTCGAAAGCGTCATGTCGCAAATCGAGAGCGTCCGCGACTTCATCGAGAAGGGGGGCGACCGCTTCGCCCTGCGCGAGACCATGGCGCCCGGCGCGGCGCGCAATGCCCTCGACTGTGCGCTGATCGATCTTGAGGCCAAGGCAACCCACCGCGGCGTCGCTCACCTCCTGGGCCTGCCGCCGCTCGAACCGGTCAACACGGCCTTCACCATTTCGCTCGACAGCGTCGAGGCCATGGCCGCCGCCGCCAAATCGGCCAACGATCGGCCGACGCTGAAGGTGAAGCTCGGCGGCGATGGCGGCCGCGAGCGCCTCGTCGCCATTCGCCGGGCCGCCCCCCGCAGCCGCATCATCGTCGATGCCAACGAGGGCTGGACGCCGGAAATCTTCCCCGAAATGATGGAAGCCTGCATCGAACTCGGCGTCGCCATGATCGAGCAGCCGCTGCCGGCCGGCGCCGACGACTATCTCGACGAGGCCAAGCGGCCGGTGCCGGTCTGTGCCGACGAGAGCGCCCACACCACCGCCGACATCAAGCGGCTGGTCGGCCGCTACGACGCCGTCAACGTCAAGCTCGACAAGACCGGCGGCCTCACCGAGGCGCTGGACATGATCGCCTCCGCCGAGGAGGAAGGGTTGATCGTCATGGTCGGCTGCATGGTATCGAGCTCGCTCGCCATGGCGCCGGCCTTCGTCGCCGCCCAGCGCGCCCAGTATGCCGACATCGATGGCCCGCTTCTGCTCGCCCGCGATCGCCTGCCCGGCCTGATGTTCTCCGGGTCCATCGTCCATCCGCCCTACCCAGACCTCTGGGGCTGAGCCTCAGCGGGCGGCGGGCTCCCCTGCCGCGACGCTGACGGTCGTCGTCGCGTCGTGGGCCGGCAGGCGACGGGCGCCGCCGCCGGCCGCGGTCAGGATGATCAGGCCGAGGATCGGGAAAATCGACATCACCACATAGGTGTCCGAGCCGAGCGTCGGCACCAGCCGCCCGGCCAGTGCCGTGCCGAGCGCCATGGCAAGACCGTTGAAGATGACGAAGGTGCCCTGCGCCGAGGCGGCGCGCTCGGTCGGCACCACCTCGCGCAGGAAGCGCATCAGCCCGATATGGGCGAGTGCGAAGGAGCCGGCGTGCATCACCTGCAGCGCCAGCGTCGGCAACAGCGGCAGGTCCAGCGAGAACAGCAGCCAGCGGAGGCAGCCGATCACCGCGCCGCCGGCCATCAGTTTCAGCGGCGAGACGACGCGGAACAACCGGCCGGCCACCGCGAACAGAATGATCTCGGCAATGACGCCGATCGCCCAGAATATGCCGATGGTGAGGTCGGAAAAGCCGTTGGCGCGCCAGAGGATGGTGCCGAAGCTGTAGAGCGCCGCATGCCCCGCCTGGTTGACGGCGTGCCCGAGCAGCACGGCGAGGAAGGCCGGCTTGCGCAGCACGGTCAGCGCCGCCGCCGAGGCTTGGGTGGTGGCCGGCGGAGGCGGAGGAATGGCAACCGTCGACAGCATGGCCACGGTGAAGCCGAACAGCACCAGGACGTAGACCGCCATCGACCCGGAATGGTCCATGGCATAGCCGCCCACGACGTTGCCCAGGATGAAGGACACCGAGCCCCAGAGCCGCATCTTGCCATACTCGCCGAGGCCGTGGCGATCCATGATCATGGCGAAGGCATCGGCCAGCGGCCCGACGCAGTAGGACAACACCAGAAGGACGGCACCGACCGCCATCACCGCGACATCGCCCTTGGCAAGGCCGAACAACAGGGCGAAGCCGAGCGTCAGGCCAATGACGCCGGCCATCACGTGGCGCCGGTCGCCGGCGCGGTCCGACAGGCCGCTCACCACCGGCATGGTGAACATGCGCATCACCTGCGGCGTCGCCAGCACGAAGGCGATCTGTTCGCCGCTCAGCCCCTTGACCTGCAGCAGGACCGGAAAGAATGGCGTCATCACTCCATTGACGAAAAAAGCGATGGCGTAGAAGGCGCTCATCAAATAGGCGGGGGCAAATCGCCCGATCATTCTTGTCAACGGAGCAACTCGGCATAAACTCGTTGTGAAGGATTCGCGGCGATGATGGCGGCTCGCCGAATTGAATCGCTTGCCTGTCCTCGGCCGGCACTTTACCTGTAGCTTGGTCCGTTTAGTCTACAAAGGGGTCTGCGGCGAAAATATGGAAAATTCGCAAGCCCTCTCGCCGTTGCGCGAATCCGATTACGAGGCCATCGAAGCCGCCGTCATGGAGACCGAGAAGGGACGCTGGTTCCTCTTCGAATACTCCCGGCGTCATCGATCGGCCGATACCGATATGGTGATGGGTGCCATCGGTCGCCTTGAGAGCCTGCTGAAGCGCGAGCGTCGCCCCGACGCCGATCGCATTCGCCTCGACATCGGCGAGATGAAGGATGCCATCGAGCGCACCAAGCTTGAGATCGCCCAGATCAAGAGCGACGGCCGCTCGCCCCTGAGCCGCTTCGACCGCGCCTCCAACGAGCTCGACGCCATCGTCGAGCAGACCGAAGGCGCCACCTCCGAGATTCTCGGTTCGGCCGAGAAGATTCAGGAACTCGCCTGGACGATGCGCGAAGCCGGCGTCGACAACGCGCTCTGCGACGAGGTCGAGAACCTGACCACCAACATCTACATGGCCTGCTCGTTCCAGGACCTGACTGGCCAGCGGACGCAGAAGGTCGTGCAGGTCCTGCGCTATCTCGAAAACCGCATCAACGCGATGATCGAGATCTGGGGCATGGACGAAGAGGAAGTGCACAGCTCGTCGTCCGAGCGGCGCGTCGCCGTCAACGCGCATGATCACCGCCCCGACGCCCACCTGCTGAACGGCCCTGCCCTGGCTGGCGAAGGCATCGAGCAAAACCTGGTCGACAACCTGATGGTCGAGGATGCCGCGGCCGATCAGGCCGCCCTCGACACGGTGGCCAATCATGCCATCGACGAGATGGACTTCGACCGCATCGAAGCCATGGCCGGACTGCAGCATGCTCCGGCGCCCTCGATGGTCGGTGCAGACGGTCAGATCGACTTCGACGCCATCCCGACCGACGGCGATCCGGAGACGGCGGCTGCGCTTGCCGACAGCATCGACTTCGACGCCATCGACACCGACGAAGACTCGCCCGAAGATGCGGCCGCCCTCGCCGACAGCATCGACTTCGACACCATCGAAGCCGACGAGGACCTGCCGGAAGATGCCGCCGCCCTGGCCGACAGCATCGACTTCGACAGCATCGAGACCGAAGAGGCTCTGCCCGAAGACGCCGCCGCCCTCGCCGACGGCATGGATTTCGACCCGATCGAAACCGAGGTCGAGGAGCCGGAAGCAGGAAACGAACCGACGGACGAGGCGCTGGCCATCGCGTCGGAGGCAGTGGACACGGCCATAGAGGCGCTGAAGGAAGTCTCCGACACCGTGCGTCAGGGCAAGGATGTCGACGATCCGTTCGCCCGCATGACCAAGGCCGAACGGCAGGCGCTGTTCTCCTGAGAGCATTCTAGCAGGCGCGAGTATCGAAAATGGATGTTTCGGCAGCCGTCGCGACCATGGTGCAGACCAACACCACGAACAATATCGGCATGGCCGCCATGAAGATGGCGCTCAAATCCGACCAGGCGGCCGCCGAGCTTCTGAGCAAAGCGACCCAAACGGCGTCCGCTCCGCCACCGGCCGGCATGGGAGCCCATGTCGACATGACCGTCTGACAGCGCGAAGCCGCCTCAGGCGATCGCCGGCTCAAGGGGCGCATCCAGCGTCTCGCCGTTGGCAAGCCGGATGTTGTCGAGGAATTGCAGCGCCGCCCGCCGCCAGCTGAAAGACAGCGCCAACTGGCGTGCCGCCGTTCGATCGATGGCGAGGGCGCCGAGACAGGCCGCCCGCAGATCCTCGTCGAGAATGCCGGCGTCGCTGTCGCCGAGAATGTCGAGCGGCCCCATCACCGGATAGGCGGCGACCGGCAGGCCCGAGGCCAGCGCCTCCAGCAGCACGTTGCCGAAGGTATCCGTCCGCGAGGGAAACACGAAGACGTCGGCCGAGGCATAGGCGCTGGCGAGATCCTCGCCGATCTTGACGCCGGCGAAGTGGACGTTCGGGTAGCGCCTCGCGAGGCTCGCCCGCTGCGGCCCATCGCCCACCACCACCTTGGAGCCCGGCAGATCGAGCGCCAGGAACGCCTCAAGATTCTTCTCGACGGCGATACGCCCGACGTTGATGAAGATCGGCCGTGGCAGATGGTCGAACACCCCCGCCTCATCCGGTCGCGGCCGGAACAGCTCGGCGTCGATGCCGCGCCCCCAACGCATCAGGTTGCGGAAGCCGCGCGCCGACAGTTCGGCCGCCAGCGTGTCGGTGGCCACCATGCAGCCGGCACCGCCGTTATGGAACCGGCGAACGAGGGCATAAAGCCAGGACTCGGGCACCGGCAGCCGTGCCGACACATACTCCGGAAACCGCGTGTGATAGCTCGTCGTGTAGGGCATGCCGTGGCGGCGGCACCATTTGCGCGCCTTGAGGCCAAGCGGCCCTTCGGTGGCGATGTGGACGTAGGCCGGCTGGCCACGCTCGATCTCGCGGGCCACCCGCCTATAGGTCGAGATGGCGACGCGGATTTCCGGATAGCTCGGTAGCGGCAGCGTCCGGAACAGATCCGGCGTCACCATGGTGACTTCGGCCCCCATGGCGATCAGCTCGGCGTTGGTGCGCTCGATCGAGCGGACGACGCCGTTGACCTGAGGATGCCAGGCATCGGTGACGACGGTGATGCGCGTCATTCGGCGGCCTCGGCGCGCGGCAGCATCAAGGGCTGCTGCCGTTCGTGCTCGAGGCGCGTCCAACGGATGATCTCCAGACTGCCGTCGTGGTTCTCGGCGATCGCCGTGCAGCTTTCCACCCAGTCGCCGGTATTGACGTAGGCGATGCCGTTCATGTCGCGCATGCTGGCGTGGTGGATGTGGCCGCAGATGACCCCGTCGGCCCCGACGCGCCGCGCCTCATAGGCCAGGGCATCCTCGAAGGCGCCGATGAAATTGACGGCGTTCTTCACACGGAGCTTGGCCCAGGCCGACAGCGACCAGTAGGGCAGCCCGAGGAACCGCCTGGCCCTGTTGAGCCACGTATTGATCCACAGCGCCGTCTCATAGGCCCAGTCGCCGAGGTAGGCCAGCCAGCGGGCATGCCGCACCACCACGTCGAACTGGTCGCCGTGGATCACCAGGAACCGGCGACCGTCGGCCGCCTCGTGCAGACAGCGATCCATCACCTCGACGCCGCCGAAGTGAGTGCCGAGATAGTCGCGCAGGAACTCGTCGTGATTGCCGGGAATGTAGACGACCCGCGCGCCCTTGCGAGCCTTGCGCAACAGCTTCTGGACCACGTCGTTATGGCTCTGCGTCCAGAACCAGGACCGGCGCATCCGCCAGCCGTCGACGATGTCGCCCACGAGATAGATCGTCTCCGCCTCGTGAACGCGCATGAAGTCCAACAGAAGATCGGCCTGGCAGTCTCGCGTGCCGAGATGAATGTCGGACAGGAACAGCGATCTCAGGCTTCGAGTAGTATTGGCGTCCGTCATGGCAAACAAAGATGCGCGTCGCATCTTCTCCGGTGCGGGAATCGACGGCAATTCGCCAATCCCGATACCTCCTTTTGTCCCGACAGCTTCTCAGTTTTATGACAAGGCCGCCAATTGTGTCACATCGAACCACTCGGCACCCCACAAATGCAAAACGGCCCGGTCGAAACCGGGCCGCCCAATCCTGAAATCGTTCGCTCCTGATCAAGGGCACCAGAGAACCTTGACCAGCTTCTCCGACTTGAGAAGGCTGCGCACCGGCATCTCCAGCACGTCGTCGCCGGCCACGGCCTTTTCGAAGGCGGCGCGCTTTTCGGCGCCTTCGATGTGCAGCAGGATCTCGTCGGCGCCCAGCAGCAGCGGCAGCGTCAGCGTGATGCGCGGCTCGCCCGCCGCCTTGGCGTTGATCGCCATCACCTGCGCCTTGCAATCGGGCGAGTTGGCCACGGCCAGATTGTCACCGCCCGGATAGAAGGAGGCGGTGTGGCCGTCCTCGCCCATGCCGAGCACGACGGCGGCGAAGGGAAGCGGCAGATCGGCGATGACCTTGCCGACCTCGGCCACCGCTTCCTCGGGCGTCGGCACCGGCCGGTAGAGCGGCACGAACTCGATGTTGCTGAGCGGCCCCTTCAGGAGGTGGCGGCGGGCAAGGCCGGCGTTCGAGCGCTCGTGGCTCTCCGGCACCCAGCGTTCGTCGACCAGAGTCACGACGACGTCGTTCCAGGGCATGCGATAGCGCGACATCGCCTCGAGGAAGCGCACCGGCGTCTTGCCCCCCGACAACGCCAGCGCCGCCTTGCCATGCAGGCGGATGGTATGGGCGAGCGCACCGGCGACCTCGACAGTCAAGGCATCGGCAAGCGCAGCGCCATTTTCGAACTCCTGAAACTCGTACATCCATTCCTCCAGATCGGCGACCCCGTGACGCCGCCGGCTGTCATCGGCTGCACGGCGGTTCGGCCTGAGCATCGGACAGCGCCGTGCGGGCCAGCTTTCCCCTTGTCCAAATATACACAATCGGCCGGCGTTGGCACCGGCCGACTTTGCGCAATACCTGAAAACCCGCGCCGGGATGCCCCAAGGCAACAACGGCATGAGGAAAAGCCGGCGGCGCACCCGCCACCGGCTTCATCGGAAGACTCAATCCTTCCGCAGCGCCTTGATGGCCGCAACCAGTCCCTTGGTCGAGGCATCCTGGCTCGCCGCCGGTTCCGCCTCGTTCTTGAGGATCGGCAGAAGGCGGTTGGCGAGCTCCTTGCCGAGCTCGACGCCCCACTGGTCGTAGGAGTTGACGCCCCAGATGGTGCCCTGCACGAACACCTTGTGCTCGTAGATGGCGATCAGGCGGCCAAGCGTCCTCGGGTCGAGGGTGCGGTAGAGGATGGTGTTGGTCGGGCGATTGCCGGGGAACGCCTTGTGCGGGGCGAGAGCGGCGACGTCGGCCTCCGACTTGCCGGCCTTCCGGAGCTCGGCGGCGGCTTCGTCCGCCGTCTTGCCGAGCATCAGCGCCTCGGTCTGAGCCAGCACGTTGGACAGGAGCTTGGGATGGTGGTCGCCCACCTGCTCGTGCGGCACGGCGGCGGCCAGGAAGTCGGCCGGGATGACGTCGGTGCCCTGGTGGATCAACTGGTAGAAGGCGTGCTGGCCGTTGGTGCCGGGCTCGCCCCAGACGATCGGCCCGGATGCGCGCGGCACCGGCGTGCCGTCGGTGCGCACGCCCTTGCCGTTGCTCTCCATGTCGAGCTGCTGCAGGTAGGCGGCAAAGCGCGAAAGACGCTGGTCGTAGGGCAGCACGGCGTGGGTCGAGAAGCCCCAGACGTTGCGGTACCAGACGCCGAGAAGGCCGAGGATCACCGGGATGTTCTTCTCGAGCGGCGCGGTGCGGAAGTGGTTGTCCACCTCGTGGGCGCCGGAGAGGAAGGCGACGAAATTGTCGAAACCGACGGAGATCGCCACCGGCAGACCGATGGCCGACCACACCGAGTAACGGCCGCCGACCCAGTCCCAGAAGCCGAAGGCGCGCTTCACGTCCATGCCGAAGGCGGCCACCTTGTCGAGCGCCGTGGACACCGCGCAGAAGTGCGCGCCCACCGCCGCTTCGCCGAGGTTCGTCTTGATCCACTCGCGAGCCGTGCCGGCGTTGGTCATGGTCTCGGAAGTGGTGAAGGTCTTGGACGCCACGACGAACAGCGTCGTCTTGGGATCGAGTTCGGCCAAGGTATCGGCGATATGGGCGCCGTCGACGTTGGACACATAGTGCAGGCGCGGGCCATTGCCGCGATAAGGCGTCAGCGCCAGCGTCGCCATGGCCGGGCCGAGATCGGAGCCGCCGATGCCGATGTTGACGACGTCGGTGAACTTGGCGCCGGTCGAAGACGCGATCTTGCCGGAGCGGATGCCCTCGGCGAAGTCGCGGATGCGGCCGAGCACCTCGTTGACGTCGGGCATGACGTCCTTGCCGTCGACGATGACCGGCGTGTTGGACCGGTTGCGCAGCGCCGTATGCAGCACGGCGCGCTTCTCGGTGGTGTTGATGATGGCGCCGGAGAACATGGCATCGCGGCGCTCGGCCACACCGGCGGCCTTGGCCAGCTCGATCAGCAGACCGAAGGCATCCGCATCGAGACGGTTCTTCGAGAAATCGAGCAACAGGTCATCGAGATGCACGCTGAAGCGGTCGAAACGGCCGGCGTCCTCGGCGAACAGCTTTCGCATCGGGCGATCGGCCAGCTCGGCCTTCTTGGCTTCCAGACGCTTGAAGATAGGATCCAGCTCCGCGACCATGTTCACGCACTCCCAATGCCGGGCCGTTGCCCGTTTTGTTCCGCCAATTGGCTCGGGATATTACGGAGAGGCGCGGAGCAAGGCTAGTACCTTCGTCTAGGTTTGATTGCGAATTCGGTAGCATTGCCGTGACAAGTCGCTTGAACCGACAAGCTATTCTCCAAGGAGTTCGGCCACGATGACGACGACGGCGTGCCGATCGGCGAGCCCGGCCAGTTCCGCCCGCTGAAGATCGGCGGCCGTCACGACGCCGCCCGAATATGGCAGGTCGCGCGTGGCGGTGGCATCGGCCGCCACGGTCGGCAGGATGCCGAGGTCGAGGGCGGCGCGGACGGTCGAGGAAACGCAGTTGTGCGTCATGAAACCGGCAACGATTATCTCGCCGCCATGCTCCCCAAGCTCTGCCAGCAGCGGCGTATCGGCAAAGCCGTTCGGCAGCGTCTTGACCACCACGGCTTCACCCTCACGGGGCGCCAGCCGGTCGATCACCGCGCCGCCGGGGCCGTCGAGATCGAACAGCCCGCCGGCCGCCCCGCGCTGAACCACGTGGATGACTTTCGAACCGCGCGCCCGGGCGGCGTCGAGCAACCGGCCGGCGGCCTCCACCGCCGCCTCCACGCCGGCCAGCGCCAGGGGGCCGGTGAGATAGTCGTTCTGGCAATCGACCAGCACCAGAGGCGCCACGCCGAGGCGGGCGGGGATGACGGTGCGACCGAAGAGGTCATTGAGTGTGCATGGCATGTTGCGTCCTTTCCATCTTGACCACGCAGCGACAATAGGCTCTGCATCAACGCAGGAAATCGGCAATAATCAGGGATCAATCTGCATGGACGCAGGCTTGAGTTGGGAAGAGTTGGAGCTGGTGAACGAGCTTGTCGCCGGCGGAACGCTGAGCGCTGCGGCCCGGCAGCTCGGCGTCGACCAGACCACCACCGCCCGCCGCCTCGCCCGGATCGAGGCGCGGCTCGGGGCGGCGCTGTTCGACCGTGTCGACCGCCGCCTCAGACCAACACCGTTGCTCAGGGACATCCTGCCGCAACTGTCCACCATGGCGGCGGTCGCCGAGGAGGCAGGCAACCGGCTGCGCCGCTCGCGCGAAGAGGCGGCGGGCAGCGTGCGCGTTTCAAGCCTCGGGCTCGTTCACGGCCTGATCCTGGCCCCGTCGCTCGGCGATCTCGCCGCCGCTCATCCCGGCATAGAGGTCGACCTGAACATCGAGGACCGAAGCGTCAGCTTCGAGGAGCGGGAGGCCGATCTCGCCGTGCGGCTCGGCCGAGGGCCGGTGGACAACGCCACCATCCGGCGTCTGGGCCGCCTCGCCTTCGCGCTTTACCGACCGAAGGCGGGCGCGCGGTCCGGCTGCATTGTCGCCTATGGCCAGGATTACGCGGACATGCCGGAGATGACCGCCCTGAAGGCGCTGCGTCCGGACGCCCGCGTCATGGCGCGCTCGAACAGCCTCGACGTATTGGCCGAGGCGGCGGCCTCGACCGGCGCGGACGTCATGCTGCCGGTGCTGATGGGCGATGCCGACCCGCGTTTTGCCGAAGTCGCCGGCACCCGCGGCGCCGCCTTTCGCGACGTCTATCGCCTCGCTCATCCGGAACGCGGCAAGGCGCCGGCGGTCCGCGCCGTCGCCCGCTGGATCGACGCGACGGTGAGCCGCCGGCTCGACAAAAGCTAGCTCACCACCAGGCGTGGAAGTGATGGACCGGGCCGTGGCCGTGCCCGATCTCCAGCCGGTCGGCGGCGACGATGGCCGCCGTGACATAGGCCTTGCCCTCGGCGACGGCAGCGGACATGTCGAGCCCCTTGGCAAGGCCGGCGGCGATGGCCGAGGACAGCGTGCAGCCGGTGCCATGGGTGTTGCGCGTGGCGTGGCGCGGCGCCGTCAGCCAGCGCTCGCCGTCACCGTCGAGATAGAGGTCAGTGCTCTCGGCACCGGTGCCGTGACCGCCCTTGATCAGCACTGCCTTGGGGCCGAGCGAGAGCAGTTCGCGCCCCGCCTCCAGCATGTCGTCGGTCGTCTCGCCCACCGTCCGCGCCAAGAGCTTGCCGGCTTCCGGCAGATTGGGCGTGACGAGGCTGGCCAGCGGGAACAGCTCCTTGCGCAGCGTCGCCACCGCCTCGCCCTTGAGCAGGCTGTCGCCGGACGTCGCCACCATCACCGGGTCGAGCACGACGCGGCTCTGGCCGTAATCGCGAAGGCCGGCTGCGACGGTGCGGATCAGCTCGGGACTGGCCAGCATGCCGATCTTCACCGCGCCGACGGCCAGGTCGGAGAACACGGCGTCGATCTCGGCGCGAACGAAGTCGGCCGGCGCCTCATGGATTCCCGTGACGCCGCGCGTGTTCTGCGCCGTCAGTGCCGTGATCACCGACGCGCCATAGACGCCGAGCGCCGAGAAGGTCTTGAGGTCGGCCTGGATACCGGCGCCTCCGCTTGAATCCGACCCTGCGATGGTGACCGCGATCGCCGTCATGCCCGCGCCTCCCAAGCCTTGGCCACATCGAGCCATTCAGTCATCCGAGCCTCGGGGCTCGTCGCCGATAGAACGTCGGAGATCACCGCCACGCTGTCGGCGCCGGCCTGCCAGCAGATGGGCGCCCGGTCGAGCGAGATGCCGCCGATCGCCACCAGCGGCCGGTTGGCAAGGCGCTTCCACTCGGTGAGCAGCTCGGGGCCGCTTGCCGGGGCCGCATCGTCCTTTGAGACGGTCGACCAGATCGGCCCGAGGGCCACGTGATCGGGATCGACCGCCAGTGCCCTGTCGAGCTCCGCCCGGTTGGCGGTGGACACGCCGAAGCGGATGCCGGCGGCCCGGATGGCCCGGAGATCGGCCGTGTCGAGATCCTCCTGGCCGAGGTGCAGCCACTCCGCGCCGAATTCGATGGCCTCCCGCCAGTGGTCGTTCACCACGCACATGGCGCCGGTCGCCTTGCAAAGGGCGATCGCCTCGGCGATCTCCCTCCGCCGCGTCTCGATATCGGACGTCTTGGTGCGGATCTGCACCAGCTTCAGACCCAGCGGCAGCAGGCGGGGCAGCCAAGCGGCACGATCGATGATGAGGTAGAAGCGGTCGAGCATGGGCAATCCATCAGGGACGAGAAACGGAAATCAGTGGCGGGTCGGCCGACTGGCGTGGATGACCTTGGTCGCCTGCGTGTAGATCACGCGCAGCAGGTCCTCGGCAATGGCCGGCGCCACCATCCAGCCATACCGGAACAGACCATTGACGGCGATCACCCGGTCGCCCACCAGCACCTTCGGCACGCCGTTCATCAGCACCGGCATCAGCCCGGAGCGCAGCTCCAGCACCTCGGCGTCGGCAAAGGCCGGCAGCAGCGACACCGCATGCATCATCAGTTCGCCGGCCGAGCGCACCGACACGCCGCTGCGGTCGTCATCGACCGTCGTGGCGCCGATCACGTAGATCCCCTGGCCACGCGGCGTCACATAGAGGGAGTAGCGATTGTGCAGAAGCCGGATCGGCCGGTTGAGCTCGATCTTGTGGCTGCGCACGATGGCCATTTCCGCCGTGACGGCCCTGAGTTCGGGAAACCGGTCGCGCGCGCCGAGGCCGCGCGTGTCAACGACGCGCTCCGCATGCAGCCCGTCGATCGTTCCGACCCAGTCGAAACGGATCCGGACGCCGCCGGCCTCAAGCACGTCCTTGAGGCCATTGAACAGAGTACGGGGATCGGCATGCGCGGCTTGCGGGAAAAACAGCCCTCGGTTGTAGATGCCGGCAAGCGACGGTTCGAGGCTGGCGATCCGCTCCTCGTCAACCCAGTCGTAGTTGAGGACGAAGGTGGAATAGTCGTCGAGCGCCGACGGCAGGCGGCGGTTGCCGAGCACCAGGGCGCCGTTGGAGATCAGCCCCGGGGCCAGCGTCGGCCACAGCTCGATCGAACGGCGGCCCAGATCGACGATGGTGGCGTCGGCGGCATCCGCCTCGCAGTCGGGGGCGAGAACGCCGGTACCGTTCCAGGCCGGCGAGGCCGCGAAGTCGCTCTGCCGTTCGTAGATCGCAACCTTGAGACCGGCACGGGCGCACATCAGCGCCGTGACAAGGCCCATGGGACCGGCGCCGACGACCGCAACGTCGATCACCTCGCGCTTGCCGCTCGCAATTTCGCTCATCGAATATCTCTCGCGCAGGACGTTATGCCCGGGAATCCTGCATAACCTCTTTGGCCCGCACCCGGAACGCTGTCAACGCCATCCAGCCGCCCTCACCCGAGAACCGAAGCTCCCGAGCGACGCAAAAGCCGGGCGACTGAGGCCGAAACTCGAAGTCGCCAGAAGGCGGCTTCCGGCGCCAAGCGGCGCCGCGCGGAGCGGGGCTTTCGTGGCGAAGCCTCGAAAGACGGAAAGCGGAGCGGAAGCCAAGGGCCGGAGGCCCGCCGGCGACTGAGGCAGAGAATTAGTTAGGCGTGTCGGCGCTTCTCGCCTTGGCCTTGGCTTCGAGGATGCCAAGGCGTCGTTCCCGCCAGACGACGAACACGCCCGATGCGATCACCACCAGCGAGCCGGCGAGCACGGCCGCCGTCGGCACGTCGCTGAACACGATGTAGGAGATGATAACGATCCAGATCATGTTGATGTAGTCGAACGGCGCGATCACCGAGGCCTCGGCGAGGCGGTAGGACTGGGTCATCAACACCTGCCCGACGCCGCCGAACAGACCGGCGATGATCAGCATGCCGGCGTCGCCAAGGCTCGGCAGCACCCAGCCGAAAGGTGCCGTCACGAAGGAAAACACCGAACCGCAGGCCAGGAAGTAGAACACGATGGCGCCGGTGGTTTCGGTCGCCGTCAACTCGCGCACCGTCACGGCGGCGACCGCGCCGAGCATGGCCGAGGCCAGCGCACAAGCGGCGCCGACGGCACGGTCGCCATGCAGACCCGAACTCAAGCCGCCCATCTGCTCCGACAGCACGATCAGCACGCCGACAAAGCCGATGCCGACGGCGGCCCAGCGGAACGCCCGGACACGCTCGTGCAGCAGAAGAGCGGCGAAGCAGACGCCGAACAGCGGCCCGGAATAGCTGATGGCCGTGGCGTCCGGCAGCGGCAGATAGGAGACCGCCGTGAACCAGCAGAACATCGAGGCCGTTCCGACCAGCGACCGGCGCACATGGCCGAGCGGGCGTACCGTGGCAAGCGAAGCGGGGAAGACGCCGAGCACCGACAGATAGACGATGACCGGGACGATGCCGAAGAAAGAGCGGAAAAACAGGATTTCCCCAGGAGGCACGCGGCCGGACACCAGCTTGATCAACGTCAGCATGATGGCGAAGGCGATGGTCGAGGCGAGCTTGAAAAGAACGCCCGCGGCAGTCGGCGACATGGGAAAGAGAGCTCCTTGCTCAGCCGCTTATATAGCGATTTGCTGCGGGACCAAGTCCCGATTTGTCATATTTTTGGACGTCAGCTTGTCTGCGCCAACCTCAGGCGAGATGGGATCTCAGGAAATCGACGGTCCGCTGCCAGGCGAGATCGGCCGCCGCCTTGTCGTAGCGCGCCGCCGACGTGTCGTTGTTGAAGGCGTGATTGACGCCCGGGTACATGTGGAGCTCGTAGGTCTTTCCCGCCGCTTTCAACGCCGCCTCGAACACCGGGATGCCGGCATTGATGCGATCGTCGAGGCCGGCATAGTGCAGGAGCAGCGGCGCCTTGATGGCGGCCACCGTCTCGGCCACCGGCTGCGCGCCGTAATAGGACACCGCCGCGCCGAGTTCGGGATCGGCCACCGCCGTCTGCAGCGACAGTCCGCCACCCCAGCAGAAGCCGGCGCTGCCGGCCTTGCCGTTGCTGCCCACATGGCCGCGCAGGAAGGTGGCGGCCGCCACCGCGTTGCCCACGGCCTTCACTCTGTCGAGCGCGCCGATCATCTCGCGCGCCTTGTCCTCGTCGGCGGGCGTGCCGCCGACCGGCGACAGGAAGTCCGGCGCGAGGACCATGAAGCCTTCCAGGGCAAGGCGGCGGGCGACGTCCTCGATATGACCGTTGAGCCCACGGTTCTCGTGGATGACCATCACCGCCAGCAGCGGTCCGGCCGGCAACGCGGGCCGGACGAGGTAGCCCTTCATCGTGCCGCCGTCGCCGGGGAATTCGACCGTCGAGGCATCGAGCCGATTGTCGGTCGCTTCGACGATGGCCGCCTGGGCCTGCCGGGCCTCGATCAGCGGCACGATGGCCGCCGCCGCAGCGCCCGACCCGGCGAGCTTTGCCAGCTTCTCCATGAAGCCGCGGCGATCCAACGTCAGGTGGGTGTATTCGTCGTAGAGACGGATCATGTCCTGGGTGATGACGATGCGTTCGCTCATGTCGATGGCTCCTTGCGGTCCGTTCGACGCCATTCGCCCGACATGACTTACGAAGCGAATATCATAGCAAAACGAACCACTTACGATCTGGTGTTTCGGTGGAGCTTTTGGATTCAGTATTTGAATCTCTTGATTAGGACGAGCGTCAAAAGCTGGCCTCAGCTCCCCCGGGTGCAAAACGCCCCAAGCCCACGCCGACAGTCACGTATTTTTACTGATATGTAAACCGCATAAATCCGCCTTCGCGGATATCAGTCCAGCGACAGATCGTCGGAGCGGCGCTCCCAGATCGCCTTGGCCCGCGCGCTGTGCCAGCCGAGGCAATAGCCGATCGCCCGCTCCACCGCGCCGGCCTTCGGCCCCACGGCATGGAGATCGTCGAGCAGGAGATGCGCCATGTGAATGTCGTTGAGCACACCCAGCACGTTCTGCGCCGCCTTGACGCGGGGCAGCATCTTGCGCCGCACCGACTTCGGCATCAAAGGATCAAAGAAATCATAGGCATAGCGTAGGCGTTTGAATCTCTTCCTGAGTTCATGCCGTTCATCTGGAGAAAGAGCTTCCGGATCGCGGCCGAGCTTCTCCACCTTGCGCCGAAGGCGGGCGACCAGCCGCTCGGCAAACGGAGTGACCGGCGCGGCGAGGTCGACGCTCTGTCCGACATCGTCCATCGACAGCCAGCCGCGCGCCTCGGTGAAGGCCAGCAGATCGATCAGGAAGTTGCCCGTGGCCCGGTCGGCCAGAACGCTGGCAAGATGGGCGCGCGCCGCCTTGCGCCGCTTCTCGAGGAGGGCGATCAGCGCGGCCATGTCGTCGCCGCCGTCGAGCGGCGCCACCAGTTCGTCGATCAGCACGTCCATGTCGCGCGTCGCCGCCACGTCGGTCGCCAGGCGCTGCGCCTCGGCGGCCAGCGGCTCGGCCGCCCCCGGTGCGATGACCGGCGCGAAAATCTTCAGGGCCGTGCGAAGGCGCCGCAGCCCCACCCGCAGCTGATGGGCCCCTTCGGGATCGTCCCCCACCCGGAGCGCCGCGACATTGGCGGAGATCTGGGCAGCGCAGGATCTCAGCACCAGTTGCAAGGCCATCTCGACCGACATGTCGTCGTCAAGCTTGGCATCGATCGCCGTCGTCGGCTCGGCGGCGCCGATCTCGCCTTCGAGCAGCGCATAGCCGAGATCGGATTTGGCTTGGGTCGAGAAGTGGAAGGCAACGCCGGCCAGCGCCGGCCGCGCCACCTCGAACAGGGCGCGCCTGTCGCCCGAAAGAAGCTCGAACTCGACCTCGCGGATGTCGGCGCGGCGGCTGCCCGCCGTTGCCGTGCCGCGGTCGAGCGCCATCTCGACGCGGTCGCCGCCCGGAGTCACGATCTCCCAACGCCGCCGCGTCACCCGCATGGAGAACAGCGGCACCAGCGGCCGGCCGTCGACCAGCTTTCCCAGTTCGGCCGCCGCCTCGTCGGGCAGGCGCGTGAGATCGGGCACGCGGCCGGCATGCGGCACGTTGAACTCCGGCCGCTCGGCGAGGCCAAGCGAGAAACTGCCGGAAAACTTCACCGTCTGTTCGCCGCTCCGGCCCGACCGGCGCAGGCGAAGGCTGATGCCCTTGGCGCGCAGGGCGAGATCGGGCGTGTCGAAATAGGTGCTGACGAGCCGCTTGTCGCCCTTGGCGGCGACGCCCAGCCCCGGCAGAGTGGACAGGCGCGCCAGGCGCGAGGCGCCGGCCGCGTCCACGGCCACCTTGAGTTCGGCCTCGACCCCGTCCGCCATGCGCATCCTCCTCTGCATTCCTCCAATCCTATCGCTGCCGGAAGGGTTTGACGAGCCGTCGTCTGGAACGATTCGGAGTCCGGGTTGCCGCCCGTCCCTCTGAAACCGGCGGATGGTCTTCGCCGGGGGGCGGGCCGGATGCCGCATTTCTGACCGAACGGGAAAAAACGCTTGCCAATCGGTCAATTGTCGGTTCGGATAAAGGCTCGCCGGCCGACGGGGAAAAGTCACAAGAAGACCGTCCGGCCAGGCACGGGGTTCGCCGACCTTGATCGGCAACAGGGGAGTATACCTTGATGAAAACGATGTCCCGCCTTCTGGCGGCCACCATGCTCGTGGCGGGCCTTGCCAGCGCCGCCCACGCCAAGACGTTCGTCTACTGCTCCGAGAGCAGCCCGGAAGGCTTCGACCCGGCGCCCTACGCCGGCGGCAACACTTTCGACGCCTCTTCGAAGCCGGTCTACAATCGTCTGACCGAGTTCGACCGGGGCACCACCAACGTCATCCCCGGCCTCGCCGAGAGCTGGGACATCTCCGAAGACGGCACGGTCTACACGTTCCATCTTCGCAAGGGCGTCAAGTTCCACACCACCGAATTCTTCACGCCGACCCGCGACTTCAACGCCGACGACGTGATCTTCTCGTTCGAGCGCCAGAACGACAAGAACAATCCCTGGTACTCCTACGCTGGCGGCGCCTGGGAATACTGGACCGGCATGGACATGCCGAACCTGGTGAAGTCGCTCGAGAAGGTTGACGACTACACCGTCAAGATGACGCTTACGGCCGCCAACGCGCCGATGCTCGCCAACCTCGCCATGGACTTCGCGTCGATCCTCTCGAAGGAATACGCCGACAAGCTCACCGCCGAAGGCAAGCAGTCCGACCTCAACCAGCTCCCCGTCGGCACCGGCCCGTTCCAGTTCGTGGCCTACGAGAAGGACGCGGTCATCCGCTATCAGGCCTTCGCCGACTACTGGGGCGGCAAGCAGAAGATCGACGACCTCGTCTTCGCCATCACCCCGGATGCCTCGGTCCGCGTTCAGAAGCTGAAGGCCGGCGAATGCCAGCTGATGCCCTATCCGAACCCGGCCGACGTGCAGGCCTTGCAGTCCGACGACAGCGTCCAGCTGATGAGCCAGGCCGGCCTCAACATCGGCTACCTCGCCTACAACGTCCTGCAGAAGCCGTTCGACGACGTGCGCGTCCGCAAGGCGCTCAACATGGCGATGAACAAGAAGGCGATCATCGACGCCGTCTTCCAGGGCACCGGCCAGGAAGCCAAGAACCCGATTCCGCCGACCATGTGGTCCTACAACGACCAGGTCCAGGACGATCCGTACGATCCGGAAGCGGCCAAGAAGCTGCTCGCCGAGGCCGGCGTCAAGGATCTCTCCATGAAGGTGTGGGCGATGCCGGTGTCGCGTCCCTACAACCCGAATGCCCGCCGCATGGCCGAGATGATCCAGGCCGACTTCGCCAACGTCGGCGTCAAGGTCGAGATCGTCTCCTACGAGTGGGCCGAGTACCTGAAGCGCAGCCAGGACAAGGAGCGCGACGGTGCCGTGCTGATGGGCTGGACGGGCGACAACGGCGATCCGGACAACTTCCTGGCCGTGCTGGCCGGTTGTGCCGGCGTCGGCGGGTCGAACCGCGCCAACTGGTGCAACGAGGAGTTCAACAACCTGGTCGTCAAGGCGTCCAAGGTGTCGGACATCGCCGAGCGCACCAAGCTCTATGAAGACGCGCAGGTCGTCTTCAAGAAGGAAGCGCCCTGGGCGACCATCGCCCACTCGACCACCTACGTGCCGATGTCCAAGTCGGTGATCGACTACAAGGTCGATCCGCTTGGCTCGCACCGCTTCGACGGCGTCGATATCGCCGAGTAAGCGGCACCACCAAGACGGACACGGTTCCGGGGAGCAATCTCCGGAACCGTTTTCGCATCCGGGGACCGGTCCGGACGGCGACACACCGATTGCCTCCTCATGCGGGAAACCATGTAGGGTGGCGGAAATCGCGGCAATTTCATGCCGCGAAAATGGTCAAATATCGACGTTGTCGCTTGCAGCCCGGGTTTTCGGCGGCTACTGGAAGCCCCATGCCTAACGCGCCCATCCTTCGCCCATATCGTTCCGATGACCGCGCCGCGGTCGTGCGGCTATGGCACGACGCCTGGCACGACGGCCATGGGGCGGTCCTGCCGGCGGCCGTGGTTGCCGAACGGAGCCTGGAAAGCTTCGATCTTCGCCTCGGGCCGCTCGAAGCCGGCATCCTCGTCGCCGAACGGGACGGCAACGTTGCCGGCTTTGCCGCGATCGAAGGCGATGAGATCGACCAGCTCTACGTGGCGACCGAGGCGCGCGGCACGGGCCTTGCTGCCGCGCTGCTGGCCGCAGCCGAGTCTGAACTCGTCCGGCGCGGCATTCGCGACGCGGCGATCCAGTGCTCGGCCGGCAACGATCGCGCCCATCGGTTCTACGCAAGGGCCGGCTGGCGCGACAGCGGCGTCCGGCAAGCTCCGATCTGGACTCCGGACGGGCGCCATGAAACGCATCCGACACACATTTTCGTCAAGCAACTCTCGAGCCAGGACTGACCCCGCACCATGTTCGGTTTCATCCTCCGACGCCTCGGCCTCTTGATCCCGACCTTCATCGGCGTCAGCCTGGTCGCCTTCTTCTTCATCCGCTTGCTGCCGGGCGATCCGGTGCTGCTGTTGGCCGGCGAACGCGGCATATCGCCCGAGCGTTACGCCGAGCTGATGCACCGCTTCGGCTTCGACCTGCCGCTCTGGAAGCAGTTCATCTACTACTTCACCGACCTGATGCACGGCGACTTCGGCACCTCGATCTCGACCAAGAAGCCGATCTTCACCGAGTTCTTCACGCTGTTCCCGGCGACGCTGGAACTGTCGTTCTGCGCGGTGATCTTCGCCGTGGCGCTCGGCGTGCCGGCCGGCGTCATCGCCGCCGTCAAGCGCAATTCCTGGTTCGACCATACGGCCATGGCCACCGCGCTGGTCGGCTACTCCATGCCGATCTTCTGGTGGGCTCTGCTCCTCATCATCGTCTTCTCCGGCATACTTGGCTGGACGCCGGTATCCGGCCGCATCTCGCTGATGTTCTTCTTCCCCAAGGTGACCGGCTTCATGCTGATCGACAGCCTGCTGTCCGGCAAGGCGGGCGCCTTCCGGTCGGCGGCGAGCCATCTCATCCTGCCGACCATCGTGCTCGGCACCATTCCGCTTGCCGTCATCGCCCGCCAGACCCGCTCGGCCATGCTCGAAGTGTTGGGCGAGGACTACATCCGCACCGCCAAGGCCAAGGGGCTCAGCCCGTTCCGCGTCGTCGCCGTGCACGCGCTCCGCAACGCCCTGATCCCGGTGATCACCACCATCGGCCTGCAGATCGGCGTGCTGATGGCCGGCGCCATCCTGACCGAGACGATCTTCTCCTGGCCGGGCGTCGGCAAGTGGATGGTCGATTCCATCTTCCGCCGCGACTATCCGGCCGTGCAGGGGGGGCTCGTGCTGATCGCCCTCATCGTCATGGGCGTCAATCTCGTGGTCGACATGCTCTACGGCCTCGTCAATCCCAAGATCCGGCACCAGAGGTAACCAGATGACCGCTGTCTCCGCTTCTGTCCGTCCGGGGCGCCTCAAGGAATTCTGGCGCTATTTCTCGGAAAACCACGGTGCCGTCGCCGGCTTGGTGCTGTTCGCGGCGCTGGTGTTCGTCGCGCTCGCCGCGCCGATCTTTGCCCCCTTCGACCCCGACCAGCAGTTCCGCGACGCGCTTCTGGCACCTCCCCTCACCCATGGCAGCGCGGGGATCTTTCTGCTGGGCACCGATGCGCTCGGCCGCGACATCCTGTCGCGCCTGATCTTCGGTTCGCGCTTCTCGCTGTTCATCGGCGTCGTCGTCGTCTCGGTGTCGTTGATCGGCGGCGTCGTCATAGGCATGTTCGCCGGCTTCTTCCGCGGCTGGGTCGACACGGCGATCATGCGCGTCATGGACGTCATCCTCGCCTTCCCGTCGCTTCTGCTGGCGCTGACGCTGGTCGCCATCCTCGGTCCCGGCCTCACCAACGCGATGATCGCCATCGCCATCGTGGCGCAGCCGCACTACGTGCGTCTCACCCGCGCGGCGGTGCTCTCCGAGCGCAACCGCGACTACGTCACGGCCGCCCGCGTCTCGGGCGCCGGCCCGATCTGGCTGATGTTCGTCACCATCCTGCCGAACTGCATGGCGCCGCTGATCGTCCAGGCGGCCCTGTCGTTTTCGGGCGCCATTCTCGACGCCGCCGCCCTCGGGTTCCTCGGCATGGGCGCCCAGCCGCCGACACCGGAATGGGGTACCATGCTGGCCGAAGCGCGCGAGTTCATCACCCGCGCCTGGTGGGTGGTGACCTTCCCCGGCCTTGCCATCCTGATCACCGTGCTCGCCATCAACCTGATGGGTGACGGCCTGCGCGACGCCCTCGATCCGAAGCTGAAGAGGTCGTGATGCCCATTCTCGAAATCAGCAACCTCTCGGTCGACTTCCGCACGGTGGGCGGCCAGTTTCGCGCCGTCGACGGCGTCTCGATGACCGTCGAGCCCGGCGAGATCGTCTCCATCGTCGGCGAGAGCGGCTCGGGCAAGTCGGTGTCCATGCTGGCCCTGATGGGTCTGCTGCCGTGGACGGCGACCATCACCGCCGACCGCATGATGTTCGACGGCAAGGACCTGCTCACCATCCCCGCCCGCGAGCGGCGGCGCATCATCGGCAACGATCTCGCCATGATCTTCCAGGAGCCGATGAGCTCGCTCAACCCGTGCTACACGGTCGGCTGGCAGATCGGCGAAGTGCTGAAGGTCCATCTCGGCCTCAACAAGCGTGCCCGGCGCGACCGCACCGTCGAGCTCCTTGAGCTGGTCGGCATTCCCTCGGCCGCCGAACGCCTCGACACCTACCCGCACCAGATGTCGGGCGGCATGAACCAGCGCGTGATGATCGCCATGGCCATCGCCTGCAATCCCAAGCTCCTGATCGCCGACGAGCCGACCACCGCGCTCGACGTCACCATCCAGGCGCAGATTCTCGACCTCCTGGCCAAGCTCCAGCGCGATACCGGCATGGCGCTGGTGCTGATCACCCATGACATGGGCGTCGTCGCCGAAACCGCCAACCGGGTGTCGGTGCAGTATGCCGGCCAGAAGGTGGAGGAGCAGCCGGTCGCCCAGCTGTTCGCCGACCCGCACCATCCCTACACGGCGGCCCTGCTGTCGGCGCTGCCCGAACGGGCGACCAGCCGCCGCCTGCCGTCGATCCCCGGCGTGGTGCCCGGTCAGTACGACCGCCCCGCCGGCTGCCTGTTCAGCCCGCGCTGCGAGTTCGTCACCGAGCGCTGCGTCGAGAAGGCGCCGGTCACCCAGGGGCAGGCTGCCGGCTACGCGCTCTGCCACTACCCGCTCAATCAGGGCAAGCCGGTCGGCCATCCCGGTCCGGCCGCCATCCTCGACCGGAGGATCTCGGCATGAATGCTCCAGTCGTCCTCGAGGCCCAGCACCTCGCCCGCCACTACAGCCTGAAACGCGGCATGTTTGGCGAGCCGGCCACCGTGCGCGCGCTGTCGGAGGCTTCCTTCAAGCTGACCGTCGGCAAGACGCTGGCCGTCGTCGGCGAGTCCGGCTGCGGCAAGTCGACGCTCGCCCGCCTCGTCACCATGATCGAGCCGCCGACCGCCGGCGACCTGATCATCGACGGCAAGCCGGTGCACCTCGACCATGCGCCGAGCCACGAGCTTCGCCGCACCGTGCAGATCGTCTTCCAGGACCCCTACGGCTCGCTCAACCCGCGCCAGAAGGTCGGCACCATCCTGGAAGAGCCGCTGCGCCTCAACACCTCGCTGTCAGCCGCCGAGCGGCAGGCCAAGGCGCGGGCGATGATGGAGAAGGTCGGTCTCCGGCCCGAGCATTACGACCGCTATCCGCACATGTTCTCCGGCGGTCAGCGCCAGCGCATCGCCATCGCGCGGGCCCTGATGCTCAACCCGAAGATCCTGGTGCTCGACGAGCCGGTATCGGCCCTCGACGTGTCCATCCAGGCGCAGGTGTTGAACCTCCTGATGGACCTGCAGCAGGAGTTCGGCCTCGCCTACCTGTTCATCAGCCACGACCTTTCCGTGGTGCGCCACATCGCCGACGAGGTGATGGTGATGTATCTCGGCCGCCCCGTCGAGTTCGGCACGGCCGACGAGATCTTCAACACGCCGCGCCATCCCTATACCCGCGCCCTGCTCTCGGCGACGCCGACCACCGAGCCGGAGAAGCGGCGCGAGCGCATCCGCCTCACCGGCGAACTGCCGTCGCCGCTGCACCCGCCCAAGGGCTGCGCCTTTCATCCGCGCTGCCCCTTCCGCTACGAACCCTGCGACGTCGACCAGCCGAAGCTGCTGAATGCGCCCGGTGGCAACGCCCAGGTCGCCTGCTTCGCCGTGCAGGGCGAGTTTCTGTAACGGCGGCGTCAACGGCCGATCGATGCCAGTGCCTTGGAAAGCGGGGTCGCCACGAGCGGCCCCGTGATCATTTCGAGGCGGCGGTCGGCCAGCCGGTGCGGCACGCGCCAGAGGTAGGCCATCTCGCGCGAGGCGCGGATCACCGGATCGAACAGGCCGATCAACGTGAACACCAAGCCGGGCACGCGCCGGACCCGCATCGGCCGCCGGTGGACCACGCCGGCCGCCTCGGCGATGTCGGCGATCGAGGCGGTATGCCCCTCGAAGTGGAACACCTCGAAAGCGTCGAGGCGATCGCGCTGTTCGGCCAGCCGCACGAAGGCGCGGGCAAGGTCGGGCAGATAGGCCCAGGCGTGCGGCACGTTCTCCGGCCCCGGCGAGCGGATGACGCCCTGCCCGGCCTTGGCGGCGATCAGGGCCGACAGCCAGCTTTGCCCGGTGATGGACGGGCCGAAGAAATCGCCGGCCCGGAGGATGCAGGTGCGGACGCGCCCGGCCCGCGCCGCCTCGGCGAAACTCCGTTCGATCTCGACGCGGATGCGCCCCTTGTCCGAGGTCGGCGCGGCGACGAGGTCCGGCGTCAGCCGGTCCGGCATGCGTTCGCCGAAGCCGTAGACGTTGCCGGGGAAGAGATGCAGCGCGCCGAGCCGCTCGGCGACGGCAAGCGCGGCGGCGTAAAGCGGCTTCGCCAGTTCGGCCCAGCGATGGTAGGGCGCGTTGAGGCCGTCGAAGACGACGTCGACCTTGGAACTCGCCGCCTTGGCCACCGCCTCGGCGTCGGTGAGATCGGCCTCCACCGGCCAAGCCCAATCCGGCAGCTCGCCGGCCCGCCCCTTGCGCACCAGACCGGATACCTGCCAGCCCTGGCGATGAAACTCCTCGGCGACGGCCCGGCCGACCCCACCGAGGGCGCCGAGAACGAGAACATGTCCGGTCATGTCGATCTCCTGAAATATCCAATCCGTGCAATCGGTTGATGGAACTCGCCTTCCTCCTTTCTTCCCCGGCGCGGGAGCCGGACCAGAAAGAACGAAACGCCTGGGAGTGGGAATAGATGAGTTGAATTTGCACATCAATTCGCTATAATTGTCGCAGCATCATTCATTTTTGCATATCAACATGCTCGATTGGACCCTTCTTCGCTCCTTCCTCGCCGTGGTCGACAGCGGATCGTTGTCGGCGGCGGCCGACCGGCTCGGCCTCGTCCAGCCGACGGTCGGGCGGCATATCCGCGAGCTCGAGGAAACGCTCGACACGCCACTGTTCCGTCGCCAGCCGCGCGGCCTGGAGCCGACGCCGGCCGCCCTCGACCTCGTCGAGGATGCCCGTCGCATGGGCGAGGCGGCGCTGGCGCTGGAGCGCAAGGCAAGCGGCACCGGCGACAGCCTGGCCGGTACGGTGCGCGTCACGGCGAGCCGCATGGTGGCGACCTATCTGCTGCCTGACGTCATCGCGGCGCTGCATGTCGAGGAGCCGGATGTCGACATAGAGATCGTCGCCAGCGACGAGACGCAGAACCTGTTGCGCCGCGACGCCGACATCGCGCTCCGCATGTACGAGCCGCGCCAACCCCAGCTCGTTCGCCGACGCATCGGCGACATTCCGCTTGCCGTCTACGCGTCGCCCGCCTATCTCGCCCGGCGCGGTACGCCGGCCCGATTGGCCGATCTCCTGGACCACGACGTCATCGGTCTCGACAGGGCCGACGATCTCTTGCAGGGTTTTGCCCGCGCCGGCCTGCCGGTGCCGCGCGAGTGGTTCCCGATCCGCTGCGACGACCACGTCGTCGGCTGGCAGATGGTCATAGCCGGCGCCGGCATCGGCTTCATCCAGGCGCCTATCGCCGAGGCCGAGCCGCGCGTCGTGCGGCTGCCGGTCGAGGATATCGGCTTCGCGCTGCCGCTCTGGCTCGCCTACCACGAAGACCTCAAGCCCAGCCGCCGCATCCGCTTCGTCGCCGATCGCCTCGTCGAGGGTCTCGCCCGCCGCATCAAGCCCCGGAAGGCCAAGTGATCGCTCCCCTGTCTCCCCTCCCCGCCATCGAGCTGGCGCCGCTGCTGATCGGCGCCACCCTTCTCGTCGATGGCGCCGGCGGCATCATCGTCGAGACCGAGGCCTACGAGGCCGACGATCCCGCCTCGCACTCGTTTACCGGCGAGCGGCCGCGCAACCGCGCCATGTTCGGCCCGCCGCTCACCGCCTATGTCTACCGTTCCTATGGCGTGCACTGGTGCGTCAACATCGTCACCGGCCCGGTGGGCCACGGCGCCGCCGTGCTGCTGAGGGCCATCGAACCGACCGCCGGCTTGGGGGTGATGGCGGAGCGGCGACGGACCGCCGAGCCGCGCCTCCTTGCCGCAGGCCCCGGCCGGCTGACCGAAGCGCTCGGCATCTCCATTGCCCACGATGGGTTGCCGCTCGATGCGCCGCCCTTCGTGCTGATCCCGCGCCAAGGCACCCCCGACATCGTCGCCGGCCCGCGCATCGGCATCACCAAGGCGGCCGACCGACCATGGCGCTTCGGCCTCAGGGGATCTCGCTTTCTCAGCCGGCCGTTCCGCTGAGCAATCATCGGAGAAGGCGCAGCGAGCCGGTGAGCGATTTCACCCACTTCGCCGGGCCGCAGAGACCGATGCCATCGATCGCCTCCTCGGCGAGGCGCTTGTCCGGCAGCATCGCCTCGTATTCGCGATAGTCGTGCAGCGACCGCGAGAAGGCCGGAAACACCACCAGGGCGCTGTCGTCGCCGCGCGGCATGGCCTTCAGCATCAGCGCGCCAATGGCCTCCGGCGCAGCCGCCAGGATCGGCACCGGCAGGATGGAACTGTCGTCGATGATGCGCCCCTCGGCATCGGTGAGCGGACGATTGCCGAGCCATGGCAGACGGGCGCCAAGCCCGATGCCGATGGCGCCGACCGTGTTGGCCAGAAGGCCGGCCGGCAGGTCGGGATTGACGACGATGGCGAGGCGACAGTCGGGCGGCATGGCAACTCCTGAACGTTGAACGATGCCGGCAAGGTTATTCGCAAGGCCGAGGCATTTCATGCCGGAGTTTGCGATGAGTGGGCGATCTGAGGTAAGATCTGCCAGATGTAATCAAATGAGAGACAGACTATGCCGAACCCCACGCTTGAGCCGGTCGATATCAGAATTCTTGAGGCGCTCCAGGGTGACGGCCGCCTGACCAACCAGGCGCTCGCCGAGGACGTCGGCCTGTCGACCTCGCCCTGCTGGCGGCGCGTGCGTCAGCTTGAGGAGACAGGCGTCATCGACGGCTACCGCGCCGCGCTCGACCGACAGAAGATCGGCCTCGGGGTGCTCGCCTTCGTCCGGGTCAAGATCGACAGCCACAGCGAAGCGGAAGCCGAGGAGTTCTCGAAAAGCGTTGCCCGCCTGCGCGAGGTGATCGCCTGCTACTCCATTGCCGGCGACGCCGACTTCCTGTTGCAGGTCGTCTCACCCGACCTCGACACCTACGCCGACTTCGCCATGACGGTGATCCGCCGCCTGCCGCGCATCAAGGAAATGCAGACCACCTTCGTCCTGAAGGAGATCAAGCCGTTCAAGGGTTTTCCGGTGGGGCTGTGAGGCGGTTCAATATACCGGCCGCCCGCCGATGGTCAGCAGCCCGAGTATGTCGTCGTCGTCCGACACCCAGCGCTGCAAGGCCGCCACCGTCACCATGTCGGTGCCGCCCTCGTCGCCAACCCCGGCGATGTGCTGGTAGGGCTCGAAGGGGTCGCCGAGATGCGACAGCACGGCGAAGGCGGTGCTGAAATCGTCGCCGCCCGCATAGCGGCTCGGCGTGACGATGGTGCGAATGCCGGCCGCCGTGGCGGCGGCAAGACCGGGGCCGTTGTCCTCGAACACGATCGCCGCGCGCGGCGTCAGGCCCAGTTTCGCCAGCGCCAGCTCGTAGACGTCCGGCGCCGGTTTCGGCCGCACCACGCCGGCGTCGCCAACGATGGCGGTGATCTTTTCGAGCCCGTCGAGCCCGAAGTTGGCGAGGATCAGAGCCTCGGCGTTCTCGACGCTCGACGTGGTGGCCAGCACGACGGCCAGTCCTTGCGAGCGAGCCTCTTCGATCAGCCGCTCGATGCCCGGACGGGGCCGCGCGAGCCGGCGATCCACCAGCTTGGCGAACAGGCGCGTCTTGGCCGCGTGCAACTCGTCGATCCGTCGACGCCCCTCGTCGGCCTCAGGCGGCGCATAATGCTCGATGAAATGCACGAGCCGCGCACGCCCGCCGTGAACGGACAGCAGCTCGCCATAGAACTCGGGTTCCCACACCCAGGGCAGCCCGGCCTCGGCGAAGGCGCGATTGAAGGCCAGGCGGTGAACCTCCTCGGTTTCCGCCAGCGTGCCGTCGACATCGAAGATCAGTGCCTTGATGGGTGCCATCACGCCCTCTTGGCCGGAGCATCGCACGGAAAGGCGAACACCGCCCTCCCGCTGAAGTGATGCGTTCTACCGCAGCTTTTCCAATACTGCCGGAAGTCCCCTGAAATCGTCCATCACGAAATCGGCGTCGAGCTCGTCGGCGGGTATGTCGGTGTAGCCATAGCGCACCACCGCCACCTTGATGCCCGCCGCCTTGGCCGAGGCGACGTCGTTGGCACTGTCGCCAACCATTAGCACCTCGTCCTTGGGGAGGCCGAGCTTATCGGCCACCAGCCACATCATGTCCGGCGCCGGCTTCGGCGTCACGCCGCTATCGCCGCCGACCACCACCGAGATGTCGGCGCCGATGCCGAGGCTGTCGACGATCTCGCGCGAAACCGCCGTCGGCTTGTTGGTGCAGACAGCGAGCCGGTAGCTCTTGGCAAGCTCCTTCACCACGTCGGCGGTGTGGGGGAAAAGGCGCGTCAGGCGCGTGGCGCGCGGCTCGTAGAAGCCGAGATAGGTCTTCACCTGCGCGGCGAGCGCCTCGCCCTCCATGGTCACGCCATGGGCGGCGAAAGCCTTCTGCACCAACACGGGCACGCCCTTGCCGACCATGGACGCCACGGCGCGCTCCGCGTGCGCGGCGAGGCCGTTCTTGGCCATCAGGTCGTTGATCGCCTCGGCAAGGTCGGGCAGGCTGTCGACCAGCGTGCCGTCGAGGTCGAAGATCAGGGCGCGAATGCTCATAGACTGTCTCTCAGCGCTTGAATGTTGCGGCGGTAGTCGGCCTCGGTACCGCCCTTGAACACCGACGTGCCGGCAACCAGAACGTCGGCGCCGGCACGGGCCAGCAAGCCGGCATTGGCGGTGGATACGCCGCCGTCGATCTCGATGTGAATGGGCCGATCGCCGATCAGCGTCTTCACCTTCTTCACCTTCTCGACGACGGCCGGAATGAAGGCCTGCCCACCGAAGCCGGGGTTGACGGTCATCAGCAGCACGAGGTCGATCTCGTCGAGCATGTACTCAAGGCCACCGACGTCGGTGCCGGGGTTGAGCACAATGCCCGCCTTCTTGCCGAGCGAGCGGATCACCTGCAGCGAGCGATGCACATGCGCTCCGCCCTCCTTGTGGACGCTGATGACGTCGGCGCCGGCATCGGCGAAGGTCGCCAGGAACGGATCGGCCGGCTCGATCATCAGGTGCACGTCGAACGGCAGCTTGGTGTGCGGGCGCATCGCCTTCACCACCGCCGGGCCGAAGGTGATGTTGGGCACGAAATGCCCGTCCATGATGTCGATGTGAACCCAGTCGCCGCCCGCCCGCTCAACAGCGGCGAGTTCTTCGCCGAGGCGGGCGAAATCCGACGACAATACGGACGGGGCGATCTTGACGGTCATGGGAAGCGTTCCGGCAAAGGTTTCAAAAGCCAGACGTTCTTAAAGCAAGACGCCGCCGAGTGCTAACCCCGTTTCCCCGACCGGGGGAAAATCCCGGCGTAATCGATCAAGAGCCGGCGGCGGCCGATGGGGCCGCCGCCGGCACTCGCTTCACCGATTGTCGGGCTGCGAGCGCACTAGCTCCAGCCCGCGCTGGGTGATGCGATAGGGCTTGCTGTTCTTCGAGGCGATCGCCCGCTTGTTCTTCAGCTTGCGGAACATGGCAAGACTGAATTCATTGTAGAGCCAGCCGTCGCGGCTGAAACAGGAAAGCTCTTCGATGTCGCCGCGGTCGTCGCGGACGATCTCGATGCGTCCGCCCTGGGCAAGCAGGTGCAGAATGCGCTGCTCGGCGCGTGAAATATCCATGGGTCTGAAGTCCGAAGTGGCGCCACTAGGGCGCACCAAAGCGTTCCGGAAGCGGGTGGCCTCCGGGGCGACAATGGAATGGGCCCGCATTGCCGGCACCATGCCGGGCGGGCCTTCACCGGGATTCAGACAGACGTGACATCCACGCTCCTGTTGCGATGGACCGATCCTGCCGGTGGCTTCGGCGGTCGTCAACCGCGGGAAGCGTCCACCCTGTCCATCCTCCGCCGATTGTGGCTCCCCGGTCACGATGCCGTCGCTTTTGACGAGCACCCAGGGAGCAACCTCCGGGGAGCGGGAGAGACTTTCATCTTATCCCCGCGACAATGGTCGAAACGGTGTCCGGCAAATGGCATCCGGCGATAGCTTGCGGTAAGCTTCGGAAGACCAATGTGATTCCGGAGCAGGAACAGTCGCCGGGCGGGCCGGCGTCGAGACATGGAGAGACAGGAACTCGAGCATGCGCCACACGACTTTGAAGCAGCTGCGATTCCTGTCGGCGGTCATCAAGACCGGCACCGTCACCGCCGCCTCCTCCGCCATGAACGTCACCCCGCCGGCCATCACCGCCCAGGTGAAGGCGCTGGAAGACCTCGTCGGCCTGCCGCTTCTCGAGCGCGTCGGCGACCGCTTCATCGCCACCTCGGCCGGCAGGGAAATCGCCACCACGCTCGACCGCATCGAGGCCCTGCTCAACGAGTGCTCGGGCGCCCTGGCCGAGATGCGCGAGGCGGGCTCCGGCCGCGTCGCCGTCGGCGTCGTCTCCACCGCCCGCTACTTCGCGCCGACGGTGCTCGCCGCTTTCCGCAAGGAACGGCCCAAGGTCGACATCGACTTCATCGTCGGCAATCGCGACGAGACCATCCAGCGCCTCCGGAACTACGAGGTCGACCTCGCGGTGATGGGCCGGCCTCCGGTCGAGTTCGAGGTCGAGGCCAAGCCCATCGGCAAGCACCCGCAGGTGATGATCTGCGCGCCCGACCATCCGCTGGCCCACGAGCGCAACATTCCCATCGAAGCCCTGATGGGCGAGACCTTCCTGGTGCGAGAGGTCAACTCCGGCACCCGCAATTCATTTGGCCAATTGATCAGCAAGCACGACGGCGGGCGTGACGTCCGCGAGTTCGAGATGGGTTCCAACGAGACCATCAAGCAGGCGGTGATGGCCGGCCTCGGCATTTCCTTCATCTCCTCGCACACCATCGCCGCCGAGGTCGAAGCCGGCCGCCTCGTCATCATGGACGTGATCGGCCTGCCCCTCATAAAGACCTGGAACGTCGTCCGCCGCACCGACAAGCGGCTGCTGCCGTCGGCCGAGGCGATGTATCGCTTCTGGGTCGAGCATGGCGGCGACTATCTGCCGAAGATCACCGGCCACGTCGACTGACGCCCTCGCGACCGGCCGAGGCCGCAACGCGGAGACCCCATGACCATCTCTCCACGCCGCTTCAGGGTGATCGAAAGCCTGTGCGCCACCGGCAAGGATACGGACGCCAAGAAGGAAGACCGGCTGGTCGTCACGGATGACTTCGCCGCCGTCATCGACGGCGCCACCTCCTCCGGTCCGATCGGCGACCGTCCGGGCGGCATCGTCGCCGCCGAGGCGGTGGAACAGGCGGTCAGGGAGCTGGCGTCGGACGCCACCGTCCGCGACTTCGTCGACGCCGCCACGGCCGCCATCATCAGGGCGATCGGCGACTGGCCGGACGAGACGATGATGCGCCCCTCGGCGGTGGCCGCCGTCTGGTCACGGGCACGCGGCGAGGTCTGGCGGGTGGGCGATTGCCACGTCCGCATCGACGGGCGGGAGTATCACGGCGGCAAGGAGATCGACCGCATCGGCTACGAATTCCGCTGCGCCGTCATCCGGGCGCGGCTCCGGCTCGGTCTCACCAGTCTCGATGCCGAACTCAGGGTGCCGACGATGGAGCAGCCCTTCCGGCCGCTGGTTCTCGCCCAGCACGCCTTCCTCAACCTCGACAGCGACGACCCCCTCGCCTACGGCGGCCTTGCCGGCACTTTCGTGCCCGACCGCTTCGTCGAGGTGTTCGAGGCGACGGACGCCCGCGAGATCGTGCTCGCCTCCGACGGCTTCCTGTCTCCGGCGGCAACGCTCGCCGACGGACTGGCGGAGATCGCCCGCGTCAGGGAGAACGATCCGCTGATGGTGGAGAGGGTGATGGGGTCGCGGCCGTTCATGCCGGGCCGCGACTATTTCGACGACACAACCTATGTGCGGATCGCCATCGGCTGATCCGCCGGCAGCCGCAGCTATTGCGCGGCGGCGCGCTCGTCGTCCAGCCAGCGCGCCTCATAGGCGGCGAGCATGTCCCACGTCGCCTCATGGTCGGGCAAGCGGCTGTCGACGCCCTCAACCTTGCGGCCGATGGTGATGCCGTAGCCGCCGAGATCGCGCGACATGAGGAAGCCGGGCTCGTCGGGAACGTCGTCGCCCACATGCACCGGCACCCGGCCGTGGAACGGCGTGTGCTCCATCAGGAAGGCGATGCCGGACCCCTTGTTGGCGCCTTGCGGCACCACGTCGACCGACACGCGGCCGGGAATCACCGCCACGTGGCCGCCGGAGTGGCGCTCGGCCAGGGCCGCCGCCTTCAGCGCAATCGGGTCGCCCTCGTTGTAGACGATGGCCAGCGCGCCGATCTTCCACTGGATGTCCATGGTGGGATAGGCGTCGGCCACCACCTTGGCGATCTCCTCGAGCGCCTTGCGCTCGTCCGGAGTCTGCACCGGGGTGAAGCGGCGCCCGTCGGCAAATCGACGGTCGGCGCCTTGCAGCGCCGCGACGGGCAGCTTCAGCGGGGTGAACATCGGATCGACCGTTTCCACCGAGCGGCCGCTGACGATGGCGAGTGCGCCACCCAGAAGGTGGTAGAGCCGGTCGATCAGGGCGATGCGGTCGGCGGCGATGCCGCGCTCCCGGTCGGCATAGGTGGGACCGATCAGCGTTCCGTCGACATCGAGGAACAGGGCGAGACGGTCGGGCGCGGGCAGACGGGCGGCAAGGTCGAGCGGGTCGGAGAAGGACATGGGCCTGCTGTGGTGGGCGAAAGGGAAAGTCACTCAGACGAAAGTATCGTCCGCAACACTCCTAAGCTCTACAGCCAACGCCGCCCGTCGACAATGCCTTGACGGTTGAATCGATATGAAAGCCGTCAGAAACGCCGGAAAACGCCGTTCAAACTTCAAAATCGTAGACGAGGATACCGTCCAGCCCGCCCTCGGCGGCGGCCACGATCTTGTCGCCGACCTTCACGTGCTCGGGGTGGACGAGATAGGCATCGCGCGCCGCCGCGTCGGTGAAGGTGACGACGAAGCCGTGCTGGAAGCCGTGACCGAGGCCTTCCGGCGATGCGTTCGGGCCGGCCTTGAAGTCGACCATGCCGGGCACGAACGACTTCAGCGCCGCCACGGCGCCATAGAGCTTCAGGACGTCGGCCGACGAAGCGGCGGCCGGCATCTTCATGAACACGCAATGCAGGATCATTCAAACTCCTCCCTCGCCGGCCAACGCGGCCGGCCAGACCTTATTCGTCCACCGGCGGCGGCGTGCGGCCGCGCAGGGGGCGCTCCTCGATGCGGGACAGCAGCGCCAGCGACAGCAGCTGCGCGGCGGCGGCGGCGAAGAACAGCGCCCTGAAGGCGGCGACGGCGCTCTCCCGGGCCTCCGGGGCCAGCGCCCCCTCGCTGATATGCTCGCCGATGCCGGCGCTGCCGACGATGGCGCCCAGCACGGCGATGGCGACGACCGAGCCCAGCGAGCGCACGAAGGTATAGGCGCCAGTCGCCGTACCGAGGTCGCGCGGGTTGGCGGCGTTCTGCACCATGACGGTGCCAACCGGGAACAGCGTGCCCTGCCCGAAGGCGGTCAGCGCCGCCAGCGCCTCGATCACCCAGAAGGACACGTCGCCAGCGAGCAGGCCGACCACCGCCAGCGACACCATCGACAGGGCGCTGCCGATCATTGGCAGCCGCTTGTAGTGCTTCCCCTTGCGCAGGATCCGCGCCGAGATGCTGGAGCCCGCCACCGATCCGAGCATCGGGCCGAGCAACGCCAGACCGGCCGCCGAGGCGCCGAGGCCGTCGATCAGTTGCAGGTAGACCGGATAATAGACCGAGAAGCCGAACATGCCGGCCGCCGCCAGGAAGGAGGTGGCCGAGGTGAGCGCGATCACCCGGTCGCCGAAGATGCGTGGCGGCAACAGCGGCTCTTCCGGCTGGAACTGGTACCAGGCGAACAGCACGAAGGTGGCCGCCGATGCCACCAGCATGCTCAGGATGAGCGGCGAGCTCCAAGGATAGGCATGCCCGCCGAGCGTCAGTGGCAACAGGAACAACAGCGTCGCCGCCATGATCATCAGCGCGCCCTGGATATCAAGCCGATGGTCGCGACGGATGTCCGGCAGGCGGGACAGCGGCTTCATCGACAGACTGACCGCCACGATGCCGAGCGGCAGGTTCAGCCAGAAGATCGCCGACCAGTGGACATATTCGGCCAGAAGCCCGCCCAGCACCGGCCCGGCGATGCTCGACGTCGCCCAGACGGCGGAAATGTACACCATGTACTTGCCGCGCTCGCGCGGCGGCGCCACGTCGCCGATGATGGTCTGGACGAGCGCCATCAGGCCACCGCCGCCGAGACCCTGCAAGGCACGGCCGGCGATCAGTACCGCCATCGTCGGCGCCATCGCCGAGATCAGCGAGCCGGCCACGAAGATGCCGACGCCGGCATAGAGCACCGGCCGCCGCCCCTTGAGGTCGGCGAGCTTGCCGTAGAGCGGCGTCACCGCCGTCGCCGTCAGGAAATAGGCCGACACGATCCACGACACCCATTCGCCGCCGCCGAGCGAGGCGCCCATGATCGGCAGTGCCGGAGTGACGATGGTCTGGTCGAGGGCGGCCAGGAACATGCACAGAAGGGCGGTGACGACGATCTTGGTCTTGTCGTCCTCGGTGAGAACCGGCTGGTCGGTCGTATGCGTCATGATCTGGTCCGGCGGATTGCGGGGCGCACCCTATCCGCAGTCCAACGCGAATGCCAGCGGCGGCGTTCCGGCCCTTCGGCTTGTGAAGAACGCCCTTCGACCTTTCGTCCCGCGCCCGAGCCTCTATACTGAACCGAACGAACCGGAACCGCCGCGATGACACTTCCCCGCTCCGTCGATCTCAATGCCGATCTCGGCGAAGGTTTCGGCGCCTATCGCATCGGTGACGACGCCGCCCTGCTCGGCGTGGTCACCTCGGCCAACGTCGCCTGCGGCCTGCACGCCGGCGACCCCGAGATCATGGCCGAGACCTTCCGCCTCGCCAAGGCGGGCGGCGTCGCGGTGGGCGCCCACCCCGGCTTCCCCGACCTCTGGGGCTTCGGCCGCCGCGTCCTGCCCTACTCGGCCGGCGAGATCGAGCGCCTCGTCGCCTACCAGATCGGCGCGGCGGCGGCCTTGTCGGCGCTGGCTGGCCATCCGATCGCCTATGTGAAGCTGCACGGCGCGCTCGCCAATCTCGCCGTGGCCGACGCCGATGTCGCCGCCGCCAGCGTCAGGGCCATCAAGGGCGTCGACACCTCGCTCGCCTGTCTCGCCATCGCCCATGGCAAGCAGGAGCGGTGCGCCCGCGACGCCGGCCTTCGCACCTACTCGGAGGTCTACGCCGATCGCGGCTATCAGGACGATGGCAGCCTGATGCCCCGCAACCGGCCCGGCGCCTTCGTCCACGATCCGGCCGAAGCAGTGGAGCGGGCCTGCCGCATGGTGATGTCGGGCGAGATCGTCTCGGTGGATGGCAAGGCGCTGCCGACTGCCGTCGATTCCATCTGCGTCCATGGTGACAGTCCGACGGCGCTGGTGACGGCGCGGCTGCTGGCCGAACGCCTCGCCGCCGAGGGGATCGCGCTCGCCCCCTTCGCGGGTAGGCCATGATGGACGACGCGCTGCTGCTCGACCGCCTCGTCGCTCTCCTCCACGACACCGGCCTTCGGGAGATCGAGTTCGAGGAGGGCGACATCCACATCCGCCTCGTCAAGGATGGCGACGGCGGCGTTCGGCCGCAGGCATCGGCCGCGCCCGTCTCGGGCACCGCGCCAAAACCTGTCGTCCCCGGCGATCACGCCATCGTCGCCGGCCTCACCGGCACCTTCTATCGGGCGTCCTCGCCGGACGCCCTGCCCTTCGTCGAGATCGGCGACCGCGTCGAGGAAGGGCAGACCGTCGGTCTTCTCGAAGCGATGAAGATGCTGAACCCCATCGAGGCCGACCGCGCCGGCCGCGTCACCCAGATCCTCGCGGACGATGGCGCGCTGGTGACGCGTGGCGCCCCGCTCATCCGCCTCGCCCCGGACGATGCGCCATGACCTTCGAGGAGATCGAAGCCGTCGTCCGCCGGCTCGATGGCCGGGGCATCGCCACCGCCGACATCCGCATCGGCCCGGCGCGTTTGACGTTGCGCTTTGCCGCCGAGGAGAACCCCGGGGCTGCGCCTGCCGAACCGCCGCTCGCCCTCGCGGTCGCGCCGTCGCCCGGCCGCTTCCGGTCCAGCCATCCGCTGGAGACCGCGCCGCGCTTTGCCGAAGGCGACCGGATAACGAAGGGCGAGACGATCGCCTATGTCGAGGCCAACGGCCTGTTGCTGGCGGTGGTCGCCGCCGCCGACCTGACGCTTGGACGGACCCTGGTACGGGATGGCGATGCGGTCGGCTGGGGCACGCCGCTCTACGAAACGCGATAGAGCGCCGCCGCTCCTCGCAACCGATCTAGCCAGCCGGCCGTCTCGCGAAGAGCCGCCAGCGCCTCGTCCCGCCCGACCACAGCAAAGCGCAGCGCGTCGCCGGGCATCGCCTGTCCGAGCCGCCAGAGATCGGCTTCGATCACCGTCGCGATCTTCGGATAGCCGCCGCAGGTGTTGGCTTCGGCAAGCTGGACGATCGGCCGCCCGGCCGGCGGCACCTGCACCGTGCCAGGCACGATGCCGTGCGACAACAGCTCGCGCGGCCGCTGGCGCGTAAGCTCCGGTCCGTCGAGCCGGCATCCCTGCCGGTCGGCCTCGGCGGTCACGCGCCAGCTTGTCGTCGCGAACAGCCGGCGGGCCTCCTCGGAGAAGTCCGGCCACTCGGCGGCCGGCAGCACGCGCAACGGCTCGTCCGTTCGGTCCCGGCCCGGCGGCGGTGGCGTGCCGATCCCGCCGTCGGGCAGCCTTCCAGGCCGCCTTGGCCCCAACGGCAAGTGATCGCCGCGCCTCAGTCCCCGGCCCTCATGGCCGCCATAACCGCTCTTGATCTCGGTCGCCCTGGCGCCGAGCAGCAACGGCACGTCTATGCCTCCACCGACGGCGACATAGACGCGGGCGCCGGCCGTGGGCGGCGCGATCGTCAGTTCGTCGCCCGCCTTCGCCTCGGTCGCCCACCAGGGCGGCAAGCGGCGGCCGGAGAGCCGCGCCTCCGCCAGCGCGCCGGTGACGGCAACCGCCGTCGCCGCCTCGAATCGCAACCGGAAGGGAAAGGCGGCCACCTCGATCGCCGCCGCGCCGGCCTCGTTGCCGACGAGCGCGTTGGCGGCATCGAGCGCCACGACATCCATGGCGCCGGACCGGGAGACGCCGCTCGACAGCAAGCCGCGTCGGCCGCGGTCCTGCACCGAATTGAGCGCGCCGGACGACAGGATCTCGATCACCGCTCCACCCCCGCGACGATGAAGCGCACCCTGTCGCCGGGCCTCAGCGTTGCCGGCGCGGCGCGATGCGGATCGAACAGCGAGAAGTCGGTGCGACCGAGGATATGCCAGCCCGATGGCGCGGTGATCGGCATGATGCCGGCCTGACCGCCGCCGACGATCACCGCCCCCTTGGGCACGCCCTGACGGGGCACCGCCCGGCGCGGCATGGCCAGCCTGGGATCGAGGCCGGACAGATAGGGAAAGCCGGGCATGGCGCCGATCGCCGCCACCTTGTAGACGGCGGCGGAGTGCCACTCGACAACATCGTCCACCGACAGGCCGAGACCGGTCGCGACATCCGCAAGATCCGGGCCGCCATAGATCACGGCGATATCGTGCGACCGGCCATCCCCCTCGGCCGGCGCTGCGCGGCGCCACCCATCCACAAGGCGGCGTTCGATGTCGCCCGCCTCGACCACCAGCGGGTCGAACACCACCATCAGGTTGTTCATGCCGGGCACGACATCGTCGATACCGTGGAGGCCGGTCAGGCTGTCGGCAAGCGCCAGGAGCCGCCCTTGCCGCGCCTCGTCGAAGACTTGGCCGGCGGCGACGTCGAAAAGGAAGGCGCCGGTTCCGGCGTCGGAGAGGGTGAAATCGTCGGGCAACCGGTTCCTCTTTGATCGACGGCGATTATCGGCAGCCAATGCCCGCCGCGCAAGGGAGCCACGCGGCAATGCAGTTGGTGGATGTGCGCCAAAAGTCTATACTCGGGGATTGATAGCCGGCCGAAAGACGCTGGCAGACACCAAGGACCGTCTGATGACCCCTGAGACCCAAGCCCGCCTCGCCGCTCTGCGCGAGCGGATGGTCGCGACCGAAACCGGCCTCGTCGCCGTTGCCCCGGGCTCGCACATGCAATGGCTGCTCGGCTTCACGCCGGCGTCCGACGAGCGTCCGTGCCTGCTTCTCGTTTCGCCGGGCGGCACCGCCTTCCTGATGCCGGCGCTCAACGCCGACGACGTGCGCCAGCACACCGACATCGACTTCTTCCGCTGGACCGACGAGGTGGGGCCGCATGTCGCGCTCTGCCAGGCGCTGGCCGCCATCGGCGCCAACGCGCCCGACCGCGTCGCCATCGACGAGACCATGCGCGCCGACTTCGCGCTGCTGGTGCTCGACGCCCTGCCGTCCGGCGTGCTGCGCACCTTCACCGCCGATACGCTCGGCGGCCTGCGCATGCGCAAGAACGAGCGCGAATACGACCTCCTCAAGATGAACGCCGGCATCGCCGACCGGGCGATCGAGGCCGCCGTCGCCGCCCTCAAGCCGGGCATGACGGAGAACGAACTCGCCTCCATCATCCGCAGCCACTTCCTCCAGGAAGGCGCTGCCCCAAGCTTCTGGATCGTCGGCAGCGGTCCCAACGGCGCCTTCCCGCACCACACCGCCTCCGACCGCCACATCGTCGAAGGCGACGCCGTGGTGATCGACATCGGCGGCATCAAGTCGGCCTTCCCGAGCGATATCACCCGCGTCGCCATCGTCGGCCGGCCGCCGGAAGGCTTCGCCGAGATCCACGCCATCGTCGAGCGGGCGGTCCAGGCCGCGCTTGCCGCCGCCAAGCCCGGCGTGCGCGCCCGCGACGTCGACGCCGCCGCCCGCACGGTGATCACCGAGGCCGGCTACGGCAAGTTCTTCACCCACCGCACCGGCCATGGCATGGGCATCGACGGCCACGAGCCGCCGTACATCACCGCCACCTCGGAGACCGTGCTCGAAGAGGGCATGGTGTTCTCCATCGAGCCGGGCATCTACGTGTCCGGCCGCTATGGCTGCCGTCTTGAGGAGATCGTCATTCTCCGCAAGGATGGCCCGGAAATCCTGTCCGGCCTCTCCCGCGACATTCTGGTGGCGAAGGGATAATTGCCCGATATCTGCCGCACAATTTCTCGTCCCGAGGTCCTGCGCCTTCGCGCAGGATGACAATCTAAATATATGTTTTTAATATATAATTTCGTCATCCTGCGCGAAGGTGCAGGACCTCAGGCAGAACTAAACGAGGGGCTCAAATAGGGCGCCCTCTCTCCAACCCTCCCCTTTTGTGGGGAGAACTGGAGAGAGGATGAAAGCGGCAGGCCCCTTCCATAACCCTCGGTTCCCTCACCCCTTCCCGGCCACCTTCTCGCTCAGCACGCGGTTGGGCGACACCTTGCCGGCTTCCTCGTCGGCGATGTTGCCCATCGTGGTCTTGGCGATGGCGAGCAACGCTTCCTCGGTGAAGAAGGCCTGGTGGCCGGTGATCAGCACATTGGGGAAGGTCAGGAGGCGCTGGAACACGTCGTCCTGGATGATCTCGCTTGAGAGGTCCTCGAAGAACAGGTCCGCCTCCTGCTCGTAGACGTCGAGGGCGACGCCGCCGATGCGGCCCGTCTTCAGGCCGCCGATCACCGCCTCGGCGTTGATCAGCGCACCGCGCGACGTGTTGATCAGCACGAAGCCATGCTTGGCCCGAGCGATCGCCGCCTCGTCGATCAGGTAGTGCGTCTCAGGCGTCAGCGGGCAATGCAGGCTGATGATATCCGAGCGCTCGAACAGCTCGTCGCGGTCGACATAGGTGACGCCGATCGCCTTGAGATCGTCCACCTCGTAGCGGTCGTGGGCGACCACCTCGCAGCCGAAGCCGAGACGATAGGTGCGCGCCACCAGCGCGCCGATGCGACCGGTGCCGACGATACCCACCGTGCGGCCATAGAGGTCGTGGCCGAGCAAGCCTTCCAGGGCGAAGTTGTTTTCACGCACGCGCGCCCAGGCACGGTGGATGCGCCGGTCGAGGGCGAGCAGCAGACCGACCGAGAACTCGGCGACGGCATGCGGCGAATAGGCCGGCACGCGCAGCACGGTGATGCCCTTTTCCTCGGCCGTATCGAGAGCGACGTTGTTGAAGCCGGCCGCCCTCAGCGCCATGATGCGCGTGCCGCCGGCGGCCAGCGCGTCGATCACCTCGGCGTCGAGCGTGTCGTTGACGAAGGCGCAGACGGCGGGAAACCCCTCGGCCAGTCGCGCCGTCGTCCGGTCGAGCTTCGGCTCGAAAAAGGTGAGGTCGTGCCCGTAACCGGCGGCGGCGCGGCTCAGGAAGGTGCGGTCGTATGGCTTGGTGCTGAAAACGGCTACGCGCATCGGGCTCTCCGGAACGATGGTCCGGGTTGAACCTATCAGGCGCAGGCCACAAGAAAAGAGGGATCGAAGGCCAACGGCCTGGACACGGCGAGATCGGCGACGAAAGAGACGAGCCTGCCGACCGGCTTCAGTCGGAGAAAGCGAAGGCGATATCCGCTGGATCGTCGAAGACCGGCTGAACGTCGAGAAGAAGCGCGGATCTCTCGATGATGGCCCCGGCAATCGGAACCGCATTGGCGGCCGACGTAATGCCGGCCCCGGGAAATTCGGGCCGTGGGTCGTCGATGAAGACCAGGAGAACGAAAGCCGGGTCCTCCATCGGGAAGGCCGCCGCGAAGGCGTTGAAGTTGTTGGTGTGCGAATAGCGGCCGTCGATGACCTTTTCGGCCGTCCCCGTCTTTCCTCCCACGCGGAAGCCGGCGACATTCGCCTTTCGCCCCGATCCTTTGACGGCATTGAGGCGGAAGAGATAGCGCATGTCGTCGCTGGTCTTTTCCGAGACCATCTGAACGGCGAGCGCGCGCGCCTCCTCTTCACTGCGCGGCAGAAGGGTCGGAGGCACCAGTCGGCCGTGGTTCATGATGGCGGCGATGCCCACCGCCGTCTGCAGCGGCGTCGTGGCGAAGCCATGCCCGAAGGCGCTGGTCAGCGAGTTGACCTGCCGCCAGACGCGCGGAGAAACCGGCGTTGCGACCTCCGGCAGCTCGAAGGCAATCTTGCTGAGAAGGCCAGTGCGCTCGAGAAACGCCTTGTGGTTCTCCATGCCGACCGAAAGGGCCTCGCGGGCCGATCCGATGTTCGAGGATTGCAGGAACACGTCGACCAGCGACAGCGGCTTTCCCCTGCTGTGCGAGTCGTGGATGACCTGCGAGCCGATGACCAGGGGGTGGCTGGCGTCGTAGATCGTCGTGAGCTTCGCATTGCCCAGCTCCAGCGCCATGGCCGTGGTGAAGGTCTTGATGGTGGAGCCCATTTCGAACACGCCGCCGGAAACCCGATTGAGCCGGTCCTTCTCGGCAGCCTCGGACGGAATGGTCGGATCGAAATCGGGCAAGGAAACGAGCGAGATCACTTCGCCCGTCTTGGCATTCAGGATGACCGCGCCGGCGGCGGCCGGATGGTATTGCTCCATGGCCTTGTCGAGCACCTCGTGCACGGCATGCTGCACCCGGGCATCGATCGTCAGCTGGCTGGCTTGGACCTGAGCTCCATTCATCATGCCGGACTTGCGGAGCGCGCCGAAGCTGGACTGATCGAGCCACCTCTCAAAGCCGGAAATGCCGCCGTTGTCGATGTCGGTCAGCCCGATGACGTGGGAGGTTTCCCTGCCCTGCGGATAAAAGCGCCTGACTTCGCCGCGAAAGCCGATCGCCGGAATCCCGAGTTGCTTGATCTCGTTGGCCTGATCCGGCGTAAGGCCGCGTTTCAGCCATACGAACGACGCCCTGCTCTTCAGCCGCTTATAGATTTCCTCCCTCGTCATGTTCCCCAGAGCCCCCGCCAAGGCCTCCGAGGCTTCATCGGCGTCGACCACCTTTCTCGGCTCGGCAAACAGCGACAGCACCGGAAGATCGGTGGCAAGGATCGCTCCGTTTCGGTCGACGATATCCGGCCGGGCGACGGTCCGATCGAGCGTGGACACCTCCTCTTCGGGAGAGACCTGCAGACCGATAAGCGCGAGTTTGCCGCAGATCGTCAAATAAACGCCGACAAACAAGGCGGTGACAATCATCAGCCGGCTTCTGGAGACCGCGTCGCGCGAATTTCCAGACCGGAACGTGGCAGAGAGCAACGGGAATCGCATACTGTTTGGAACTTCGGAACCCTCCCCGGCCCATGAGGTCGAGGAAACGCAAGACGATGGGGTTCATCGCTAATGCAATTCAAATAGCATTAGCGGGATTAACGGATTGTTAAATGGCGGAACGCGTCCTCATAAGGCCCGGCGGTCGTAGCGAACGGATACAGAAGGCCGTTCATGCTGCCGTCAACGCGTTGAAGGCTGAAAACCCGGACAAGGAAATCACCATCGCGCAGATCGCGGGAAGGGCAAATTTGCCGCCATCCACAATATACCGCCGGTGGGGCAACCTGACCGATCTCCTGGCAGCCGTCGCAGAGCAGCGCTTCCTGGCAGATCCGGTGGTTCCGGATACGGGAGCGTTCAAATCGGACCTGTCGACGTGGCTGGAGCAGTTCATCGACGACATCTCGTCCGGACCGGGGCTGGTCCTCCTGGAAGAGCGCGTCGCCAACGTCGTCCTGGCTCGACAGACGGCCGGATACGCCTATGCCAATCTCGACGTTCTGTGTCGGCGGGCCATCGCCCGCGGTGAACCGGCGCCGACGCCAGACTGGCTGATGAACCTGCTCGTGGCGCCTGTGATCTATCGCATTCTCTTCATTCGCCAGACCATCTCCAAGCCGTTCCAGGAAAAGCTTGTCGAACTAGTCACGTCCCACGCTTCGGAGCTGACGGAGAACCAGACGCAGCCCTCCATAGGTGAGCTGGTCGAGTTTCCATCCGACCCGTGAACGGCACGGTTTGCCATCAGCAAAACAACGCTTGTGGCTGGGCACGGATCGATGTGAAACTGAAGCCATGCGTTTTCTCGCCGGCCTTCGCCTCGTTATCGCCGTCGCTGCCCTGCTCGGTTTTCTGGCCGGCCAGAGCGCTGCGATCCCGGCTGCCGTGGGTCACGTTGCCATGATGGCGGCGACGAGCTCCGCCCATGATTGCTGCGAAGCGACATCCGGCAAGCCCATCGAGAAAGCCAACCTTCCCGGCGACTGCGCAGGCATCGGCTGTTTCATGGCCGCTCCCGCCCTGTTGCCGATCGAGCCGGTCATCGCCTTCGTCGCGGACCGCGCCCCAGAAACGCCATTCCTCGCCATCGACCTCACGGGGCGAGCGCCGCCACCGCTTCTGGAACCGCCGCGCGCCTGAGCGGCTACCTCCATCCAACATCTTCGATCACATCCGCCAGCGCCCAACGCCTCTGGAGCGTCGCGTCTGGACGGACATCATCACAGGCAAAATCATGAAATCCCATCTTCTGGCTCTCCTCCTTCTCGCCTCCTCCACCTCTCTTGCCGGTGCCGCCGGCCAGAAGGTCGACGTCGTTCTCAACGAAGGCTGCATGTGCTGCCACGAGTGGATCGCCCACATGCAGGCGGCCGGCTACACGGTGACCTCCACCGAGCTCGACTACGACGCCATCACGGCGAAGAAAAAGGAGGTCGGCATTCCCGAGGAGGCCGTCTCCTGCCACACCGCCATGGTCGGCGGCTACGCCATTGAGGGCCATGTGCCGGCGGCGCTGGTCGACCGGCTGCTCGCCGAAAAGCCCGATGCCGTCGGCCTTGCCGCGCCCGGCATGCCGCTCGGTTCCCCCGGCATGGGATCGGATGCCAGCGCCGAGCCGTTCGACGTGCTTTTGATTGGCAAGGACGGCTCGACCAGCGTCTTCGCCACCGTGGAGCCCGACCGGGGCTGACGGGCAGAAAGGCGGCCGGCGCCACTCGCCGGTCGCCATGCCGCATTCGATCGATACGTCTTTGGTTCGAAGCCCCGTTGAGGCGGCTGAAAAGGCGGTTTTCTGCGGCGCGAAGGCCCGAATTGCGGACAACGCCGATTGTAGCCGATACGTAGTTTCCGCAATCCCTGAAAGAACCCGTTGACGTCGTTAGGCGATGCGAGCGCTAACTCTCTAAACCATTGTTCTAGCTTGCGTCTTTTTCACCGCCTATTAATTGTTGGAGCGCGTCATGGGCCTACGTATTCGACCGGAGGCCCTATATGTCCCTCAAGAATCTCTCCCTGCTGACCAAGGTTGTGTTGGTTGCTGGCACCATCGGTTTGGTTGCTATCGCTGGTGCCGGCTACTTCGGCTGGCAGACCAGCAACGTCAGCGGCAGTTACCAGGATCTGCTTCAGAACGACGCCCAGGTGCCATTCCTGCTGGCGCGCGCCAACCGCAACATGTCCGAAGTCGTGGGTTCAATGTACAAGAACGCGGCTTCGACGACGGAAAAGGACAATGCGGATGCCGTGGCGGCACGCGACAAGGCAAAAGGCGCGGCCATAGACTACTTCTCGCAGGCCGCAGCTCTGCTTCCGGACCATGCATCCGAGATCAAAGGCATAGAGAAGACGTTTACGGAGGCCATGGACGGCACCTGCGGGCAAGCGGCAAAGCTATCGCAGAGCACCGATCCAGCCCAGAATGCTCAAGCCCTGCAACTTCTGATCGGCAATTGCCAGCCGGCGATCGTCAAAGCTCAGGAAGCGGTGACCAGCTTCAACGATGGAATCGTGAAGGGCGTCGCCGCACAGGTTCAGGACAACGCCGCGACGGTGTCCCAGACCATTTGGACGACCTTGTCCGGCATCCTGCTGGCAACACTTGGCATCATCGCTCTGTCGGTCGTGGTCATGCGCAACTCCGTCACCCAGCCGCTGGCAACTCTGCTGCGGCAGATGCGCGCCATGCAGGACGGCGACTACGCCATCACCATCGACAATCGCGACCGCAAGGAAGAGATCGGGCGCATTGCCAACAGCCTCGAAGAGTTCCGTTCCAGCCTCAGGCTGGCCGAGGACGCCCGCAAGGCGGCCGAAGCTGTGAAGGCGGCCGAAGCGGCTGAACTCAAGCGCCGGTCGGACGTGACCGACAAGTTCGCGGCCCGCATGGAAGAACTGTCGGAATCCTTCGCCGGCTCCTCGGCCGAGGTTGCCGACGCCGCCAAGAACCTCTCTGCCACCGCCGAGGAAACGGCGCGCCAGGCCCAGTCGGTCGCCGGCGCCTCCGAGGAAGCCTCGACCAACGTCCAGACGGTCGCGGCCGGTACCGAGGAGCTGTCCGCATCGGTCGGCGAAATCTCGCAGCAGGTGACCAACTCGTCCAAGATCGCCAAGGAAGCGGCGGCGGAAGCGGCCACCTCCAGCAAGAACGTCCAGTCCTTGTCGGTGTCGGCCCAGCAGATCGGCACGGTCGTCGAACTGATCAGCAACATCGCGGCGCAAACCAACCTCCTGGCGCTCAACGCCACCATCGAGGCGGCGCGAGCCGGAGAAGCAGGCAAGGGCTTCGCGGTCGTCGCCGCCGAGGTCAAGCAGCTCGCCGACCAGACCGCCAAGGCCACCAGCGAGATCAACAACAAGATCACCGAGATCCAGTCGGCCACCGGCGTCGCCGTCGAGTCGATTTCCAGGATCGTCAAGACCATCGACACCATCCAGCATGCCTCCGAAGCGATCGCCGGCGCCGTCGAACAGCAGGGCGCAGCCACCAGCGAGATCGCCCAGAACACCCAGCGCGCCGCGCAGGGCACCGCCGCCGTCAACCACAACATCTCCGGCGTCGGCACCGCTGCCGAGATGACCGGCGCCGCCGCCACGCAGCTGATGGGACTGTCGGATGCCCTGAACGGCAACTCGGCGACGCTGCGCCGCGAGGTCGAGGCGTTCATCGAAAACCTCAAGGCCGCCTGACGCACCAACACCTCCACGGATACGACAAACCGCCCCTCGCGCCGACAGCGCGGGGGCTTTGTCTTGTCCATCGCCCTTGTCCGTCTTCGGCCGCCGCACTGGAAACCACGGCTGTCACCGGCCATATCCTCCATAGGATTGCCGAACCGGCACCCGTGGACCAGAACGGAACCTGGAGCAGCTCCAGTAAAAGTGGGTACCGGTTTTGCGTCCGCAGCTGCGTCTTGAGAACTCTAGGGATGGACAGGATGATGTCGCGAACCGAAGCGGCCGCCCCCTACCGGCGCACGGCCGACGACGTGCTCGCCTCGCTCGGAACCGACGCGCGCAACGGCCTGACCCAGCGGGACGCCCGGAAGCGGCTCGACGAGGTCGGCCCCAATACCCTCGCCGCCGAAAGCCCGACGCCCGCCTGGAAGAAGTTCCTGGCGCAGTTTGCCAATGTTCTGGTCGCCCTGCTGCTCGTCGCCGCGCTGGTATCGGCCGGCCTGTGGTTTGTCGAACGCGACTCCGCCCTGCCCTTCGAGGCCATGGCGATCTTCGCCATCGTCATCCTCAACGCCATCATGGGCTATATCCAGGAAGCCCGCGCCGAACAGGCCGTGGCGGCGCTGCAGCAAATGTCGGCGGCGCATGCCAACGTCCTGCGCGACGGCAAGCGCCAGAGCGTCTTGGCGACCGAGATCGTCCCCGGCGACGTCATCCTCATCGAGGAGGGCGACACGGTCCCGGCCGACGCACGGCTGATCGAGGCCGTCTCGCTTCAGATGGCGGAAGCCCCGCTCACCGGCGAAAGCCTGCCGGTGGCCAAGGCCGTGGCGCCGCTTCCCTCGGACATGCCGATCGGCGACCGCACCAACATGATCCTCTCCGGCACGGCGGCGACCTACGGGCGCGGCCGCGCCGTCGTGGTGGCGACAGGCATGCGCACGGAGATCGGCCGCATCGCCGGCATGCTGGCCGACGCGCCGGAGGAAACCACGCCGCTGCAGCGGGAGCTCGACAAGGTCGGTCGTCTCCTGGGCGTCGTCGTGGTGACGATCGCCGTCGTGATGATCGCGACCATCCTGCTCGTCGAGGACGTGCACGGCCTGTCGGCGATCTTCGACGTGCTGATCCTGGGCGTGGCTCTTGCGGTGGCGGCCATTCCCGAGGGCCTGCCGGCGATCGTGACGGCGGTTCTCTCCATCGGCGTCCAGCGGATGGCCAAGCGCAACGCCATCGTCCGCCACCTCGCCGCCGTCGAAACGCTGGGGTCGGCCAACGTCGTCGCCTCCGACAAGACGGGAACCCTCACCCGAAACGAGATGACGGTGCGCGTGGTCGCCACCGCCAGCGGGCGGGCGACGTTCGGCGGAACCGGCTATGCCCCGGACGGCGAACTCGGCGGCGACAACGGCGACGCCCTCGGCGGCGACCACCTCGCCGAAACCTTGCGCGCCCTCACGGTCGCCGACCGCGCCAACAACGCCGTGCTGGTGGAAAAGGATGGCTGCTGGTCGGTCCAGGGAGACCCCACCGAAGGGGCGCTGATCGTCGCCGCCCGCAAGGCCGGGCTCGATCGGACGGCGCTCGACGCCCGCTTCGAGCGTGTTGGCGAGGTGCCTTTCTCCTCCGAACGCAAGCTGATGAGCACCATCCATACCGACGGCGACAAGCCGGGACGGCTCAGACTGCTCACCAAGGGCGCCCCGGACGTGCTGCTCGACCGTTGCTCGCACGAACTGGTAGGCGGAGAGGCGCGACCGCTATCCAAGGCTCGGCGCGAGGAGATCGCCGCCGTCAACGACAGCTTGGCCGGCGAGGCGCTCAGGACGCTCGGCTTGGCCTTTCGGACGCTGGACCAGGAGGACGCGCCGACGGAGGCCTTCGATGACGGCATCGAGCGCGACCTCGTCTTTCTCGGCCTCGTCGGCATGATCGATCCGCCGCGCGACGAAGCCAAGGCCGCCATCGTCAGGGCCAAGGCAGCGGGCATCCGCCCCATCATGATCACCGGCGACCACCCGGCCACCGCTACCGTCATCGCCGCCGAGCTCGGCCTGTCCGACGGCCGGGCCGTCACCGGCCGCGAACTGGAGGCGATGAGCGAGGATGCGCTCGACGAGACCGTGCGGGACGTGTCGGTGTTCGCGCGCGTCAGCCCCGAGCACAAGCTGCGCATCGTCAGGGCGTTGCAACGCCACCGCAAGACGGTCGCCATGACCGGCGACGGCGTCAACGATGCCCCCGCCCTCAAGTCGGCCGACATCGGCATCGCCATGGGCATCACCGGAACGGACGTCTCCAAGCAGTCGGCCGACATCGTGCTCGCCGACGACAACTTCGCCTCCATCGTCGCGGCGGTCGAGGAAGGCCGCGCCATCTACGCCAACATCCGCAAGTTCCTGCGTTACCTGCTGTCGTCCAACATCGGCGAGGTGATGACGATGTTCTTCGGCGTGCTGCTGGCCGAGGCGATCGGCCTGACGGCGGCAGGTGGCGGCGGCTTCGTCCTGCCGCTGCTTGCCACGCAGATTCTCTGGATCAACCTCGTGACCGACGGTGCGCCGGCCCTGGCGCTCGGCGTCGACCCGGCGGACGACCGCGTCATGCGGCAGCCGCCGCGCCCACGGGGAGAGCGCGTCATAACGCCGGCCATGTGGGTGGGCATCCTGCTCGTCGGCCTGGTGATGGCCGTCGGCACGCTCGCGGTACTCGACGCCTCCCTGCCCGGCGGCTTCATCGAAGGCAGCGGCACGATCGGCTACGCCCAGACCATGGCCTTCACCACGCTGACGCTGTTCCAGCTGTTCAACGTGTTCAACGCCCGCTCCGACCACGCGAGCGCCTTCCATGGCCTGTTCGCCAACCGCTGGCTCTGGGGGGCCGTCGGCCTGTCCGTCGCCCTGCAAGCCGCCGTCATCTACATTCCGTTCCTGCAAAGCGCCTTCTCGACGACCAGTCTCAGCGCAACCGACTGGCTGTTCTGCACCGCCGTGGCAAGTTCGGTGCTGTGGTTGCGCGAGGCGAGCAAGCTGGTCGGTCGATTCTGGCCGCAAAACGCCTAAAGGCTAAATGGAAAGCGCCCGTGGCCCTCGTGATAAATGGCGATGGACGACAACCGAAGGCACGAAGGCTGGAAGGACGCATGGCACTCTTCTACTGGAACACGCATCTGGAGACCGGAAACGTTCAGATCGACAGCCAGCACAAGCGGCTGTTCGAGCTGACCAACAACATCGCCGATGCGGTATCCGGCCAGGGATCTCTGCCGGAAGCGCCAGCCCTGCTGGCCGAGCTGATAGACTATGCCAACACGCACTTCTGCGATGAAGAAAAGCTGATGTGCCGCTCGTCGCTGAGTGCTGCGAAGAAACACCAGCACATCTGCGCGCACCGGGCGTTCCACACCCGGGTTCAGGCGATCGCCGCCAAGTCCGACCTCGAGCAGGCCGAGGCGGTCAACGAGATCCTCAACTTCCTCGTCAACTGGCTGGTCACCCACATCCTCAAGCTCGACCACCGGATGGTTCATGGGCTGCCGGAACGGAGCGACGAAGAAGGCCCATCCCTTTCGGTTCAGGAAATACTGATCGCCGCGCTCAACGAGTCCGAGCGCCGCTTCCGCCAGTTGGCCGAGCAGGCGCCGACGATGCTGTGGTTTGCCGGCATTTCCGGCGCCCGCGAGTTCGTCAACAGGGAGTGGTCCGAGTTCATGGGCCTCTCCGAAGTCGACATGAAGGCGGCGGACTGGAGCCTGTTCCTGCCCCCCGACGACCGGGAGCGCTACCGCGCCTTTCTGGACGAGAGGCTGCGCAAGCACGATGCCGGCACGATCGAGTACCGGATTCGCGCCAAGGGCGGGCATCTGAAGTGGGTGCTCGAAAAGGTCATGCCGCGCCTCGACGGCGACAGGTTTGTCGGCCTGATCGGCGCCGACACCGACATCACGGCGATGAAGGAGACGACCGCGACGCTGGAGAAGCTGGTCGCCCAGAGAACCCGAGAGCTCGAACGGCTGGTGAACTCGGATCCGCTGACCGGACTGTTGAACCGGAGGGCCTTCGACGAGCGACTCGATCTGGAGATACAGCGGGCCCAGCGCTATCAGCGCCCGCTCTCGCTTCTGTTCATCGACATCGATCACTTCAAGCAGGTCAACGACCGCCACGGACATGTCGTCGGCGACGAAGTGTTGCGGGCGGTGGCGACCGTCCTGAAGGACGGGCTGAGGGCGACCGATGCCGCCTGCCGCTATGGCGGCGAGGAGTTCGCCGTCATCCTCGTAGAGACCGACAGGCATGAGGCCTTCTCGATCGCCGAGCGAATCCGCCTCGCGGCCGAGAACAACCGGATCGAGCAACTCGACAAGAGCGCCACGATCAGCGTTGGCGTGTCGGTGCTCTCGCCCGAGGACCTCGCGGTGGACCTCGTCCAGAGAGCCGATAACTCGATGTATGTCGCCAAGAAGAACGGACGCAATCAAAGCTGCATGCAGTGACCACCCGTCGGGGTGACGGCGGGAACAATCCGGCCGCGGGGCTGTTGTCGCACACCAATCCCCGCTCTGGAGGTCGACATGCACGCCGAAGCGATGATTCGCACCCACCCCGCCCTGAACGGCTCCATCAACACAGGCCTGCTCCGCTCGATCGAGGAATGCCTCGACTGCGCCCAGACCTGCACCTCCTGTGCCGACGCCTGTCTCGGCGAGGCGCACGTCGCCGACCTGCGCCAGTGCATCCGCCTCAACCTCGACTGCGCCGACCTCTGCGCGGCAACGGCGGCCATCGCCTCGCGCTGCACCGGAGCCAACGACGCCGTGCTGAAGGCGGTCCTTCTCGCCTGTCGCGAAGCCTGCCGCTCCTGCGCCGCCGAATGTGGCTGCCACGCCTCGATGCACGAGCACTGCCAGGTCTGCGCCGACGCCTGCCGGCGCTGCGAGGAGGCCTGCATGGCCGCCGCCGACGGCATCAAGGCCTCATTGCAGTGAGGAGCTGCGAACTGATCCCCGGAGGGGCGGTTTCGACAATTTCAGGCTTGGGAGGGAAAAGTGGTGGGCGCGACAGGGATCGAACCTGTGACCCGCTGATTAAGAGTCAGCTGCTCTACCAACTGAGCTACGCGCCCACTTTTCTCGCCGGACGTTGGTGTCGTCCGGAAGCGATGGCGGCTTATAACCACGCCAGAGATTGGGCGCAAGTCCTTTTCGAGCCGTTAGGCGAAAAAAATGATTATGTTTTGTTTTCAGTGGATTAGACGCGAGTATCCATCGAGCCTGACATTCGGCCCGGTCAACGCCTGATCGCGGAAACGCAAAACGGCGGCACCTTCCGGGCCGCCGTGTTTGCCGAGCAATCGGGCTATCCGCCGTCAGACGTAAAGTTCGCCGCGGCCGACGATAACCGCCTCGCCGCCGATGCGGCCGCCGGTCAGCTTGCCCTTCTCGATGATGATCTCAAGCTCGATACGACTGGGCCGCCCCATTTCGAATCCCTGCTCGATGATCAGCTGATGCTCGCCATCGGCAGGCCGGTCGAAGCGGCGGACCACCGCCGAGAAGGCAGCGGCGGCCGAGCCGGTGGCCGGATCCTCGCCGATGCCGAGATGCGGCGCGAACATGCGGGCGTGGAAGTCGTGGCCGTTGGTCACCACCTCGCGGGTGTAGACGAACAGGTCGAGCTCCGTCGAACCGAACGCCCCGGTCCAATGCGACTTGTCGACGCGGATGCGGCGCATGGCGTCGAGCCCGGCCAGCGGCAGGAACACGAACACCGGGCCGCCGCCGTCGAAGACGCAGGGCACGTGATTCTCAAAGCCGATGTCGCCCCGGTTGAGTCCCAGTGCCGAGGCGGCAAGGCCGATGTCGCCGTGGAACGGACGCTCTTCGGGCAGCTTGGGCAGATCGAACACGGCACGGCCGGAGCGCTGCGGCGAGATGGTGACGCCACAGCGAACCACGCCCACCTGCTCTTCCAGCACCACCATGGCGTCGGTCTCGCGCTCGATGCCCTGCAGGCGCTCGTGGGCGAGCAGAACGGCGGTGCCGACGGTGGGGTGGCCGGCAAACGGCAGTTCGCGGCCGGGCGTGAAGATGCGAATCCTGGCCGACGTGCCGGGCCGCGACGGCGGCTCCACGAACACGGTTTCGGACAGATTGAATTCCTTGGTGATCGCCAGCATGGCTGCGCTGTCGAGGCCGGCGCTGTCCAGCACGACCGCCAGCGGATTGCCCGTCAGTCCCTTCGCGGTGAAAACATCGAGAATCGCATATCGACGAGCCACTTGGTTCTCTCCTGAGGCGCACGGGTGCCGGTCACCATAGTGGTGACGCCGGCTTTAGTCCACGTCGGTTATCACCCGAATTTCACCACGCCTCTTCCAAAATGCGACCAAAATTACCAGCTATGACTAACGGAAAGGATGCACCGGTCCGTCGAACCGACGGCCGGGCGTGGAGACGAAAAATGTCCAGGCTGTCTAGGATTGCCGCCCCTGTCGCCATAGCCGCCGTCCTGTCCTCGCTGGCGCTGCCGGCCCTGGCGGATGGCTATCATCATCGACACCGGTATGATGGCGGTGACCTTGCCGCCGTCGGCGCCATCGGTCTGCTCGGCGGCGCCCTCCTCGGCGCGACGCTGGCCTCCCCGCCTCCCCCGCCGCCGGTCTACTACGAACCGGCTCCGCCCGTGTATTATGAGCCGCCCGTCGTCTACCGGCCGGCGCCCGTCTACCGGCCGGCCCCGGTCGTGGTCTATCGGCAGCCGGCGCCGGTCTACGCGGCGGCGCCGCTGTCGTCCGAGCATCAGGCTTGGTGCGCGGGCCGCTATCGTTCCTATAACGCGTACGACAATACGTGGGTCGACAACCGCGGAAACCTGCGCCCCTGTCAGTCGCCGTATTTCGGCGGCTGATCGGAAAAAGCCACCACCCCAGGCAGATCGCAGTACCTCGCCGCCCGCCATGACCTCCAGGCGGGCGGTTCTTTTATTGCTGTCAACCGGCGAGCAGCCGGGCCGCGAAGGCGCGGCTGTAGGCCGTGACCTCGGGACGGTCGAGTTCCGAGACGGCGCGAAAGGCGATGACCCGCTCCAGTTCGCGGTCTTCCTGCCTGTCGAGTTCCGCCATGATGACAGCGACGAGCTTGTCGGCCGACAACGGGAAACGAAGCACCCGGCCGATCGACACGCGCGGCCCGTCGAAGACCGCCAGCATGCCTTCCGTCACCGCCTCCGCCGCGACGAGCCCAGTCTCTTCCCGCAGTTCGCGCTCGATGGACGCCACCACGCCGACATTGCCATCAGCGTCGACGTCGGCGGGCTCCAGACTGCCGCCGGGCGGGTAGATCCGGCCGGCATTTGCGGTGTTCGCACCCATCTCGCCGAGAATCAGCGCTCCATCCGACGACAGCACCAGGGCCGAGCCGAACAGGTTGCGGATGCCGATCTCCGGAAAACCCCAATCGCGCCAGGCGAGAAAGCCGGCGAAGTCACCCTCCACCGCCTCTCCCGTCAGCACGCCGCCCTCGATGACGATACCACCCGGCTCGCCCGGCGCGATGGTGCCGAGAACGCGGCCGTTCCAGAGATGTGGGTTGGCGGCGACGCACGCCGCCCAGTGCGCGTCGATCCGGGGACGCATCTCGTCGGCGATCGGCCATGTGCCGGGCCTGAGGCGAAGGCGGATGTCGGTAATGTCGTGGAGCATGGAAGATTCCGGAAAAAGCCGGCCGCTCAAGCGGGTTGGCAAACTTTAGCCAGCCGATACGACCAAAGGAAGACCACCCAGCCCCGATCCATCCGCCACCCAACAAAAATCCCCGCCGAAGACCGGCGGGGATCGAGAGGATCGAGAAAGGCGACCAGAGCCTGATCTGAAACTCGCTGGAGCGAGGCAACTGGCGACGGGTTCGAGAACCGGAGCGGAGCGGACTTAGCGTCCGTGAGCACCGGAAGCGCAGAACACTAAGCCAAGGGCATCCGCCCGAAAAGTTGCAGACTTTTCGGGCCAAGCGGATGCCCAGGGATGTCCGCTCCAGTAGAGTTTCGGGTCAGGCGGCGCGGATGGTGCCGACGAAGGCCGCCACCTTCTGTTCCAGAGCTGCCGACTGCTTGGCGAGATGCGACATGCGGTCGAGGAGATCGCGCGAGGCGGCGCCGCTCTTCTCGGCGGTGGTGCGGACACCAACGATGGTCTGCGCCACCTCGGCGGCGCCAACGGCCGCCTCGGAGATGTTGCGGGCAATCTCGCCGGTCGCCGCGTTCTGCTGCGTGGCGGCGCCGGAGATCGACGAGGTGATGTGGTCGAGGTCGGCGATGCGGCGGGAGATGTCGGCGATCTTCTCCACCGACTGCTGGGTGGCGCTCTGGATGGTGCCCATCTGGGCCTCGATGTCCTGCGTCGCCTTGGCGGTCTGGCTGGCCAGCGCCTTCACTTCGGAGGCGACGACGGCAAAGCCGCGCCCCGCCTCGCCCGCCCGCGCCGCCTCGATGGTGGCGTTGAGGGCCAGAAGGTTGGTCTGCTCGGCAATCGCCTGAATCATGGCGACGATGGTTCCGACCTTGGAGGCGCTGTCGGCCAGCGACCGCACGTCATGGTCGGTCAGGCGAGCCTGCTCGACGGCGGCGCCGATCAGCGTCGAAGCTTCGCTGATCTGACGGCCGATCTCGGCGATCGACGACGACAGTTCTTCCGACGCGCCGGCAACAGCCTGCACGTTGGCCGACGTCTGTTCGGAGGCGCTGGCCACGGCCATTGACCGGCCGGAGGTTTCCTCGGCGTCGGCGACCATCACTTCGGCGGCCTTCAGCGTCGACTGGGCGGTCTGGCTCACGGTGGCGAGCACCTCGCCCACTTCAGTTTCGAACTCGCGGGCCAGCCTGTCGAGCAGAGCCTTCTGCTCGGCGCGCCGCTGCTCTTCCACATTAGCCTGCGCCGCCTTGAGACGCTCGGTTTCCACCAGCGTGTCGCGGAAGGTGCCGACCGTGCTCCACAGGACGCCGATCTCGTCGCGGCCGACCTTCGCGGGAATGGAGACATCCATCTTGCCCTGGGTCAGGAGGGACAGGGCGCCGTTGACGCGCTTCAGCGGGCCGGCGATCTTGGCCGTTCCGATCCAGGAGGCGATGCCGATGCCGGCCAGAATGCCGATGACGGCGAAAATGATCAGGGTGCGACGGCCGGCGACGTAATACTCTCCGATCGAGGCGCGCACCGCATCGAGATCCTGACGGTCGAGTTCGACGAGCTTGTCGACGTCGGCCTGCAGCTGCTTGCGGTTGTTGCGGTTGGCGTCGTTGTTGCCCTGCTCGTTGGCGGCGGCCGGAGACTCCTCGACGCCAAGACGAGCCGTCTCGGTACGGAAGGTCTGGAATTCCTTGGCCTTGGCCACCACGGCATCGAACGCCGACTTGCGGTCATCGGGCACGCGCGACGACCAGTCGCCCAGCAGTTCGTCGATCGCCTTGAGGTTCTTGGCGATACCCTCGGCGAAGGGCTTGGACGCGTCGGTGCTCTTGGCCGCGTAGATGCCACGCGAATCCATCACCACGGCGGTGATGAGCCGGTTGAGGTGCTCGCCGTCATAGGCGCGCTGCGAGGCGAGCTGGAAGGCGTCGACCTGCTCGTTGTATCCCTGCATGAGACGGATGCCGAGCAGAGCCACGCCGATGGCGATGACGCCCAGCACGGCAACGATCGAATAGAGCTTTCCTTGGATTTTCATTTCAGCGGTCCCAAAACAAGGCAATCTCGGCTGCCCTCAGCGTAGAATAGTAATTCTTCCATTGCCGACTTGTTAACGGATGGAATATTTCCATTGAACGGTACCGACTTACGGTGTGGTTTGGTTGCGAAGACCAACGAAAGTCGCTCCCCAGACTCCTGCCTCTTGTAAAAATTCACTAGGCCAAATGGCTCCATACCGACTTTCGATTTGACCTAAGTGCCACAAAAACAAAGCCGGAAAGCCCCGAGGCTCTCCGGCTTCGTCTTGTCAAATATCACCAGTCAAACTGTCGCGGGCCTTGCGGCTACGACTTGCCCGCTTTGGCGATCAGTTGCGGGCCTTGTCGACCGGCTTGTTCTTCGCGATACCCCGCGACCGGGCGGCTGACCGCCCGGCGCAAAGCGTAAAGCGTGGATCGCGAACTGCGATCAGTTGCGGGCCTTGTCGACCAGCTTGTTCTTCGCGATACCCCGCGACCGGGCGGCTGACCGCCCGGCGCAAAGCGTAAAGCGTGGATCGCGAACTGCGATCAGTTGCGGGCCTTGTCGACCAGCTTGTTCTTCGCGATCCACGGCATCATGGCGCGCAGCTTCTCGCCGACGGCCTCGATCTGGTGGCTGTCGTTGTTGCGGCGGATGCCCTTGAAGCGGGCGGCGCCGGCCTTGTATTCCTGCATCCACTCGGACGTGAACTTGCCCGACTGGATGTCATTCAGGACGCGCTTCATCTCGGCCTTGGTCTCGGAAGTGATAATGCGCGGACCGGAAACGTATTCGCCCCACTCGGCCGTGTTGGAGATCGAGTAGTTCATGTTGGCGATGCCGCCCTCGTAGATGAGGTCAACGATCAGCTTCACTTCGTGCAGGCACTCGAAATAGGCCATCTCGGGAGCGTAACCGGCCTCGACCAGCGTTTCGAAGCCGGCGCGGATCAGCTCGACGAGGCCGCCGCACAGCACCACCTGCTCGCCGAACAGGTCGGTCTCGCACTCTTCCCGGAAGGTGGTCTCGATGACGCCCGAACGGCCGCCGCCGATGCCGGAGGCGTAGGAGAGCGCCAACTCGAGCGCGTTGCCGGACGCGTTCTGCTCAACGGCGACGAGGCAAGGCACGCCGCCGCCCTTCTGGTACTCGCCGCGCACCGTGTGGCCAGGGCCCTTCGGAGCGATCATGACGACGTCGAGGGTCGCCTTCGGCTCGATCAGGCCGAAGTGGACGTTGAGGCCATGGGCGAAAGCGATGGCGGCGCCGTCGCGGATATTCGGGGCGATCTCGTTGCGGTAGATATCGGCCTGCAACTCGTCCGGAGTGGCGATCATCAGGAAGTCGCCCCACTTGGCGGCATCGGCCACCGACATGACCTTCAGGCCGTCGGCCTCGACCTTCTTGGCCGTCGCCGAACCCGGACGCAGGGCGATGACGATGTCCTTGGCGCCGGAATCCTTGAGGTTCAGCGCATGGGCACGGCCCTGCGAGCCGTAGCCGACGACCACCACCTTCTTGCCCTTGATCAGGTTCAAATCGGCATCACGATCATAATAGACGCGCATGTTGTTGTCCTTCCTCGCCATTGGCGTTCTCAAGACGGCCGATCCCCGCCGGCCGCCGGTTCACTGATGAAATCGGGTTACTCGATATCCTGGGCGCCGTGCCCATAGAGGCGGAAAAACTGCGAGATTGCCAGCCGCGCCCGCTGCGGCCGGTCGTCGGAAAGGCCCGCCGGCGGCTCGCCGAGCAGCATGCGGACGTGGCCGTCGCGCACGACGAGGCCGTAGAGCGTCTCATAGGCCTCGTGCGTGTCGGAAAACTTGAGGTAGCCGTGCCGCCGGCCGAGTTCGAGCAGGGCGCGGGCGCGGGTCTCTATCGGCAACCGGCCGTGCTCGCGCACCAGCGCGCCGAGCTGCGCACCGTCGCGGTCGGCCTGACCGATGGCGAGGCGGTTGAGCGCCAGCGACACTTCGCCAGACAGCACGCCCATCAGGTCCTCGGCGAACACGGCAAGGCTGCGGCTGAAGTCGTCGAGCGTCGGCATGCTGTCGCGCGGCCCCGGCGTCCTCACCTTGCTCGCCTGGTAGGTGATCATCGCCGCGAGCAGCCCGTCGCGATCGCCGAACCACTTGTAGAGGCTTTCCTTGGAGCAGTTGGCCGCGCGGGCGAGACCGGCGGTGGTCAACGCCCGTTCGCCACCGGCGACCAAGAGCTGCAGCGCGCATTCCAGCACGGCATTCTGGCGGGGGGTGAAGGGCTCCATGATGAGGCGTTCGCTCTCTGTCGCGGGGTCGAAAAACTTATGTACCGTACGGTACGGTTCCGATGTTCTAGTTCCGACCACCCGCCTTGTCAAGCGCGTCGCCACCACAACCACATTTCGGTGAAACCTCCGCCATTCTCCTTAGGCATGGGTGGAATCCCTGATAAAAATCGCCTAACGTCCCGCCGCCTCGGACGACAGGCAAGACAGGGGAGTTCGCGTTTGTCCACCCGTATCGAATCCGACACCTTCGGTCCCATCGACGTCGACGCATCGGTCTATTGGGGCGCGCAGACGCAGCGCTCCCTTGGCAACTTCAAGATCGGTTGGGAGAAGCAACCCAAGGCCATCGTCAAGGCGCTCGGCGTCGTCAAGCGCGCCGCTGCCGAGGTCAACCGCGATCTCGGCAAGCTCGATCCGAAGCTTTGCGACGCCATCGTCACGGCGGCGCAAGAGGTGATCGACGGCAAGCTCGACGCCCACTTCCCGCTCGTCGTCTGGCAGACCGGCTCCGGCACGCAGACCAACATGAATGCCAACGAGGTGATCTCCAACCGGGCGATCGAGATCCTGGGCGGCACCCTCGGCTCCAAGAAGCCGGTGCATCCCAACGATCACGTCAACATGAGCCAGTCGTCCAACGACACCTACCCGTCGGCCATGCACATCGCCGCCGCCTCGGAGGTGATCGAGAAGCTGCTGCCGGCGCTGCATCACCTTCACAAGGCGCTCGACGCCAAGGCGAAGAGCTGGGCCGACATCATCAAGATCGGCCGCACCCATACCCAGGACGCCACACCCCTCACCCTCGGCCAGGAATTCTCCGGCTACGCCAAACAGGTGGAGAACGGCCTCAAGCGCATCGAACAGACGCTGCCGATGCTGATGGAGATCGCTCAGGGCGGCACCGCCGTCGGCACCGGCCTCAACGCCCCCAAGGGCTTCGCCGAGAAGATCGCCGCCCGCGTCGCCGAGCTGACCGGCCACCCCTTCACCTCGGCGCCCAACAAGTTCGAGGCGCTGGCCGCCCACGACGCCATGGTGATGAGCCACGGCGCCCTCAACACGGTTGCGGCGAGCCTCTTCAAGATCGCCAACGATATCCGCCTCCTGGGCTCCGGCCCGCGCTCCGGCCTCGGCGAGCTGTCGTTGCCGGAGAACGAGCCGGGCTCGTCGATCATGCCCGGCAAGGTCAACCCGACGCAGTGCGAGGCGCTGACCATGGTCTGCGTCCAGGTGTTCGGCAACCACGCCGCGCTGACCTTCGCCGGCAGCCAGGGTCACTTCGAGCTCAACGTCTACAACCCGGTGATGGCCTACAACTTCCTGCAATCGGTGACGCTGCTCGCCGACGCCGCCATCTCCTTCACCGACAACTGCGTCGTCGGCATCGAGCCGCGCGAAGACAACATCAAGGCCGCCCTCGGCCGGTCGCTGATGCTGGTCACCGCGCTGGCCCCCAAGGTCGGCTACGACACCGCCGCCAAGATCGCCAAGACGGCCCACAAAAACGGCACAACGCTGCGCGAGGAAGCCGTCGGCGGCGGCTACGTGACGGATGCCGAGTTCGAGGCGCTGGTCAGGCCGGAGCGGATGATCGGACCGGAGTGAGCGGCTTAGACAGAAAGAGGTAGATGCAAGGGCAAGCCCCTTGCATCATTTGGTCTGGCAGTCGTCATACATCTCCGATGCGAAGCCGTACTCGACGCGATCATTGACTTTCGATCGATCAACGCTTCGGCTAAGCTGATAGAAAAACGCAGCCTTTTCTCCTTTGTACTTAATATCATGTAGTACAGCATTAAATTCAGAATAGGTTTTCCAGCCATCAATAGATGGAACCATCTCAATAGAACCTTGCCTTCCGACCAAAATATTCTTATATATATCGACATTATAGGCAGATCTGACTATAATGTCGACTTCGCAAAGTTCATCACAGCCACGTCTTGCTACCACTGCCATGTCGGAGCGTGGTAACCGAAACATCTTTGCGCGGCGGCTGGCCAAAAGCGCAGCTAGGTAGTCTTTCTGGCCTTCAAAGAAAAATGACGCTTCTTCTCTCGAAACAGGCTCAAGTTTCTCGCGGATATTGTAGCACCAGTGTGCGTCGCCGGTTGGAATCGAAAAAGGAAGATTATTGAGTCCCGGTGGAGCCTCAAGAATGCCCGGCCAGTCGGCGAAACCAAGAGAAGGGAATGCAAATTGAGAAAGCCCCAGGAGAACCGCTGCGAACCGAAAGCGCATTTGTCCCTCTCTCCTTACGTTAGTCACCAACTCACCAGCGTCTCCGCACCGTCGCGTGAACTTCGAGCCCTCGGGACTGGCCAGCCCCTAATCCGTTAGAAAGACTGCACACAGAAAACAATAGATTGCAGATCTAGTACCTGTGCCATCCATCAAAATCCGCCTTGCCGAGCTTCACGCCTTCCCAGCGGGCGATGGCATAGGCGATACTGAGATGGAACAGCATGTTGGGCAGCGCGTAGTCGACGACGAAGCAGGCCGCCGGCAGGGCAATGTCGGCAAGGCCGGCGCGGTCGGTGACGATTTCGGCTTCGCGCCCCTCGAGATCGGCCGGTTCCATCAGGGACAGCACGCCCAGGGCCGCTGCGACATCGTCCCTCAGCGTGGCAAAGGACCGCGCCTCCTCGAACTGGAGATCGGGCAGGCGCGGCACCAGTGGCCTCAGCGCCCGTAACGGAAAGCGGGCAGCCATTCTCACCTGCGCCTCGAAGGGATCCATGTCCGGCGCGAGGCGTGACTGAAGCAGCGCCGCCTCCGGCAGGCCGCGATCGGCGACATGCGCCGCCGCTATGATGACCAGACCATCGAGCCGTTCGAGATAGCGGCCGAACACCGGTACGGAAATGTCTTGAAGACGGATCATCTTGCGCTCCCTTGGGCAGCATTCTCGTCCCCGGAGCCGACAAGACCTGTCACCAGCCGCAAACGAAAGGGGCCGGACAATCGCCTTGCCCGGCCCCTCTTCCACGTTGCGCCTCCGGCTCAACCGACGCGGATGCGCGCCGCGAACTCCGATGACTTGGCCTTCAACTGGTCGACGGCGCCGAGCAGTCCGTCGGACACCTCGCAGATGGTGGCGACCGCCGTGCCGGAGGTTTGGGCCGTCTCGGCGACGCCGTTGATGCCGGCCGACACCTCCTGCGCGCCGGAGGCGGCATAGGTGACGTTGTGGACGATCGCCTGGGTCGCCGCCATCTGCTCCTGCATCGACGACGACATGGTGACGCTCACCGACTTGATCTCGCCGATGGTCGTGGAGATGCGGTTGATGGCTTTCACCGCCCGGCTGGTGACGTCCTGCACAGTGGAGATGTGGCCGGAGATCTCGTCGGTGGCCTTGGCGGTCTGCCCGGCCAGCGCCTTCACCTCGCCGGCGACGACGGCGAAGCCCTTGCCCGCCTCGCCGGCCCGCGCCGCCTCGATGGTGGCATTGAGAGCCAGAAGGTTGGTCTGGTCGGCGATCGAGGTGATGAGGCTCACCACCTCGCCGATGCGATGCGTCGCCTCGCTGAGGTCGCCGACGATGGTCGCCGTCTGGGTTGCCTGGGTGCCGGCTTCCTCGGCGATGGTCTTGGCATTCTCCACCTGGCGGGAGATGTCCTCGATCGAAGCCGAGATCTGGCCGGCAGCCGCCGACACTTCCTGGACGTTCTGCGACATCACCTGAGACGACGTCGAAACGCTGCGCGCGGTGGACGCCGTCCGTTCGGTGGAGGTCTGCAGCGACGACGCGCCGTGGTTCATTTCCACCGCCGCCTTGCCCACCGCCTCGACCACACCACCCATGGTGCCCTCGAAATCGGTGGCCAGTTCGGCAAGCAGGGCCTGCCGGTCGTTCTCGCGGGCCACCTCGGCGTCACGCTGCTGGGCCCGCAGCCGCTCAGCCTCGATGCCATTCTCCCGGAATACCGCGAGCGCCCGCGCCATGGCGCCGATCTCGTCCTTGCGCTCGGTACCGTGCGGCGCTTCGGAGAACTCGCCCTTGGCATAGAGCGACATGGCAGCCGACAGCCGGCTGATGGGCGCGGAAATGCCACGCTGCGAGATGAGAAGCGCCACCAGAAGGCCGGCCATCAGGCCGCCGGCCACCATGACCACCATGACCAGCACCGTGGAGTTGGCCTCGGTCTCAAGCGCAGCCCGATTGGAGACGAGCTGCGTTTCGATGGTTGCTTGCAGCTTTTGGGTGGCCTGCAGGATGGTGTCGATGCGCGGTTCCACCTCGCTCGAAATCACCTCGCGGCCGTGGCCGGAGTCCATCAGCTTGGCCGCCTCGACCACCTCCTTGGTCTTGGCGAACAGCTCGTCGAGCGGCGCGGCAATGGCGTCGAGATCGGCCGACAGGTCGGCCCGGCGCGCGCGAATGTCTTCGATCGTCTTCAGGAACTGCGGCTGGGCATCCTGGATCTCGGCGGTGAGCCGGTCCAGCTGTTCGCTGTCGAAGGTGGTGATGAGCCGATAGAGCGTGGTGTTCAGCCGATAGGCCGCGCCCTCGACATCCTTGCCGAGAAGGCTGGATTGGGCATCGCGATCGACGAACTGCGCCTGCTCGGCGTTGAGCTTCATCATGCTCTCGGCGGCGTAGAAGATCGCGGCCAGCGAGAAGACAATGATGGAGACGAGCGAAATCACTATCTTGAGTGAAATTCGCAGATTTTTGAGGGCCATGCATTCCTCCCGCACATACGCCCGAAACATCGGATTGCCTGCATAAATGCGGTTAAGGATTCCTGACCGTCCTAGCCGACCGACCAAGAAATAGCCGTTTTGTCCCTAAGAATAGCATTACGGCGCATAGTCGACGGGCAATGGCGCCCCGTCTTTCAGCGTTTCCATCGAAATGGAGGCGCTCACGTCGAACAGTTCTACCTTGCGGATGATCTTCTTGTAGATGACGTCGTAGTGCTCGACGCGCGGCAGGGCGAGCTTCAGGATGTAATCGACATTGCCGGTCAGGCGGTGCGCCTCCACCACCTCCGGAATGTCGGCGATGACGGCGGCGAAGCGCTCCATCCAGTCGGCCGAATGATGGGCGGTGCGGATCAGCGCGTAGACGGTGGTCGGCACGCCGAGCCTGACGCGATCGAGCACCACGGTCCGCCGCGCGATGTAGCCCTCGGCCTCTAGCCGCTGGATGCGCCGCGAACAGGCCGACACCGACAGCGCCACCCGGTCGGCGAGGTCGACCACCGAAAGACTGGCGTCGCGTTGCAGAAGCTCCAGGAGCTTGCGATCGCGTTCGTCGAGCATGCGCCTTCGATTCCCTCAATAGCGGATCGTCACGCCTTTACTTTGCACGATGTTAGAACATAGCGCCACATATTTGCGCCATATGATCGATGAGCGCCACCCCTTGCAAACGCCTTGCGTCCAACCGAAGCTATGATCGGCCATCGTGACAAGGGGACCCACCATGCGCACCATCGGCCTCATCGGCGGCATGAGCTTCGAGAGCACCACCGTCTACTATCAGATGATCAACGAAGCGGTGCGAACCCGTCTCGGCGGCCTGCACTCGGCCAAGATCGTGCTGCATTCGGTCGACTTCCAGGAGATCGTCGACCTGCAGAAGGCGGGCCGTTGGGACGCCGCCGCCGCCCATCTCGGCAAGGCGGCCCAGGGCCTGGAGCGAGCCGGCGCCGATTGCGCTCTGATCTGCACCAACACCATGCACCTCGTCGCCGACGAGGTGGCCGCCGCCGTCAGGATTCCTCTCCTCAACATCATCGACGAGACGGCCAAGGCGCTCTCCGCCGCCGGTGTGCGCCGGCCGCTGCTGCTCGCCACCCGCTACACCATGGAGCAGGGCTTCTACGCCCGCCGCATGGCCGCTCACGGCCTTGCCATGACGACGCCCGGCGAAGCGGGCCGCACCGTGGTTCACGACGTCATCTTCGACGAGCTGTGCGCCGGCATCGTCCGCGACGAGTCCCGCGCCGCCTTCCTCGACCTGATCGCCAATGCGAAGGACGAGGGCTGCGACGCCGTCATTCTCGGCTGCACGGAAATCTGCCTGCTGCTCGACCCCGATGCCCTGCCGCTGCCCGGCTTCGACAGCACGGCGATCCACGCCGCCGCTGCGGTGGATTTCGCGCTGGCGGAGGGAATGAAGGCGGCCGCGGAGTAAGGGCAACTTTGCGAGGGGAGCGCTATATCGCCCCCCTGCCCCTTCCTGCCCGAAGTCCTGCGCCTTCGCGCAGGATGACGGCTAGATATTTGTTTCAATTATATAATTACGTCATCCTGCGCGAAGGCGCAGGACCTCGGGCAGAAAGAGGCGCACCAAAAACATCAGGCGCCATCACGCATCCGAATCCCCCAGCGCGCAGCGATAGCGGCGCACCGTTTCGGCCATGCCGTAGATCATGCAATCGGCGATCACCGCATGACCGATGGACGCCTCGGCGATATGCGGTGTCCGTTTCACCAGCGGCGGCAGGTTGTCGAGCGTCAGGTCGTGGCCGGCGTTGACGGCCATGCCGAGCTTGACCGCCGCCTCGGCGGTGACCGCCACTTCCTCGAGCCGCGCCCGCTGCTCCGTCGGATCGAACGTGTGGCCATAGGGGCCGGTATAGATCTCGACGCGTCGCGTGCCGGTGAGCGCGGCGGCGGCCGCCTGCGTCGGATCGGCGTCGATGAAGATCGAGGCGCGCATGCCCTCCCCCTGGATGCGCCGCACCACGTCCGACAGGAACGACTGGTTGGCCACGCAGTCCCAGCCGTGGTCGGAGGTGTTCTGGCCGGGCTTGTCCGGCACCAGCGTCACCTGGTCGGGGCGCGCCGCCTCGCAGAGCTTCAGGAAGTCCTCGGTCGGATAGCCCTCGATGTTGTACTCGCGGCCGGGCCAGTCGGTCCTCAGCATCTCCTGAAGGGCGAACACGTCGGTGCGGCGGATGTGCCGCTCGTCCGGGCGGGGATGCACGGTGATGCCGGCTGCGCCCGCTTCCAGCGCAATGCGGCTGAGGCCGGCAACGGACGGCCATGGCAGATCGCGCCGGTTGCGCAGGTGGGCGATGGCATTGACGTTGACGGAGAGCTTGGTGTGGGACATCGCGAGAGCCTACGTTGGGACGCGCGACGATAGTCCGCCGGCCCGTGCCACACAAGCAACCTTCAGGCGGGGGTGAACGCCGGCAGCAGGAGCCTGCGGCCGGGTTCCACGCCGATCAGCATCTCCGGTTCGCCCTTGGCGATCTCCAATACCTTGACGAGTCCCAAGTGGTGGAACGCGTCGAGCGCACCGCCCGCCAGCGGAACCTTCGGCAGCGTCAGGCGCTCCACCGTGAGGCGCGTGAAGCCGGCTGCCGTCTGGCGCCGCCCTGCCCGCCCGTCGCTCCATTCGGACGGCGGCGCCTTGCCGGGGGATGAGAAGACGAAGGGCATGCCGGCATCGTCGCTCTCTTCGGAAACGGCGATCGACACGCCGGGCGGAAAATCGGGATTGCGATAGGACCAGCTTTCGCCCGGCAGCGCGCCGCCGCGCGAGGCGATGCCGAAGGGCGAAGCGCCGGTCTTCCGCCACGCCGCCCGGTCGGCAAAGGCGGCGCGGCCGAGCGATGAGGCGTTCAGCTCCTCGACGTCCACGACGTGGAGCAGTTCGAGATAGGCATTGTCCAGGGCATAGCAGAGGTTGGCCGTCCCCTGCCCCACGTGCCGGCGCGTGAACGACGGTTCGAGGCCGAGCGCCTTGAGGGCCTCGAACGCCGTGCCGCCCGGCGCGGCGTCCTCCGGCTCGACGAAAACGAACAGATGATCGAGTTCCAATGCCATCGTCGCCCTCACGCCGGAACCTTGTCGGCGCGACCGTCCGCCATGTCGTTCTCATCGTCTATGCTGAGCAGCATCTCGTTGTGTGCCTTGCCCGCGGGGATCATCGGGAAGCAGTGAGCGAGATTGACCACGCGGCAGTCGAACAGCACCGGACGGTCGATGCGGATCATCTCCTCGATGGCGTCATCGAGTTCCGACGGCTTCGAGCAGCGGATGCCGACGGCGCCGTAAGCCTCGGCCAGGCAGACGAAGTCCGGTTGCGCGTCGGTGGTCGAATGGCTGACGCGGTTGCCGTGGAACAGTTTCTGCCACTGCCGCACCATGCCCAGATGCTGGTTGTTGAGGATGAACGTCTTGACCGGCGCATTGTGCTGCACCGCCGTCGACAGTTCCCGGATGTTCATTTGGATCGAGGCATCGCCCGCCACATTGATCACCAGCGCGCCGGGATGGGCGAGCTGGGTGCCGATGGCGGCCGGCAGGCCGTAGCCCATGGTGCCAAGACCGCCCGACGTCATGAAGCGGTTCGGCTCCTCGAAGCCAAAGTACTGCGCCGCCCACATCTGATGCTGGCCGACCTCGGTGGTGATGTAGGTGTCATGCCCCCTCGTCAGCGCATGGAGGCGCTCGATGGCATATTGCGGCATGATCGCCTCAGCCAGCGGACGATAGGTCAGGCACTTCTTCGCCCGCCAGCCATCGATCTGCTTCCACCAGGCGACACGCGCCGCCTTGTCCTGCACCGGCTTGCGAGCCGTCCAGGCGGCGATCAAGTCTTCGAGCACCTGCCCGACGTCGCCGACGATCGGCAGGTCGACCATGACGGTCTTGTTGATCGACGACGGGTCGATGTCGATATGGATCTTCTTGGAGTTGGGCGAGAACGCGTCGATGCGGCCGGTGATGCGGTCGTCGAAGCGCGCGCCGACACAGACCATCACGTCGCAGTCGTGCATGGCGAGATTGGCTTCATAGGTACCGTGCATGCCCAGCATGCCGAGCCAGTTCTTGCCCGAAGCAGGATAGGCGCCGAGGCCCATCAGCGTCGAAGTGATCGGGAAGCCGGTCATCTTGACGAACTCGCGCAGCAGCGCCACCGCCTTCGGGCCGGAGTTGATGACGCCGCCGCCGGTGTAAAGGATCGGCTTCTTGGCGGCGATCATCAGCTCGACCGCCTCGCGGATGGCAGCGTCCGGCGCCTTCACCGCCGGATGATACTGCGTCAGCGCCTTGTCCTTGCAGTTCTCGTAGGTGCCGGTCTGGAACTGGATGTTCTTGGGGATGTCGACCAGCACCGGGCCGGGACGGCCGGTGGTGGCGACGCGGAAGGCTTCATGGAGGATGCCCGGCAGGTCCTCGATGCGGCGCACCAGCCAGTTGTGCTTGGTGCAGGGCCGCGTGATGCCCACCGTGTCGGCCTCCTGGAAGGCATCCGTGCCGATCAGCGTCGTCGGAACCTGACCGGTGATGCAGACCATGGGAATGGAATCGCTCCGCGCATCGGCCAGCGCCGTCACCATGTTGGCAATGGCAGGACCGGAGGTGACGAGCGCCACGCCGACCTTGCCGGTGGAGCGGGCATAGCCCTCGGCGGCATGTCCCGCGCCCTGCTCGTGACGGACGAGGATGTGGCGGACCTCTTCCTGCTGGTACAACTCGTCGAAGATCGGCAGCACCGCGCTGCCGGGGTAGCCGAAAATGGTGTCGACGCCCTGGTCGATCAGCACCTGGATGACCATTTCCGCGCCTGTCATCTGCCGTGTCATCGCCTGTTACCTCAAGTTCTCGTTCAAGACATGCGGGCAATAAAAAAGGCCCCGAAGAGGGACCCGATTTCCGCGCACCATGAAAAACCGGCAGGCCTCAGGAAGAGACCTCCGACACGGTGCGCCATCGAAGTACTACGAAGAAGAAAGACATGACGTCCTCTTGAGAAGGCCGGAGCACCCCGCTCCGCCGTTGCCTGCGTTCAACTCTGCGATGACCCCGACAGTTGTCCGGGAGAATGCCTTCCCCCGAACATGCGCCGGAGCCACCGAACCGTACCGGTCGGGTGGGGCTTCAGATCCCCGTCCGGCCGCGCGCCAGCGCCGCGAGCCCGGTGCGGGCCAGCTCGACGAGGCCGCACTCCTTCATCAGGCCGACGAAGCGGTCGATATCGGCCGGCGCGCCGGTGATCTCGAACACGTAGGAGTCGAGCGTGGCGTCGACGATGCGGGCGTTGAACGCCTGGGCAAGGCGCAGCGCCTCGTCGCGGATATCGCCCTTGCCGCACACCTTGACCAAGGCCAGCTCGCGCTCCAGCGCATCGCCGGCCCAGGTAAGGTTGACCACCTTGTGAACAGGCACCAGACGGCCGAGCTGATGCATGATCTGCGAGATGACCGGCGGCCGGCCCGTCGTCACGATGGTGATGCGCGACATGTGGCTCGCGTGCTCGATCTCCGAGACGGTGAGGCTCTCGATGTTGTAGCCGCGCCCGGAGAACAGGCCGACGACGCGGGCGAGGACGCCCGGCTCGTTGTCGACCAGCACCGATAGCGTGTGGCTGCGCTCGGTGGCGGGGAACTCTTCTTCCAGGAAGTAGGCGGACTGGGATTGGCCTGCGACGATCATCATGATGTCAATTCCGATAAAGTGTTGCGTGCGGATGCGAGGGGCCGCGTCAGCGGCCGCGCCTCACACCAGAACCTTGCCGGCGGTGCCGATGGCCGTCTCGATCTCCTCGTCGGAGACGTCTGCGCCCAGCAGCATCTCGTTGTGGGCCTTGCCCGAGGGGATCATCGGGAAGCAGTTGGCGAGGCTGACCACGTGGCAGTCGAACAGCACCGGGCGATCGATGCGGATCATCTCCTCGATGGCATCGTCGAGTTCGGACGGCTTCGAACAACGAATGCCGACGGCGCCATAGGCCTCGGCGAGACGCACGAAGTCGGGCTGGGAATCGACATAGGAATGGCTGAGCCGGTTGCCATGCAGCAACTGCTGCCACTGGCGCACCATGCCCATGTACTGGTTGTTCAGGATGAACGCCTTGACCGGTGCGTTGTGCTGCACCGCCGTCGACAGCTCCTGGATGTTCATCTGGATCGAGGCGTCTCCCGCGATGTCGATCACCAGCGCACCGGGATGGGCGAGCTGGGTGCCGATGGCGGCCGGCAGGCCGTAGCCCATGGTGCCGAGACCGCCCGAGGTCATGAAGCGGTTCGGCTCCTCGAAGCCATAGTACTGCGCCGCCCACATCTGATGCTGGCCGACCTCGGTGGTGATGTAGGTGTCGCGATCCTTGGTCAGCGCGTAGAGGCGCTCGATGGCATATTGCGGCATGATCGCCTCGGCCGACGGACGGTAGGTCAGGCACTTCTTCGCCCGCCAGCCGTCGATCTGCTTCCACCACGCCCCAAGCGCCGCCTTGTCCTGGATCGGCTTGCGGGCCGTCCAGGCGGCGATCATGTCTTCCAGGACATGCCCGACGTCGCCGACGATCGGCAGGTCGACCACGACGTTCTTGTTGATCGACGACGGGTCGATGTCGATGTGGATCTTCTTGGAGTTGGGCGAGAAGGCATCGATGCGGCCGGTGATGCGATCGTCGAAGCGCGCGCCGATGCAAACCATCACGTCGCAGTCGTGCATGGCGAGGTTGGCTTCATAGGTGCCGTGCATGCCCAGCATGCCCAGCCAGTTCTTGCCCGAGGCCGGATAGGCGCCGAGACCCATCAGCGTCGAGGTGATCGGGAAGCCGGTCATCTTGACGAACTCGCGCAGCAGCGCCACCGCCTTCGGGCCGGAGTTGATGACGCCGCCGCCGGTGTAGAGGATCGGCTTCTTGGCGGCGATCATCAGCTCGACCGCCTCGCGGATGGCAGCGTCCGGCGCCTTCACCGCCGGATGATACTGCGTCAGCGCCTTGTCCTTGCAGTTCTCGTAGGTGCCGGTCTGGAACTGGATGTTCTTGGGGATGTCGACCAGCACCGGGCCGGGGCGGCCGGTGGTGGCGATGCGGAAGGCCTCGTGCAGGATGCCCGGCAGGTCCTCGATGCGGCGCACCAGCCAGTTGTGCTTGGTGCAGGGCCGCGTGATGCCCACCGTGTCGGCCTCCTGGAAGGCGTCCGTGCCGATCAGCGTCGTCGGAACCTGACCGGTGATGCAGACCATGGGGATCGAGTCGAGCAACGCGTCGGTCAGCGCCGTCACCATGTTGGTGGCGCCGGGGCCCGAGGTGGCGAGCGCCACGCCGACCTTGCCGGTGGAGCGAGCATAGCCCTCGGCGGCATGTCCCGCGCCCTGCTCGTGGCGGACGAGGATGTGGCGGACCTCCTCCTGCTGGAACAGTTCGTCGAAGATCGGCAGCACCGCGCCGCCGGGATAGCCGAAAATGGTGTCGACGCCCTGATCGATCAGCGCCTGGATGACCATTTCCGCGCCTGTCATCTGCCGTGTCATCGCCTGTTACCTCAAGCTCTCGTCCCGTTATCCCGGGGAAATCGTTGCGTTGTTCAGGTAATAAAAAAGGCCCCGAAGAGGGACCTGACTTTCGCGCACCATGAAAACCCGGCAGGCCTCAGTGAGAGACCTCCGACACGGTGCGCCATGTAAGTACTACGAGAAGGGAACGCATGCCGCCCTCTGGCTCATATGCCGGGACAACCCCGGAATTGGCGGCAACGTAGCGGTAGCCGGCTGGTCGGTCAAGAGCCTTGTTTCATTCGTTGCGCGGTATCGTCGACCACAGCAACAAAATGTCGCGACGCCGCCGGATTGAGGCGCGGCCAGTCCGGCATCTGATTGCGGAACCAGGTTTCCTGCCGTTTGGCATATTGCCGTGTCGCCGTGATCGCCGCCTCGACGGCCGCCTCGACGGCGATCTCCCCCCGCGCCGCCGCCATCATTTCCGGCACGCCGATGGCCTTCATGGCCGGCAGCGCCGGGTCGAGTCGAAGAGCGGCAAACGCCCGCGCCTCATCAAGCCCGCCGTCCGCCGCCATGGCGCGGAATCGCTCGTCGATGCGGGCATGCAGCCAGTCACGGTCCGGCGCCATGACGATATGAGCGACATGCGCGCCTGAGATCAGCGGCCGCGAGCGCTTCTCCTGCCATTCCGACAGCGGCCGTCCCGTGCTGTCGGCAACCTCCAGCGCCCTCAGCACCCGCTGCGTATCGTTGGGATGCAGCCGGCCGTGGAGCACCGGGTCGACCACCGCCAGCTCCCTGTGCAGGCTGGCCGGGCTCATCGCCCGTGCCCGCTCGCGCCAGAAGGCACGCACCTGGCTGTCGATGGGCGGCACGTCGGAGAGCCCTTGCGTCATCGCGTTGAAGTAGAGGCCGGTACCGCCGACGATCACCGCCGGCCGGCCGGCGATCTCCTTCAGCGTCCGTTCGAGATCGTCGAGATAGCGGGCGACGGTATAGCCCTCGCCACCGCCGACATGGCCGTAGAGGCGGTGCGGCGCGCGCGCCTCGTCCTCCGGGGACGGTCGCGCCGTCAGGATGCGCAGCTCGCGATAGACCTGCATCGAATCGGCGTTGATCACCACGCCGTCGCAGCGCTCGGCGATCGCCAACGCCAGAGCCGACTTGCCGCTCGCCGTCGGGCCGGCTATCAGAACCGCGCGCCTTTCTACCGTCTCCGCCGTCACGCCTGGAGCCTCCCATGTCGCTTGTCGCAACGCTTGTCTCATCTCCGGCCAATCCGCAAGTGACCGATAGCCTGATCGTCAGCGTGTCGCGGCGCCTGGGCGGCGACGCCCACAAGGTGCTGGCCGAAGGCATCGCCGCCGACATCGCCGTCGGCGACTACCTCTCGCACAGCGAGGCGGTGCATCGCATCGCCGAGGTCGTGGGCGAGGCAGCGGTCGATTTCGCCGTGCTCCCCGCCGAAGGGCGGCGCAAGAAGCTGTTGGTCGCCGACATGGACAGCACCATGATCGGCCAGGAATGCATCGACGAACTCGCCGCCTTCGTTGGCCTCAAGGAGCACGTCGCCGCCATCACCGAGCGCGCCATGCGCGGCGAGATCGCCTTCGAGCCGGCGCTGCGCGAGCGCGTCGCCCTTCTGAAGGGGCTCGACATCGCCGTCGTCGACGAGGTGCTGCGCGAGCGCATCACCCTGACGCCGGGCGGCCGCGAGCTGATCGGCACCATGCGGGCGCACGGCGCCTATACGGCGCTGGTCTCCGGCGGCTTCACGCTGTTCACCGACCGCATCCGCGACATGATCGGCTTCAACGAGGACCGCTCCAACTGCCTCATGACCGAGGGTGACCGGCTCGCGGGCCTCGTCGCCGAGCCGATCCTCGGCAAGGCGGCGAAACTCTCCACGCTGATCGAGCTCAGAGAGGCGCGCGGCCTCGCCCACCACGAAACTGTGGCGATCGGCGACGGCGCCAACGACCTCGACATGATCAACGAAAGCGGCCTCGGCGTCGCATTCCACGCCAAGCCGAAGGTGGCGGAAGAGGCCCAGGTGTCGATTCGCCATGGCGATCTCACCGCCGTGCTCTACCTGCAGGGTTTTGCCCGCGAGGAATTCGCGGCGGTTTAGGTTTGAACTCTATATCGACGGCGAGTTCTGTTCTGCCCGAGGTCCTGCGCCTTCGCGCAGGATGACGGCTTTATATAAATGAAAACAAATACATAGATTGTCATCCTGCGCGAAGGCGCAGGACCTCGGGCAGAAAGAGGCACAACGACAATATAGGGCTACAGCCCCATCACCCACATCCGCACCGGATTGGCGGGATCGGCCAGGAGCTTGATGGCAAGGCAGATGCAGGTGATCACCAAGAGCGGCCGGATGATCTTGGCGCCTCCCTTGACGGCCAGACGCGAGCCGAGCTGCGCGCCCAGGAACTGACCGGCGCCCATCACGAGGCCGGGCTTCCAGAAGATGGCACCGGAAGCGAGAAACACGAAGAAGCTGCCGATGTTGCTGGCGAAGTTGAGCAACTTGGTATGCGCCGTCGCCTTCAGCAGACCGAACCCCGCCAGCGACACGAAGCCCAGCATGAAGAACGAACCGGTGCCCGGCCCGAACAGACCGTCATAGCAGCCGATCAACGGCACGAAGGTCAGGGTGAACAGGAAGGGCGTCATCCGCGCGTGCCGATCCTGGTCGTTGAGGCCGCGCTTGAAGGCGAAATAGACGGCGATGGCGATCAGCATCACCGGCATGGCGATCCTGAGCCAGTCGCCCGGCAACACCGTGGCGAGCAGCGCGCCGAGGATCGAGCCCGCCCCGGACATCATCGCCATCGGCATCTGCGATCTGAGATCCACCTGCCCTGCCCGTGCATAGGCAAGCGTCGCCGACCCCGAGCCGAACAGCGATTGCAGCTTGTTGGTGCCGAGCGACTGGATCGGCGTCAGGCCGGCCAGCATCAGCGCCGGCACGGTGATGAGGCCGCCGCCGCCGGCGATGGAATCGATGAAGCCGGCGACCAGTGCGGCGAAGAACAGCACCGTCAGGAGATGCAGGGAAAGATCGACCAAGATGGGGCCCAATCGGAAGGGTCAGGAGGAAACGGAGCGCTCCAAGGCGGAAAGGGACGCGGTGAGATCGGCCAGAACGGCCAGGCGAACGGCGCTGGCCAGATTGCGGTCGCCACGCGTCCTGTCGATGTCGAGCACGAAGGCCGAAAGGCTCTGGCCGCGCCGGCCGGCAAGCCGCTCCGCCGCCGCCCAGAACTCCGGCTCCAGCGCCAGACTGGTGCGGTGCCCGGCCAGCGACAGCGACCGCTTGACGTTCATGACGAGGCGTCCGGCGGCGTCTCCGGATCGGTGGGGGTATCGAGGCGATGGCCGTCGAGGCGGCGCGCCTCCAGCGCGTCCTGCGCCTTGGCTGTCAGTTTCTCCACCTTGCTGCGGCCGAACTTGACGCGATTCTCCGCCGCTTCGTCCTCGCGGCGGCGGCGATCGCGATCCTTGCGCGCCCGGCGGAGATTGACCAGTTCGCCCATCGCCGATCAGGGCTTCTTGCGGAAGGCGTCGAGCGAAACCACCGTCGGTCCGCTCGTGTGCTCCTCGCTCGCCTCCTCGGCGGGCTTCGGCTCCTCGGCTGCCTTGGCGGCGGGCTTTGCCGGCTTGGCGGCAGGCTCCTTGGCGGCCTGCCCCCTGGGCGGACGCGACGCGACCTTGGGCTCGCCGCTGGCCGGACCGATCGCCTTGAGCGGGCCCTCCTCGGGCATGTCGGCGGCATTGCCGCTCTCGTCGACCAGCGGGAACTGCACGGCGAATTCCACCGACGGGTCGAAGAAGCCACGCACCGAGGCAAACGGTACCACCAGCTTTTCCGGCACGCCGGAGAAGGAAAGGCCGATCTCGAAGCTGGTCTCGTTGACCACCAGCTCCCAGTACTGGTGCTGGATGACGATGGTCATCTCGTCCGGATAGCGCTCCTTCAGGCGGGCGGAAATGCGCACGCCCGGGGCCCGGGTATCGAAGATGATGTAGAAATGATGCTCGCCCGGCAGGCCGGCGTGAGCCACTTCCGCCAGCACCTTCTTCACAAGGCCACGGAAGGCTTCCTGAGCCAGAACGTCGTAACGGATCATGTCCTTGGGCATTGAGGCTCCGCCTTGAGGAAATCGCGAGACAGCCGATTGGCCGTCGTGCCCATAGTTTAGAGCATCCGGCGCAACAGTGTAAACGGCTTCGCGGCCCATGGCCGAAAGCACGCGACACAAAGTACTGATCGATAAGGGATTGAGTGGAGGCTTCTGTTGCCAGGTGCCTCCGAACCCCGCCTAAAGGTGCAACCCCCTAGGGCTTGATTCCCAGTTTGGGCACCGCATTACGCGGCGACGGCCACCGGAGCATAGTTGTCATTCGCAACTATAGGTTTAGCCCGATAACGGTGGTACAATGCCGAGTGAAAGAGCCGCCTTTACGCCCCCGTCGATCCTATTTCGCCCCCGCCGAAGGCCTTGCGCCGATTGGCTTTGCAAGGCCTTGGGTGGAGGCGCCGGGTACCGCCCCCGGGTCCGAATGGTTTATTGCGCAGTCCGTTTATCACCATAGCCGGATTGCTCCGGCAGGAAGACATATAGGGGCTGGAGGCCCGCCTGTGAAGAGGCCGCAAACGATCCGTCCCCACCCTGGGACGCGGCCATGCGCCGCGCCGCCTTGACCGGGTAGCGGCCCAAGTCCGATAGAAGCGCTGAAACGCACAGAACCGGCGAGTTCCCATGCCACGCCTGCATCGGCCGAAAGTCTACGCCCGCTATTCCCGCGTCGAGGCGTCGCGCCTCCGCCGTCAGGTCCTGTTCCTGGCCGGCGGCATCGGCGTCGGCGTCGCCGCCGTTCTGATGGCCCGCGCAGCCGACCTCGCCCAGCACGGCTTCCGGGCCGGCGTCTCGGCATGGCCCTGGCTGCCCCTTATCGTGACGCCAGCCGGTTTCGCACTCTCCTGCTTTCTGGCCCGCCGCCTGTTCCCCGGTTCGCAGGGCAGCGGCATTCCGCAGGTGATCGCCGCCCGCAAGCTGCCCTCCACCGAGCCGTCGGGGCACCTCGTCTCGCTCAGGATCGCCGGCGGCAAGATCTTGCTGATGCTGCTCGGCCTCCTGGCCGGCGGCTCGCTCGGCCGCGAAGGTCCGACGGTGCAGGTCGGCGCCGCCATCATGCAGGCGGCCGGCCGCGTCGCCTCCATCCGCCGCTCGTCGCTGCTGCTCGCCGGTGGCGCCGCTGGTGTCGCCGCCGCCTTCAACACGCCGCTGGCCGGCATCGTCTTCGCCATCGAGGAGCTCAGCCGCTCCTTCGACAGCAAGGCGAGCGGCATCGTCATCATGACGGTGATGCTCGCCGGCCTGACGGCCCAGGCGCTGCTCGGCGACTACACCTATTTCGGCTCGTCCTACGTGACGCTGTCACAGGGCATCGCCTGGATCGCCGTCCCCATCGTGGCGGTGGTGGGCGGCGCGCTCGGCGGCCTGTTCAACCGCCTCAACGTCGCCTGGTCGCACGGCCTTCCCGGCAGACCGGGCGCCTTCATCCGTCGGCGGCCGATCGTCACCGCCGCCCTCCTGGGTCTGCTGGTCGCCCTGCTCGGCCTCGTCTCGGGCAGCGACGTTAGCGGCACAGGCTACGAGGCGGCACGCGCCGCCATCCACGAGACGCCGGCCGACGTTGGCCTCTGGTACGGCCCGGCCAAGCTCCTCGCCACGCTGGCCTCGACCCTGTCGGGCATTCCCGGCGGCATCTTCTCGCCGTCGTTGTCCATCGGCGCCGGCCTCGGCCTCGACGTCGCCCACTTTCTGAACGTCGATGCCGTTCAGGCCATCGCGCTCCTGGGCATGTGCGCCTATCTGGCCGGCGTGGTTCAGGCCCCCCTGACCTCGGTCGTGATCGTCCAGGAGATGACGCTCAACCACTCCATGCTGCTGCCGCTGATGCTGGTGGCACTGATCGCCGGCAAGGTCTCCAGCCTGATCGCGCCGGAGGGCGTCTACCACGCCCTCGCCCGCAACTTCGCCCTTCCCCCACCGACGGCTGACTCGGCACGCGACTCCGGTTAGTCTCTCCTGCCCCACGCAATCGCAGCGGACCGTCATGCAGCAGTATCTCGACCTCCTGAAGCTCATCCTCGACACCGGCACTGCCAAGGAGGACCGCACCGGCACCGGCACGCTGTCGGTCTTCGGCCATCAGATGCGCTTCGACCTCGCCGAGGGGTTCCCGCTTCTGACCACCAAGAAGCTGCACATCAAATCGATCGTCCACGAGCTGATCTGGTTCCTGCAGGGCGACACCAACATCCGGTACCTGAAGGACAACGGCGTCTCCATCTGGAACGAGTGGGCCGATGAGAACGGCAACCTCGGCCCGGTCTACGGCCACCAGTGGCGCTCCTGGCCGAAGCCGGACGGCGGCACCATCGACCAGATCGCCGAGGTTCAGGAGACCATCCGTCGCAACCCCGACTCGCGCCGGATGATCGTCACCGCCTGGAACCCGGCCGACGTGCCGAAGATGGCGCTGCCGCCCTGCCACCTCCTGATCCAGTTCTACGTCGCCAACGGCCGTCTTTCCTGCCAGATGTACCAGCGTTCGGCCGACGTCTTCCTGGGCGTGCCCTTCAACATCGCGTCCTACGCGCTGCTCACGGCGATGATGGCCGAGGCGACCGGCCTCAAGCCCGGCGAGTTCGTGCATACGCTCGGCGACGCCCACCTCTATCGCAACCATCTCGACCAGGCCCGGCTGCAGCTCACCCGCTCGCCGCGCCCCCTGCCCCGGCTGAAACTCGCCGAAGGGATAACCGACGTTCGCGATTTCCGATTCGAGCACGTCGCCATCGACGGCTATGATCCGCATCCGCACATCAAGGCCGAGGTCGCCGTATGAAGAGACTGTCCGCTTTCGGACTGGCCGCCGCCTTCGCGGCGGTACCGGTCATGGCTCACGCCAACGACACCATGGCGGAGCTGGCCGCAGGCGGACTCACCTTCGTCTACGCCGACAACGTCCAGATGCAGAGCGAGGATCTCTTCATCTCGCCGAAGGAAGTGCGCGTCGACTACGTCTTCCACAACGACGGCGACAAGGACCGGACGACCGTGGTTGCCTTCCCCATGCCGGATATCGAAGGCAGCGGCGACTTCATGGTCTCGGTACCCAACCCCGAGTCCGACAACTTCATGAACTTCTCGGTGACGGTCGACGGCAAGCCGGTCAAGCCGGAGATCGACCGCCACGCGTTTGCCGTCGATGTCGACATCACCGATCTCCTGAAGGAACACGGCGTTCCCCTGTTGCCCTTCGGCGCGGCGACCGGCGACGTTCTTTCGACCCTGCCGAAGGAAATGCTCGCCGACTGGATCGAGCGCGGCATCGTCATCGCCATGGAGTATGACGACGGCAGCGGCTGGAAGACAGAATACGTGCCGGTCTGGCGGCTCAAGACCACCTACTGGTGGCGCACCACCTTCCCGGCCGGTCGCGACCTCAAGGTCGCCCACCGCTACACGCCCAGCGTCGGCGCCACCGCCGGCCTCGGCTTCGTCGGTCCCGACGACAACGATCCGTTCTCCGGCGAAAGCTTCGAGCGGGAAAAGCAGCGCTTCTGCTTCGACGACGATTTTCTGAGAGCGGTCGGCAAGCGCATGGACGCCGCCGAGGCCCAGCAGTCCTATCTCCAGGAAAGCTGGATTTCCTACGTGCTCACCACCGGTGCCAACTGGGGCGGAACCATCGGCCGCTTCCATCTGACGGTCGACAAGGGCGACGCCGACACGCTGGTGTCCTTCTGCGGCGACGGCGTCAAGAAGACCGGCCCGACCACCTTCGAGCTGACGGCCAGCGACTTCTACCCCGAACGCAACATCGACATCGCGCTGATCCGCCACCCGGCCGACTAAAGGCGGCCGGCTCAACCGATCCTGTCCATCCAATGAAAACGGCCGGTCCCCACGGGAACCGGCCGTCATCTTGTTCGGACCGGTGGCCCGCGTCAGTCCATCTTCACCGCGACGAAGCGCAGGTCGCCGCCGGCATTGGAGACGAGCAGCAGCACCGACTTGCGGCCCATCGTCTTCTGCTTCTCGACGGTCTTGGCGACGTCGGCGGGCGACTGCACCTCTTCCTGCGCCACCTCGACGATGAGGTCGCCGGCCGCGATGCCCTTTTCTGCCGCCGCGCTCGCCGGGTCGACGGCGGAGATCACAACGCCACGGACCTCGGCGTTGAGCTTGTATTTCTCGCGGGCACTGTCATCGAGCGCGCCGAGCGTCAGGCCGAGAATCTTCGTCTCGTCCTTGGGTGGCGGAGCGGCGGGCTCCTCGCCCTTCGCCTCGGCCACCTTCTCGCCCTCCTCGAGGCGACCGAGCGTGACGGGAAGCGTAAGCTCCTTGCCCTTGCGGATCAGCGTGATCGACACTTCCTTGCCCACCGCCGTGTTGGCGACGAGGCGCGGCAGCTCGCGCATGGTCTTGATGGGGTGGCCGTCGAAGGCGACGATGACATCGCCCGGCTCGACCTTGGCCACCGCCGCCGGTCCGCCCTCGGTGACGCCGGCCACCAGCGCGCCCTGCGGGCTGGCGATGCCGAGGCTCTCGGCGAGGTCGTCGGTCACTTCCTGGATGTTGACGCCGAGCCAGCCGCGATGCGTCTCGCCGAACTCGCGCAACTGGTCGACGACGCCGATGGCGATCTCGGAGGGAATGGCGAAGCCGATGCCGATGGAGCCGCCCGACGGCGAGATGATGGCGGTGTTGATGCCGATCACCTCACCCTTCTCGTTGAACAGCGGACCGCCGGAGTTGCCGCGATTGATGGCGGCGTCGGTCTGGATGTAGTTGTCGTAGGGGCCGGAGTTGATGTCGCGATTGCGGGCCGAGATGATGCCCGTGGTCACCGTGCCGCCGAGGCCGAACGGGTTGCCGATCGCCATCACCCAATCGCCGACGCGCATGTGCTCGCTGTCGCCGAACTTGACGGCGGTGAGCGGCTTGTCGGGCTTGACGCGCAGCACCGCGAGGTCGGTCTTGGCGTCGCGGCCGACCAGTTCGGCCTTCAGCTTGCTGCCATCGGAGAAGTTGGCGACGATCTCGTCGGCGTCCTCGATGACGTGGTTGTTGGTGATGATGATGCCCGAGGCATCGACCACGAAGCCCGAGCCGAGCGACTGCACCTTGCGCGGATCGCCGCCCTCATCGGAGCCGCCGCCCTCGCCGTTGTCGGCGCCATCGCCCTGGTCGCCTCCCTGGTCGCCGCCCTTGCCGCCGTTCTTGTCGAAGAACTCGTCGAAGAAGTCCTGGAATGGCGAGCCTTCCGGCACCTTCGGCAGCGGCACCTGCCGCGTTTCGGCCACCGTCTGGGTGGTGGAAATGTTGACCACGGCGCCGATCAGCTTCTCGGCGAGGTCGGCAACCGAGTCCGGCCCCTGCTCGGCGGCTACCGGCGCCACGCCGCCAAGGGCGAGCGCCGCCGCCAGCGTCAGCGCCGCGAGCCCCGATCCGCGCCGCCGCCCGACGTCCGGCACTGTCCTGTTCCATGAGACCATAGCCGGTCTTCCTCCCCTGGAGCGTCCGCCCGCGAAGTCCCAGGTCTTCCGGAGCGCCTGGACGCTAGAAAACAAAACCGGAAACAAGGGCCGGGAGGCCTCTGTTCCGGAGCAGCGCGATCCGCGACCGCGCTCTACGCATTTGGCGAAGTCATAATCCGTTTCACGGATGGAGACAAACCCCACCCGTGATCCACGGAGGGGCCATCAACCGCCACGCACGGCCCAGACGACGGCGACGCCCACCGCCATGGCGGCGACGCCCCCGGTTCGGAGCCAGAAGTCGGAGGCTTCCAGCAGCTGGCGGAGACCCTTGCGCATCAAGGAAGGGGCTGCCGCGTACAGCAGCCCCTCAAGGACGACCATCAGGCCGACGGCAACCAGGAAGTCGTTCAAGGTTGGGCCTGAGCTGACGGTGCCGAAGCACCCGGAAGCGCGCCGGTCGGTCCGCGGAAGTAGCGGAAGAAGTCCGAGTCCGGCTTCAGCAGCATGGTCGTGCCGCTGGCCAGCGACGACGCGTAGGCCTGCATCGAGCGGTAGAACTCGAAGAAGCTGCGGTCGGCGCCATAGGCTTCCGCGAAGATGCGGTTGCGTTCGGCATCGCCCTCGCCGTGCAGGATGTCGGCGTCGCGCCGGGCTTCGGCGAGAAGCACGGTCGCCTGACGGTCGGCCTCGGCACGGATGCGCGCCGCTTCCTGCGTACCCTCGGCGCGAAGCTCGGCGGCTTCGGCCAGACGTTCCGACCGCATGCGGTCGTAGGTCTGCTCGAGGACGTTGTTCGGCAGTTCGGTGCGGCGGATCCTGAGCTCGACGATCTCGATGCCAAGGTTGGCCGCTTCCGGACGGACGAAGTCGGCGACTTCCTTCATCATCGCCAACCGCTCCTCGGACAGCGCGTCGCCGAACGAGCGCGTGCCGTAGACGCGGCGCAGTGCCGAATCTAGGCGGGTGCGAAGACGCGTTTCGGCCAGAGCCATGTTGCCGGTGACGCTCTCGCGGAAGGCGCGGACGTTGACGATGCGATAGGCCGCGAAGGCGTCCACCACATACTGGCGGCTGTCGCGAACCTGGACGACGTTGTTGTCAATCTCGATGGTGTTGAGACGCCTGTCGACGATCTGCACGCTATCGACCGTGTTGGTCGGCAGCTTGAAGTAGATGCCGGGCTCGGTGATGACGCGCTGGATCTCGCCAAAGCGCAGTTGGATGGCCTGATCGCGCTCGGTGACGATGAACGTCGACGAGTAGACGACCAGCGCGATGACCGCGAGAGCGATCAGGACGAAGGGCAAGGCGATCGTGCGCATCACTGGGCGGCTCCCGTGCTCAAGGGGGTCGTCGGACGCCCGACTTCGGGCAGCGGCAGGTAGGGCAGCACGCCCTGCGTGGCTCCGCTGTCCAGGATCACCTTGTTGGTCTTGGAGAACACACCTTCCATGGTCTCAAGATAGATGCGCTCGCGGGTGATCTCGGGCGCCTTGACATACTGCTCGTAGACCGAGGTAAAGCGCTGGGCGCCACCGGTCGCCTCCGCGATCACCTGATCGCGATAGCCGAGCGCCGCCTCGCGGATCTGCGAAGCCTCGCCGCGCGCCTCGCCGAGCCGCTTGTTGGCATAGGCCTGGGCGTCCTGCTTGAACTTGTCCTGGTCCTGCTGGGCGCGCTGCACTTCGCCGAAGGCGTCCTGCACCTCGAGCGGCGGATCGGCGCGGGTGACGTTGACGGCGGTGATCGACACACCGGCATCGTAGGAATCGAGCGTCTGCTGGATGCGCTCGCGCACCGCCGTCTGGGCCACTTCGCGGCCGGTGGTGCGGAACTCGTCGGCGCGGGTGCGGCCGACCACTTCGCGCATCACCGATTCCGACACCTTGCGGACGATGTCCGGCTGGTCGGCGACGCGGAACAGATACTTGACGGGGTCGGCGATGCGCCAGAGCACCGAGAACTCGACGCTGACGAGATTCTGATCGCCCGACAGCATGATGGAATCGGCGCCACCGGCGGCGACGCCACCGAGCACTTCCTGGTTTTCCTTGAGCAGCGCCGGCGTTTCGACCTGTTCGATCGGCCAGAAGGCGAAATGAATGCCCGGCTCGTTCAGTTCCGGCTTGACCTTGCCGAACAGCAGCTCGACGCCGACCTGATCCGGCTGGACGACGTAGATGCTCTGATAGAGCCAGAAGCCGACGGCGGCCACCGCGATCAGCGGCAAGGCCGTCAGCATGCCGGTGGGCTCGCCCTGTCCGGGCCGTCCGCCACCGCCGCCGGGAAGAAGCCGACGAATCTTGTCCTGTCCGCGTCGGAGCAGTTCCTCAAGGTCGGGAGGCTCGTTGCCCCCGCCGCCCTGCGGCCCCCGGGGCGGCTGCCCCCACGGTCCATTGCCGCCGCCTTTCCAGCCGCCGCCACCACTCTGATTGCTCCAGGGCATATGGGTCCCTTCCTCCGAATGCAAAAATCTGGAGCGCTCCCCGCCGGCCTGCCAAGGCCGCCGACCGGGAAACGCTCCGGCTTGGTCTGGCGCGATCATAGGAGGCGAGCCCCCTGTCATCAATGCGCATACAGATCAAACGCCATTTGGGGTGCGAGGCGTCGCCGATCAACCGTTCGTGAGCTGATTCTTTCGACGGCGTCAGCGGCGCCGGACCCAGGTCTCGAAGGTGGCGTCGGCGCTGTCGCGCTCGCCACGGACCATAGGCTCGCTGGCGGCCAGTTGCCAGAGCGCCGGATCGACCGCCGGAAAGCGGGTGTCGCCCTCCGGCGAGGCGGCGATGCGGGTGATGAACAACCGATCGGCGCGCCCGATCGTCGCCGCGTAGAGAGCGCCGCCGCCGGCCACCACGAAGGACGGCACGCCCTTCGCCCCGGCGCTCGCGGACGCCGCCTCAAGCGCCGCGTCGAGGTCGGAGAGCACGGTGACGCCGTCGGGCGCAAATCCCGGATCGCGCGTCACCACGAAGGTCTGGCGTCCGGGCAAAGGTTTGCCGATGGATTCGAAGGTCTTGCGCCCCATCACCATCGGGCGGCCGAGCGTCAGCGCCTTGAAATACTTGAGATCGCTCGACAGATGCCAGGGCATGCCGCCATCGCGACCGATGACGCCGTTCTCCGCCATGGCGACGACGATATCGAGAAGCGGCCGGGTCACGGGCATTCCCTCGCCAGCTTCTCAATGGCCTCGCCCGTCATGCGCACGGGTACCCAGGCATCGTTGAGGGGCGCGCCCATCGCCGCGTAGAAGTCGATGGCCGACTTGTTCCAGTCGAGCACCGTCCACTCGAAGCGGCCGAGCCCCTCGTCGACGCAGCGCCGGGCCAGCCGGGCCAGCAGCGCCTTGCCGACGCCCTGCCCGCGCGCCGCCGGATCGACGAAGATGTCTTCGAGGTAGAGCCCGTGACGGCCGAGGAAGGTCGAGAAGGAATAGAACCACACGGCGATGCCGGCCGGCTTGTCGCCGATGAAACCGAGCTCGCAGAACACGCGCGGATCGTCGCCGAAGAAGGCGGCCGCATAGTCCTCCGGCGTCGCCACCATCTTTTCCGACAGGTTCTCGTAGGCGGCCAGCGACCGGATGAAGCCGGCGATCACCTCGATGTCGTCGGGCGTGGCGGCACGCGTGGTCGGCTTGGGGCGCCGGGCGTGGCGGCCGAGACGAGGGGACGATGGGCTCATGGGGCAGTCTCCGTCACACCGCCCGGCGGCAGACCGACGTCGGACTTCGGCAGCTCCTTGAGCTTGGTGCCGGGGGCCGCCGGCGCGGTATTCTCCAACATCTTGCCGATGGCGTCGAGCGGGTCGCCGCCCGCCTTGTCCGCCCTCGCCTTTTGGGCGGCCAGGAGCGCCGCCGCCTTGGTCTTCTCGGCCAGCGCGGCCGCCGCGGCGCGCTCGCGCGCTTCCAGCATCAGCCGGTTGCGACGGTCGAGCGCCTCGCGATCGCGCAACACCTGTCGCGACAGAAGCTCGCGTTCGAGAATGTCGGCCTGCATCGTCAGCACGCGCTGCGTCTCCTTCTCGAGGGCGCGAATGCCGAGATAGGACGCGAAGGCGGTGACGTCGACGCGGCGGGATGGACCGCCGAGCGGCCCCTTGAACAGCACGGAAACCTGCGGCACGCCGCCGCCGACCGCTGCGTCGCCGGCATTGTGGGACAGGCGCCATTCGCTGTCGACGCTGAGGCGGGCGAGGTCCACCGTCGCCGAGCCGGAGCTGGCGCCGTCCTTCGTCGTCACCACGATGTTGGGCGCCCTCAGCGTGCCGCCGGCCAGCGTGAAGGCGGCGTCGAGCCGTTCGAAGGCGAGATCGCCCATGTCGACATTGTCGGTGAAGGCCTGCCGGATGCGATCTTCGCTGAGGTCCTTGCCGGCATCCGCCAGCCGGATCACCTGATCGAACGCCCGCGTCGTCATGTGGGCGAGCCGGCCGTCCCTGAGCGAGAAGCTGCCACCGCCCGTCAGCGACGACATCCAGCCGGCCAGCGTCCGTCCAGTGGCGTTGATCTGCACGTCGACGCCCAGTGCGCCGGTGACCAGCGGCCGCTCGTCGCGCCTCCAGGCGAGTTCATCCGCCGCCGCGCCGTCGAGGCGCAGCGTGCCGGATATGCCCGCCGTGCCGTCGAGATCGCGCTTGATCATCAGATCGCCGGAGAGCTTGCCGCCGGCCAGCGTCGCCTCGATGCCGTCGAGCCCCGTGCCGGATGCATTGCTGGACAAGGACAGCGACACGCTCTTGGCGGCCGGGCCACCCTCGATATCGAGCCGGCCGAACTTGAGGGCGAGATCGGTGTCGAAGCCGTCGATCAATGCCGAACCGAATGGCGCCTCCGGCCAGGGATTGCGGCTCTGGACGATCGGGAAGTCGAAGGAGGCCGGCCCGAGGACGGCCTCGCCGAGGCCGGCAAGCGAGCCTTCGTCAAAGGAAAGATTGCCCGTCACCTTCGGCACGGCGGGCGCAAAGTCGATGTCGATGTCGCCGACGGTCGGCACCTCGGCAAGCTTGCCCTCGATGCGGTTGACCCGAACCTTGCGGTTGCCGATCGACAGGTGGGCGGCGACATCGGCCGGCGTCGATCCCATCACGCCCTGGACGACGTTGCCCGACAGCACCAGGAGAGAGCCGACGTCCGGCGACTTCAGGTCGAGGTCGAGCTCGGCGCTCGGCGCAGCGCCCCGCACGAGCGTCGCCGAGCCGTTGAGCATCACCTCGGTGGGCCCCATGGCGCCGCGCACCACCACCGCGAGCCCGTCCTTCGACTTGCCCATGGCCGACAGCGTCAGGCTGCCGGCGCCCGTCTGGCCAACATCCGGCACCTCAAGACCGAACTGGCGCATCAGCTCGGCGCCGTCGGGGCCGGTCACGCTGATGTCCGAGGACATGTCGGCGGCGTCCCAGGCATCGACGCGCCCCTTGAAGGCCAGTTCGCCACGTATGTCGGTGGCGGCCGCCGAGCCGTTCAGTTCCACCCTGACGTCGGTCCCATCGCCGGACGCCTTGGCCAGCACCGTGCCCTCGATGCTTGCCGGCCCAAGGTGGGGCGCGGCGTCGCGCAGGAAGCCGACCACGGGCGCATTGGGCGCGAGAGCGCGGACAAGATCGGCGATGCCGTCCAGCTTCTCGGCCGAGACGCGCATCTGGATCGAACCGTCGGGCGTGGTCGTCACGTCGCGGATGGTTCCGGCCGCCGTGACGCGGGCGCCGGATAACGAGCGGACGAACAGGCGGTCGACGTCCAGCGTGGCGTCGACCAGCGAGGCCGACACGTCGAAGCCCTCGGCGCGGGTGTCGCCGGCGATCAGCGCCCCCACGGCGGCCTTGACCACCACGTCGGCACCGGCGCCCTGGCCGGTTGCGAGGCCGGCCACCGTCTGCACGTCGCTGAGCCTCAACTGGTCGGCGTCGAGCGACAGCGTCAGCCTTGGCTTGCGGCCGGCGACGCCGGGCGAGAAATCGAGCGAGCCACTGATCCGGCCCTCGTCAAGGCGGGCGTCGACCTCATCGAGCCGTAGCCCATCCATCGAGGCGGCCACCTTGGCCGAGAAGCGGAAGGGATCGAGGCCGACCTTCGGCCGGTTGGGCGCCCACCAGGCGACCAGCGTCGCCGGCTGTTCGGAGGCGAGCGTCACCTCGCCGTCGAAGCCGATGGTCGGCGAGGTGGCGAGCTGGCCGCGCGCGGTGAGCGACGACTTGCCCGGCAGCGTCGCTTCCAGCGTGTCGATGGTCCAGCCGGACGCGGCGGTCACGAGGTCGGCCCGCAGATCGGAAATGATGCTGCCGCCCACCACCACGCCGGGAATGTCGAAGCCGATGCGGCCCGGCACGCTCGGCACCGGCAGGCCGGCGATGGCGGCGCCGAAAGCGGCGAGCGCACCATCGAGGGAAACCGGCTTGTCCGGCCCCGCGCCCAGCGTGCGGTCGAGGTCGATCTGGCGGGCCGACAGCACCGCCTCGAAGCTCGGCACCGCCGCGAGGTCCAGCGTCGCCGCGCCGGAAATGGTGAACGGTCGCTCCTCGGCGCCGTAGCGGAAATCCAGCGCCTTGGCGAGCACCGCCCGGTTGGACACGTCGAGATCGGCGCTGAGCGACCAGGGCAAAGTCGCCTTGTCTTCCTTGGCGATCACCCGGTCGAGCGTCGCCTTGCCCGCCCAGGTCGGCCGATGGTTGGCGAACTTGAGCTGACCGTCGAAGCTGGCCGCCACCGGGTGGGCCGCCGAGCGCACGTTGGCCTTGAGCGCGAAGGCGCCGCTGCCGTCGGCGGCGCCGGTGGCCGCCTTGATGGAGAAGGTGTCGCCGCCGGCCCGTGCCGTGCCTTCCACCTTGTAGGGGCCGGCCAGAGCCGGCGCATCGAGGCGGGCCTTGATGCCATCCACCACCACGGGCAGGCTGTGCCGCGCATCGGCAATGACGATACGGCCGTCCTCGATGTCGACGCCCGACAGCATCACCCGGCTGGGATTGATGCCGATGCCGCCCTCGGCGGCCATCCATTCGAAGGCGCCGTTGTCGTCGATGCGGACGTTGAGCTCGGGCTGCACCACCTGCATCTCGGTGACGTGGATTTCGCCCGACAGCAGCGGGAAAAGCTCGATCTCCATGTTGAAGCGGCCGACGGTCATCAGCGGCGCGTTGGGGTCGTCGCCGATCACCACGTCGGAGAAGGACAGCGAGGGATAGGGCAACAGGCTGGCGTCGGCCGTCCCGCGAACGGACACCTTGTGTCCCAGAACGTGCGCCGCCTCCGTTTCGAAAGCGGCCCGATAGGCCGTCCAATCGACAAACAACGGCCCGACCAGCGCCACGAGGAGCGCCAGAATGACCGTGAATCCGATACCGAAATACAACGAATTCAGCGTCTTGGCTCCCGTATACCCACCTTGTGGGCGTCGGCGCGGCTCATCTTCGGCCACGCGCCGCCCCGCCCCGTCATCGTGCCGCCTTGCAAGGTTCGCACCACGGCACCGGCGCCCTCTCCCAAAGACTTAGCAAATCGGAACGCCGCTGGGAAACGAGGATTAAGACATAGTTCACCATTCGGCGCGGGTTCGTCTCGGCTGTCGGCGTCGCCCAAATATGGTAATCGGAGTGACCTTTTTCACTCCCGTGAGCCGTCATGACGCTTGCCGCAACGCTGTCCGCCGCCCTCCTGCTGCTGCTCCTGCCGGGACCGACCAACGCGCTGGTCGCCGCCGCGACCGCGACGGGCGGCGCCGTCCGGCTGCTGGGCGCGCTGGCCGCGGTTCTCGCGGCTTACGGGCTGGCGCTGACGCTGCTCGGCCTGGGCGCCGGCACGCTCGCCGAAGTCCTGCCCACCGCCGCTCCCATCCTGAAACTCCTGGCCTCGGCGGCGCTTCTGGTGTCGGCGATCAAGCTCTGGCGCGCCGACCCCGCCGCCGGAGCGGCCCTGCCGACGCGCCGGCTGTTCCTGATCACCCTCATCAATCCGAAGGCGCTGGTGCTTGCCTTCGCCATCCTGCCGCCCGGGCTGCCGTCTCCGGCTCTGCTCGCCGGAACGGCCGCGGCCATCGCCCTGGCGACGGTGGCCTGGGGCCTTGCCGGCCTCGCCATCGGCCGATTCGGGCGCCATCGCGTCGGCGCCGGCACCCTCAACCGGGCCACCGCCGCCGTGCTTGCCGCCTTCGCCGGCACGCTGATGATGACGACGGCTGTCGCGGGCCTCTGAGAGAACTTGCGCCCCGCCCGGGTATTCGGCTTTAACCGGAGCCGAGAAGAGTCCCCACGAGAGACGCGCGATGTCGGCCGAAACCAATTCCATTCCCGTCGAAGACCTCACCCAGGACGAGGCCGCCGCCGAACTCCAGCGCCTGTCCGCCGAGATCGCCCACCACGACGAGCTCTATCATGCCAAGGACGCGCCGGAGATTTCCGACGCCGCCTATGACGCGCTGCGCGGCCGCAACCGCGAAATCGAGGCGCGCTTTCCCGAACTCGTCCGCTCCGATTCGCCGTCGCTCAAGGTCGGCGCCCCGGTCTCGGAGGTCTTCTCCGAGGTTCGCCACGTCAGGCCGATGCTGTCGCTCGACAACCTGTTCAGCGAGGCCGACCTCCGTGATTTCGTCAAGCAGGTGAAGAGCTTCCTTGGCGCCAGCGAAACGCCCGTCTTCACCGCCGAGCCGAAGATCGACGGGCTCTCCATGTCGCTGCGCTACGTCGATCGTCGCCTCGTCACGGCGGCGACGCGCGGCGACGGCACCACCGGCGAGAACGTCACCGCCAACGTCCGCACCATTGCCGAGATTCCCGACGAACTGCCGGCCGGCGCGCCCGACGTCGTCGAGGTGCGCGGCGAGGTCTACATGAAGAAGGCCGACTTCGCCGCCCTCAACGAGCGGATGATGAACGAGAGCGGCCGCCTGTTCGCCAACCCGCGCAACGCCGCCGCCGGCTCGCTGCGCCAGCTCGACCCGAAGGTGACGGCCGGCCGGCCGCTCAGCTTCTTCGCCTATGCCTGGGGCGACCTGTCCGAGCCGCTGGCCCGGACGCAATACGACACGGTGAAGCGCTTCGAAGAATGGGGCTTCAAGGTCAATCCCTTGATGGCGCGCTGCCATTCGGAAGAGGAGCTTATCGCCCACTACCGGCTGATCGAGAGCCAGCGCGCCGATCTCGGCTACGACATCGACGGCGTCGTCTACAAGGTCGACAGCCTCGCGCTGCAGGAACGCCTCGGCTTCCGCTCGCGCTCGCCGCGCTGGGCCACTGCCCATAAGTTCCCGGCCGAGCGTGCCTCCACCACCGTCAAGGCCATCGAGATCCAGGTCGGCCGCACCGGCGCGCTGACGCCGGTCGCCAAGCTGGAACCGGTGACTGTGGGCGGCGTCGTCGTCTCCAACGCCACCCTGCACAACGAGGACTACATCAAGGGCATCGGCCAGGATGGCCTGCCGCTGCGCGACGGTCGCGACATCCGCGTCGGCGACACGGTGGTGATCCAGCGGGCCGGCGACGTCATCCCGCAGGTGGTCGACGTGCTGATCGACAAGCGCCCGGCCGATGCGGTGCCCTACGCCTTCCCCACCCTCTGCCCGCGCTGCGGCAGCCATGCCGTGCGCGACACCAACGAGAAGACCGGCAAGACCGACGCCGTGCGCCGCTGCACCGGCGGCCTGATCTGTCCGGCCCAGCAGGTGGAAAGCCTGAAGCACTTCGTCGCGCGTCAGGCCTTCGACATCGAAGGCCTCGGCGACAAGCAGATCGAGTTCTTCCACGCGCTGGAGGACGAGCACCTGTCGATCCGCACGCCGGTCGACATCTTCACCCTCGCCCGGCGCGAAGCCACCGGTCTCAATCGCCTGTCCAACTTCCCCGGCTTCGGCGCGACATCGGTGCGCAATCTGTTCGAGAGCATCGAGGCGCGGCGGCGGATCGACCTGCACCGCCTCATCTTCGGCCTGGGCATCCGCCACATCGGCGAGGGCAATGCCAAGCTGCTCGCCCGCGCCTACGGCTCGTGGGAGCACTTCTACGACGCCATGAAGAAGGCCGCCGACCGCGATCCGGAGACGCTGGCCGAGCTCGACGCCATCGACGGCGTCGGAGCCGTGGTGGTCGAGGCGCTGACCGATTTCTTTGGCGAGGATCACAACCGCGTCGCCATCGACGCCCTGCTCAACGAGATCACGCCGCTCGACGCCGAAGCACCGGTGACCACCAACAGCCCGGTGGCCGGCAAGACGGTGGTGTTCACTGGCTCGCTGGAGAAGATGACGCGTGATGAAGCGAAGGCCACCGCCGAGCGTCTGGGCGCCAAGGTGGCCGGCTCGGTGTCGAAGAAGACCGATCTGGTGGTTGCCGGCCCCGGCGCCGGTTCGAAGCTCGCCAAAGCGTCCGAACTCGGCATCGAGGTGATCGACGAGGACGCCTGGCTGGAAAGGATCAGGGGGCTTTAGACGCCCGACAGCTCGGCTTGAAACGAGCCGGGCATCGGCAGGCGACCTTGTCTGCGAGAGCTCGGAGTCAAAGGCTCCGAGCAGATCCAGCAAAACTGTCGCGTCGATCTCCGTCCTGAGGAAAGCCAGGGCGTTGGCGGTGAAAGCCGCTCCTCGCCAACGCCGTGATATCTGTGGGCGCCACAAGCCCGGAAATCGGGCTTGGAATCGCGGCCGGTCGAATATCTCCGCATGCGCTCAGCCGCGCGACCAGGAGATGGCAAGGGATGCCAGCTCTGGCGTCGCCGCCACGAGACCGCCTGCCGTGTCCAGGAAGTGACCGGGTTCGAGCCGCCAGGCATCGTTGTCCGCGTCCTCCGCGATGACCACCGGCGTACGGCCGGCCTTGGTCGCAAAGGCTCCCAGGAAATAGGTATTGATTCCTGAAGGTATCCCATCGGAGGTCATGGTCATGTCCTCTCTCCATCGAGAAAAGGCCTGATTGGCGGCCGACAAGACGATTTAACCTTCAATCCTTGAAGGACCGGTAAACGAAAACCAGAAACTCCCTTTCAAACATCAACAAAGCGGCGCACGGAACAAATGGAAATCCTTCGCTTTCCTGACGTACTGCATGAAAATACGCTACGTTAGTGAAAAATACCGAGCGAATTACCAATCATTAACCGACACGGGCCTCAGGGAGAATGATCCCGGCCCGGCGCACGACACTCTCGCCCCCGACGCCCTGTTGCTTTATTGTTCTCGTCATGACTGCTTCCCAGAATCACGACGACACCGACTTCGACGCCTCTCCCTCGCTGGGCATCGCCGCCCGGGCCATGGCCGCCGCGCGACCCGGCACAGGCGCCGTCGGCTATCTCCAGGGCATGAACCCCGAGCAGCGCGAGGCGGTGGAAACGTTGGATGGTCCCGTGCTGGTGCTGGCTGGTGCCGGCACCGGCAAGACGCGCGTCCTGACCACCCGCATCGCCCACATTCTGGCGACCCACCGCGCCTTCCCGTCGCAAATTCTGTCGGTGACTTTCACCAACAAGGCGGCGCGCGAGATGAAGGAGCGCGTCGGCAAGCTGGTCGGCGGCGTCGTCGAGGGCATGCCATGGCTCGGCACCTTCCACTCGATCGGCGTGCGGATGCTCCGGAAGCATGCCGAGCTTGTCGGCCTCAAGAGCAACTTCACCATCCTCGACACCGACGATCAGATCCGCCTGATCAAACAGTTGATCCAGGCCGACGGCATCGACGAGAAGCGCTGGCCGGCCCGGCAGTTCGCCTCGGCGCTCGATGGCTGGAAGAACAAGGGCCTGAGGCCGGCCGACATTCCCGAGGGCGAGGCGCGCGCCTATGTCAACGGCCGGGGGCGGGAGCTCTACGCCGCCTATCAGGCGCGCCTCAAGGTGCTCAACGCCGTCGACTTCGGCGACCTGCTGCTCGAAGCGGTAACGCTGCTGCGCCAGAACCCAGACGTTCTCGCCGACTACCACAAGCGGTTCCGTTTCATCCTGGTCGACGAGTATCAGGACACCAACGTCGTCCAGTATCTCTGGCTGCGCCTTCTCGCCCAGGGCTCGCACAACATCTGCTGCGTCGGCGACGACGACCAGTCGATCTACGGCTGGCGCGGCGCCGAGGTGGACAACATCCTGCGCTACGAGCGCGACTTCCCCGGCGCCAAGGTGATCCGTCTCGAGCGCAACTATCGCTCCACCGCCCACATCCTCGGCGCCGCCTCGCACCTCATCGCCCACAACGAGGCGCGCCTGGGCAAGACGCTGTTCACCGACCTGCCGCAGGCCGACGACGAGGACAAGGTGTTCGTCGCCTCGGCCTGGGACTCGGAGGAGGAGGCGCGGTCGATCGGCGACGAGATCGAACGTTTTCAGCGGGGCGGAACGCCGCTCAACGACATCGCCATCCTGGTGCGTGCCTCCTTCCAGATGCGCGAGTTCGAAGACCGCTTCGTCACCTCCGGCATTCCCTATCGCGTCATCGGCGGCCCGCGTTTCTACGAACGGGCCGAGATCCGCGATGCCCTCGCCTATTTCCGCGTCGTCATGCAGCCGGCCGACGACCTCGCCTTCGAGCGCATCGTCAACACGCCGCGCCGCGGCATCGGCGACACCTCCGTCCGCACGCTGCACGACTACGGCCGTGTCGAGACGGTGCCGCTGACCGAGGCGACACGGCAACTGGTCGCCACCGAGGAGTTCAAGGGCAAGACGCGCACGGCCCTGCGCGATTTCCTGGCCAGCATCGAGCGCTGGCGCGATCTCGTGCCGGCCATGAAGCACACCGAGCTTGCCGAGCTGATCCTCGACGAGAGCGGCTACACCGCCATGTGGCAGAACGACCGTTCGGCCGAGGCGCCGGGTCGCCTTGAAAACCTCAAGGAACTGATCCGCTCCATGGACGAGTTCGAGAGCATGGAAGGCTTCCTCGAACACATCTCCCTGGTGATGGACCGCGACAGCGGCGAGGAGCTCGACGCCGTCTCCATCATGACGCTGCATTCGGCCAAGGGTCTGGAGTTCGACACCGTCTTCCTGCCCGGCTGGGAAGAGGGCCTATTCCCGCATCAGCGCGCCCTCGACGAGGGCGGCCGAGCCGGCCTGGAAGAGGAACGCCGCCTCGCCTACGTCGGCCTGACGCGCGCCAAGAAGCATTGCCTGATCTGGTTCACCTCCAACCGCCGCATCCACGGTTCCTGGCAGTCGTCGATCCCCTCCCGCTTCCTCGACGAGCTGCCGGCCGCCCATGTCGAGATCAAGGAAACCGGCAGCGCCTACGGTGGCTACGGCTCGTCCTTCGGCCGCCAGAACCCTTACGGCGCCTCGCGCTTCGACAGCGTCGAGCGCTTCCAGTCCAACTACGAGACGCCCGGCTGGCAGCGCGCCCAGAAGGCCCAGAAAGCCGGCAGTCAGGCGGCGGGCGGCCGTGGCGGCTTCTCCTCGCCGGCTCAGCAGTCCTATGGCCGGGCGCAACCCAAGCTGATCGAGGGCGAGCTGATCGCCAAGTCGGTGGTATCAGGGGCGCCGAAGTTCGGCGTCGGCGACCGGGTGTTCCACGTCAAGTTCGGCCCCGGCACGGTCTCCGCCGTCGAAGGCAACAAGGTGACCGTCGACTTCGACAAGGCCGGCCAGAAGCGGGTGGTGGACAGCTTCCTCGACAAGGCGTGAGCGCCCACATCGTCATAAAAGCCTCTCCTCACCGTGCAAAACTGCGTATTGGCGCTTGAGTCCGGGCGTCCAGGCACGCCAAGATTGCTTAGGCGGCTCAGGCAGGAACTGGCGCCGCACGAACGGGGAGACAGGAGCATGACGAAAAGACTGGCCATCGGCATTCTTTCGGCGGGCGCACTGGCGCTTTCGGCCGGCACGGCACTGGCCGACTTCCAGCTCACCATCCTGCACATCAACGACTTCCATTCCCGCATCGAGGCCATCAACAAGTTCGATTCCACCTGCTCGGCCAAGGAGAGCGACGCCGGCGAGTGCTTCGGCGGCATCGCCCGCGTGAAGAGCGCCATCGACGACAAGCGCAAGGAACTCGACGGCGCCAACCTCCTGGTGCTCGACGCCGGCGACCAGTTCCAGGGCTCGCTCTACTACAGCACCTTCAAGAGCGCGCCGGTGGCCGAGTTCATGAACGGCATCGGCTTCGACGCCATGGCCATCGGCAACCATGAGTTCGACGACGGCCCGGCCGAGCTCGACAAGCTGATCGGCGCGGTGAAGTTCCCGATCATTTCCGGCAACACCGTCAGCGCCAAGGGCTCCCTGCTCGACGGCAAGTACAAGGGCTACATCATCAAGGAGATCGGCGGCGAGAAGGTCGCCGTCGTCTCGGTGCTGGCGAAGGACACCTCCGAGACCTCCTCGCCCGGCAAGGACATCACCTTCGAGGACGAGATCACCTATCTCCAGAAGGCGGTGAAGGAGATCGAGGCCGAGGGCGTCAACAAGATCGTCGCCCTCACCCACGTCGGCTACGTCAAGGATCAGGAAATCGCCGCCAAGGTCGACGGCATCGACGTCATCGTCGGCGGCCACAGCCACACCTACCTGTCCTCCACCGACGACAAGGCGTCCGGCCCCTATCCGACGCTGGTGAAGAACCCGTCCGGCATCGAGGTGCCGATCGTCACCGCCTACGCCTATTCCAAGTATCTCGGCGACCTCACCGTCAACTTCGACGACAGGGGCGTCGTCACCGCCACCAAGGGCGCGCCGATCCTGCTCGACGCCTCGGTGACGCCGGACGAGGGCTACGCCGAACGCGTGAAGGAACTCGGCAAGCCGCTTGAGGAACTGAAGGCCAAGGTAGTCGGATCGGCCGCCGACGCCATCGACGGCGATCGCAAGTCCTGCCGCGCCGTCGAATGCTCCATGGGCAACCTCGTCGCCGACGCGGCGCTCGACCGCGTCGCCAGCCAGGGCATCACCATCTCCATCGCCAATGGCGGCGGCCTCCGCGCGTCGATCGACGCCGGCGACGTTTCCATGGGCGAGGTGCTGACGGTGCTGCCGTTCCAGAACACCATCGCCACCTTCCAGATCGACGGCGCCGGCATCAAGGAAGCGCTGGAGAACGGCGTCAGCGAGGTCGACGAAGGCGCCGGCCGCTTCCCGCAGGTCTCGGGCCTGAAATACACCTTCGATCGGTCGAAGCCGGTCGGCAGCCGCATCACCTCCGTCGAGGTGAAGGATGGCGACGGCTTCGTGCCGCTCGATCCGGCCAAGACCTACGGCGTCGTCACCAACAACTACGTGCGTGGCGGCGGCGACGGCTTCAAGACCTTCGCCGACAAGGCGGTCAACGCCTACGACTTCGGACCGAACCTGGAGGACGTGGTGGCCGAGTATCTGACCACCCACAATCCCTACAAACCCTACACCGACGGCCGCATCACCGACGCGACGCCGGCCGACTACGTGCCGCCGAAGAAGTAGGCACCCCAAGGGCATGTGATCGACGCGACGGGCGGAGCTTCAGGCTTCGCCCGTCGTTGCGTTTGCGAGGGACGCAAATCCTTCCGAGGCCGCCCGCGGCGATCAGTCGCGCGGCAGCGACAGCCCGAAGCCGATGATGGCCGCCCCGCGCAGCAAGAGATCCACGCGCAGCACCAGATCCACGCGCAGCACCAGATCCACCGCCACGAGGCGATCGAACCCGCTGAAGGCATAGGTCGCCCCCCACAGCCAGAGCAGCAGGAACAGCCCCATCAGGCCGCTCGTTCCCAGCCACGTGAAGGCGCTGCCGGTGGCAAGGGTGAGGCCTATCCAGATGCGGAGAAGCGACGACGCGGCCAGCAGAAGCGTGAAGAGGGCCGGCGACATCGAGAGCGCCAAGCCGGGATCGAACGTCAGCACCACGCCGAGGCAGGTATCCAGCACGCCGAGCGACACCCAGTCGCCGTAGATTTGCGGGCTGCCCATCCACAGGATCAGCAGGATCTGGAGCAGGCCACCGACGAGGGAGGCCAGCCCGCCCAGATAGTCGCCGGTCGGCCCGCCGACCAGGAAGGAGGCGACGGGAAACCCCGCAAGGCCGAGGAGCATGCCTCCGAGGGCGCAGAGCCGACGCCAGTCTCCCGGGGCGCCGAAGCGCCCCGACGTCCGGTCGTATCGGGTCTTGAAGGCCCGCAGCATCCGCACGGTCAACCCGGAAGTCGCCCTGCGGATCGGGAGGCACCGCTGGGAAGGCCGGCCGAACCGGGCTTTTCTCGGCATCGCATCGTCCCCCATTCTCCGAAGCGGGCATGCTCCATCGGCTTGGTCAGGTCCCAACCGGATGGATCCGATGCCACGCCACGTAGAGCGCCGGCAGGAACAGCAGCGTCAAGACCGTCGCCACCGCCAACCCGCCGATGATGGCGAAGGCCATCGGGCCCCAGAAAATGGTCGGCGCGATCGGGATCATGCCCAGCGTCGCCGCCGAGGCGGTGAGCAGAATGGGCCGGAAGCGGATCACCGCCGCCTCGATCACCGCGTTCCAGTCGTCGAGACCGGCTCGCTTCTCCTGCTCGATCTGGTCGATCAGGATCACCGAGTTGCGGGCGATCATGCCGATCAGCGCCAGCACGCCCAGCATGGCGACGAAGCCCAGGGGCTTCTGGGCGACGAACAGCGCCATCACCACGCCGATCACCCCGAGGGGCGCCACGCTCAGCACCATGAACACGCCGTTGAACGAGCGCAGTTGCACCATCAGGATGGTCACCATGAGGAACAGCATCAACGGCACCACGGCCATCACCGAGGCCTGCGACTTGCCGCTCTCCTCGATGGCGCCGCCCGCATCGATGCGATAGCCGTAAGGAAGGCTCGCGGCGATCTCGTGGATAGGACCGCTGAGCGATTGCACGATCGAGGCAGGCATGGCGCCGGGCGCCGCGTCGGCCGCGATCGTCAGCGTCGGGCTGCGGTCGCGCCGCCACATCAGCGGGCTTTCGATGCCGTAATCCACCTGGGCGACCTGGCTGAGCGGCACCGACTTTCCGCCCACGAGCGGCAGTTGCAGGGTGCGGACGCTGGACAGCGACATGCGCTCCTCGGCCTTCGCCCGGATCACGACGTTGACGAGATAGATGTCGTCGCGCACCTGGGTGACGGTTCCGCCGGAGACGATGGCGTTGATCGCCTGCGACACTTGCAGCGAGCTGAGCCCAAGCAGGCGGGCCTGATCCTGGTCAACATGGATCTTGATCGTCCTGACCGGCTCCATCCAGTCGTAGTTGATCTTCTGGACGCGCCCGTCGGCATTCATGGCCGCCGCGACGCGGAAGGCGATCTCCCGCACCTTGTCCTCGGACGGGCCACTGACCCGGTATTGCAACGGCCAGCCGACCGGCGGACCGAGCTCCAGCGGATAGACGCGACCGATGACATTGGGGAACTCCTCGGTCAGCGCCGTCTCGAGCTTGGCCTTGACCCGGTCGCGTTCGGCCAACCCCTTGGTCACCACCACGGACTGGGCGAAGAAATCGTTGGGCAGTTGCAGGTCCAGCGGTAGGTAGAAACGCACCGTGCCACGGCCAACGTACGTGCTCCAGTGATGGACGTCGGCGTCATCAGACAGGATCTTGTCGATCCTGGCCGAAATGTCCCGCGACGCCTCGATGGAGGCATTCTGCGGCAGTTTCAGATCGACGAGCAGTTCGGGGCGGTCCGACGGCGGGAAAAACTGCTGCGGCACGAAGCGCATGCCGTAGACGGCGACGCCGAGCATGACGAGCGTGAGGCCGATGGTCGCCCAGCGCCAGCGCATGACGGTGGAGAGGACCGCACGGAAGGCCCGGAGGATCGGCCCGTGCCCCGCCTCGTGATGTCCGCCCTTCGGCGCCTTCAGGATCCACACGCCGAGCAGCGGTGAGAACAGCGCCGCCACGAACCAGGAGGATATCAGCGCGATGCCGACGACGGCGAAGATGGAGAAGGTATACTCGCCGGCCATGCTCTTGGCGAAGCCGATCGGCACGAAGCCGGCAATGGTCACCAGCGTGCCGGCAAGGCGCGGATAGGCGGTGGACTGGTAGGCGAAGGACGCCGCCTCTTCCTTGCTCTTTCCCCGTTCGAGCCGGGTGATCATGCTCTCGATGGTGATCATGGCGTCGTCGACCAGAAGGCCGAGCGCGATGATCAGCGCGCCGAGCGAGATGCGTTGCAGGTCTATTCCGAAGAGCTGCATGGCGATGAAGACGATGGCCAGCACCAGCGGGATCGACAGCGCCACGATCGAGCCGGCCCTGAAGCCCAGGCTGACGATGCTGACGATCAGCACGATGCCGATGGCCTCCCAGAGCGCTTCGGTGAACTCGCCCACCGCATGCTCGACGGTGGCCGCCTGATCGGCGACCTCGTGGGTCTCGATGCCGACCGGCAGGTCGGCCAGGATACCGGACATGGCGGCGCGAATGTTCTTGCCGAGCACCAGCACGTCGCCGCCGTCGCGCATGGAGACGGCAAGGCCGATCGCCTCCTTGCCGTTGACGCGGAACAGCGGCTGCGGCGGGTCGGACGGCCCACGCGTGACCTTGGCGATGTCGCCGAGGCGGATCAGCCGGCCATTGGCCGCGAAGTTGACGGCCAGGATGTCCTTCTCCGACTTGAAGCCGCCGGACGTGCGAACCAGGATCTTCTCGCTGGAGGTCTCCACCACGCCCGCCGGGGCGATGGCGTTCTGCGCCTGAAGTGCGGCGATCAGTGCCGTCTTGTCGAGGCCGAGCCCGGCGATCTGGTCGGTCGAGAACTCGATGTAGATGCGCTCGTCCTGCACGCCCAGCATGTCGATCTTCGACACGTCGGGAATCTGCAGCAGGCGCGAGCGGATGTCCTCGACATAGTCGCGCAGCTCCCGGCTGGAAAAGCCGTCGGAGGTGAAGCCATAGACGATGCCGTAGGTGTCGCCGAACTCGTCGTTGAACCAGGGGCCGAGGGTCCCCTGCGGCAGCGTATCCTTGATGTCGCCCACCTTCTTGCGGACCTGGTACCAGATGTCCGCAACATCGGCCTTGGGCGCCGATCCCTCCAGCGTCACGAAAATGGTGGTCACGCCGGCCTGGGTGTAGCTCTTGATGTAGTCGAGATGCGGCGTTTCCTGGAGCTTGCGCTCGATGCGCTCGGTCAGCTGCTTCAGCGTCTCATCGATGGTCGCCCCCGGCCATTGGGCCTGGACCACCATGGTCTTGATGGTGAAGGAGGGGTCCTCGCCGCGCCCGAGGCCGGTGTAGCACCAGGCGCCGGCCAGCGAGATCACCAGCATGAAGTAGAGGATCAGCGATCGGTTGCCGATCGCCCAGGTGGAAAGGTTGAGCCCTTTTTTCATGTCGCGCCACCCAGAAGACGCACCTTCTGACCCGGATGCAGCGACTGCACGCCGGCGGTGACGATGGTTTCGCCCGGCTGCAAGCCGCCGGAAATAATGACGCTGGCCGGCTCGTAGCGGGCGACGGCGACGTCGCGCAGCGACACCGTCAACTCCTTTGCGTCCACGACCCAGACGGCGCTGGACGTTCCGCCCTGGACGATGGCGGAGGATGGCACCTCGATGCCCTCGGGCGCGTCGAGCAGCGTGGTGCCCGACACCGTCGACCCGAGCTGCATTGCCTCCGGCGGAGTGTCGAGCGCCACCTTCACCGTATAGGTCCGGGTGACCGGGTCGGCCTGCGGGGCGATCTCGCGAATGTGGCCGGAGGCGGCGATCGACGCGTCCTCGGTGAGGGCGACGGTGAAGGCCGGCTTCTCCGGCAGGGCGCGGATGATCTGACCGGACACGGCGAACACCGCGTCGCGGCCGCCGTCGCTGGCGATCTGGGCCACCGGCTGGCCGGCGGCCACCACCTCGCCCGCTTCCGCACCCGTGGCGATGACGGTACCGGCGGTATCGGCGGTCAGGATGGTGTAGCCGAGCTGCTCCCTGGCGCTCTTCACCTGCGCCTCGGCGGAGGCGACCTGAGCCTCGGCGGATTCCAGCGCCTGCTGGGCCTGGTCGAACTGGGCGTTGCTGGCAAACCCCTTGCTCAAGAGGCCGTTCTGGCGGGCGTAGGTGTTGCGCGCCTCGACCAGTTGCGCCCGGGCGGCCGACAGCAGCGCCTCGGCCTGCAGCAGCGTGTTCTTCTGAATCTGGTCGTCGAGATGGGCGATCACCTGCCCCGGCACCACTTGATCGCCGACGCGGACCGCGCGATCGATCATGTGCCCGCTCAGACGGAATGCCAGGTTGATCTCGGTGCGCGCCCTGACCTGCCCGGTCAGCATCACCGGCTCGCCGGCCGGTCGCTGACCGACCACCACGGACTTGACCGGGCGAGCCTCCGGTACAGGCGGCTTGTCCTGCTCGCACCCGCCCAACAGGCTGGCGACCACCGCCGTCGCGACGCTCGCCGCCGAAAACCAACCACGCATCCTCGCACCTCTCGTATGGCGGACGACGCCCGCCGGAAGACAAGGCTCCGCCCGCCGGAAAAAGAGCCCTTTCCCGGAGAAACCGAAGCCGAACTGCTGGTGAAACGGCCTAGATGCCGTGCAAGAAAAGCTCCGTCACAGACATGGACAGGTAGAGGTAGGAATCGTCCCGCCCGATCTCCGGCGCCAGCTTGGCGAGAATGTCGGGAAACCCGTGCGGCTGACTGAGCGCATTGGTCAGGATGATGAAGAACAGCGCCGGATGGCGGCTGCGGATGATTCCGGTTGCCATCGCCTCGTCAAAGGTGGCCTTTCCCGAGGCGTAGGCCGGCACCAGCAGCGTGTCGGCGACGAAGTCGGCCCGCTCGCCACCATCGGCAATGGACCTGTAGACGAAGTCGCGAATCTCCGGGTTGTCCTTGTAGAAGTCGGCCGTCTTGCGAATGATGATCGCCAGTCGTTCCTCGACCTTCAGCCCGGCATCGCCGGATATCTGCGCAACGATCTCGATCATCGGCGCGGCGCGCGACAGGATGCGCTCGGCGCTTGCCATCCACAGCTCGGCCTTGCCGCCGAAATGCACCCGGACGAGGTTGGCGCCGACGCCGGCTGCCGCGGCCACGCCCCGGATATCCGTTCCATCGTAGCCTTGGGCGGCGAACAGGCGGATGGCTGCCGAAAGCAACGCTTCGCGTCCGCTCGGCATGTCCTTGGTCCGCCGTCCGCGCGGCCCCGCCGGCTTCTCCGCCTCCCGCACCATCGCCACTCCGCTTAATATGTACGACCGTACATATAATGAGGTAGGCAGGCTTGCAAGGGAAAATCGCCAGTTTGCCGCGCGGAAGCGGCGGGCGCTTTGACAAGAGGGAAGGCACGCAGGAACCCGTTTCAGGAACAGCCGTGCTCCGATATCGGCTTCGCATTCCCGCCGCAGAGACGATCGCCGACGCGACGCCGGCCGACCATCTGCCGCCAAAGGAGCAACGTGGGCAGAGCCTCGCAATGAACGCAAGACGCCGGAGCATTGGCGTGCTCCGGCGTCATTTCATGTCCGGCGGTGCGGGACGTCGTCAGCTCGCCTTGACGAAGTTGGCCATGGTGTCGACGATGAACACGGCCACCGTGGCGCCTGCATCCTGCAAGCCGCGCGACTTCTCCTGAAAGGCCGCCGCCTTGCCATGTTGGGCGACGAGCAGCTTGGTGGCTTCGAGCGCCTGGGCGGCAACCTCCGAGGCTTCCGCGAGGGCCGCATCGAGCAGCTTGCCGCCCGCGGCTGCCGCTTCGAGGCTGACGGCGACCGGGTCGAGCACGTCGAGCACCGTCTTATCGCCGACCTTGGCCTTGCCGCGCTCCTGGACGCCATCGCGATAGGCGCGCCAGAAGGCGGCCATCTCGGCGGTTCCGATCGTCTCCGCCGCTTCCACCGCCTTGCCGCCCCGCATGAAGCCGGTGGCGGTCAGCGTCCCCATGGTCGAAGGCGCCGCCTTGGCGATCGACAATCCGGCTCTGCTGAACAGTTTGCCGACCGAGCCGTCCGGCGCGGCGGCGACCGTTGCGTGGGCGGCGGCGAACGACTTGCTCATGGTGATGCCGAGATCGCTGTCGCCGACCTTGCCGTCCAGCGCGATCAGGAACTCGCGCTGATCGGAGAACGTCTTTTCCAGAGCCGCGAACAGACCGACCACGTCATTGGCTGTCAATGCCTGCATCGTCGTCACCTCAACGACCGACATGGGTGAAGAAGGGCGTGCGCGCCGACGCGGCCATCAGGCGATCGAGCTCGGCATCCAGCTTGAGGACGGAGATCGAGGCACCAGCCATTTCCATCGCAGTGGCGAACTCACCGATCCACACGTGCTTCACCTTGACGTTGCGGGCGGCAAACAGCTGCGAGACGCGGCGATAGAAGATGTAGAGTTCTTCGCGCGGCGTGCCGCCGAGACCGTTGACCAGCACGGCCACTTCACCGCCCTTGCCGTAGTCCTGCTCGTTGAAGATGCGCTCCATCATCTCGTCGACGACGGCGTCGGCCGGCTCCAGCTTGCGCCGGCTGATGCCCGGCTCGCCGTGAATGCCCATGCCGATTTCCATCTCGTCGTCGCCGAGCGAGAAGGTGGCGTGCCCGATTTCCGGCACGACGCAGCTCGACAGCGCCACGCCGATGGTCCGGGTATTGAGGCGAGCCTTGTCGGCGAGGCGGGCGACCTCGTCGAGATCGAGGCCTTCGGCGGCAGCCGCGCCGGCCGCCTTGTAGACGAAGAAGATGCCGGCGACGCCGCGACGCTTGTGCTCCTCGCCGACGATCGACGAGGCGGCATCGTCGTTGCCGACCACCGACTTGACGCGAATGCCGTCGACGTCGGCCATCTCGGCGGCCATGTCGAAGTTGATGATGTCGCCGGTGTAGTTGCCGTAGATGTAGAGAACGCCGGCGCCCTGGTCGATGTACTTGGTCACTTCGTACATCTGGTCCGAGCTGGGCGACTGGAACACGCCGCCCACGGCGCAGCCGTCGAGCATGCCATCGCCGACATAGCCCAGGAACAGCGGCAGATGGCCGGAGCCGCCGCCGGTGGCGATGCCCACCTTGCCCTTCTTGGGATGCGCCGTGACATAGCAGCGCTTGTCGTCGTTGGTGTAGGTCACATCAGGATGGGCGGCGTAGATGCCCTCGAGCATCTCGTCGACGAAATCCTTGGGATCGTTGAGAAACTTCTTCATGGCCGTTCCTTCCTAAGATCTGTTTCGGCGCTGGCGCACGACGAAGAAGGCCGCCGCCAGCAAAATGAATGCTCCGACGACGAAGCGCTGCCAGGTGCTGGGAATGCCCACCATCACCAGAACGTTGTTGATCACGGTGACCAGGAGCACGCCGAGCAGCGTGCCGACCACCGTGCCGGTGCCGCCGGTGATGCGGGCGCCACCCAGCACGACGGCCGCGATAACGTTGATCTCCGTACCGACCAGATCGAACGGGTTGGCCAGGCGATTGCTGCAGACGTGGATGATGCCCGCGAGCCCCGCCAGCGCACCGGCAAAGCCGAATACGAACAGGTGGATGGTCCGGAGATTGTAGCCGAGCCGTTCGGCCACCCGGGCGCTGCCGCCCATGGCGAAGATCGCCCGACCCATCAGCGTGCGGTTCAGGATCCACCAGGTCAGCACGGCAGCGCCCGGCAGCACCAGCACGTAGAGCGGCAGCGTGACGACGGCGCCATTGGAGTTGGCGAACTGCAGCATCGGCGCCCGGCCGAAGGCCAGCATCTGCTCGGGCAAGGCCATGATCCACACCGTGCCGACGAAGGCCAGCAGGATGCCGCGGAACAGATACTGCGTGCCGATGGTGACGATCATCGCCGGCACGCTGAAGGTATAGACCAGCAGGCCGTTGAACATGCCCAGCAGCATGCCGCCGCCCACCGCCATGGCCAGAACGAGGATCATCGGCAGGCCCGGCGCATAGCGCGTCGTCAGCAGCGTGATCGAATACATCGTCAGGGCGGCGATGGCGGTGAACGACACGTCGATGCCGCCAGCGGCGAGGATGACGAACACGCCGAGCGCGAACAGGCCGGTGACGACGCTGGCACGCCCGATGTCGATCAGCGACGACGGCTGCAGGAAGTCGGGATTGAGGATGGCGACCACGACGCAGATCACCACCAGCAGCACCGCCGTCACCGTCTCCGGATGCTTGTGGATGAAGCCGCCGAGGCTGACGCGGTCGCCGTCCCGTTCGGCCGCCCGCGCCTTTTCGATCGGGAACAGGGTCATTGGACGGTCTCCGAGATTGACGCCAGCATGGCGTGATAGATGTCCTCCTCGGTCGCCTCGGAGGCGTCGAGATCGGCAACGAAGCGCCCGCCGTTCATGACCAGGATGCGGTCGCAGTTCTGCAGCAGCTCCGGAAGGTCGTCGCTGATCACGATGAGGCCGATCCCCCGCTCCGCCAGAACCTGGATGGCGCGGTAGATGGTGTCCTTGGACCCGACGTCGACGCCGACGGTCGGACCATGCAGAAGCAGGATCTTCGGCTCGATGGTCAGCCAGCGGCCGATCAGCACGCGCTGCTGGTTGCCGCCGGACAGCGAGCCGACCGGCATGTCGATGTCGGTGGTGTTGAGGCGCATGTCCTTGGCAACCTCGGCAGCGATCGCGCGCCCCTTGCCGTCATCAATGATGCCCCAGGCATTGGCCAGCTTGGCCACCACCAGCGCGGTCTCGTTGTCCAGGATGGACTTTTCAAGGAACAGGCCCTCGTCGAGCCGATTTTCCGGCACATAGCCGATGCCGTGGCGGATGGCGTCGGAGGGATAGCGAATGCGAGCGGCGACCCCGCCGACCGAGATCGAACCGGAAGCGGCCGGCCGAACGCCGGAAATGGCCAGCGCCAGCTCGTTGCGGCCAGAGTCGGCGAGACCGGTGATGCCGAGGATTTCGCCCTTGCGAAGGCTGAAGTCGACATCGAAGAAGCCGGGCGCGGCGGTCAGCCGCTCGACGGACAGCAACGTCTCGTCAGCCGGCTGGCCGACGCGATAGCGATGCGCGTCGATCTTGCGACCGGTCATCAGTTCGGCGATGTCGGCCTTGCCGTAGCTGGCGAGCGGCCCTTGCGCCACGCATTCGCCATCGCGGAAGACAATGGCATGGCCGCCGATGCGGTAGCATTCGTCGAGCTTGTGGGTGACGAACAGCACGGCGATGTTGTCCGCCCGCAGACGCGCCACCACCTCGATCAGGTTCTCGACCTCGCGTCGGGTGAGCGACGTCGTCGGCTCGTCCATGATGACGAGCTTGGCCTTGGTGGCGATCGCCCTGGCGATGGCCACGAGCTGGCGCTGGGCAAGCGGCAGGTCGGACACGACGGAAGTCAGGAAAGCCCGCGTGGCCGGCAGACCGACCGAGGCCAGTGCCGCGCTGGCGGTCACCCGCAGCTGGTTTCGGTCCAGCCGGCGAACAAGACGGCCCTCGCCGTGCACCAGCTGTTCGCTGAGCGCCACGTTCTCGGCAACCGTCAGATTGGGAATGAGAGACAGATCCTGATAGACCGTCTCGATGCCGGCGGCGAGCGACTGAATGGGCGTCAGGGCCGAAAAGCTCTCGCCATTCAGGATGATTTCGCCTTCGGTCGGCGAGATGGCGCCCGACATCACCTTGATGACGGTGCTTTTGCCGCAGCCGTTCTCGCCGAGCAGATGATAGGCTTGGCCGAGCTCAATCTTCAGATCGACACCACGCAACGCGTGAACGCCGCCGAAGCGTTTGTGGATCTGCTTGAGCTGCAGGAAACAATGGTCGGTCTGCGAGTCTTCCGCCACTCCCAGAATCCTTTCATGATTTCACCCCGGGGCCGGCGCTACGGACAGCCGCAGGAACTCCCGAAGGACCGAAGTCCTTCGGGGTCTCGTTGCAATGGCTGGACGATCAGAAGAGATGAGCCTTGTAGCTATCCTTGTCGTCGAGAACCATGCCGTTGCCGACGACCAGCAGGCCGTTGCCGGCACCCTTGGTGACGGTGACGCTGTTGTAGCCTTCGACACCGAGGTCCATGCCGGTCTTGAGCTCCTTCTTTTCAAGGAGCAGCTTGGCGACGACATTCATCGCCATGCCGGCCTTCTGCGGATCCCAGTAGCCGATGGCCGTGATGGCGCCGGAATCGAGGTAAGGCGCCGACGGGTTCGGCAGGCCGGTGCCCACGAGGCAGACCTTGCCGGCAAGACCGGCTTCCTCGATGGCGCGACCGACGCCGAGCACGTCGTTACCGGCCGAGGTCTGGAAGCCGGCGAGATCGGGATGCTTGCGCAGCAGCTCCTTGGCCTTCTCGTAGGTGCCGTTGGCGTCGTCGAACGACTCGTTGTTCGGATCGACCAGCTCCATGTCCGGGTACTTCTTGGCATTCTCCTCGCCGGCACCGACCCACTGCATGTGCGTGCGGCTGCCGAGCGAACCGACGAAGGTCGTCCACTTGCCCTTCTTGCCCATGCACGAGGCAAGGCGCTCGTTGAGGGCGGCGCCATAGAAGGAGTTATCGAAGGCCTCGACGTCGGCCATGGTGTTGACCTGGTTGTCGGCCTCGTGGGTGACCACGATGGTGCCGCGCTCCATGGCCCGCTTCAGCGTGCCTTCGAGAACGGCCGGGTCCATGGGAACCACCGCCAGCGCGTTGACGCCCTTGGCGACGAGGTCCTGAACGATCTGCAACTGCTGCGCCGAGTCGGACGTTGCCGGACCGTACTGGGTGGCAACGACATCCTCGTGGGCGGCCTGGAACGCCTTGACGCCCGTCTCGAGGCGGTCGAACCAGGGAATACCCGAAATCTTGACGACGGTGGCGATCACCGGCTTGTCGGCGGCGGCAGCGAAACCCGTCGTCGCGGCGATGGCCGTGGCGGTCATCAGCGCGGCCATAACCGTGCGAATGCTTCTCTTCATTTCTTTCTCCTCCACTATTCCCCCAGGTTCTCCCGTCCGACGCGTGGGGGGCGCGTGGTCGGCTGACCTAGCGATTCCGGTCGGGGAACACGAAGCCGACGAGGTCGTATCGGGCGATCGCAAGGAAGGTGAGCAGCAGCGCACCCCAGGCGAAATCACGAACGAAGTTGGATAGTCCGCCGAAGTTCAACAGGCTGGACATGAGCTGCAGGGCGACGGCCGAGAAGACGACGCAGACCACTCGTCCATAACCACCTTCGGGGCGAACGCCGGCCATCACCGCGATCAGAATGGCGATCAGCAGATAGGACGCACCGTAATCCCACTTAACGTTTACGTTACGCGCAGCGATGATCACGCCCGACAGCCCGGAAAGCGTGCCGCTCAGCGCATATGTGGCCGTCACCACCGTCGACCGAGGGAAGCCGGCATAGAGCGCCGCCTTGGGATTGGATCCCAACAGCATCAGCCACCGTCCAAAGGGCGTGAACTTCAGCGTGACTCCCACCAGAGTGGCCACGGCAATGAACAGGATGAAGCTGATCGGCGCGCCGAACCAGAACTCGTTGCCGATCGACGACAGCGGTTCGGGGCTGCCCACCACCACTGCCTTGCCGCCGGAAACGATGACCGACAGGCCGGTGAAGGCCATCTGAGTGCCGAGCGTGCAGAGAATTGGCGTGATTCCGAAACGTGTGATCAGCGTTCCGTTGATGAGACCGCCCAAGAAACCGATGGCCAACGCGCCGAAAATGAACAGGGCGGTGTAGAGCCCCTCCTGTTCCGCACTGGAGACGAAGCTGGCGACGATCACCGCCGACAACACGCCGGACAGATTGGCCAGCGCGATGCCCGAAAGATCGATGCCACCGTCGCCGGCGCACATGGCCAGCATGACGCCGATGGCAAGCAGCCCGATCTCGGGCACCTGCCCGGCCATCGATTGCAGATTGAAGATGGACAGGAAAGACCCGTCCGAGATGGCCGCCCCCAGCGCCAAGAGGATCACATTGATGGCAGCGAGGACCAGAAACTGGCCGTCCACTCTCCGCACCGCCCCCTCCATTTGTTTATTGAATAAGCCGTTAGTTTAGTAAATCATAGGCGGCGTTTATTGGCAACGCAAGGCCAAGTCCATGCATTAGCCAAAAGTCGAGTCCGCTTCGGGCAGCGTTGGCGGGTCAAGTTGGCTTTGGTTTAGTAAACGCGCTAAAGTGGTGGCCGCGTGTGAGAAATCGAAGAAGCAAGGGCGGAATGAGCGACAAGAACACCTTGACAATGAGGGACATAGCCAAGGCGGCAGGCGTCTCCGCAGCAACCGTGTCGCTGGTCCTAAACGGGAAGGGCGAAATATCAGGGGCAACGCGCGCCAAGGTGCTCGATGTCGTGGCCGACCTGAACTACGTGCCGCGGCCGGCGCGAATCCGGGCGTCCGACAGCACCAACGACACCTTGCGCTTCCTGAAGATCGCCAAGCACGGACACACCGTGAATCGGGACCATAGCCACTTCATTTCCGACTACATCGACGGCATGTCGCAGGAAGCGACGCGGCGCGGCTACTCCCTGGAAGTGGTCAGCCACGAGCGGGAAGCCATTCAGGACATCGTCCAGTCGCTGGCCGGCACCGGCATCAAGGGCGTGGTCGCCTTGGGAACCGAGCTCAGCGAGGCCGACATCCGCCTGCTTCTCACCACCGGCATCCCGACCGTGTTCATCGACACCTTTCACGAACTGATCGACGCCAATTTCGTCAACATGAACAACGAGGATGCCGTCTACAAGGTTCTCTCGCACTTCAAATCGCAGGGCTTTCACGACGTTGGCTTCGTGGCGAGTCCCGTCGAGACGACCAATTTCGGCCTGCGCAGGCAAGCCTTCACCAAGAACATGCTGCGGCTCGATCTGCCGATACGCGACGACAACACGCTTTGGGTGGAGTCCACCTTCGACGGCGCCTACGAGGCGACGGCGCAACATCTCGCCGCAGGCGGCAAGTTGGCCCAATGCTACTTCTGCACCAACGACGTCATCGCCTACGGATTCATCAAGGCCCTGAGAGAACACAACATTCGCATTCCCCTCGACGTGTCGATCATCGGCTTCGACAATTTGCCGATGAGCGTCACCATGGACCCGCCGCTGACCACCATCGAAGTTTCCAAGCGCAAGATCGGCTACCTCGCCATCACCATCCTCGACGACCTGATCAACGCTTCCGAACGCCAACCGTCGGTAAAAATCCTGGTCGGCGCCGAACTGGTCGTGCGGTCGAGCGACAAGCACGCAAAGCGGAAGAAAGCCTAGGAAGCCACAGGACCACCCGGAGCGACACGACGACGCGGTACCGCTTTGACAAGCCATCGGGCTCCGACTAAACCCCCGCCAGCCCCGGATTTCAGCTCAGGAACCGCCATGCGCCAGTACCAGCTTCACATTCCCGCCGCCGACGCGGCGGCTGCCGAGACGATCGCCGACGCGGTCGAGGCCGCGTTCGTCGAGGCGGGCCCGGTGAGCTGGTACGAGACCGACGGCGGCTGGGCGGTGGACGGCTTCTTCTTTGCCGACGATGCCGAGGAGATCCTGGCGCCGGCCCGCGCCGCGCTCGACGGCATCGTCGATACCGCCTCGGTGACGGTGGAGCCGGTGCCGGAGGATGTGGACTGGGTGGCGCAAAGCCTCGAAGGCTTGAGCCCGGTCATCGCCGGCCGCTTCGTGGTGCACGGCGCCCACGACCGCGACCGCATTCCCAAGGGGTTGATCGGCCTGCAGATCGAGGCCAACCAGGCCTTCGGCACCGGCCATCATCCGACCACTTGGGGCTGTCTCACCGCATTGACGCGCCTGCTCGCCGTCTACCGCTTCGACAGCGTGTTCGACCTCGGCACCGGATCGGGCGTCCTGGCCATCGGCATCGCGCGCGCCACCAAGCGGCCGGTGCTGGCCTCCGACATCGATCCGCTGGCGGTGGAAATCGCGCTGGAAAACGCCGAGATCAACGGCGCCGCCCATCTCGTCACGGCAGTGACGGCCGCCGGCTTCGCCCATCCGGCCATCGTCGGGCGCAAGTTCGACCTGATCGTCGCCAATATCCTGGCCGATCCCCTGAAGATGCTGTCGCCGCAGTTCCGCGCCCACGCCCTGCCGGGCGCCGCCGTGGTGCTGTCGGGCATCCTGAGGACGCAGGCCGAAAGCGTGCTCGCGGCCTTCCGCGCACAGGGCTTCGTGCGCGAGCGCCATATCGTCAAGGACGTCTGGAGCACGCTCGTCCTGCGTTATGCCGGCTGAAGCAAGCAACGGACCGAAAAGCGGAATCCGGTTCTCGGACAATCCGATGCGGCAACGACGGCCTTACAGCGCGGCGTCGACCGCACGCGACCGCATGATGCCGATGGAGGCGCGGCCGCAGCCGTGCTCACGCGCCGACTGGTCGTCCAGCGAGGCGAGATAGGGCGCGACATAGCGCTGCGCCTGCCGCTCGCGCGTGCCGAGCGTGGTCTCGTAGGTCCGGCGGAAAACGCCACTTCGGTAGGATGTGGCGGTAGTCGGGGCAAATCGGCTCATTTTAGCACCTCTTGAATGTCATCGGCGTCCGCCGACCGTTCTCAAAAGCGCCGTTATCCTCATGGGACGCGAAACCAGCCCTCCGAACTGCTCTTGTAGTAGCAGACTACGACTTTAGTATGAACGGGTGACAACGCAGGCCACCCTTGCAGGTGACTCATGGCTGTTGCCTCCCTTTCGCCGCAACCCTCCCTTGCCGCCGGATTCGTGCCAAAAGGGTGAACAAGAGATAAACACCCCGCCTTGCCCGACGCCGAACCGAGGCGGCATGGCAACTTCCGGCCCCATAACGGTGCCGCACGGAGCGGCGTTCGAGGTCCGCCCCTCCTTGACGGCACCCGAAGCCAGGGGCCACAACTCTCGCTCTTTCGAGTATGGCGGAGTGACAGAGGTGTTCCAGACTTTCGATAACGTCAGCGATCCCAGCCACGGCAAGGCGCGGATCGCCGCCCTGAGGGCCGAGCTGAAGCGACGTGGACTCAAGGGCTTTCTGGTGCCGCTCGCCGACGAGCATCAGGGCGAATACATTCCCGCCGCCGCCGCCCGCCTGCTCTGGCTGACCGGGTTCGCCGGCTCGGCCGGTCTCGCCATCGTGCTCGACGACCGCGCCGCGATCTTCGTCGATGGCCGCTATACGCTTCAGGTGCGCGAGCAGGTCGATCTCACGGTCATCGAGCCGCATCACCTCATCGAGGAGCCGCCGCAGGACTGGCTGAAGACCGTCATCCATAAGGGCGACCGCATCGGCTTCGATCCCTGGCTGATGACCGCCGCCGAAGTCGGCCGCTTCGAAACGGCGCTTGCCGCCGCCGGAGCCGAATTCGTCGCCGTCGACGGCAACCCGGTCGACGCCGTCTGGGCGGATCGTCCCGAGCCGCCCAAGGGCCGGGTGTCGCTGTTCCCCGAGAGCCTTGCCGGCGAAAGCGCCGAAGCCAAACTCGTTCGCCTCGGCGAAGCCATCGCCAAGGCGGGCGCCGATGCCGCCGTGCTGACGCGCCCCGATTCCATCGCCTGGGCCTTCAACATCCGTGGCGAGGACGTGCCGCACACGCCGGAGGCGCTGTCCTTCGCCATCCTGCGCAAGGAGGGTCGCCCGTCCCTGTTCGTCGATGGCGCCAAGCTCGACAACGTCGTCCGCGACCGGCTCGAGCAGATCGCCGCCGTCGAGCAGCCCGCCGCCTTCGCTCCGGCCCTGGCGGCGCTCGGCGGTTCGGTGCTGGTCGACAAGGCCTCGGCCGCCTTCGAGGTGGTTCGGCGCGTCGAAGCCGGTGGCGGCAAGGTGGTGGCCGGCTCCGACCCGGTGCTGCTGCCCAAGGCGCTGAAGAACGCCACCGAGCTCGCCGGCATCCGCGCCGCCCACATCCGCGATGGCGTCGCCATGGTGCGCTTCCTCGCCTGGATCGACCACGAGGCGCCAAAGGGCGGGCTCGACGAAATCGCCGTCACCAAGCAGCTCGAGGAGTTCCGCCGCGAAACCGGCACGCTGCGCGACATCTCCTTCGACACCATCGCCGGCGCCGGCCCCAATGCCGCCATTCCGCACTATCACGTCAGCACCGCCTCCAACCGCAAGGTGGAGATGGACGGCATCCTGCTGGTCGATTCGGGCGCCCAGTATCAGGACGGCACCACCGACATCACCCGTACCGTGATCGTCGGCAGGCCGACAGAGGAGATGATCGACCGCTTCACCCGCGTGCTCATCGGCCATGTCCGCCTGACGCTCGCCCGCTTCCCCAAGGGCACCTCCGGCGCCCATCTCGACGTGCTGGCGCGCGAGAAGCTGTGGGAAGCCGGTCTCGACTTCGATCACGGCACGGGCCACGGCGTCGGCCACTATCTGTCGGTGCACGAAGGCCCGGGCCGCATTGCCAAGACCGGCCCCGTGCCGCTGGAACCCGGCATGCTGATGTCCAACGAGCCCGGCTTCTACAAGGCCGGTGCCTGGGGCATCCGCATCGAGAACCTCGTCGTGATCACCGAGCCCCTGCCGATCGACGGCGGCGAGCGGCCGATGATGGGCTTCGAGACGGTGACGCTCTGCCCCATCGACCGCCGCCTGATCCGGCCGTCGATGATGAGCGGGCGCGAGCGTGCCTGGCTCGACGGCTATCACGCCGAGGTCCGCGACAAGCTGCTGCCGCTCTTGGAGAGCGAGGCCGACAGGGCCTGGCTCGTCGCCGCCACGGCGCCGCTCGCGGCGTGACGCCGATTCGCGTTTTCACCCCTTTCGCGCGGCCAGACGGCCGCGCGTCCCTCCCCTTCGACAGCCTTTTGAAACTCAAGGAGAAAATGCGCCGCCGACAGCGTAACACTCGGTAAGAAAGAGTGACTTTCCTGGGGCGCTTCCGTGTGTTTTATGAAAAATGTGCCGGATTGGCTCGTACTGCCCTCACCGGTCTTTTTTTGGAAACTACTCGATGCGAACGTCCTACGGCAAGCAGACCACCCTCGGCGAAAGTGTCCGGTTCTCAGGCATCGGCGTGCATTCCGGCAAGCCGGCGACCATCGTCCTGCACCCCGCCGAAGCCGACCGGGGCATCGTCTTCGTTCGCACCGACGGCGAGGAGGTGGAGATCGCCGCCCGCCACGAGAACGTGGTTGCCACCGAACTCTGCACGATGATCGGCATCGGCGGCCGCACGGTCGCCACCATCGAGCACCTGATGGCCGCGCTGGCCTCCTCCGGCATCGACAATGTCGTCGTCGAGATCGACGGCCCGGAAATGCCCATCGCCGACGGCTGCTCGGCCGCCTTCATCGACATGATCGCCGAGGCCGGCCTGCGCCGCCTCGCCGCGCCGCGCAAGGTGCTGCGCGTCGTCAAGCCGGTCCGGCTAGAAGTCGGCGGCGCCGTGCTGGAGTTCCTGCCGTTCGACGGCACGCGCTACGACGTCACCATCGATTTTGCCAATCCGCTGATCGGCCGCCAGTCCTACGTGCTGGACCTCAACTCGCGCACCTTTGGCCGCGACATCGCCCGCGCCCGCACGTTCGGCTTCATGGCCGACGTCGAGAAGCTGTGGAAGATGGGTTTCGCGCTCGGTTCGTCGCTCGAGAACTCGGTCGCCATCGGCGACGACCGTATTCTCAATCCCGAGGGTCTGCGCTGGCCGGACGAATTCGCCCGCCACAAGACGCTCGACGCGGTGGGCGACCTGTCGCTGATCGGCATGCCCTTCATCGGCCACTTCCGCTCCTACAAGGGCGGCCACAAGCTCAACTGGATGGCCGTCAAGGCGCTCGTCGCCGACACCGGCGCCTACGAGATCGTCCACGACGTTGCGCCGGCCCGCGAACCGGCCGGCGGCATTCTTCAGGCGGCCGCGCTGGCGCCCTCGCGCGACTGACGCGGCCCCCGGTTTTGCCGGGGCGTCGCGGTCTTGTCGCCATAATGTGGCCGAACATCACGGGCACGTAGCATCCGCGACGGCTTTGCGATAAAAGAGCTTCCGGTTATCCGGGGTGCGCCCGACTCGCGCCGGAGGCGTGGGCGGCTTTGCATCGGGCAGCGCCCGGCGGGCAGTGCGCGTGGGATGGATGGCGGCCGCGAGCGGTTGCGTACGGTGATGGGGTTTTCATGAGGCAGAGTTTCGTTCGTGTCGCCGCCGTGCTCGTTCTCCTCGGAGGCGCCACCGCCCTCGTCGGCTGTTCGTCAGACGAACCGCTGGAGCCGTTCGTGGAGATCCCGGCGGAGCAATCCTACAACGCGGGTATCGCCTACCTGCAGCAGGGCGACTACAAGAAGGCCACCGAGAAGTTCGAAGAGGTTGACCAGCAGCACCCCTATTCGGAGTGGGCGCGCAAGTCCCTCATCATGACCACCTACACCAACTACACGCGCGGCAATTTCACCGAGGCCATCACCCAGGGCAAGCGCTACCTGACGCTCTACCCCGGCTCGGAAGACGCCGCCTATGCGCAGTGGATGATCGCGCAGTCCTATTTCAACCAGATGCCCGACATCACGCGCGACCAGAAGATGACGCAGCAGGCCATGCAGGCCATGCAGGAACTGGTCGAGCGCTATCCCGACAGCCCCTATGCCGCCGAAGGCCGCAAGCGCCTCGACATCGCCAAGGACCAGCTCGCCGGCAAGGAAATGGAAGTCGGCCGCTATTACCTGACGCGCAGCCAGTACATCGGCGCCATCAACCGCTTCAAGGTGGTGGTGCAGGAGTACCAGACGACCCGCCACATCGAAGAGGCGCTGGAGCGTCTCACCGAGGCCTATTACGCCATGGGCATCGTCGACGAGGCGCAGACGGCTGCCGCCGTGCTCGGCCACAACTATCCTGACAGCCGCTGGTACAAGGATGCCTATAAGCTCCTCAACACCAACGGCCTCGAGCCGCGCGAGAACTCCCAATCCTGGATCTCGAAGGCATTCAAGGCCGCGTTGCTCTGACGGGACGCCATGCTGCTGACGCTCGCAATCCGCGACATCGTTCTGATCGAGCGGCTTGAGATCGCCTTTTCCGACGGTCTGACGGTGTTGACCGGTGAAACGGGCGCCGGCAAATCGATCCTGCTCGATGCGCTGTCGCTCGCCCTTGGCGGGCGCGGCGACGCCGGCCTCGTCCGGCACGGCGCCGAGCAGGGGCAGGTCACAGCCGTCTTCGACCTTGCCGCCGATCATCCGGCCCGCGCCCTTCTCGTCGAAAACGACCTCGACGACGAGGGCGACGTCATCGTCCGTCGCGTCCAGACCGCCGATGGCCGCACCCGGGCCTTCGTCAACGACCGCGCCGTCTCCGCCAATCTCCTGCGCCAGCTTGGCGCCGCCCTGGTCGAGATTCACGGCCAGCACGACGACCGCGCCCTGGTCGATCCCGCCATCCATCGCGGCCTGATCGACGCCTTCGGCGGCCTCGAAGGCGAGACGAAGGCCGTCGCCGCCACCCATCGCGCCTGGCGCGACGCCGAGAAGGCGCTGGCCGACCTCGAACGCCGCATCGCCGACGCCCGCCGCGAAGGCGACTACCTGCGCGCCTCCGTCGAGGAGTTGCAGAAGCTCGCCCCCGAGCCGGGCGAGGAGACGGCGCTTGCCGAACGCCGGCAGGAAATGATGCGGGCCGAGAAGGTCGCCGTCGACCTGCGCGAGGCCCACGACCATCTCAACGGCTCCGGCTCGCCGGTCCCCGAGCTGTCCGGCCTGCTGCGCCGCCTGGAGCGCAAGGGCGAGGTGGCGGCCCTGGCCGGCTCGGCCTTGCAATCCATCTCCACGGCGCTCGACGCGCTGGAGGATGCTCGCTCCGTCTTCGAGGCCGCCCTGCGCGCCGCCGACTTCGATCCGGCCGAGCTGGAGCGCACAGAGGAACGTCTGTTCGCCATCCGCGCCGCCGCCCGCAAATACTCCGTGCCGCCCGACGAGCTGGGGGCGCTGGCCGCCCGCATGGCCTCCGACCTCGCCGACCTCGACGCCGGTGAGGACCGCCTCAACGCGCTCGCCCAGTCGGCCACCACCGCCCGCGCCAACTACGACAAGCTGGCCGCCAAACTGTCGGCCGCCCGCGAGAAGTCGGCCCGCCTTTTGGAAGACGCCGTCGGCGCCGAACTGCCGGCCCTGAAGCTCGAACGCGCCCGTTTCATCGTCAACCAGCTCGCCGACCCGGAGACGCGCACCGCCGACGGTATCGACACGCTGGAGTTCTGGGTACAGACCAACCCCGGCACCCGGCCGGGGCCGATGATGAAGGTGGCATCGGGCGGCGAGCTCTCGCGCTTCCTCTTGGCCCTCAAGGTGTCGCTGGCCGACAAGGGTTCGGCCTCGACCCTGGTGTTCGACGAGATCGACACCGGCGTCGGGGGCGCGGTGGCCGAGGCCATCGGCACCCGCCTCGCCCGCCTCGCCCGCAAGGTGCAGGTGCTGTCGGTGACCCACGCGCCACAGGTCGCCGCTCGCGCCGACCACCACTTCCTGATCGCCAAGGACAGCGTCGACGACGGCGCCCGCGTTGCCACCTCGGTGTCGCGGCTTCCGGACGGCCATCGCCGCGAGGAGATCGCCCGCATGCTGGCCGGCAGCCGCATTACCGAGGAAGCCCGCGCCGCCGCCGAGCGCCTGCTCAAGGGGCACTGACCCTCGGCCCGGCGCCTTCGATCAGGCGTCGCACTTCCGCCGCGACTTCGGGCGTCGCCGGATTGTAGACCACCATGGACAGGTCGGGCCGGCCATCGACGGCGAAGGCCGAGTATTCGAGCGACATCAGGCCGAGCTGCGGATGGCGCAGCGTCTTGGTGCCCTCGCCGTGCTGGCCGACCTCCTTTTCCCGCCACATCGCCGCGAACTCCGGACTGGACCGGCTGAGATCCTCGACCAGCGCCTCGATGTTGCCGGTCGCACCGGCCCGCGCCGCCTCGGCGCGGAAGGTGGCGACGACGAATCGGGCGACGCTCTCCCAGTCGTGCTGGCGCGCCCGTACCGCCGGATCGCCGAACATCATGCGCAGCACGTTGCGCTCGCGCGGCGCCATGGCTCCGTAATCGGCCAGCATCACCGTCGCGGCCCGGTTCCAGGCGACGACGTCCCAGGTGGCCGTCTTGATGAGCGCGGGACTGAGCTCCATCGCATCGAGTACCCGCTGCAGGCGCGGCGACACGCCATCGCTCTCGCGGTAGCGCACCTCCGGCGGCCGGCCGAGACCGATGAGAAACAGATGCTCGCGTTCGACGTCGGTCAGCATCAGCGCCCTGGCGATCCGGTCGAGCACGTCGGCCGACGGCGCACCGCCCCTGCCCTGCTCCAGCCAGGTGTACCAGGTGACGGAAACGTTGGCCCGCTGGGCCACCTCCTCCCGCCGGAGGCCCGGCGTCCGCCGTCGCCCCATCGGCAGGCCGAAGGCGGCGGCATCCATGCGGCAGCGCCGATCGCGCAGGAAAGCGCCGAGCGCGTTGTCATTGCGAAGGTGAGCATCCATGCGATCGCCCCTATACCGGGATGAGGCCGCCATCTTACCCGGATGGATGATCGAGCGGAACGCGTTTCCCATGCCATCGGCCGACGAGGTGAGGATACCCTTTGTCCGCCGGGCAGCTTATGGTTTCCTCAAAACTCTGAAGGAAGTACGAGATGTTGATCCGTCCCGCCATGGTCGCCGATGCCGACGAGGCCGCTTCGGTCCTGCGCCGATCCATCTGCGATCTCTGCCTGTCCGATCACAGCGGAGATGCCCAGACACTGGCGCAGTGGCTCGCCAACAAGACGCCGGAGAACGTTCGCGCCTGGATCGAAGCGCCCGACTGCTTCATCGTGGTGGCCGAGGAGAATGGCGCCATCATCGGCGTCGGCGGCGCCTCGCATTCCGGCGAGATCACTCTGAACTACGTGGCGCCGGAGGCGCGCTTCAGGGGCGTGAGCAAGGCGATCCTCAAGTCGCTCGAAGCCTATCTCAACCTTCTGGGGTGCGAGCAGATCACGCTGACCAGCACCAGGGCCGCCCGCACCTTCTACATTGCCATGGGCTACGAGGATGGCGAGGCGCAGGAAGCCGCAGGCGAGCAGGCCGGCCTGCCGATGCGGAAATCCCTTGGGCCGAAGGAACGGGGTTGAGCCCCCCTGCCCACGCTTGCCGCCTCCCTTCGCCAATGCAATAAATTGGTCCCGACCAGTCAGCTCGGAGTCGCGCCATGCCCTCGCCCGCCACCGCCCTCATCGTCGTCGACGTTCAGAACGACTTCTGCCCCGGTGGCGCGCTGGCGGTCGGCGGTGGCCATGCCATCGTTCCGGTGGTCAACGCGCTGGTGCCCCGCTACGAGCAAGTCGTGGTCACCCAGGACTGGCATCCAAAGGGGCATGCCTCTTTCGCCTCGGCCCACCACGGCCACGAACCCTTCGACACCATAGAGATGCCCTACGGCACGCAGGTGCTCTGGCCGGACCACTGCGTGCAGGGAACGCCGGGCGCCGAGCTGCACCCCGACCTTGAGGTCACCTCCGCCCAGCTCGTCATCCGCAAGGGCTGGCACCAGGGCGTCGACAGCTACTCCGCCTTCCGCGAAGCCGACCGCGAAACGCTGACCGGCCTTGCCGGCTATCTCCGGGAGCGCGGTGTCGAGGAGGTCCACGTCGTCGGCCTCGCCACCGATTACTGCGTCGGCTGGACAGCGCTCGACGCCGCGGCCGCCGGCTTCCGCGTATCGGTGATCGAGGATGCCTGCCGCGCCATCGACCTTTCCGGCTCGCTGAAGCGCGCCTGGGCCAACATGGCCGCCGCTGGCATCACCCGCACCACCAGCGAGCAGATCCTTTAGGATTGTTGCGGCACAGATCGACGAAATTCTCGGAAATTGCGGTTTTCGGGTGGACAGCACCCCAGAGATAGGTCATACACACTGACCTATAAAGGTCAGCAATATTGACCTAAGGAAAGCTGGACATGACATCACCTCTTGCCGACTTCCGGGCCGGCCTGGTGGCGGTTTTTCCCACCGTCGCCGCCGCCGTGCCCTTCGCCCTCATCCTCGGCCAGCAGGCGACGGCCAAGGGCCTGACGCCGGCCGAGATGCTCGCCATGTCGTCGATCGTCTTCGCCGGGTCCTCGCAGCTCATCGCAGTGGGCCTCTGGAGCACGCCGGCGCCGATCGCCGCCCTGGCGCTGATGGCCTTCCTCGTCAATCTCCGCCACACGCTGATGGGCGCCTCGCTGTCCGGCAAGATCGCCCACTTCGGGCGCCTGCGCTGGCTGGCGGCCTTCCTGCTGACCGACGAGGCGTGGGCGCTCAGCGAACGGCGTGCCATCGACCGGCCGATCAGCCGCACCTTCTACTTCACCGTGGCGCTGACCATGTTCGTCTGCTGGCAGATCGCCTCGGTGCTCGGCACGGTGTTCGGCGCCTATCTCGAACACCCCGAGGCCTGGGGGCTCGACTTCGCCTTCCCGGCCATCTTCATCGCCCTCGCTCTCGGCTTCTGGAAGGGCACCCGCCGCAGCGGCCCCGTGCTCCTGGCCAGCGCGGTCGTCGCCGTCGCCGTCCACGCCACGGTGCCCGGCGCCTGGTACGTGATCGCCGGCGCGATCGCCGGCATCGCCGCCGCCGTGATCACCGCGCCGCGCGCCACGGCCGCCACTGACGCCAAGGAGACGACGCGATGAGCATCGATCCCATCAACTTCGCCGCCATCCTGGCGATGGGCGCCCTCACCTACTTCACGCGCATCCTCGGCTTCCTCATCGCCGACCGGCTGCCCAAATCCGGCCCGGTCCGCGTTGCGCTCGACGCGCTGCCGCCTGCCGTTCTGGTGGCCGTCATCGCCCCCATCGTCATGGCCGGCCCCATCGAGGCGGTTTCGGGACTGGCGGTGCTGATCGTGGCCCTGCGGTTGCCGCTGATCGCCACGGTTGCCGTGGGCGTCGCCGTCGCGGCGCTGCTGCGGTTGGCCTTTCTCTGACGCCACCGCGAGATGCCATAAAAAGAGGCCCGCGAAGTCGCCTTCGCGGGCCTTGTCTTTTACGCTCGTGACCGGATCACTTGCGGCGCAGGAACGCCGGGATCTCCATGTCGTCGTCGGCGGCGCGCGGCGCCGGCTGCGGCGCCATGCGGCCCTGCTGGTCCAGGCGACCGGCAGCGCCCTGCGCCGGCGCGGCGGCCGGACGCTTGACGAACTCGCTCGCTGCCGAGGGACGCACGGCCGGCTGCTGGACAGCGGCGCGCGGCGCTTCGGGCTGAGCCTCTTCCTCGCGACGGCCGAGGCCGACGGTGGCGAGGCGACGGAGCAGGCCGAGCGGACGACGCTCGCCGTCATGGTCTTCCGGATGCACCTGCACCGAGGCGGCAGCCTGACGCTGGGCGATCGGCGGGAACTCCTCGATCGACGGCACGCGGCTGCGCTGGACGACGGCCGACGGACGCTCGGCAACCGGCGGCACGTAGGGCTGCTGGGCGAGCGCCGGCTCGGCTGCGCGGACCGGCTGTGCCTGGGCCATCGGAGCGGGCGCGTCGTAGTGGTTCATCGCCGGCTCGTAGGGCTCGATCGACACGCGCGGGTCGTGCGGCGTCGTGACGGAGCGGAACGGTTCGGGCTCCATCGCCGCCTCGGGCAGCGCAAGCGCCGCTTCGATGGCTTCGACGGAGGAGACCTGCGCGGCAGCGGCGACAGCCTGGGCGTAGTTCGGAACCGGCGCGGGCGCAGGGGCGATCGACGCGGCCGGCATGGCCTCGCGGATCACCGCCGGGCGCACGGCCGGCTGGTTAAAAGGCTGCCGCACCTCCTGAGCCGCGACAGCGGCGGCAGCAGACGTGGTCACCTGGACGGGGCGGGTCGGCGCGGCGCGGCCGATGGCGTCGGCGCTGTTGTTGCGCACCACCGACTCCTGACGGACCAGCTCCGGCTCGATGCCGGTGGCGACCACCGACACGCGGATCATGCCTTCCATGGTGTCGTCGAAGGTGGCGCCGAGAATGATGTTGGCTTCGGAGTCGACTTCTTCGCGAATGCGGGTCGCCGCTTCGTCGACCTCGAACAGCGTCAGGTCCTTGCCGCCGGTGATCGAGATCAGGAGGCCCTGCGCGCCCTGCATCGACACTTCGTCGAGCAGCGGATTGGCAATCGCGGCCTCGGCGGCCTGGATGGCGCGCTTCTCGCCGGACGCTTCGCCCGTGCCCATCATCGCCTTGCCCATGCCGCGCATGATCGAGCGCACGTCGGCGAAGTCGAGGTTGATCAGGCCTTCCTTCACCATCAGGTCGGTGATGCAGGCGACGCCCGAGTAGAGCACCTGGTCGGCCATCGCGAAGGCGTCGGCGAAGGTGGTGCGCTCGTTGGCGATGCGGAACAGGTTCTGGTTGGGGATGCAGATCAGCGTGTCGACCGAGTTCTGCAGCTCCTGGATGCCGGCGTCGGCGATCTTCATGCGGCGGGCGCCTTCGAACTGGAAGGGCTTGGTGGTGACGCCGACGGTGAGTATGCCGTGCTCGCGAGCCGCGCGGGCGATCACCGGCGCAGCGCCGGTACCCGTGCCGCCGCCCATGCCGCAGGTGATGAACACCATGTGGCTGCCGGCGAGATGATCGTTGATCTCGTCGATCACTTCCTCGGCGGCCGCGCGGCCGACTTCCGGCTGCGAGCCGGCGCCAAGGCCCTCGGTGACCGCAACGCCCATCTGGATGATGCGTTCGGCCCGAGAGGAGGCCAGAGCCTGCGCATCCGTGTTCGCCACGACGAACTCGACGCCCTGCAGGCCGGACTGGATCATGTTGTTGACGGCGTTGCCGCCGGCGCCACCCACACCGAAGACTGTGATCCTCGGCTTGAGCTCCGTGAGGTCGGGCATCTTTAGGTTAATCGTCATGGTTGCCTCGTTATTCTGCAAGCGGCTCTCGCCGATACGTCCTCTGTCCTCAAATCAGCGGCCGCCGCTGCAACCGCACGCTCTTTTTTACGCCTGTTACGCACCAATCCGCTCCGTTGCCGGCGCGGATCAGAAACTCTCTCGGAACCACGCTCCCATTCGGGAAACGAAGCCGCCGTTGGCGGCCAGCGCCATCGATTTTCGCCGGCCGGAAAACTGTTCGATCTGGGCCACCTGCGGGTAGATCATCAGACCCACCGCCGTGGCGAAGGCTGCCCCGCGCGCCGCCTCCGGCAACCCGGCGACGCCGACCGGCCGGCCGAGCCGGACGTTGCGGCCGAGCACCTTGCGAGCAAGCTCGGGCAAACCCGTCAGCTGGCTGGCGCCACCGGTCAGAACGACGCGCCGGCCGACGCGACCCGCGAATCCCGAAGCATGCAACCGATCGCGCACCACCTCAAGAGTCTCTTCGACACGCGGGCGAATGATCTCGACCAGTTGCGCGCGAGTCACTTGATGGGCCACGTCGTCGTCGCCGACCGGCTCGACGGTGACCATGTCGCGCTCGTCGCTGTCGGTGGCGATCACCGAGCCGTAGAGCGCCTTGATGCGCTCGGCGTCGACGAGGCGGGCCGACAGCGCCCGCGCCAGATCCATGGTGACGTGGTGGCCGCCAAGGCCGAAGGCGTCGACATGGACGCACTGGCCGTCGGCGAAGACGGAAATCTTGGTGGTGCCGCCGCCGATGTCGACGCAGGCGACGCCCATCTGCGTCTCGTCGTCGACCAGCGTCGACAGGCCCGACGCATAGGGCGTGGCGACCATGGTCTCGACTTCGAGATGCGCCCGGTTGACCGAGATCTCGAGGTTCCTGAGCGGCACGGCGTCGGCCGAAACGAGGTGCGTGTCCACCGACAGCGACGAGCCGATCATGCCGCGCGGATCGCGGATGCCGCGGTTGTTGTCGAGCGCGTAGCCGATCGGCAGCGCGTGGACGATGGTGCGGCCATCCTTGACCTTGTAGGAGGCGCCGATTTCCAGCACGCGCTGGATGTCGTTCTCCGAGACTTCCGAGCCGGAGAGATCGTACTTGACCGAGAAGGTTTCCGAGCCGAGCCGCCCGCAGGACAGCGAGACGATCAGCGACTCCACGGTCAGGCCGGCCATGCGCTCGGCGGCGTCGACGGCGAGGCGGATCGCCTTTTCCGCCTGATCGAGGTCGACCACTGCGCCGGCCTTGATGCCGCGCGAGCGCTGATAGCCGAAGCCGAGCACTTCGATGAGATGGGTACGACCGGGCAGCACGTCGCCGATCGGCCGCGGCGTCAGGCGGGCGATGACGCAGCAGATCTTGGAGGTGCCCACGTCGAGCACCGAAACGATGACGGGGCGCTTGGGCGGCAGCGGCCGCATGCGCTGAACGCGGGCGTCGGATGCGTGGGTCATGCTCCCTGCTCCCGCTTCTTGAGGGCCTTGTTGCGCGCCGCCACCAATTCGTCGCGGGCCTTGCGTGCATCGTCGCTGAGGCGAACCACCAGCCGGTCGGGCAGGCGCAGGTCGACGACAGTGATGTCGCGGTCGAGCAGGCCGGATGCCTTGTCGGTCTCCTGCAACTCGGTCACCGCCTTCTGCGCGTTCACTTCCGGCAGCATCACCTGCACGCCGTTGTCGAGGAACAGGTCCCAGCGCCGGTCGGACACCAGCATCGAGGCGCGCACCTTCTTCTGCAGGTCCGGAACGTCGTCGAGCAGCGACGTGATCTCGGCCACCTTGAGCTGGGCGCCCTGGCCGACCACGCGCGGCAGGCGGGAATAACGGGTTTCCAGGCGGTCGGTGATGATCTTGCCGGCGCTGTCGACCACCACCACGGGGGCGTCGATCGACGGCTGCCAGAGGGCGGCCGGCACGCGTTCCTCGATGATCACCCGGAGCGTGTCCGGGTAGAGCTTCATCACCGAGACGTCCTTGACCCAGGGAATGGACTGCAGGCGCTCGCGGGCGGCGGCGGCGTCGTAGAAGAACAGCGACTGGCCCGAATGGATCGACAGCGTGTCGAGCACGTCGCCCTCGTCGATCTCGCGCTGGCCGGTGATGCGGACAGCGGAGACGCGGAAGCCGAGCTCGGCCGTGGTGTCGTTCAGAACTTCGCCGGTACGGTCCGACAGCACCATGCCGTAGGCGCCCCAGGCGAGGAGATAGGCAACGGACATGGCGACGCCGGCGCCGCGCGGCAGCGCCGCGAGCAGGCCGGCCGGACGCCAGATGGGCTTGCGACGCAGGCGCGAAACACCGCGACGGCCGAAGAGGAAGAACCTCTTTCGCCCCGCCGGCTTCGCCATGCCTGTCGTCATCGCCTGCAACTTGCGTCCTCCACCATCCAACTGACCAGCTCGCCGAAACCGATGCCCGCATGAGCGGCCATTTCCGGCACCAGCGAGGTCGCCGTCATTCCCGGTTGCGTATTCACTTCGAGGCAAATCAGCTGCCCCGTGCCGTCGCCCTTGTCGTCGAAGCGGAAATCGGCCCGGCTGACGCCGCGGCAGCCGAGCGAACGGTGCGCTTCGAGGGCCAATGTTTGAATATTTTGGTAAATAAAGGGTGAAAGGTTGGCGGGCAGAACGTGTTTGGACCCACCTGGACGGTACTTGGCGTCATAATCATAGAAGGCATCGCCTTGCGGCAACACTTCGATGACGTCGAGGGCTCGGTCGCCCATCACGCCGCACGTAAGTTCCCGCCCCGGAATGTATTTTTCCACCATGACCTCGTCGCCGAACCGCCAGTCGGGGCGGGCGAGCTCCTGCGGCGGATGGGCCGCGCCGGCCGGAACGATGATCACGCCGAAGCTCGATCCTTCGGCCGGCGGCTTAACCACGTAGGGCGGTTCGAGCACGTGCGCGTTAACCACTTCGAGCCTGTGGACCAGCTTGTGCTCGGCCACGGGGATGCCGGCCGCCTTCATCACGTGCTTGGCCTTGGGCTTGTTCATGGCCAGAGCCGAGGCCAGAACGCCCGAATGCGTGTAGGGAATGTCCATCACTTCGAGGATGCCCTGCACGGTGCCGTCCTCTCCGTAGATGCCATGCAGCGCGTTGAAGCAGACGTCGGGCCGGAGCTCCTCCAGCACGGCAGCCACCGTGCGATCGACGTCGACGCGGGTGACGCGGTAGCCGCGCGCCTCCAGCGCGTCGGCGCAGGCCTTGCCCGAATTGAGGCTGACCGGCCGCTCCGACGACCAACCGCCCATCAACACCGCCACATGCTTGGCCATCGCTCTGTCCCCTTGCTGGCGGCCCGACATGCGATGTAGCCGCCCCTATCCCGTCGTGCGGATCACTTGCCGAGAAACGGCTCGACCTCGGCGCCCGGCGCGAAGGCGCCCAGCCGCTTGATTTCCCAGTCGAGACGGATGCCGCTCGTCTCCAGCACCCGCGCCCGCACCGTCTCGCCGAGCAGCTCGACGTCATGGGCGGTCGCATCGCCGGTGTTGATCAGGAAGTTGCAGTGCATCTCGCTGACCTGCGCATCGCCGACCTTGAAGCCGCGACAGCCGGCCGCGTCGATCAGCTTCCAGGCCGAATGACCCGGCGGGTTCTTGAAGGTGGAGCCGCCGGTGCGCGCCTTGATCGGCTGCGACGCCTCGCGATGCTCGGTGACCGCCTTCATCGCCTCGGAGATGCTCTCCTTGTCGGCCGGGATGCCTTCCAGCACCGCCGACGTGAAGATGAAGCCGGGCGGCGGCGCCGAGTGGCGATAGGAGTAGCCGAGCTCGCCGACCGGCAGCGTCACGGCTTCGCCCTCGCGGGTGACGCCACGCACCTCGACCACCCGCTCGGCAGTCTCCGACCCGTGGGCTCCGGCGTTCATGGTCAGAGCGCCGCCGAGGCCGCCGGGAATGCCGTGATAGAAGGCAAAGCCGGAGAGGCCGAGGTCCAGCGCCTTGGCAGCCAGGAACTTGTCGGGGATGGCGGCGCCTGCCCGGATGCGGGTCGGCGACAGCGCCTCGGTGCCGCCGAAGCCGCGCACCGACAGGCGGATCACCACGCCGGAAAGTCCGCCGTCGCGGATCAGGAGGTTGGAGCCGAGGCCGATGACGGTGACCGGCACATCGGCCGGCGTGAGCTTCAGGAAAGCCTGGAGGTCGGCCTCGTCGGCCGGTTGGAACAGGATTTCCGCCGGTCCGCCCACCCGGAACCACACGAGGTCCTTCAGCGACCGGTTGTCCTCGATCGGGCCACGGATATGCGAGGTGTCGCCGAGGCGGTCGCGCAACGCCATCACGCCCCCTCCGCCTGCGCCTTGAGCTGGCCAGGCAGCGCGTAGGCCCACTGGGTGATGTTGCCGGCGCCGAGGCAGACCACCATGTCGCCGGGGCGCGCGACCGAGGCGATGGTCGCCGCCAGCTTGTCCGGCCCTTCCAGGGCGCGGGCGTCGCGATGGCCGGCCGCCTTGATGCCGGAGACGAGGTGATCCTTGTCGGCGCCCTCGATCGGCTGCTCGCCGGCCGGATAGACGTCGGCGATGATCACCGTGTCGGCATCGTTGAAGGCCTTGCAGAAATCGGGGAACAGCGAATGCAGGCGGCTGTAGCGGTGCGGCTGCATCACCGCCACCACCTTGCCGGCCGCGCCTTCGCGCGCCGCGCGGAGCACCGCCATGATCTCCACCGGATGGTGGCCGTAGTCGTCGTAGATGGTGACGCCGTTGAAGTCGCCGGTGCGGGTGAAGCGGCGCTTGACGCCGCCGAAGGCGCCTAACCCCTTGCGGATCGCTTCGGCCGAGATGCCCAGCCGATGGGCGACGGCGATCGCCGCCGTGGCGTTGGACACGTTGTGCCGTCCGGGCATCGGCAGCTCCAGCGCCGGAATGACCGTCTCCTCGCCGCTGACGCGGTCGCGGATCTCCACGGAGAAGCGCGAATGGCCGCCCTCGATGCGAAGGTCGGTGAAGCGGGCGTCGGCCTGCGGGTTCTGCCCGTAGGTGATGATGCGCCGGTCCTCGATCTTCGACACCAGCGCCTGCACTTCCGGATGATCGAGGCACATCACGGCGAAGCCGTAGAAGGGCACGTTCTCGATGAACTGCCTGAAGGCGGCGCGGGCGGCATCGAAGGTGCCGTAGTGATCGAGGTGCTCGGGATCGATGTTGGTGACGATGGCGATGTCGGCCGGCAGCTTCACGAAGGTGCCGTCGCTCTCGTCGGCCTCCACCACCATCCAGTCGCCGGCGCCCATGCGGGCGTTGGTGCCATAGGCGTTGATGATGCCGCCGTTGATCACCGTGGGATCGAAGCCGCCGGCATCGAGCAGCGCCGCCACCAGCGAGGTGGTGGTGGTCTTGCCGTGGGTGCCGCCGATGGCGATCGCCTGCTTGAAGCGCATCAGCTCGGCCAGCATCTCGGCGCGGCGGACGATCGGCAGATGGCGCTCGCGGGCCGCCACCAGCTCGGGATTGTCGCGCTTGATGGCCGAGGAGACCACCAGCACCTCGGCGGCGCCGAGGTTCTCGGCCTTGTGGCCGACCGTCACCGGAATGCCGGAGGCGCGAAGGCGCTCGACGTTGGCGTTCTCGGCCTGGTCGGAGCCCTGCACGCGGTAGCCGAGATCGGCAAGCACTTCGGCGATGCCGCTCATGCCGATGCCGCCGATGCCGACGAAATGAACCGGCCCGATGTCGCGGGGCATTTTCATGGACGTAGTTCCTTGGAAGCAAAATCGGCGGGCTTGCCGCCGGAGGCGATGAATTCGACGAGATCGGCCAGGCGCTCCACCGCGTCGGGGCGGCCTTCGCCCTTGGCGGCGGCGGCCATGGCGGACAGGCGGGCAGGCGCACGCACGAGGCCGGTGATGAGATCGGCCAGCTTGTCCGGCGTCAGGGATGCCTGCTCGGCCATGATGGCGCCACCCGCCCTTTCGAGGCCGAGGGCGTTGGTCTTCTGATCGTTGTCGAGCGCATGCGGCAGAGGCACCAGAACCGAGGGACGGCCGATGACGGTGAGCTCGGCCACCGACGAGGCGCCGGAACGGCAGACGACGAGGTGGGCGTTGGCGATGCGGGCCGGCAGGTCGACGAAGAAGGGCGCGATCTCGTGGTCGAGGCCGAGCCGGGCGTAGACGGCGCCGACGCGGTCGAGATCCTCGGGCCGCACCTGCTGCACGAGGCGCAGTCGCGCCGCCACGTCGGCGGGCATCCGTTCGAGGGCCGGCGGCATCAGGTCGCCGAACACCCGGGCGCCCTGGCTGCCGCCGAACACCAGAAGGTCGATCTTGCCGCCCTCGGTCGGCTCGCGATAGGGGGCGACGGCGGCAAGCACCTTCGGCCGCACCGGGTTGCCGGTGACCACGGCGCGCGCGGCGCCCGCGCCCATCAGGCCGGTGTCCTTGAAGGTGGTGGCGATGGCCGTCACGCGCGGCGCCAGGAAGCGGTTGGCCCTGCCCATCACCGCGTTGGCCTCGTGGACGATGGTCGGCCGCTTGGTCAGCCAGGCAGCGAGCAGCGGCGGCAGCGTCGGATAGCCGCCGAAGCCGATGGTGGCCGCCGGATCGAGCTTGCGCACCAGCGACAACGACTGCAACTCGCCGCGCGCCAGATTGGCGGCCGACTTCAGGAGGCCGAGCGGCGACCGGTCGCCGAAAGTCGCCGAGGCGATGATGTGGATCTCGCTGGCGGGAAACTCGGAGCCGTAGTTGTTGGCCCGGTGGTCGGTGGCGAGATGGATGTCGAAACCGCGCGGGGCCAGCGCATAGGCAAGCGATTCGGCAGGGAAGAGATGGCCGCCGGTTCCGCCGGCGGCGATCAGGATGGTACGGGTCATGTGTCAGCCTCGGCCGGGCAACGGCGAAAATTCGATCGGCGCCACGAACCGGGTCTGGTCGGGCCGCTTGCGGGTCAGCGCCAGCAGCATGCCCATGGAGAGGGCCACCGCCACCAGCGACGAGCCGCCGTAGGAAATGAAGGGAAGCGTCATGCCCTTGGCCGGCATCAGGTGCAGGTTCACTGCCATGTTGATGCAGGACTGCAGGCCGAACTGCATGATGAGGCCGGTGGCGGCAAGGCGGACGTAGCCGTCATTCTCCTTCATGGCGTGGCTGATGCCGCGCAGCACCACGAAGGCGAACACCAGGGCAAGGCACATGCAAAGGATCAGCCCGAACTCCTCGCCCAGCACGGCGAACACGAAGTCGGTGTGGCTGTCGGGCAGGATGCGCTTGAAGGTGCCCTCGCCCGGTCCCTGCCCCCACCAGCCGCCATTGATGAAGGCTTCCTGCGCCGTCTGCACCTGGAAGGTGTCGCCGACCTCGGGATTCATGAAGCGCTCGATGCGCGAGCGGACGTGCGGCACCAGCGTGTAGGCCGAGAGAATGCCGGTGGCGCCGGCACCGGCGAACACCACGATCCACATCCAGCTCATGCCGGAGATGAAGAACAGGCCGGCCCAGGTCAAGCAGATCAGCATGGTCTGGCCGAAGTCGGGCTGGGCGACGAACAGCGCCGCCACGATGCCGAGCAGCAGCATGGAGAAACTGCGGCCGGGCAGATCGGGCCGCTTCTGCCCCTCGGCGAGCAGGAAGCCGACGAGGATGGCGAACATCGGCTTCATGAATTCCGACGGCTGCACCGACATGCCCAGGATGGTGATCCAGCGGCGCGAGCCCTTGACCTCGGGCCCGATCAGCAGCGTCAGGATCAACAGGCCGACGCAGACGATGAAGCCGGCCAGCGCCGCCCGCCGGATCTGCTTGGGATTGAGGAAGGAGACGCCGATCAGCGTGAAGACGGCGGGAATCGCGAACATCGCCTGCCGTTTGACGAAATAGTAGCTGTCGGCGATGCCGATGCGCTCGGCGACCGCGGGGCTCGCCGCCAGCGACAGCACGATGCCGCCGAAAATCAGCGCCAGGAAGGCGATGAGCAGGAGCTTGTCGACGGTGAACCACCAATCGGCCACCGGGTTGCGTTCGGCACGCGATACCATCAGGCTTTCTCCTGGAATGGCTTGACTCGGGGGTCGGTCAGCACGAGTTCGCGGAAGTGGTCGCCGCGCACCTCGAAGTTCTTGAACTGGTCGTAGGAGGCGCAGGCCGGCGACAAGAGCACCACCGCCTCCCCGCCGGTCGCCTCGGTGGCGGCCAGCGCGTCGGTCAGCGCCTCGACGACGGCGCGATCGAGCGTCTCGACCACCGCATGCGGCGCGGCGCCATCGATGGTGGCGGCGAAGTCTTCGGCCGCGACGCCGATCAGATAGGCCTTGGCGATCTTCGGGAAGAAGCCGCTGAGCGGGCCGATGCCGCCGCTCTTGGGCTTGCCGCCGGCGATCCAGTAGATGTTGTCGTAGCTCGCCAGCGCCTTGGCGGCCGCGTCGGCGTTGGTCGCCTTGCTGTCGTTGACCAGGATGACCGAGCCGGACCGGCCGATCGGCTCCATGCGGTGGGCAAGACCGGGGAAGGTCTCGATGCCGGTCCTCACCTGTTCGAGCCCCAGGCCGAGCCGGCGCGTCGCCGCCACCGCCGCCGCCACGTTCTGGGCGTTGTGGACGCCCTTCAGGATCGGGTGGCCATGCAGATCGTAGACCACGGTCTGGGAAAGCCCCATCGGCTCGATGATGCGGCCCGACACCGCCCAAACACCCTGCGCCACTGAACCACGCGTCGAAATTCGAAGCGTTTCCAATCCCTTGGATTCCCGGCGCGTCGCCATGGCGGTGCTGAGCGCATCGTCGATGCCGACGACCGCCACCTTCGCACCCTCCACCAGCTTTTCCTTGACCGCCGCATAGCCCTCGATGGTGCCGTGACGGTCGATGTGGTCCTCGGTAAGGTTCAGCTGAATGCCGACCGTCGGGTCGATGCCCGGCGACAGGTCGATCTGGAAGGAGGAACACTCGATGACGTAGAAGCGGTCGGGGGCGAGGTCCTTGAGGCCGAGCACGGCCGGACCGAAGTTGCCGCCGATCTCGACGTCCTTGCCGGCCGATTTCAGAATGTGGTGGATCAGCGCGGTGGTGGTCGACTTGCCGTTGGTGCCGGTGATGGCGACGAACGGCGCCGAAGGCATGCGGAACTTGCGCTCGCGAGCGAACAGGCAGATGTCGCCGATGATCTCGACGCCGGCCTCGCGGGCGATCTTCACCGACCAGTGCGGTTCGGGGTGGGTCAGCGGCACGCCGGGCGCCAGCACCAGCGCCGAATAGGCGCCGAACTCGGTGCCGCGCCAGTCGGTCACCTGGATCTCGCGCGCCTCGGCGGCGGCGCGTGCCGCTTCGTTGTCGTCCCAGGCGATGACCTCCGCCCCGCCGGCCACCAGCGCTTCGGCCGTGACCAGTCCGGAACCGCCGAGGCCGAACACCGCGACGCGCTTGCCTTTCATCGAGGTGATAGGGATCATCGCCGGAACTCCGTCAGCGCAGCTTGAGGGACGACAGGCCGATCAGCGCCAGCACGACGGCGATGATCCAGAAGCGGATCACCACCTGCGATTCGGTCCAGCCGAGCTGTTCGAAATGATGGTGGATGGGCGCCATCTTGAAGACGCGCTTGCCCGTGAGCTTGTAGGAGGCGACCTGGATGATCACCGACACCGCCTCCAGCACGAACAGGCCGCCGACGATGGCCAGCACGATCTCGTGCTTCACCGCCACCGCCACCGTGCCGATCAGACCGCCGAGGGCCAGCGAACCGGTGTCGCCCATGAAGATGGCGGCCGGCGGCGCATTGAACCACAGGAAGCCGATACCGGCGCCGATCACCGCGCCGCAGATGACGGCGAGCTCGCCCGTGCCGGCCACGAAGTGGATCTGCAGGTAGCTCGAAAAGACGTAGTTGCCGGCGAGGTAGGAGATCAGCGCGAAGCTCGCCGCCGCGATCATCACCGGCACGATGGCGAGGCCGTCGAGGCCATCGGTGAGGTTCACCGCGTTGCCGGCCGACACGATCACGAAGGCGCCGAACGGCACGTAGAAGTACCAGAGGTTGATCATCAGCGTCTTGACGAAGGGGAAGGTCAGCGACGTGGCGAGATGTTCCTCGCTGGGCACCGCCCCGGCCTGCCCGGCCGACATGATGACGAGGCAGGCCAGCATGGCGATCACCGCCTCCAGCATCAGGCGGGCGCGGCCGGAAAGGCCCTTGTGCGACTGCTTGGTCACCTTGAGGTAGTCGTCATAGAAGCCGATGGTGCCGAAGGCGACGGTGACGAGCAGCACCGTCCAGACATAGGGGCTCTTGAGATCGGCCCAGAGCAGCGTCGCCATCAGGATGCCGGAGAGGATCATCAGGCCGCCCATGGTCGGCGTGCCCTTCTTGGCAAGGTGGCTCTTCGGGCCATCCTCGCGGATCGGCTGGCCCTTGCCCTGGCGGATGCGCAGCGAGGCGATGATGGCCGGCCCGAACAGGAACACGAACAGAAGCGCCGTGATCACCGCCGCGCCGGTGCGGAAGGTGATGTAGCGAAACACGTTCAGGACCGACAACTGCCCCGCCCAATCGGCCAAGTAGACCAGCATTTTCCCAAGCTCTCCATTCCATCGTTGCGGCTGGGGCATTCCCCGCCCTCGTGCACCGCAGCGCGGCCCCGTATTAGTCCGTCTTTTCCGCCTTGCCTACCCGCGTCGGGCACGACAACTCAGGTGGTCGCCTCGCTGCCGAAACGCGCGATCAGCGCCTCCACCAGCGGCCCCATGGCGCTTCCGAGCGACCCCTTGACCATCAGCACGTCGCCGGCCCTGACATCGTCGAGAAGCGTGTCGGTGAGTGCCTTGGACGTCTCGGCATAAGCGCCGCGCATGCCGCGCGGCAGCTCCTGCCAGAGGTTGTGCATCAGCGGCCCGGCGCAGAACACCGTGTCCACCTTGGCCGCTTTCAGCGGCTCGGCCAGCCTGGCGTGCAGGTCCGCCGACCCCGGCCCGAGTTCCAGCATGTCGCCGAGCACGGCGACGCGGCGCCCCTGTCCTTCCACCACGGCCGAACCGAGCAGCTCGATCGCCGCCCGCATAGAGGTGGGATTGGCATTGTAGCTTTCGTCGATCAGCCGCGCTGTGCCGCCGAACACCGCGAGTTCGTGGCGCTTGCCGCGCCCCTTCGGCTGCTGGTGCGCCTGCAGCGCCAGCATCGCGCGGATGAGATCGCCGCCGACGATCTTCACCGCCGCCAGCACGGCGAGTGAGTTCTGGGCGATGTGCCGCCCCGGCGCGCCGAGCTTGTAGGTGACCGTCTCGCCGAGGATATCGGCGGTGATGGCGGTGCAGGTCTCGTTCAGCGAGCACTTGATCAGCCGTGCCGCGGCATCGGGATGCTCGCCGAAGAACACCACCTTGGCGCCACGGGCGCGGGCCCGCTCGGCCAGCAGCGCCGAGAACTCGCCATCGCGGTTGAGAATGGCGGTACCGCCCGGCTCCAGGCCGGCGAAGATCTCGGCCTTGGCCTCGGCGATCGCCTCGACGGAGCTGAAATGCTCGAGATGCACCGGCGCCACCGTCGTGACGATGGCGACATGCGGCCGCACCATGCGGACCAGTGGCGTGATCTCGCCGGGGTGATTCATGCCGATCTCGAACACGCCGTAACGGCTGCCGGATGGCATGCGGGCGAGCGTCAGCGGCACGCCCCAATGGTTGTTGAACGAGGCGGCCGAGGCATGCACGGCACCCGACGGCGCCAGCGCCTCGCGCAGCGCTTCCTTGGTCGAGGTCTTGCCGACCGAACCGGTGACGGCGATCACCTTGGCGGCGGTGCGCTCGCGCGCCCGGATGCCCAGGCGGCCGAGGCTGGCGAGCACGTCGTCCACCACCACCAGCGGACCGGCGTCGGCCGGCAGCGCGGCGCGCTTCTCGCCCGACACCACGGCCACCGCCGCGCCCTTGCGAAGCGCACCCTCGACGAACTCGTGGCCGTCGAAGCGGTCGCCGGCGATGGCGAAGAAGGCCCCGCCGCGCTCGACGGTGCGGCTATCGATGGAAATGCTGTCGACGGGCGGTACCACACCCTCGGCCCGGCCACCCAACGCCTTGACGAACTCCTGCGGCGACCACAGCGACCGGTCGGCCGGGGTCACGCCGGGCGCTGCCAGCACCGCCTCGTGGTCGGAATAGTGAACGGTCTCGCGGCCGATGATCTGGCCGGTCTCGTGGCCCTTGCCGGCGATCAGGAACACGTCGTCAGGGCCGAGCATGGCGATGCCTTCGCGCACCGCCGTCGTGCGGTCGCCGATCTCGACGCCGCCCGGGCAACCGGCCATCACTTCCCTGCGGATGGTTGCCGCCACCTCGGTGCGCGGGTTGTCGTCGGTGACGATGGCGACGTCGGCAAGGCGGGAACACACCTCGCCCATCTGCGGCCGCTTGCCCTTGTCGCGGTCGCCGCCGGCGCCGAAGGCGACGATCAGGCGGCCGGAGGTGAAGGGGCGGAGCGTCTGCAACGCCACTTCGAGAGCGGCCGGCGTATGGGCGAAATCGACAAAAACCGGCGCGTCGGACGGCGCGTAACCGACCAGTTCCAGCCGTCCCTTGGCGCCCTTGATGCCGTCGAGCGCGTCGAGCGCGTCGCTGAGCGATACCGAGCCGTCGGCGGCGGCGAGCGCCGCGGCGACCAGCGCGTTCGATACCTGGAAGGCGCCAACCAGCGGGATGCGCACCGGGCGCGGCCCATCGCCGATGTCGACGGTGGCGATCTGAGCCCAGCCGTCGCGGGCGACGTCGAGAATGCGGATGCGTCCGCCGGCGGCACCGACTGTCTGGAGGTCGAGACCGGAGATGCGCGCCGCCGAGGCGAAGGCCTCGCCGTAGACGTCGTCGAGGTTGACCACCGCACCCGAGCCGGGATGCAGGATGGTGTCGAACAGCCGCATCTTGGCGGCCATGTAGGCTTCCATCGTGCCGTGGTAGTCGAGATGGTCGCGCGACAGGTTGGTGAAGGCGCCCGCCGCCACCTCGACGCCGTCGAGCCGGCGCTGGATCAGCCCGTGCGAGGAGGCCTCCATCGCCACGTGGTCGATGCCGTCGGCGGCGAGGTCGTGCAGCGTGCGATGCAGCGTCACCGGGTCGGGCGTCGTCATGTTGCCGTAGGCATCGCCGGCCCTTGTCGTCACGCCCACCGTACCGATCGATGCCGCCTCGTAGCCGGCGGCGAGCCAGATCTGGCGAACGAAGGCGGCGACCGAGGTCTTGCCGTTGGTGCCGGTCACGGCCACCACCGTCTTCGGCTGAGGCCCATAGAAGCGGGCCAGCATGCGGGCGAAGCGCCGGGCCGGGTCGTTATCGCGCAGCACCGGCACGCTGAGGCCGGCCGGCAGGTCGTCGTCGGTGTCGGCGAGCACCACGGCGGCGCCCTTCTCGATGGCCTGGGGAATGAAATCGGTGCCCTTGGCACGGGTGCCGGGCAGCGCCACGAACAGCGAACCGGGGACCACCTCGCGGCTGTCGGCGGTGACGCCGGTGATCGATATGCGGCGCAAGGCCGGATCGAGCGTGAGGATGTCGGGCGCAAGTTCGGCGAGTTTCATATGATCGTCCATTATTTGATCGCGGGACGCCGCACACTGTCCTCGATTTGCGATCTAAATGAGGACAACTCACTCTATCCACACCGCCCTCGCCCCGCCTCCCGCGAGGGGCGGTTTCGTCAGTAGGCGGCCATCAGCGGCACGTCGACGTCGTCGAAACGCGGCTCGACGTTCAGCATCGGGGCGATACGGCCGATGATGTTGCCGGCCGTCGGGCCGGCGTTCATGCCGGCAGTGGCCGGCAGGCCGGGCCGTTCGGGATTCGGCTCGTCGAGAACCACCAGCACCAGGTACTGCGGGTCGTCGATCGGGAAGGTGGCGACGAAGGCGTTGAAGCGCTTGTTGTTGGAATAGCGGCCGTTCTCGACCTTCTCGGCGGTGCCCGTCTTGCCGCCGATGCGGTAGCCGGGGATGTCGGCCGACTTGCCCGAGCCGCCGGGCGCCAGCACGTTGAGGCGCATCAGGTAGCGCATCTGGTCCGAGGTCGACTGCTTGATCACCCGCTTGCCGATCAGGCGCGCCTGCTCTTCGCTGCGCGGGAAGAAGGTCGGCGGAATGAGAATGCCGCCGTTCATCACCGAGCTGGCGGCCATGGCGGTGGCGAGCGGCGACACCGATATGCCGTGGCCGAAGGACACGGTGACGGTGACGAGATCCGACCAGCGCCGGGGCAGGATCGGCCGGGCGATCTCCGGCAGCTCCGTCGGCACCTTGTCCATCAGGCCGATGCGCTTCAGGAACTCCTGCTGGCCCTGCGAGCCGACCTTCAGCGCCTCGCGGCCGGTGCCGACGTTGGACGAGTAGATGAAGATTTCCGGCACGGTCAGCACGCGATGCTTGCCGTGGAAGTCGTTGATGGTGAAGCCGCCGATGGTCAGGCCGCGCGTGGCGTCGAAGGTGTCGTTGAGCGTCACCTTGCCCGAGTCGAGCGCCATCGCCGTGGCGAACACCTTGAAGGTCGATCCCATCTCGTAGACGGCCGCCGAAGCGCGGTTCATGTTGTTGGGATCGAGCGCCTCGGACGGATTCATCGGATCGTAGTCGGGCGCCGAGGTCATGCCGAGGACTTCGCCGGTCTTGACGTTCATCACCACCGCCGCCGACGACTTGGCCGTGTAGCGCTGCATCGCCGCCGTGATCTCGTCGTGCAGCACCTGCTGCACGCGCAGATCGACCGACAGCTTGATCGGCTCGAGGTTGGTGGCCATGCCGGCCTTCTGCAGGTCGCCGAGCCACTGGTCGTCGATGTACTTCTCGATGCCGGCGATGCCCTGGTTGTCGATGTTGACGTGGCCGGTGACGAAGGCGACCGTGCGGCCCGACGGATAGAAGCGCTTGTTCTCGGTGAGGAAGCCGATGCCGGGAATGCCGAGGGCATGCACGGCCGCCTGCTGGGCCGGCGTGATCTCGCGCTTCAGCCAGAGAAAGCCCTGCTTGGAGGCGAGGCGCTGGCGAATGGCGTCGGTGCCGAGGTCGGGGAAGACGGTGGCGAGCTGCTCGGTCGCCTCGTCCGGATCGACGACGCGTCGCGGCTCGGCATAGAGCGAGGCGAACTTGATGTCGGTGGCGAGGATCTCGCCGTTGCGGTCGAGGATGTCGGGACGGGCGGCCGACACCGCCGCCTGGGCGTTGCCCAGCGTCACCGATTCCTGCGGCAGGCTGACGCCCATCTGAACGAGACGGCCGATGATGGTGCCGTAGACCAGGACGAAGCAGGCCGAGGCAAGAATGAGCCGACCGCGCATGGTGTCGCCCGCGCCGCGCCGCGCGGACGCATGAAACTCCTGGCTGGGGGCAGCGGCCACCGGCTCCGCGGACTTTCTGAACGGACCAAACCGGAAGTTCATTGTACCCGTCTCATGTCATCTTGAATTTGCGGCAGCACCGCCGAACCGTCGGCCGAGCGCTCGACCGGCGCGTCGACCGGCGGCACCACCGGCTTCTCGGGAATGTCGGCAAGCGTGCCGATATGGTTGGACGACAGCGGCGTCAGGTTCAGGATGTCCTGATGCCGTTCGAGAAGGTCGCGCATGCGGGCCGGGCGGGTGAGCAAGGCCCACTCCGCCTTCAGCAGCGAAATGTCCTCGCGCGCCTGGGTGATCTCCGCCTGCTTCTGCTTGATGTTCTCGGCGGCGATCTCCGCCTCGTACTTCATGTCGTAGACGGCGGCCGCCGACAGCACCATCAGGAACACCAGGAGGGCGTTGATATAGCGGGTCATGGCCGATCCCTCGTAAGGCTGGGCACGCCAAGCGCGGCGCGATCGATCGGCCGCCCCGGCGCATCGGTGCGGATGCCGACCCTGAGCTTGGCCGAACGGGCGCGCGGATTCGTCGAAAGTTCAGCCTCGCCGGCTTCCACCGGCTGGCGGCCCTCGACGCGGAAGGTGGCGGGCGGCACGGTCGCCTCCGGCCGGTGGCGCGATCCGCCGGCCCGCTCGCGCGAACGGTCGGCGAGGAAGCGCTTGACGATGCGGTCCTCAAGCGAATGGAAGGTGACGACGACGAGCCGGCCGCCCGGCTTCAGCGCGCGCTCGGCGGCCGCCAGGGCGTCGGACAACTGATCGAGCTCGCCATTGACGTGGATGCGAAGCGCCTGGAAGGCGCGCGTCGCCGGGTGCATCTCGCCGAAGCGCTTGCCGCCCAGAACGCTCTCGATGGTCGAGACCAGTTCGGCCGTCCGGCTGAACGGCTGGCCGTCGCGCCGCGCCACGATCGCCCGAGCGATGCGCATCGACTGCTTTTCCTCGCCGTAGATCCAGAACAGGCGGGCGAGTTCCTTGACGTCGAGCGTGTTGACCACGTCGGCCGCCGTCGGGCCGGAAAGGCTCATGCGCATGTCGAGCGGGCCGTCGGCACGGAAAGAGAAGCCGCGCTCGGCCCGGTCGAGCTGCATGGAGGACACGCCGATGTCGAGCACCACGGCGTCGACCGACGCTTCGCCGGCCTCTTCGGCCAGCCTGTCGAGTTCGGAGAAGGTGCCCGGCACCAGCGTCAGGCGGCCCGCGCTGGCGGCGACCGTGTCGGCGCCCGCCTCGATGGCCGTGGGATCGCGGTCGATGGCGATGACCCGGCCGGCGCCGCCGGCCAGAATGGCGCGGCTGTAGCCACCGGCGCCGAAGGTACCGTCGACCACCACCGCGCCCTCGAGCGGCGACAGCGCGGCAAGCACTTCGGCAAGAAGAACGGGAACGTGCGGCGCGGCGCCGGCATCGACAAGCACGGTCATGCGCCGCCCTCCGGCTGCGGGGCGGGCCTCGACGAACGCCGAAGCGCCCTCGCCCGTTCGCGCGCCGTCAATTCGTAGGCGGCGAAGCGGGAAGGCTCCCAGATCTGAAACTTGTAGCCCTGGCCGACGAAGGTCACCTCGTTGGTGATGCCGGTGATCTCCAGGAGCGCCGGCGTCAGGCCGATGCGCCCCTCGCTGTCGATGGTCAACCGGTCCGACGAGCCGTAGAAGGCCGTCGACAGGAGGTCGTGATCCTCGGAAAAGGGCGCGTAGCGGGCAAGATTGCGTTCGATCTCGGCCAGTAGCAGGTTGCCGCCGCAGTCCACCGCCTCCATGTCGATCGACGGATAGCAGTAGAGTCCCTCGAAGCCGTCGCGCGCCAGAACCTGACGGAACGGCGCAGGGATGGATACCCGCCCCTTCCGGTCGATCCTGTTGGTGACGCGCGATACGAAGCCGTTCATCGATCCCCGCAGCCCGCCGCGAGCGGTGCCTGACATCCTGTTCTTGGGGCCGGAACACCGCTCCTTGCGGAGCAATCCGACCTGGCGGCTCGCGTGACGCGGACACGACCGACGGCCATGACGGTCGTTGCATTTTGCAAGCCTCCGCCTCGGCAGCCCCCAGCTTCGATTGCCCGTCCGACTCTCGAATCGAGGGAGACATCGGACTTGGATCACCTGCTTGCCGGGATGATTTGGGATAGCATGGGATCATATGGGGCGTCAACGAAAGCCAAGCGGCACGCACTGCTTGGGAGCAGCTCTCCACATTTATGAGGCGTTAGGCTTAACAAGTGGTTCATCGGCCGGCGAACCGGCCGCAGCGCCCCGAACCATGGCGGATATCCGGGGGCAATCGACCTGTCCGATCATTGTGTCGGGGCAGGCGCACCGACCGGCCGGGAGCACGATCGACGGAAGTTGCCGGAGCCCGGCGAAGGAGCCTTTGGTCAAACGAAAAAGGCCCCGCCGTCCTTGCGGACCGGTGGAGCCTTGAAAAGGTGGCGTGGAGGCTGAAACGGCCCCGTTCGCCCATGTCATCCCATGCCGGGACGAACCGACCGAAGATCAGCGCGCGGCGGCGTTGCCGATGTTGTTGCCGGCGGACTGGGTGGCATTGACGGCGTTGGCCGTGTCCTGGCCTGCTCCACGGATCGTATTGGCGCAGCCGCCGAAAGCGACCACCGAAAGGGCGACGACACCGATGCTGAGGATGGACTTCACGGACATGGGGAATTCTTTCCTGTTGGATCGTGGCCGGACGGCCTGTTCCAGAGACGCGCGAGACGTGCTTTCGGTTCCATCAACACAAAGAAAAACACCCGGAAGACTAGCTTCCGGGTGTCACATGGGCAAAACGGCGAAACTTTCACCGGTTGAAACCGATCAATCCTTGGCGCGTTCGACGTAGGAGGCGTCTTCGGTCATCACCACGATGCGGGTGCCGACGGAGACGAAGGGCGGCACCATGGTCCGCACGCCGTTCGACAGGATGGCCGGCTTGTAAGAGGAAGCGGCCGTCTGGCCCTTCACCGCCGGCTCGGTCTCGACGACTTCCAGCGTCATGCGCGCCGGCAGCTCGATCGACACCGGAATGTCGTTATAGACGCCGATATGGCATTCCATGTTCTCGGCCAGGAAGGGCGCGCGATCGCCGACCACTTCCTTCGGAACGGAGATCTGCTCGTAGCTTTCCATCTGCATGAAGGCAAAGCCATGCTCTTCCTCATAGAGGAAGGTGTAGGGACGTTCGTCGATCATCGCCTTCTCGACCATTTCGGTGGTCTTGTAGCGCACCGACACCTTCACGCCATCGTTGATGCGGCGCATGTCGATCTGGGTCGTGGGCGTCCCCTTGCCCGGATGGAAACTCTCGGCCAGCAGGACAACGTGGAGCTTGTCATCCAGCTCGACGACGTTGCCCTTGCGGATTTGGCTAGCGATGACCTTGACCATGACGTATCGGATATCCTGACAAAAGGGTGGCGTGGCCTCGGAACGGCGGCTCCGGGCGTGCTTCGCGTCTCTCCTGACATTTTTGAAGCGGAAAAGGAAGAGGCGGAATGTACGAAGCGGCCGGAGAATCGCCGTGGTGGTCGGTCGAACGGCACCTTGCGCGCCGTCCCTTCCTTGCCGCGCGCGGCAAGATCAAGCGCGCCATCCGGACCTGGTTCGAAGACGCCGGCTTCACCGAGGTCGAATGCCCGGCCTTGCAGGTCTCGCCCGGCAACGAGGCGCACCTCCACGCCTTCGCCACCGAGAAGATCGCCCCCGACGGTGTCATGGCGCCGCGCTATCTCCATACCTCGCCCGAGTTCACGGCCAAGAAGCTGCTCGCCGCCGGCGAAACGCATATCTTCGATTTCGCCCGCGTCTTCCGCAATCGCGAGAAGGGCGCGCTGCATTCGTCCGAGTTCACACTGCTCGAATGGTACAGGGCGAACGAGCCCTACGAGCAGCTGATGGACGATGCCGTGGCGCTGTTGCGACTTGCCGCAACGACAACCCAACGCGAAAGCTTCGTCTGGCGCGGCCGCACCGCCGATCCCTTCGCCGAGCCCGAAAAGCTCACCGTCGCCGAAGCCTTCTCCCGCTACGCCGGCATCGACCTGCTGGCGTCCCTGACTGACGATCCCGGCGCCCCCGACCGCGACCATCTTGCCACGCAGGCGGAAGGGCGCGGCTACCGCGTCGTCGCCGACGACAGCTGGACCGACATCTACTCGCGCATTCTCGTCGAGAGCATCGAGCCGAACCTCGGCATGGGAAGGCCGACCATCTTCTACGAGTATCCGGTCTGCGAGGCCGCCCTCTCCCGCCCCGTTGCCCGCGATCCGCGCCTTGCCGAACGGTTCGAGCTCTATGCCTGCGGCGTCGAGCTTGCCAACGCCTTCGGCGAACTGACCGACCCGGCCGAGCAGCGCCGACGGTTCGAGGAAGAGATGGACATCAAGGCGCGCATCTACGGCGAGCGCTACCCGCTCGACGAGGACTTTCTCGCCGCCCTCGCCCACATGCCCGAGGCATCCGGCATCGCGCTCGGCTTCGAGCGGCTGGTGGTGCTGGCCAGCGGCGCCCGCTCCATCGAGGACGTCGTCTGGGCCCCGGTCTAGACCTGAGAAAATCGGACGAGGACGACATGAGCAGCATGGTAAAATCCGCCCTCATCATTGGCGCCGCAATATGTATTCACGGTCTCCTGACCGGCGGGAGCATTTCCAGTTCAGACGGGTTCACCTCCGTCAAAATGAGCTCATTCGGCACTGTGTCGCTTTGCACCTATGGTCAGGGCTGTAAAAACTATTGAGTGCAAAGGCTTGCAGTAAAGGCGCTCCTTCTGGAACGCGGCTCGATCCGACTGAGCCGGATCGGCGCTCCCGGAGCTTTTAGGGAGGCATCGTCTTTCGATCGTCGCTTCGCTCCGGCCGAACGATGCCTAGCCGGTGATTTCTATGCGCGTGCCGTCCGGCGCAGCGATCACGGCTTCATAGAAGCCATCGCCCGTCCAGCGTGGCCCCGATACGAGGCATCGATCCGCCTTGCAGCGGGCGGCCAGCGCATCGACGGCCGCCGCGCTGCCCAGCGAGATGGCGACATGGTCCCAGCCGGCACGCTCGGCCTCTGCCGCCGGCTCGACCCACGGCCCGGTCATCAGTTCGATGGAACCGCCATCCGGCAACCGTGCGAAACGCGACCGGAAGCCCGGCCGATTGCGGCTTTCGTAGACGCCACCGATCTCGACGTCAAAATAGCGCGCCCAGAAGGCGGCGGCCGCGTCGAGGTTGGAGGTCCACAGGGCGACATGAGCAAGACGCATGGTCATCCTTTCAGTGCTTCGATCCGGCCACGCGGCCGGCAGTCAGGGTGACAAGCAGCATCAGGGCCGTCAGCATCCACAGCGAGGCGGGAAGGCTGGTCAGCTTGGCGACGAAGCCGATGCCGGCCGGCCCCAGCAGCACGCCGGCATAACCGGCGGTGGTGACGGCGGTCACGGCAAGACCGGACGGCATGACCTTCTGGCTGCCGGCCTTGCGGAACAGGATCGGCACGACGTTGGCCAGCCCGACGCCCACCAGCAGGAAGCCGGCCATGGCGACGGCGACGAAGGGCGCCAGCAACACCACCGCGAAGCCGACAATGCCGATCACGCTGCCCCAGAACAGCGTCGCGCGGTCGCCGACCCGGCCGACCACGGCGTCGCCGAGAAGCCGCATCACCGTCATGGCGATGGAGAACACCATGTAGCCCATGCCGCCATGCTCGGCGCCGACCAGCCCGGCACCAGTGAGATAGAGGGCGCCCCAGTCGAGCACCGCCCCCTCGGCCAGGAAGACGATCGCCGTCAGCACCGCGAGCAGCAGCACGAAGCCACGCGGCAAGGCGAACAGCGGGCCGCCCTCGGCCGCCGTGGTGGTGAGCAGGCGCGGCGCGATGATCACCACGGCCAGCAACATCAAAGCGGACGCCACCAGCATGGTCGGCAGCGGGCCGAGCTGCACCGACAGCAGGAAGATGGCGAACACCGAACCGATGAAGCCGCCGACGCTGAAAAGACCGTGGAAGCCGGACATCAGCGGACGATCCGAGGCCTTCTCCACTTCGACCGCATGAATGTTCATGGCCACGTCGAGCGAGCCGAGCGACCCGCCGAACAGGAACAGCGCCACACCGAGCGTCAGCGGCGTCGACACCACGGCCAGCAGCGGCAGGAACACGGCCATGCCGATGGCGCCGCCGATGATGATCGGCTTGCAGCCGAACCGGGCGCTGAGCACGCCGGTCATCAGCATGGCGACCACCGAGCCGATGCCCAGGCACAGCAGCAGCACGCCGAGCACGCCGTCGTCGACGGCAAGCCGCGCCTTGGCATAGGGAATGAGCGGTGCCCAGCAGGCCACGCCGAAACCGGCCACGAGGAAGGCGAGGCGCGTTGCGAGCCGGGTGGCCGGCCGATCAGCAGATATCATGTTGGCTCCCAGGGCATCCGCCCGAAAGGCTGCGGGCCTTTCCGGATCAGGCGGCTGCATGAAATGGTGATGGTCATGGGGGATCGCCGGCCAGGAGAACATCGGTCCCGGCCTCCCTGAGGTCGGCGACGAGCGCCTCCGGGGCGTCCCGCTCGACGACGAACTGCGAAAAGGCGCGAGCCGGGGCGATGCGATAAGGTGCATGCGCCGCGAACTTATCCGAGGTGACCAGCGCGACGCGGCGGCGGCTCGTCGCCATCACCGCGCGCTTGAAAATGGCGTCGGCATGGTTGAGCGCGCCGACACCATCCTCGGCCGAGACGCTGCAGACGCCGATGAAGGCGAGCTCAATGGCAAGGCGCGTCACCGCCTCGACGGCGACGGCGTCGACCGCCCCGCCGATGGTGGCATCCACCGCCCCGCCGATCATCAGGAGGTCGAGGTCTTGCCGCCCCATCACGGCGGCGGCGACATCCACCGAGTTGGTGGCCACCGTCAGCCCGAAGTCTTCCGGCAGGGCGTCGACCAGCGCCACATGGGTGCTACCGGCGTCGAGAAAGATCAGTTGCCCCCGCCCGACCAGCGGAGCCGCCCGCGCGGCCAACGCCCGCTTGGCCTCCACCCCTTCGCCAAGCCGCGCCGACAGCGGCCTCGTCGCCAGCGGCAGCGCGCCGCCATAGACGCGGCGACAAAGCCCGTCGGCGGCCAGCGCCCGGAGGTCGCGGCGGATGGCATCTTCGGAAACGCCGAACTCGGCGGCCAACTGAACGGACGCCACCGACTGCCCCTCGGCGAGGCGGTCGGCGATCAGATCACGACGGGCAAGCGGCAGTTCTTCGATCATGCGCCGTTATAACGTGCATAAACGAGAACAACAACACGCATAAACAAGTATGAACCGATTTTATGAATCGTTACACATCGATCACCTTGTACAGATCCGAACCGTGCTGACATAGGCGCAGCACATCAGCACCAGTTGACGCAGCACGGCATCGGCCGCCTCGATCGGCAGATTGCGCTCGAAGACGCTACGGACCGTGCCGAAGATGCTGGTGAGCAGCGTCAGCACCACGCCGTGCAGATCGTCGAAGGCGGCGTCGGAGGCGCTGGCGAACATGGCGGCCGTCGCGGTATCGACGCGTCGGGCGAAGGCCTCGATCAGCGGTTCGTTGTCGAGTTCGGCCACCGAGCGGTAGAGCGCACGGGTCACCTCGGCCCGCTCCGTCTTGGCCCGCCAATAGGTCGTCACCAGCGCCTCGACCATGGCCGCCACCTCGGCGCCCTGCTGTGCCCGGCAGGTGGCCTCCACCTTGTCGGCGACGATATCGAGATAGCGCTCGTTGAGCGCATAGAACAGCGCCTGCTTGTGCGGAAAATATTGGTACATGGTGCCGACCGAAACGCCGGCCCGCTCGGCCACCCGTGTCGTTGTCAGGCGGCGCGGTCCGTCGCTGACCAAAACCTGAATGGTCGCCTCGAAGATGGCGTCGAGCGTCACCGCCGCGCGGGCCTGGCGCGGCCTTTTCCGGGGCGACAGATGCGGTGGCGGGCTGGTCGGCAAAAGCGAATCCTCAAACTGAACGATCCTTCATATTCTCGACAGTAGCAGACCACGAGACATGAAGGATGCAACCATGAGCCAAACGCGCCTTGCCCTCGTCACCGGCGCCAACAAGGGCATCGGGCTGGAAATCGCCCGCCAGCTCGCCGAGGCCGGCGTCACCGTCATCATCGGCGCCCGCGATCCCGAACGGGGACAGATAGCGGCCGAGACCCTCGCCGCCCAGGGCCTGACGGTCGAGGCCGTCCGGATCGACCTCAACGACGGCGACAGCATCACGGCGGCCGCCGAGACAATCCGGGAGCGCCACGGCCGCCTCGACATCCTCATCAACAACGCCGGCATCATCGACGCCGAAGACGGCCCGCCGACGTCGGCTTCGCCCGAGGCGGCACGGCGGATCATGGAGACCAACTTCGTCGGCACCCTGGCGGTGACGCAGGCGATGCTGCCGCTCCTGCGCCTGTCGGCGGCGGGGCGGATCGTCAACCTGTCGAGTTCGCTCGGCTCGCTCGCGGTCAATGGCGACCCGACCTCGCCCTACTACTCCGCGCGCCTCATCGGCTACAACGCATCCAAGGCGGCGCTCAACATGCTCACCGTCCAGCTCGCCGCGGAACTGCGCGACACGCCCATCGTCGTCAACGCGGTGAGCCCCGGCTACGTGAAGACCGACCTTACCGGCCACACCGGCTTCATGACACCCGAGGAAGGGGCGAGATTGCCGGTCGAATATGCGCTGCTCGGTGAAGGGGCGGTGTCCGGCCGGTTCGTCGAACCCGCCGGAGAGACGCCGTGGTGAGACATCAGGGCCACTTGGCGAGCGGCGGCATCGACGACAGAATGCTGTCGACGTTGCCGCCGGTCTTCAGGCCGAACACCGTGCCGCGGTCGTAAAGCAGGTTGAACTCCACGTAACGTCCGCGCCGCACCAGCTGTTCCTCGCGCTCGGTCGCCGTCCAGGGCGTGCGCATGTTGGCGCGGACGAGGCGGGGAAAAATGTCGAGGAAGGCGAGGCCGAGATCGCGCGTGAAGGCGAAGTCGGCAGCCCAGCCGGCGTCGGAATGCAGGTAGTCGTAGAAGATGCCGCCGACGCCGCGCGCCTCGCCGCGATGCTTCAGATAGAAATACTCGTCGCACCAGGCTTTGTAGTCGGCATGGTCGATGTGGGGATGGGCGGCGCAGGCCGCCTTCATCGCCGCGTGGAAGGCGATGGTGTCGGGGTCTTCCTGGCTGCGGCGGGCGTCGAGCACCGGCGTCAGGTCGGCGCCGCCGCCGAACCACTGGCGGGTGGTCACCACCATGCGGGTGTTCATGTGAACGGCCGGCACATGCGGGTTCTGCATGTGGGCGATCAGCGAGATGCCGCTCGCCCAGAAGCGCGGATCCTCTGCGGCGCCTGGCATCTGCGCCCGGAATTCCGGCGCGAACTCACCGTGCACCGTCGAGACGTGGACGCCCACCTTCTCGAACACGGCGCCGCGCATCATGCTCATCGCCCCGCCGCCGCCGGGCGCGCCGCTATGGTCGGTGCGCTGCCACGGCGTCCGCACGAAACGCCCCGGCTCCATGCCGGCGGCAGGCGCGCCCTCGTCTTCGATCTCCTCGAAAACGGCGCAGATCCGGTCGCGAAGGTCGGCGAACCAGTCGGTGGCGAGAGCCTTCTTGCCCTCGATGTCGGGCGGCAGCGCGGTCGAGGCGAGAGAGGCGGCGCTGGTCGGCATGAACGATCACTCCGGGTTTTGACGGAGCGTGATTTAGGCGCTTTCACCCGTTCTTGCCAAGCGCCGAGGCGAGACGAAGGCATTTGCCGTCGTCTCGCCCAGCGTTTACGTCAGCGATAATAGGGCGAAACGCAGACCTGTCGCGGCCCGTTGTAGGGCTGGAAGGTGTTGGTGTAGGCGTCATAGGAGCGGTAGCGCCCCTGACACCAGCGCACGTGGCTGACCGGCATCGCAACACCTACCCGCGGGCGCGGCGCCTGCTGGGCGGCCATGCCGCCGATGATTGCCGCGCCGAGGCCGAAGGCGGCCAGCGGGTACCACCAGCCGTCGTTATGGCGGCGATATCCCGGGCGTTGATGGCGATAACCGCGATGGCCGTTCCAGTAACCGGCACGGTCGCGATCCCAGTGCCGTCGGTCTCGATACTGGACCGTCTCGACCTGCGACGAATAGCCACCGACGGAGATGGACGCTGCCCCGGCGGGAATGACGGACGTGATCGCCATGACGGCCGAAAGAGCGGTAGCGGTGATGATCTTGATCATGTTCGGGTCTCCTGGCTGAGGGGCATATAGCCTAAACGCAACATGCCCCTATGGGGTTCCAGCCCGGCCCGGACCGCTATTCGTCGTGTTCGTACTGGGCGATGGTCCAAGGCTCGGCCCGCCCCGCCTCGACCCACTCGGCATAGGCGGGCAGCGTCCGTATCGCCTCCATGTAGGCCCCGGTCTCCGCGTCCACCGGCCAGGAATAGGTCGTGAAGCGGCCGACCACCGGCGCATACATGGCATCCGCCGCCGAGAACGCACCGTAGAGGAACGGCCCGCCCTGGCCGAAACGCTGCCGCGCCTCCTTCCAGAGGGCGAAGATGCGCTTGGCGTCGTCCAGCGCCGAACCGTCGCCCCTCACCTTCCAGGCATAGGTCCGCCGCCAGTTGGCGGTATAGTCGCGCCTCAAATTCTGGAAGCCGGCATGCATCTCCGCCGCCGCCGAGCGCGCATGCGCCCGCGCCGCCACGTCGGCCGGCCAGATGCCCCGATCCGGAAACCTCTCGGCCAGATACTCGATGATGGCGAGGCTTTCCCACACCGTGAGGTCACCGTCCACGAGGCAGGGCACCTTGCCCGTCGGCGACAGCTTCAGGATGGCCTCCTTCCAGCCGTCGACATAGAGCGGCTGCACCACCTCCTCGAAGGGAATGCCGAAATGCCTGAGAACCAGCCAGGCCCGTTGCGACCAGGACGAATACCCTTTGTTGGCGATGAGCAGCTTCATGTCGTCTCTCCGAAACCCGATGCGCGGAGGATCGGGCAAAGCCCCGCCGCCGTCCAACGCATTTCGATGATGCCGGCGATCACGGCGCCTGAACGGTCGTAAAGCCGCCGGTCTGCCGCAGCGCCTCGCCCATGATCATCGCCGCCGACAGCGCCACGTTGATCGACCGCAGCCCCGGCCGCATCGGGATGACGATCCGCCCCTCGGCACGGTCGTGCACCGCCTCCGGAACGCCCGCCGACTCCCGCCCCATCAGCACGATGTCGCCATCCTCGAAGACGAAGTCGGCATAGGGAACCGAGCCCCTGGTGGTCGCCAGCACCAGCCGCCGCCCCGCCGCCGTCGCAAAGGCCTCGAAATCCGCCCAACCGACATGCCGGACCACCGTCGCCATCTCGATATAGTCCATGCCGGCCCGCTTGAGGGCGCGGTCGGACAGGTCGAAGCCGGCCGGGCCGATCACATGCAGCGTCGTGCCGAGGCAGGCGGCGAGCCGGATCAGCGTTCCGGTGTTCTGGGCGATGTCGGGCTGGTAGAGGGCAAGGTCGATCATCAATGATTCCGATGGATTTCGATCGATTAATGTGATGGAGAGTGGCATTTCCGCCACCCTGATTGAATCGTCTTAGTGCGTCGGCATCCGAACGGTTGCACTGAAAACGCCTTCTGCTACCGTGCGCCGGCTCCAGTCACAAGGAGGAGCGTCGAATGGTGGTTCTCTGCTCATAGCTTGACCCGGTCGGGCCGTTTGTACGGCTCGAATGCCCGTGGCCAGTTTCCGACCGCGCCCGCATCGCGTGCGCCGTCGCGGACCCATTCGCCCCACATTTCACCTCTAGCATTCCTGCCGCGACCTACGGGTCGTCGGTTCACCGCCTTCATTCGGTGCTGTCATGTTTGCCTTTTTTGAACGCCTTATCGACCCCTATGCCAAGGGGCCGGGTGGTCAGCCGCCCGACCGCCTCATTCCCTTCTATTGGCACTATCTCCGGCAGGTCTGGCCGAGCTTCGCCGCCGTCATGGTGGTGGGCTTCTTCGTCGCGCTGATCGAGGTCTCGATCTTCCGCTACATCGGCGCCATCGTCGACTATCTCAGCAACACCCCGCCCGCCGAGGTGATGTCTCGCCACGGCTGGGAGTTCGTCGGCATGGGCGCGGTGATCCTGATCGCCCGGCCGGTGTTCCAGACCCTGCACGATCTCCTGATCCACCAGACCATCGCGCCCGGCGTCACCAACCTGATCCGCTGGCAGAACCACCGCTACGTGCTCCGCCAGTCGATCGCCTTCTTCAACAACGACTTCGCCGGCCGCGTCGCCAACAAGATCATCCAGACCGGCCCGTCCTTGCGTGAATCCACCACGCAGGCGGCAGACGCCCTGTGGTTCGTGCTGATCTACACGGTGTCGGCGCTGGTGCTGTTCGCCGAGGCGGACATGCGCCTCGCGGTGCCGCTCGTCATCTGGATCGTCGCCTACCTCCTCGTGCTCCGGCGGTTCATTCCGCGCATCGCCCGGAAGTCGGAGGAGATGTCGGAGGCGCGCTCGCTGCTCACCGGCCGCGTGGTCGACAGCTACACCAACGTCCACACGGTGAAGCTGTTCGCCCACGCCGAGCGCGAGGACGACTTCGCCCGCGAGGCGCTGGAGGACCACACCTCGGTGTTCTACGCCCAGCAGCGGCTGATCACCGGCATGACCATGTCGCTGACGACCATCAACAGTCTGTTGATGACCGTCACCGGCGCGCTCGCGGTCTGGCTGTTCATGCAGGGGGCGGTCACCACCGGCGCCATCGCGCTGATCGGCGGCCTGGTCGTGCGCATCATCAACATGTCAGGCTGGATCATGTGGGAGCTGACCGGCATCTTCGAGAACATCGGCACCGTTCAGGACGGCATAACCACCATCTCGAAGCCGCAGACGGTGATCGACCGCAAGGATGCCAAGCCGCTCGCCATCACTGGCGGCGGCATCGAGTTCGACCGCGTCGCCTTCCACTATGGCAAGGCGAAGGGCGCGCTCGACGGCATCAGCCTGACGATCGCGCCGGGCGAGAAGATCGGCCTCGTCGGCCCGTCGGGCGCCGGCAAGTCGACGCTGGTCAACGTTCTGCTGCGTCTCTACGACATCGAGAGCGGCGCCATCCGCATCGATGGGCAGAACATCGCCACCGTCACGCAGAACTCCCTGCGTGCGGCGATCGGCGTGGTGACGCAGGACACGTCCCTGCTTCACCGGTCGATCCGCGACAACATCAAATACGGCCGGCCGGACGCGACGGACGAGGAGATGGAGGCGGCGGCCCGCATGGCGCATGCCGACGGCTTCATTCCCGACCTCGTCGACAACCGGGGGCGCGGCGGCTTCGACGCCCATGTCGGCGAGCGCGGCGTCAAGCTCTCGGGCGGCCAGCGCCAGCGCGTCGCCATCGCCCGCGTTCTCCTGAAGAACGCGCCGATCTTGGTTCTGGACGAAGCGACCTCGGCGCTCGATTCCGACGTCGAGGCGGCGATCCAGGAGAGCCTGGGTGCGCTGATGGAAGGCAAGACGGTGATCGCAATCGCCCACCGCCTCTCCACCATCGCCCGCATGGATCGCCTGGTGGTGATGGACGGCGGCCACATCGTCGAGATGGGCAGCCACGCCGAGCTCGTCGCCCGTGGCGGCCTCTACGCCGGCCTGTGGAGCCGCCAGACCGGCGGCTTCCTGGTCGACGAGAGCGAGGCTGCGGCGGGAAAGATCGCCGACTTCTCCGAACCGGCAAGTGCGTGAAAAGAATCCGCCCGGACAGTCGCGAGGCTGTCTGGGCGGATGGCAAGGCAAGGGGGCGGGTCTTGCCCTTCACTGACTATCCTGGAACGTAAGTCAGCCTGATCACCTCGTCGCCGATGCGGTCGGTGGCAATGAGGCGGAGCGGCCCGCGTGGGCGGGCGAAGAACGGCTTGCCGCCACCTATGGCGACGGGGTGCAGATAGATCCTGTACTCGTCGACGAGGCCGAGATCGGCGAGGTTCGCCGCCAGCTCCGGACCGGAGACCTCGATCACGCCGTCGAGCCGGGCCTTGAGATCGCGGACCGTCGCCTCCAGGCCGTCGTTGACGAGCGTGGCATTGGGCCCGACCTCCCCGAGCGAGCGCGACACCACCCATTTCGGCTGACGCCGCCAGGCCGCCGCGTAGTCGCGCTCGGCGGCGTCCCAGTCGGGCTGATCGTCGTCCCAGTAGCGCATCACCTCATACATGCGGCGGCCGTAGATGCTGCCGGACACCTCGCGCACGTCATCGGTGAAATGGCGGAACACCGTGGGGTCGGGCGAGAAGGCCATGTGGTCGACATAGCCGTCGAGCGACTGGTTCAGGGCATAGACCAGTTTGGCCATCTCGGCCTCCTTCGCGTCAGAGCTTCATCTACGACGATTTCGACAGGGGTGGGTGCCCGATATCGATCGCTCGCCTTACTCGTCCTGAGGTCCACCTTGAATTCACACGTGAACTCAAGCGACCTGCGCGGGGATGACAGGCTATCTATATGTTTCTTTTATATAAATCTGTCATCCCCGCGCAGGCGGGCACCTCGGGCAGAATGGGGCGCGAGGCTAATATGGATCTCTGATCCTTCACGAAGCAGCGGCCGCTTGGCTTCGCGAGCCGCGCTTCGAGAGAGGCCCTACGCCGGCGCCAGTTCGCCCCGCTGCCGTGTCGGGAACGGCCGGAAGCTCAGGAGGATCAGGGCGGCGACGACGCCCATGCCGCAGGAGGCGACATACATCAGCGCGTAGCCGTCGAACCGGTCGTAGATCATGCCGCCGACCAGCGGGCCGGTGGACATGCCGAGGCTGCCGGCCATGGCGGTGCCGCCCATGATGGTGCCCATCATCCTCAGCGGGAAGTTCTCGCGGATGATCACCGCGTAGAGCGGCATGGTACCGGCGTAGATGAAGCCGACGACCATGGCCACCGCGTAGAAGCCGCCGAGCTGGTTGACGAAGCTGTAGGACAGCACGCCGAAGGCCTGGGCCAGCAACCCGAGCACGAGGATGCGCTGAGCGCCGAACCGGTCGCCGGCAAGGCCGAAGCCGATGCGGCCGAACATGCCGGCGAAGCCCTCGACGCTGTAGATCGACACGGCGGCGATCATCGGGATGCCGCAGGTGACGGCATAGCTCACCGTGTGGAAGATCGGGCCGGAGTGGGTGGCGCAGCAGAAGAAGTTGGCCAGCATCAGCGTGATGAACTGCGGCGACAGCACCGCCTCGCGCACCGTCATGGCCGACTGCGGTTCGCTTCCCATCATCTCGGGGTGGCCGCCCTCCAGCGCCGGCGGCCGGCGCACCAGAAGCGAGGCGGGGATCATCAGCGCGGCGGCGATGCCGGCGATGATCAGCATGGCGGAGCGCCAGTCGTGGACGGTGACGAGCCAGGCGGCGAATGGCGCCATGGTGAGCGGCGCCATGCCCATGCCGGCCGAGACGAGCGACACCGCAAGGCCGCGCTGGGTGTCGAACCAACCGGTGACGCAGGCCATCATCGGCGCGAAGACGGCGGCGGTGGCCGCCCCGACCAGCAGCCCGAAGGTGAGCTGGAACTCGATGAGCGATGTCGCCCGGCTGGCGAGCGCCAGGGTGAGCGCCAGCACCAGCGAACCGGCGAGCACGACGGGCCGCGGCCCGAAGCGGTCGGACAGGCCGCCCCACGCCATGGAGGCCACCGCCATGGCGAGGAAGCCGATGGTCATGGCCGTGGAGATGCCGGTGACCGACCAGCCGGTCTCCTGCGCCATCGGCTGCAGGAAGACGGGCAGCGAGAACATGGCGCCGGCAGCGACGCAGCCGAGGAGGCCACCCGTCGCGACGATCACCCAACGGTAGGAATGGTTCATGGCCCTGCCCCCGACCTTCTCCTGGCGGCTTCGGTGAGATCAGCCCTGTTGCGGCGCCCCGTCGGCCGATGGAATGACGTTGATCATCCAGGGTATGCCGAACTTGTCGATCAGCGACCCGAACCCCGGCGACCAGAAGGTTTCCTCGAACGGCATTCCCACCGCGCCCCCTTCGGACAACGCGTCGAACCAGCGCCGCCCCTCGGCCTTGTCATGGGTGTGCAGAGCCACATCGAAACCGTTCTTCGGCTTGTCGATGTTCTTGGCCCACTGGACATCCATGTCGGCGCCCATCAGCGCCTGATCGCCGACCTCCAGCCAGCAATGCATCAGCCAAGTCTTGTACTTGTCGTCGGTGATCGGCATGTCGGGCGGGCCGTCGCCATAGGGAAAGGCGGCGGTGATCTTGCCGCCGAGCACCTTGGCATAGAATTCGAACGCCTCGCGGCATCGTCCCTGGAAACTCAGGCTGGTCACGATCTTCATGGGTCCCCTCCTCTATCGCTGAAAGACGGAAAGCTGCCCCCAGATTTGCTGAACCTACGCTGGCGAGCGCGAAAATGTGCCGGACGGACCGATGCCGCCGTGCTCTTCCACCGGCGCTTGCAGAGGTCGATATCGATTGACGCCCGTTCACATAGGTTGATATCAACGTAAAAGAAGGATCGAGTCAATCACTCAAATGCAAACGCCTGTCAATCCCAGCTTCCAGACGACGATTCTGGTGCGCGACACCTGCCTGTGCCTGCATGCGCAACGGGCCGCGCGGGCACTCGCCCGCCGGTTCGACGTGGCGCTGAAGCCCGTGGGCATCACCAGCGGCCAGTTCTCGCTCCTCATGTCGCTCAACCGCCCGCATCCCCCCAAGGTCGGCAGCGTGGCGACGCTGCTCGCCATGGACCGGACGACGCTCACCGCCAATCTCAAGCCGCTGGAGCGACGCGGCCTCATTGAGACGGAAGCCGACCCGACGGACAGGCGAGCCCGCCTGCTGCGCCTAACCCCGGCCGGCCGCGCCGTCCTCGTCAGCGCCGTGCCGATCTGGAAGGCCGTTCACGCCGAGATCGAGACGGGGCTGGCCGATCCCCATCGGCTGCGCGCCGAACTGATGGTGCTTTCGCAGCCCGACGGCCAGGATGGCAACGCCGGGTGACCAAGCTTCGGAGAGGCGGCCGCCCGGTCGTCAACTGGCGCCCAGAAGGGTCTTCATGCGCCGCGACAGCCCGTCGACCGCGCTATAGACCACCGGAACGATCACGAGGCTCAGCAGCGTCGACAGCGTCAGCCCACCGATGACGACGAGCCCCATCGGTCGGCGGAAGCTGGGATCGCCGCCCGACAGGCCGAGCACCACCGGCACCATGCCGCCGATCATGGCCAGCGTCGTCATCACCACCGGCCGCGCCCGCTTGTGGCAGGCGTCGAGCAGGGCCTCAAGCCGCCCCCTCCCGGCGAGCTGCGCCGCGGCGGCATATTCGACGATCAGGATCGAGTTCTTGGTGACGATGCCCACCAGCATCAGCATGCCGATGGCGGTTGCCATGGAGAAGCTGGTGCCTGTGACGACCAGCGGCAGCAGGGCGCCCCCAAGCGACAGCGGGATGGCCGCGAGGATGGTGAACGGCTGCAGGAAGTCGTGGAACAGCAGCACCAGCGCACCATAGATGCAGAGGACGCCGACGACGAAAGCGAACAGGAAGCCGGAAAACATGCTGTTCATCCGTTCCACGTCACCCTCGTCGACCAGTCGAACGCCGGACGGCAGGACGCGCACCGATGGCAGCGCCTTCACATCTTCCATAACGGCGCCGATGCTGCGGCCGTTGAGCTCGGCGCTGATCGTCACGTTGCGCTCACGATCGAGACGGGTGATCGCCACCGGCCCGGTGCGCATCGAGAGCGTTGCCACCGTGCCGAGATCGACGCTGCCGTTCGCACCGCCGACCCGCAGCGTGGCGAGTGTTTCCGGGCTTTCCACCAAGCTTTCGGGGAGACGGATGCGGATCGGCAGTTGCCGTTCGCCAAGGTCGAGCTTGGGCAGGTTGGCGGCGTAATCGCCGGTCGAGGCGATGCGCACCGCCTGGGCGATGGCGACCGGCGTCACGCCAAGCGCGTCGGCACGGGCGAGATCCGGTACCACGGCAAGTTCCGGCGCCTCCAGCGCCGCCGACGACGTCACCGCGCCGAGGCCGGGGATCGTCCGCATGTCGGTCTCAAGCGCCGAAGCGGCACGGTAGAGGGTCGCCGCGTCGTTGCCGGCCAGCACCACGTCGAGCTTGACCCCGTCGGCGCTGCCGCCGACCGCCACGCGGACGCCCGGCAAGGCGGAGAGCGCCTGACGGATATCCTGCTCGATCGTCTGTTGCGAACGTGGCCGTGTCCCATAGGGCGTCAGGTCGACCGTGAACAGCGCCGAGGTGACGTCGGCATTGGCCACGGCGTCAGGTCCGGCGCCGGCCACCGAACCGGTGCCGACCCGCGTCAGCACCGAACGGACGTTGGGCACGCGACCGATCAAAGCCGCCGCCTCGCGCGCCACCTTGTCGGTGGCGGCAAGCGTGCTGCCCGGCTGCAACGTCACCTGAACGCTGGTCTGGGCAATGTCGGACGCCGGCACGAAGGCGGTATCGAGCAGCGGCACCAGCGCGAAGGAGGCGGCGACGGACAGGAGGGCGGCAGCGAGCGTCGTCTTGCGATAGCGGAGGCAGCCGCGCAGGAAGCGCATGTAGGCCCGCATGATCGGACCATCCCTCCCCTCCTCGCGTCTGGCCTTGGGCTTCAGCACGTTCGCCGCCAGCATCGGCGTCAGGAGGCGCGCCACCAACAGCGATGCCAGCACCGCCGCCGAGGCGGTGATGCCGAACTGACGAAAGATCAGGCCGGGGATATCGCCGATGAAGGCAGTGGGCAGGAACACGGCGACCAGCGTCAGCGTGGTGGCGACCACCGCGAGGCCGATCTCCTGCGTCGCGGCGACGGTCGCCTCGCGCGGCGTGCCGCCGGCCCGAAGGTGCCGTTCGATGTTCTCCACCTCGACGATGGCGTCGTCGACCAGCACGCCGATCACCAGCGACAGCGCCAACAGCGACACCGTGTTGAGGCTGAAGCCGAACCATTCCATCACCATGAAGGTCGGCACCAGCGCCAGCGGCAGCGCCGCCGCCGCGACGATGGTGGCCCGCAGCGAGCCGAGGAAGGCGAACACCACCAGCACGGCCAGCGCGATGCCCTCGTAGAGCATGTGCATCGACGCCTCGTAGTCGCTCTCGGTGGCGCTCACCGTGGTCGTCGCCTCGGCAAGCCGCACCTCGGGACGAGCCTCTGACAGCCGGGCCACGGCGGCGCGCACGCCATCGGCGACGTCGATGTCCGAGTATCCGTTGGAGCGCTTGATCTCCACCGCGATCGCCGGGGCATCGTTGTGGTAGGCGAGACTGATGCGGTCGGCGTGGCCGTCCTCGACGGTGGCCACCTCCGACAGCGGAACCGAGGCGCCGTCGATCAGCGGCAGCGGCAGCTTGCCGAGGGCATCGAGGGTTGCCGCCGCCGCTTGCAGGCGGATGGTGCTCTTGCCGAGCGTCGTCTCGACGTGGCCGCCGGAGGCGTCGAACTGAGCGGCACGAAGGCGGTCGGCCACATCGACGACGGTCAAACCAAAGGCGGCGAGCCGGTCCGGGTCGACGGTCACCGTCACCTCGCGGTCGACGCCGCCGGTGCGGGCGATATCGCCGACGCCGGGCACCGCCCGCAGGGCGCGATTGAGGTCGTTGTCGACGAACCAGGAGAGCGCCACCTCGTCGAGCGCGTCGGACGTGGCGGTATAGGCGATCAGCGTCGTGTCCTGGACGGCCTGCCGCGAAATGCTCGGCGCTTCCATGTCGGCGGGCAGGTCGGCCCTGACGCTGTCGACGGCGTTGCGCACCTCGTTGAGCGCCGCCTCCGGGTCCTTGTCGATCTGGAACTCGACAATGATGGAGGCGTGGCCGTCGTCGATGCGGGTGGTGATGTGGTTGAGCTTGCCCAGCGTCGCCACCTTGTCCTCGATCTTGCGAACGGCGTCGGTCTCGAGCTGGTCGGGCGCCGCGCCGTCAAGCCGGCAGTCGATGAACACCAGCGGCAGGTCGAGGTCGGGAAAGCTCTGCACGCCGAGCCGCGAGAAAGAGATGAGACCGCCGACGAGCAGCAGCACGAACAACAGCAGCACCGGCACGGGGTTGCGGACGGCCCAGGCAGAAACGTTCATGGCGTCACCTCGTCGCTGGCAAGGGCGACGGCGGCGCCGTCGAACAGGAAGGCGACGCCGCTTTCGGCCACCGCCACCTCCGGCGAAAGGCCGGAGACAATGGCGATCCGCCCGCCGCGCCTCGCACCGGTGACGATGGCGAGCCGCTTCACCCTGCCCTCGGGCTCGACCGCGAACACGAAGCTGCCGCCGTCCTTCAGCAGCACCGCGCTCTCGGGCAGGGTCAGCACCTGCCGCTCGCCGGTATCGACATGCCCCGAGACATAACCGCCCGGCCGAAGTTCTCCGGTAGCCGGCAGATCGACGTAGACTGTCGCCCGCCCCGAGGCGGCATTCAGCGTCGGCCCCACCAGACGGACGATGCCGACCGACAGGTCCTTGCCATGCTCCGTCAGCGTCGCCGTCATACCCGGATTGAGAGTGGTCGCGATGTCGGCCGCCACTTCCGCCCGCCATTCGACGCGGTTCTGGCGGACCAGGCGATAGAGTTCGGTACCGGCGGACGCGACCGCGCCGAGCGTGGCCGGCCGCGCGGAAATGACGCCATCGTCGGGCGCGCGCAGGATCGCCTTGTCGAGGCGCAGCCGGCGCGTTTCAAGCTCCGCCTCGGCGGCGGCAAGGTTGGCGGCCGCGACCCGCTCGGCGATCCGGGCCGCTTCCAGCTCGCGCTTCGACTGGCCGCCGCTCGGCCCGAGAAGCTCGGCGCGGCGGGCATCCGACTGGGCGAGTTCGGAGGTGGCACGGGCGCTGTCGACCGCAGCCTCGCCGGCCGCGATCGCCGCCTTGAGCTGATCGTCGGCGAGGCGGGCCACCACCTCGCCCGTCCTGACGCGATCGCCGACGTCGACGGCAAGCTCCGCGATCCGATAGTCGCCGATCTCGGTGGCGATCGACGCTTCGCTCCAGGCAGCAACCCAGCCGCTGGCGGCAATGCTGTCCGTCCATGTCTGCCGCTCGGCGTGGATCGGCCGCACGGTGAGCACGGCGCGAACCGGCGGATCGGCGGCTTCGGCCCTGGAGAGGTTGACGGCGATGAGGGCGACGGCGAGCGTCAGCAGGGTGATCGAGCGTTTCATGAAAGTCACCGTTCAGTGCGCCAGCTCGGCCGGGGCGGCCTTTGGCATCAACAGGGTGAGCGGCAGGCTGAGGAGGATCGCCGCACCGGCGATGGCAAGGCAGAGCAGCAGCGCGCCGTTGCCCGTGAGGCGCGAAACCTCGCCGAGGTAGGCCGAGCTCATGACCGCCATGCCGGTGCTGGCCGCCAACTGCTGGGCGGCGCTGAGCGAACCGCTGGCGCTGCCGGCTTCCTCGGCCGATATGTCGCCAAGCGCGATGTCGTAGATGGTGCCGAAGCAGCTGCCCATGCCCAGGCCGAGCACGAACAGCGCTCCGGCGAGGAAGGAGACGGTGCGACCGCCGTCAACGCCGATGACCAGCGCCAGCAGCACGGCGCCGAGAAGCGTCACCCCGAGGCCGACGACCACCAGCTTGCGGCCGAGGCGAGGGATCAGCGCCATGCCGGCCACCGAGGCGACGATGATGCCGAGGGTCATCGGCAACATGCGCAGCGCCGCCCCCGATGGCGACACGTCGAGCGTGCCTTGCAGGAACAGCGAGATGATGAAGACGAGACCGTTCACCGTGGCGAAGAAGGCAAAACCGACGACGAGGCCGGAGACGAAGCCCCGGCTTCGGAACAGCGAGGCAAGGATGATCGGCGCCTCGGCCGTCACCTGCCGCCGGGCGAAGGCGGCAAACAGCACGAGCGAGGCGAAAAGCGCCGCCCCCGCCGCGCCGATCCAGCCCGCCTCTGCGCCGTCGATCAGGCCGTAGATCGCCGCGAGCATGGCAAGGCCGAGCAGCAGGGAACCCGGGCCATCGAGCCGGACATCCGGCCGCGCCGGCACCTTGGGCAGCACCCACGCGGCGATGGGCAGGCCAATGAGGCCGATGACAATGTTGATCAGGAACATCGGCCGCCAGCCGAGGTCGGCAATGTCGGCGTCGATGATCAGGCCACCGATCAGTGGCCCGGCCATCGCCGACAGCCCGAGCACCGGGCCGAAGGCGCTGAAGGCGAGGCCGAGCTCGGCGCGGGAGAAGGTGGAGGTCAGGATCGCCATGCCCTGCGGGATCAGCAGCGCCCCGAAGGCGCCCTGGGCGAAGCGGGCGGCGATCAGCATGGCCGGGTTCACCGACAGGCCGCAGGCGAGCGAGGACAGCGTGAAGCCGGCCATGCCGATCAGGAACAGCCGCCGCTGGCCGAAGCGGTCGCCGAGCCGGCCGCCCAAAACGAGAAACACGCCGAGCGCCAGCGCATAGGCGGTGCCGAGCCAGCTGATGAAGCCGGCGCCGCCGCCGAGGTCGCGGGCGATGGCCGGTGCGGCGATGCTGGTCAGCGTGCCGTCGACGAGATCGAGAACGTCGGCCATCAGCACGACGGCCAGAACGGCGATCAGGCTCGGCCGGACAGCCTGGGATGGGGAGAGAGAAGACAAGGGGATAGCCTTTCCGCCGGCGCGGGGCGGCCGGCATCCAGAAAAACGGCAAGGAGCGGGTGTTCGCAGACGCGGGATGCGTCAGCGAGCCAAGGTCCGATGGGAGAGGAGGAACGCCGGCTTCAGCGGCCGGCGGTCGGGTTCGTTGCGATCAGCTTCGTCGGAACGCCGGACTGCCGCCCGACGTCGGCGGCACCGCCGCCAGCACGCCGTCGATCAGCACGTTGACGGCCCAGGTGAAGCGCTCGACGCCGTCGCCGCTGAACAGCAGCTTGGTGTCGATCGCGGCGAGGTTGGGATAGAGAGCGGGGTCCGCCGCCTCCATGGCATCGGCCGTGGCGGCGATCTTGCCCTCGTGCTGGTCGGAACTCTGCTCGGCGGCCGTGGCGGTGGCGAAATGCAGCATCAGGTCGATGGCCCAGGCCGCCGAGGCGTCATGCACGCCGCCCCGCCGCAGCAGCTTCAGGAGAGCGTCGGCCATCCTGAGCGAGTTCGGCCCGTTCGACCGGGCGAACAGCGACAGCCGGGCGATGGCCGGGTGGCTGTAAAGCCTCTCGGTATAGGTCATCAGCAGGCCGATGAGCTGTCCCCGCCAGTCCGCCGCGTCAAGCCTTCCGCCCGGCCGCTCGGCGGCGGCTTCCGGCACGCCCGCGATCAGCGCGTCCAGCAGTTGCGCGTGCAGGTCCTCGGTGTTGCGAACGTAGACGTAGAGCGACGCCGGACCGGTATCGAGGCGGCCGGCAATCGCCCGCATGGTCACCTTCTCAAGCCCCTCCTCGTTGAGGATGTCGAGAGCGGCGGCAACTATGCCCTCGCGGGTGAGCGCGGCCTTGGCAGGGCGCTCGCGGCGGGACGACGGACGAGCAACGGAAGACTGGTCTTGTTTCATGTCTCTCTTATAACGAACATGTTCGTTACGATCAAGTTCGTTTTCAAACTCGACGACAGAAGCGGTCTCGCTCGCCTCATCACGACAAATTTCTCGGGATGTCGCCCTTTCTCCCTTGCTTACCCCTCGGAGACGGCCACATTCGGAGCATGTCTTCCGATCGATCCATCGCAGCCCGTCTGTTCGCCTGGTTCGAAGGCCGGATCGACCCGTTCAAGCCGACGACCGGCCTGCACCCACTGACGCCGCCCACCACCAAGTGGCGCATCCTCCGCTTCTTCCTGGGCGAAACCGGCTGGCCGCTGGTGGTGATGGCGGTGCTGACGCTGCTCCTGTCGATGATCGAGGTGGCGCTGCCCATCAGCATCGGCTGGCTGATCGACGCGGTGACGGAGGCGGACAGGAACGGCGTCCGGGTCGTCGACTGGCACGTCGTCATCGTCTTCATGCTGTTGCTGCTTCTCGCCCGGCCGCTGGTCACCTTCGTCGCCCAGCTCGTCCGCAACCAGGTGCTGTCGCGCAACGTCGGCACGCTCGTCCGCTGGCGCACGCACGAGTTCGTCGCCCGGGCCGACATCTCCTTCTTCCAGAACGACTTCGTCGGCCGCATCGCCACCAAGGTGACGCAGACCGGTCAGGCCATCCGCTCGTTGCTCCGCCTGTTCGCCGACCAATTGCTGTTCGTCGTGCTCTACATGGCCGGCGTCATCGGCTACCTGCTCGTCAAGCATCCGCTGTTCGCCGCCCCGCTGATCGTCTGGACGGTGGCCTATGCCATCCTCGTCTACACCTACGTGCCGAGGAGCCGCGCCGCCGCCCGCGAGGTGGCCGACACCGCCTCCATCTTCTCGGGCCGCCTCGTCGACGGCTATTCCAACTACATGACGGTGCGCCTGTTCACCGCGTCGACACGCGAGGACGCCTATGTGCGCGAGGCGCTGGAAAGCGGCGTCACCGCCACCGGCAAGCAGATGCGGCTGCTCACCGGCCTCTCCAGCCTGCTCACCGTCCTCAATGGCATGCTGCTCGCCGCCAGCGGCCTTGCCGGCGTGCTGCTGTGGAGCCACGGCCTCGCCACACCGGGCGACATCGCCTCGGTGATCGCCATGACGCTGCAAGTCCAGCAGTTGTCGCGCCTCGCCACCATGAGCCTGTCGGACGTGTTCGAAAGCGTCGGCACGCTCGACGACACGGTACGCTCGCTGTCGCGACCGCGCCTCATCACCGACCGTCCCGACGCCAAGCCGCTCGCCGTCAGCGGCGGCGGCATCGAGATCGATCGCGTCAGCTTCGACTATGGCTCCGGCCGGCCGGCCATCGACGATCTGACTCTGTCCATCGCGCCCGGCGAGCGCATCGGCCTCGTCGGCCGCTCCGGCGCCGGCAAGTCGACGCTGGTCAGCCTGCTGCTGCGCCTTTACGACCTCGAAACCGGCGCCATCCGCATTGACGGCCAGGACATTTCCGCCGTCACGCAGAACTCGCTGCGCGCCGCCGTCGGCGTCGTCACGCAGGATACCTCGCTCTTGCACCGGTCGATCCGCGACAACATCAAGTATGGCCGGCCGGACGCAACCGAGGAGGAAATGCTGGCCGCCGCCCGCATGGCCCACGCCGACGCCTTCATCCCCGACCTCACCGACAACAAGGGCCGTACCGGCTACGATGCCTACGTCGGCGAGCGCGGCGTCAAGCTCTCGGGCGGCCAGCGCCAGCGCATCGCCATCGCTCGCGTCCTCTTGAAGAACGCGCCGATCCTGGTGCTGGACGAGGCAACCTCGGCCCTCGATTCCGACGTCGAGGCGGCGATCCAGGAGAACCTCGGCGTGCTGATGGAGGGCAAGACGGTGATCGCCATCGCCCATCGCCTTTCCACCATCGCCCGCATGGACCGGCTCGTGGTCATGGAACGCGGCCGCATCGTCGAGATCGGCAGCCACGCCGAGTTGGTCGCCCAAGGCGGTCTCTACGCCGGCCTCTGGAACCGCCAGACCGGCGGCTTCCTCAACCTCGACGACGACGCCACCTGAGACGAAACATGGGACGGCGAGCGCTCAAGCGCTCGCCCCCCATTTCTGTCAGACGCCGTCGTAGGCGAAGGTCGCCATCATGCCCGAGGCCATGTGGTAGAGGTGGTGGCAGTGGAACGCCCACCGGCCGGGGTTGTCGGCATCGATGGCGATGGTGACCGTCCGGCTGGGCGGCACCAGCACGGTGTCGCGCACCGCGCCGGAAAAGCGCGACCCGCCGTCGAGACCGACCACCTGGAAGTGGTGGCCGTGCAGGTGCATCGGATGGGCCATCATCGAGGCGTTGCGCATCTCGATCTCCACCCTTTGCCCCCGCTTCACCCGGATCGCCTCGCTGCCGGGCATCGCCCAGCTGTAGCCCGCCATGTTGCCGGTGAGATCGACGGCATAGCGGACGTCGGCCTTACGGTCGGCGAGCGGCGCGATGGCGCGAAGCCCGGCCTCGTGGGCGAAATCGAGCACCGGCCCCGTTGCCTCGCCGACCGGGGGCAGCTTCGACACGGCCGCTCCGGCGGTGGCGATCACGATGCCGGTGCGCTGCGGAGCACCCTCGCGCAGCGCCAGGATGGGGAAGGCGCCGCCCTCCGACGGCACGCGCAGGCGGATATCCAGCCGCTGGCCCATGGTCATCGGGAAGCGGCGGGCAGCCACCGGCCGCACCGGCTGGCCGTCCACGGCCACCACCTGCCCCTCGAGGGCGCCGAGGTCGATGGAAAAGGCCGTCCCGGTGGCGCCGTTGATGATGCGCAGGCGGACGGTGCCGCCCTTCTCGACCCTGATCACCTCGGGGTCGTCGAGCGTCCGGTCGTTGGCGAGATAGGCGTCATACTCGATGTCGTTGAGGTCCATCGACATCCCGGGCATGCCGCCATGCTCCATGCCGGGCATGGAGCCCATGTCCATTCCGCCGTGATCCATGCCCGGCATGTTCATCGCTCCCATGTCGTGGCCCATGCCCGGCATGGCGTGACCACCCGCCGAACTGCCCTTCAGTTTCGCCAGCAGTTCGGCCGCCGACGTGAACGAGAAGTCGTGCAGCAGGACGACGATCTCCTGCTCGTCGGCCGCCACCTCCTCCGCGCGCCGCACGATCAGCGGCGCCGCCAGGAGATTCTGTTCCTGCAAGGTGTGCGCATGCATCCAATGCGTGCCGCCGCTGCCGACGGGAAAACGGAACGTCCGCCGTTCGCCGGCCTTGAGCTGCGGCATCGGTGCTTCTGGTACCCCATCCTGCTGCCAGGGCGGCGTCAGCCCGTGCCAGTGGACGATGGTTTCCTCGCCGAGAGTGTTGGCCAGCAGCACGTCGAAGTCGGTGCCGGCATCGAAGGCGAGGCCGGGCTTTCCGTCCGGCCCGGTGAGCGAATAGACGGTGGCCGCCCGGCCGTTGACCTCGATAACCCTCGTCCCGAGGGTAAGGGTGCGCGCCGTCGCGGCAAAGACGCCGATGATGGGCATGGACATGAAAACGGCGCCGCCGACGGCGGCCTTGAGAAGCGTTCTGCGGTTCATGATCGATCCTTGAGCCCGGCGGCGTTCGGCGCACCGGTGCGAGAGTTCGGCTGAAAACGGAGCGGTCAGGCGAACGGTCTGGGCGGATCGATAGGCGGGGCGACGTCGCGGCCGGTCAGGAACGTGTCGGCGACGGCAAGATCGAGCACGACGCTCGACAGCGGCGTGGCGATCACCGACGCCGCGGGCAGCCAGGCGACGACGCAGACCGCGCCTATGCAGCACGACATCTTGCCATGGCCGCCGGCATCGTGGCGGTCCGCCTTGCCGTGAGACGCCATGGGCGACGCGCACCTCTCGGGACCCTGCTGCGACGACGCCATCTTCTCCCCGCCCATGCCGGCGGCAGAGGCATGCGGTCCCGGCGAAAGCGCCAGGAGCAGAGCCAGAACGGCGACGAGAATCGCGAAGGGACGCATCGAGGATCTCGGCCGGGGAAAGTCCCGGATGGGGGATATGTGGTTCGGCCGCCGCGACGGTCAAGGCGTGCCGCGTCGCCCACCTCCGGACATCGATCTCGACACGGTCAGCCGGGCCGGAAACGAAGCGGTGGAAAGCGGACTGTAGGGCTCCGGTAACGGCGTCCCATCTTTTTGGAACAAATCCAAAAATCAGACCAAATTCTCAGATGGACCAACTGGACAACGCCCGGCGTTGATGCATAAAGGGGGCCGGAAAGGCATCCGTAGCAAGGCGTAGTCGCGCCCACTCCGGAAGCCGTGCAAGTTGTTGAAACCCTTTTCGTCAAACTCGCATCGACGGCCACGGACGGGGTGGCCCCCGCGAGGATGACGAAGCGGCCGCCGGGATATCCGTGGCGTCCGCTCCTCCGCGCGAAAGGAAGCGATCTTGGCTGAGAGCGATACACCGGCAGAACCAACCCGCCGCGATTTCCTCCTGCATGCCGCCGGTGCTTTCGGCGTGGTCGGCGTTGCCGCCGCGGCCTGGCCATTCGTCGATCAGATGAACCCCGATGCGTCGACCCGCGCGCTGGCGTCGGTCGAGGTCGACATCGCCGCCGTCCAGCCGGGCCAGGCGATCACCGTCATGTGGCGCGGCAAGCCGGTCGTGATCCGCAACCGCACCGAAAAGGAAATCGAGGAAGGCAAGACGGTCAAGCTCGAAGAGCTGAAGGACCCGCTGGCCCGCAACGCCAACGCCGATGCCGCCGCCGATGCGACCGACGCCAACCGAGCCGCGACCGGCAAGGAGAACATCCTCGTCATGACCAAGGTCTGCACCCATCTCGGCTGCATTCCGCTCGACGAGTCCGGCGAGTTCGGCGGCTGGTTCTGCCCGTGCCACGGTTCGGTCTACGACACGGCCGGCCGCATCCGTAAGGGTCCGGCGCCGGAAAATCTGCCGATCCCGCCCTACGCCTTCCTGTCCGACACCAAGATCCGCATCGGCTGATCGCCCTTCCCGACGAGGTAATTCCATGTCCGGTCATTCGACCTATGTCCCGAGGACGGCCATCGGGAAGTGGTTCGAGGCGCGCCTTCCGGTCGTCCGCCTCCTGCACGACACCGCCGTCTCCTACCCGACGCCACGCAACCTCAACGCTCTCTGGACCTTCGGCGGCATCCTCGCGATGATGCTGGTGGTGCAGATCGTCACCGGCATCGTGCTCGCCATGCACTACGCCGCCGAGAGCACCGTCGCCTTCCGCTCCGTCGAGAGCATCATGCGCGACGTCAACTGGGGCTGGCTGATCCGCTACCTGCACGCCAACGGCGCGTCGATGTTCTTCATCGCCGTCTACATCCACATCTTCCGTGGCCTCTACTACGGCTCCTACAAGGCCCCGCGCGAGATCCTGTGGATCCTCGGCGTCATCATCTACCTTCTCATGATGGCCGCCGCCTTCATGGGCTACGTGCTGCCCTGGGGCCAGATGTCGTTCTGGGGCGCCACCGTCATCACCAATTTCTTCACCGCTCTGCCCTTCGTCGGCCAGCCGATCCAGACGCTGCTCATCGGCGGCTTCTCGGTGGACAATGCCACGCTGAACCGCTTCTTCTCGCTGCACTATCTGCTGCCGTTCCTGATCGCCGGCGTCGTGGTGCTGCACGTCTGGGCGCTGCACGTGGTCGGCCAGAACAACCCGCTCGGCATCGACGTGAAGAGCGAGAAGGACACGGTTCCCTTCACGCCCTACGCCACGTCCAAGGACGTGATGTGGATCGTGCTGTTCATGATCTTCTATGGCTGGTTCGTCTTCTATCAGCCGAACTTCCTCGGCCATCCCGACAACTATATCGAGGCGAACCCGCTGTCGACGCCGGCCCACATCGTGCCGGAATGGTACTTCCTGCCGTTCTACGCCATCCTCCGGGCCATCGACTTCAACATCGGGCCGATCGATTCCAAGCTCGGCGGCGTGCTCGCCATGTTCGGCGCCATCGCCGTGCTGGCCTTCCTGCCCTGGCTCGACACCTCCAAGGTGCGCTCGGGCCGCTTCCGGCCGATCTTCAAGGTCGCCTTCTGGGTGTTCGGCGTCAACGCGCTGTTCCTCGGCTACCTGGGCTCGGTGAAGACCGACGACATCATCGGCGGCCTGCAGGCGGTCAGCTGGGCCAAGCTCAGCACCTTCTACTACTTCGCCTACTTCCTGGTGATCCTGCCGGTGCTCGGTTACATCGAGAAGCCGAAGCCGCTGCCCGTGTCGATCAACGACGCGATCCTGGCGAAATCGGCTCACTGACGCCCAACGGAGAGAAATCATGACTGCCAAGATGATCCGTTGGGCCGCCGCCGCCTTTGCCGCCGGCATCGCCCTGACAGCGTCAATCGCCGTCGCCGAGGAGACGGCGGTCGAGTATCCCCTGCTGAAGCCCACCCGCCAGGAATGGTCGTTCGCCGGCATCTTCGGCCACTACGACCAGGCCCAGCTGCAGCGCGGCTACCAGGTCTACAAGGACGTCTGCTCGTCCTGTCACGCGATGAAGCTGGTCAAGTTCCGCAACCTCGCCGACGAGGGCGGACCGGGCTTCACCGAGGACGCGGTCAAGGTGCTCGCGGCCACCTACGCCATCCAGGACGGCCCCAACGACGCCGGCGAGATGTTCGAGCGGCCCCGTCTGCCGTCCGACGCCTTCCCCTCGCCCTTCGCCAACGACAACGCGGCCCGCGCCGCCAACGGCGGCGCCCTGCCGCCCGACCTGTCGCTGATCGCCAAGGCGCGCGCCGTCCATCGCGGCTTCCCCTGGTTCGTGTTCGACATGTTCTGGCCCTACCAGGAGCAGGGTCCGGACTACATCACGTCGCTGCTCACCGGCTACCAGGACCCGCCAGAGGGCGTCACGGTGCCCGAGGGCACCTACTACAACCCGCACTTCATCAATGGCGTCTCGCTGCGCATGCCGCCCCCGCTCGACAACGACGTCGTCGAGTATTCCGACGGCACGCCGCAGACCAAGGAACAGTACGCCAAGGACGTGTCGGCCTTCCTGATGTGGGCGGCCGAGCCGCACCTCGACGCCCGCAAGGAACTGGGCCTCAAGGTGATGCTCTACCTGATCATCTTCGCCGGCATCCTCTACTTCGTGAAGCGGCAGGTCTGGCGCGGCGTTCCCCACTGATCGCCTTTTGCCGAGCATTCTGGAAACGGGCTCCTTCGGGGGCCCTTTTTCGTTTCGTCACCTCGCGTTCACGGAAACGTCGCCGCGGTGGGAACCGAATCGTGGGGTATGTCCTTGTCGTCGTTGGCAGAGCCAGTTCATCTGCCGTCACACACAGTCAACGAAGAGAAGAAACTTGCGTCTGAACATACTTTCCGCCGGCGTCCTTTTCGCCTGCAGCCTCGCCCTTTCCGCCTGCAACGACCAGAAATCCTCCGCCGAGCAGCCAACCCAATCTCCTGCCGAGCAGCAGGAGATTGCCAAGTACAACGCCTATGTCGATGTCGCGAACAGCCTGCACTCGCCCTTTGCCAAGGAGCTCGCCGATTACCGGGCCTATCGCGAACCCGAGGTGACATCCGGCAAGCCGCTTGAGACCTATTCGGTGGCCTCCACGCTGTCCGTCACCCAGATCAGGGAGAAGCTGACCAAGGCCGCCGCCCTTCCCTTCGCCATGCCGGAGATCGACGCGCCCGCCAAGAGCTTCGGGGACGCCCTCGCCAAGTTCGAACCGATCAACTCCGATCTGAGCAACTACGCCGAGTCCAAGGGCTATCTCGCCGACGGCGGAAAGAAGGCACGGGAGCAGAACGCCGGCTTCGTTGCCGCCTTGACCGAGGTGGCGAACGCCGAGACGGCCTTCCTCTCCGGCATTCAGAAGCGTGACGAGATCAACACCCAGGCCGCCTTCGACAAGGCGACCAAGGACACGGACGACTACTACCGCGCCGGAGTGATCCTCCATGCGAAGAAGGCCGTCAGGCTCGGCGATTCCGTGTTCGAGCAGCAAGGATCGAAGGAGGCCGTCGACCCGTTCCGGGCGAGCCTCGATCAGGTCGCGGCCATGGCCGACGGCTTCAATGCCAAGAGCAAGGAAAAGGATCCGAAAGGCTGCCCGGCCATGACGAAGGCCATCAACGACTTTCTGGCCCTGGGACGCACGGTCGTCCAGCACGCCGAGAAGGGCGACTACGTTCCGGACGGCAGCGCCACCTGGAAGCTGAACAACCCCATCCAGTATGACGCCGGCACCCTGCTGCTCCGCTTCAACGCCATGATCGGCCTGTTCAACTATCCGCGCTGCTGACGGTGCGCGTCTCATTTATGCCGGCAAACCCGGGATAGCCGGCTGAATCGGTTGCGGCCCGCGCCCTCGTTGTCTAGAACGGGCCGTAACTTCTTCAGGAAGCCCTCCCATGAATCTGGCCGATACCATTCGCGCGATCCCCGACTATCCCAAGCCGGGCATCGTCTTCCGCGACATCACCACCCTCCTAGGCAATGCCCGGGCCTTCCGGCGCACAGTCGACGAACTGGTCCAGCCCTGGGCGGGCGGCAAGATCGACAAGGTGGCCGGCATCGAGGCGCGCGGCTTTATCCTGGGCGGCGCCGTCGCCCACCAGCTCAGCGCCGGCTTCGTGCCGATCCGCAAGAAGGGCAAGCTGCCGCACGAGACCGTGTCGATGGTCTACAGCCTGGAATACGGCGTCGACGAGATCGAGATGCACAAGGACGCCATCCTGCCGGGCGAGCGCGTCCTCTTGGTCGACGACCTGATCGCCACCGGTGGCACGGCCAGCGCCGCCGCCAAGCTGATCCGCCAGATGGGCGGCGAACTGGAAGCGGCCTGCTTCATCGTCGACCTGCCGGCACTCGGCGGCGCCGACAAGCTGCGGTCGCTCAACGTCTCCGTCCGCACGCTGATCGCCTTCGAAGGCGAGTGACCGGTCCGAGCGGTGGCGGGAGAGAGCGCATGACCGACATTCCCTCCATCGACCTCACGGGCAAGGCCGTCGATCAGGCGGCCCTCGACCGCCTCACCTCCATCGGAGAGCCGCGCCGTCTCGTCGGCGCCGACCTCGGCGGCCTTTCCTTCGGCGAGGTCGATCTTGCCGGATGGCAGTTCGAGGGGTGCAACCTCGCCCACAGCAAGCTCGCCCGCACCCGGCTCGCCGAGAGTCGCTGGTCGGCCTGCAAGGGCGCCTTCGCCGACTTCGGCCGCGCCGATCTGGTCGACGCCGAGATCGTCTCCTCCGACTTCAACAACGCCCTGTTCCGGCAGGCGGTGCTGACCTCCGCCGCCTTCCGCCGCTCCAAGCTGACCGGCGCCGACTTCACCGACGCCCGCACCGTCGATCTCGCGCTGGAGGAAGTGCTGGCTGTCGACGCACGCCTGCCCAAGGTATCCTTCCGCCGCCAGACGCTGACGCAGGTGGATCTCTCCGGCGCCCTACTGGAGGGCGCCGATTTCCGCGACGCGGTGTTCGAGGAGTGCAGCCTGCGCGACGCCCAGTTGCTGCGCGCCCGCTTCGAAGGGGCCGACCTGCGCGGCGCCGATCTCGGCGGCATTCGGCTTGGCGACGCCGCGCATTTCCGCGGCGCCATCATTTCCCGCGCCCAGGCGACGGACCTCCTGAAGGAACTCGGCCTCAGGGTTCTCTAGCGCGCCCGTCGATCTGACTGAATCAGATCGGCGCTCTAAGCTCTTGTTTGTGAAGCATCATCTTTTCGATCCTCGTTTCACTCCGGTCGGATGATGCTCTAGCTCCCCGCTCACGGCTCGGGGTAGACGCCCTTCAGCACCATGTCGAAGTGTCCGCGAACCACCTCGTTGCAGGCGCAGGCCATCCTGCCGAGATGGTCGTGGTCGAGCACCGTCAGGCGCCCTCTCTGGGTATCGACCACCCCTTCCGCCTTGAAGCGCCCGATGACGCGCGTCGTGTAGCTTCGGCCGACGCCGAGCAGTCCGGCCAACTGGTCCTGGGTCAGCGTCAGCTCGTCCGAGCCGGTGCGCTCGCTGGCGGCGACCAGCCAGCGGGCCGCACGCTGCTGAATGGTGTGGGCCGCGTTGCAGGCGCTCGCCTGGAACACCTGGGCGAGCAGACAGTCGGCATAGCGATTGAACAGCGAGTCGATGGTCGGCTCGTCGGCCTTGAGGGCTTCGAGGTCGCCGAGGGATATGCGGGCAAAGGTGCCGCCGAACAGCACGACGGCGAGCGCGAAGGCCGGCAGATGACCCCGGCTGACGATGCCGCCGACAGCCCCTTCCCTGCCGATCAGGGCCGTTTCCACTTCCCGTCCGTCGCCGAAGGTGACGCGATAGGACGCCATGGCCTTGCCGATCGGGAAATAGGCCCATTCCACCCGGTTTCCGGGCGTTTGCAGCGTACGGCCGACCTCGCCCGCCCAAGGCTGGAGAAGCGAGACCAGGCGCTCCCACTCGCGGGGGCGCAATGCGTCGATGAGATTGTTGCCGGTTTTCCCTTCAAACGTCGAAATCGCCGCCATAAGTGTTCCTACCGACGTAAAAAACGCGAAAGACTTTCACCCTGTGTTCAGTATTGGACATACAGAGAGCCCCCTCGCCAGTAAAATCCATAGTCGCAAAGCTGGAATAATTTCAAGCGGCTGTGAAAGCGCGAGGTGGATACATGATCGGCGGCCAACGAATTCTCGTCCTGGAGGACGAGCCGCTGATTGCTATGGACCTCGAAGATCTCCTGACTTCCAAGGGTTTCACGGTCGTCGGCCCGTTCTCGACCGCCGCCGCCGCGCTTGAAAGCCTGGACGAGGCACCGCTTCAGGCCGCCCTGCTCGACATCTATCTCTTCAATGGAACGTCGTTCGACGTCGCCCGCGAGCTGCGGCGCCGGGGCATACGCTTCGCCTTCATGACCGGCCTGGTGGCGCCGGATGTGGTGCCCGCCGATCTCGCGGGATCGCCGATCATCCTGAAGCCCTATAACGAGAAGGAACTGCTGGCCTTCGTCGCGACCTGAGGGCCGGAGAGCACTCGGACTCCGGCTTCAACGCCCGCCGTTACTTCGAAGGCGCCTTCTTGAGATAGCGGTAGATGGTCGGCTCGGAGACCTGCAACAGGGTCGAGATTTCCGAAACCGCGCCCTTGATGCGGAACACGCCGAGCTCGGCCAGCTCGAAGACGACCGCGCTCTTCTCCGCCGGCGTCATGCGCTCCGGCTCGATGCCGACCTTGGACAGCACGTGATCGAAGCGCGACGAGATCAGGGCCCTGGGATCGAGGTCGAGATTCTCCTCGGGCAGGATCGGATCGCCGTCCGGCGCAACGTTGGCCGTGTTGATGAAATCGTCGATCGCCGACCGCGCCGCGACGAAGGCGGTGATGTCGACGTTGACGCAAAGCATGCCGATGACGTCGTTCGCCCTGTTCTTGATGAAGAACGTCGACGCCCGGACCGTCTTCTTGGTCTCGTCGGTCTTGCCGATGTAGTTGGCGATGTATCTCTTCTTCTCGTAGACCTTCTTCTCCAGAAGCTCCAGCGCGAAGCCCGTTATGCAGCCGCCCACCTGACGCCCGGAAACGTGGTTGTTGCGGATGGCGATGATCGACGACTCGAGCTGCCTGAGGTCGTGAAGAATGACCTCGCAGTTCCGGCCGAGCGTCTCGGCGTAAAAGTCGACCATGGGAACGAATGACTCGAGGATCTTGTCATCTTCCGAGACTGACGGAACCTTCATGCATCCCTCAGCGGCAACCGCTGCCCTCCCAACACTATCGACTCGCTTCCGGCAAGGACGACGCCGGGGCGGGATCTCGTCCGCGTCTCGTCGCATCTGACTCAACGCTGATGAGAAATTTCTTATCACACTCGCTGCATGAATTTCGAGCAGTTTCGGTCGACATCATGTGCAGACCTACGACTTTTGATGCAACCTCGCCTCCCCTCCTCGAAGGAGGCGCCGCCCCGTGAGACGCGAAACTTCACCTCTAACTATATGAATTACATTTATAAATATGCAGACGTGCGCCTTCGGGCGAGCAATCGCGGCCGACTGTGGCGACCTCCCTTCCATCCCCTCCGAAGCTCCGGGTACGCAACATTCCCATTGTACGGCATGGACTGATAATTTATTATCTCGATGATGATTTTTAGATCATGGAGATCAAAGTGCAGAAGCAGAAAGAGATCGTGACGACCAAGGCTCCGGCGGCGATCGGCCCCTACTCCCAGGCCGTGGAGATCGGCGATCTGGTGTTCGTCTCGGGCCAGATTCCCTTCGACCCGGTCAGCGGCAAGCTGGAGCATGCCGACATCAAGGGACAGGCCCGCCAGTCGCTTGAGAACGTCAAGGCCATCGTCGAGGCGGCCGGTCTCACGCTCGCCAACGTGGTGAAGGTCAACGTCAGCCTGACCGACATGGGCGCCTTCGCCGACGTCAACGCCATCTACGCCGAGTATTTCACCGGCGAGATCAAGCCGGCCCGCGCCGTCGTCCAGGTCGCCGCCCTGCCCAGACAGGTGCTGATCGAGATCGAGGCGATTGCCCATCGCTGAGTGAGCCGGAGCGACTTCAACAGACGCAGGACCCGGTTTTGCGTTCGAAGTTGCGGTGAAACGAAAAGCTAGAGGACTTCGCGAACCGGAGTTCGCCGGAAATATCCCAGGGAGGGAAAAATGGCTGCGAGAGACAAACTTGTCGGAACATTCAAGACGCTTCAGGGAGGCCTGTTCTCGACCGTCACCAAGGCGGACGTCGGCACGGCCCTCAACGACCTGATCAAGAACGGTTGCGCCCTCATGTGCTGGGCCGACCCGTTCTTCCCCGATCACGTCATCCCCTCTCATGTCGAGAACGCCGCCGTGCGCTCTCTCCAGGAGGGAATGGGCCCGCACTACACGATGCCGATCGGCGACGCCGAGCTCAAGACGTTGATCGCGGCCAAGCTTTCCAAGACCCACGGGATCACCATCAATCCCGAACGCAACCTCGTCGTCACGCCTGGATCGGACTCGGGGCTCCTCTTCGCCATGATGCCGTTCATCGGCGCCGGCGACGAGGTGCTGATCCACGCGCCCAGCTATCCCAGCAACTTCCTCAATCCCGGACTGCTCGGCGGCATCGCCGTTCCCGTGCCGACGCGCCCCGAGAACAACTATCAGATCGAGATCGACGAGTACCGCAAGCGCCTGACCAAGAACACCAAGATGGTGCTCCTGACCCAGCCCAACAATCCGACGACCACCGTGCAGCGCAAGGAGCGCCTTGAGGAGCTCGCCAAGTTCGTCGTCGAGAACGACCTCATCCTGGTGGTGGACTACGCCTTCGAAGACATCGTCTATGACGGCATCGAGATGTACGACATCTCGCGCTTCGAGGGCATGTGGGAGCGCACGCTCTCCGTCTACTCGATTTCCAAGGGCATGGCGCTCAGCGGACTGCGCGTCGGCTACGTGGTGGCCGACGACAAGCTGATGGACGTGCTGTTCGCCTGCGCCGTCAACGTCATCGGCGCCACCAACACCTCGGCCCAGCAGGCGGCCATCGCCGCCTTCCGCGACTACGCGTTCATCTCGGACTACAAGGCGATCTTCGACAAGCGCCGCCGCAAGGTGTTCGACTGCTTCAACTCCATTCCCGGCGTGTCGATGAGCCTGCCCGAGAGCTCGTATCTCTCCTGGGTCGACATCTCCCGGCTCGGGACGGCGGCGGAAGTCTCCCAATACATCCTCAAGAACGCCAACGTCTTCGTCAACGAGGGCACGCCCTACGGGCTCGGCGGCGAGGGACACCTGCGCATCGTCCACGGCTGCTACCGCAGCGAGGACGTCGTCGACCAGGCGCTCGATCGGATCAAGACCGCGCTGACCCGCCTCGCGGCGGAAAAGGGCATTCGCTGACCCAGAGCGGTTCCAGCGAAACCGGGTACCGGTTTTGCCTCCGGAACTGCGTCTTAACAAGGGGATAGAGCTTTTCCGGCGAAGCGGAATTTCGCCGGAAAGGCTCCTGATAAAAGAGGGGCTGACTATGGAAGAGAAAACCTTGGAGTTTCACGGGGGATGGACGTTGTCCCTCCTTCCGATGGTGCTGTTCATCATCGCCTGCACGTCGTGTTTCGTCGTCCTGCACGTCTTCGACATGAACCTGTTGTCGATGTGCGCCTTCCTGGCGATCATCATCGGCGGCGTCTTCGCCAAGAACTACGAGACCTACTGGACGGCGGTCATCAAGGACGGCATCGGCTCCGAGATGGCCGTGACCATCTTCGCCATCCTCCTGGTCATCAGCATGTTCGCCAAGCTGATGGCGCAGAGCGGCGTCGCCGAGGGCTTCGTCTGGCTGGCCAACACCATCCACCTGCACGGCAGCCTGCTGACCGCCTTCGTCTTCATTGCGACCTGCGTCATCTCCGCTTCGACCGGAACGTCGATCGGCACGCTGTTCACCGGCTTCCCGGTGTTCTACCCGTCGGGCATCCTGCTCGGCGCGGATCCGGTGGTGCTGGCCAGCGCCATCCTGTCGGGCGCCATCTTCGGCGACAACGTCGCCCCGATCTCCGACACCACGGTGGCCTCGGCCTCGACGCAGACCTACACCAACCGTCCGGGCTCGGCGGAAATCGCCGGCGTCGTCACCACGCGCTTCAAGTTCGCCCTGTGCGCCGCCATCATCTCGGCGGTGCTGTTCTACCTGTTCGGCGGCGCTTCGACCCCGATCAGCGACGTGTCGATGGCCGCGCACGACTACTCGCCCAAGGGCTTGATCATGCTGCTGCCGATGGCCGTGCTGCTGCTGGTCGCCGTGAAGACGCGCAACATCTTCAAGGCCATTCCGGTGGGCATCGTGGTCGGCATCCTCGTCGGCCTGCTGTCGGGGGTGTTCACCTGGGAGAGCATCTTCTCGCTCGAGGGTGACAAGATCGGTGGCTTCCTGTTCCTCGGCTTCAACGGCATGATCGGCACCGTCACCTTCGTGCTGTCGCTGTTCGGCATCATCGGCATCCTTCGGGCCAGCCGCACCATGGACCGCGTCGCCGAGTACATCGGCAACAGCAAGCTCGCCCAGACCACCCGCGGTGTCGAAGCCGCCATCGGTCTCGGCATAGGTGCCGCCACGGTGCTGCTCGGCGGCGTGACCAGCGCCTCCATCCTGGCGTTCGGCCCGGTCGCCGACGAAATCGGCAAGAAGAAGATGCTGCACCCGTTCCGGCGCGCCGTGCTGGTGGACTGCATCGCGATGACCCTGCCGGCCATCGTGCCCTTCCTCAGCGCCTTCATCTTCATCGTCCTGGCGGTGGTCGGCGGCCTGCGCAGCGAGTATGCGTTCATCCCGCAGATCAACCCGATGTCGATCGCCATGACGTCCTTCTACTCGCTGTCGCTCTTCGTGGTGTTCGTCTTCTCGATCTACACCGGCTGGGGGCGCACCTTCGAAGGCAAGAACGGGGAGCCCGTCAAATCGCTCTAGCTGGACCGGCTAGTTCGCATCACCGATGAGGGGGCTTCGGCCCCCTCATTTGCTATGTACGCTCCCGCCGGCACGCGATGCCGGTAGCGCTAGCTGTTCCGCCCATTTCGAGTGGTACCGACAAAGGTACGGCAGTGCCTCACGGCGCCATTCCTCTTGAAAAGACGCGCATATAGTCTGGATAAACGACAGGCGGTCCGCTTGGCGAGCGCCGGTGCAATCCCTCCCTAGGGAAGACAACGCCCGCATACCCCCGCCGCCCTAGCCGAGGCGCACCTCGGGGAAGCATAGCCCGCACAGGCCTCCACGAGAGCCAGTAACCCCTCCGGCAACCTTGGGCTATCCCTATGCCCATCCCCTCTCGCACCGTTCCTGCCGACAAGTTGGCTAGCCCCGAGGCTGGCGGAGCCCGGCCGTCATCCGCAGCAACGATCCGCTTTCCGCTTCAGCCGAAGATGTTGTACCCGCGAACCTCTCGGGCCACTCATCCACCCGCGCCTATGGACCGTCGTGTGATTGGCTCGGCCTCACTGAAGTAGAGGCGGCGCCGGTGGGCTCACGCTGAGTTTCCGCGATCCACCGGCCGTCCTTTCGGCCCGTCCGCTCGCGCCGTGTCACGTTCGCGACGTCAATGCCTTGTGGTCATGCGGTTTCGGTTTCGGGTAATCTTCTGTGTATTTTCCAAACGCAAAAGCCCTCCGGAGATTTCTCTCTCGGAGGGCTTTTGGTTGTTTGGGTTCGTGTGTGTTTTGTGAAGAGCTTTGTTCGTGTGGTTTGTTGTTGTTGGTCTTGCACTTTGCAGGCCTGGCAGCGACCTACTCTCCCGCGTCTTAAGACGGAGTACCATTGGCGCTGGGGAGTTTCACGGCCGAGTTCGGGATGGGATCGGGTGCATTTCTCCCCGCCATGACCACCAGGCCGGCGAAGTGCAA